>NZ_JAFLHE010000001.1:0-1213821 GCF_017307035.1 Halobacillus sp. GSS1
GCGCAAGAACGTTGGAACGCGCGCAAGAACGTTGGAACGCGCGCAAGAACGCCAGGACCGAGCCCAAGACCAAGACCCAACATCATGTATATTACGATCGAATCGGGCGAATACTTGTAGCAACCATGAATAAGGAAAGGTAGATTACAATGGCAGAAAAATATTTAATCTATTACCAGGCAAAATCAGGCGTCGTGAAACAGGTACCTGTGTATGCATCGCATAAAGAAAAAGCGCGGGAGAGTCACCTGAAAAGTAACCCACAGGCAAAAATCACGCATATTCGTTTATTATAAGAAAAGAAAAGACAGCGCCCGCACGGCAGCTGTCTTTTTTATTTTCCGTAATCCTTTCTCCTAGTTGTGCTTTTGTGCGTTAAACAGAAGTAGAGTAAGAGTCCTATTGAAAAATTTGTCATCTACTGGTAAAATTTTATGAAAATTAACAAAATTACCAAAAAAGGAGATGGTTTTCATGAAGTTGTACCTCTCCGTTGACATGGAGGGAATAACGGGAGTACCTGATTACACCTTTGTGGATTCTTCGGAGCACAATTATGAACGGGCGAGGAGAATTATGACACAGGAAACGAACCATGTCATCGAAGCCGCGTTTCAAAACCATGCGGAAGAAGTATTGGTCAATGACAGCCATTCGAAGATGAACAATTTACTGATTGATGAGATTCATCCGGATGCCACATTGATTACAGGAAGTGTCAAACCATTATCTATGATTCAAGGGTTGGATGAATCGTATGCTGGATCGATCTTTGTAGGGTACCATGCCAGGGCAGCTCAAAGAGGCGTGCTCTCACACTCGATGATTTTTGGGGTGCGTAATTTCTACATAAATGATGTGGCGGTGGGAGAGCTTGGGTTTAATGCGTATGTGGCCGGTTATTACGGTGTCCCTGTATTGATGGTTGCTGGAGATGACTGTGCGGCGATGGAAGCAGAATCGCTCATTCCGAACATCATTACAGCCCCGGTGAAAGAAACGATTTCTCGATCCGCTGTGAAAAGTTTAACACCGAAAAAAGCTGGGGAGCTTTTGCAAAAAAGAACGGAGGAAGCGATACATAATCGAGATCGAATGGAGCCCCTCGTACCTCCAGAACACCCCACTCTGAGGATAGAATTTATGAATTATGGCCAGGCCGAATGGGCAAGTCTCATGCCTGGTACGGAAATCGAACCAAATTCAACGACGGTAAGGTTTCAAGCCAAAAACATAGTGGAAGCATACCAAGCCATGCTTGTCATGACAGAGCTTGCCATGCAGACAACATCCAGCTAGGGGGAAGAGTCATGGCAAAATACATATTGAAACGCTTCATTTACATGATTGTTACTGTTTTTATCATTGCCACGCTTACGTTTTTCTTAATGAATCTACTACCGGGTTCTCCGTTTAATGAAGAGCGGACAACCAACGAAGCCGTACAGAAGAATTTAGAGGCTCACTATCACCTGGACGAACCGTTAGTTGTGCAGTATGTGTTGTATTTGAAATCCATTGTGACCTTGGATTTCGGTCCTTCGATTAAACAACCAACAGAAACGGTCAATGGTTTATTAGGCAGAGGTTTTCCTATATCCGCGGAGTTGGGCATATGGACGATCCTTATTGCTCTCATATCTGGAGTTGCTCTCGGTGTATTCGCGGCATTGAAGCACAATGGAATCATAGATTACATAGCGATGACCATTGCCGTACTCGGAATATCGATTCCTAACTTTGTATTAGCTACCTTGTTGATTCAGCAGCTGGCCGTCAACCTAGGGGTGCTCCCTGCTGCGACATGGAGCAGCCCGCAACATATGGTGCTTCCGATTATTGCGCTGGCCACCGGTCCGATGGCCATAATTGCCCGTTTAACAAGATCAAGTATGCTTGAGACGTTAACACAGGATTACATAAAAACGGCGCGGGCCAAAGGACTATCCCCAGCCAAAATCATTGTGAAGCATGCCTTGAAGAATGCACTCATGCCAGTGGTCACCATTTTAGGTACGTTGATTGCAGGGGTCTTAACAGGGACGTTTGTCATCGAAAAGATCTTCGCCATCCCCGGTATGGGTAAGTATTTCGTTGAAGGGATCAACCAGCGGGACTACCCGGTCATTATGGGAACCACCGTTTTTTATAGTGCTTTCCTTGTATTGATGCTGTTCCTGGTGGATATTGCTTATGGAATACTCGATCCTAGAATCAAGCTGCATAAAGAAGGGGGCAGGTAAAGTGATTCCAGCAAAAAAACAGAAGGAACAAACGCCTCATTCATCCATTCCAGACGAATGGTTCAAACCAAAAGAGCAGAATACCGAAGATGCCGAATCGGTTGTTCGTCCTTCTCTTTCCTACTGGGAAGATGCTTGGAGAAGACTCCGCCAGAATAAGTTGGCCATGTTCGGTCTGATTTTTCTTATTCTTTTAGGAGTCATGGCTGTCATCGGACCTTGGATTTCCCCGCACGATGTCGATACTCAAAACCTGCCAAACCAAAACCAGGCCCCGTCCTTCACCCATTGGTTCGGTACAGATGAATTAGGACGAGATGTGTTCACGAGAACTTGGTACGGGGCTAGAATCTCCTTGTTTGTAGGATTGATGGCGGCTTTGATCGACTTTTTTATAGGAGTCGCTTATGGAGGGCTGTCCGGATATAAGGGTGGAAGAACCGATAATATCATGATGCGGATCATCGAAATTCTCTACGGCCTGCCTTACCTTCTTGTCGTCATCCTGCTGCTCGTAGTCATGGGGCCAAGTCTTTTAACGATTATCATAGCTTTAACAGTTACCGGCTGGGTGGGTATGGCGCGAATTGTCAGAGGGCAGGTTCTTCAGCTGAAACACAATGAATTTGTCATGGCTTCCCAGTCGTTCGGTGCGAAAACGAAGCGGATCATACAAAAAAATCTGCTGCCGAATACGATGGGGCCGATCATCGTACAGATGACTCTCACCGTTCCAACAGCGATATTTGCCGAAGCTTTTCTAAGCTTTTTGGGGTTAGGCATTCAGTCTCCCTATGCAAGCTGGGGCATGATGGCCAATGATGCGTTGGGTGTCATTTTATCCGGCGACTGGTGGCGGCTTTTCTTTCCAGGCTTTTTCATTTCAGCCACCATGTTCGCATTTAACGTGCTTGGAGATGGTCTCCAGGATGCGCTCGATCCTAAGCTCAGGAGGTAAACATCAATGGAAAAAATCTTGGACATCCGTGACCTGCATGTGTCTTTCAAAACTTTCGGGGGAGAGGTACAGGCAGTGCGCGGCGTAAATTTAGAACTATATCGCGGGGAAACTCTTGCCATTGTCGGTGAGTCCGGTTGTGGGAAGAGCGTTACGGCGAACAGCATAATGCGTCTCATTCCAACACCTCCAGGGGAGATCAAAGACGGATCGATACTTTTCAAAGGACAGGACATGACTCAGCTTTCGGACAAGGAAGTAAGGAAAATCCGCGGGGTGGATATTTCGATGATTTTCCAGGATCCAATGACAGCCTTGAACCCCACCTTGACTGTTGGGGACCAATTGACGGAAGGACTCCGTCAGCATCGGTCCATTTCAAGAAAGGAAGCGGATAAGCAGGCGATGGACATGCTCACCCTTGTCGGTATCCCCAATCCTGTCGAACGTATGAAACAGTATCCTCACGAATTCAGTGGGGGCATGCGGCAGCGAATTGTAATTGCGATGGCGCTGATTTGTGATCCTGAACTTCTGATTGCCGATGAACCGACAACAGCTTTGGATGTAACCATTCAGGCCCAAATCCTTCAGCTGTTTCAAAAAATACAGAAACAGACCGGCGTTTCCATCATCCTCATCACACATGATTTAGGGGTTGTGGCTAAAATCGCTGATCGCATTGCGGTCATGTATGCGGGCAAAGTCATTGAAACAGGGACACGGAAAGAAATCTTTTATACACCGCAGCACCCTTACACAAGAGGACTGCTACACTCGGTGCCGCGGATGGATCAAAAAGGAGAGAAATTAGTACCTATAGATGGGACTCCTCCGGATTTGTTTTCACCACCGGAAGGCTGTCCATTTGCTGCCAGGTGTCCAATGGTCATGGAGGTATGCACAAAGGTGTATCCGTTTCAGTCGGAGTTGAGCAGAACACATGAGGTGGACTGCTGGCTGCAGGATGAGCGGGCAAAGAAATATATGGCGTCAACTTATTAAACATATAGAGAGGAGAACGAGTATGAAAAAATGGTGGACAATCTTTATGGGGGTTTTACTTGTCTTAGTGTTAGCTGCATGTACAGCGTCCGAAAGTGCAGGAGAAAGTGATGAGGGAGATTCTGAAGGGGAAAGTGACTCCGGATCAAACACCTTGCTATTGAATAACGGAGAGGAGCCGACATCCTTCGATCCCTCGCAGGGGTTTGATGCGGTTTCCTGGAATGCGCTGAACAATTTAATGGAAGGTCTGACGCGTCTTGGTAAAGACCACACGCCAGAACCGGCCACTGCCGAGAAATGGGAAATCTCTGAAGATGGGAAGGAATATACCTTCTTCATCCGGGAAAATGCCAAATGGTCGAATGGAGATGACGTGACAGCAGGGGACTACGCGTTTGCCTGGAAACGTCTGCTCGATCCTGAAACGGCCTCACCAGCCGCTTTCCTCGGTTATTTCATTGAAGGGGGAGAAGCCTTCAACAATGGAGAAGGCTCTGCTGATGATGTGATGGTGGAAGCGGTCAGTGATAAAGAGTTGAAAGTGACCTTGAGTGCACCGACAGGATATTTCCTGAATATCATTTCCAACCCGGCGTTTTTCCCGATCAATGAGTCTGTAGCCACAGAAAACCCGGAGTGGTTTGCGGAAGCGGACAGCTTTGTAGGAAACGGACCATTCGCCTTGGCAGAATGGAAGCATGACAGTGAAATGCTTATGAAAAAGAATGAAGAATACTGGGATCACGAGACGGTGAAGCTGGATGAAGTTCACTGGGCGATGGTGAATGATACCAATACGGAATACCAAATGTATGAAAGCGGCGAGCTTGATACTTCCAATATACCGTCTGACATGGCTGAGCAGCTGTTAGATAGTGAAGAGTTATCGATCCAAGATCAGGCAGGTACAGCTTTTTACCGTTTTAACGTGAATGAAGAGCCTTTTCAGAATAAGAAGATCAGAAAAGCTCTGGCTATGAGTGTGAATCAACAGGAAATCGTTGATTATGTGACGAAGAATAAAGAAGAACCCGCGTATGGCTTTGTCTCCTATGGATTTGAGAGTCCATCAGGGGAAGATTTCCGTGAACACAATGGTAAGCTTGTGGAAACGAATGTAGAAGAAGCGAAACAATGGCTTGAGGAGGGCATGGAGGAAGAAGGGTATGACGAACTTCCGGCCATCACCCTTTCCTATAACACGAGCGAAGACAACAAGAAAATTGCAGAAGCCATCCAGCAAATGTTCAAGGAAAATCTTGGGGTGGAAGTTACGCTTGAGAATGCGGAATGGAACGTCTTCCTTGAAGCGCAAAAAGCATTGGAACACCAACTTTCCAGAAGTTCTTTCTTAGCTGATTATGCCGATCCCATCAACTTCCTTGAGAGCTTCACGACGGATTCTTCCATGAACCGTACAGGCTGGTCCAATCAAGAGTACGATCAGCTGATTGACGATGCTAAAAATGAAGCGGATGAAGAACAGCGCTGGGAATTGATGTATGAAGCAGAGAAGCTTCTTTTTGAAGAGATGCCGATTTTCCCTGTTCATTTCTATAACCAGGTCGTTCTTGAGAAAGACAACGTATCTGATATCATTC
Source organism: Halobacillus sp. GSS1 (assembly GCF_017307035.1). Classification (NCBI taxonomy): domain Bacteria; kingdom Bacillati; phylum Bacillota; class Bacilli; order Caryophanales; family Bacillaceae; genus Halobacillus; species Halobacillus sp. GSS1. The sequence goes on from NZ_JAFLHE010000001.1 coordinate 5,811, forward strand.
GTCACCCTGTAGGGTACCTTGAGTTGAAGTGGGCGGATAAGCAATAGACTTTCTTTGAAAAGAGGCGATTCTTTCGCCTCTTTTCCTTCATTGGAGGAATGAAGATGATAAAACCTGAACGGTTGAACCCGGGGGACACGGTCGGGGTCATAGCCCCGGCAAGTCCCCCGGATCTTAACAACTTAGACAAAGCCCTTTCTTTTCTGGAAAGCTTAGGCTTGAAAGTGAAACTGGGAGCTCATATGAAGAAGAAACATGGCTATCTAGCAGGAAATGATCAAGAAAGGTTGGAAGACCTCCATCACATGTTTCAAGACCCGGAGGTTTCCGCCATCTTTTGTGCAGGTGGCGGTTACGGAACAGGAAGGATTGTTTCAACGATTGATTACGCACTGGTAAAAGCTAACCCTAAAATTTTCTGGGGCTATAGTGATATCACATGTTTACATACCGCTATTCGACAGGAGACAGGACTGGTCACTTTTCATGGGCCTATGCTTTGTTCGGATGTTGGAAAAGAAGATTTTGATGGAGATTCAGAAGAAATGTTTCAGCAGTTGTTTGAACCTGAAATGATTCATTACAACGAGCGTCTTTCTCCTTTAGAGATGATTACAGAAGGGGAAGCATCAGGCGAAGTGGTGGGTGGAAACCTTTCTTTACTTGTCAATACAATGGGCACCCCTTACGAGATTGATACAAAAGGGAAATTACTGTTTATGGAGGATATTGGGGAGCCACTCTATCGTTTGGATTCTTTTTTCAATCAATTGGAGTTGGCAGGGAAATTCGAAGATGCGGCCGGAATCATCCTTGGAGACTTTAGTGGGACGGAGACAGATGAAACAAATGACAGTTTATCTTTGGTGCAGGTTTATGAGGACTACTTTTCCAGATTGAATAAACCGGTGCTGGCCGGTTTTAAGATTGGCCACTGTCTGCCCCATTACAGTATTCCATTAGGAACAGATGCCGTGTTATCCAGTCATAAGAAATCCCTGATGATACAATCCGGTGTCTACTAAGAAAGGTGGAGGAGCATGAGAATACAGTCGATCGAAACGTATCCGGTAGCGGTTCCTTTACATACCCCGTTCAAAACGGCTTTACGCACGGTCACCGTAGCAGAGTCCATTTACGTGAAAGTGACGGGGGAAGATGGGACTACAGGGTGGGGAGAAGCTCCGCCAACGGTTGTCATTACCGGAGAGAGTTTAACAAGCATCGATCACACGATAAATAAAATCATCACACCGGCTCTTCTGGGTGAGGACATCACGTATAGAGAGGATATTTTCAAAAAACTCCACGGCTGCTGTATTGGGAATACAAGTGCTAAAGCTGCGGTGGATATAGCTATCCATGACCTTTTAGGCAAAATCTATCAACTCCCACTCTATCAATTGCTTGGTGGATCGAAGCGCGAGTTGGAAACCGATTATACGGTCAGTGTCAATGAGCCCGAAGAAATGGCGGACGACGCTGCCCGATATGTCAGCAACGGGTTTAAGGTCTTAAAGGTGAAAGTTGGAAAAGATACGATTGAAAAAGATGTCGAACGGATTCAGACCATTCACGAGCGGGTTGGCGAAGGGGTGCGGATCAGGCTGGATGCGAATCAAGGGTGGTCGCCGAAAGAAGCCATCTACGCCATCCGTAAAATGGAAGACTGTCACCTTCCCATAGAGTTGGTGGAACAGCCTGTCCATGCTAATGACACCGAAGGTTTGAAACAAGTCACCGATCATACGTACACACCGATCATGGCTGATGAGAGTGTTTTTAGTCCAATAGATGCAAAGCGGATATTGGAAACACGGAGCGCGGATCTGATTAATATCAAGCTAATGAAATCCGGTGGTATTCATGAAGCCGTGAAAATCAATCATCTGGCTGAAGCCAATGGAGTGGAATGCATGGTCGGCAGCATGATTGAGACTAAACTCGGAATCACGGCAGCCGCTCATTTTGCAGCAAGTCAAAGCAATGTCACGAGGATAGACTTTGATGCCCCGTTGATGCTGACAGAAGACCCGATTGAAGGCGGAGTCCAGTATGAAAAAGCCCGGCTTACGTTTCCGGAAGGTGACGGGTTGGGGCTGGTCAACGTAAATACCGAACAGACGGTGAACATATAAAAATAACTCTATTAAAGGAGGTCAATGGATGACACAGACAAATCAAAACCATGAGAAGAGAGTGGTGCGCGTTCCTGTAGCCACTCTTTGGACAGCTCCTGATTCTCCCAGGGAGGTGGATCAAATCTCACTCCAGGCATCAGCTTCTATGAAAGATTGGCTGAAGGTTTTGGATGACGATCAAAAGCGGGAACTGTGTGATGAGAACCTTGTCCAATCCCAACTGCTGTTAGGCGAAGAAGTCTGGATCGACGAGTGGGCGGCTGACTGGGCAAAAGTCGTCGTTCCCTCGCAGGCTTCCAAGAAAGACAAACGGGGCTATCCTGGATATATTCCTATACGTCAGCTGGTCAAACCAAATGAAGCGGACTGGCATCCTGAAAAGTGGGCGGTTGTACATAAGAAGCAAGCGTGGCTTTACAATGGAGCAGAAGAAGCGCTTATGGAAGTCAGTTATCTAACGTCCCTTCCTGTCATCGAGGAAAACGATACCTTAGTCAAAGTTCTTTATCCGGATGGGGTCGGGTATTTTGTTTCAGAAGACGTCCTGGTAGAAAAGAAAGAGGATACAAAAGCAAAAGGAAGCGGGAAAGACCTCATCCGTTCAGGAGAAGCATTCGTCGGTCTTCCTTATTTTTGGGGAGGAATGAGTGCTTTCGGATACGATTGCTCAGGCTTTGCCTATAATATCCATAAAGCCTTTCACTACGCAATTCCGAGAGATGCGACAGATCAGGCCAAAAGTGGAAAGCACGTGCCCTTGAACGATCTTCAAATGGGCGATCTCCTGTTCTTTGCTTACGAAGAAGGAAAAGGGAGCATCCATCACGTCGGTTTTTACTACGGGGACAACAAGATGCTTCATTCACCCAACGTTGGAAAGAGTATTGAAATCATTGATTTGGAAGGAACCGTATACGAAAAAGAGTTATGTGTCGCAAGAAGATACTGGAGCGAGACGGAGGGAACCTCATGAGCCTGCACAAGACCCTTGAAGTGAAAGATCTGAAAAAGCATTTTAAGATGGGGAAAGGAAAATCATTGAAAGCTGTCGATGGTGTCAGTTTTGACTTGTACAAAGGAGAGACGCTCGGACTTGTCGGAGAATCCGGCTGTGGGAAGTCGACAACAGGGCGCACAATCATGAACCTCTACGAAAAAACAAGTGGAGAAGTCCTTTTTGAAGGGAAGAGTGTCCACGATCGTACACCGAAAGAACAATTTCACTTAAAACGACAGATGCAAATGATTTTCCAAGACCCTTATGCATCCTTGAACCCACGTTCAACCGTATCCGAAATCATCCTTGAACCGATGGAAATTCACGGTCTCTTGTCCTCTGATAAAGAAAGAATGGAACGTGTTTACGAGCTGCTTGAAGAAGTGGGATTGAATCGTGACCATGCCAACCGTTATCCTCACGAATTCAGTGGGGGACAGCGACAGCGGATTGGCATCGCACGCGCATTGGCACTCGACCCTGAAATCATTATCGCAGATGAGCCGATTTCTGCCCTGGATGTATCAGTACAAGCGCAGGTAGTCAACTTACTGGAACGTCTTCAGGAAGAAAAAGGCCTGACGTATCTGTTCATTGCCCATGATCTTTCTATGGTGCAGCATATCTCGGATCGGATTGGTGTCATGTACCTCGGTCACTTAGTCGAGTTAACGAGCAGTGACCGGTTATATGATCATCCTCTTCATCCCTATACCCAAGCTCTTCTATCCGCCATTCCTATTCCGGACCCGGATATCGAAGATCAAAGGGAACAAGTGATTATTGAGGGAGAAATACCAAGCCCGATCGATCCTCCTAGTGGCTGTGTATTCCGGACGCGCTGTCCTTTCGCGATGGATGTTTGCAGCGATCAAGCTCCTGTATGGCAGGAAGTCGGGGAAGGTCATCAAGTCGCCTGTCACTTGTATGATGATACAGTCGTCGACCCTTCCGAAAGAAAAAAGAAGAAGGAACAAATGAAAGTGAATATTCGGTCGTTCTAAAAGCATGCTCCTCAAGAGGCATGCTTTTTTTCCTTTGAAAAGAGAATAGAAAAATCGAAACCCCTTCAAAATCATGCATGTTTTCATATTAATACCCCGTATGGTAACATAGTGGAATCAGTAGAGAAGTGAGCAGGTGAATAAAATGAAACCAATCATAAAGGCAGGCGTAAAGGAAAATATCCTTTCTTTTTCCCTCCTCGTACTCGTGAATTTCTTTGTGGGCTCCATGGTCGGATTAGAACGCACGATCCTGCCCACTATTGGGGAAGAAGTTTATGAAATAGCTTCTACAAGTGCCGCGCTATCTTTTATCGTCAGCTTCGGTTTTTCGAAAGCAATCATGAACTTTTTCGCCGGAACCATGGCAGACCGATGGGGGAGGAAACGCGTGCTATTAGGTGGTTGGGCGATCGGTCTGGTTGTCCCTCTGCTTGTCATCTTCGCGGAAGCCTGGTGGATGATCGTCATGGCAAACATCTTTCTTGGGGTGAACCAGGCCCTGACGTGGTCGATGACTGTCAATATGAAAATAGACCTTGCAAATCCTGAACAAAGAGGTTTGGCTGTCGGTTTTAATGAATTCGCCGGATACATTGGTGTCGCTGTCATGGCTGCTGTTTCAGGGTACGTGGCTTCTCAATATTCCCTCACCCCGGAGCCTTTTTATATGGGAATTCTCATCGTTATCGCAGGTTTTTGCTTATCATGGTTCGCAGAAGATACAGACAAATATGTCCAACGCCAAAGAATGAAGAAAATCACAACGGATGATTTATCTACAAAAGAAGTCTTCCAGCAAACGACTTGGAAGAATAAAAACTTATCCAGCAACAGTCTTGCTGGTCTTACGACGAACTTAAAGGATGGCATGGCGTGGGGACTGTTTCCTATTTTCTTTAGTGCTGGTGGTCTCAGTGTCGGGCAGGTAGGAACAGTGGTCGCCATTTATCCGGCGGCCTGGGGATTCTTTCAACTGTTCACAGGCATTTGGAGTGACAAAATCGGCAGGAAGAAACTGATTGTTTCAGGAATGTTCCTTCAAGGGCTTTCTCTATGGTTTATTCTCATCGTCCAAACGTACGCCATGTGGCTGGCCGGTGCTCTTTTCTTAGGCATCGGTACGGCGATGGTTTATCCAACGATCCTTGCTTCGATCAGTGATGTTGCGCGTCCGGAATGGAGGGCCACTTCCCTGGGGATCTATCGCTTTTGGCGTGACAGCGGGTATGCGTTCGGAGCGATTCTTGCAGGAGTCTTTGCGGATGTCTTATCTGTTCCGTGGGCCATCGGAGTGGTGGGTACGCTTCCGGTTTTATCTGGAATCCTATCCCTATTCAGAATGGATGAAACTTTAAATCTGAAGGAATAAAAAGAGGAAAGCATAGACGCGACGCTATGCTTTCCTCTTTTTTATTTTTTACGGTCGTGCTGGCGATCTTCTTCTTCCGTTTCAAGCATCCCGTAATCGCCGTTCATCGCTTGTTCATCCTGATCGACACCCAGGTCGTTCGTAATGGGATTCATCGGGTGCTTCTCTTCTTTCAGCGGTTTGTTGCGTTTGGTATTCTTCTCCATTCCGGACACCTCCTGTTTTAGCTTGCCTGAAAAGGGGAGGTGTTATTCGACTTGGACAATCTTTCCGAGAATTTCGTTGGCCACGTTCTGTCCGCTCAGGACGACCATCGGAGAACCACCGCCCGGGTGTGTACTACCTCCGCAAAACCAGAGGCCATCAAGATCCTGGGATTTGTTGAACGGCCTCATGAAGGCTTGGGACCTTCGGTTGGAAGAAGGTCCATACAGGGACCCGCGATAGGCGCCGAAATGATTCTGGATGTCAGCGGGATCCCACACTTTTTCGACCTGGATATGACTTTTGACGGTTACGCCCGCGTCCTCGAGCCGATCATAGATGTGGTTTTTATAGGCGTGCTTGTCATACCCGCCTTTTTCCTTGAGAGCGGGAGCGTTGACGAGGATGAAACAGTTATCCCCTTGATTGGAGACAGAGTAATCGGATTTGGAAGAAGTGCAGATATAAATCGTCGGATCATCGGCGTAATAACCGTTCTTTAGCACACGGAATTCTTTTTTATAGTCGCTTGAGAAAAACAAATGATGGTGCTTCAAACGGCTGAGTTTCGTATTCAGGCCTGCCATAATGACAAATGCTGAAATGGACGGGTCGTAGCCTTTCAGCTTCCGATCGCTCATCGACCGTCTCGCTTCTGGATCGACCAACTCCGGTACAGCATGGAGCAGGTCGCCATTCAAGATCACATGGTCCGCCTCGAAGCGCTCGCCGTCACCCGTTTCCACACCCGTCACTCTTTGATTTTCGTGAAGGATACGAGTGACTTTGGTTCCACTGTACAGCCTTACCCCGACATTCTCAGCAGCTTTAACGAACCGATCCGCAATCCTTGTGTTGCCCCCACGTACAAAGTAAACGCCATCATTCCACTCAAGATGGGCGATCATACTGAACGTGGCTGGTGCTTGATAAGGATTGGAGCCGATATAGGTAGAATAGCGGTTCAAGGCCTGAATCACTTTCGGGTTTGAAAAATACCGCCTGAAAAAGTGATCCATCGATTCAAGCGGACGTACCTTCGTCATGCTTTTCGCAAGGGCGGGGGAAAGGTAGTCGGTCCACCCATTGAAGGTCCTGTGTAAAAAGTGCTTTTGAGACAGGTTGTACAAGCGTTCGATTTCTATAAGAAAGTCTTCATACATCACATGCCCTTTGGGATCTACCTGTCCAAGCTGCTGTTTCATATATCCCTGGTCTGTGGAAAAATCAAAGGTCGTCCCATCGTGAAACTCATTTCTCGTATGTGTGACGATTTTCGCAAAAGGAAGCTCTTCCCGCGGATTGAGTCCTCCCTGCCGGATGACGTCCTGAAATACTTCAGGCATCGTAATCGTATTGGGACCAAAATCAAAATGAAATCCACCTTCGTCGACGCTCATCATTTTTCCGCCAAAGTGATCATTTTTTTCAAACAGCCGTACATCAGCTCCGTGCTTAGCGAGGGTGACCGCAGCCGATAAGCCGCCGAGTCCACCTCCGATGATGGCCACTTTCATTGATAGAACCTCCCTTTCCATTGGTATTTTTCTCCTCGTTTATGAACGAACATCGATGCCACCATGATGGCAATCAACAGCACAACAGCTACTGGTAAAAGGAAGGACAGCCACAAGGGATGCCCCGTCCTTGCATCCACATACATTTTGAATGCAACCGTCAAAAGATAGGGGAGAACCAAGGCATAATCTCCGGTGACGAGTCCAACGATCGCGAATGCGGCGGGAGTTAAGAACACAACCACATAGAATATGGTCAAAAATACGACCATGCCAGCAGATCGACCGATCCCTGTGTACACATTCTTTTTAAAGCCTTCCCATGTCTCTTTACCTGAATCGTACATGTAGGAAAGGACCGATTCTGTAATATTAGCGAGAATCATCTTGTATCCGTGTTTTTTCACTTCTCTAGCAATATGTACGTCTTCGACAAGAGAGCTTTTGACAGATGCATGACCTCCAATAGCTTCATATGCTTTTCGATCAATCATAATAAAAATCCCGCACGCAGCGGTAAACATCGGCTTCGTCGTCCGGTTCGCGACGAACAGAGGAAGGTGGAGCAGCACAACCATATGCTGAAGCGGGACGAGCATATGACTGAGGAAGTTGGCATTCGGGTAATTCGGAAATCCACTTAACATGCTCGCCTTTTTCTCCTGCATCATGGCGAGCGTTTGTTGAATGATGCCAGGGGCGACACGCGCATCAGCATCCAGGAATAAATAATACTCACCATTGGCAGCCTGAGAGAGCTGGTGACAGGCATGGACTTTGCCATTCCAATCTTCAGGAAGCTCCTTACCCTGAATGATCGTGAAGCGTCCATCATCTCTGACCTGTTCGTTCAGTTTTTCGAAGGTGCCATCTTCCGAATGATCATCTAGCAGGATCACTTCCACATCAGGATAAGTAAGCGAGCGGAGGGAATGGATCAATCCTTCTACATTGTCTGCTTCGTTTCTTAACGGTACGAGCAGCGAAACGGATGGCGTTTTTCCGAGCTCTCTATTGGCTGATAATGGGTAGAGGAAGAAGATGTTAATAATGGTCCACACATTCAAAACGATCGTGATGATGAAGACGATAAAAAAGAATGACATGACGTTTCCTCCTTTCCCTTATAACTTTTTAAAGGCGTGAAGATTTTCTTCTATGACGTTCTGGCGTAATTCATCCAGCTGTTGGGTAGCCTTGTTTTCAAAATACCGTGTTCTTTCTTTTCTGGAGAGTGTCTCGTAGTCCTCTCTAGGGAGAGCTTCCCCCAGAACTATGTAGGCATTCGGCTTTTTCGTATGCTCAAGGGCATAGTACAGGGAAACAGGCACGACATTGATGTCCGGGCAACGCTGGGTGAGATAACTGACTCCTGAAAAAAATTCAAGCGGTCTTTTCTCGAGGGGCTGTTCATTCCCCTGAGGAAAAATCCACACCGTTCTTCCCTCTTCAAGCAAACGGGTACTGTATTGCAAGGATTGCACGAGGTGACGGCGATCCTCGCCATTTACAGAAAATGCTCCAATTCTCCTGAAAAATGGAAAGCGCTCGATGCCTTCTTCATGCATCATTCCATAGCCGTCTGATTTCACAAGTCGATCGTTGATATAAAAGATGAAAAGGGGATCCCACCATGTTGAATGATTGATAAGAAACAGGGTCTTCTCATCAGGTACAGTAGAAGGATGTTGAATTTTAATGTGGTTGAAATGATAGTTTAAAAACAACCGATTGAAGCGGGTGAATCCCCACTCGATCCATGACGTTTTACGTGCGGGTTGAAACATTTGATCTCCTCCAAAAATACAAGCCATACCATAAGAGGGTAAGAGCACTCACGAACATAATCGCCCCATATAATCGGCCGGTAAACGCAATGCACAGAAACAGGAAGATGATTAGACCGAACGTCAGGATCATCCTCCCAGGCCAAGGGGGAACGTTTCGATTTTCCATGTCCCGATGCATGAACAGGAAAATGAGGTGAAACAGGGCAGCCAGGACAAACCAGCCAAAGAAGTTGGAAAACGGGATATCGTAATAAAAGCCAGGATCTTCCCAAATCCAATATTCTTTCACTTTGAAAGAAACTGGATCGAGAATAAGGTCCATGGTCACCGCAGCTAACGCACCGGTAACAACGAAAATGAACCGGCTTGTCCAAGGATTCCACCCACTCGACAACACTCTTGCCAACTCATGGGAACATCCGATGATTAAAAGCCAGGCGAATCCGATGGTAATCGGTGTATCCGCAATTTTTAATCCGAAGTTTTCTGTATAATGGTAGGCTCCGAATAAGAAATTGTATTTCACTCCCAAGTGTTCCACATAGATACTAACGACAATAATGATCAGGTTGTAGATGATTCCGCGCCAAACGCCGTACATCTTCATAAAATACATCCCAGCTACGACCCCGGCGGTTATCAAAAAAACACTGTTCGCCCATTCAAGCCAAGGAGGAAGCCAGTCGAACGTTACTAAAAACACTCCGCATATGTACCAAAAAATAAAAAAGCGGAAGATATACGTTGCCATAGGACACCTCTTTCCAATACGATCTTTGAAACTTATGTATAAAATCATCATACCTCATCCCAAAGTAAAATAAACGAAAAAAGCCCTATGAGCAATACATAGGGCTTGGTGTATTATTGATGGGCAAGTCTTCTTCTTCTGTGAGGGAGTTTGGTTCCTTGTTTTTTAAGCATTGGTACAACCCAGCGGTCTAATCCATAGCGACCGGCATTGGCCCCGGCAACGAGGATGAAGATCGTGAGCAGAACCATTTGCGGGTTTGTGCTGACTGTTCCACTGAATAAGAAAGCGAAATTCATGAGAATGCCACCGAAAGCAGCTACGTTCGTGAATAATCCTAAGATAAGTGCAATCCCTATGAGAACTTCTCCCCACATGACAAGGAAAGCGAAAAACTCATGGTTTGGTAAGGCAAATTGTTCTAGGAAGGCGGCCCACCAGCCCTGGACAGCCGGATGTGCTCCTTCTGCTTTCGCAATTGCTCCATTCAGAAAACCACTCACTTCAAATCCGCCTGTGATTTTTCCTATGCCGGCGGTCAGCCAGGTGTACCCCAGATAAACGCGAAAGACGGTCAGGATCATTGCAACGATCTTGTTGTTTCGTAATAATTCATTCAACATGTCAATCACTCCTTATTAAAAGATTGTTCACCATTTCACATGATGTCATGTAAGAAGGTTTCTTTCTTACAATTCAAGTATAAGTGTATGAGGTAAGTTTATCCATACATTGTTCACTATTTCACAATCTGTTCAATTTGTTATGTCAGGAATGTGAAAAGTGGAGTGTTTCTATTTACTTTTCAGGGAAAGATAAAAATATTCAAGGATTAGGGAACTACCAAAGCAAACGCTTTAAATATTTGCTATGATAGAGAGGAAAGAGGGGTGGAACAGAGATGGAGATGGTCATGTTTTTTGTAAGTATTATTGTAATGTTAGGACTCATAGGATTAACGATTTTTGATAACGGTTGATACTTAATGAAAAAGCGTCAGGGGAAGGAGCCACTTCAGGTTCCTTCCCCTGACGCTTTTTTTAATGAGAGACTTCTATTATAAAAAAACGCGAACCATTGACACTTTTTTCTCTTCTCCTTCGATTATAGAAGTGAGAGGAGGTGAAGCAGATGGCCGTAAATACTTTAAAAGTAGATAGTCGCTTGCAGCTTGTCTTTTCAACAGGAACAGATGAAGACGGAAACATGATGCTCAAACGAAAATCTTTTAACAACATTAAAACAGATGCTACTGACGAACAATTGCATGAAGTATCGATCGCTGTATCTCCGTTACAGCAGCACATTTTAGTTGATATCGCTCGTGATGACCGCTCAGTTTTGACGGAATCATAATTTCGAAGGAGGAGAATAAATGAAAAAGCTGGAGTTGAAATTTTTAAATGAAGAAGGCAAAACAGTAACGATCAGCCTGGATGATCCTGTCGATCCTGTCGATCCTGCCCAGGTCAATGCAGCGATGGACGCCATTCTTGCCCAGAATTGCTTCTATTCCAACGGGGGAGACCTTGTTGAGAAGAAAGAAGCACGTATCGTCGAACGCGACGTCTTTGATATTACCTTCTAAAAACGAAAGAGCCGCTATCCAAAAGTAGCGGCTCTTTTTAGCAAAAACAATCATGATCAGTTATTCAAATAGGTGGCAGGATTTTGGGAGACTCCGTTTCGAGACTTTTATGGAGTGGAGGGGGGCTGAGGGGGATAACTCGCTTTCAGCGGGGGTGCGGTGAGCATTCTCGGACTACGTCCTGTGGGGTCTCACCGTCCTATCTCCCACGAGAGTCTCGCAGCTTCCCAAGCACCCCTTTCGATGGAAGGGGGAAACGAAGACCTGTACCAAGTTGGGTGGCTTTCCACTATACCACTGTTAGAGGTGTAAAACGCTCTGCATTCAAGCTATTACGTAGTGTGGAGGTGTTGTAATTATCCACTTTCCATTATCAAACGAGCTGACTTTTAGTAGTGGTTTCGAGAATTCCTCAAGGCAAAGGGGCGGAGGGAAACGGTGAGACTCCTATGGGACGTGTGGGACAGGTGAGACCCCGGAAGGCGTAGCCTGAGGAGGCTCACCGCCCGCCCCATGGAAAGTGTTCAAATGCGGAATCGTCCTGGTAGACACGACTGGCATAAGCAGAACAGCAACGGAATGTGCTTTTCATTCCTTTGCTGTTCTGCTTATGACGCGAGTGTCTGGACGATGGAGCAAGACGAACCTTTTCCCGGAGCCCCTAGAACCACACAATCGTCTCGAAGCTGAGTCTTCAAGAAAAGGAACTTATCAAAAATACAGGAGAAGAGGTGAAAGGATGGGGATGGATGCGTGGATTTCGATTTTAGCGGATGTTGGTTTCCCTGTAGCCGTGACGTTTTACTTGCTGCACCGGGTAGAAGGGAAGCTGGATCAACTGATTGAAACACTACATCAGCTGCCAGATAAAATCGTGACGACCAAATGAATCTTATAAGAGAAGAATATACAACGCCCCGCCGGTCATGACTGGCGGGGCATTGGTGTGTTTATTTTGTTAGTCCCCATTCATTGAATGGATAGATGATTAATTCGGTACGTCCGATGATTTCTTCTTCTTCGACAAAACCGAGTCCATTCCGGCTGTCTTTACTGATGGAACGGTTATCTCCCATAACGAAATATTTCCCTTTTGGAACTTCGATGGGTCCGAAATCTCTCGTGGCTGACGCAGCGTCTTCCGTCAAGTACTCCTGGGTCTGCTCCTCACCGTTTACATACAATTCATGATTACTGATCTCCACCGTGTCTCCCGGCTGGCCGATGACTCGTTTCACATAACTTTTTACTGGTCTTTCAATGATGACGATATCCCCGCGTTCAGGTTCATCTACATAATAGATGATCTTATTAAACATGACGCGTTCCCCGTTTTTCAAAGTCGGGTCCATGCTGGCGCCTTCAACAATGGATGTGGCAAAGAAAAATGTTCGTAATATAAATGCGAGAGTAATGGCAACAGCGATGGCTTTCAACCATTCCAACCATTCTTTTTTGGATTGCTCAGACAAACTCATCTTCCTTTCTAGATGAACATAGAATATCTCATCCTTAATTTTACCATATCGCTACGGAAAGAAAAGGTACGAGGGGAGGCTTTTACGAAATTGTAAACTTTCTTTATAGGCTTTCTCATATTTTATCCCTCTCTGTCGAAATATTAGAACCTTTCCCGATTATCTTTACAAAAGTATAGAAAATTGAGATAATTTCTTCCGTGCAAGATTTGGATACGAACACACATTCTTTTCCATTTGTTATAAATCGTGTACAATAAGAAGGAAGAATAAGTCAGGAGGTAGTCGATAATGCAAGTGGCCGACAAGGATCCTCGTATTGCTGAATTAGAGTATTTGCGAAAGAAAATGACAAGAGTGGCGTTTGAAAAAGGGTTATCCAGTCCCGAGTCTGTCGAGGTCAGTCAACAACTCGATGCCCTTTTGAATGAAGTACAAAAAAATAAGCCGAATTAAAAGAACTCATGGGACCTGCATCCATGAGTTCTTTTTATGGGTGTATTTCAAGGACCCTTATGGAAAGCTGATTACGTTTCCCTTTTAAATCTCTCATTTGAGATGAAGTCTTCCAAACGTTTCAGCCCTTCTTCCAATGTAGCCATGCTGTAGGCGTAGGACATGCGCATATAACCTTTCCCTTGTTCTGAAAAAGCGTCCCCTGGTACCAGGGCTACTCCTGCTTCCTCCACGAGCTGCACGGCACGCTCGAACGTGGATTTTCCATTCAGCGGAAAGTCGAGGAAAACATAGAAAGCTCCGTCAGGCTCAGCAAATGAGAGGTTCATTTCTTTGAGACGGCTGATGACGAATGCTCTTCTTTCCTTATATGCATCACGCATCGATTCAGCCTCTTTCTTTCCATTTGTCAAAGCCTCAAGGGCCGCGTACTGGCTGATCGAAGTTGCACAGGAGACGTTGTATTGATGAACTTTCAATAAGTGACGGCCCAACCAGGATGGGGCGAGGAGGTACCCGATTCTCCATCCTGTCATACTGTGGGATTTCGAAACCCCGTTTATCACAATCACCTGGTCGCGAACATCGGAAAAGCTTGCAATCGATGTGTGCGGACGATCATATACAAGTTCACTGTAAATTTCATCGGCTAACAAAAAGAGTTGGTGCTCTTTGATCACCTCCGCAATTCCGGCAAGCTCTGCTTTTGTCAAAGAAACTCCCGTTGGATTGGATGGATAAGGCAGAATAACAGCCTTTGTTTTTGGACTGATCTTTTCTTTAATCTGATCTCCTGTCAATTTGAAGTTGCTCTCACTTGTATCGATGAACACAGGTGTTCCGCCGGCCAGGCGGATGAGCGGCTCATATCCCGGATAAACCGGCCCGGGCAACAGCACTTCATCTCCAGGCTGGATGATGGTCCTAAGGGAAATATCCAGAGCCTGGGAAGCCCCTATGGTGACGATGATTTCATTTTCTGCTTCATAATCGAGTCCATAAGAATTTTTCACGTGCTGCTGGATGGCTTCTCTAAGTGGAAGCATTCCGGCATTATGCGTATAGGTTGTTCGATTATCTTTGATAGCCTGAATCCCTGCTTCTTTCACTGCGGGAGGTGTAGGGAAGTCAGGCTGTCCAATAGTTAATGACACAATGTCTTCATAGTGGGATACCATATTAAAAAAACGGCGGATTCCTGATATTTCAATTTGCTTCACTGTGGGATTGATGAAGTTTTCCAATACGTATTCTCCTTCTTTACATAAAGTTAACAAAATGTTCAAACAATTATCGCGTGTAATTTGTTGAATTTTGTTATAATTTAAAATAAGCCCATGAAAGGAGTTGTATAATGAGAAGTCACAAACGAATTTCCTTTGAAGACTTAGTGGATCGTAACAAGCGCCAATTGCTGAACGATCAGGAAGCAATCGAAAAAATCGAACGTCAAATAGATGAAAAACATACAAGAAAAAACGATTCCGATGCTTATGTAAACTGATGATATCACACCAAAAAGCAACCGCATAGAACGGGTTGCTTTTTTTACTTTTCATATAGAAAATGGCAGAATATAGAGAAAGGAAAAAATGAAAAAAGGAAGGTGTTTATATCCGATGGATGATGTCGGTTTAGTACTTGAAGGCGGAGGGATGAGAGGCGCATACACGGCTGGCGTGCTCGATTTCTTCCTTGATGAAGACATTCATATTCCCTATGTGGTCGGAGCATCTGCCGGCGCATGCAATGGCAGCTCTTATGTTGCCAAACAGAGGGGAAGGAATTATGAAGTGATTGTCGAATACGGGGCGCATCCAGAATACATATCGTACAAAAGGATGATTACGAAACGACAGTTGTTTGGGATGGATTTCATATTTGACAAACTTCCGAATCAACTGGTCCCGTTCGATTATGACACGTTCCTTCAACAAGAAACGCGTTTTGTGGTCGGGACGACAGATATGAAAACAGGAGAACCTGTCTTTTACGACCAATTCCCTGACAGGGACAGCCTTCTCAAAGTCATACGCGCTTCAAGCTCCTTACCGATGGTTGCCCCAAGCATTCAGTATGACGGTCGGGAATTAATGGATGGAGGTATTGCCGACCCCATCCCCATGGAGGCTTCCAAACGGGACGGGAACAAAAAGCATGTCGTCGTTCTTACGCGAAACGATGGATACATTAAGGGAAGGATGAAAGCCGGCTGGTACTTCAACCGTAAGTATAAGCAATTCCCTTTGTTTGCCAAAGCTTTACTGGAAAGGCATATTCGTTATAACCAGCAGCTGCAGAAAGTAAAGGAAGCAGAACAAAACGGAGAGGCGTTTGTCATACGACCGTTAAAGCCTTTGAAAGTGGGCAGGATCGAAAGGAACCGTGATCGTCTGCATAACCTTTATGCTCAAGGGTATGAAGAAGCGGAAGCCCATGCTGCAAGAATGGAACGTTTCCTGCAAGTACGATGATTGCTTTATGGTTTGAACGGGAGGCGGGAACGATGCTGATAGGCATGTTTGCCGTTACTTTCCCCTCATCATTTTATGGATGAGGGGAAAAGACATGCGCCCTTTTGGATGGGGTGTAGCGATTCATTGCTTGCTCGTCAGCATGCACCTTTTTAAAGAAACGGAGGAGAGGGAATGAACAGACCTGTTGAAATATGTGAAAGTGTCACGTTAGAATTAGAAAAACATAAAGATGAAGTTCAACGAATCCCTATGGAGAACTACATGAAGAATCACTACCCTTTCTTCGGAATTAAAGCCCCCGAGCGAAAACAAATCCTCGCACCATTGTTGAAAAACTACAAAGATATCACGGAAGAGGAGCGTCTGGAAACAGCGGTTCTGCTTTTTGAGAAGCCGGAAAGAGAATGTCACTACGCGGCTCTCGCTTTACTTGAAAAAGGGATCAAAAAAGCACCGGAACACAGCATTGATACATACAAGCAACTGCTTATGACGAAACCGTGGTGGGACACGGTCGATATGATCGCTTCCACTTTGTGCGGGGGCTACTTCCTTCGATACGAAGATAAACTGCACCCATACACAGAAGAGTGGAGACAGTCCGATCACCTATGGGTCAGACGTTCCAGCGTCCTGCATCAGTTGAAATATAAGGAAAAGACAGATGCTCCACTCCTTTTCGAAACGATCGATGCCCTCAAGCATGAAAAGGAGTTTTTTATTGAAAAAGCGATTGGATGGGCCCTTCGTGAATACAGCAAAACGGATGCGCGGGCGGTTATGGATTACCTCGAACGGAATGAAGTACGGCCTTTGAGCCGAAGAGAAGGCTTGAAATGGCTGAAAAGCAAACATCCAGAGCTTTTAGAAAGGTGAAGTTTAATCCTTTCGAACCTTGTTCATAATGGTACAAAAAGAACAAGGAGCGGAAGAAGATGAATATTATGGATTGGTTCGATCCCTCTTTCTTAAAAGAGACCATTAGCTGGCTTGATCATGATCTATTGGGTGTTTTCGGGCTGAAGCCTGAGTATGTTCAATTCTCGCTCGTCTTTCTGTTCATGCTGTCCCTGATGTGGGTGGTCAAGCCGGTCATCGAATGGATGATGCTGAATCATTGGAAGACCCTATCCAGCTATGTGACCAGTAGTCTTCTCGCAGTGGTCTTCCTTCAGCTTGTCGATCGATACGCCATGTCGGATACGACTTCCACGCTGCCTGCTTCCTACTGGTCAGTCTGCCTGCTCGCCATCAGCAGCTTCGGTTTGGTTTACGTTACCATTACGTGGATGCGTAAGCTTTACGTACGTTTATCGAAACGAAGCAAAAGAAAAGCAGCTTGATTTTGAAACTTTCTCTTTCCTGAATCGTAGAATAAGTGAGAAACGGGAATAGAGGAGGAACATCATGGAAATCGGCATCTTATTTCTCATTTTTCTGATCTTTGGGGGCGGGTTGTTGGTATTGAATATTCTAACGAGTGTATGGGCGTATCGTGATTCTGTCCGCAAAGGAAGAAGCACTGCTTACAGCCTCGTTGTCCTTATCGCAACATTATTCTTCCCCTTAGTCGGGCTGATTGTTTATCTTATCATAAGAAATGACTGAAAAAAGAGCGGGCCACCCGCTCTTTTTTTGTGCTCTTCGTAATTAATGATATTGGCAGAATTGTGGAAGACTCAGTTTCGAGAATTTTCGGGGTTCGTTGCTGTGTTGGGCGTTAGGGGTGGCTGGGAAGCTACTCGCTTTCCAGCGGGGATGACGGCAAGCCTCCTCGTGCTACGCACTGTGGGGTCTTGCCAGCCAATCCATTCCATTCCCGCGGGAGTCTCGCAGCTTCCCAACCACCCCATTCGAGGTAAGGGATAAATGAACCCCTGTACCAATTTGGATGGACTTCTATTATTATGGTGTGATTAGTAAAAGCGCTCTATGACAAGCATTTAGCATGCAGAATAGCATCCTTAGGAGTTCGTTCCGTTCGAATTACAACGTGAGAAAGTAACTTATTCCGGAAGTGGATTCGAGACACTGAAATAGCAAAGGGGCGAAGGGGAATGGCGAGACTCCTGCGGGGGAAAAGTGCTTGGTGAGACCCCGCAGGACGCAGTCCGAGGAGGCTCACCGCGCTCCCGCGGAAAGCGAGCTATTCCCCGTAGCCCCATCCACACAACAAAAGTCTCGAAACCGAGTCGTCAAGAATAGGGAGCTTATATGGAACAAGTGAGAGGCATTCAGTAATATAGGGCAACTGCTTTATATTTAGTCTTTGATAGACGATATAAAGAGTGGATTCTATCAAAGGAAGGACGATGCTTCATGAACCAGGACCAAGGCATATTACTTGAAAGCGGCACCAACGAATTAGAAATCGTCGAATTCGGAATCGGAAATAACCGTTTCGGCATAAACGTTATAAAAGTAAAAGAAATTCTGAACCCTCAACCTGTCACAAAAATTCCTCATTCCCATAAATCGGTGGAAGGAATTATTGAAATCCGTGGGGAAGTCGTCCCAGTCGTCGATGTAGCACATGCCCTCGGATTTTCACCATCCGAAAATCCTAAGCAGGATAAGTTTATTTTGACGGAGTTCAATAAGACGAAAATCGTTTTCCACGTGCACACCGTCACGCAGATTCACCGGATATCATGGGAGCAGATTGAAAAGCCGAATAAAATGTACCAGGGGCTGGAAACGCAGATTACAGGAGTCATTAAAATGAATGAAGACATGCTGTTGCTGCTTGATTTTGAAAAAGTGGTCGCTGATATCAATCCAGAATCCAGTATTCACGCTGATCAGTTGCGCGAACTTGGCCAAAGGGAACGTTCACAAAAGAAAATTCTGATTGCTGAAGATTCCGGTATGCTTCGTGCCATGCTTCAGGAAACGTTAAGTGAAGCAGGTTATGAAAATACGATCAGCTTTGAGGATGGAAAAGAAGCCTATGAACATTTGGAAGATTTATTGGAGGAAGGGAAAACGATCGAAGAAGAATATCAGTTGATCATCACTGATATTGAAATGCCACGCATGGACGGCCATCATTTTACTCGCCTATTGAAGAATCATAGCGATATGAACAGACTTCCTGTCGTTATTTTCTCTTCACTGATCACAGATGACCTACGTCACAAAGGCGAAATCGTTGGAGCCGATGCCCAAGTGTCCAAACCAGAAATCGTGGAACTTGTAAAAATTATTGATCATCATATTCTCTAAAGAACCAGGTTCTATTAATAAACCTGTGTCCTGTTATTAAAGTAAATGGCAGTATTGTTGAAGACTCAGTTTCTATACGTTTGTTGAGTGGATGGGGCTACGGGGAATAACTCGCTTTCCGCGGGAGCGCGATGAGCCTCCTCAGGCTAACGCCTTGCGGGGTCTCACCTAGCACTCTTTTCCCGCAGGAGTCTCGCCATTCCCCTCCGCCCCTATACCAAGGAAGATGCTCGAAACCACTTCTAAAAGATCAGCTTGAATGATGAAGCGAATGAACCATATAAACTTTTACCATTACGGACAGCCAGAACTTAAAGCTTGATATAGAGCGCTTTATACCTACTTAGGAGAGATGAGTAAAATACACTCATTCTCTGTATGTGGGTTCGTTTATCTTCTCAACAGAGAGGGTGGTTGGGAAGCTGCGAGACTCCCGTGGGAGAAGGAGATAGGCGAGATCCCGCAGGACGTAGTCCGAGGAAGCTCGCCGCTCCCCCACAGGAAAGCGAGTAGCTTCCCTGCCACCCCTCATTTCCATTATGGCAAACGAAGCCCGAAACACATCTCAAGAGTCTTCAAGAATAGCCAGTCTTTGTTGCACATGAGTGAAAGGTATGTAGATAAAAGAAGGAATAAAAAAAATCCGCTCCTGGGCGGATTTTTTTATTCGTTTTTTAATCGCTCGAACAACTCATCATGCCAATCATACGCATGCTTGGACAATGTTTCCGGTCCCGCTTTTGTTGGTGATGACTCTACAACGATATTTTTGTGGTGATCTGAAAGGTGCTCATAGGAGGCACGCATTTCTGTTGTGTATTCCATATACTTCTTTAAATGATATAAAAAATCTTCGACTTCACTTACAGCCACTGTATCATCCTCCTCTTCTTGTCCATTCCTTATTTTTCAAGAAATGAAACCTCGAAAAGAGTTTACGGGCGCCTTCGCCTGCGCTGGTTCCAAGGAGTGCCTGTAGGCTGGCCGAGCATACTCGGTTGAGAGGTCGTTTGTAAGGAATACGCTGGCTTTTTTGGCTGCTTCCAATCCAAGTAATGATACAGTGTTCGTTTGGCTCTCGACAGCGATAATTTGGGTTTTGGATTCCGGTAGGACTGGTCGACTTTTCCTAAATGCTCCAAATCTTGAAAGTCTTTTTTTGTTGCAGGAACATGGAAATAGTAACCACCAACTTCAATGAGGAGGGTCGAGTGCTGCTGGCTGAATTTCGGATGGTCGGAGAAATGGAGTCCGACCTTTTTGGCGCGGTTTTCATTTAGGAGTTTGTCAATCGTATGTTTCTTAATGTCATACAGATGCCTCGGTTCGGGTGCTGTTTTGGCATGACGATTAACGATGAATAGGGATTCGGCTAATTCACGGTTGGATATTTGGTTGTCTTTCATCTGTGATCTCCTTTCCATCCAAGTATAGCTCTCTTTTTGTCTATTTACAACATTTTACAATATCAGGATTCGTTTTTATATTTTTTTAAATCTTCGACGATTTTCTCGACAGACTCGGCTTTTGTTCCACTGTAAGTTTCTGAGATGTTTCCATCAGGATCGACGAGGAAAAAGCTTGTTCCATGGGCGACCTGGTTGGAATCTTCCATTTTTTTGACGGGTGACTGGAATGATTTAATCGACCATTCTTTCACTTCCTGAAAGGAATAACCTGTAAGAAAGTCCCATTGCTCGTAATTCGGCTGATAGTTTTCGGCAAAAGAAAGCAGTTCTTCCTGGGTATCATTTTCAGGGTCTACACTGACCGAGACGAGCTGAACGTCTAAATTATTCTGTTCCAACTGTGCTTGAAGTCTGGACATATTTCCTGTCATCGGAGGACAGACGGTTTCACA
Organism: Halobacillus sp. GSS1; assembly: GCF_017307035.1. Taxonomy (NCBI): domain Bacteria; kingdom Bacillati; phylum Bacillota; class Bacilli; order Caryophanales; family Bacillaceae; genus Halobacillus; species Halobacillus sp. GSS1. Next base: position 26,672 of record NZ_JAFLHE010000001.1, read on the forward strand.
ATTGGTGAAAATGAAATCCACGACCCAGTATTCTCCGTCATAGGCTTGTGGTACGGATATTTCTTTTCCGCTTTGATTGACGGCTGATAATTCTCCGACATCCTTTGACGCACAGCCCACCGTAATGGATAGAAGAAAAATGATGCTGATCCATAATCTTAGTTTCATAAGATCCTCCAACTTTCTAAATGTCTTTAGTGTATCACTCCAAATAAAAAAGGACAGACATGTTTTCCATCTGTCACAGAAATGTAAGAGTTCTACTTCATTCATTGCGTAGATATTAAACGAAACACTGAAAATTCTGGCCGGCACATGAAGCGGTAAGGAAGTCTTGTCGTACCGATGCCACGGCTCACATAAAGGTTGAAACCGTTCACTAATGGATAGTGACCTTCGACGAAATGTTCAGCAAAAGGAGGAGTGACAAGGTAGCCGAGAAAAGGCACTTGTACCTGCCCTCCGTGACTGTGACCGGACAATTGGACATCTACGGGGTAGTGTTGGTATTCAAGCGCCACATCCGGCTCATGAACCATTAATAAGGTAAACGAATCGACAGGGACATTTTCAAGTGTCCGTTCTAAGTCAGGCTGACCGAGCATGATGTCGTCGACTCCGGCAAGCGCAAAGGAGGCAGATCCATTTCCAATGAGGGTATGTTCGTTTTGTAAAAGTTGAAAACCGCTCTGGTCCATTACTTCACGGATTTTTTCTGTTCCATAACCGCCATGATCATGATTTCCATAGATCCAATACTTTCCGTGCTTCGCTTCCAGTTTCTTCAGTATTTGAATCAGGCGTGGTGGAAAAGAGTAGGTGTGTGGTTCGTCTACGAGATCTCCTGTAAATAAGATGAGGTCCGCTTGCTCTTTATTAATTTTTTCAACAAGGCGCTCTAAATCATCCAATTCATAATGAAAGCCGACATGCGTATCCGAAAACTGGAGGACTTTGAAATTATGAAAATGACGGGGGATTTTCCCGTGCTCGATTTCGTGCCTGCGGATGGCGAGCATATTCGGTTCCATGTAACGGGCATACGTATAACCGAACGCATTGAGGCCGATCAAAGCTGCAGCACCTGCTAACGTACGTTTAATGAAGGTTCTTCTCGTTATTTTCATGACGTCTCTCCTCTGAATTCTTCCGCCATTATAACATGCGTGACGGAAAGATAACGTCGAATTTTTATACTTTCTTTTGAAAATGAACAGGTATTCAGTTTGTTCTTGTTGAATTACATAAGTAGTCAAGAAGAGGAGGTTTGTACATATGGAAAATCAAGTCGTCATCGTTACAGGTGGTTCCAGTGGAATGGGACTGCATATGGCAAAAAGGTTTGTACAGGAAGGGGCGAAGGTAGCGATTACCGGTCGCAATGTGGAAAGGCTGGAAGAAGCGAAGAAGCAGATTGCAGCCGGAAAAGAAGACCATGTCCTAACCGTGCAGATGGACGTCCGTGAAGTTGAAGATACCGAGCGGATGGTCAAAGAAACCGTGGAGGCTTTCGGGAGGATCGATCATCTCGTCAATAACGCCGCGGGCAACTTCATTGCACCCGCAGAAGAGTTGTCTCCGAACGGATGGAATTCCGTCATCAACATCGTTTTGAATGGCACCTTTTACTGCAGTCAGGCCGTTGGGAAGTATTGGATTGAAAATGAAATCAAAGGATCGATTCTGAATATCGTGGCCACCTACGCTTGGAATGCCGGTGCGGGTGTCATCCATTCCGCTTCTGCTAAGTCTGGCGTGCTTACAATGACACGTACACTCGCAGTGGAATGGGGAACAAAATACGGCATCCGTGCGAATGCCATCGCCCCCGGACCAATCGAACGAACGGGTGGAGCAGAGAAACTGTTTCAATCGGAAAAAGCGGCGCAGCGTACGCTTGCTTCCGTACCTCTCGGCCGCTTAGGAAAGCCGGAGGAAATCGCGGGACTTGCGAAGTTCATTCTCTCAGAAGAAGGGTCTTATATGAATGGAGAAGTCGTCACCCTTGATGGAGGCCAGTGGCTGAACAAATTTCCTTTTTAAAAAGGGGAGAGCGCATGGAAAAGAAGTGTTTCTTTTGTAAAAAGACGTACAAATTAGACCGCTCTGATCCACAATATATGAAAATTAGTAAAAACCCTCAAGCGTCCTATGTGTGCAAGTCTTGTAATCAATCGATGCAGAAAGACGCGCAGACAAGCACCGGACTCAATCCGGATATGATCGATTCTCACGATAAGTTTTTGAGATAGACCGCCCTGGTATTTTGAAATGGGTTCCTGCCGCAGACTCTATATGCATAGGCAGGAACCTTTTTATGAGGAGATATACTTTCATCTTTTGTTTACTTCATTCGCAGCCCGAATGGCAGACTCAATGGCACCTTCTACCCATCCATGGAACGTGGATGTATGTTCACCTGCGAAATGGATTCGTCCTTCTGGTGTATAAAGGCGATCGGCAAAGTCAGTCGCTTGGTTTGGAGCAAATAAAGTAAAACATCCGGCTGAGAATTCATTTTGACTCCAACTGTACGAAGCCCCTTTCGTGAACTCCTCGTACACTCTTTTTCCGAAAATTTTTGATAAACCATAGAGAGCTTCATTAATCCTTTCTCTCTCAGGCAAACTGTTCCACAAATTTGCATTTGCACCCCAACTATAGCTTCCAAGCATCACCTGACGGCCTGGGCTGGGCGAGTAGGTGTACCTTAAAGGAATATCTGTTAAGACATTTCCAATCTTCAATTCCTCCCAAAATCTTGATTTGAATTCAAGGCCGATTTTTACTGATGAAACGTACGATAACTCCTTGATTGCTTTCCACTTCTCAAAAGAAATGGAATCGTAAGGAATGATATCAATGAACTGCATGACAGAATAAGGGACGGTGACAATCACATAATCTCCTTTGAAATATTCGTATTCATAGGTGTTCCGGTTGATGGCGACAACTCTGACTCCATCGTTTTCCTGGAAGATTTGCTGTACTTTCCTTTTGTATAAGATGTTGGGGCTTAAATCAGGAAGGAACGCTTCCGGCAGCAAATCATTTCCTCCTGTAATTTCATAGAATTTTAGGTCTGGATTAAACACGGTCCGTACAATATCCAACAAGATATCGACAAAGGACAGTTCAGGAAAACCTTCAATTCCCAACAATACTTTGACCTTTCTTATCGCTCCTTCAGATAAGGAAACCCCTAAGGGATTAAAGCGGAGAAATCCTTCAAATGAATACCGGTCAAACTTTCTTCTTAAGCGCTCTTTTTCTGCGGGGGAGGCGTTCTCATATAAATCCAGGTAAGGCTGAACAGCGAGCGAGAGCAATTCTTTCGCCGTTTTTCCTTGCTCTTCAGGCGCCAATGGAAATTTAAGCACATTGGGGTTTTGGGTGTATGTCGTACTTGTGCTCTGGACACCATTGACGAAATAGAGGTCATTTTCGTTATTGAATTGATTGATGGGTAAATCGAACTTTCGAATGTAGGCGAAGATCAGCTCATGGATGTTCGGAAATCGCATAGCCCCGACATCCAGGTACTGCCCTTCTGAAAAAGGTTTTCTTAGCGTGTAGATTCTTCCACCGACCCGATCATTGCCTTCGATGATCTTTACCGTATGTCCCGCTTGTTTCAATAAGGAAGCAGAAACCAAGCCGGCCATGCCTGCTCCGACGATGACCACTTTTTTCGGTGGACCATTCAAAACAGGCAATCCATCCTGAATGATGGAAAGCATGTCCTTCGGGTAACTTAACTCTCCGTAACTGTGAATATCTACGCGTTTACTCATTCTAACCTCCCCCTCATCGTATATCTTACGATGGAGGAAGTAAGGAAATTCCAGAATAGTAGAATCTATTAAGGACTTGCATGGGGAGCGGGGAGAGTGGAAGAGATAGGATAACCCTCATTCATAATAATGGGAGTGAGAGTTCAATTCCTAAGCATTCATAAAAATGAGTGGACGTGTTTCTGTGCCTGGTGAAAATTACCTCTATAGTTACTCCGGGCTTGCTGTTAAGCTGATTTAAAGAATGGAGTATTCTTACATAGAAAGTAGGGGTAGGATTTTTCCGGAGGCAGAAAGTGTGGCTCAAGTGAATTTTTATACTTTCATTGCTACAATGGTTTATCTATTTTGTGTTTCGGCATTAGTCTTTCATATTTTTTATAAGATCGCGATGATCTCCCCTCACAAAGGTATGAAAAATTTCTTCTTATTTTTGATGAGTTTACTGCTGAGAATACCTTTCAAGCCAGTTGAAGATGTCGTACGCACGACAATATCATTTGAGGTCATTTGGAGAGAAGTAAGAAAAGACGTGTGGATCGTTTTTTTCGTTACTCTTTGGTATGTTTCAGGTCTTTATTTTGCTGACACACAAATAAAAGATTTTAAAGGTCCATAAAAGATCAAAAGCTTTCAAACCCAGCCGCCTACTTGTACAGAAAAGTGTATAGGTAACCGTTTCAAAGGGTTGGGTTTCTGAACAATGTGTAAGAAAGGCTGAGGAAAATTATTCCTCAGCCTTTCTTACTTTTATTACATTTCTTCCTTTATTCCTTTTCTCACCAATACCCAGTTTGCCGGGTAACTAGTAAGGAAGCCGAGAATCATTGCAATCTGCATCATGAACCAATAGGTAGCTTCATTAGGCTTGGGCGGCTCCTGGAAAAGGAAGAAGTGGACGATAGCCATCCACCCGAACATCCCCACTTCAAAAGCGATCAATGATAACGAGTCGGCTTTAATGGCAGCCCAGACGGCGCCTTTTTTTCCGAGATCTTCATTCATCGGATAAATCGCATAAAACTGAAAAAGGATGCCGAATAAGTATGCCAGGATAAATTCAACCGTGTAGTGGGCAAATAGCGTGGACCCCGCAATCATCATGCCCGTCAAAGCGACAATGGGTACACCGACCGCATCACCGAGGGTACAGCCTGCTGAACAGTGGCTCGTGGAGACGAACACTTTGGCAGGTCTGCCGCGGCGATCCTCTTTATCATTATCCTTACTTTTCAAACGTCCCCACTTAAAGTATGTCCATAAGGCTAAAGGGCCCATGAACCATCCATTGATCGGCCAGACGACATTCATGATCTTCATCATTTGAGGGTGTCTCAGGACATCGATGGTAATAATAAGAGAACATAAAAGCCCAAACGCAAGAGCGATCACAGAAATCGTAGACAACATTCCAATCACCTCTGTACTTTTTTACGTTTAAATATCTATACCCTCAGGTAGTAAATAAATAAACGCGAAAAATATATAGAATTAATAAGCTTAATTTGTTGACTATTATACCCATACCCGGTATATAATATTAACCAAAGGAGGCGGTGGATATGTCAGAGGGTATTCTCCCCGAAGATAGCGGTAAACAGCCGGCAAAGCCGAGAACAGAAGATGAAAAGGTGGCCGTTTTGAATCGTTTGAAACGAATCGAAGGCCAGGTTCGCGGTATTCAGAAAATGGTGGAAGATGATCGTTACTGTGTAGACATTCTTGTACAGATATCAGCGATCAATAACGCTTTGAATAAAGTCGGATACAACTTGCTGGAGCGTCATACCCATCATTGCGTCAAAGATGCTATTCAAAAAGGCAATGGCGATGAAGCGATTGATGAATTGATGAAAGTCGTCCAACAGTTTTCGAAATAAGGGGGTGTAAAGATGGCTGATCAGAAGCAGATGAATATAGGAGTCACTGGAATGACCTGTTCTGCCTGCTCCACCCGAATTGAAAAAGTCCTCAACAAAATGGATGGAGTGGAAGCCAACGTCAATCTTGCGATGGAAAAGGCGAATGTACACTATGATGATTCAAAAGTACAGCCGGAGGATATCGAAGCCAAGATCGAAAAACTTGGCTATGGCGTTCAGAAAGAACGTGTAGAGCTGGATATTCAAGGGATGACCTGTTCTGCCTGTTCTACAAGGATCCAGAAAGTGTTGTCCAAAACAAGTGGGGTAAGTGAAGCGAATATTAATTTAGCAACAGAAGCAGGGGTTATCGAATACAACCCAAATACCCTCACCGTCGATGACATTATTGGGAAAGTAGAGAAGCTAGGCTACCATGCGGTGACGAAGCAGAACCGGGAAGAACAAAAAGAGCAGAAGGAAGAAGAAATCCAAGCGAAAAAACGGAAGCTTTGGATATCAGCTCTGTTATCTTTTCCTCTCCTTTACACGATGATTGGTCACCTACCGTGGGATATTGGTCTTCCTGTGCCCATGTGGCTGATGAATCCGTGGTTCCAATTCCTGCTTGCCACACCTGTCCAATTTTATATCGGCGGCCAGTTTTATAAAGGAGCTTACCGGGCACTCTCTAATAAAAGTGCCAACATGGATGTCCTTGTTGCGCTTGGAACTTCAGCCGCCTATTTTTACAGTTTGGTTGAAGCGGTCCGGTGGCAGTTGAATCCATCGATTACGCCTGAGCTTTATTTTGAAACAAGTGCCGTCCTGATCACCCTCATCCTCGTAGGGAAACTTTTTGAAGCACTCGCTAAAGGCCGGACGACAGCTGCACTGACAAAATTGTTAAATCTTCAGGCAAAAGAAGCGACCGTCATTCGCGAAGGGAAAGAAGAAAAAGTTCCTGTTGATGAGGTACAGGTCGGCGATGACATCCTCGTCAAACCTGGGGAGAAAATCCCCGTCGACGGTACGGTTGTCAACGGCATTACCTCTGTTGATGAATCGATGATCACAGGAGAATCCATCCCTGTCGATAAACAAGAAGGCGAACCTGTCATTGGTTCAACGATCAACAAAAATGGAACCATCACAATGAAAGCAGAAAAGGTAGGAAAAGATACGGCTCTATCCGGCATCGTTAAAATTGTAGAAGAGGCGCAAGGATCGAAAGCGCCGATTCAAAGAACCGCCGATCAGATATCCGGGATTTTCGTACCGATTGTCGTCGGTATTGCAATACTGACATTCCTTGTGTGGTTCCTGATCGTCTCTCCAGGAGAATGGCCGCCCGCCTTGGAAGCTGCCATTGCCGTGCTAGTCATTGCCTGCCCATGTGCGCTTGGTCTGGCTACTCCGACTTCGATCATGGTCGGTACAGGAAAAGGAGCCGAACAGGGGATTTTGTTCAAGGGCGGGGAATATCTCGAAGGCACCCACCGCTTGACGACGATTTTATTAGATAAAACAGGCACGGTCACAAAAGGGAAGCCGGAAGTGACCGACTTTGTAGCTTTTGAGGAGGAGGAAACGTTACTGCCTCTAGTCGTGGCTGCAGAAAAATCTTCTGAACACCCATTGGCAGAAGCCATTGTCCATTACGGAGAGGAACAGGGTGTGAATAAGTCAGCCGCTGTCGAGTTCGAAGCGATTCCCGGGCATGGAATTAAAGCTGTAGTGGATGACGACCGGGTCTATATTGGAACAAGAAAATTAATGCAGCGTGAAAACATCGATTATGGTTTGTATGAAGAGCCCCTGGTTACACTGGAACAACAAGGGAAAACCGCGATGTTCATTGCTGTCGAAGGTGAATTGAAAGGCTACATCGCTGTCGCAGATACAGTCAAAGAAACCTCCAGACAAGCGATTGCTGATTTGAAAGATATTGGTCTGACCGTTTATATGGTCACAGGAGACAATAAACGTACGGCCGACGCGATTGCTAAAGAAGTCGGAATCGATGGAGTCTTTGCAGAGGTTCTTCCTGAGCAGAAGGCTGAAAAAGTGAAAGAGCTGCAGAAACAGGGAGAAAAGGTTGCCATGGTTGGAGACGGGATCAATGATGCTCCTTCCCTCGCTACGGCTGATATCGGAATCGCAATCGGGACTGGATCGGATGTTGCGATTGAAACAGCAGATATTACCCTTGTCGGTGGAGACCTTGCTCATTTGAGTCAGGCCATCCGATTGAGCAGAAAGACGATGCGCAACATCCGTCAAAACCTTTTCTGGGCACTTGCATACAACTCTGCAGGTATCCCTGTCGCTGCCATCGGTCTTCTCGCTCCATGGGTAGCCGGGGCAGCTATGGCCTTCAGCTCTGTAAGTGTCGTCACGAACTCACTAAGACTGAAGCGGGCTAAAATATAAGATGAATCAGGGCTTTATTCTAATTTCCAAGCAGGTAAGCTTAAAAAAATGAAAGGGTGTTGAAGATGGAAACAACATTGAAAGTAGAAGGAATGACATGTGGACACTGCAAGAGTGCGGTTGAAGGAGCGTTGAAAGAAGTGGATGGCGTAAGTGGTGTCGACGTCGATCTTGAGACAGGAAATGTAAAAGTATCTCATTCAGAAACCGCTAATAAAGTGGAAATGAGAGAAGCTGTCGAAGAACAAGGCTATGATGTGGTATAGCACATTCCACCCCCAGGTATGAAGCTGCCTGGGGGGGGTTTTAAAAAGAGGTGAGCGAACATGGGAAACGTTAAAAAAACAGCACTGAGTTTACTTTTAGCTTCCACTTTTCTTGGTGCCTGCAGTCAGGAAGTGGAAGAGGAAGCTGCAGACCCTAAAAATAGCAAAGAAGATAAAGTAGAGAAACTGGAATACTTACAATCCTTTCAAGGAAACCTCGGCCATGTCCACGGCCTTGGTGTGATGGAAGAAGGATTCGCATTTGCGGCACACACAGGCATCAAGATCTATCAGCAGGGGGAATGGAAAGAAGCGGTTTATCATCCTCATGATTACATGGGCTTTCAGGTGAGAGAGGACGGATTCCTTTCTTCCGGACACCCGATCCCTTCCAGTGATATTAAAAATCCACTGGGGCTTCAAAAAGGAAAAGTTTCGGAAGAGAGTTTAGAAGCTCTTGCTTTTGATGGAGAAAGTGACTTTCATGTAATGGGAGCAGGATTTGCCAATGAGACGGTTTACGTGTTTAATGAGCAGCCGAATTCTCAGTTGGATCAAGGATTTTACAGGAGTACAGATCTTGGCGCGACATGGGAGTCTATTCTAGCGGAAGGCATCGAGGGCGGTGTTTTCCAAATGGCCGTCCATCCCACGAATGGTGAAACCGTCGCCATTGCCACAGATTCTGGGGTCTTCCTAAGTGGAAATGGTGGAAAGAGCTTTGAAAAGATTTCTGAGGCTGGACAAGGTGGCGGCTTGTACTTTAACGAAGACGAATTATTTTATGGGTTATACAACGGTAATGGAGAAGCGACAATGACCTCTTATTTAATAGGTGAATCCGGCACATCAGAAGTTCCACTTCCAGACATGAAAGAAGATGCGGTCATGTATTTTACAAAGACGGAAAATAAAATGGCCTTTTATACCTTTAATGGCTCTGCCTTTGTCTCTGAAGATGGAGGAGAGAACTGGAAGAAGATTGTAGAAGAAGGGGAAACCGTTTCGTAAGAATAGAACTCCAATGGGAACCCATTGGAGTTTTTTTATTGCTTGTAAGAGGGTGAAAGCGAGGGTTTCTGCAAAAAAAAGACTCGCAGGAGGGACCTTGCGAGTCTTGAATCAGCCGATAATATAGAAGAAAATTGAGAAAAAGTGTAGGATCGAACCGCCGAGTACGAACAAATGCCAGACCATGTGATGATATTTAAAGCTTCGCCAGACGTAAAAAATCGATCCGATGGAATACATGACGCCCCCGACGACGAGATAAGTGATTCCTGCTGCAGGGACTTCCGCTGTCAATGGACCCCAGGCAAGAACAATCAACCAGCCCATCAGTACATAGAAGACCGTGGACATCACGACAAACCTTTTGACAAAAAACACCTTGAAAATGATTCCAAGAATGGCCATTCCCCAAACGATACCGAATAATGTCCATCCGAGCGTGCTTCGTAACGGGACGAGCATTATCGGTGTGTATGTTCCGGCAATAAAGAGATAGATGGCGGAATGGTCGAAGATCTCAAACAAATCCTTGGCACGGCCCGGTGGAAAACTGTGGACGAGGGTGGACGACACGTACAAGATGAGCATCGTGACCCCGTAGATCGTCACACTGGTGATATGCCAGGCATTACCGCCGATACTTGCGAACACGATGAGCAGGACGAGCATCGCGATGCTTAAGATGGCGCCGATGCCATGGGTGATGGCATTCGCGATTTCTTCACGCTTTGTAAAAGTGTGTGTGAGCAAATTTTTTCAACTCCAATTTAGTGAACTGTCTTCATTATACGACGGTTTCATTTTTTTATAAAGACTGGACGCTTAAACAGGTTTATACAGAATAGAATTGGGGGTACTAGATAGTCGGAAGAATGCTAGAGAGAGAATTGTCGGATATTGCGTTCGTGCTTTGGGAGAAATTGTGTTAGAATATGTAATGGTCTTAAGAGCGTCTCTTTCTGCTCCTTCAATGTTCAGGAAAAAGAGGAGTGAACAAGAACATGGTTAGTTTAGAAAAAGAAGCATTGAGGATCCCACTCGTTTCAGAACTTATGATTCCAGCTGAGAAAGTAGCTCATGTGCAGATTGGTAACCCGCTTGAACATGCGCTTTTGGTCTTAGTAAAGTCTGGTTATTCTGCGGTGCCTGTACTGGATCCTACCTTTAAATTTCAAGGAGTCATCAGCAAAACAAAAATCTTGGAAGAAACGTTGGGAATTGAACAATTTGAATTAAACCGATTATCTGAAATGACTGTCAGTGAAGTGATGGATGATGAAGTGCCTTGTCTGCAGCTTAGTGACAATATGATTGATGCAATGCACAAGCTTATTGACTATCCTTTTGTCTGTGTGACGAACCCTCAGGGGGAATTCGATGGGATTGTGACACGTCGGACAATCCTTAAACAATTCAGCAAGCACTATCATGAAACCTTTAAACATACAATGGTAGAAGCAGGTAAATAAAACGATTATGATAGAATAGGTGGCATCTGAGATGTCATCTATTTTTGTATTGAAGGTGATTGTACATATGAAGAAAGATAAACAAAATCGGGGTCTGGTGCTCGCATCGATCATGCTTGCCATGTTCCTCGCAGCCATTGAAGCGACCATCGTTTCAACGGCGATGCCAAGTATCGTAGCAGATCTTGGAGGGTTCAGCTTATACAGCTGGGTGTTTTCTGCCTATCTTCTAACAAATGCTGCGACCGTCCTGCTTTTCGGACGATTAGCAGATGTCTTCGGTCGGAAACCGATCTTCATGCTCGGAATCAGCCTGTTTCTATGTGGGGCTGTTCTTTGCGCTCTTGCTCCTTCTATGAATGTTCTGATCGGAGCAAGACTCGTTCAGGGGCTCGGGGCTGGAGCTTTGATGCCGATTGCGACAACGATTGTCGGTGATATTTATACAAAGGAAGAGCGTGCAAAGATCCAGGGGTATTTATCGAGCGTCTGGGGCATATCAGCGGTAACAGGACCTGCGCTGGGCGGATTCTTTGTGGATTTTCTCTTCTGGCCGTATGTGTTCTGGATGAACGTCCCGCTCGGTCTCCTTGCCCTTTTCGGTATTCTCTTTTTCTTTAAGGAAGAGGTTTCTAAAGAAAAGAGGAATGTGGATGTGGCGGGTTCTATGTGGGTGGTACTCACGGTTAGTACATTGATGATCATCCTTGTAGAAGGCGGGGTAGGAATTGATTGGAAGTCCTGGACGATGCTCTCCATGATTGTCGTTGCGTCAATTGGAGCACTGGCGTTTTTCTTTCATGAAAGAAAAACGGATGATCCTATGATGCCGATGGATTTATGGCACATTCGGTCCATCCGCTATGCCAACCTCACCTCACTTACGACCGGAATGATCCTTATTGGGGTGAGCAGCTATTTACCAGCCTTCGTACAGGGGGTGATGGAGCAATCGGCGACCGTTGCCGGCTTTACGTTGACGACAATGTCGATCGGGTGGCCGATCGCAGCAACCGTCGCGGGGCGCTTGATCTTGAAAATCGGCTTTCGCCCAACCTCGATCCTTGGTGGAGTATCGCTCATCGTCGGAGGGGTCATCTTCTCCCTGCTCAGTCCGGAGAAAGGACCCTGGTTTGCCGCCATGGGATCGTTATTCATCGGGATTGGCATGGGGTTATCCTCGACCTCTTTTATCGTATCGATTCAGAACAGTGTCGATTGGAAAAAACGAGGCATTGCGACAGCCACCAATATGTTCATGCGTACGATTGGGAGTGCTGTTGGAGCGGCTTTGCTTGGAGGAATATTGAACAGTCAGGTGGCAGACGCGATTGAGAATTCAAGTCTTCCTGCTTCTTTCAGTGTTGATTCAGCCAATTCGCTGCTTAGAGAGGAAACGAGGGAGCAGCTGAGCGAGGAAGCTCTTCTTGTTTTGCAGGATGGCCTGACTTCAGGGTTACACTTCGTCTACATGGGATTGCTCATACTTGCGGTCATTAGTTTTCTACTAATTCTCAGAATTCCAAAAAAAGAAGATTGAAAAAGTCATGGACCCTTTGATAAAGTAAAGGATGAAAGATACATAAAGGAGGAATTACTCATGAAACAGATGGACGCAAATGAAATCATTTCATTCATTTCAAATAGTGAAAAATCAACACCTGTCAAAGTTTACTTGAAAGGTGAAAATTTAGAAAAAATCGAATTTGGTGAACAAGTGCAGGATTTCATCACAGGCCAATCTGGTGTTATCTTCGGGGAATGGAAAGTGATCCAGCCGATTCTCGAAAAATATGAAAATGAAATCGAAGACTATGTGCTTGAGAACGACCGTCGTAATTCGGCCATTCCTTTGCTTGACTTGAAAAAAGTCAATGCCCGCATTGAGCCGGGTGCTGTCATTCGTGATCAGGTTGAAATCGGAGACGGAGCGGTGATCATGCTCGGAGCGATGATCAACATCGGTTCTGTCGTCGGTGAAGGAACGATGATCGATATGAACGTTGTCCTTGGCGGCCGTGCAACGGTCGGAAAGAACTGCCACATCGGAGCAGGCGCAGTCCTTGCAGGAGTCATCGAGCCACCTTCCGCAAAGCCGGTTGTGATTGAGGATGGTGTCGTCATCGGTGCGAACGCTGTCGTTCTTGAAGGGGTAACCGTCGGTGAAGGAGCAGTCGTCGCTGCTGGAGCGATTGTAACAGAAGATGTTCCAGCCAACACTCTTGTTGCCGGAACACCTGCGAAACAGATCAAAAAAATCGACGATCAGACGAAGTCGAAGACTGAAATCATGCAGGCCCTTCGTAAACTGGATAACTAATTTTCTCAATCGAACAATAGAAGGAAGGGCCTTGCTCCTGGAGCAGGGCCCTTCGTATAGGGAGGGATTTTTTTGAATCAGGAAGCATTGAGTGAAATCCGGAGAGAGCTGCATCAGATTCCTGAACTCGGCTTTAGAGAATACAAAACCCAGCAGTATTTATTGGATTATATCAACAAGTTACCTCAAAAAGCTTTGACGATCGAAACGTGGCGTACAGGAATTTTTGTACGGGTCAAAGGGAAAGTCGGCACAAAAACGATTGGCTACCGTGCTGACATCGATGGACTTCCCCTGACGGAAGAGACAGGGTATGAGTTCCAATCGACCCATGATGGACGTATGCATGCCTGTGGCCATGATTTTCACATGACCATCGCGCTTGGAGCTTTGACGAAGCTCGCTTGTAATCCGGCCGATGATGATATCATCTTCTTATTTCAACCCGCAGAAGAAGGTCCGGGCGGAGCCGAACCGATGCTGCAGTCGGAAGCCATGGAAAGGTACCGGCCTGACGTGATCTTCGGATTGCACGTGGCGCCGGATCTTCCGGTCGGTTCTGTTTCTTCAAAGCCAGGATTATTGTTTGCGAATACGAGTGAACTGTTCATCGATTTCAAAGGTGTAGGAGGGCACGCAGCCTTTCCTCATCTGACTCACGATATGGTCGTCACAGCCAGTTCATTCGTTTCCCACTTGCAGCAAATCATCGCTCGCCGAGTCGATCCGTTGGATAGTGCAGTCATCACTATCGGAAAAATTGAAGCGGGAACGGTACAGAATATTATTGCACAGGCTGCCCGTTTAGAAGGCACGATCCGGACTTTGTCTCCAGAAGCTATGCAAAAGGTTAAAGGGGAGATCGAGAAGGTAGCCCGCGGTTTTGAGATCGCTAATGACTGTAGTATCCACATCGATTACGGAGCCAATTATCACCAGGTGTTCAACGATGCGGAGCAAGTGCATCGGTTTGAGCAGCTGGTGAAAGAGACGGAATATCAGTACAAGGAAGCCAACATGGCGATGACCGGTGAAGATTTCGGTTATATGGTTAAAGAGATTCCAGGGTTTATGTTCTGGCTTGGCGTCGAATCTAAAGCAGGTCTTCATCAATCGACATTGAAACCTAAGGAAGAAGCACTTCCTGTAGGTGTTCATATCGTTGAAAAAACCCTGCGGGAACTTTAAATCGCGCATAGGTTGGCCATTCCAGTTAACAATAGAAGGTAGATGAGAGAAGGAGGAGAATTCCTCCTTCTTTTTTATAAGGAGTGGCCCTGATGGAAACAACGATTAAATTGACCGCCGTAGCCATTTTGATTCTACTCACTGCTTTTTTTGTAGCCAGTGAATTTGCCATCGTAAAGGTTAGAAAAACAAGGCTGGAAGCAAAGGCAGCGGAAGGTCACAAAAAAGCCGAGAACGCGATACGTGTTGTCAGTGACCTCGACTATTACCTCAGTGCTTGTCAACTAGGCATTACGATTACTGCGCTTGGGCTTGGTTGGTTGGGTGAGCCCACACTGGAAGTTTTGTTAAGACCTTTGTTTGATAGAATCGCTTTACCGGAGGGCATCACCCACACGCTTTCCTTTGCGATCGCCTTCTTTGTCATTACCTTCTTACACGTCGTCCTCGGAGAGCTTGCACCTAAAACGATGGCGATTCAGAAGGCAGAAAGTATCACTCTGCTTTTATCGAGACCGCTCATGCTATACAGCAAATTGATGTATCCGCTCATTTGGCTGTTGAACGGATCTGCCAATATTTTTGTACGCATGTTCGGGTTTCAGACCGCTCGGGAATCCGATGAAGTTCATTCAGAAGAAGAATTGAGACACATCCTTACGAAAAGCTATCAAAAAGGGGAAATCAACCGCTCCGAGTACACGTATGTCGATCGCATCTTTGAATTCGATAATCGTACAGCGAAAGAAATCATGATCCCGCGTACAGAAATGGCCGTCCTCGATGCCAGACAGTCGGTGACGAACGCTGTAAGGGAAGTGAAGCATAACCGCTATACCCGCTATCCGGTAATTGAAAGAAGCAAAGATGAAATCATCGGCATCATTCATATGAAAGAACTGCTCTATGATGATGCAGAAAATCAGAGTACGCTCCGTCCGTTTTTACGGCCGGTCATGAAAGTCTTTGAAAATATCCCCATCCACGATCTGCTTGTCAAAATGCAGAAAGACCACACACATATGGCCGTGCTTATTGATGAGTATGGGGGGACATCCGGCATTGTGACTGTGGAAGATATCCTTGAGGAAATTGTAGGGGAAATAAGGGATGAATTCGATGCAGAAGAAGAACGGGATATTAAGCGGCTGAAAAACGGACACTTTCTAATCGAAGGGAAAACGGCCATCCAGGACATCAATGATTTCTTTGATATTCAATTGGATCATATGGATATTGATACGATCTCAGGATGGATGTACACGAAAGACTTTGAAGCTAAAGAGGGGACCATTGTCGAAGGAGAAGGGTATCGATTTAAGATTGTTGATCTAGTGAAAGGACAAATTAAGAAAGTGGAAATGTGGAAAGAAGAATCAAAATAACCCGACCTCTCATGGTCGGGTTATTTTTTGTATTTAGGATTCTTTTTGAACAAATACTTGGTGTGGGAATGGAATTTCAATATCCGCAGCATCCAAGGCTTCTTTCATGGCTTTTCTCATATCACGTTCAACGGCCCATTGTTCCATATTTTCCGTTTTACCGAGAATGCGAATCACGACATCGGATGACCCAAGACTCTGAACACCGAGTACGTTCGGACCTTCCACAAAACGCTCGTCCTCTGCGAATTGATCGGCGACTTTTTGAAGAACAGCCAGCGCTTCATCGATATTTTCATCATAACCGATGCCAATGTCCACAAGGGCGCGCATATTGCCGCGGGAATGATTGGCGACACCGACGATGTTGCGGTTCGGAACAAAGTTCAATGTCCCATCAAAGCTGCGGATCTTCGTCGTACGAATACCCACTTCTTCCACCACTCCGTCATAACCACCGGCAGTTACGTAATCATCCACCTCAATCTGGCGTTCGATCAGCAGGAAGAATCCAGTAACGATATCAGAAACAAGACCTTGTGCTCCGAACCCGATCGCTAAACCAAGAATTCCAGCTCCGGCAAGCAATGGACCAATTTCAATATTCACGGCACTGAGAAGCATCATCACCAATATAAAAAGCAACGTATAAGAAAACAGGTTCACAGAAATCTTCTGTAACGTCTTATTTCTTCCTTCTGCAATATTACGCTGCTGACTCATGCGATTGATCGCTGCCTCAATCGCTTTCGTACCTACAGGTTTGATAATCGCAAAGGCAATGAGAATGACCGCGATTTTCAGACCTCCTGTGATCAGCCATTCGATAAGTACATCAAAATTAAAACTTAATCCTTCTTCAAATAAGTTCATGAATAAACTCCTTTCCTTCTTCCGGTCTCCTCTAATAGAATATCGGAATCCGACATTAAAATTCAACGTTTTACATTTAAAGACACAAAATTTTAATCCGGCTATATAGCAAAGTAAGGGAAGATGAGGCAAGGAACACAAATATGAAGAAGGTATAGAAGGCAATTCATCTCCATAAGAATGGAAGAGTTGTGTATTAGTATTGAGAAAACTCAGGGGAAATCCATAGCTTTCCTAATCAAAATTCTTTCTCTTACTGAAAAAAATGTGAAAGTCACTGATAAAACGACGAAAGAAACCGATAAAAGATTAAAAACCACGGATAAATAAATCAGAGTTATCCATGAAATACTGTGCTCAAGAATTCCTGGCTGGGAGCTATCCTGGTCATCCTCTTTAGAGGACGCGATTCACCTTCATTATAGACCCCCCTGAATATTCGTACTTAGAGTGACGTTTGGTCTTACACTATTTCATTACATCAAGCTCTACAACTTTAGAAGGAGGGAAAATCATCCTCTAGATAGAAAATTTTAAAAATTATTGCAAATGGGTAGATATTTATTTCGGAACCCGATATATTTAATATTACGTTAAAAAATAAGAAGGAGGGAAACCTTTGGATACGTTTAAAAAACTAAAGGCCTTTTACTGGCCGTATCGAAATTATTTCTTTTGGTCCTTGTTTTCATTATTCTTTGTGACCATCATTACCGTCGTCTATCCAATCGTGTTGAAGGTGACCATCGATGATGTCGTTCTCGCTGAAGAGTACAGTCTCATTCCCTATATATGTACCGCATTTATCGCACTCATGATCATCAAAGGGTTCGCTACATATTACCACCAGTATTTAGGGGACTTCTTCGGAATCCGTTCCGTATTTACGATGCGTGATGAGTTGTACAAAAAGCTCCAACGCCTTCCTTTCCGCTATTATGACAATGCGAAGACAGGAGATTTGATGTCGAGACTTACAGCAGATGTGGAAGGATTTCGTTTCTTCCTCTCCTTTGGATTTTCGGAACTTATCCGCATCTTCCTTTTGATTGTAATCAGCTTGAGCGTGATGTTTTATTTCTCCGTCCCCCTCGCCCTTGTCACAATGGCTGCGATGCCGTTTTTGGCCCTTGTGGTGTACCGTTTCGATCGTAAGGTCCACCCGGCTTTCCGGAAGATTCGGAAATCATTCGGGAAGCTGAATACAAGAGTACAGGAAAATATCAGCGGGATGAATACTGTTAAATCTCTTTCGAGAGAGGAGTTTGAGATCGGACGATTTTCGAACAGAAGTGAAGATTACCGAACCAAGTTCATTACAACCTCCAACATATGGGCCCGTTACTTTCCACTGATGGAGTTTATCGGCAACGTATCCGTTGTAGCTCTGCTGGCTTACGGGGGCTCCATGGTTATGAACAATACGATGCAGTTAGGTGAACTGGTCGCCTTCTTTAGTCTCGTTTGGTATATCCTTGGGCCTTTGATGAACTTAGGTTTCGTCATTAACCTTTTCTCACAGGCGAAAGCTTCTGGTGAACGGTTGCTTGAAATTTTAGAGGCAGACGAAGAAATTAGTGAGAAGGATGAAGCGATTCATCAAGATCGTTTGCAAGGTCATGTGACATTCAATGATGTCACCCTCACGTACGTTGAAGATGACGATTCTGCATTGAAAGATATAAGCTTTGATGCACCTCCTGGCAAAACGATCGGACTGATTGGAGCTACAGGGTCAGGAAAAACGAGTATCACTCAATTGATCACCCGATTTTACGAACCGGAAAAAGGGGAAGTTCTCGTCGATGGTCGTCCGGTCCAGGAGTATGGCTTGAAAAGTCTGCGCAAGAATATCGGCTTTGTTTTACAGGAGTCTTTCCTTTTCTCAACGACCATTAAAGAAAACATCGCTTATGGAAATCCCGACGCGACGATTGAAGATGTCATAGATGCCGCCAAAAGAGCCCAGGCTCATGAATTTATCATGGAGATGCCTGACGGCTATGACACCCTTTTAGGGGAGCGGGGCATGGGTCTTTCCGGAGGTCAAAAGCAACGGATTGCCATAGCACGTGCGATTCTTATTGATCCAGCAATTCTCGTGTTGGATGACGCAACGTCTGCTGTTGATATGGAAACAGAGTTCAAGATTCAAAAAGCATTGCAGGAAGTGATGAGAGGTCGTACGACATTCATCATTGCCCACCGTATTTCTTCATTGAAACATGCCGATGAAATCATCGTACTTGAAGACGGTGCCGTCAAGGAACGTGGCGTGCATGAGGACCTTCTTACAAATGGAGGACCTTATCAACGAATCTACGATATTCAATATCAGGACAAAGAGAAAATTTTAAAGACATCTAATATTTCATAAAAGGAGGGAGACCATGGCTCGCAAACCCAAGCATGAACCAGAAACGAGCACCCATTTGAATCGATTTAAATATACGCAGGACCAGGCGATTGAGAAGCCGTTCAACTGGGCTCAAATGTGGCGGCTGCTCAAGTACTTGAAGCCCTATGCCAAAACATTGCTGCCTGTTGCGATCATTGCGATGCTCGTATCCACGATCGTGAGACTGGTTGTTCCCGTTTTAATTGGTCAAGTAGCCATCAACATGGCGATTGCTGATGGGAACACCAATCTATTGATCCAACTTGTGGTTGGAATTGCCATCATGTATTTACTCAGCTATATCGGCAATGCACTTAGAATTAAATATGTGAACATTCTCGGTCAGAATGTGATCTATGACTTGAGGCAGCATTTATTTTCCCACGTCCAACGACTTTCGCATAAGTTTTTTGACTCAAGGTCCGCGGGTTCTATCCTCGTCCGGATCATGAACGACATTAACTCCCTGCAGGAATTGTTCACGAATGGGATCATCAACCTGCTGATGGACGTGGTCATGTTGACAGGAATTGTCGTCATTCTTTTAGTCTTCAGTCCAAAACTTGCCCTGGCGATTCTAGTCATTCTGCCGATCATGTTTTATATATCAACGAAGCTGCGCCGTAATATTCGCCGCTCCTGGCAGAACGTACGGATTCAACAATCGAGGCTGAATTCGCATTTGAATGAAAGCCTCCAGGGGATTCGCATTACTCAATCTTTTTCTCAGGAAAAAGAAAATATAGAGTACTTCAATGGTGTGAATACGGATAACTTCGAATCCTGGAACACAGCTTCAAGGAAAAGTGCCATGTTCCGTCCATTTGTTGAGATGAGCAATGCGGTTGGAACGGTCATCCTAGTCGCGTATGGTGCTCACTTAATCCTGGAGTCCAGTATCCTGGTAGGGGACTTCGTCATGTTCGCTTTCTTCCTTGGTATGTTCTGGGAGCCGATTTCCCGTTTAGGACAGATGTATAACCAGCTCCTGATGGCTATGGCTGCTTCTGAGAGGATTTTTGAATTCCTGGATGAGGAACCAAACGTGGAGGAGAAGAAAGATGCCATTGAGCTGAAAGACATGAGGGGACATATTGAATTTGATCATGTCCAATTCGCCTACGATTCTAAGCGCATCGCCCTTCACGACATCAACCTTGAAATGAAGGAAGGGGAGACCGTCGCTCTTGTCGG
Organism: Halobacillus sp. GSS1; assembly: GCF_017307035.1. Lineage (NCBI taxonomy): Bacteria > Bacillati > Bacillota > Bacilli > Caryophanales > Bacillaceae > Halobacillus > Halobacillus sp. GSS1. Next base: position 46,865 of record NZ_JAFLHE010000001.1, read on the forward strand.
TCATACAGGGTCCGGAAAGTCGACAATCGCGAACTTAATCAGTCGTTTCTACGATCCGACCAAGGGAGCAGTCAAAATTGATGGGGTAGACCTGAAGAATGCCACGATTGATAGTGTCCGTCAGCAGATTAGTGTGGTCCTGCAGGATACGTTCATCTTCTCAGGTACAATTATGGAAAACATCCGTTTCGGACGCCCGGATGCTTCCGATGAAGATGTCATCGAAGCGGCAAAAGTCGTTGGAGCAGATGATTTTATCCAGCGTCTTAATAACGGTTATGAAACAGAAGTCGAAGAGCGGGGAAATATCCTTTCTGCCGGTGAGCGACAGCTCCTGTCCTTCGCCCGTGCGCTCCTTGCCAACCCAAGAATTCTCATTTTGGATGAGGCAACGGCAAGTATCGATACAGAAACCGAACTTAAAATCCAGCAGGCGCTTCGTAAACTGCTGAAAGGACGGACAGCGATCATGATTGCCCACCGCTTGTCCACGATACGAGAAGCAGACAACATTTTCGTCCTTGAAAATGGACGCATCCTGGAACAAGGTTCACATGATGAACTGATGGATCAGGAAGGCGAGTACTACGACCTTGTAAAAGCCCAGTTCCAAATGCTTGATGCTATATAATGCTTCAAAAAGACACCGGTTAGCGGTGTCTTTTTTTGTTCAACTAAATGGCAGTTTTCTTGAAGACTCAGTTTCGAGATGTTTGGGGGCTTCGTTTGCCATATTTGGAGTCAGGGGTGGCTGGGAAGCTACTCGCTTTCCTGTGGGGGAGTGCCGAGCTTCCTCGGGCTACGCCCTGCGGGATCTCGCCGATCTCCTTTCTCCCACGGGAGTCTCGCAGCTTCCCAGCCACCCCATTCGATAAAGGGGATAACGAACCCCTTTGCCAAGTTGGAAGGTCTTCCTCTATCCCGATTGTTGTAAGCATAAAACGCTCTGTATCAAGCTTTTAGGGTTCAATCACCCCGGCATGGGAGTTTCATGCTTATACTCCCATCAAACTGAAAAGCTGAAGATTGGAAAGTGGTTTCGGGATAGTTATATAGCAAAGGGGCGGAGGGGAATGGCGAGACTCCTGCGGGAAAAGAGTGCTTAGTGAGACCCCACAGGACGCAGTCCGAGGAGGCTCACCGCGCTCCCGCGGAAAGCGAGCTATTCCCCGTAGCCCCCATCCACTCAACAAAAGTCTCGAAACTGAGTCTTCCACTAAAGGGAGCTATAGTAAGAAGGAGTGTGTTTGTAATTGCTATTCTTAAGTTACATGGATGTAGCAATGGGGAAGAGGAGAAATAGGCATAATGTTCGACACTAGGAAGATGTTGGGGTAATATTTTCATATAATAGACACTTTGTGAAGGATGTCACAAAATCGTCAACAACCATCTGACCATGAACCGTTTTCAAGCTTTATACTAACGGTAGTATGACCGATTTTAGTTAGGGGGAAGAAAGATGTTTGGTTTTGAAACCGTTGAATTGAGCCGGGCGCTTACAGCTATGACACTGCTTTTCCATGCGATTTTTGCGACGCTTGGTGTCGGCGTTCCTGTACTCGTATCGATTGCCGAGCTCATCGGAATTAAGAAAAAAGATCCACACTATACATTGCTTGCCCGCAGGTGGACACGCGGCTATACGATTACTGTAGCTGTCGGAGTAGTAACAGGTACGGCGATCGGCCTGCAGTTATCATTAATTTGGCCAAGTTTTATGCAGTTGGCAGGGAATGTCATTGCGTTGCCGCTTTTCATGGAAACGTTCGCGTTTTTCTTTGAAGCGATTTTCCTTGGCATTTATTTATATACATGGGACAGGTTTAAGAAACCAATCTATCACTGGATCTTATCCATACCTGTGGTCATCGGGGGGACGTTGTCCGCTTTTTTCATTACCACAGTCAATTCTTTTATGAACACACCTCAGGGTTTCGAAATGGAGGATGGACGCTTTACAGCGGTTGACCCAATAGCGGCAATGTTCAACCCTGCAACCCCGACCAAAGTGTTTCATGTGATTTCCTCTTCCTATTTAACAGCCGCTGCGGTACTTGCAGGTATTGCGGCCTTCATTATTCTCGTGAAAAAAGGGTCGTTATATCATAAAAAAGCGTTGAAGCTTACGGTTACGATGACGTTTCTATTTGCGATTCTGACAGCTGTTGCCGGCGACTTTTCTGCTAAATTCCTTGCTGAATACCAGCCGGAAAAATTGGCGGCAGGGGAGTGGCATTTTGAAACAGAGGAAGGGGCGGACCTTGTTGTATTTGGTACGTTGAATGAAAACAATGAAGTAGAGAATGCGATTCGGATCCCGAATGCGTTGAGTTTTCTTGCACACGGCGATTTTAATGCAGAGGTTGAAGGGTTAAATGAAACTCCGGAAGAGGAACGGCCACCTCTATGGATCCACTACATGTTCGACCTTATGGTCAGCATCGGATTCTACACACTCGGCATTTCACTTCTATTCCTCATTTTTTGGAAGATTAAAAGATGGAACGAATACAACCCGCTTCTGTTATGGGGCATTGTAGCTACAGGTCCTCTGACCATGTTTGCGATCGAGTTTGGCTGGATTTACGCAGAAGTAGGACGCCAACCGTGGATTTTACGTGGATTCATGACCGTTGCAGAAGGTGCGACAACCTCTCCGTATGTATTCTCGATGTTCATTCTTTTTGCGGCAGTGTACCTCGTGCTCGCTATGGGATGTCTTATGACATTACGGAAAATATTCAAAGGAAAACCGGCTGAATTGGAATTGGAACACCGTTATCCTCAGACAGCCGCTGCAAGCAGGGAGGGTGACTCATGAGTTATGAATTGATAGGAATTACCGTTCTCTGGCTCTTTCTTTATGGATATTTGATCGTTGCTTCCGTTGACTTCGGTGCTGGTTTCTTTGCCTATTATGCACGATTGACGAAGAAAGACCATTTGATCAATCAGCTGATTTCCCGGTATTTATCCCCTGTCTGGGAAGTGACCAACGTCTTCTTTGTCTTCTTTTTTGTAGGACTCGTTGGGTTTTTTCCGGATATGGCCTACTATTTTGGACAAACGCTTTTGATTCCTGGAAGCATCGCTATTGTCCTGCTCGCAATCAGAGGGTCCTTTTATGCATTTGAAAACTATGGATCGAAAGATAATTCTCTTTATATGTTCCTGTATGGAGCGACAGGTCTGCTCATCCCGGCTTCTCTTTCTACGGCGTTAACGATATCCGAAGGTGGATATATTGAAGAGACGGCTAACGGTGTCCAACTCCTTTACGGAGAATTAATCTCAAGTCCATATTCATGGAGTGTTGTTTTTCTAGCGATCGTCAGTGTCCTTTATATCAGCGCCATGTTTCTTGCCTACTATGCCAACCGGGCAGGAGATCAACCGGCGCTTGAAATCCTTAGAAAATACGCGTTATTCTGGAGTTCTCCCACGATCATTGCCAGTCTTACGACATTCATAGCACTCAGTCAGCAGAATATGGATCATTTTCAAAGAGCCATTGAATTATGGTGGGTATTCGGAATCTCGGTAGCCTTTTTCATGATTGCTGTCTTTCTCGTCTATCAAGGGAAGTATTATGGATGGGCCTTTATTGCTGTCATGATTCAATTTTTCATCGCCTTCTTCGGATATGGAGCCTCTCATTTACCGTATTTGCTTTACCCTTACGTTACCATTACCAGTGGTGTGACCAACGATTCTATGGCTATCGCTTTAGTGATCGTTTTTATTGCAGGACTGTTATTGTTGATACCATCACTCTTCCTGTTAATGAGACTCTTCCTATTCGACGCAGACTATGTAAAAGGGAAAAAATAAACGCACGATCTGAAAAGCATAGAGTCTATGGACTCTATGCTTTTTGTTTGAAAAAAAGTGCTCTGTTGAAACAAAATCGATTTCGTATCGTATAAGGTTTCTATAATCGGTTTTAGTAGAGAACTCAAATCCTAATGAAAAGGAGATACTCTTATGATGCTTTATGGACCTTTCCTCGTATCTTTAGTACCAGGAATCATAGGATTAACACTCTCATGGTGGTTCAGTAAAAAAGACTTTTCCCTATGGATCAGGATGTTACCCGGATGCTTGTTAACAATTGCTGCTGCCATACTTTTTTATCACGGTTATGTTAACATAAGGGGCTTTGAAGGCGCAGCCTATGGCATTCCAGGTTTCTTTTTCATCATTTTTTCTCTCCTTTCTTTTATAATAGGAGCAAAAATGAAGAGCTCTGCTAAAGAAAAAAGAACGAGAGACCCCATCGATTTCAGGTCCTCATGAGAAAGGGCAGGAATTGAGCTTTCAGGAATAGAGGCATCCTTGGATGATCTCATATGAATATAGAGATTTCATATGTTGTGATAGGGTGAATGTGATAAAATAAAGCATAGAATTTGCGAGACAGTTGGGGGTAGACGTATGAAAAAAGAATTCGCCGTCATCGGTCTCGGCCGGTTCGGGGGCAGCATCTGCCGTGAATTGAGCCGTGAGGGCATGGAAGTACTTGCTCTTGACCTTGATGAAGATAAAGTAAACGAATACCGGGATATTGCATCACATGCCGTCATAGCTGATTCAACCGATGAGTATGTATTGAAAGAGCTCGGGTTCCGTAACATCGATCATGTCATTGTAGCCATAGGGGACAATATCCAGGCCAGCATGCTGACGACATTGATTCTAAAAGAAATGGGCATCAAAATGATTACGGTCAAGGCCCAAAATGATTACCATGAAAAAATCCTCAATAAAATAGGAGCCGATCAAGTCGTTCACCCGGAACGTGATATGGGTAAACGAATCGCTCATAACATCATCTCGAATAACATCCTTGATTATATCGAGCTTTCTGATGACCATAGTGTCGTTGAAGTGAAAGCAGGAAGCAAAATGGGTGGTCAAACCCTCGTAGATCTTGATATCCGTGCAGAGTATGGATGTAACGTCGTTGCGATTAAACGGGACAAGGATGTGATTGTCTCCCCAATGGCAACGGAAGAAATTAAAGAAAGTGATGTGCTGATCGTCATTGGTGCCGATAAAGATATCAGTCGTTTTGAAAAGAACCTGGTATTAGAGGATTAGGCCGTGGATCCTGCCAAAAAAATATACAAAGAAAAGGAAGAGGACGCAGTGTACCGATGGCGTCTTCTTCCTTTTTTTATCATCTTATATGGAGAATTCATTTGGATTATTCATATAGACTTCTTGTTCCCAGGGATGTCTTAATCCCATGAGATGAGAAAGAGTCTCTTTGGATTATGATACATAAATAAGAACGCTCAATTCCTCTCATTCGGAGGCGAGTGGATTAGGTTCTTTTTTTACCACAGCATCCGCCACGTGGACGAACGGTTTTACTGGAAGATGTGTTAATGACAATTGGTTGGTTGGAAGCTCTCATAAAAGGCTTGTTTTGAACTTGTCTTTTCACATTTCTGGCTTTCACGTTTACCTCTCCTTAACCTTGATAGTTTATTATAATCAAAAAAGGTTGAATGGGAAGGGCAGGTGTTTATTCTATGGAAAAAGGGTGTTCGTCATAAGTAAAATTCTTAATGGAATAACATTTTACCGTTGGAGGGCTGGTTTTATAGGAGATAATCAGCATTTTAACCTCATCATCCGCATGATTCTTAAGATCATAAAAGGAAGGAACTGGTGCTGTGGTTGGGTGAGAGTGATAAACGCCCAGCACCGTCTGATTGATTGCTGTTATTCTCTCTAATGTCTCTTCGACGACCTTCTTACTCACATAAAAGCGATGAGGCGACTTCCATTCATTTTCTAACGGCCATAACTTTTGAATATCGCTGGGACCTTCACCAGTGAGTAGACCACACGTTTCATACGGGAGAGCTTCAGAGCCTTGGCGAACCATTTGATCATATAAATCCTTCAGTATTATCATATCAGCTGTTCCACCGCTGGAAAATAGAAAACAGGGAACGTTCCTTTTTCTTCATGGATTCACTACTGGAATTTGAATGATCTTTGGTTTCTATTTGATTATTTTCACTGTTCGATTCATTTCTCTTTATACTTGGTTTCTTTGCTTCTGCATGGTAAATGGCCATTTGTGCGGATTCTGGTTTCATCAATTGAAATTGAATATTCGTTTTCCTTGTGGTCTTCTCTTTGTTTATTCCGACGTGGGCGGTTTCTTTATCGTTTTTTTTTGAGTTTGCCTTTATCGTTGTCTGCTGGTTGAAGTCGAACTGAGGGTTGACGTAAGTTTTTGATTTTCCAGCTTTGGCTCTCGTCGGTTTAGGAAACGATGAGGGGCCTTGGAACCCCTGGGTACTAACAGAGTAGTTTTGCTGGTAGGACGTATAGGGATGTTGGTGACTCATTGGCTGATGGTAATCATTTCGTTGTGGTGAGATCCTCTTTGATTGAAGCATATTTTGAAGCTTCCGAAAATCGGATGTTTGAACTTTTCCTTTTTGGTTCGCAGGGTGTTCAGCAACAGGGATTTCCTTCTGATGTTCAACGGTTTGCATTTGCTGCTTCAACTGCTGGATTTCCTGAGTCAAACGAGTGACCTCGTTCACTTCCTCTGCTTTTTTAGCAGACCCTTGATTATCCATGAAACGATTCATTTTCTCCATTAAATCATGGACTTGAAGACGGTCCATTTTCTCTTTAATAAAGTCGATGTCTTTTTGCAATCCGTTCACTGTTTCCTTCACGGATTGTATTTGAGCAGCGAGTTGTTGGGATCTCTGCTCGGCGTTGTAATGGTATTCATCCATTTTCTTTAAAACTCCTTCTGTTTGATTCTTAGAATCATGTGATTCTTGTTTGATAAGAAGGTAGTCATCGATGACATTGGTTTTCTGTAGTGATTGCAGCATCTCTTTATAAAGCGACAATTTTTCCAGTTTAGATTCTAGTTCTTTTGAGTTGTTCGGACGTTTTTGATCCATCACTCATCACCCTTTTCAAGCACATTAATATACTATTTTTGTGTTTCCAATACGTGACATATGTGCCGGTTATTTCGTAAATTCCGCAATTGTATTCGTGTACTAATCATTGTATGCCTTGAAAAAAGGATTATTTTAGATTTTTCTTTTTACAAGGACAGTCACAGCCATCCATGTCCATGAATCTACTATAGGTGTTCGCACAAAATGCTAAAACGTACGAAATATCAGCATTTGCACTAGACCCATCGGTACATCCGTTCATATGCTACGAATGAAAGAAAAATCTTATTCGGAGGTGTTTGCATACCATGCAAGCAAAAAATCTTACTGGGGGCCAGGAGCTCCTATGTATCAACACAGAAAAAGTTTATGATTGGATTATCAATGAAGCGACTTTCGATTTGAGTGTCGATGGACTTGAACTACCAGTCGGTCCAGATGGGGGTCAGTTGACATGTGATGATATCGTCATCGATTCAGTAACATGTGAAGTGGAACCTATTGATGTCGAGGTTCTTGGGCGAGTAGATCAGGAACTTGTTGTAGATGGTACGTTGCTGACTTTGCAGCTTGTCAACATTCGTAAAAACTTTGAAGTGACCATTTCTGTTGAACTTACACCTGAATTAGGTGGAGGAACCGTTGAGGTTGGAAGCGCTACATTCACGCGCTGTGAGCAGGTTCTTCTTTGTGCACCAGAAGGCACAGACATTGATGTGGATTACACAGACTTGAGCTGCTTCGTTTGCACAGCTTCTTGTGTAGAAAACGGAACAGAAGTCGACGAGCTTGATGTTGATGTGACTGTACGTCTATGCCAAAGCATTCAGTCCACATACGATGTCACACTTGAAATCGTAGCAGAGTTCTGCCAACCGCGTGATATTCTTCCTATCCCGCCTTGCCCGACTCCTACAATTCCACCACAATGCCCTGTATTGTTCCCAAATGTTGATGGCGACAATGGTGATGATGCTTAAGTATTAAGCATAGATTAAAAGAGAGGATCTGATCCTCTCTTTTTATTTTTGCAAAAAATGGTGAACCCTCAAACGGCGGGTCCCCCATTAATAGGAAGTCATGGAGACTAGAGGAGGTGGTCAAAGTGGAGGACAACATCTCACAATGGAAGAGGAAGAATGACCAGTATCTTCAATCCATTAAAGCGAAGGTTCAATCACTAAAAAAACACCAGGCTCCATCTACGTACTGTTATTTTACATATTCTATTCATTTTTCCCACGACCCAGCTCAAGAAAGCATGCTTATTGGAAGTTTTCATATTTATAATCATCAAATGGAACCCTTCCGTAACCCCTACATCTGCCTGAAGCTTAAAGAAGCTTCCATCCTTCGCTTTTCCGGAAAATATGTTTACAAGGACTCAACCATGAAAATGCGCATGCCGGGAGCCTGGGAAAGGATGAATGAAAAATCCGATAAAGAAGAGTTTTGGTTGAAGCCAATAGAGGTGAATCATATAGAGCCTGGCAACCTCTTATCGTTTAATAATTTCCAAATGAAATGGTCACCTCAAGAGAATTATACAGAGAGCATGAAAGGTTTTACGTATGGGGATGGATTTGAAAATGGCATCCCTTCTTTAAACCAAATTCATGTTAGTGGAATGAATGTGAGGGAGGGGGAAGGCTGAGGTGGATGACCTGGAACTCCAAATTTTAATGAAAAAGTATCTAAAACAATGGATGGTTCGTAAATTGGGAGAAGTAAAGGAAGGCGATACAGACAAGAGTTTCATGTTTTTGGATGGGGAGACCATTCATATGCTATTTATAATGATGATGTTCCATCAAGGACACTCCTGGAATAAACCTGTGGCTTCCGCTCCTTTAGATGATGAAAAATGGGAGTCCCTTATGGAAGAACAAGAAAAAAAGCTCAAGGACATTCTTGATTTGTTGGAGGAGTAAGTAGATTTGTTGATGGGAGGAATGAAAATGGAGAAAGACACAATCGTTCTTCAACAGAAAATCATTCATTTTAAGTCAGAACTCGCCAAATACAAAGAGAAAGTAAAGGATTATCAGGAAAATTACCATTATGCTCTATTAAGTAAATTAAAAAAGGAAAATGCTGAACTCTTGCAGGAGAATGAAGAACTGATTAAAGAAAAAGGGGTAGCCACAGAGGAAGCCCATCGCAGGATTCAAGGAATAGAATCCCAATTGTCAAATAGCGAGAAGCGTCAAGAAGCGTTACAAGAGGAAGCGGCTGTGTGGAGGGAAAAAGCGGAACGGTATCAAAAAAATTTTTCAGAGATTTCCCAACACCTTTCCTCAGCTAAAAAAGAAATCACTCAAGTCGAGTATCGGCTCAATAAGAAAGAAAAAGAACTGGAAGAGATAAAAATAGAGTGGAAAAAATCCATCCAGGAGTATGAAGAAAAAGCATCTGCACATGCGGCACGTTTGGCTGATCTATCCGGAGAAAACCAATCCTTGAAAGAAAGCATGGAAATGATCCTTCAAGAAAAAGACGAATTAAATGGAAAGGTCCAGGATTTAGAGTCTCAACAAGTGGAAAGAGACAAACAAATGAATACGTACAAGAAATCCTTAAATCAGGCAGAAGAAACCTATGCTGAACTGATGAATAAACAGGAGAAACAGAAAGAAGAGTATTCAAAACTGAAAGCTGACTATGAAGATAAGGATAGAAAAATCAATAAACTCCTTGCTAAAAATGAATCGCAGGCAAGCAGGTTAAAGAATTCTTTAGAAGAAAAGTCCGAACAGCAGGCAACGATTCGACATTTAAAAAATGAGCTTGAAAAACGAAGTGCCACGAGTAAAGCGTTTGAGCAGAAATTGCCGACTTTACAAGATTCGATTCAAAAATTGAAGCAGGAAAAAGACAAATTAATGGGTCAGCAAAAAGCAAATGACCAATTGCTTCAACAATTTAAAAAAGAAAAAGAGCAGTTCGAGAAGAACAATCAGGTATACGAAAAGGAATGTCAGCAATGGAAGAAGAAGGAGGAAGAATGGGAGCAGACGAAAGGGCAGTTAGAAAAGAAATTATCTGCCGCCCGCTCGGAACTGGAGCAAAAAGAACACTCTTTGCACCAATGGAAGGCTGAGAATGAAAAACTGGTGAAACTCAATCAAAAATACTTGCATGCTTTTTCAAATGAAACAGGGGATGCTTCCGAAGATATGATAACCTTTTTAGATGAGCAAATGAAAAAGATCCTTGGTCAGACTTTTGAATACGAAGAAGAACTGGATTCGAAAATTCTGTTTATGAAGTCTCTGGAGGAGAAAATTGATCAGCTGGGAAATGAAATACTCGAACTGGAAGATAAGGAGAATAAAAAGTAGTTCAGAAAGCGCTTCGAATGATTATTCGAAGTGCTTTTTTTATTTCATCAGTAAATATATCGAAAATGAGAAACGATAAGAGCAGATAGGCAGCACAAAGGTGATTAGGTTTGCGCATCCATCTTTTTGTTTAAGAAAAGCGGGAAAAGGAAATAAGAAAGGTTATAGAAGATAATATGGAGCTTGAAAGGATGATTTAGATGTTCAATAAACGAACAGGTGAAGTCATGACACAACAACTCATTAATTGGGGTGTCGATCACATATATGGTATGCCGGGAGATTCCATCAACGAGTTAATCGATGATTTAAGGAAAAGGCAGGATGAAATTGAATTCGTCCAAGTCCGCCACGAGGAAACCGGAGCCCTGTCAGCAGCTGCTTATGCTAAACTGACAGGAAAAATCGGAGTTACAGCCGCTATCGCTGGACCTGGAGCGGTTCACTTACTTAACGGCCTTTATGATGCCAAAGCGGACAGCGCGCCTGTTCTTGCGATTGTTGGACAAGTGCATAGTGAAGAAGTAGGGACAGGGGCATTCCAGGAAATCAACTTGGAGAGAATGTTCGATGATGTCGCAGTATTCAACCGCCGGGCAGAGACGGAAGCACAGCTCCCAGACCTGCTTGACCAGGCTATTAAAGAAGCCTACGCACATAAAGGGGTATCTGTCCTGATTGTCCCTGATGATTTATTCGCGGCCAAGCAGACAGATGAGGTTCGCCTCACTTCCGGAGATTATTATAGACCAGAAATTTTCCCTTCACAAAAACAATTAAACGAAGCAAGACAACTTATTGAAAAAGCAGAAAAGCCGATCATTTTGGCGGGTCAGGGAACGAGAAATGCCCCGAATGAACTGATCGATTTTGCCGAGTCGATTAAAGCTCCCATTATTTTAAGTCTGCTTGCAAAAGGAGTGATTCCTGATAATCATCCCTACTGCCTCGGACAGCATGGTCAAATCGGTACAAAGCCGGCTTACCATGCCATGAAGGAAACGGACCTGCTGATTCTCGTAGGCACACAGTTTCCATACCGTGATTTCCTACCTGATGATGTCGCAGCCATTCAAATCGACAATAAGCCTGAAAACCTTGGGAAATATTATCCCATTGAAGTCGGGCTTGCTGGGGACAGTAAAGAAACAATGGCCGCTCTTGCCAAGCTTACGGCTCCTGTTGAAAAGAGAGAGTATCTGGAGTATTACCAGGAAAAAATGAATGACTGGAGAATCGCTCTTCAAGAGGAGAAAAGATCCACGGATAACCCATTACATGCTCCTCAAGTGATGTATGAACTTGAAAAGCATATGGAACCAGGAGCTATTATCTCTGGCGACGTAGGCAATGTGACCGTATGGCTTTCCCGCTTCCTGCATCTCGTGAACCAAAAGTTCGTTTTGTCTGGCTGGTTGGCAACGATGGGAAGTGGACTTCCTGGAGCGATTGCAGCGAAAAAAGCGTATCCGGATAAACAGGTAATCGGAGTTTCCGGTGATGGTGGATTCTCCATGGTGATGCATGATTTTGTGACGGCTGTCAAATATGAGCTGCCGATCAAGATGATCGTGCTGAACAATAGTAAAATCGGTATGATTAAGTACGAACAAGAACAGATGGGGCATTTGAATTATGCGACAAACTTGGGAGAAGTGGACTTCGCTAAGTTTGCGGAAGCTTGTGGGGGAGAAGGCTATCGAGTGGAGTCCTATGAGGAGCTCTCTACAAAAATGAAGCAGGCTTTCGTCTCCGAAAAACCTGTACTGATTGATGTCGTTATTGAAGACCAGGCGCCACTTCCTGGGAAGATTGATTATCAGTCAGCCGTAAACTTCTCCAAGTATATCGTCAAAGAATTTTTTGAAACAGGGAATCTCGACTTACCGGACATGAAAAAAGCATTGAAACGACTGACATAAAAAAGAAATCCCCGCTGGAAATCCAGCGGGGATTTTTTTAAGGTCACACTTCCATAATGATTGGAAGGATCATCGGACGACGCTTCGTCTTTTCAAATAAGAACGGAGCAATGGTATCTGTGATTTCATTTTTGATCTCAGACCATTGAGTCGTACGACGCTCCATCACTTTTTCAACATGGGAGCTGACGAGATTCTGTGCTTCTTTGATCAAGTCTTCTGATTCTCTCATGTAGACGAATCCACGGGAGATGATATCAGGACCTGATGCGATCTTGAATTCTTTCATGTTGATACTGACGACTACGATGACAAGACCTTCTTCAGAAAGAATTCTACGATCACGAAGGACGATGTTACCGATGTCACCAATTCCGCTTCCGTCAACATAGACAGAGCCGGACGGGATTTTACCTGCGACACTTGCTTCCTCTTTACCAAGAGCAAGGACGTCACCATTATCCATGACGAAGCAGTTCTCAGGCTCGACGCCACAATCATGGCTGAGCTTCGTGTGCTCCTTCAGCATGCGGTATTCCCCGTGAATCGGCATAAAGAATTTCGGTTGGATCAAACGAAGCATCAGCTTCATTTCTTCCTGACTACCGTGACCGGATGTGTGGATGTCATTCAATGGGCCGTGGATGACATCGGCACCGGCGCGGTAGAGTTTATTAATCGTACGGCTGACACTGATCGTGTTTCCAGGGATTGGGGAAGAAGAGAACACGACGGTGTCGCCTGGTTGAATTTGAATTTGACGGTGAGTACCGTTGGCGATACGTGACAGGGCAGCCATTGGTTCACCTTGTGAGCCTGTACAAAGGATCACGACTTCATTTGCTGGAAGTCGGTTGATCTGCTGGGCATCAATGAATGTATCCTTAGGGGCACGGATATATCCAAGTTCCTGACCGATTCGGATGGAAGATTCCATGCTTCGTCCGAAAACAGCCACTTTACGGCCTTTCTTAACGGCAGATTCCACCACTTGTTGAAGACGGTGGATGTTTGATGCAAAGGTTGCAAAGATTAATCGACCATCATCCATACGCGAAAAGATGTCATCGATACTTTGTCCTACGATTCGTTCGGACTTAGTAAAACCAGGAACTTCTGCATTGGTACTATCGGATAATAGGGCAAGCACGCCTTCTTTACCGATTTCAGCCATCTTAGCAAGATCAGCTGGTTCTCCTACAGGGGTGAAGTCGAATTTGAAGTCCCCTGTGTGTACGACGTTTCCTGGTGGAGTTTTAACTACCACACCGTAGGAATCAGGGATACTGTGCGTCGTACGGAAGAACGATACGGATGTTTTACGGAATTTGATGACATCGTCTTCCTGAATGGGATTCAGTTTCGCATTCCGCAAGAGACCGTGTTCATCCAACTTATTGCGGATAAGGCCGAGCGCCAATTTGCCCGCATAAATTGGAATATTGATTTCACGCAGCAAGTAAGGAATTCCACCAATGTGGTCTTCGTGACCGTGCGTAATGAACAGCCCTTTGATCTTGTCTTGATTTTGGACGAGGTACGTATAATCCGGAATAACATAGTCGATACCGAGCAGCTCGTCTTCCGGGAATTTAATACCAGCGTCAATGAGGATGATTTCGTCTTGGAATTGTACTCCGTACGTGTTTTTACCAATTTCACCGAGTCCGCCAAGGGCGAATACGGCTGTCTGGTCATTTTTTACGAATTTCATAAGTTAAAAATTCTCCACTTTGAAATCTTCGGATTGCTTTTCATATTCAAGATGATCCTCATCAAGCACCTGAATATATTCAATATTGAATCCTTCATTTTTTAATTTTTCACGAACTTGTCTTTCTGTTTCCGCTTCCACGTACATGCTGTCTGTACGTTCACGGACAGGAACTTCGCTCGCAAGTTCCTGATAAAGTACTTTAAATATCATTACTCTATCGCTCCTAACTAGATATAATTTCCACATTCTTGTCCTGTCATCATCATAGCACGTTTGTTTCGTCTATGGGAATGATAATGGTATGTGCGGGTGCTCGGTACACCCTTAAACAATGGTTTACGCGTATGTTTTTCGTTTCATGAAATCTTTCCAACGTTTTCTAAGCTTCCTTCGTAGACGCTTCATCATCTGCATCTATCCCCTTTCATACTTAAAGAAGAAAACAAAAAAACGTTAAACCGCCCAATCCCTGTTATCTCTAGTATAATACGGTTTGTGGAAGAATGAAACATTTACATATTAGATTTTGTATATATCGTGTGTTTTTCTTCTCAAACCTATCCACTCATGCTACAGTATAGCCAAAGAGTGGGGTATGCTATGATACATAAGAGAAATTGTACGCAGGCCGACGAGGAGGAACAAAGAAATGACGAAAAAAATTGCTTTTTTTGATATTGATGGAACACTACTAGATCACGATAAAAAACTCCCGGAGAAAACGAAGGCAGCGATCCAGGCACTCAAAGATGAAGGGGTTTACTGTGCCATTGCAACCGGACGGGCTCCATTTATGTATAAGAAGCTGAGAGAAGAACTTGGAATCGATTCCTTTGTAAGTTTCAATGGGCAGTATGTCGTTTTCGAAGGAAAAGAAATCTACACCAATCCTTTGTCTGAACCAGAACTGGAGCGCCTTCATAAGCATGCAGAGCACAACAACCATCCGATGGTCTTCATGAACCATGAAGAAATGAAAGCTTCCGTTCCCGATCACGATCATATTGAAGAGAGCCTGGGTACGCTATATATCGAGCACCCTAGTGCTGATGCCTCTTTTTTCAAAGGGAGAAACATTTATCAGTCCCTTTTATTCTGTGAAGGTGATGAAATCGAAGAATACAAAGAAGCTTATGATTCCTTCGATTACATCCGTTGGCATCCCGTTTCCTGCGATGTCCTTCCTAAAGGTGGGTCAAAAGCAGAAGGAATTAAAAAGATGATTGAAGCAGCAGGTCTTCATATGGAGGACACCTACGCCTTTGGCGACGGCTTGAACGATATCGAAATGATTCGTGAAGTTGGAACAGGAGTCGCGATGGGAAATGCCGTTCCTGAAACGAAAGCAGTCAGTGATTTTGTAACGAAAGATGTCGGTGAAGACGGACTCTCCCATGCCATTTATGAACTAGGATTGTTGAAATAACCTTTCTTCTACTAACTGGAGGAGGGACAGTTTCGAGATGTTTATGAAGTGGATGGGGGCACCGGGGAATAGCTCGCTTTCCGCGGGAGCGCGGTGAGCCTCCTCGGACTGCGTCCTGTGGGGTCTCACCAAGCACTTTTTTCGCGCAGGAGTCTCGCCATTCCCCTCCGTCCCTTTACCAAGGAGGATTCTCGAAACAACTTCTAAAAGATCAGCTTGAATGATGAAGTGATATGAATCATTACGGATAGCCAGAACTTAAAGCTTGATATATATCGCATTATGCTGCTTAGAGGAGGAGAGTAAGAGATACTTACCTGTGCCCGGTATAGGGGTTCGTTTCTCTTTACAACGAATGGGGTGGCTCTCCAGCCAGTCCGTCCCCGCAGGAAAGCGAGTAACTTCCCAGCCACCCTTGACGCTCAATCTAGGCAACGAACCTAGAGATATCTCGATCCTCAGTCTTCAAGAAAAGAGAACTTATTTGGAAGAAGGTAAAAGTGAAAAAGCTCCACCGTCATTGACGGTGGAGCTTTTGGTTTTTATCGATCGGCAGGTGTGGCGTTTTCAGGTTCTTTAAATGGATTCTCCTGATCAATGTGATCATAAAACATGATTCCATGGAGATGATCGATTTCATGCTGAAACACGATAGCAGCATAATCTCTCAAGCGCAGCTTCACATCATTACCTTCAAGATCTGTAGCTTTTACAGTAATACGTCTATAGCGTGGAACATATCCAGGCACTTCGCGATCGACGGACAGACATCCTTCTCCTGTAGAAAGGTACGTCTTTTCCACTGAATGACTGACAATGCGAGGGTTGAATAAACCGTAGCTGTATAACTTATCTTTCAAATCCGTGAAATGGACCGCAAGCATCCGCTTATTTACATTGATTTGCGGTGCAGCTAAGCCGACACCCGGACGGAGTCCGTAACGGTTACAAACTTGCTCATCCTGACTATTTTTCAAGTACTGGATCATTTCTTCTAACGTTTCTTTATCCTCCTCAGAAGGGGGGAGGGGCACTTCCTCCGTCACTTGACGCAAGGCAGGGTGACCTTCACGAACAATATCGTCCATTGTGATCATTAAGCAACATCCTTTCAGACTATACATTTTCAAAAAAAGCTCTACCTCATTGATTTCAGTATTTATAATGAATGGAATAATGAGCTCTCTCAAATAGACCTTTTTCATCTCTATGTCAATGGTAACATATGTGAAAATGGTACTTTCAATTTGATATCATTTATTATACTATTGTAGATACGTTTAGATTACAATAATGTTTCACGGAATTCGAGGGGGAAAAGGTGTGCGATTACATAAGCTAGTGGTGCTCCTGGCAGTAGCAGCTTTCTTGTCTGCCTGTACAGGTCAGTCAGCAGAAGAACAGATTTATGAACATCTTGAAAAAGCGGTGACGTTAGAAGATGCTTTCCGCGAACAGCAGCAACCGATGGTGGATCTTGAGACAGAAGAACAACAATTATATGAGGAAATCATCAATTTGAACATGGATCAATTTGATGAAATCGAGGAGAAGTCCAAGCAGGCGGCTTCCATTGTTGAAAAACGAAGAGAAAAGCTTGAACTTGAAAAAGAGAGCATCGATTCAGCAAAAGAGGAATTCGATGAAATTGAACCTTTAATTGAGGATCTGGACGAAGAGAACGCAGAGGCCAAAGATAAAGCAGAGCAATTAGTCGAAACTATGAATGCTCGGTACGATTCATACCAGGATTTATATTCAGCTTATGACGAAGCATTGACTTTGGATGCCAAACTCTATGAGATGATGCAGAACGAGGATTTGAAAGAAGAAAAGCTCCAAGAGCAAATCGATAAGATTAATCAAAAGTATAATGAAGTGATTGAACAGAACGAGACGTTCAACAAACATACAGAAGAGTATAATAAATTGAAAAAAGAACTTTATGAAGCCATGGAACTTGATGTTACTTATGAACAGCAAGAAGAATCCTCAACTTCAGAAGAGTAGAGGGGAAACCGTTGACGACCATTCGTCAGCGGCTTTTTATTTGAAGCGATGCTCATCAGACATTGGACAAGCTCAATCACTTACCTCCTTTATCCAATAAGGTGGTCAATCTTTTCACTTGCCCTCCACCCTTTCTTTTATTAATGAAGGAAACGCAGGAATGAGACACATTATGTCCCCGGGGTCAAACAATTCAGTTGATTGTATAGAAGAAAAAACGTAAGATTAATACAGGCTTAATTTTGTGGTGATACAGTATTGTGTTCTGAAATAACAAAATAAGTCATTTTTCGACTGCTGTAAGAAGCCTCTAAGACTATGTATAGATATTATGTAGCGAAGTGATTGACGAATGATGACGATTTGAGCTAAACTACATAATGGATTGACATTGTACCATTGAATCTTACTTGAAGAATGTAACAGTTTCTATAAACGTCCCTGCATGATTAATAAAGAAGTGTTCAGGGTAAAACGTAAAGAGCAAATCGGTACAGTTTTTTTTCATAATTGGGAAAGCTACTCACAGCATCCATTTTAAAATACGAAAGGAAAGGGTGAATGACTTTGAAACGAACTCTTGAGAACATTGAAAATCAGTTCGAAACGTTTCAAATCCTTAACGAAGAAGGCGAAATCGTAAACGAAGATTTTATGCCTGACCTATCTGATGAAGATCTGAAAGAAATTATGCGCCGTATGGTATATACGCGTATTCTTGACCAGCGTTCTATCGCGCTTAACCGCCAGGGACGTCTTGGTTTCTACGCTCCAACTGCTGGGCAGGAAGCGTCTCAGCTTGGAAGCCAATTTGCATTGGAGAAGGAAGACTTTATTCTTCCAGGATACCGTGATGTCCCACAATTGATCTGGCACGGTCTTCCGCTTTACCAGGCATTCCTATTCTCCCGCGGACACCATAAAGGGAACCAAATGCCTGAAGGTGTGAACGCAGTGAGCCCGCAAATCATCATCGGTGCACAAATCACGCAGACAGCCGGTGTTGGTCTTGGTTATAAAAAACGTGGTGAAAATGCTGTAGCAATCACATATACAGGTGATGGCGGTGCATCCCAGGGTGACTTCTATGAAGGTATCAACTTTGCTGGTGCTTTCGGTGCCCAAGCGATTTTCGTTGTTCAAAACAACCGTTTCGCGATTTCTGTACCTGTTGAGAAGCAGTCTGCAGCGCAAACAATTGCTCAAAAAGCAGTGGCTGCCGGAATCGAAGGCATTCAGGTAGACGGCATGGACGTACTTGCTGTTTATGCCGCAACGAAAGATGCTCGTGAGCGTGCTGTAAACGGTGAAGGTCCGACATTGATCGAGACACTTACTTATCGTTACGGCCCACACACAATGGCCGGAGACGATCCAACTCGTTACCGTACGGAAGATGAAGACAACGAGTGGGAGAAGAAAGATCCAATCGTTCGTTTCCGTAAGTTCCTTGAAGCGAAAGGCCTATGGTCTGAAGAGGAAGAAAACGAATTGATCGAAAAGACAAAAGAAGAAATTAAAGCAGCAGTAAAAGAAGCTGACAATACTCCAAAACAAACGGTTACCGATTTAATCGGTATCATGCATGAGGAACTTCCTTCTAACTTGAAAGAGCAGATGGAAGAATACAAGGAAAAGGAGTCGAAGTAAATCATGGCACAAATGACAATGATCCAAGCCATCACAGACGCGATGCGCACAGAACTTAAAAATGATGAAAACGTGCTTGTTTTCGGTGAAGACGTTGGTCAAAACGGCGGAGTATTCCGTGCGACTGAAGGTCTTCAAAAAGAATTCGGCGAAGATCGTGTATTTGATACACCACTAGCTGAATCCGGAATCGGCGGTATGTCCATCGGGCTTGCTCTTACAGGCTTCCGTCCGGTACCTGAAATTCAATTCTTCGGTTTCGTATACGAAGTTATGGACGCAATCAGCGGTCAAATGGCTCGCTATCGTTACCGCTCTGGTGGTACTCGTCCAATGCCGATTACTGTTCGCTCTCCATTCGGCGGTGGCGTACACACACCAGAACTTCACGCAGACAGCCTTGAAGGTCTAATGGCTCAGCAGCCTGGTCTTCGTGTGGTTATCCCATCTAATCCATACGATGCGAAAGGTCTTTTGATCTCTTCCATCCGTAACAATGATCCTGTCATCTTCCTTGAGCACATGAAGCTTTACCGTTCTTTCCGTGAAGAAGTGCCAGAAGAAGAATATACAGTGGATCTTGATAAAGCCGCAGTTAAGCGTGAAGGTACAGACGTTACCCTTGTTGCTTACGGTGCAATGGTTCACTCTTCTCTTAAAGCTGCAGAAGAGCTTGAGAAAGACGGAATCAGTGCAGAAGTCATTGACCTTCGTACTGTATCTCCAGTAGATTACGAAACAATCCTTGAATCTGTTAAGAAGACAAACCGTGCTGTTGTTGTCCAGGAAGCTCAAAAGCAAGCGGGTATCGCAGCGAACGTTGTTTCTGAAATTCAAGAAAAAGCCATCCTTCACCTTGAAGCGCCTGTATTGCGTGTAGCTGCACCAGACACTGTCTATGCATTCACACAAGCAGAAGAAGTATGGTTGCCAAATCACAACACGATCGTTGAAAAAGTCAACGACGTTATGAACTTTTAATCATCTCTAATACTAGGAGGTAATAACCGTGGCATTCGAATTTAAACTGCCTGATATCGGTGAAGGTATCCACGAAGGTGAAATTGCGAAGTGGTTCGTCAAGCCTGGCGACGAAGTAAAAGAAGACGATGTACTTTGTGAAGTACAAAACGATAAAGCTGTAGTAGAAATCCCTTCCCAAGTAGATGGAACGGTCAAAGACATCCATGTGGACGAAGGTGAAACGACTACAGTTGGAACAGTCATCATCACCATTGATGATGGATCTGAAGATGCTCCTGCTTCTGAAGAGCCTAAAGAAGAGCCGAAAGAAGAAAAAGAAGAAGCATCTAAAGATGAAAGCAAAGAAGAAAAAGCTGAACAACCAGCTGCATCTGCAAACGAAGGTGACGTTGATGAAGACCGCCGCGTTGTAGCGATGCCTTCAGTGCGTAAATTTGCCCGTGATAATGATGTTGACATCCGTAAAGTTCAAGGATCCGGCAAAAACGGCCGCGTTCTAAAAGAAGACGTTGAAAGCTTCATGAACGGCGGACAAGCTGAAGCAGCATCTGAAACTCCAGCAGAAGAGAAGCAGGAAGAAGCAGCTTCTACACAACAAGCAGCTCCAGCTGCAGGTGAAGCTTACCCAGAAACTCGTGAGAAGATGAGCGGAATCCGTAAAGCGATCTCCAAAGCTATGGTGAACTCCAAGCACACAGCTCCTCACGTAACGTTGATGGATGAAGTGGATGTATCTGAACTAGTTGCCCACCGTAAGAAGTTCAAAGCTGTTGCAGCTGAGCAGGACATCAAGTTGACTTACCTTCCATATGTTGTGAAGTCTCTTGTTTCCACTCTGAAGAAATATCCTGTTCTTAATACGTCAATTGACGACAATACGGATGAAATTATTCAGAAACACTATTATAATATTGGTATCGCTGCTGATACAGAGAAAGGTCTAATGGTTCCAGTCGTAAAAGATGCAGACCGCAAGTCCGTCTTCTCAATCTCAAGCGAAATCAACGAACTAGCTGTGAAAGCTCGTGACGGTAAACTATCATCTGAAGAAATGAAAGGTGCTTCCACTACAATTACGAATATCGGATCTGCCGGTGGCCAGTGGTTTACACCAGTCATCAACCACCCAGAAGTGGCGATCCTAGGTATCGGACGTATTGCAGACAAGCCAATCGTACGCGATGGTGAAGTTGTAGTAGCTCCAGTTCTTGCGATTTCCCTAAGCTTCGACCACCGTATCATCGATGGTGCGACAGCTCAGCACGCAATGAACAACATCAAGCGTTTACTGAACGATCCACAACTAATCATGATGGAGGCGTAAAGTATGGTAGTAGGAGATTTCCCAATTGAACTAGATACGTTAGTTGTCGGTGCGGGTCCTGGCGGTTATGTTGCCGCTATCCGTGCTGCACAATCCGGTCAAAATGTAACCATTGTCGATAAAGGTAACCTAGGTGGCGTTTGTTTGAACGTCGGTTGTGTTCCTTCTAAAGCGTTGATCCAAGCAGGTCACCGTTATGAACATGCTCAAGGTGCTGAAGACATGGGTATCAAGTCAGAAAATACAACCGTCGACTTTTCTAAAGTACAAGAGTGGAAAGGCGGCGTTGTTAACAAACTGACTGGCGGTGTTGAAGGTCTTCTTAAAGGAAACAAAGTAGACATCGTTAAAGGCGAAGTATACTTCGTAGATAAAAACACGGTTCGTGTCATGGATGAAAAGAACTCTCAAACATACACGTTCAACAATTGCATCATTGCAACTGGTTCTCGTCCAATCGAGATTCCTTCTTTCAAATTCTCTGATCGTGTTCTAGATTCTACAGGTGCTTTGAATCTGGATGAAATCCCAGAGAAAATGGTCGTTATCGGAGGAGGTTACATCGGTACTGAACTTGGTACAGCGTATGCAAACTTCGGTACAAAAGTAACGATCCTTGAAGGAACTAAAGACATCCTTGGCGGCTTCGAGAAGCAAATGTCTTCCATCGTTAAGAAGCGTCTGAAGAAAAAAGGCGTAGACGTGGTGACTGAAGCCATGGCTCAAGGTGTAGAAGAGACGGAAAACGGAGTTACCGTGAAGTATGAAGCTAAAGGTGAAGAAAAATCCATTGATGCTGATTACGTACTTGTAACTGTTGGCCGTCGTCCGAACACAGACGAAATCGGTCTTGAGGATCTTGGAATCAAGATGTCCGATAAAGGAATCATCGAAATCGATAAACAGTGCCGTACGAGCATTGATAACATCTATGCTATCGGAGATATCGTTGATGGTCCTCCACTTGCTCATAAAGCTTCTTATGAAGGTAAAATCGCTGCAGAAGCGATTTCTGGTGAGAAGTCTGAAATCGACTACCTTGGAATTCCAGCTGTCGTCTTCTCTGATCCAGAACTAGCTTCTGTTGGTTACACAGAGCAAGAAGCGAAAGATGCTGGCTACGAAGTGAAAGCATCTAAATTCCCATTTGCAGCAAACGGACGTGCGCTATCTCTTAACGAAAGTGACGGCTTCTTGAAGCTCGTGACACGTAAAGAAGACGGCCTTGTCATCGGTGCTCAAATCGCTGGTGCGAATGCTAGTGACATGATTGCTGAGCTTGGCTTAGCTATCGAATCCGGCATGACAGCTGAAGACTTAGCACTTACCATCCACGCTCATCCGACACTAGGGGAGATCACGATGGAAGCAGCTGAAGTTGCGATCGATCAACCGATTCACATCGTTAAATAATAATAAATTTAGAAAGCCCGCCAGACTCGCGAGAGTCTGGCGGGCTTTTTTATAGGGAAGAAGGCTTCACGCCTTTTGTGCGCAGGATTAACAGATCTCTATAAATCATTAGGTTTCACTGTTTTCATATAAAATCGAGCCTTCCCTGATGATAGGAAAGGCTCGATTTTATCTAACCATGGCTATATGATTTTCCAGTGTCATTAAAATCTTTTTACGTGGGTTGTTTCCGGATATCGTGGTCACCGTTTTTCCTTCTTCTTTAACTACAAGTACGGGTAAATCATCTGTTGGGATGTTCAGGTCATTTATATCCTTTTCGGTTTGTTCAAATTGCAATTCAGCACCGTCATCCTGTTTCAATTTCCAATCAAGGAGGGCGCTTAAGTAATCTTGCGCGGATTCTTGTTGGTCCGCTTCAGTGTATAAGTATAATTCGTAATTCTCAGGTGTAGCCGTAAGTACTTGGATGGTTTCGCCTTTCTGTAGACATCCCGCGAGTAAGAATATAGCTAAGAAAGATAGGAATATACGATTCATCATGGTCCGACCCACTCCCTTGTCTTTAATCCATTCTCAGTGTAACAAGAAATGAGGCAGATATTTTAGATGTTATCTTTTTGTCATGGAAATGATAGTCCTCTGTTGTAATGTGACATCTCATGTAAAAATGTTTAAGTAAAAATGGAACACCTATGTGGCTGAAGTAGCTGTATAAAGAGCCTGAAGCATTGCTCTAAGCACGAAGAGTTAGGAAGTGAGGGTAGGGGTTTTATAAAATGAAAAGCACCCAGAAAGTGAATTCTGGGTGCTTTTATCATGACTATTTCGTTTTCTTCTTAAGATCGACTTTTTTAGCTTCTTCCTGGAAGGTCTTGAACAAGGAGAAGCAGATGAGAATCATAATAAAGGTGAACGGGAAGGCCGCTATGATTGCTGCCGTTTGTAGTGCACCTAATCCACCTTGCCAAAGTAGCACAGCGGCTGCTCCAGCCTGGATAATTCCCCAAGTGAATTTAACCTGGTTCTTAGGATTCAAGCTTCCATTCGTCGTCTGCATGCCCAGAACGAATGTTGCAGAGTCGGCAGAAGTGACGAAGAACGTACTAATAAGCAATAGACCAATGGTAGACATAATCGCACCTAATGGTATATTTTCCAACATAGAGAAGAGAGCGACTTCTGTACCTAGTTCACTTACGTCTGAATAGATGTCTACATTATTGAAGTACTCCAGTGAAATGGCTGTTCCACCGAATATAGAGAACCAAAGAGCTCCAAAGATTGTTGGAACAAGAAGAACGCCTAGAATGAATTCGCGGATGGTTCGACCACGGGATACACGTGCAATAAAGGTTCCTACGAACGGAGCCCAGGAAATCCACCATGCCCAGTAGAAGATGGTCCAGCCTTGAACCCATGAACTATCTTCATCAAATGGTGTCATACGAAAACTCATGTAAGGCAAGTCACGCAAATAGGAACCGAATGATGTTGTGAAATAATCCATGATGAAGTTTGTCGGTCCTGCAAACAGCATGAATACCATGAGAACGATAGCAAGGACAACGTTAGTGTTACTTAGGTATTTAATACCTTTGTTCAATCCAGTCATAGCAGAAACCATGAAGAGTACAGTTACGACAGCGATAATAATCAGCTGTAAAGTAAATGTATCTTCCAAACCATCAATGGTAAAGGCAAGACCACTGGATATTTGTAGTGCTCCAAGCCCTAGAGAAGTGGCTACACCGAAGATGGTTGCAAAAACTGCGATGAAATCAATAAGCGTACCAAGAGGACCTTTTACTCTCTTTTCACCAAGTACAGGTGTTAAAGCAGCACTAATGACCCCTGGTGCATCTTTTCTGAATTTAAAGTAAGCCAGTGCGAGCGCTAAAACAGCGTAAATGGCCCATGGATGTAGACCCCAGTGGAAGAAGGTGTACTTCATGGCAGACTGAGCAGCTTCTTCGCTCATAGGTTCTTGACCAGGGATTGGTGGCGTATGGAAGTGAGAAAGGGGTTCTGCAGCTCCCCAGAAAACTAGTCCAATTCCCATACCTGCACTAAAGAGCATGGCAAACCATGTAATGTACGGATACTCCGGTTCGTCATCCGGTTTACCCAATTTCAACTTTCCGTATTTTGAGAAGACCAAAAAGATAGCAAAAATTAAAAATCCTGTAGCTGACAATAGGTAGAACCATCCAAATTTTTCTGTCAGGAAACCTTGAATGTTCGATGTTACATTTTTTAAATTCCAAGTCGGTAGCACATCTTCAGGGATGACTCCCCAGCCGATGAATAAGAAAGCGACAACTACCGAAATGTAAAATACTTTAGTTACTTGATTCATTACTGACTTCCCTCCTAATTTAAAATTTCTTCACCACATTATGACTGATCTGGAAAATAGCATTTTTTCACTAATTGTGCTTGTTTTTCAGACATATTCTGCAATTCCTCCAATACGTCGTGAAAGCAAAGCAATTCGTAAATTAAGATCGTCTGTGGTGGTAAATGATGCCGGTAACCCGTCTGCTTTACCACATGGTCTTCTTTCCATTTCCAGAATGCATCATCCAGCTTATGGACCATCTCGAACTGTCTTTCGTTAATCGAGTGGGTCGGGTCACTAAGTACATGCGTGAATTCCTCCGTAAGTGCAAGCAAAAGTTCTTTTTCTTCGTTAGTGAAATCAGAGGCTTTTGTTTGTACATACTGCAAGTTTCCAAGATGATAAGCAATTTGTTGGAAAGCCGCCAGTTTTCGTTGCGAGAGTTGAAAAGCGACCATCGCTTCTTCTGAGTGACGATGGTATTTCCACTCTTCTCTTTGATATTGAGAAAGCTGATTTGTCTTTTCCAGATGGGCCGTCAATTGCCGGTAGGACCTCTGGATCGTACGAGTTTTCTCTTTAGATTCTGCCGTTACCTCGGAAATTATTCGCTTCAAAAGCAGACCAGCATGATTATACAAACCGTTGATGTTTTTGTAAATCATAGGCGAATAATTCGGTGGTAAAAGGAAAAAATTCACAAAAGTCGAGATGATGATTCCAATGGAGGTTGTACCCAATCTCGTAAAAAATGAAACCACATATTGATCTTGGAAGTCAGGAATCATCGCTGTCGCTGTGATGGTGGCGACCAGGATTCCATCATCCAGTTTCAATTTGTGACAGACGGCGATCGTCACCATAGCTACAAGAGCGAATGTCAACGCACCTTTTCCAAACAGCCCGTAGAACGTGGTAGCAAGCAATGCGCCAATGGCCGACGCAGGAAATCGTACCGCGGCCTTTTTTATCGAATCTGCAGCTGTGTGTTCAATCGTGACGATAGCTGTGATGACAGCAAATATAATGGGTAAATTAAAAAAACCGCAAATCAATGCAGTCAAAAAGACAGAAATCCCCGTTTTTAACGTTCGGCTTCCTAAAAATTTGAATTTTTTCAATGAATGTAGCATTTTAATCACCCATATGTAAGAAGTCATGAGACCACGATAAAACATTATATAATATTTTACCCGAAAACGATAGATATATTGTTGAATTTTCTTTTATAATGAAGGAAGTGGAAATACATAACAGTGGAGGGAACACCTATGAAAAAATGGACAAGTCTGTGGGTCGTACTTATTTTTCTGCTTTCTGCCTGCTCTGGAGCAAATGGTGAGGAAGCTAAGAAACAAGAAGAAGAAGCTGTAGAGAAAGAGCCGAAAGAAGAAGTAGTAGAGGAAGAAAAGGCGGATGAAGAAACAGATGAAGAAATAGAAACGAAAGAAACAGCGGAAGAAGATGAGGAAGTAATGAAGAATGCAGAACCACAATATGAATTGACAGGTAACTGGTCGTTCAAGCCGATCAGAGAAGCGAATCCAAAAGTCGCTCTTCTTACAATTGATGATGCACCAGATACCCACGCAGTGGAAATGGCTGAAACGTTGAAAGAAAAAGATGCACCGGCGATCTTTTTCGTAAACGGACATTTTATTGATACACCAGAAGAAAAAGAAAAATTAAAACAGATTCATGAGATGGGCTTTGCAATCGGGAATCATACGGCTTCGCATGCGAGCCTGCCTGACCTTAGTGAAGAAGAACAACGAGAGGAAATTGTTGGATTGAATGATAAGATTGAAGAAATCATCGGTGAACGTCCCGTCTTTTTCCGTGCACCTTTTGGTCAGAATACCGATTTCTCTAAGCAGTTGGCGGAAGATGAAGGAATGCTCGTCATGAACTGGACTTATGGGTACGATTGGGAAAGTGACTATCAGGATGATCAAGCTCTTGCTGACATTATGGTCAACACCCCACTTTTGAACAACGGTGCGAACTTGCTGATGCACGACAGGGATTGGACGAACAAAGCGTTGGGTTCTATTGCGGATGGTCTGCGTGAGAAAGGCTATGAGCTGTTAGATCCAGCACTTATACAAACGCCTTAATCAAAAAGATCACTCATTGGAGTGATCTTTTTTTAGTCTTAAAAATGAACCTTCCTCATATACTAGTAGGTAGGAAATTATTAGTATGACACATTTTTAAAAAAAGTTATACTTTTGGGCTTGATTTTTCGATTGTGCCATATTAGAATGAAATTACGTTGAAAACGATTACAAATATGGGGAGTGGATGTGAATGGGTACAATCGTATGTCAAGACTGTCAGAAGGTAATTGAGCACTACGAAAATGAGAAGGTTTCTACTCTTTACAGCACCTGTCCAACTTGCAACAAACCAGAAGACAAATAAAAAGTATGTACTATTAAACGGGGGCATCCTTTCTGTGAAGGAAGCATAAAAGGAAAGAATCAGGTCTACGGCCTGGTTCTTTTTTTTGGCGCGCGAAGGATTTCCGATGAGAGGAAATCCCTTCGCGCCAAAGAGCAGGAGAGTCGCGCCAAAGAGCAGGAGAGTCGCGCCAAAGAGCAGGAGAGTCGCGCCAAAGAGCATTCAAATAAAAGAAGCCCATATCGGGCTTCTTTTATTTGAATGCTCGTTGTTCACGAATGACTTGAATGGTTTCAAGAGTATCATCTTCAGGGCCTTGTACCGGTAGGCCGGCTTCAACATTATCATGAATGTAGTCAATGTTTTCGCGTGTAATAATTTCACCTGGAATGAAAATGGGAATGCCAGGAGGATAGACCATGACGAATTCCGCACTGATCCTTCCGACAGCTTCTTTCAGCAAGATGGTTTCGGTAGACGAGTAGAAGGCTTCTCTTGGAGAAAGAGCGAGCACAGGGATGTCTGGGACCTTCACCTGGATGTTTTCTGTTTCCTCTTTGTCCGAGTGCTCGTTAGAAAGGTTTTCTAGAGCTGTTATGAGCTCGTCGATATCTTCCTCTCGATCACCAGGAGTCACGATACATAAAATGTTGTACAAATCGGACAGTTCCACTTCAATATTGGCTTTTTCTCTAAGCCAGACTTCAACGTCATAGCCGGATAACCCGAGCTTTTTAACAGAGATGATTAATTTCGTAGGGTCAAAGTCTACTGTAGCATCGCTCGTCAAAATTTCACTACCCGGACAATAAATACCTGGAATGTTATTTAATTTTCTTCGGGCATAGTCTGCCAGGCGAAGGGTTTTCTCCATCAGCTCCCGCCCGTGAACAGCAAGATGTCTTCGTGCTGCATCCAGACTTGCGAGTAAAAGATA
Source organism: Halobacillus sp. GSS1 (assembly GCF_017307035.1). Taxonomy (NCBI): domain Bacteria; kingdom Bacillati; phylum Bacillota; class Bacilli; order Caryophanales; family Bacillaceae; genus Halobacillus; species Halobacillus sp. GSS1. Next base: position 75,283 of record NZ_JAFLHE010000001.1, read on the forward strand.
GGAAGTTGACGTCGTGTGCAGCATGGATAAAATCGACTGCACTCTTTCATGGGAAACGAGTCCTTCACGTAAATTCAGTACGGAACTTTGGGTTAATGAACCACCCAGCTTATGCACACTTGTCGCTGCCATGTCAGCACCTGCCTGCATTGCAGAAAGGGGGAGGCGCTCATGGAAGTGGATGTGGACCCCGTGTGCTTCATCGACAAGCACAGGGATATCAAAGCTGTGTGCAATGCTGACAATCTTTTTCAAATCGGCAGACACTCCGAAATAAGTCGGGTTGATGACGAGCAGTCCTTTTGCATCCGGGTGTGCTTCACATGCCTTCTGCACAGCCTCTGAAGTGATTCCGTGAGAGATACCGAAGCGCTCGTCCAGTTCCGGGTGGATAAAGACGGGTTTCGCTCCTGAAAAAATAATCGCTGTTGTAACAGATTTATGGACGTTCCTTGGCACGATAATTTTATCACCAGGATGGCAGACGCTCATAATCATTGTCATGATTGCACCGGAAGTGCCCTGAACGGAGAAAAATGTATAATCTGCACCGAAGGCTTCTGCTGCTAGGTCTTGGGCCTGTTTAATTATGCCTTGCGGGTGGTGCAGGTCATCGAGCGGTTCAATGTTGATAAGATCGATCGAAAGTGCTTGATCTCCCATAAAGGTCCGGAACTCTTCATCCATTCCTTTTCCGCCCTTATGACCTGGAATATGAAATTGGACCGGCTTGCGGTCCCTATGTTTTTTTAACCCTGTAAACAGGGGAGTTTCATGTTGGTCCATTTGTGTTTCCACCTCTTTAATATAGAAAAGCACATGAATTATAGCAGGTTATACGTTCGCTTGCTAGTCTTTTTGTGTATCCTTTTTCCAATCATGCTAAAATGAAACAAAGGGGAGGGGTTCATGTGGAATGGAAAACTCGCGTTACAGAAGCTTTAGGCATTACATACCCGATTATCCAGGGAGGGCTTGCTCACCTCGCTTATTCTGAATTGGCTGCAGCGGTTTCAGACGCTGGAGGACTTGGTCAATTAACGGCGATGAGTATGGAAGGTACCGATCAACTAAGGATGGAAATCGCTGCAGTAAGAAAAAAAACGAACCGACCGTTTGGTGTGAACTTCGCAATCGGCCAGCATGGTCGTCCTTTCCAAGAGATGGTTCAAGTGGCTGTGGAAGAAAATGTACCGGTCATATCTGTGACAGGCGGAAATCCTGCACCAGTGCTCGAGTTAGTCAAAGGTACTGGAATCAAAACCCTCGTTCTTGTAGCAGCAAGACGTCAGGCAGTTAAAGCGGAAGAGCTGGGTGCTGATGCCGTTATGGTCGTCGGTCATGAAGGTGGGGGACACCTTGGACGTGATGATGTTGGTACATTCGTCCTGACGCCGCAAGTCGTGGACGCCGTTGATATCCCTGTTATAGCGTCAGGAGGAGTAGGAGACGGAAGGGGTTTGATGGCTGCCCTTGCTTTAGGAGCGGAAGGGGTAGAGATGGGGACGCGGTTTATAGCAACTAAAGAATGTGTCCATGCCCATCCCGCTTATCTGGAAGCTTTGATACAAGCGGACGAGACATCCACCACCATCATAAAAAGAAGTTTGAAGGCCCCGGCTCGTGCCTTGAAAAATGAGTGGACAGCGCGTATCTTGGAATTGGAAGAGGAACAAGCTGGTTACGAAGGCTTAAAATCCTACATCAACGGTGAAGCGAATAAAACCTTCATATATGATGGAAAACAAGCCGGCGGATTTGGCTGGGCTGGGCAAGTGGCTTCAAGGATCCATGATGTTCCATCGGTCAGTGAGCTGTTTAAACGCATAGTCACGGAAGCGGAAGAAATTCGCAACCGTTGGAGCAGATAAGGAGGAGAAAAGTGAGTTATACGTATCCAATCGATGAAGTGTATTGGTCAAAAGAAGAAATTATCGATGTCGTTAATTTTTACAGTATGGTAGAACAAGCCTATGAAAAAGGAGTCGACCGCGATGAGCTGATGCTCGCTTATACACGGTTTAAACAAATCGTTCCATCTAAAAGTGAAGAAAAAACGCTTTGCGGACAATTTGAGAAAGAATCCGGCTATTCTTGTTACAGAACTGTGAAACAGGCGAAAGGTCTTAGTAAAGGCGACAAATTGAAAATGTAAACAAAAAAGGCGCTCCCTCATGGGCGCCTTTTTTGTTTACTGATCGAGTTGTTTTGTGTAACGGTATAAAGGTTCAAGGGTTTGGAATGTTTCTCTACAAAGCTTAAGGAAAGCATCTGGATCTTTCAGACGGTCATCTCCGCGTTCAATGTTCCTGCCGCACAGGATCTCAGCTTTTTTCACAGTCTTCAGACGCTCGGTCATGCTCAAGAACTTGTCTTCATCAACATCAGACTGAGGAATGCTGTCCGGTTTCGTATGATCGATGGACCATACATAGTCCTCCGGGATATGTTGGAGAACTTCATCCTTGTTTTGCTCCAATTTATAAGCAAAGTCCTGTTTGATGGGACTTTCGTAGATTACAGCAAACCATATGAATACATGAGACTCCCACAAGCCAATTTGGAAATGGGGAAGCTTCTTGTATCCGCGTTTATTTGAAGCGAGAGCTGCCCAAGTATCGTTCGGCGGATTAGTTTTACGTCGGGCGTGTTTCGCTACGTGAACGAACATTTCGTCACCCGTCATTGCTGTGACATCTGCAGAGAGCTCTGTCGCTACAGCCTCAAGCTTTGGGGAAATACGATCTTTTAAAGCTTCCATTCTATTTTCTAATCCTGGAATGGAAAAAACATCAAAGTCCTCTTGTGTAAATCCACTAAATGTCGTCATTCGATCAACTCCTTCATTTCTCGCCCTTATTTTACCACAACGAACCACGCTTACTAAGTGATGTGTTCCCCTGGTTTGAATTCTGTGAAAATGGGTTACATATAAGTAATCTAATTGAAACTTATGTCGCAAAAGTCACATATATATATAGTAAGGATTTGAAAGGGAGGGGTTAGCAGTGAAACATGTCATGGAAGCATTGCGTAAAAGAGAAGCGGAAGAGAAGCTCCCGGTAATCCGTATGGAGATTGATTACGAATTGGTGACCTTGCATGATGCCATGATCGCCGGAGATGTCGAACAAATTAAAAAAACAAAGAGAAGACTCTCTGAACTTCGTAAGCAATTGATTGAATGGTCCATATAAGAGCGAGCAACACTAAAGTTGCTCGTCTTTTTTATTGCCTTAAAACACTAAGCTTACTGAAGAATAGGCGGATTGTTGAAGACTCAGTTTCGAGATGTTTTTTGAGTGGATGGGGCGGAGGCTCACCGCCCGCCCTTGGAAAGCGAACCTTTTCCCGGAGTCCCTAGAACCACAAAATCTTCTCGAAACTGAGTCTTCAAGAAAAGGGAGCTTTAGTTGGACAAGGGGATCGGATTTGATGCAATGTTTGGACGGATTTGGTACGATAAAACTTGATACTTATAAAAGGGGTACGATGTTATGGATCAACAGAAAAAGAACGAGATTTTTGAAAACGCAAAAGCTTGGGTCTTGGAAGCTGGTGAACGAATCAAAACCAACATTGATTCGCCTCGATCCATTGAAACGAAATCCAACCCGAATGACCTGGTCACGGAAATGGATCAGGAAACAGAACAATTTTTCGCAAAAAAAATCAATGATACGTATCCGGATCATTACTTGTTAGGAGAAGAGGGATTCGGTGATGAAATAGAAGACCTTGGAGGAACGGTCTGGATTGTAGATCCTATTGACGGAACAATGAATTTTGTTCATCAAAAAAGGAATTTCGCCATTTCTGTTGGGGTGTATTATGATGGTGTCGGTGAAATTGGTTTGATTTACAATGTCATGGACGGTGTTTTATATACAGCTAAACGAGGCGAAGGCGCCTATAAGAACGAACAAAAGTTACCGCAACTTGATGAAAAACGTCCATTGAATCAATCGATACTCGCACTGAATACTACCTGGTTAATACCTGAAAATCCACACGTAGATCATAAAGGCATGGAAGATTTAGTGAAAAAATTGCGTAGTACAAGATCCTATGGTTCTGCTGCTTTGGAATTTGCTTTTGTTGCTGAAGGGCTTCTGGATGGTTACTTGACGATGACGTTGATGCCTTGGGATTATGCTGCTGGAAGTATCATCGTTCGTGAAGTCGGTGGAATCGTTACCCGTGCCGATCGCGAAGAGTTGGACTTGCTGAACAAAACAACAGTCCTTGCCAGCCGGTCGAACATTCATGAAGAAATATCGAAGGATTACGTTCGTTTGAAAAAATAAAAGAAAGCGACCTCGTTCGAGGTCGCTTTCTGCATGATTCAGGATGTTTGCTGATGTTTTCTTTTTCTTCTCAAACCTATACTCATAAGAGCAAATCCAGAAAAGAAAAGGACGGCTGCAAGCCAGAAGATTTCTTGGCCGATAGCAAAACCAACGGCGACAAATGATAGAATAACTAAACTGGCTAATAGTGCTGTGTTCATATGAAAGTTCTTCAAAAGGCTCACCTCTATTCAGGTCTATTATATAGGATTTGTCGATATAATGAAAATGGTTTCACGGGTAGCATCCGGCAGGGCTTTCTAGTATGATAGATAACAGAATAGGGTATCCATGAGGAGGAACATCATGAACGATATGTCCACACTACCTGTGCCGACGGATCTATGGCCGGTGGCCGACTTCTTTTTCCGCGGATTTGGAAGTGAAGTGAATTTAAATGATGAAAGCGAAGTGACCATGCTCTTTCGATCTTTCATGCTTCTATACTTAACGACTGTTATACTTGCCATCCTTACATTCAAACTGGGATTTGCCAGAAAACTACCTTTGATGAAAACGATTGTTGTTTATTCCGTTCTTATCATAGGTACGTTCGTTTTAACTTTGATCCTTGGATTGAATTTACCGCTCCCAGAAAGTTTGGTCGTTGCAGCCTTGATCCTTGGTATTTACCGGATCCGGCTTCACAGAGAACGCGGAGCCCGTCAGCAAAACGAATCATCCTGACCCAAAACCCCCTTTCCTTAGTAAGGAAAGGGGGTTTTTTGTTTAGCATTCATGTGCAGAATGCTGTTCTAATGAGTACTTAAAGTATATGGCAGGATTGTGGAAGAGTCAGTTTCGAGATGTTTTTTGAGTGGATAGGGGCTACAGGGAATAGCTCGCTTTCCGCGGGAGCGCGGTGAGCCTCCTCGGACTGCGTCCTGTGGGGTCTCACCAAGCACTTTTTTCCCGCAGGAGTCTCGCCATTCCCCTCCGCCCCTTTACTTTATAAGTGTCTCGAAACCACCACTTAAAAAATCAGCTTACATGGTTATTAGAAGTTAATAATATAAACTTTACTCCATTGAGGTATAGAGCATACGCAAATGCTTGATACAACGCACTAAATGCCCGCCCAGGGGAGAAGAATTGGAACGTTACTTATGAATACAAGTGTTCTAATCATCGACTTCCCTCAACTATTCAAGCTGCCCCTTTTAGAAGTGGTTTCGAGACTCTGATATAGCAAAGGGGCGGAGGGAAACGGTGAGCCTCCTATGGGACGTGTGGGACAGGTGAGACCCCGGAAGGCGTAGCCTGAGGAGGCTCACCGCCCGCCCCATGGAAAGTGTTCAAATGCGGAATCGTCCTGGTAGACACGACTGGCATAAGCAGAAGAGCAAAGGAATGTGTTTTCCATTCCTTTGCTCTTCTGCTTATGACGCGAGTGTCTGGACGATGGAGCAAGACGAACCTTTTCCCGGAGCCCCTAGAATCATACAATCATCTCGAAACTGAGTCTTCCACAAACGGGATCTTATGTTTAACAAATAAAAAAGAGAGAGGAAAACCTCTCTCTTTCAGTGACTAGCTTAAATGCTTTTCTTTTTTTCGCTCTCTGTTGAAACGGAAATTACCGGTAGCTAAACGTTTTTTTGTGTTATCTTCTATACGATCGTGGCAGGATTGACACATGTACGTGTGAATCCGGCGATTCCGAAGTCGTTTTGCCTGTAGGCAGTAGCTGTCAATTTTCTCGATTTCATCGCAAATGACGCATTGTACACGCATCTTTTTCACCTCTATTTTCCATTCGATTACATATAGTTTAACATAATAAGTTTTTTATAAATAGATGAGATTTCCACGTTTGACTTCAATAATGAATGGGAAATGTATTACAGAAGTAGATGAAAGGATGATTTGTTTGAGAAAACGTTGGATTTTCACAGCTATCGGTGCTGCAATTGGAGGAACACTTGCTTACTTCTTAAAAGATGAGGACAACCGTCAGCAAGTCAAAGACAAGGCAAAATCATTCCAGAGTAATTTTGGGAAAACAGAAGACCTTCCTGTAGAGGAAGCAGGGAAGCCTGAGACAGCCTCTCTTGATAATTCAGACATGGTTGCAGAGGGATCTCAATTCGGTGTCCAATACTATAATGAGCTGACAGAAAAAGAAAGAGAAATCCTTGAGAAAAGCAACAGCTAAATCCCTGCGAGGATTTAGCTGTTTTTCTGTTCGTTTAGTCTTGTTTTGATTGTTCTTTTTCAATTTTCTCGAGTTGTTTTTGTTCCTTTTCAGTTACAGAGTCCTGGTTTGAGTTCGATTGTGGCTTTTCTTCAACCGAACCACTCGGCATATAACGACCGACGATTTGACTCAGTTCATCGGTTACAGCTTCCACTGGGTGACCTTCGGACATCTTCTGGCCAAGGCCTCTGAGTCGTTCTACACCATCTGCGTCTGCAATGACAGCTGCCTGCTTTCCGTATGGGTCATGTTTCAAGGCTTCGGCTACAGAGTATTTGATGACGCCAACGCGAGAGCGATCGAGGTCTTTGTCGACATCAATTCCTACAACTACATAGTCGCCAAGAACGAGGGCTGTTGCATCATGAACATCAGGCACTTGTATAGCGAGCTTGGCGAGGTGCCTTGCTGCTTGTTGACTCGTCATGCTTTTCTTTTCTACTGGATCTGAATCGGTGACATATTTCAACTCAGGATCGTTTTGTCGTTCCTGCAGCAGTGACTCTTCACCGCCGTTTTGCTGACACGCAACTAAGGCCAAAAGGGCTGTTAACCAAATTAATTTTTTCAAAGGAATCACCACTTTTTTATTTATAGCCTGTGTCAGCTTGCAGATAATATACAAAAAGGACAGCTTAAAAAGCTGTCCCATCCTTTACTGCAATACGATTTTTTTGATTCCTTTGATCGGTTCGGAACGGTTGGATCCATCTTTGAAATAAAGATGAACGGGCCCCTGCTCTTGCAATGGCTTTCCGTTTTCAGCGAAAAGTAGAAGTGAATCGGATAAAACATCTGCATCGATTACTTCTTCGCCTTCATCCGTGACCAGTGCCGCTTTTTTTACACCGGCTGCTGGTTCGCTGGTATGTAGGAAAGGTTTCAGTGGCATGAGGAAGGTACCTTTCAAAATTCTTTGTTTTTCATAACGATTGATACTTTTGTTAACTGGTGGATTGATTTTTTGTTGATAGACTTCTCGGTCAAAACGTGTAGACTGGCGTTTTAATTCGTCTTCTTCTGTTGGTTCTACTGGGTTTTCTTCACCTTCGAATACCTCTGAGAACGTTTTTTTACGATCGTCGAAAATCCAGACGGTTGGGTCGAGTGTGATGGGGAATTTAACATTTCCTGCTATTTGAACAATCATGGCTGTGGCCACCTTTCGATTAATAAAAAGTCATCCATCCAAAATCATAGCAAAAAATGAATTCGATTTCATTAAAGGAGGCATGATCCATTGATTAAAGATATTACAGAAAGCGTGTTGGAAGATTGGTTAGAGAATGTTCGACCATATGCATACGACGGCCAGGTGGCTAACTATATTCCGGCGTTATCACGCAGCAACCCGGAAGATCTCGCGGTCGCTATCCATTATATAGACGGAAATGCAGTAGAAGCTGGAGAAACGGAAGTAAGGTTTACGCTTCAAAGCATATCGAAAGTCATTTCGCTTGCACTTGCTCTCATGGATAACGGAGAAAGTTACGTATTCGATCGTGTAGGCATGGAACCGACAGGAGATCCGTTTCACTCGATTTACCGTTTGGAACAAATTCCATCCAAACCGCTTAATCCCATGATCAATGCCGGGGCTCTAGCGGTGACCAATATGATTCACGGAGACACGCCTGATGAGAAAGTGGGGCGCTTGTTGAGCTTTATCCATGACTTGACCGATGATCATTCCATTGGTTACAACGAAGAAGTAGCCACATCAGAATTTGAATCTGCTTTTCTGAACAGGTCCTTGCTTTTTTACATGAAGCAGCATCAAATTGTTACCGGAAGTGTGGAGGAAACGCTTGATGCCTATACGAAACAATGTGCGATTGAAGTAAATGTCTGTCAACTGGCCCGGATTGGAGCGCTGCTTGCGAATGGTGGAAAGGACATCCATTCTGGTCGCAGAATTATTCCAAAGCATCTTGCAAGAATATGTAAAACCTTTATGGTTACGTGCGGCATGTATGATGCTTCAGGATCTTTTGCTATTAAAGTGGGTATACCCGCAAAAAGTGGTGTCTCGGGATCTGTCCTTGCATCGTTGAACGATTTTGGAGGAATTGCGGTTTATGGACCAAGCCTTGATGAAAAAGGGAACAGCGTGGTCGGCTTGAAACTTTTGGAAATTTTGTCCAATCGTTACGATTTATCGATCTTCTAATTGTTCATTCCAATGTTGCATTTTATTGTGTTAAACGATAAGATGAAAAGAAGAAAGACTTGTACATTGGAGGGGATTTTGATGTTGTCTGATGTGGCTGTGGATCATCGAGAAAAAGCCTATGCCCTTCTAAAAGCTGACGCTGATAAAATACTAAGGTTAATAAAAGTACAGATGGACAACTTGACGATGCCTCAGTGTCCACTTTACGAAGAAGTTTTAGATACACAAATGTTTGGATTATCCCGCGAAATTCATTTTGCGGTTCGCTTGAATTTAATCAGCGACGAAGAAGGAAAAGCACTTTTGGATAACCTTGAAAAACAGTTGAACGTTTTGCATGAGGCTGCACAGAAGTCATAAGATAAGAACTCAAATTGCGACAGTATGTTGTGATTTGAGTTTTTTTATTTTCACTTTTTTACATAAATTGTTGGTTAAGAGGGACGGCTCCCCTGTATTGTTTATTACGGAAATTGTCAGATTTGAAGGAATTTTCGATCCCTGAGTAGAAAGCTATGTAACAGAACGTACAAATTCCTAAAACATAGACAAACAGGGAGTGGAATCATGGCAAATACGAAGAAAATCAATAAAGTATTAGTTGCTAACCGTGGAGAGATCGCTATCCGAGTCTTTCGGGCGTGTACAGAATTAAATATTCGTACAGTCGCCATTTATTCGCAGGAAGATACAGGTTCTTATCACCGTTACAAGGCCGATGAGGCTTATTTGATTGGTGAAGGAAAAAAGCCGATTGATGCGTATTTGGATATTGAAGGAATTATTGAAATCGCTAAGAGCGTGGGGGTAGATGCCATACACCCAGGATACGGATTTTTATCTGAAAACATTGAGTTTGCAAGAAGATGTGAAGAAGAGGGTCTTACATTCATCGGGCCGACCAGTGAACATTTGAATATGTTTGGAGACAAGGTGAAAGCGAGAGATCAAGCCGTACAAGCGGAGATTCCCGTCATTCCAGGAAGCGACGGACCTGTCAGTGGAGTGGAAGAGATTCGTGAATTTGGTGAAGATCATGGCTATCCATTGATGATTAAAGCAGCGATGGGCGGTGGTGGCCGGGGAATGCGTGTCGTCAGAAGTGCTACAACTTTGGAAGAATCTTATGATCGTGCCCGATCGGAAGCACGAGCAGCATTCGGTAGTGATGAAGTTTACGTCGAAAAGCTGATTGAACAACCAAAACACATCGAAGTTCAAATCATCGGAGACCGTGAGGGGAACATTGTCCATCTGTATGAAAGGGACTGCTCGGTTCAGCGTAGGCACCAGAAAGTGGTGGAAATCGCCCCAAGTGTCAGCTTGAAAGATGAAGTAAGAGAGGCTATTTGCGATGCTGCCGTCAAGCTCATGGATAACGTGAAATATATCAACGCAGGAACCGTGGAATTTTTAGTGACCGGTGATGATTTTTATTTTATAGAAGTCAACCCTCGTGTGCAGGTCGAGCATACGATCACAGAGATGATTACCGGCGTTGATATTGTACAGACACAAATTCTTGTTGCGGAAGGGTTTGACCTGCATGGCGACCGTATTTCCATACCGAAACAAGAGGATATTGTCACACACGGCTATGCCATTCAATCCCGTGTGACGACAGAGGATCCTTTGAACAACTTCATGCCTGACACAGGAAAAATCATGGCCTACCGTTCAGGAGGCGGTTTTGGCGTAAGGCTTGATGCCGGAAACGGATTTCAGGGTGCCGTCATCTCTCCTTACTATGATTCTTTACTGGTTAAACTTTCTACTTGGGCACTCAGTTTTGATCAAGCCGCTCATAAGATGGTCAGGAACTTGAAAGAATTCCGTATCCGTGGAATTAAAACCAACATTCCTTTCTTAGAAAATGTGGTTCAACATAAGCAGTTCCTATCGGGAGAATATGATACAACGTTTATTGATCGTTCTCCAGAGCTCTTTGTTTTTCCAAAGCGAAAAGACCGCGGGACGAAAATGTTGTCATATATTGCTGATCGTACCATCAATGGTTTCGAAGGATATGGCAATCGCAAGAAACCAGGCTATTCCAAACCGAGAATTCCAATCATTAAGCATTCGGAACCGATACCGGGAGGAACGAAACAAATACTTAATGAACGAGGTCCTGAAGGTCTTGCCACGTGGTTGAAAGAAAGAAATGAAGTGCTGCTCACAGATACAACCTTCCGTGATGCCCACCAGTCGTTGCTCGCTACCCGTGTACGGACCAAGGATCTTGAGAATATTGCAGAACCGACCGCCCGTCTTTTACCTGATTTGTTCTCATTAGAAATGTGGGGTGGAGCAACGTTCGATGTCTCGTATCGTTTCTTGAATGAAGATCCTTGGGAGCGTTTGTTGAAATTGCGAGCAAAAGCACCGAATGTACTTTTCCAAATGCTCTTAAGAGCTTCCAATGCAGTCGGATATAAAAACTACCCCGACAATCTCATTCGTGAATTTGTTGAAAAAAGTGCCTCCGCCGGCATTGATGTCTTCCGGATTTTCGACAGCCTGAACTGGGTGGAAGGTATGAAGCCTGCTATCCAATCTGTGAGGGAGAGTGGGAAAGTAGCAGAAGCGACTATGTGTTATACGGGGGACATTCTTGATAGCAGCCGACCGAAATATGATCTCGCCTACTATAAAAAGCTGGCGCTTGAACTTCAGGAAGCAGGAGCACATATCCTGGGCATTAAAGATATGGCCGGCCTCCTCAAACCGGAAGCGGCTTATCAGTTGATTCACACATTGAAGGAAACTGTCGACATCCCGATCCATCTTCATACACACGACACCAGCGGGAATGGGTTGTTCACGTATGCCAAAGCGATTGAAGCCGGTGTTGATGTTGTAGATGTGGCAACGGGTTCAATGGCAGGATTGACCTCTCAGCCAAGTGCCAACAGTCTTTATTATGCCCTCGAAGGTAGTAAGCGGAAACCGAATGTAAATATCTCTGCTTACGAAGAGCTCGGACATTACTGGGAAGACACGAGGAAATACTACCAGGATTTCGAAAGTGGTATGATGGCCCCGCATACAGAAGTGTATGAACACGAAATGCCGGGAGGCCAATACAGCAACTTACAGCAACAAGCAAAAGCGGTCGGGTTAGGAAACCGCTGGGATGAAGTTAAGTCTATGTACCGCCGTGTGAATGATATGTTCGGAGATATCGTGAAAGTGACTCCTTCTTCCAAAATCGTCGGTGATATGGCCCTTTACATGGTCCAGAATGAATTGAATGAAGATGATATTTACGAAAAAGGCGATTCTCTTGATTTCCCTGACAGTGTCGTTGAATTTTTCCAAGGGTATCTCGGGCAGCCTTACGGTGGGTTCCCGGCTGAACTTCAACGGATCATTTTAAAAGGCAGGGAGCCGATCACGGTAAGACCAGGGGAGCTTTTAGAACCAGTCGACTTTAACAACTTGAAAGAGACCCTGTTCCATTCTCTTGATCGTCAAGTAACAAGCTTTGATATGATCAGCTATGCTCTTTATCCAAAAGTGTTCATGGATCATCATAAGTTCAGGGAGCAGTACGGAGATATGTCCGTTCTCGATACTCCGACTTTCTTCTATGGCATGAGACTTGGTGAAGAAATTGAAGTGGATATTGAACAAGGGAAGACCTTGATCGTGAAGCTTGTCTCCGTTGGTGAGCCGCAGATCGATGGGACCCGTACCCTTTACTTCGAGTTAAATGGACAACCTCGGGAAGTCGTTGTGAAGGATGAAAACGTGAAAGCGGCTGTTCAGCAGCGTCCGAAAGCAGACAAAGCAAACAGCAAACATATTGGAGCAACGATGCCGGGGACGGTCATTAAAGTGTTGTCCAATAAAGGTGAGGAAGTGAAGAAAGGTGATCACCTGATGATAACGGAAGCCATGAAAATGGAGACGACAGTTCAGGCACCTTTTGATGGAGTCATCAAGGATATTTATGTTGAGAACAACGAAGCCATCCATGTTGGAGATTTACTGATCGAATTTGAATAACATGAAAAGAGAGGAAGGTTACCAAAGCCTTCCTCTATTTTTTTATACTGTTAAATATTAAGACATCTCGAAATGGAGTTTTCCACAATCAAAAGCATTTATGGAAGGTTGAAAACCTCAGAAGCATGGGCACTGAGGTTTTTAATTTGATTTACTTCACGGAACGTTCATATTTGGCACTTCTGGAAGACAGTAATAGGAAGTAGGATAAAACGCCGATATAAAGAGAAATAATCAGCGCATGCAGGAGAGCCAGACCCAAATGAACATAGGTAATAATAACGAACGCACCAACGAGTACTTGAGCTACCATAAGAATGGAAGCGAACACCCAGCCTTTTTGCATGATTGGGCTGTTCTTGTAATCTCTCAAAGCTTTCAACGTGAGTAGGACGGTCCATATCAGAACGCCTCCTGCGAGGGCGCGATGTCCCATTTGAATCCATTGAGCTGTCCCGTATGATGAAAAGTCGAAAGGGGATGCATTCGCACACATCGGCCAGTCCAGGCAAGCCATTGATGAGTAGGTGTGACGGACGAGTGCCCCTGTATAAACAACGATTAATGTATAGGCCGTTAAAGTATAAATATGAAACCTGAAGTCTTTTCGAATGCATAAGGACCGTGCATCGAATTTTCGGTCGATTTCAAATATGATCAACATCAGTAAGAGCACAGCAGCAAAGGACACAAGGGAAATGCCGAAATGGATAGCCAGTACAAAATCAGACTGTCCCCACTTTACGGCAGCAGCTCCGATCAAACCTTGAGCGAGCAGGAAAAAGAAAGCGAGAAAAGAGAGGAATTTCACCTCACGTATATGACCAATTTTCACCCAAGCCCGTATGGAAAGACCCAGTACCAGTAAGCCAACGCCGCCTGATACAAGGCGGTGGCTCAATTCTATGATTAAAGCAAGGTCAATGTTCGATGGGATCCATTCACCATGACATAAGGGCCAGCTGTTTCCACACCCCATACCTGAGTCAGTTTTAGTGACGAGAGCCCCGCCTAATAAAACGAGCAGCATACCTAATGTGGCAAGCACAGACAACAACTTCAATAATCGCATGGCATGAAGCCACCTCCATTCCGGTCAAAAGAACACGGAGGATATCATACCATTTTACCTCTCTAAAATCACTAAAGTCTTGAAAAAAACTTGCAATGTGAGTCAAGTTTTGCTAGAAATAAAAGGGTGTGTTTTATATAGCCACATCCTCACTTTCTCAGGTATTCCCACACACAGCGTTAAAATCGTTTAGAATGGTAGATACTAAGAGTGAGTGGTGTTTCACAAAGTTGTCACAAAAAAATAAAATTGTTGAGTTTAAATAGATAGAACTACGATTACATGATACAATTATTTTGATGTTTCTTGTCATCCTTAAGGATGTAAGAATGGAAATAGCCCTCGGTGATTTCATTGATAAATAATGACTCACAGGTTTTCTTCTTAAGAGGGTGGTAGAAGGAGGAAGATAATACGATGGACAATCCAAGAACAGTCGAATCTGCTTCTACAGAAATGATCCAAACAAAAACCAATGACCATTCTTTGTTAGCTGATATAAAGAGCTTGATCAAAGTCGGTATCATTAATTCTAATTTGATTACTACATTCGCAGGATTTTGGCTGGCTCTCCATTATACTGGTACACTATTTTTTGATCAGTGGGTCACTTTCCTGCTGACGATGCTCGGAACCGCTTTCGTAATTGCCGGCGGATGTATTCTTAACAATTGGTATGACAGAGACATTGACCCAATCATGTCACGGACGAACAATCGTCCGACAGTGACAGGAACGATGTCTTTATCATTTATAAAAACATTGGGGATCAGCGTATCCATTCTCGGATTTGTCACATTGCTCCTCACAACATGGCAAGCGGCCTTGTGGGGCGCATTTGGCTGGTTCGTCTACGTCGTCCTATACACGATGTGGACAAAGAGAAAGTACACGATTAATACAGTGGTTGGAAGCTTCTCAGGAGCTGTACCACCATTAATCGGTTGGGCTGCTGTTGATCCAGGATTGCAATTGGAAGCATTGATTCTGTTTCTCATTATGTTCATTTGGCAGACGCCTCACTTCCTGGCACTAGCCATGAAGAAGAAGGATGAATACAAAGCAGCTGGCATTCCGATGCTCCCTGTTGTGCACGGATTCGAGATGACAAAACGTCAAATCGTCGTTTATGTTGCTTGTTTGCTCCCATTACCGATTTATTTAGCTTCTCTCGGCACAGTCTTTCTCATTACGGCTTACGTGCTCTCTATCGGCTGGTTGGCTTTAGGGATTGCGGGCTTTTTCATGAAAGACGACTACAAGTGGGCGACATGGATGTTCATTTTTTCCTTGAACTATCTGACGATCATGTTCTTTATGATGGTCATCGTCACTTTGCCATTCCCATTTTAAAGAACTGACCTCCTAGCAGGAGGTCAGTTTCTAAATAAAAAAATGCATTACAAGAGAAAGAGAGGTATGACGCATGAGAGGTTGGATGGGAAAGTTCCGTTCATTATTCTTATTTGGTGCTCTAACCATGCTCCTTACCGGATGTGGTATTGAAAACATCAGTGCACTGAAACCAAAAGGGTATGGCTCGGAATTATTATTTGATCTTATGTTGATCAGTATTGCGATAATGATTTTCGTTTTCGTAATCGTTATGGCCATTTATGCTTTCGTTCTTCTCCGTTATCGTGAGAAGAAGGGACAGGAACACATCGTTCCGAAACAAACAGAAGGGAACAAAGCTTTGGAAGTGATTTGGACAGTCATTCCAATTATTTTGCTGCTAGTGCTTGCAATCCCTACTGTACAGGCGACTTTCGACCTCGCTGACCAATCGACGCAAGGAGATGAAGGCGTTTTAACGGTCGATGTTACAGGAAACCAATATTGGTGGCAGTTTGACTATGCGGATCAAGAGATCTCCACTAGTCAGGAAATCTACATCCCTACAAATGAAAGGGTATACTTAAACATGAAAGCCAGTGACGTGATCCACTCCTTCTGGGTACCTGCAATTTCGGGTAAGATGGATACCATCCCTGGTGAAAACATGAACACTATGTACTTAGAAGCTTATGAAGAAGGGGTTTATGAAGGATTTTGTGCTGAACTTTGCGGACCTTCCCACTCCTTAATGTACTTCAAAGTAATCGCTGTCAGCCCTGATGAGTTTGATCAATGGGTAGAAGACATGCAGAATATCGATCCTGAAGAGACAGCATCTGCAAGTGAAGGTCAACAGTTGTTCAACGACAACTGCATGAGTTGTCACGCAATTGGTGGCGCGTCAGCTGGTGTAGGACCGAACTTAGGGAACTTTGCAAATCGCGAGAAAATTGCAGGAGTCCTTCAGCCATCGAAAGATAACCTTGTCGATTGGATTCTTCATCCAGATGAAGTCAAGCCTGGTAACCAAATGCCACCACAGCTTGTCGAACCAGGAGAAGCAGAGAAAATCGCTGATTATCTTCTAGAGTTGGATCACTCGGATGTCGGAAACGATCTTGAAATGCAAAGCGTCGAAGAGTAAGTATTTATGAGTAAGAGGTTGAAAAGGGAGGTTAAAGCGTGAGTACTGCAGTAGCACAAAAACGTGGGCTCGGCGCTGTGATTTGGGATTACCTGACAACAGTAGACCACAAGAAGATCGCGCATCTTTATTTGGTCTCTGGGGGGCTGTTTTTCCTAATCGGTGGGCTCGAAGCCATGATAATTCGTATCCAGTTGATGAAGCCAGACAATGATTTCATTTCCGCTGGACTTTACAATGAAATGATCACAATGCACGGTACAACGATGATTTTCTTAGCGGCGATGCCGCTCATCTTTGCCCTTATGAACGCTGTTGTTCCTTTACAGATCGGGGCAAGGGACGTTGCCTTTCCATTTTTGAACTCCTTAGGGTTCTGGTTGTTCTTATTTGGAGGACTTTTATTGAACGTCTCCTGGTTTACAGGTGGTGCACCGGATGCCGGTTGGACCAACTATGCACCATTATCGACGACTTCACCCGGGCACGGGGTAGACTATTATGTTATGGGTCTCCAGATATCCGGTGCCGGAACATTAATTGGTGGAATTAACTTCCTTGTAACGATTGTAAACATGAGAGCACCAGGTATGACGTACATGCGGATGCCTTTGTTCACATGGTCTGTATTCGTCACAAGTACGTTGATTCTATTCGCTTTCCCAGCTTTGACAGTTGGACTATTCCTAATGATGTTTGACCGTATGTTCGGATCCGCATTCTTTGATGTAGGTCTTGGTGGTAATGCCATCATCTGGGAGCACTTATTCTGGATCTTCGGTCACCCGGAAGTATACATATTGATTCTTCCGTTGTTCGGAGCTTTCAGTGATATCTTCTCAACATTCTCTAAGAAACGTCTTTTCGGTTATTCAGCGATGGTATTTGCGACTGTCCTAATCGGTTTCTTAGGGTTCATGGTTTGGGCCCACCACATGTTCACGGTTGGTATGGGGCCAATTGCTAACTCCATTTTCGCAGTTGCGACAATGGCGATTGCCGTACCTACAGGAATCAAGATCTTCAACTGGTTATTTACGATGTGGGGCGGCCAAATTCGTATGACCGCTGCGATGCTATGGTCGATCGCCTTTATCCCTTCATTCACAATCGGTGGAATGACCGGGGTTATGCTGGCCGCAGCAGCAGCTGACTTCCAGTATCATGATACGTATTTTGTTGTCGGACACTTCCACTACGTTATAGTGGGCGGAGTTGCCTTTGGAATATTTGCAGCTCTACACTACTGGTGGCCGAAAATGTTCGGTAAAGTTTTGAATGAGAAGCTGGGTAAACTGGCATTCTGGCCATTCTTTATCGGTTTCCACTTGACTTTCTTTATCCAACACTTCCTAGGACTTATGGGGATGCCTCGTCGTTACTGGGTTTTCCTTGAAGGACAGGGACTTGCTACAGGAAACTTAATCAGTACAATCGGGGCATTCTTAATGGCTATCGGTACGATTATTTTCCTAATTAATGTCGTGTACACATCCGTAAAAGAGAAGAAAGCAGATGGAGATCCTTGGGAACATGGCCGTACTCTTGAGTGGTCAATTCCATCTCCACCTCCACACTACAACTTTGTACAGACACCGCTTGTACGTGGGCTTGATCCACTATGGGTAGAGAAGATGGATGGAAAAGAAGGCATGACACCTGCAGAGCCGCTTGGTGACATTCACATGCCTAACGCATCGATCCTGCCGTTTACGATGTCCTTAGGGTTGTTCATCGCCGGTTTCGGATTTATTTACCAAATCGATGATCCAATATGGTTGATCCCTGTGTTCGTAGGTATGGGAATCACACTTGGTTCTATGTTAATCAGATCCGTTAAAGATGACCTGGGTCACCATATTCATAAAGAAGAGCTTGAAGAAGATATTAAGAAGGGGGTTGGCAAATAATGAGTTCTGAAGATGTACTCAATCCAAAACGTATGCCGCACGATCCGGAAAAAGCCACCCTTGAAGGAAAGAATAAATTTATTGGCTTCTGGTTTTTCCTTGGTGGAGAAACCGTATTGTTCGCCAGTCTATTTGGTACGTACCTTGCTTTGAATGGTTCAACACAAGGGGAGAACACACCTGAGCACCTGTTCGGATTGGAGCTTGTTTTCATTATGACGATGCTCCTTCTGACAAGCTCATTAACCAGTGTTTATGCGATGTATCATATGAAGAATCAGGATTTCAAAAAGATGCAAATGTGGTTGGGAATCACAGTAGTTTTAGGACTCGGATTCCTTGGCATGGAAATTTATGAGTTCTATCATTACATCCACGAATATGGATTTACATTCCGATCTTCCGCCTTTGGATCAGCTTTTTACACGCTGGTCGGTTTCCACGGAGGACACGTTCTCTTTGGACTTAGCTGGATTGTGACGCTAATGATCCGTAACCAGAAGCGTGGATTGAACCTTTATAACGCGCCGAAGTTTTATATTGCAAGCCTTTACTGGCACTTCATCGACGTTGTATGGGTTTTCATCTTTACAGTTGTGTATCTTATGGGAAAGGTGGGTTAATCCATGACAGATCATTCTCATTCCAAACCCATTCATCATCGTGAGTATGAAAAGAAGCAACATCGTGAAGAAATGAAGCAGCAGGTTCTTACTTTTGCTTTGATGATTTTGTTTACATTAGTTGCTTTCGGAATGGTTATTATGGAAGTCAATTCTTACTTCATCATTCCGACATTGATTATCCTTGCTGTCGTACAGGTTGCCTTTCAGCTTTATTACTTCATGCACATGAAGAATAAAGGCCATGATATGGTTGCACTCATGATATACGGAGGAGCAGTGATCGCTGCTTTGACGATCATCACGTTTACATCCATCATCTGGTGGTAAGATTATATGTTTTATGAAAAAAGACCGGATCCCGGTCTTTTTTCTTTATTCGTCAGAGATCTATGACTAAATTATGAACAATACATGAATTCCTTATGTACGCTCGTTTTTTTGGCGATAATTAGGTAAAATGGAGAAGTACAAGTAAAACAATCTGGGGTGAGACACCAATGTGGTTAGAACTTCAAATATTTGGCTTCCGTGCTTTATGGAGCCCGTATTATTTCGTATTCGTTCTGTTATTATCCGCCTTGTATTTCTACATAACAGGACCAGGACGTAAAAAAGGATCGGACCGTCCGAGTGCGTTTCAGCAATTTATGTTCTATAGCGGAATGCTGCTTTTATACATCGTCAAAGGATCTCCTGTAGACTTGCTTGGGCATATCATGTTCACCGCCCACATGACGCAAATGGCCATCTACTATTTGCTGTTTCCGATCCTTGTCATCAAAGGGATTCCTATATGGATATGGGAAAAAGTTTTTGCAGCTAAAGGCTTGAAATCTGTGCTGCATCTTCTTACGAGACCGTTGATATCCTTGCTGCTTTTCAATGGACTATTTTCTATGTATCACATGCCTGTCGTTTTTGATTACGCAAAATCCAGCGATCTGGCGCACACAGTCATTACAACGATCATTTTGTTCGTCGCATTTTGTATGTGGATTGCTGTCTTTCCTCCACTCGAGCGACTGGACAGGTTAAGCCCGATTTTAAAAATCGGCTTCATTTTCGCCAATGGTGTGCTGATTACTCCGGCTTGTGGCCTCATCATTTTTGCTGGAGCACCGCTTTATGAAACCTACTCCGAAGCAGGTGCATGGATGCAGGCGATGAGTTTATGCGTACCTGCGGACGTTCTGAACGGTCTTTCATCAAACTTGAGTGGGCCGAACTATTTTACACCAATGCCACTGATTGAGGATCAGCAGTTAGGTGGAATCATCATGAAGATTGCGCAGGAGATAATTTTCGGTGCAATCATCGCTTATATTTTCTTCAGTTGGTTTAATAGGGAAAGAGATACGATTGATCCACTGCCAAGTCAAGTACAGACAGAATCTTAGAGAGTTGTAAGAGGGGAAGAGGTGGAAGTATGCCGTTATTGCCGACACTGAGTACATTCTTCATTGTATTAAGTGCTGTACTCGTCGCTATCGGTTGGGTACTGATTGTAAAAAACAAGAGAAGCTCGCATCGTAAAGTGATGATCGCAGCTGCTATCAGTGCTCTGACTTTTTTCATTATTTATTTAAGCCGCACGATTTTTGTGGGGAACACAAGCTTCGGGGGACCCGATGATGTGAAGATCTTTTATACGATCTTCTTGATTTTTCATATCTTACTGGCGACAGTCGGAGCTGTTTTCGGAATAGTGACTTTGACATTCGCTTTCAAACGTAAGATTAAGAAACATCGTAAAATCGGTCCTGTCACGAGTATCATCTGGTTTTGTACAGCAGTGACGGGAGTCGCCGTTTATCTGCTGTTGTACATTATCTACGATGGTGGCACGACAACAAGTATGATCAAAGCGATATTAGGGACATAAAAAACAACGGATCGTTGAATAGCGATCCGTTGTTTTTGGTTTATCTTGGGTTGGTAAAGGGAATGAGTGTATGGATGCATAAATTTCCATATACATAAAAACAGGAAAGGGATGACCCACTATGGAATTGAAGACAGAGAGATTACAGCTATTCCCGATTACTTTAGACCTTGCACAGACACTAATGAAAAATTCGCTCGCTTTTTATTATAAGTTCCAGCTGCCATGGAATAAAAACTGGCCTCATGACGGCTTGAAGGCGCTGATGCCCATGTATGCCGAACGCTTAGAGAACGACTCGGATGAATTGGGATTTGGTCCATGGGTCATGATTGACTCGGCAGGCGAGCATGTGATCGGAGATATAGGATTCAAAGGGAGACCAGATAGTGAAGGCAACGTAGAGATTGGTTACCATGTGGTTGCTTCAGAAAGAAATTACGGTTATGCTTCTGAAGCCGTTCAAACTCTTTGTGAATGGGCTTTTAACCATCCAGAGGTCGAGGGGATTGAAGCGCAGTGTGATAAAGATAATATCCCTTCACAGAAAGTGTTGATTAATAACGGATTTAATCATACGGGAAGAAGTATGGATATCCTCGTGTTTAAGAAAGAGAAAAAGATCCATCAAAAAGAAAATACGATGAATAAAGAATTTTAAAAACCTGAAGCGTCGCTTCAGGTTTTTTTCTTCTTTATAGTTTGTAGTTCCAACGAATGATGCCCGCTTCCTTAGCGGAGTTAAAAGCAATGACAACGAGCGGACCGAGGATGAATCCGAGGAGTCCGATTAATTGTAAACCTAGATACATGGCAATCAATGTGGCAAGTGGTGACAACCCGATATGTCTTCCCATGACCTTCGGTTCTACGGTCCTTCGGATAGCAAGAAGCACAATGGCCAGTAGTCCAAGTTTTGTCCCTATTGCAATATCCCCGACAATAAGCATATACACAGACCATGGTCCAAGGATGACAATGGAACCAATAATAGGTATGAAATCTATGGCCCAGATGATTAACGACATAATTAAAGCGACATCGGGCGCGATCCATAATAAACCGACCAATGATACAAAGAATATAACAATACTGACAAGAAATTGGGCTTTTAAAAATCCGAAAACCACATAGGAAAGACGTGCGTTCATGAATTTCACTTTTTCTGACGTCGCTTCTGTGAACTGATCGTGCATTTTATCCCTCAGACGTGGAAGTTCTAGCATGAACAAAAACAAGGCGATTAAATACACGAGAAAACTAACGAGAAGCTCAGGTATTTTAGCTGCTGCAGCGGCTATGTTGGACAGCTGCAGCTTTTCGGAAATAGCCGTCGTTGTCCTGTCGATGGCATTCATCATTTCTGCAGTCACTTTATCTACGAATTCTTTAGGCATCGATTGTGAAAAACTCGCCATGTGATTTTCCCAATCCAACAGCACATTATTGATTTGATTGATGTACTGGGGGGCATTATCCGCCAATTGTACAATTTGAGTAACGGCACGGGTTACAGCGAAGGTGCCCAAAAGACCAAGAAAGATAAGGAACAATAAGAAAACGATCGTGACGGACATTTTCCGGTTGATACGGAACTTAAACTGGACGAACCTTACCGCCGGATTTAAGAATAGTGCCGTAACGAAAGCGAGTATTAATGGAATAGAGACAGGTAAAATGAAATACCCTGCAATGATGAGTAAAGCGGAGATTAAGATTAAAATCCACTGTTTTTTTGATAGATATCGGAACAATTTATGTACGCGTCTCCTTTCCCCATAGGCCAATCCTAAATGCAGTCTTTACTTCCTTTTAAAAAAGTCGCTCACCATACAATGATGTGCGACTGTTGTTCATCCGGTAAGCGTGGATGAATGATTATATACGGCGATCGGAATCCGTGGACAGTTCTTCGACTTTCTTAAGAACTTCCTCGTTTTCGTTTTCTTCCGCCCATTTTTTAAGCTTGTCCAGGACCACATGTTCCGGCACTTGACTGTGGTATTTCTTCGCTGGTTCGCTCACTTTGGAAACCAATGATTTTGCTTTGGAAATGATACTGTCGGTAAACCCTTCCTGATGACCATATTCCACACCGTGCGGGTAGTAGTGGCGTCCTAGAAGCGGTTTCATCAAACGGACAACAGCATCTCCCTTATCTATATCCCCTTCAAGGGCAAATCCCTGAATACGGATATAATAAGTGATGTTTTTTTCTGGAGCGGGTATTTTATAATCGTATGTGACGCGCTCATAATCCCACGATCCTCCGAGGATGAATCCATTACTTTCCATGATTTCTGTCAATGGCTTATAGTCTACAACCAGACCTTCAATCCCAGTACCTTCTAATTTCATTTGTTCCACCTCGCAATTGTTATGTAACTTACCTCATTTTAGTATGAAAAGGTAATGCTTGCAATTTTGACATGACTAATGTCCTGCCATACGTTTAATATCTGTGATTACGTTCTCATTATACTATAAAAGGAAACCGGATGCATGTAATAAATTCGGTAAAAAGGGGACAATAAACATTGATCATGATTAATGAGGAGGATCTTTCATGAAAAGTGTAAAAGATATCATGACAAGCGATGTCTCCATCTGTCATACGAATGACCAGTTGAGTGACGCAGCTTCTATGATGAAAGAAAAGAATGTCGGCGCTATTCCTGTCTGTGATGATCAAGGAAACCTGATGGGTATGGTAACTGACCGTGACTTGGTTATTCGTGGATATGCAGCGAAAAAACCTGATTCTACACCGATTCAACAAGTAATGAGTGATCGTATGTACAGCTGTACACCGGATTGTTCATTAGAAGAGGCGAGCAGAATCATGGCTGAGCACCAGGTACGTCGTCTACCTGTAGTAGAAAACGGGAAACTGTCCGGTATCCTTTCTCTAGGTGACTTATCGACAGAAGAAATGTCCGACCATGCCGCGGGTGTTGCATTGCAGGATATCTCTGAACGTCCTGAGCTTCACTAATTACAAGGGCCTGCTTCTATGGGAGCAGGCTTTTTTCTAATGAATGGAATGAATCATCTCTTTCTAATCATAGCCCCCAATCGAGCCGCTTATACATAAAACAAATGGGTCTTTAACGAGGTGTCCGATATGATAAAAAAATCCGTAATCTTATGTTTGGTTATCCTTTTTTCTGTTGGTTTGTTCCTCTTATTGAATCCTCCTATAGAAAAACAAGTGGTCAAAGAGTTTTCAAAACCCACCATAGAAACGATCGGCCAGCCCGAGCCCGATAATGAAGCGGGATTTTTCTCGTTTCGTGGGTTATCCTCCAGTGCTTTACTGGATGAAATGGGAGAACCGCTGAGGAAAGACCCCAGTGAATATGGATATGACTGGTGGGTATATGGCTCGGATGAAGAGGTCGAAATGCAGTTCGGTATTCAGGACAGAGAAGTGGTGACAGGGGTTTTATTTAAGAAGGATGCGGGGCCGGTTCGTGTCCATGATTCTTATGAAGAGGTCGCTGAGTCTTACCCCTTTGAATCGTCCTATCGTCTGGATAGTGAAGGAGCTTATACCCTGGAGCTGACAGAAAAGGATATCGCTGAAAGGCCTGTGATTTCTTTAGGGGATCGCTGGTCAGCGCAGTTATACTTCGACAACGTAACCAAAGAAATCTTTGCGATTCGGATGTTGAGAAATGATGTTCTTCTCAAACACCAACCCTACAAAGTCGTCTATCGAGGCACTCTTCCTTTACAAGAGGTGTTGGACAAGAAAGCATGGAGCAGAATTGAAGATGGCATGGAAGCACAAATCCTTTTGATTACGAATGGCGTCCGTGCTATCCATGATGCCAGTCCTCTTTTAGAACATGAAGAAGCCTCTTTCGTTGCGTACGGACATAGTCGGGATATGGATCAAAATAACTATTTTTCTCACTATTCGAAAAATGGAGATGGTCTGAAAGAGCGGTTGGGTGAAATCTTATATGTGCGAGCGGGTGAAAACATTGCCTCTCAATATGTAGACGCCACCGCAGCGGTCCATGGGTGGCTGAACAGTCCAGGCCACAGAAAAGCTCTTCTTGATCCTCATTACACACACCTTGGTGTCGGCGTTCACGGGCGGTATTATACACAGAATTTCTTGACTGTCCCATGAACGCCCGTTTCTTTTCTGCATAGGCTATACTGTAGTTCTTACAGTGAGGTGTAAAAGGGATGAATACAAATGAATTGCACCCGAGCGTCCAGCAGTTCAAAGCCTTTGTCAACAAACACCCGAAAGTAAAGGGACAGTTGAGGAAAAATCATAAATTGATCCAAAGTTATTACGAGAAATATATGATCCTCGGCGAAGATGATCCTTTCTGGGAGTCCCTTCCATCTGCGAAAAAGGAAAACTCGACAGCGAAGATGGACTGGATCAAACAGCTGGGTGGTCTCATGGAAGAGATCAATTGGGAAGAGGTTTCAAGACAAATCGATGAACTGAACGGAGCAATCGGCCAGTTTCAACAGCTGATCACCAACGTCAAGAAAGAGTCAGGGAAGAATCAGAAGGAAATGGAGTACCCTTATTTCTAAAAAACAGGGCAGGTGGAAAAGATCTTTCATTTCCATCTGCTTTCCTATTTGATAAGATAGAAGATGGAGGTGGACATGTACTATGCTAGCTACAATGGAGATTGTCGATCTGCTGGACCACTCAGAATCAATTGGGCAGATGGTCATGCATTCAGAGACCATGCAAGAATACCAGGACGCTAAGACAGCTCTTGAGAATGATAAAGAGGCGCAAAGGCTCATTAAAAGCTTTGCAGACATGAAAGAACACTATGAGGATGTGCAGCGTTTTGGCCGTTATCATCCTGATTACAATACCATCATGAAAAAAGTCCGCTCCGTAAAAAGAGAGATGGACATGCATGAAACGGTAGCCCACTTTAAAAAAGCTGAACGAAATATCCAGAAACTGCTGGATGAAATCAGCGAAAGTGTAGCTTTCAGTGTAAGTGAGCAAATCAAAGTGCCGAAAAATGGCATGGCCCTTACCGACACAGGTTGCAGTGGCGGATGCGGAAGTGGCGGCAGCTGTGGTTGCGCATCTTAAGGATCAGTAAAACGAATACAGTCGTCGCATAAGTTCCCACAGCAGAACATTTTACGCTGGGGAACTAAAAAGCGGACGCGATAAACATAGAGCGCCTGATTCTTGCGTACATAGCTCATCGCAAGGGTCAGGCGTTTTCCTTTCATCGCTTTAGATGCACACCACTTTAAAATTTCTTCTATATCTTTTTTTGTCGTCCCTTCTTCCGGTTGAAGATAGACGAAAGGGATTCCCGCGACCTTTTTTAAAACCACCCCATTGATTTTATCCGATTTTTGTAAGAGCTCTTCAAAAACAAGGGATGCCCGTTCATGGTCTGTGAGCATGAACACCAACCTCCTCATTGCCGTAAGCGGGGATATTTGGTAAACTGACGTTAATCTATTATGTTCGATGGGGAGTAGAGTCAAACAATGATCCGAACTAAACGACAAGGACTAATCGTATATTTTCAACATATGAAAAACATCAGACAGATTAAGAAACATGGACATTTGATCCACGCATCTAAAAAAATGAAGTATGCCTTATTGTATGTGAATCAGGAAGATATCGAGTTTAAAATGGAAAAACTTGAACGCTTACCTTTCGTTTCCCGTGTTGTGCCTTCCTATAAACCGGATGTTCGCACGGAATATGAAGGAGCGAAGCCGGACAAAGCCAAACAGTACGATTATAAGATGGGTATCTGACTTCACAAAAAAAGCGTCCGCTCTAAAGCGGACGCTTTTTTTGATTGTGTAAAGTACAGGGTGAACCTGTTTCAGCTTAGTGGTGCAATGAATTTATTCATTCGTAGAATTCCAATTAAATGCTGATAAAAAAGTTCGGTCTCAGGAAAAAGGTTGGAAGGTTTAATAGTGAATTCTGCGATTTCCTTTCCTGCCTGCTCGACCATATCTTTATACATCTCAAAGCGTTGATTCGGCTTTTCGTGCGGGTTGGGGATGCCTTCCCTGCAAATATAAATCGGCTGGAATTTATCATGATGCGCAGGTTTCATCACTAAAGATAAGGAAGCGACCGGTTCGCCGTTTTTTTCACTGTAAAAAGCGATGGCATGCTGGATCCGTTCAGGCATCCGCGTCCCGAGGTCGATGAGTTCATAAATATCCGCATAGCCTTCGCCAAGTTCAATAAATTTTTGTATCATAGATATGTACATCCTTTCTAATCAGTTCTAATATTCATTGATTATTAGTTATTCAAGTATATGGCAGGGTAGTTAAAGACTCAGTTTCGAGATGTTTATTGAGTGGATGGGGCTGCAGGGAATAACTCGCTTTCCGCGGGAGCGCGGTGAGCCTCCTCGGACTGCGTCCTGCGGGGTCTCACCCTGCACTTTTTTCCCGCAGGAGTCTCGCCATTCCCCTATGCCCCTTTGCTATATCAGAGTCTCGAAACCACTTAAAAAAATCAGCTTGTATGACTGTGAGAAGTGGATTATATTAATTCTCCCTCAAGGGCTTTAAGATCGTAAATGCTTGAAACAGAGCGCTTTAAGCCTGCTTAGGAGGGGGAGAGTGGCAGAACTCTCTCTCGGTATAGGGGTTCGGATCTCCCTTACATGGAATGGGGTGGTTGGAAAGCGAGTTGCTTCCAAGCCACCCTAACGCTCAACCAGGCAACGAAACCCGGAAGCATCTGAAACTGAGTCTTCTACAATCGGGAGCTTATCTGCAATAAACATTGAGATATAAGAGAGCAGTCTATTAAACAATCAAATTAAAGGTAGCACGAAAGCTTGTGCATGTAAATTGGAAAAGGAGGGGAGAAGGATGAAGCTCTTATGGATTCCGTTTACTTTACTTCTCAGTGTGTCCACCCTCATGCTCCTTTATCATTGGGACCGAGCAGAAGCGGGTAGCCAAGATGGCAATATACATTCAAATTTGGGCGTTTCCATGACTGTCAAGGAGAATAAGCTCCAGTTTGGCTATACATATGAACATTTAAAAGCAGGGATCTACACGCTCGAGACGCCGGAAAAAGCAACAGCAATGGTCTGTTCGCAACAAGGGGGAACATGTCGTATAACTAATCAAGAAACTCCAGAAATGATCTTAGAGAAGGAAGGGGAAGTTCTTGTTGGTTATACAATACCAATGCCTGAGAATGAGGTCATCAACGACTGGATGTTAGTGTTGAAAAAAGAGGGCCGTGTGATGCAGCTTCCCTTTTCATTGACCATTCAGGATTTTGATGCCATGAAAAACCCATGGCTTGTACCTGCCGAAAAGAAAAGTGATATTCAGATGGAGAACCTTCGCTATTACAAGTTCTCTTCCTTGGACGAATCACTGCCTCTCACAAGAAAAGACGGAATCTCCTCATGGGAGGAAGAAGACAGTTTAGTTACATATAAAACAGGGACAGAGCTTTCTGACGAAGTCAAACAGGAGTTGCGAAATTTTCTGGCGTTGACTGATTCCGTTTTGATTCAGCTTGATCAGCCCTCTACTAAAGTATCCGAGAAACTTATGGAGGTTGAAGGAAGAGATGTTATGGGGATGCGGGTGGAATACGTATTGGAACATTTGAGAAAAGTCACCGCAGAGGAAAATCCTTGGGAGATAAAGATTCTAAAAGATGTTTTTACAAAAAAGAAAACAAAAATGGCGAAGGAAATAGACGCATCGCTGTCGGATGAAGAGCTGGAGGAGTGGGAAATACGTCTGCTTCAAGCCGAAAATATAGATGATTTAGGAGTATTTCTTGATGAAGAGCTATCCGGTGTATTTGGAACAGATATCTCCTATTTCCAAAACTATAAGGCGCCCACAAAAGATAAACTGCACTACGCAGAAGCACAGCGTGTCTTTAAGGATGATCAGTTAGTCACTGACCACTTCATTCATTATCATGGCTCAGCATATCTTTCCTTAACTGATATCAGTCGTAGAATGGGTTTTGAACTTACGGAAATAGAACAAAGGTCGGTTTATCGTGTAGAAGTTCCCGGAAAAGAGTATGTATTTTATGTCGATCAACCGACGTTTGTCGTCAATAAAGAGAGCTTCGGGATGGGGGAGGATTTATTAATCATGGTAGAAGATACTCCATATATAAAAGGGCAGGACCTTCAGGAGTTATTTGATATGAACCTCACGACCCGCTGGAAATAATCGCAAAAAAATAGGGTCGCCCATCACGGGCGACCCTGCTTTTCTGTATCATCAGAGATGAAACAAAAAAGTAAAGGGAGAGGAGAAACCGGAGGAAGAGCTTATGGGGATGTAAGCCTTCTCCGTTTTCAGAAGCAGTATCATCCGCTTCAAGTGCTAGTATGTACCTTGGTGAACCACCTTATTCATTGAATTGAAAAAAATGTTCGAGAAACCAGGTTGGCGTGTTCTGCCCGCGCACTTCTACACCCTGTCAATCCGGTTCCAGTGCCCAGACACTCGAGACATAAGCAATTCTGCTCTGTGGGAAAGAGCCCTACTACGCAGCTTTGCTTATGCTTGTCGTGTCTACCGGGGCACTTCCACACCCTATACCATCCAGCTCCAGTGCCTAGCCCCTCGAGGTCTTAAGCTCAAACGTTCCGTGAAAAAGGACGCTTCACTGCACGTTTGTTCTTAAGCTTGTCGGGGCTGCCCAAGGCACTTCCGCTTTAGAACTTCCCTGCAGTGTTTGTTTTGTGGTAGGATTATGGGGAATGATGACAAGTGAGGTGTACAGGATGCGAGTGATTGCTGGTGAATTTAAGGGACGTCCATTGAAATCTGTCCCTACGCATAAAACCAGACCGACGACAGATAAGGTGAAGGAAGCGGTCTTTCATGGAATTGGACCTTTTTTCGAGGGCGGTAAAGCGCTGGATCTGTTTGCTGGAAGTGGTGGTCTTGGAATCGAAGCTTTAAGTCGTGGTGTGGAATCGTGTGTGTTCGTCGATCAACAGCAAAAAGCGATTCAGACCATTTATGAAAATATAAAAACGCTCGATATCAATGAGCGGACAGAAGTTTTCAAAACCGATGCTATGCGAGCCATCAAGGCAGCTGGAAAACGGGGATTGACATTTGATTATATTTTCCTGGATCCACCCTATAAGAAGTTCTCATATCAGGACTTAATGGAAGCGCTTTTAGAATTTGAACTGGTGGGAGAACAGGCAATCATCGTTTGTGAACACGATGCTTCAGAAGTAATCCCTGAAGAAGTAGGACGTTTGAAGCGTATGAAAACTGATCATTATGGGAGTAATATCGGTGTATCGATTTTTGAGTAAGGAGAGAAGGGTATGACACGTATTGCGATTTGCCCGGGAAGTTTTGATCCCGTTACATATGGACATTTGGATATTATCCGCAGAGGGGCCAAAGTCTTCGATCACGTCATCGTAGCGGTTTTTAACAATCAGAGTAAAGCTCCTCTATTTGATGTGAACGAACGTACGAAATTATTGGAAGAAGTAACCAAAGACATGGACAATGTTTCCGTAGATGCCTGCAGTGGGCTCTTGATGGATTATGCTGAGGAAAAAGGGGCTCATGCCATCATTCGAGGTTTGAGGGCTGTGAGTGATTTTGAATATGAAATGCAGATCACGTCCATGAACAGGAAGCTGAATGAGGATATTGAAACGTTTTTCGTGATGACAAACAATCAATATTCTTTCTTGAGTTCCAGCATCGTCAAAGAGGTAGCAAAATACCGAGCCAATATCAGTGACCTTGTTCCACCGCCTGTAGAAAAGGCCCTTTCAGAGAAATTTTAAGAAGAAATAAAACGATCTCTACGGATTACACACGTAGAGATCGTTTTTTGGTTTTCCGCTCACTATTCCATTTTACTGCGATCATAAGCATGATCATGAGCAGTGTGATCGGTGGTCCATAATGATTGAAAAATTCGAGAATGGGTGTGGTGAAGTTCTCGTTCGGGTTCCAAATCGGCATGCTTTGTTGCTGAAAGGGACGGTAGACGAAATACAGTATATAAATAAGCCCAGCGGCAACAATCCCATGAGCAATCCTAGCTAATGCATATGGTTTGAAGCGAATGTCGGTTTCTGCGAGAATGCTTGCGATTTGAGCCTGAATTGAAAATCCATGAAAACCGAGAATGAAGCTCACAATCAAAAGCTGGGCGAGCAATGGTTCATGTGTTTCGGTAATCGCGCCAATGCCGGTTGTTAATTCCAACATGCCAGCTGTAAAAGGAACATGGAAAGTTTCCGGCAATCCTGTATAGAAGAGCAGGTGAGAAAAAATATGAATGGCACCCGTTTGTTTTAACAATTCCGTGAGTACGGAAAAAAGCATGATAAATCCACCGACCATAAGAAGCGTGTCCACAGATCGAGTGACCGCATCCCCCATCAATTTCCCCAGTGTCCGGCCATCATCTAATCGGGATTGGTGCATCTTACTGAACGCATCTTTCCATGAAGCAGAAGCCCGGTCCATGCTTCTTTCCTGATCATTTCTTTTATAATAACGCATGCCTATGCCCACTAAAAAATTTCCTCCATAATGGGCGATGGCAATGATGACACCAAGGCTGGCATCGTGGAAGAATCCTACAGCGATCGCCCCGAAAATGAAAAGTGGACTGGAAGCGTTTGTGAAAGCAACAAGTCTTTCAGCTTCAGCTCGGGTCACTTGTCCTTTTTTCCGCAGGTCAGCTGTCCATTTCGCTCCAGACGGATAGCCGCTTGCCATTCCCATTACCCATACAAACCCACCACATCCAGGTACATTAAACAATGGTCTCATAAACCGTTCACTAAGAGCTCCAAGCCCATGTACCACACCGAAGCCGATTAAAAATTCTGCCGTGATAAAAAAAGGTAAAAGAGAAGGGAAGACAATTTCCCACCAAAGATCAAGGCCCCGCAGACTAGCGGATAGAGCATCACGTGGATATAGAATCAAGGAAATCGCAAGCGCCGTAGCGAGGAGCGTCAATGCGACGGTTTTCAATTTGGAAATCGAGAACGCCTCCTTAGACATGGCTGTTTTCTGTACTTCTCATCATAGGAATAGTAGAATGGGTATAGATTTCGACGCGTACTTACAGGTTGTCTATATTCCATGTGTACGCTCATAAGGGAATGGTTTATTCCATAAAATAAACCACATGTATGAAGGAGGAATGACGAGTGGCGAGACCAAAGATCGGATTGGCTTTAGGTTCTGGAGGGGCGCGGGGTTTTGCCCACTTGGGTGTTCTAAAGGTCCTTCGTGAACATGATATTCCCGTTGATTTCATCGCAGGAAGCAGTATGGGGGCGCTCGTCGGCTCTTTTTTTGCTGCCGGACAAAGAATTGAAGATATGTATAAACTCGCCTTTACGTTCAAACGAAAGTATTATTTGGATTTCACCGTTCCCAAAATGGGGTTTGTGGCAGGGAAAAGAATTAAAGAATACATCAGACTTTTCACATTCGGTAAGAACATCGAGGATTTTCAAACACCGATGTCCATAGTCGCAACGGACTTGTATGCCGGAGAGAAAAAAATCTTTACGACAGGTCCTGCCAGTGAAGCGGTCAGAGCCAGCATTGCGATTCCTGGGATTTTTGTCCCTGAAAAAATTAATGATCGTCTTTATATTGATGGAGGGGTCATTGACCGTGTTCCTGTCTCTGTAGTGAAAGATATGGGGGCAACATTTATTATTGCTGTGGATTGTGCGCATTTTGATTCCGATCCAAACATCAATTCCATCTATGATGTCATCACGCAGAGTATTGATATTATGCAGGATGAATTAGTCACAGCGATCGGTGTATCCTCTGATGCTGATGTGATGATTAAACCGGATGTATCCAAGTTCAGCTCCCGGGCTTTCACCAAAATCCAGGAAATCGTAGAGGCGGGGGAGAAAGCAGCGGAAGAAGTCATAGAAGAAATAAAGAAGAAGCTCGCTGCGTGGAAGGAGCCAAATGACGAATGAAAGCAAATCGTAAACTGATTATCACCGGAATCATAACCGTACTTATCGTGGCATTCCTGGGGGCCTTCCGCCTCCCTTATTATATTTATAAGCCGGGAACAGCGGATGCGCTGAATGACATTGTCAAAGTCGATGGCGGCTTCGACAGTGAAGGGGATATGCACCTTGTCACCGTTCGTGGTGGACAAGCGACACCTATTCAATGGGTCCTTGCAAAGGTCCGTCCATTCCATCAAATTTACCCGTTAGAAGACATTCGTCCGGAAGGGGTATCGGAGGAAGAGTACTTTCATGCGCAACTGCAAATGATGGAATCTTCTCAGGAAGCTTCCAAAGTCGTCGCCTATCAAGCAGCTGGCAAAGAAATTGACATCAACTACGAAGGGGTTTATGTCATGAATGTAATCGAAGGGATGCCGGCTGAAGAGATTTTAGAAACCGGCGACCAGATTGTGAAGGTCGACGGCGAGGACATTCAAGAAACGAGCGACCTGATCGACTATGTGAGCAACAAGGGCGAAGGGGAGGCTGTAATGCTCACCATTGTGAGAGATGAGGAAACAATCGAACGGGAGCTTGAACTTGCCCCTTTCCCTGACAATCCTGATAAAGTCGGTGTCGGTATTTCACTTGTGACCGATCGAACGGTGGATGTGAAACCAGAAGTCAAGGTCAAAAGTGGTGAAATCGGTGGTCCAAGTGCTGGGCTGATGTTCTCCCTGGAAATTTATGATCAATTGACAGAACTTGATATCACCAAAGGTTATGAAATTGCAGGTACCGGAGAAATCAACTATGAAGGCCAGGTAGGCAGAATCGGGGGCATTGATAAAAAAGTGGTCGCCGCTTCTGATCATGGGGCTGAAGTTTTCTTTGCTCCAAATGAAGAGGGAAGAGAAGGATCGAATTATCAAATCGCCAAAGAAACAGCCGAACAAATCGATACTGATATGGAAGTCGTTCCTGTGGATACGTTCCAGGATGCTTTAGAATATCTGCAAAACTTAGAACCGAAGAAGGAAGTATAAGAAAACAGCCGTTCCTATGGGGGAGCGGCTGTTTTTTATTATTCTATGGAGAAGTATAATAAAGTGTCAGCCGTCCTGCACTTCGACTTCATCTTTCGGTTTCTGGAAGTTCCAATCATCCGTAATGCCAGAGGGAGACAAATGAAGCTTCGTTTAAGCTTGGATCACAGGAGGACCGTACTCCCTCTTCAGTTGCTCCACTCTACGTTCAGGAGTTAACACACTGTAATAGGCAGCAGCAGCTCTCGATTCCAAGTCCAACATCTCATGATCCAACTGTTGGGGTTGGGTGATGAGCGGAATAGAGGTTTCTTTTTTCACCTTTCGTAAATATTTTTTTCCGGTATCCGACATGCCGAGAATTCTTGCGTAAGGAGGGGGGGTTTCTCTTAAAAGGACACGAGCCTCTTGTTTGTCCGTTCCTACAAGGATATGGGCAAGGGTTCGCTGAAGTCTTGTCCACGTGTACCTCTTTGTCTTCAAGGAAGATATAAACTGATGGAACGTTGCAGCCTCCTTGACGGTCCTTTTCAATCGATATTCCAAACCTTCGTCCACACCGTGGAAACAGCGGAGGGTACTTTCTTCCATGGTCATGATTTTGTATTGAAGCAGGTGAAAGTAAGCTTCCCAGTCGTGCCAGAGTCCGAGGTTGTTTTTATATTGATGTAAAACATCGACCGTCGAGGGGGGAAGGGAACTTTCAGCCTTCTCTGTCATGTCTCTTTCTTTGAACAATTCTTTTCGAATACTTGTGGCGCTTGCAATTTTTCCTTGAATCTCTTCATCGTGGTAGTGATTGTTCTTACGTAAAACGGTTAGTGGTTCCACATCAGGTGCATAAGTAAGAAGTTGTTTCACGTAACTATAACCAAGAATGTTATTGGGTTGAGTCAGGTCAATGGAACCGGAGGGGAAAGCAATGGATTCATACCCAAGTCGTGATGCCTCTGGATAGGCATATCCTTCGTTCAAATACCTTCTCACGGTCACATCATACTCTTCCTGGTGTTCGTTCATATGCTCAAAGGCCTCTGTGAATGCAGCGATCCTGCCGTTTTCACTCCCGAAACAAACGCTGTCCACTCCGACTTCTGCAAGCGTCTGGATAGCCCCCTGGCTGAAATAATCGCTGTGTTGAACCGCATAAAGGAAAGGAAGCTCAAGTACAAGGTCTGCACCACCATGAAGGGCGGCTTTTGTCCGATGCCATTTATCGATGATAGCAGGCTCTCCACGCTGTAAAAAGTTCCCGCTCATGATGGCGATCATGCAATCCGCTTCTGCATGTTTTTTCGATTCTTCCAAATGATAAAGATGTCCATTATGAAAAGGATTATATTCAACAACTACTCCGCATGATTTCATAAAAGATCCTCCCATCTGATTCTTTACTATTGAACAAGTGTTTGGTTTATTTTATCATGATACTATGGAAATTTCGCATTCCTGACCGTGAATTATGAGAATCTTATTAAAACCGCACGAGAATAAGGATATGCTGTAAAGAAAAAATATTG
Source organism: Halobacillus sp. GSS1 (assembly GCF_017307035.1). Lineage (NCBI taxonomy): Bacteria > Bacillati > Bacillota > Bacilli > Caryophanales > Bacillaceae > Halobacillus > Halobacillus sp. GSS1. The sequence continues at coordinate 110,532 of NZ_JAFLHE010000001.1, forward strand.
ACAAATCAGCGAAATCCTTTTACAATAACTCTTGTTGCCATGAGGTGATAACTATGAAATTTCCTCTACAAAAACTCAAGCAGACAGGTGATGAGCCGTTCTACTTTGAGGATGACGTAGATATTCGCGAATTAGCACAACTGAACAATGACATTCGCAGGATTTCCCCTGTTCATGTCAAAGGTCAAGCAATGACTCGAGGAAATGATATAACGGTAACTTTTTCAATTGATGGAGAAATGGTGTTGCCTTGTGCCCGAACGTTAGTTGATGTGACTTATCCATTTCACATTGATGCTCTGGAGGCATTTAATCTGTCACCTTACCATACAGAAGAAGATGACTCTGAAGTTCATTCCGTGAATGGAGAAGTGCTTGACTTAACGCCTTATATCAAGGAAAATGTACAGTTGGAGATTCCGACTCGCGTTTTTTCCAATGATGATGAGGCTCATGAAGCAGCCCCCCAGGAAGGGAAGGGCTGGCAGGTGGTTACAGAGGAACCAGAGGAAAAGAAAGTGGATCCTCGAATGGCTAAACTGCAATCATTATTAAATGAAGAAGAGAACGAGTAAAACAATATGTTATGGTTCTCAGAAATCCCTTAAAGGAGGTGTACAACATGGCAGTACCTAAGCGTAAAACGTCTAAGAAAGTCAAAAACCAACGTCGTACTCACAAGAAACTTCACGCACCAGGAATGGTTCAGTGTGATAACTGTGGCGAGTACTCAAAACCACACCATGTTTGCAAATCTTGTGGACAATATAATGGAAAACAAGTGGTGAACGACTAATTTAGAGTTCATCAAAGAAAGACCTGACATCAGTCAGGTCTTTTTTTATTTCCATTTTCCATTAACGATCCCTTTTCTTAAAGACTCAGTTTTGAGATGTTTGTATGATTCTATGAGCTCCGGGGAAAGGTTCGTCTTGCTCCATCGTCCAGACACTCGCGTCATAAGCAGAACAGCAACGGAATGAAAAACAAAAAACATCTCGAAACTGAGTCTTCAACTATCCTGCCATATAGTTGAACAAATTCTATAAATTTTTGGTACATTAGTATTGGAAGGGGTGGAGAAAGTGTCACAATTAATATTGGTAGAGAAAAAAGAGGGGTATGCGGTTTTAACTTTGAACCGACCGGAAAAGATGAACGCCATTTCGAAACAAATGACTAAAGAGTTTTATCAAGCAATTAAAGAGTTGAAAGAAGAAAAGCTGAAATTCCTGGTCGTAACAGGTGCCGGGGATCGCGCTTTCTGTGCAGGGGGAGACTTGCGTGAACTTCATGGCGAATTGAATGCTGAACAAGCATACGCAACGCTGCATCCGATGAAAGAAGTTCTGTATGAACTGGCTACTTTTCCTGTCCCTACGATTGCCGTATTAAACGGACAAGCTAGAGGAGGAGGGTGTGAGATTGCGACGGCCTGTGATTTCAGATATGGAACAGAGTGGGCTTCCTTTGGCTTTGTCCAAGCTAATTTAGGCATCATCCCTGGCTGGGGAGGAGGAACACTTTTATATCAGCGGGTAAACAATGACGTAGCTGCCCATTGGTTAATGGATGCTGACATGTACACAGCAGAGCAAGTCTATCGAATCGGATGGTTACATAAGATGATTACGGTAAACTGGAACGAAGAGATTTTCGCCTCTTTTATCAACAAAACCCCAGAACAAATGAAAATTTTTAAGAAGCAGTACATGGATCACATGGATTTCCAAACGCTGTCTGAACGTATGGATGGGGAGGTCAGGCAATGCTCCTTGTTATGGGAATCCGATGAGCATAAAGAAGCGGTTCGAAACTTTGAAGCTAAGAGAAAAAGATGAGAAATGCGATTCTATCAATCATTCCTCCTGCATAACTATAAGCAAACGATAGAGGAGGGATGCTATGGATGCCCCAAGACAAGATGCCTGGAAGGACGAGGAAGATCTGTTGTTGGCAACGACGGTACTGAAACACATTCGTGAAGGGAAGACCCAGTTGGAAGCCTTCCAGGAAGTGGCTGAACAATTGCACAGGACGCCTGCTGCATGTGGGTTCAGATGGAATGCGACTGTAAGGAAAGAATATCAAAAAGAGATCCAGGAAGCGAAAAACAGCCGGAAAGCCACACGAACGATTTATTCATCCTCTAAGTCTTCGGACGATGCACCCATGTCTTTGGATGCGGCCATCTCATTTTTGAAAGAAATGAGATCGAAGCAGTTTGAGGATTATGGGAAAGAAAATTTAGAAACCCAGCTGAAAAAACTCAACGAAGATAATGAGAAGCTTAGAGAAGAATTAAAACAGTGGGAAGCGGCGTGGAATGAAATGGATAAACTTGTTCATTGGGTAAGAGAAAAACGAAAAAGTGAGAGTGGTGTTTGAACGATCTTTTTACCAGCCATTCATATCATTTCCCATCATAAACAAAGGCCCCTACAACATTATGTAGCGGCCTCATTCATATTTTATGCGTTTATGTCTCTTTCTTCCACGCCTGAAGGCATCCAAATCAGAGGGTTTTCACCAAGGTCACGCTCTACATCATAATTCGCTTTTTGAAAGCCCATCTTCTCCCAAAATCCATGAGAATTGATTCTAGGATTCGTTTTGATCGGCAAATCAAAGCTTTTAGCAAATTCAACGAGCGCTTTTCCGTAGCCCAGCCCGCGATAGTCTGGAAGAACCTCAAGCTTCCACAGTTCCAGATAGTCCTGGGAAGGATCAAAATAATGGTCATATTTTGCTTTGACTCTGTACAAACTCATACGCGCAACTAAAGCGCTTCCATAATATACTCCATAAAACGGCGACTCACTGTCGTTTTCCACGATATTGCTTTCTAAATCCTCGAGCATCGCAAGTTCCTGGTTCCCATATTCTTTGAACCGCTTAAATTCTTCAAGTGTCTTATAGTTGACCAATAAAGGTTGAACTCTTGTTTTTGTCATCATGAAAGAATCCCCTTTCAAAATATCTGTCTATATCCATATTATAATATAAAAATTTTCAGAATGAAATGAATAATAATACATTGGACAAGAATCGACTGCAATATCGTTTCGGAATCTGCTACAATAGTGAAGCAGATTAGTACGAAATGAGGAGAGAAACATGAAAATAGGCATTATAGGGGCAGGATCTATAGGATTATTGGCAGGGGCCTATTTAGGTGAACATCACGAAGTCCATATGTTTGTAAAAAGTGAAGAACAAAGATCAGCCCTTGCAGCGGAAGGAATTACCTGCGGAGAATTCCCCTGCCCTGTACCCGTTTATGCGCATCTTGTTACAGAAATGAAAGAAGGATACGACTTATGGTTGGTAACTATTAAACAACATGCGATGGATGGTTTTCTTGAACAAGACCTTCCTGCTGACGCGCCCTATGTATTTCTTCAAAACGGGATGGGACATTTGGAGAAACTAGCACAATCCGGTTTGAGAAGTTGTGTTGGTGTCGTGGAACACGGCGCACTGGCCAAAGGGCCGAACGAAGTTGTTCATAAAGGGAAGGGAAATATACAAATAGCTGTCTATAGGAGAATGGAACCTGCTCATGGACAAGCCCTTTCAAAAGAATTACATACTGCACATTTTCCAGTCTTTTTTAAAGCCGATTATGAGCCTATGTTAAAGAGTAAATTAATCATAAATACGGTGATTAATCCACTCACTGCATTATTCTCTCAACCGAATCACTCCATCCTCACGAATCCATCCATACATGAACTGGCACGTTTGTTGTGTGAAGAAGCTTGCTCCGTTCTAGGCCTGTCCTTTTTTGATGAATGGGAAAGAGTGAAGACAATCGCTGAAACAACAGGAGAAAATCATTCATCGATGTTGAGGGACATCACCGAACACAGGTTAACAGAAGTGGACAGCATCAGTGGCTACATCCTTGATCATGGAAAAATACCACTTCCTTACCATCATTTCGTCGTGCATGCGATCCATGCACTCGAATATGAAAGGGGGGTTCGAAAACGATGAGTAATCTGATTGTGTACACGATTGCGTTTCTGCTTACCCTGCCTCTTCCTTTCCTAGTGGTTTTCTATCTATGCGCCAGAAAATGGAGCAAGCATAAGTTAAAGGCTCTGCACCGCACAGCGAACTATACCGCCCCTATTTTTATAATGTCGGTCCATGTCCTGCTTGTCGTCTTGTTTGAACGCAGCTTTCTGCCCTTCATCATTGTCTTCCTTTTGATCCTCTTAGGCATTTCGATGGTCGCGCAATACAAAATAAACGAAGAAGTCCGTCTCTTCCGAGCACTCAAAGGGTTCTGGCGCGTAAGTTTTCTATTATTCATGCTATTTTACATGGGATTGAGTACGTTTGGTCTTGTAACAAGAGTCTTTTTCACCTAGAGCAAGAGGGAAGGCTTTTACATGAATTTTTCAGTCCGACATAAAATAATAAAAGATAAAAAAAGCACAGCCCAAATGAAAAGGCTGTGCTTACCCATGTGAAAGTCCCTATCAATAAATTAATGTTATCACTAGTTATTAAAATATAGGGCAGTCTTGTATAAGACTCAGTTTTGAGACTTTCCAGGGTTCGTTGTCTGAGTTAAGCGTCAGGGGTTGCCTGGAAGCCACTCGCTTTCCTGTGGGGGGAGTGGCGGGCTTCCCAACCACCACATACGATTAAGGTGAGAAACGAACCCCTTTGCCTAGTATGAGTGTCTGTCACAAATCTTGAATCTATAATGTTAAAGTGCTCTATTACAGGCTTTATCGTTCTGAATAACGGTGGGAGAATCCATATTGCATCACTTTCCCTGGGAGTAAAAGCTTCCCCTTTCCTGGAAGTGGTTTCGAGATACTTATAAGGCAAAGGGGCGGAGGGGAATGGCGAGACTCCTAACTTAAGTGTGCAGGCGCCGGAACCGGATATCTACGAGGGAAAAAGTGCAGGGTGAGACCCCACAGGACGCAGTCGGAGGAGGCTCACCGCGCTCCCGCAGAAAGCAAGTCATCCCCCGCAGTCCCAACCCACCTCACAAACATCTCGAAACCGAGTCTTCATACTAAAGGGAGCTATTGCAGAATTAAGAGGTTTCAAACAGATAATGTGAAGTCTGTGGTGGTTTTTTGTACAATACAATAGGATACATAATTTTATCATGTAATTATTGCCTATAAAGGAGTCGTATAGAGATGCGTATCGAACCGATTGAACTTGCACCGAAACAAACGCTGTTTCGTGACTATAAAAATGATTATGAAAGAATAGCTGATCGGTTTAACCACCCCCCCTTTGAAGAATCTACCTGGGAGCGCCGGTTATCTGAACTAAGGAATCAAACGTATCAAAGGACTGAGCTTTCTAATGTGCTGAATCATATGAATAGACGGTGGGAGGCTCCTGAAGAAACCTTTGATAATATTGAAAAGATAAAAGATGAAGAGAGCGTCGTCGTCATTGCCGGTCAACAGGCCGGCTTGCTGACCGGACCGCTCTATTCCGTGCATAAAATCATTTCAGTTCTGCAGCTTGCGAAGGAAAAGGAAAGAGACCTGGGTAAACCAGTGATCCCCGTCTTTTGGATTGCTGGGGAGGATCATGATTTTGATGAGATTCACCATATCATGATGAAACAGGGAAGCGGAATGGAAAAGGTAACAATCGACCATACTCCAGAGACTAAAGCTTCCGTTTCGGAGATAACCATTGATCAACAAAAAGCTTCAGCCTGGCTGAAGGATGTCTTTGCAATGGTTAAGGAAACAGAGCATACGCAGGACTTTTACAAAGAAATGGAAAGGCTGTTGAAAGAATCGGACACCTACAGCGACTTTTTTGCTAAAGTTGTTTATCAGCTTTTCCCTGATGAAGGACTCGTCTTAATTGATGCACATGCCCCTGAAGTGCGCCGGATGGAGACTTCTTATTTCACAACGATGATTGAAAAGAATAGAGAAATAGCCAGTGGTGTGTATGCAATCTTGCAGAAAAACCGTCAGGAAGGATATGAGACACTTCTGGATAGTGAGATGGGTGATGCCCACTTGTTCTACAGTTTTGAAGGGGAAAGAGTGCTCCTGGTACGTGATGAGGAAGGCTATTATAGAGGGAAAAACAATGAAGTCGTCCTATCAGAAGAAGAACTCTTGAAGATTGCAGAAGAAACGCCTGAGCTTCTCAGTAATAATGTAGTCACAAGGCCGTTGATGCAGGAGGCTCTTTTTCCAGTCCTCGCGTTTATCGGAGGCCCGGGAGAAATCAATTACTGGTCAGTTCTAAAGCCAGCTTTTGAAGCGGCAGGCTTGTGTATGCCGCCTGTTCTTCCGCGTTTATCTTTTACAATGATTGACAGGAAGACAGGTCAGCAGTTGGAAAAGTTTCAGATCCCTGCGGATGAAGCCATCCGCTCTGGTGTGAGAGAGAAGAAGATGAATTGGATTGCTTCTCAAAGCACCCCTCAGATTCATCATCTAACTGAACAGGTGAAGAAGGAAATTGACACCGTCCATGCGCCCCTTCGGGAAAAATCTGCTGCCCTCGGTGCAGATCTCGGCCAACTGGCAGAGAAGAATCTGGAATACATTTTGGAAAACATCGACTTCCTGGAGAAACGTCTCCACAAATCGATGGAATCACAACATCAACATGAAATGGATCAATTTGAGAACATGGAATGGACACTTCATCCTGGTGGTGGTCTGCAGGAGAGGATGTGGAGCATCGTCCCATGGGTGAATAACTACGGAGAGACGGTTTTTCAGCAGATGAACAGACACCATCTGAGCTTTAGAAACGATCATTATGTCGTATATTTGTAGGGAAGGTCCTCCACCATCCCCCACCACAAAAAAATATGATTAAACCCTTTAAAATCTTGCCTTCACGGGCAGGATTTTTTTCATGTAAAGAGAATGATAAAAAAGTAAGTGGAGAAAAGTGGGGCGATGTGGTAAGGTGAAATTAGAAGGTGGGGAAACTCTATGTTCATGGGTGAATTTCAACACAACATTGATACAAAAGGACGGATCATCGTACCCTCGAAATTCCGCCCGGACCTTGGTGACAGCTTTGTCCTCACAAGAGGTTTAGATCAGTGTCTGTTTGCTTATCCTATGAACGAGTGGAAGCTGCTTGAAGAGAAGCTGAAAAAACTCCCCTTAACAAAAAAAGATGCCCGCGCTTTTACCCGGTTTTTCTTTTCTGGAGCTGTTGAATGTGAAGTGGACAAGCAAGGAAGAATCAACATTCCACAACCTCTCAGGAAGTATGCATCACTGGAAAAAGAATGTGTCGTCATTGGCGTATCCAATCGGATTGAGTTTTGGAGTCATGATGAATGGGAAAGTTATTTCGAGGCATCAGAAGAGTCCTTCTCAGAAATAGCAGAAAATATGTTGGATTTTGATATCTGATCGATAGAAACGAGTGAAACCATGTTTGAACATTACAGTGTACTAAAAAGTGAAACGATACAACATTTAGATTTGGACCCAGAAGGTACTTATGTCGACTGTACCTTAGGAGGTGGGGGGCATTCCGAAGCGATTGCCAAAGCCTTGAAAGGGAAAGGTCGATTAATTTCTTTCGATCAGGATGAGATTGCATTGAAAGCTGCAAAGGATCGACTGAAAGATTACGAGGACCGTATTATTTTCGTCCATGCGAACTTCCGTCAATTGGAAGAGAAATTAGCAGAACTTGAGGTAACGGATGTCGATGGTATTATTTATGACCTTGGCGTTTCCAGTCCCCAATTGGATGTCGAAGAGCGAGGATTCAGCTATCATCAGGATGCTCCGCTTGACATGCGGATGAACCAGGAAGCAGAACTCAGTGCGAAAGAAGTAGTCAATGAATGGCCCTATGAGGATCTCGTTCGCATTTTCTTCAAATACGGGGAAGAGAAATTTTCGAAACAAATCGCAAGAAAGATTGAAGCTGCAAGAGAAGAGAAAACCATTGAAACGACAGGAGAACTGGTTGAACTCATCAAGGAAGGGATTCCTGCTCCCGCACGAAGGAAAGGCGGCCACCCTGGTAAAAGGGTTTTCCAGGCCATCCGTATTGCCGTCAACGATGAGCTTGGAGCTTTTCAGGACAGTCTTCATCAGGCGGCTAGAGTGGTTGGGGTCGGTGGACGCATTGCTGTTATCACTTTCCACTCCCTGGAGGATCGTTTGTGCAAGCAGGCGTTCAAAAAGTGGAGTACTAATCCTCCATTACCGAAAAACATCCCGATGATCCCGGAAGATAAACAGCCACCTTTTCAATTGGTCAGCCGAAAGCCTATTGTAGCTGATGAGTCAGAGCTTGAGGAGAATCGTCGTTCACGTTCTGCGAAACTGAGGATTGTCGAGAAAGTCAAACCTTGGAATAAGGAATTTGAATTTAACGAAGGGTGGAAACAAACATGAGTGCTGAACAGATTAGAAAACAGCAGCCTTTACAGCAGCCTGAGAGACAAAAACAGGCCAAAGTAAAGGTACATAAAAAGAAGAAGTGGATTAGTACAGGGGAGAAGTTCCTCTATTCGTTTGCAACGACTGCAGTGCTTGCAGCATCGGTGTTCTTAGTTCAGACATCTGCACAAACAGATACCATCAACCGTGATATTCGCGGTTTAGAGCAAGAGATTCAGCAACAGGAGTCTCTCAATGAAAATCTTGCTTATCAGGTGAAAGAACTTAGTAACCCGGATCGGATTTTGAGCATTGCTAAGGAAAATGGACTGAATATTCAGAATGCCCAAGTAAAGCAAGCCGGTAAAATCAATAACGAGTAACGGCTGGTGATTTCCTCATGAAAAAACAGAACAGTAATAAAAGCTCCGCATTATTGATGATTGCCTTTGCGATTGTATTTTTCATCATTGCGGGGCGTTTCATTTATATTGAGACAGCAGAGACGGTGGAAGGTGTCGACTTGCAGAAATGGGCGGAAGATATTCGTACAAGCTCTTATGAAATCGATGCTGACAGAGGTAAAATCTTTGATAAAAACGGTATGGTGCTGGCATATGACCGGCCTACTTATAGAATTTATGCCATCGTAGATCCGGAATACTCTGTTAACCTCGATCCACCGAGACACGTTACGGATGCAGGTGAAACAGCAGAGAAACTGGCTCCACTACTGGATATGGAAGCAAGTGAAATTAGAAAAACGATCGAGGAAGGGCAGGAAAATGAACGTTTCCAAGTCGAATTCGGCTCCAGTGGACGTTCTATCTCCCAAGAGACGAAAGATGAAATTGAAGAGCTTGAGTTGAATGGCATTGCCTTCAAGCAAGAGTCGAAGCGGTATTACCCTAATGGTAAATTTGCGTCGCATGTCATCGGCTTCGCCCGCAGCCAGGATGGAAACATCAACGGGGTGACAGGGGTGGAGAAGCAGATGGAGAAGCATCTGCAGGAAGAAAAGGGTAAGATCAGTTATGAACGGGACAAGTACGGAACGAAACTGTTAGATCCGAATGAAGTAATGACAGAACCTAAAAACGGAAACGATGTTCATTTGACCATCGATCAAAAAATACAAACGTTCTTAGAAGATGCTTTGTCACAGGTGGATGAGCAGTATAGTCCGGAAAAAATCATGGCTGCGGTCATGGATCCAGATACGGGTGAGATCTTAGCGATGAGTAACCGTCCTAGTTATAATCCGAACGATATTGGTGAGGTTGATAACTGGTATAACGATCTTGTTTCCTACACCTTTGAGCCCGGGTCAACAATGAAAATATTCACATGGGCTGCTGCTATGGAAGAAGGCGTTTATAAGGGGAGCGATATGTACGAGTCAGGTACGTATAAAGTTCCCGGCCATACCATCGGGGATCATAACAATGATCAAGGCTGGGGTTCTATTACTTTTGATGAAGGGTTTCAACGATCTTCTAATGTCGCTTCCTCAAAAATCGCCCTGGAGGTTCTTGGTCCTACGAAACTACGAAAATACTTGAGCGATTTTAATTTTGATGAAAAGACAGGCATCGACCTTCCGAATGAAAAGAACGGACGTTTTGTTTACAACAAGGCCTCTGAACAGGCAACCACTTCGTTTGGACAAGGGTCTACTTTCACAGCGATCCAATTGATGACGGCTGCGACATCTGTTGCGAATGATGGCCAAATGATGCGCCCGTATATGTTGTCGAAGATCACTTCAAGTGAAACCGGAGAAGTGTTAAAGGAAAACAAGCCGGAAGAAATCGGACAACCTATTTCAGAAAGCACAGCGAAACAAATGCGTGAGCTTATGGGTACCGTCGTCACGTCTGAACAAGGAACCGCTCAGTCGTTCAAACTAGATGACTACACCCTTGCAGGGAAAACAGGAACGGCTCAGATGATTGAGAATGGAAGTTATTTGACTGGCCGGAACAACTACATCTTCTCCTTCATGGGCATGGCCCCGAAAGAGGATCCGGAACTACTTATGTACGTCGCTGTTCAGCAGCCGGACCTGGAAGTTACGGAGTTAGGTTCTGAGCCTGTTTCTTACATTACGAGGACTGTGCTTGAAAACAGTCTCCATTACATGGATATCCAACCGGATAAAGAGGTGGATGAATCGGTATCCCCATTGACCATTCCGGATGTAGTCGGGAAAGGCACGTCTAAGGCAAAAGATGAACTGGAAAAAATGTTCTCCCATGTAGAAGTGATTGGGAACGGTGGCGAGGTAACCGCCGTCCTTCCAGAAACGGGCTCTAAAGCCGTAGAAAATCAAAGAGTTATGGTCATTACAGATAAACCGGCCATGCCTGATTTGACAGGATATTCAGCTCGTGATGTACACAGAATTGTGAAGCATTTCAACCTGAATATCGAGACGATGGGGAACGGTTTTGTTGAAAAGCAAAGCATCCCCGAAGGCTCCAGCATAAAAGAAGGCGGCTATTTAGTCGTAGAATTAGCTCCTCCGAGAGAGGAGTAACACCATTCCAGGCAGTGTTCTAATCGTTTCTAGATTGCATATAGTGATACAAGCTGACTCTATTGACTTCAAAAAGGAGTTATTAAGATGAGACGAGTATCACAAGTGGTCGTAAAGAAACGATTAGTCGCTGTCTTTCTTGTTGGAATGGTTATTTTTTTTGTCATCGCAGGGAGGCTTGGATACGTCCAGTTCTTCTTAAGTGACTTCCTCATTTCAAAGGCGGAGGAATCATGGAGCCGGGATATTACTTTCGAACCGGAGCGGGGGAAGATTCTCGATTCGAATGGTGAAGTGCTCGTCGGTAATCAATCAGCTCCGACCGTTATGGTGGTCCCGAGACAAATCAAAGATGCAGAGCAGACAGCAAAAAGTCTCGCGCAGATTTTGGACATGAGCGAAGAGAAGGCTTATTCTCACGTGACGAAAGTGACCTCGATTGAAAGAATCCACCCAGAGGGACGTAAAATAAGTGAGGCACAGGCGGAGGCCATCCAATCATTGCAGATGCCTGGTGTGTACATTGCCGAAGATTCGAAGAGATATTATCCTCACGGCTCTTTCCTTTCGCATGTTCTTGGGTTCAGCGGCATAGATAATCAGGGGCTGCTTGGCTTAGAAGCGTACTATGATGATGAATTGAGGGGAGAAAAAGGGGCGTTGTCTTTTTTCTCCGATGCTAAAGGGAAGAGGATGCCGGATATGGCAGATATTTATAAGCCGCCCGAAGATGGAAAAGACCTGCAATTGACAATTGATTACAAGGTCCAATCGATTATGGAACGCGAGCTTGATATCGCTCAGGCTAGATACAACCCTGATGGAGCAGTGGCGTTAGCGGTGGATCCTGATACAGGGAAAGTGGTGGGGATGGCGACTCGTCCTAATTTCGACCCAGCCAACTATCAGGAAGTGAAACCGGAAGTCTACAATAGGAACCTGCCCGTATGGAGTACGTATGAGCCTGGTTCCACTTTTAAAATTATTACGCTTGCCGCCGCTTTGGAGGAAGACCTCGTCGATCTTGATGAAGAACATTTCCATGACTCCGGTTCGATCAAAGTGGACGGAGCCACTCTCCGATGTTGGAAGCGAGGCGGGCATGGGGATCAAACGTACCTGGAAGTCGTTCAAAACTCCTGTAACCCTGGTTTTGTCACCCTCGGCCAGCGGCTGGGCACAGAAAAGCTTTTTGAATACATTGATCGCTTCGGTTTCGGTAAAAAGACCGGCATTGACCTTGAAGGGGAAGGAAAGGGAATTCTGTTCAAGCCGGAGAATGTTGGTCCTGTAGAGCAGGCGACAACGGCTTTCGGACAAGGGGTATCCGTCACACCGATCCAACAGGTCATGGCTGTCGCAGCAGCAGTGAATGGGGGTTATTATTACGAGCCTTATATTCAGGAAGCATGGCTCGACCCAACCAGTGGTGAAACGTTAGAAAAAAATGAACCTGAACTGAAAGAGAGAATTATTTCTGAAGAAACGTCGGCTGAAATCCGCCGTGCTCTCGAAAGTGTTGTCGCTAAAGGGACAGGGAGAGGCGCCTATGTGGAGGGGTATCGTGTCGGCGGAAAAACCGGTACCGCTCAGAAAGTCGGGCCAGACGGCAGATACATGGAAAATAACCACATTGTATCCTTCATCGGTTTCGCTCCAGCGGATGACCCTGAACTGGTGGTTTATCTAGCGATCGACAACCCGAAAAATACCGTTCAGTTCGGTGGTGTCGTCGCTGCCCCGATTGTCGGGAACATCATGGGCGACAGTTTGCGCGCCTTAGGGGTTGAACCTAGGAAAGACGGGTTGGAAAAAGAATATTCCTGGCCGGATGAGCCGTTAGTGGAAATTCCTGATGTTACAGGGATGGAGAAAAAAGAGTTAAATCAAATGCTTTTGAACTTAGAAGTGGAAGTCAGTGGAAGCGGGTCCAAAGTGATTACACAGGCGCCTGAAGCGGGTGTCAAAGTGCCAAGTGGTTCGACCATTCGTGTGTATCTGGGGAATTAAACCCACGTTTGGTATAATAAAACTTGTGAGCAGGTAAGGGTGACACATATGAAAATGAAGAAACTCTTGCGGTACATTCCTTTTTATAAAGTGACGAAATCAGTGGCAGACCTCCACATCACAGGCCTTTCTATGGATTCAAGGACGACAGAGCAGGGAGATGTGTTTGTCTGTCTCCGCGGGGTGGATGTGGATGGACACCGGTTTGCGAAAGGTGCAGTGGAACGCGGGGCCGTGGCTGTCATTGCTGAAGAAGAGGTGGATGTCCCTGTTCCTATTGTGCTTGTAAACGATACGTCAAGAGCACTTGCTATGGCGTCCGCTGCTTTTTACGGCTGCCCTTCAGAGTCTCTCCATGTCATCGGAGTGACCGGCACGAATGGCAAGACGACCATTACTTATTTACTTGAGGAAATTTTTCAGCAGTATAAAAAGAAAACGGGGATCATTGGAACGATTCAGGTGAATATTGCTGGAGAAACGTTCCCGGTGAAAAACACGACACCGGACGCACTTACCTTGCAGCGTTATTTTCATAAAATGCATGTGGCAGACGTTGATCATGCGATCATGGAAGTGTCTTCCCACGCCCTTGATCAAGGTAGGGTGTACGGCTGTGATTTCGATATTGCCGTGTTTACGAATTTAACGCAGGATCATCTGGATTATCATGAAAATTTTGATGATTATCTTCGTGCAAAGTCCCTATTGTTCGCTCAATTAGGGAATGGGTATAATAAGGAACGTGAGAAATTTGCTGTCATCAATAACGACTCTCCTCAAGCCAGGAAATTTATCCGCTCTACCTCACAAGGGTTGTTAACTTATGGTATTTACGAACAGGCGGATGTAAAAGCAGAGGAGTACACGATGACAGAAACGGGTACTGCCTTCATTATGACCACTCCCATCGGATCGGTCTCCATTAAGAGTCCACTAATGGGGCTGTTCAGTATTTATAATATGTTAGCTGCAGCGAGTGCCGCGATTCTATCAGGGGTCCCCCTTGAAACCATTCAGCATTCCTTTCAAGAGACCAAAGGTGTCAGAGGGAGGTTCGAACCTGTTAGAGAAGGGCAGGGGTTCGGTGTTGTCGTAGACTATGCCCATACTCCAGATTCCTTGAAGAACGTGTTGCAGACGCTTAGGGACCTATGTAAAGGGACCATCACCGTTGTTGTTGGGTGTGGAGGGGACCGTGACCGCAGCAAACGTCCTGAGATGGCAAAAGTAAGTGTCGATTATGCGGATCGGGTTATTTTCACCAACGATAACCCCCGTACAGAGGATCCTAAACAGATCTTCCGTGATATGACCGCCCATGTGAAAGGGCGTTATAAACAGATCGATGATCGAAAAGAGGCCATAAAATATGCGCTGCATCATGCGAAAACGGGAGATGTTGTTTTAATTGCAGGTAAAGGCCATGAAACGTACCAGGAAATCAAAGGCATCCGTCATCATTTCGATGATTGCGAGGTGGCCCGTACAATATTAATAGAAATGAAGGAGCATCCATCATGATTTTAGAAGTCAACGAACTTACAAAACTTTTTCCGAAAAAACAAGGAGCAGCATCGGATCAGATTCAGCTTGGATCTGTAATGACAGACAGTCGGAAAACAGCGAAACAAAGCTTGTTCGTACCGATTGTGGGAGAGAATTTCGATGCGCACCATTTTCTTGGAGATGCCATTAAACAAGGAGCAGTTGCCACGCTTTGGCAGGAGGATCAACCTTTGCCGAAGCTGACACCTACAGATTTCCCGGTCTTTTTCGTGGAAGACACAACGAAGGCTCTCCAGCAGGTGGCCTCTTATTATTTGAAAAAGATAGATCCTGTTGTAGTAGGTGTTACCGGTTCGAATGGAAAGACTACAACGAAAGATCTGGCTGCATCTGTCCTTCAAGTCAAATACAAAACACATAAGACCGCTGGAAATTTCAATAATCATATCGGTCTTCCTCTCACGATCCTTGCCATGGATCCAGAAACAGAAGCTGTCGTTCTGGAAATGGGAATGGATCGCGCAGGGGAAATTTCCGTTTTATCCAAACTTGCTGAACCTAGGTATGCCATCATAACGAACATCGGTGAGTCCCATATTGAGAATCTTGGTTCCAGAGAAGCAATCGCAGGGGCGAAGCTTGAGATTACAGAAGGTCTTTCTAAAGAAGGGGCCTTAATTCTCGATGGAGATGAGCCATTATTGCAGGAACAAAGGTCTAAAGAATGGACGGTTACATGCGGTTTCGATGCCCAGCTTGACTATCAGGCTGAGGTTCTTCAATTGACAGATGAAAACAGTACGTTTAAAGTCGGTGGGCAGTCTTTTGAATTGCCTATGGCTGGGAAACATAATGTGAAAAATGCTACATATGTCATCGCTCTTGCGGAGCGCTTAGGGTTATCTCCGGAAGAGATCCAGCAGGGGTTCCGGCAGTTGCAAATGTCTGCCATGCGTTTTGAAAAACATGAGGGGCATAAAGGATCATTGATCATTAATGATGCCTACAATGCTTCTCCGACTTCCATGAAAGCTATTATTGAAGTTGTCAGTCAATTGACATCTAAAAGCAGGAAAGTGTTAATATTAGGTGATATGTTTGAGTTAGGGGAACAATCAGAAACGCTTCATAGAAGCGTAGCCGATGCCATCGATGAGAAGATCCATGCGGTCTATACGATTGGTCAGGATTCCAACGCTATAACCGATGCCGTCAAGAAAAACCACCCTTCCATTCAAACGCAACATTTTAAAAACAAACAAACGTTAAGTCATCACGTCCGTCAAGAGTTAACCGCGGACACAGTCGTACTCATCAAAGCTTCCAGAGGAATGAAGCTTGAGGAATTACTAGAGAATCTCGTGGATTGATCGATAGGCGATGATGATGGAAAAGGAGGAGAACTATACATGAACGAATACATACTACTAATCACTATGGCTATTTCATTCGCAATCACTGTTGTGATCTCGCCGATGATCATCCCTTTTTTGAGAAGGTTGAAGTTCGGTCAGGCTATTAGGGATGAGGGTCCAGAGTCCCACCAGAAAAAATCGGGAACCCCCACAATGGGAGGGGTGATGATCATAGTAGCTGTGGTCATCACTACCATTCTTGCATCCTTTTGGTTTACCCCGGACACGGGGAACACACAAATGTTCCTTGTGTTATTTGTTTTAGTCGGGTATGGGCTGCTTGGGTTCCTGGATGATTATATAAAAGTGGCTATGAAAAGGAACCTGGGTCTTACATCAAAGCAGAAAATGCTCGGACAGATCGTCATTGCCCTCGTTGTTTATTTCATTCTAAGAAACTCGGACTTCCCAACGTATATTAGTATTCCCGGCACAACTTTTGAAGTAGATCTTGGCTGGGGTTACGCCTTACTGATCCTGTTTATGCTCGTAGGTGCCTCGAATGCTGTGAACCTGACAGATGGTCTTGATGGACTGCTCGCTGGGACGGCGGCGATCGCCTTTGGTGCTTTCGCAATTTTAGCGTGGGCAGGTCAGATGAATGTTGAAATCACCATCTTCTCACTTGCTATAGTCGGAGCATTGCTTGGTTTCCTTGTCTTTAATGCTCATCCTGCAAAAGTATTCATGGGAGATACTGGATCGCTTGCATTAGGAGGAGCGATTGCGATCATCGCCATCTTAACGAAACTTGAACTCATTCTTGTCATTATCGGCGGTGTGTTCGTTCTTGAGACCCTGTCTGTCATCATTCAGGTCATCTCTTTTAAAACGACAGGGAAACGTGTGTTCAAAATGAGTCCGCTTCATCACCATTATGAATTGAAGGGCTGGTCAGAATGGCGTGTTGTGACGACTTTCTGGGCGGTTGGACTTGTCTTTGCAGTAATCGGCATTTATATAGAGGTGATGTTCGGATGAAAATATTAAAAAACTTTCCATATCAGCAGGTCCTGGTCCTCGGGCTTGCGAAAAGTGGTACAGCAGCTGCTGAGTTATTCCTGGACAGCAGCATCCAAGTGCGAATCAATGATTTAAAGGCTGACCAGAATGACCCGGCCGTGCGTACGCTAATCGAAAAAGGAGCCGAAGTCATCACAGGAGGGCACCCGCTGTCCGTATTGGACAACGTGGATTACCTCGTCAAGAATCCTGGTATCCCTTATGAGAATCCTATCATCGCGGAAGCGGAGAAGCGGAATATCCCGGTGGTTACCGAAGTTGAATTGGCAAGCTTCCTCCATGAGGGGCCTTTTGTAGCCGTTACCGGTTCCAATGGGAAGACGACGACCACAACATTGATCTACGAAATGATTCAGGCAGACCAACAAAAGGTTTCGCTTGCAGGCAATATTGGTCATGTTTCTTGTGAAGTGGCCAGAAGTACAGAGGCAGATGAAACGATGGTCACCGAACTTTCATCGTTCCAATTACTTGGGACTGAAAAATTCCATCCTGAAATTGCTGTGTGGCTCAACCTTTATGAAGCACATCTGGATTATCACCATACTTTAGAAAATTATCATCAGGCAAAGGCAAAGATAACTGCGAATCAAACGGCTGAAGACACGTTGGTTTACAATGCGGATGATGAACGTATCGCTGGTTTCTTACCCGATGTGAAAGCGAAACGTGTACCTTTCTCTATTAGAAATGAAGGGGAAGGTGCCTGGGCTGATGATACTTTCATTTACTTTGAAGATGAACCGATAATGAAAAAACAGGATATCGTTTTAGTAGGGGAACAAAATCTGCAGAACATCCTCGCTGCCGTGGCAGCAGTCAAAGTGAATGGAATACGCAACGAAGCGATTGTCAAGGTATTGACAACCTTTGCGGGTGTGGAACACCGCCTGCAGTTTGTAACGAAAAAAAATGATCGTTTGTTTTACAATGATTCTAAAGCGACGAATATTTTAGCGACCTCTTATGCCTTAAAATCATTTGAGAATCCTGTCATCCTGCTTGCGGGCGGTCTTGACAGGGGGACAAGTTTCGAATCTTTGATTCCATACATGAAAGGGATCAAAGCCATGGTCGTGTTTGGAGAAACGGCTGACCAATTAATCGAAACGGCTAAGAAAGCTGGTATTGAGGAATTTACGAAAGTTGAAACGATGCAGGAAGCTGTCGAGCAGGCGTATCAATACTCAGCAGAGGATGATGTCATCCTCCTTTCACCTGCTTGTGCTAGCTGGGATCAGTATCGTACTTTTGAAGAAAGAGGCAACATGTTTATCCAAGCGGTGCATAAGCTCTAATAAGGGCTTTGTGCGACAAGCTTAAGCCCTGTTTTCCACTTAGATGGGAGGTAGGGCTTTTTTTATGGAAGAAAAAAAGCCGGATTTATGGTTGGTGGCCGCCATACTCGGAATTTTGATCATCGGGGTGGTGATGGTTTACAGCTCATCGAGCATCTGGTCCGAATATAAGTTTGACGATCCTTGGTTTTACGCAAAAAGGCAGATTCTTTTTGCCGTTGCCGGTTTGATTGCCATGGTTGTATTATCAAGAATTCCTTACTATGTATGGCATGGACATTCAAAGATCATTATGATCGTGTGTCTTGTATTTCTCATACTCGTACTTATTCCAGGAGTGGGTATGGTCCGCGGCGGGGCGCGAAGTTGGATCGGGGTGGGGATGTTCAGCATCCAGCCATCAGAATTCATGAAACTTGGTTTGATCCTTTTCCTTGCACGATTTTTATCCGAACGCCAAAAGCTCATGAACTCTTTCCAACAAGGTTTCCTTCCAGCTCTCGCCTTGATTTTGGTCCCGTTCGCACTCATCATGCTTCAGCCTGACTTAGGGACAGGTGTCGTCATGGTCGGGACATGCCTTGTCATGTTGTTTACAGCTGGGGCAAGGATCAGTCATTTTATGTGGATAGCCGGCGCAGGAGCAGCAGGAATGGTCGGGTTGATCGCTTCTGCTCCTTACCGTATAAAAAGGATCACCGCGTTCCTGCATCCATGGGAAGACCCTTTAGGGGCAGGATTTCAGATCATCCAGTCTTTATATGCCATCGGTCCCGGCGGCCTAATGGGTTTAGGACTCGGAAATAGTATGCAGAAGTTTTTCTACCTGCCTGAACCTCAGACGGACTTTATTTTTGCAGTTCTTGCTGAAGAACTGGGGTTCCTTGGAGGATTACTCGTCCTTGGTCTTTTCTTTATTCTTTTATGGCGGGGGATCAGGGCAAGTCTTCTTGCCCCGGACCTTTTCGGTTCTTTACTTGCCCTTGGCATTGTAGGGATGATCAGCATCCAAGTTATGATCAATATCAGTGTAGTGACAGGCCTGATCCCCGTCACAGGAATCACGCTTCCTCTAATCAGCTATGGAGGGTCGTCCCTGACACTGACTTTAGCGTCTCTGGGATTACTCCTAAGCGTCAGCCGTTTCTCGACAAAATAAAGAAGTCATGGAGTCAAGTCCATGGCTTCTTTTTATTGATCGTAATGGGTTTTCTTAACATTAGGAAGGTATTATGGAAGGCTGAAAGTGAGTTTTAACAAAAGAGAAGTGGCTGAAGATGAAGAAATATAGAAAAATATATGATTGTAAGTTTATCTAAGGTGGATAATGGGTAAACCATTTTAGCGAAATCACTTGAACCCCATCGAAATGCGGGTTTTCCTGTAATAAAATTGATAGGAAACTAGTAAAACTCTATCAATATTTCACTCTATTTTTGTGATATAATGGGAAACGTATAGATGTAGAGCAAGCTCGGCATCTTTTAGAGGAACATCATTCTTTCAAACAGCTAGGACAAACAGCGTAAAGGGTGTCTAGCAATAAGGAGAAATGCCCGTTATGGAAGAGAGAAAAGTGGTTTCCATAGAAGATCGCATACCAAAATTAAAACAGACGAGGCGGAAAAAAGCCAATCGTCGCTTGATTCTGTATTTGACTATTCTATTTTTGCTGATAGCGACTGTCATCTATCTCCAGTCGCCACTCAGTAATGTTCGTCATATAGTTGTGGAAGGTGAGTATCACGTATCTGAGGAAGAAATTATCGAGCTTGCCGGAGTCACAACATCCACGAATTATTGGAGAGTCGATGAAGAAGAGATGAAACAGCAGATTGAGGCACATCAAGAAATCACCTTTGCTTCCATCGACCGTTCCTTTCCGAACAATGTTCTAATTGAAGTGAAGGAAGCGGAACGAATCGGTTACATCAAACAGGATGGTTCCTATCATGCCATTCTTGAAGATGGGTCCCGTTTGGAAGGACAAACAGCTCTACCGGGAGGAGATGCTCCAATCCTTGCCGGGTTCAATAAGGAAACGTATCTGAAAGAAATTTCACAAGAATTAAAAGAACTTCCATCAAGTGTAAGCAGTCTCATTTCAGAAATCCATTGGGATCCTCGTGACGGGAATCCGTATCAGATTCTTCTTTACATGAATGATGGGTATCAGGTGCAAGCCTCGATCCGCAGTTTTTCCGAAAAAATGCCGGCATACCCTTCCATCGTTGCCCAGCTTGATGAAGGAGCTGAGGGAATCATACATATCGATGTAGGGGCCTATTTCGAGGAGTATCCTCAATCGGAAGAAGAAGAGGCGCAAAGTGAATCAGATGCAGTTGAGGAAGAGGAGAACACGGATGAAGAGACTTAAAGGGAAACCGATCATCTTATCTCTTGTCCTACTCATCTCAGGTTTCCTTGTCAGCTACAGCTATCAACTGACAAAGAGTTCACCACAGATGGTTCAATTGAATGATTCTCAATGGGAAAAAGAATACTTCTATCAACAACAGCTGCTGGACATGGAAAAACGGAACAAACAGCTGCGTGAGGAGTTAAAAGAGAAGCGGCATACCATTCAAGACTTTGAAAATGAGATGGCCGAAAGTGAACAGGTGGTAGCTGATTTCGTTGAACGTAAAAAGAAGCTCCAGATGCTGAATGGTGAGGTTCCGGTCGAAGGGCAAGGGGTGGAAGTCGTTTTGAGCGATGCTGAATATATACCCGATGATGATCAGGTGAATCAGTATATCGTTCACGAAAGCCATGTTCATAGTGTGATTAACGAACTTCTTAGTGCAGGTGCAAAGGCCATTGCTATCAATGGCCAAAGGTATATGAGAGATAGTTATATTTCGTGTACAGGACCGGTCATTACTGTGGACGGGATCCAACACCCGGCTCCGTTCGTCATTTCTGCAATCGGCGACCCAGAGGTTCTCTATTCAAGCTTAAACCTGACCAGAGGTGTCGTCGATCAACTGCTCAGCGAAAATGTTGATGTGCAATTATCGAAAGAAAACCAATTGGAAATGAAGGCGAGGCTATCCTCTGAAGGGTGATCAACATGAAGCGTAGAACACAATGGCTCCTATCCATCATTTTTCTATTGATTGGATTTATGGTAGCTGTGCAGTTTCAAACCACTTCCCATGAAACAGAGATGAGAGACACAAGAGATGTGTGGGAAGTACGGGAAGATTTGAAAATACAGCAGAAACACCAACAGGACCTCTTAGAGAAAATTGCTGGAGCTGATCAGACCATTGAAAATTATGAAAAGCAATCATCACGCGAGCAAGTGGAGACATTGAAGAGATCCATTGAGACCTTGGAGAACAAGATAGGCCTTCAGAAAAAAACGGGGACAGGTGTAGAACTTAACATTCGTCCTATTTTTGATGAGGAGGCTTCAGGGCAGGAATATCCCCGCGTATCTCCTCATCTCCTCAGTCGACTTTTAAATGAACTGAATACGTATGGAGCTGAGGATATCAGTATCGGGAATGAACGATTGACAAACCTTACTCCGGTGAGGGATGTAAATGGATCGACCTATGTAAATAATCGGCCGATCGGTTCGCTCCCTCTGACCCTTAAGGTGCTGGCTGAAGATCCTGAAAAATTGCAGGACCACATGAAAGCAAGTCCCACACAGGACATATTCAACATCGACAATATGGAAATCACATTTGAGGTGAAAGAACAATTGGTACTTCCCAAGTATGATGACCCTCTCCATTTAGAAATTTTAGAAGAAGCTGGTGGTTAATTTGTGGTTACCCCTTTTATTTCTCATTATCGGTGTGACCCTTGGCATCTTGACGGATATCCGTATACCTGATGCCTATTCCGATTATTTATCCATTGCTGTCTTGGCCGCTTTTGACACGCTTCTTGGCGGGATCAGGGCACAGTTGGAGAAGACGTTCGATGACACCGTGTTTCTGACCGGTTTCTTTTTCACCATCACACTCGCTGCATTACTTGCCTTTCTTGGAGTTCAATTAGGCGTGGATCTCTATCTTGCAGCTGTCTTTGCCTTTGGCGTCCGATTGTTCAGAAACCTTGCTATCGTCAGAAGAATTGTCATCGACCAGAAATTGCTAACGAAATTTAGAAAAAAATAAACGTATTTAAGAGGAAATTCACGAAACACTGTGGAAAACAACATAGGAACGTGTTTTTTCTATCATATTCAAGGGATATACCCCGCGGAATATATCAATTCATTTACGTTTGTATTTCAAAGATTGTATTTTAAGCGTGAATTCGATATGCTTTGAACTACTTATATGGCTTGCTACAGGAGGTGCGTCACTGGTGAATCAAAATGAAATTTTAGTAAGTTTAGATATAGGCACAAGTCGAATCAAAGTGATTATAGGAGAAATTATGAATGATAACCTCAATATTATTGGGGTAGGAACAGCTAAATCGAACGGAATGAAGAAAGGCGCAATTGTAGATATCGATCAAACGGTCCATTCTATACGTTCAGCTGTTGAACAGGCTGAGCGCATGGTGGATATGAAAATTGATCGTGTCGTTGTTGGTGTGAATGGCAATCACATTCAATTGCAGCCATGCCATGGTGTCGTTGCTGTTTCCAGCGAGAGCAGGGAAATTGGGAACGAAGACATCACACGAGTGATTGATGCTGCTCAAGTGGTTTCCGTACCGCCTGAAAGAGAGATCATCGATGTGATCCCTCGTCAGTTCATCGTAGATGGGCAGGATGAAATCACAGACCCAAGAGGAATGATCGGGGTACGTCTTGAGATGGAAGGTATGATTATTACCTGTGCTAAAACCGTTTTACATAATACTTTGAAGTGTGTAGAACGAGCAGGTTTGGAAGTACTGGATGTTTGTTTGCAGCCGCTAGCTTCTGGAACTGTCTCGTTATCCGGTGATGAAACGAATCTGGGCGTAGCACTTATCGATGTCGGAGGTGGATCAACCACGATTTCGGTATTTGAAGAAGGACACTTAAAAGGGACAAGCATGATTCCTTTTGGTGGGGACAATTTAACAAAAGATTTGTCCATCGGCCTTCGTACTTCTACAGAAGAGGCTGAGCAGGTGAAATTGGAGCATGGACATGCATTTTTTGACGATGCGAATGAAGAGGAAAATTTTTCTGTCACGATTATTGGAAGTAATCGTCAACAGGCATTCAATCAATTGCAAATCTCTGATATGATTGAAGCTAGACTAGAAGAAATCTTTGTCTTTGCTGCACAGGAAATTCAGCGCATGGGTGTACGTGAACTTCCGGGAGGTTTTGTACTGACCGGTGGTACGATGAACATGCCTGGTGTTCTGGAGTTAGCGCAGGATGTTTTCCACGCAAACGTAAGGCTTGCGATTCCGGATTACATCGGAGTAAGAGAACCGCAATTTACGAGTGGGGTAGGAATCTTGCAATTCGCCTATCGTAATGCGAAAATACAAGGCAAAGAGATCTTTCCATCTGTAACTGAAGAATTTCAGGAAAAACCTCAACCTAAAAAGCAAAAGCGTGCGACAAAGCAACAACCGAAAGAAGAAACCGAGAAACCAGAGAAGAAAAAAGAATCAGGTTTCAGTAATCTCTTGAAGTATTTCTTTGATTAATGAACAAGTTTGAGTCGGTCAAGGGACGGACGAACCAATAAATCTTGTAATCTCGTGTATTAGGAGGAACGTAAGATGTTAGATTTTGATACAAGCATGGACCAGCTAGCAACGATTAAAGTAATCGGAGTAGGTGGCGGCGGAAGTAACGCCGTTAACCGTATGATTGAACATGGTGTCCAAGGCGTCGAATTCATCGCCGTCAATACGGATGCGCAAGCGCTTAACCTTTCAAAAGCAGAAGTTAAAATGCAAATTGGTGGAAAACTGACTCGTGGACTTGGTGCAGGTGCGAATCCGGAAGTCGGTCGTAAAGCCGCTGAAGAAAGCAAAGAACAAATCGAAGAAGCTCTTCAAGGGGCAGACATGGTCTTCGTAACTGCGGGAATGGGAGGCGGAACAGGGACAGGTGCTGCTCCCGTCATCGCCCAAGTTGCTAAAGAGCTAGGCGCTCTTACGGTAGGTGTTGTCACTCGCCCATTCACGTTTGAAGGACGTAAGCGTTCTACCCAAGCGAGCGGTGGTACAGAAAGCCTTAAAGGTGCGGTTGATACACTGATTGTCATCCCGAACGACCGTTTGCTTGAAATCGTAGATAAGAATACACCGATGCTTGAAGCGTTCCGTGAAGCGGATAACGTTCTTCGTCAAGGTGTACAGGGTATTTCCGATTTGATTGCCGTACCAGGATTAATCAACGTAGACTTTGCCGACGTAAAAACAATCATGGTCGACAAAGGATCCGCGCTTATGGGAATCGGTATAGCGACAGGGGAAAATCGTGCGGCTGAAGCAGCCAAAAAGGCGATCTCCTCTCCACTACTTGAAACTTCCATCGACGGTGCACACGGCGTCCTGATGAACATCAGCGGTGGTGCCAACTTGAGCCTTTATGAAGTTCAGGAAGCAGCGGATATCGTAACCTCTGCAGCAGATCAGGAAGTAAACGTCATCTTCGGTTCTGTAATCAATGAAAACTTGAAAGACGAAATCGTCGTTACTGTTATTGCAACAGGTTTCGATGAAGCACAAATTGCTCAAGGTCAGCAGAAGAAGCGTCCAACCGTGAACCCTGTGAACCAGCAAAAGCAAGTAGAACAACAACCAGAGCGCAACGTACGAGAGGAACAACCTCCTCGTCGCCAAGCTCCGCCACAACCACAAAACAAACCAAATCAAGAGGAAGACACTCTTGATATCCCGACGTTCCTGCGTAACCGCAACCGTCGCCGATAATACTCATATAAACCCGTCACACATTCCAGTGTGACGGGTTTTTTATTTCCTTTCACCATCAACCACTTATTAAACATAATGGCAGGATTGTGGAAGACTCAGTTTCGAGATGTTTTCTTGGGTTCGTTGCCAGGGTTGAGCTCAGGGGTGGCTGGGAAGCTACTCGCTTTCCTGCGGGGATGACGGCAAGCCTCCTCGGACTTCGTCCTGTGGGGTCTTGCCAGCCAATCCATTCCCGCGGGAGTCTCGCAGCTTCCCAACCACCCCATTCGACGTATGAGTGAAACGAACCCCTTTACCAAGTTGGATGTTCTTCTCTATCCAACTGTTAGGGGTGTAAAGCGCTCTGGATCAAGCTTTTCCGTGCTGGGGGAGGTGTTCTATCATCCATTTCTCATAATCAAACGAGCTGACCATATAGTAGTGGTTTCGAGAACCTTCCATGGTAAAGGGGCGGAGGGGAATGGCGAGACTCCTGCGGGAAAAAAGTGCAGGGTGAGACCCCACAGGACGTAGTCCGAGGAGGCTCACCGCGCTCCCGCGGAAAGCGAGCTATTCCCCGCAGCCCCATCCACTCAACAAAAGTCTCGAAACTGAGTCTTCCACTAAAGGGAGCGTTTGTGGGATAAAGGAATTCTTTCCATCCTTCTACAAAACTTGCTAGCCAGGGGTTCAGATTGTGACAGACTTTTTAACCGGACGGGCTTATACTTTTCAGTACAGCAGATAAAGAGAAGGGAGGGAGAGAGGATCATTTATCTTGATGCTGTCTGGTTGCTCAACCTTTTGATGGATGGCATGATTTTATCGCTTACACAGGGGATTACGAGAGCGAAATCATCGAAAATCAGAATGGTCGCCGGGGCGTTTGTCGCCTCTACGATTGTCCCGATTACCATTTATATGCCGGACTTCTGGCTTGTAGGAAGCCTCGGGAAAATCTTTTTTTCGATGTTCATCATCTGGGTGGCCTTTTCATACACCTCTCTCCGTGCATTTTTTGTCCAGTGGATCAGTTTTTATTTTATTACCTTCGCCATCGGTGGAAGCATGATGGGGGTTCATTATTTTCTTGCGACAGAGATCAGCTTACAAGGGGGTTCAATCGTAACATTTAGTGGTGGTTATGGAGACCCGGTCAGTTGGTTGTTTGTAGTGATTGGTTTTCCTTGTTCCTTTGTTTTTACGAAATGGCGTTTGAACCAAGTCAGCGTCCATAAGATGAAGCTTGAGGATATTTATGACGTGACAGTGGAGTGGAATGGCAGAACTGCTCTTTGTAAAGGTTTAGTGGATAGTGGAAACCAGCTCGTGGATCCGATCAGTCGGAAAATGGTATTTCTAGCCGATTCATTTTTATGGGAACAATTTGTCTCGAAGGAAGAGCTCCAGAAGCTCGAAGTGGATCATGTCGTAACTGCTCTAGCAGAGTTACCCGAGGATATTCAGTCCTCCGTCCGGCTTGTGCCCTATCAGGCGGCGGGTGTGACAGGGAAGCTGCTTGTGACGTTACAGGTGGATAAGATTACGGTTAAAACAGAGACAGGGAATTTAGAAATGAAAGCGCCTCTATTAGGGGTGCAGCAACAGGATTTGACACACGATCGACTTTATCAAATGCTCATTCACCCGCACATGATGGTCAAAGGAAAATCAGCGTGATTTCAGGAGGGGGATTCCATGTTCAAATGGTTCTTTAAAGCGCGGCTTTGGTATTATCGCTTGCTTATGAAGCTCGGAATCAAACAAGATGAGATTTATTACATTGGTGGAAGTGAAGCGCTCCCACCACCATTATCCAGAGAAGAAGAGAGAGAATTGCTTGAACTTCTTCCAAAAGGGGATAAAGCGGCACGCGCGATGCTTATTGAGCGCAACTTAAGGCTTGTCGTCTATATCGCCAGGAAGTTTGAAAACACGGGGTTGAACATAGAGGATTTAATTAGTATCGGAACCATTGGACTTATCAAAGCAGTAAACACCTTTGATCCAGAAAAGAAAATTAAACTCGCGACTTATGCTTCCCGCTGCATAGAAAATGAAATTCTCATGCACCTTAGAAAAAGCAACAAGTTGAAAACAGAAGTATCCTTTGATGAACCATTGAATGTGGATTGGGATGGAAATGAACTTTTATTATCTGATATTTTAGGTACAGATGAGGATTTAATCACAAAAGGAATTGAAAAGAAAATCGATAAGAAATTACTAAAATCGGCGCTTGAACAATTGAATGATCGTGAAAAGCAAATCATGGAACTTCGTTTTGGCTTAATTGGAAAAAAAGAAAAAACACAAAAAGATGTGGCAGACATGATGGGCATCTCTCAGTCATATATATCAAGGCTTGAGAAGAAGATTATCCGGCGGCTACAACGCGAATTCGACAAAATGGTCTAGCAGGCGACGTCGCGTTGATGCATAATTTTCCCACCCAGGGAGATACTGAGAACTGATTACAGCTTCCTGGGAGGGTCTTACATTGACACGACATAAAGTAGAGATATGCGGCGTAGATACTTCAAAACTTCCTGTACTTAAAAATGCAGAAATGAGAGACCTGTTTGAACGCTTGCAAAGTGGAGAGCTGGAGGCAAGAGAACAGCTGGTAAATGGCAACCTCCGCCTAGTCTTATCCGTTATTCAGCGTTTTAACAATCGCGGAGAGTATGGAGACGATTTGTTCCAGGTTGGATGCATCGGTCTCATGAAATCCATTGATAATTTTGATTTAAGCCACAATGTTAAATTTTCTACTTACGCAGTACCCATGATCATTGGAGAAATCCGCAGGTACTTAAGAGACAACAACCCGATTCGTGTTTCCCGATCTTTGCGTGACACAGCTTATAAAGCTTTGCAGATGCGTGAGAAAATGATCAGTGAGACAAGTAAGGATCCGGCCCCACATGAAATTGCAGAAAGAATGGGAGTCCCGCATGAAGATGTAGTCTTTGCGATGGATGCCATACAGGATCCCGTATCCCTATTCGAACCGATCTACAATGACGGTGGTGATCCCATTTTTGTGGTCGACCAGTTGAAAGATGACCGGGAAAAAGACTCGGTATGGCTCGATGAACTATCGCTCAGAGAAGGAATGAAGCAACTGAATGACCGAGAGAAAATGATTTTGACTAAGCGATTCTTCCAAGGAAAAACGCAAATGGAAGTGGCAGAAGAAATCGGAATTTCACAGGCTCAAGTGTCGCGTTTAGAAAAAGCGGCGATTAAAGAAATGAATTCATCCATGTTCCAATGAACCCTAAGCTTCTGCCCACGCAGAAGCTTTTTTTATGCACAAACTCTCTTTTATTCCACAAACGCTCCCTTTAGTGGAAGACTCAGTTTCGAGACTTTTGTTGAGTGGATGGGGGCTACGGGGAATAGCTCGCTTTCCGCGGGAGCGCGGTGAGCCTCCTCGGACTGCGTCCTGTGGGGTCTCACTAAGCACTCTTTTCCCGCAGGAGTCTCGCCATTCCCCTCCGCCCCTTTGCCATGAAAGATTCTCAAAACCACTATTAAAAAGTCAGCTCGTATGATTATAGGAAGTGGATTATAGAACATCTCCATAGCACTTAAAAGCTTGGTCTAGAGCGCTTTTTACCTCTAACAGTTGGACGATGAAAGACCATCCAACTTTGTACAGGGGTTCGTTTCTCCCTTACATCGAAAGGGGTGGTTGGGAAGCTGCGAGACTCCCGTGGGAGAAAGGAGATCGGCGAGATCCCGCAGGGCGTAGCCCGAGGAAGCACGGCACTCCCCCACAGGAAAGCGAGTAGCTTCCCAACCACCCCTGACGCTCAACCCTGGCAACGAACTCCGGAACGTCTCGAAACTGAGTCTTCAACAATCCTGCCATATACTTTAATAAGAGTTTGAGTAAATGGGTGGAATCGATTTGTCTGTTTTCTAAATTATTGATTCTATGCATATAGTGAGAGTAAGGAGAGTGAGGAGAAATGAAAATCACGGAACTGCAGATGAAAGATGTCATTGCTATGGAAACAGGAGAACGTCTGGGCTATATCAGTGACCTTGATATCGATACACAAAGAGGCAGGCTTAAGGGACTTGTTCTCACAATGAAAGGAAAAGCGATGGGACTATTCGGGAAGGAAGAAGAGATGACGATTCCTTGGGATCAAATCGTCAACATCGGTGCAGATGTCATTTTAGTGAAAAAAAATGGTTACAAAAGCATTTCTACGGTACAAAAGACAGAATCAGACGAATAAGAGAAGAAATTGGATGAAAAATGTGTTAAAATGGAGTGAAATTGAGGTGGTGTTCAAATGGAACCTTTCCAATCACATTCCATCAGACAGATGACTTGTTTTCATTCCCACCAGCATGTGACTGCAGGATTGACAACACGTCAAGGGGGACATAGTGAAGCCCCTTTTGATTCACTGAACATGGGGCTCCATGTATCTGATAAAAAGGAAGATGTGTTGAAGAATAGACGAGCGCTTGCTGAGGAAATCGGCATTCCACTTTCAAGATGGGTGATCGGTGAACAGGTTCATGGCACCGAAGTCGCTGCCGTAGATCAGAGGAATGCCGGTGCGGGTACGACTTCCTTACAAACCGCCGTCTCGAACGTTGATGGATTGATAACCAATGAGGAAAATCTGGTACTGGGTGCTTTTTATGCGGACTGCGTACCGTTATATTTTTCTGATTCTGAATCAGGATGGGTAGGTATTGCCCATGCTGGGTGGAAGGGAACAGTAAACGGGATGGCAGGGAAGATGATCCGGGCGCTCCAGGAAAAAGGATGTAAGCTCGAAAATATACAAGCTGTCATTGGCCCGTCCATTGGTAGGAAACACTATGAAGTCGATGACCGTGTCATAAGCTTCATTCCTGAAAACTACAAAAAAGAATGTGTGATGAGTAAAGGAAAAGGGAAATATCAATTAGACCTGAAAGTTCTTCACCAGAAAATGATGATCGAGGAAGGCTTGAAGGAAGAACATATTCAAATGACTGGTTTTTGTACATACGAGGAAGAAAAAACGTTTTATTCCCACCGGCGCGATCAAGGAAGGACGGGGCGTATGCTTGGGTTTATCACGCTTCGGACTTTATGAGCGGGAAGGAGTTCTAACATGTCGGTTGAAGATAACTTAGCAAAAATAGATCAACAAATAGAACAAGCTTGTAAAAATAGTGGACGACCTAAAAATGAAATCACCCTTATAGCTGTTACCAAATACGTTACTACTGAACGTGCACAGGAAGCCCTGGATGCAGGAATCAAACATCTTGGGGAAAACAGGAAAGAAGGCCTTCTGGAAAAATACGAGGAAATCGGTGAGCAGGCAACCTGGCATTTTATTGGGACGCTGCAGTCGAGAAAAGTAAAAGACGTAATTGGACAAGTCTCCATGATTCATTCCCTTGACCGGAAGTCACTGGCAAAAGAAATTAACAAAAGAGCCAGCTGCCCGGTTCCGTGTTTCATTCAGGTCAACATAAGTGAAGAAGAATCCAAACATGGATTAGCGGCTTCAGAGGTCGAATCTTTCATAGAAGCATTGAGTCATTATGAAAATGTTAAAGTGGTCGGACTGATGACGATGGCCCCGCATACGGAAGACGAAGAGAAACTACGTGGCGTGTTCCGCCAATTGAGGGCACTAAGGGATCGCATCAGGGATAAAGGTTATCGTCATGCCCCTTGTGAGTATTTATCCATGGGAATGAGTAACGACTTTGCACTGGCGATCGAAGAAGGAGCGACACATATCCGTCTTGGCTCCAGTCTTGTCGGTGAATAAATAAAATCAGAGGTGATGAAAATGAGCATGAAAAATAAATTTCGTTCGTTTTTCACGTTGGATGATGAATACGAGTACATTGAAGAAGAAGTGGAAGATGATTACGAAGAAGAGCCTGCGCAGCGTCAACGAGGAACGAAGAAACAGGAACAGGGCAATGTAGTCAGTTTGAAAAGTGCTAAGTCCTCATCCAAAATGGTATTGAGTGAACCGAGCAGCTATAATGAAGCTCAGGATATCGCTGATCAGCTAGTGAACCGACGTGCTGTTGTTATCAATTTACAACGTGTCGACCATCATCAGGCAAAGCGGATTGTAGATTTTTTAAGCGGAACAGTATATGCTATAGGTGGAGATATTCAGAAGCTTGGAACTCAAACATTTCTTTGTACTCCTGATAACGTTGAAATTTCAGGGTCTATTTCAGAAATGATTGCACAAGAAGACGATGATATTAACAGAAGGTGGTAAGACATGGCGTTTTTGTTTCAGATTTTAATGACTGCACTACAAATTTATAGTTGGATTCTCATCATCTACATTTTAATGTCCTGGTTCCCTGGGGCACGTGAATCCAGTTTCGGTGAAGTTCTTTCCCGGTTGGCTGAGCCATTCCTGGAACCTTTCCGAAAAATCATTCCTCCACTTGGAATGATTGACATTTCGCCGATTGTGGCCATTCTCGTCCTGAACTTTGCGCGAGCAGGATTAGGCGAATTATATTACATCATTATGGGATTATAAGTCGAGGAACAGATCAGAGAGCACATCTATGTTCTCACATCTGTTCCTTTTGGTAATTATGGAGGTTTTTTAGGTGGATATCTATCAGCATTTTCGAAAAGAAGAAAAGCCATTTATAGATCAAGTCTTATCTTTTCGTGAAGATGTGTCTCTTAAATATCAGCGGAAGCTGACAGATTTCCTCGATCCGAGGGAACAAATGATTATGAAGGCGATTATGGGGAATGACCCGGATCTTATTTACGGATTGGAAGGCGGCGCTGAAGGAAGTGAACGCCAACGAGCGATCATTGCTCCTGATTATGAAATCATTGAAAAAGATGACTATCAGTTGACGCTTCTGGAAGCATCTTATCCTCAAAAGTTTGTTACGCTTGAGCACCGGGATGTTCTGGGTGCTTTTATGTCGTTAGGGATTCGCAGAGAGAAAATGGGAGATCTCGTTGTGCAGGATGGCACGATTCAAATTACGACAGCTTCTGAAATCAGTGACTATATTAAAATGAACTTAACCGGCATTAAACGTTCCAATGTGCAGTTTGATGAAAAGCCATTATCTTCCCGTATAGTGAGCAATGAAACATGGGCAACGAAACAAACGACTGTTTCTTCGTTACGCCTGGATGTTATGGTTAAGGAGATTTACGGAATGTCCCGCAATAAGGCATCCATGTTTATTGAAGCGGGACAGGTGAAGGTCAATTTTCGTACCGTAGAAGATGCTTCATTTTTATTAGAGGAAGGCGATCTCATTTCTTTACGTGGAAAAGGGAGGAGCCGGCTGGATGAAGTGCTCGGTGAAACAAGGAAAGAAAAATATAAAGTGATGACATCAAAATTAAATTAATGCATCAGTAAAGAAGGATAACGTAGGTTCCTGTCGAATTATTTAAGATAGGATAGATGTTTTGGGGAGGTGGATGGTGTGCCATTAACACCACTGGATATTCATAACAAAGAATTCACTCGCGGTTTCAGAGGATATGATGAAGATGAAGTCAATGAGTTTCTCGATCAAGTCATCAAAGATTATGAAATCGTCATACGTCAGAAGAAAGAGCTTGAACGCGAAGTCAGTCAGTTGAACGAGCGTTTGGGTCACTTCAACGATATCGAGACGACGCTCAATAAATCGATTCTCGTCGCTCAAGAAACTGCAGAAGACGTAAAAAACAGTGCGAACAAAGAATCGAAACTAATCGTGAAAGAAGCAGAAAAAAACGCCGATCGTATCATCAATGAAGCTCTTGAAAAATCTCGCCGCATTAATATCGAAGTAGAAGACATGAAAAAACAGGCGAAAGTTTTCAAAACAAGACTACGTATGCTGGTAGAAGCTCAAATCGATATGATTGACAACAATGACTGGGATCATCTGTTTGATACAGAGCTTGATGATGAGAAAGAAGTAGAGCGTAAAATGGAAGAGGAATACAGCTCACAGCCTTAATTTCATCCCGTGTACATACGGAAATCATACTTTCATACAAATCAAGGTGCCGTTCCTACAAGAACGGCACCTTTTCTCTTCCACCCTTCCTTAAGCAAACTGTAGGATTCTAGAAAACTTGATTTCGAGACTTTTTTGTGTGTTTAGGGACTCCTGGAAAAGGTTCGCTTTCCGTGGGCGAGTGATGAGCCTCCTCGAGCTAACGCTCTGCGGGGTCTCATCTACCACGCACTTCCCACAGGAGTCTCACCGTTTCCCTCCGTCCCTTTAACTACATGAGGTTCTCGAAATACCTCTATTAGTAACCTATCGAGCTCTATAATGAAGTCCTATTCACGTACGTTGTTATTGATTTGAGTTAACCATAGATCCTGCAAGATTCAGGCGTGAGAACAGAGTCTGAAAAACGTCCGCATGAATAGCGAATGGGGACACAAACGTGTATGTTTTTCTACTGACTGTTCTAAAGCACTGCAAAACGTCGTTTCCCTGACCTTGTATCCATGGCCAGGTATTGTCATTCATTATTTCAAGAAGAGATCTCTTCCTTTAAGGATACGCGGTAGGTGCTCCTTATGCTCCCGCGGAAAGCGAGCTATTCCCTGCAGCCCCACTCCACTCAACAAAAGTCTCGAAACTGAGTCTTCAAGAATAGAGAGCTTATGTGGAAGTGAGAAGTTGTTCTTTGCAGGCGGAGTTTTGTGGTACAATAGGCTAGGACTAAGATTCATGGGGGACGCTTATGATTTTGTATTATATCATCGCCATTGGTCTCATTATCCTTGATCAATGGACGAAATGGCTTGTGGTCACAAAAATGGATATTGGCCAAAGCATAACCATTATCGAAAACTTTTTCTACCTGACCTCTCACCGGAATCAGGGAGCTGCCTGGGGAATATTGCAAGGGCAGATGTGGTTCTTCTATATTATAACGGTGATTGTCATAGGATTTGTCATTTATTATTTACATCAGTATGGAAAAGAAAGTCGCTTTGTAGGTGTAGCTCTTGCCTTCATTCTCGCAGGAGCGGTTGGGAATTTCATTGATCGTGTATTTCGTAAGGAAGTGGTCGATTTCGCCAACACCTACATTTTCAGCTATGATTTTCCTATTTTCAATGTAGCGGACTCTGCTCTTGTCGTTGGAGTGATTTTTGTCATGATTGCTACTTTTATTGATGAGCGCAGAAAGAAAGGAAGTTTGAAATCTTGAGTGAACACTATAAGGTTACTGAAAACGATCAGTCAAAGCGGATTGATAAATTATTAACAGAGGTCATCGAAGAAGCGTCCAGATCTCAAATTCAGGGATGGCTTAAAGATGGCATTGTCTTTGTGGATGGAAAAGCAGTAAAGAGCAATTACAAGGTGCAGGAGGGGGAGAGTATTACGTGGCATATCCCAGAGCCTGAACCGATGGATATCCTTCCTGAGGACATTCCGATTGAGATTGTGTATGAAGATGAAGATGTGATTGTCGTCAATAAACCCTCCGGCATGGTGATCCACCCGGCAGCGGGTCACTATTCAGGTACACTCGTGAATGCTCTATTATTCCATGTAAAGGATTTGTCTGGAATCAACGGGGTGGAGCGTCCGGGAATCGTTCATCGGATCGATAAAGATACCAGTGGCCTATTGATGGTAGCTAAGAATGATCTCGCTCATCAATCACTGGCGGAGCAATTGTCCAAAAAAACCGTGGAACGTAAATATGAAGCGATCGTACACGGAGAAATTCATCATGAATATGGCACGATTGATGCACCAATCGGACGGGATCCTAAGGATCGGCAGAGGATGGCAGTTGTCGATGGCGGGCGTGATGCGGTGACTCATTTCCGTGTCCTGCGTCATTTTACTGATTTCACTTTAGTCGAATGTAAATTGGAAACAGGGCGTACACACCAGATTCGTGTGCATATGCGCTATATTGATCATCCGCTAGCGGGTGATCCGAAGTACGGCCCACGTAAAACGTTGGACCTTGATGGGCAAGCACTGCATGCTAAATCTCTGGGTTTTGAGCATCCGAGGACCGGGGAATGGAAAAAGTTTGAGGTCGAACCTCCAGCGGAATTCAAGGAAACACTGAAGTACTTGGAGACAAAAGAGGTTTAATAAGCTATTGACAAAGCTTATAGGGAGTGTCATACTTCCATATAGAATATAAAGACCTTTAAAAGACAGTCCCGTGAGGCTGAAAAGGTGACGGTTATGCACAGGACACGTGTATTAAAACCCCTTTTCTGCCTTTATGCGGAAAAGGGGTTTTTTCGTATCTGAATCCAGCGAATCAAGGAGGACTCAATGATGAATGCAAAAGCGACTGTACTCGATGATGCAGCGATCCGTCGGGCATTGACCAGGATCTCTCATGAAATCATAGAAAAGAACAAGGGTATTGAGGATCTCGTCCTTGTAGGAATTAAAACACGAGGCGTTCCGATTGCTCAGCGCCTTAAGGATAAAATTCAGGAGATTGAAGGTGCAGATCTTCCAGACGGGGAGCTTGATATCACCCTATACCGTGATGACTTGACTCCTCAGGGAAATGGAGCGGAACCTCAATTGAAAGAAACGAACATTACGGCGGATATTGATGGAAAAAAAGTCATTCTCGTCGACGATGTCCTTTATACAGGCCGAACGGTGCGTGCCGCAATGGATGCACTGATCGACCATGGACGCCCGAAAGAAATACAGCTGGCGGTTTTAGTGGACCGGGGACACCGGGAGCTGCCGATCCGCGCAGATTATGTCGGAAAAAATGTTCCGACTTCCCAGGAAGAAATCATTACCGTCACTTTATCTGAAACGGATGAAGCAGACGAAGTGAAGATTTATGAAAAATGAATGAACCGTAACCTTTAAATAAAGTCCCGTGAGGCTTAAAAGGTTCGTAAGGATACGTGTACTCTACACGTCTACCTCTTTGCGTACCTTTAAGCGCAAAGAGGTTTTTTTATGTGAAAATCCCGGGGATGCCATAACATGTACCACCCTCAAACAGGAAGAGACACGAAGGAGGAATTCGATATGAAACAACATAAAGCAGCACTCGACGTTAATGAAGTACCACCACTAAATAAATGGCTTGTCCTAAGCCTCCAGCATCTGTTCGCGATGTTTGGCGCAACGATTCTCGTTCCTTTTCTGACCGGATTATCGCCATCAGTCGCTCTTGTATCAAGCGGGTTTGGAACACTCGCATACCTGCTCATAACGAGAGGGAAGGTACCAGCCTATCTAGGATCTAGTTTCGCCTTCATTGCTCCGATCATTGAAGTTTCCAAGTCGAGCGGGGTTGCGGGAGCGATGGTCGGAAGCTTTCTTGCCGGTCTCGTCTATGGGCTGGTTGCTCTCTTAATCTCTATTTTTGGAACGAAGTGGCTCATGAACCTGCTTCCTCCGATTGTTGTCGGCCCGGTCATTATTGTCATCGGTCTCGGGTTAGCATCAACGGCGGTGGAGATGGCGATGTACCTGCCGGGGCAGGAAGAAAACATCTACAGTGGAACTCACTTCATGGTCGCCCTTGTTACACTGGCCATAACGATTATCGCTTCCATCTATTTTAAAGGGTTCTTTTCCCTGCTGCCGATTCTCTTCGGAATTGTCGGTGGGTATGCATTCGCTATGACCCAAGGCATTGTGGATACGAGCGGCATTCAGGAAGAATGGACAGCAATTACGACAGCAGGTTCGTTTTCAGCTGCCATAGCCGCACTCTTCCAAGCACCGGATTTCGTTGTCCCATTCGTTGACTTTTCCCCACTGGAAGTAATCAGCTGGGAAATCGCCTTTCTGATGGTTCCCTTTGCGCTTGTCACAATCACGGAACATACGGGAGATCAGATGGTCTTATCGAAAGTGGTAGGAAGAAACTTTTTGAAAAATCCAGGACTGGATAAATCCATTCTTGGCGATGGTGTGGCGACATTCATTGCCTCCTGTCTGGGAGGACCTCCGAACACCACGTATGGAGAAAATATCGGAGTGCTCGCGATTACGAGAGTGTACAGTGTGTTCGTCATCGGCGGAGCAGCTGTCATCGCCATCGTCTTTGGCTTCATCGGCATGGTAACGGCAGTCATCAGTTCGATTCCGACTGCCGTCATGGGAGGCGTATCTATTCTCCTCTTCGGAATTATCGCTTCCAGCGGTCTGCGTATGCTGATCGATAATCAAATCGATTTTGGTGAAAAGAGAAACTTGATCATCGCCTCAGTCGTCCTCGTCATCGGGGTCGGAGGTGCTTTCGTCCAAGTGACGGAGGAAGTGCAAATCGCAGGAATGGCGCTTGCTGCCATCATCGGTGTCGGTCTTAACTTGATCCTACCAGGTAAAGAAAAAGGACACGGAAATGGACAGATGTTCGAAGCGCCTGAAGTAGAACAACAAAAGAAGAAAAATCATGTAGCATAACCAAACACTAGCTTCACGTTTTAAATGAGTCCAGAGAGGCTCGAAAAGGTGTACTAGGGATGGGCTCGTTTGTCATGCGACGAGTTCAGCACCCCCAGACACCTGGGGGTGCTTTTTTCTCCTTAGTCCCCGTTAACTTCATAGGAACGGAGAGATGTACATGACCGCAATTCGATCAAAAAGGAACTTGCTTTCCATCAAACAACTGAGCAATGAACAGATTTATCACCTGATTCATTTAGCAGAAAAACTGAAAGATCCCGTGAACCGTCCCTCTTTTTCAGGACAATTTGCTGCCAATCTATTTTTAGAACCGAGCACGCGAACAAAAACGAGTTTTCACATCGCTGAAAAGAGGTTGGGTTTCGATGTTGTTGAGTTGGATGGGATAGATTCCAGCTTAACAAAAGGAGAAAGCTTATATGACACCTTAAAGACGCTGGAGTCGCTCGGTGTGGGTCTGGCTGTCGTGCGGCAGTCAGAAGTGGATGGCCTCTCGACATGTACGGAAGGGGTGGATATACCCTTAATCAACGCCGGGGATGGCTGTGGGGAGCATCCCACACAATCCCTTCTGGACTTGTACACCATTTATGAACATTTTCAAAGTTTCAAAGGCTTGCATGTTTGCATTGCGGGAGATTTAAAACACAGCCGGGTTGCCAGATCTAATGCCTATGCATTAAGACAGCTCGGGGCCACCGTATCTTTTGTCAGTAAACCCGAATGGCAGGATCCTACAATGGCACAGAATTACATCACAATGGACGAAGCAGTGGAAACTTGTGATGTCCTGATGCTGCTTCGAATTCAACATGAACGTCATACGGGTCATGAAGAAACGGGTAGCTATCTGGAACAATATGGACTGACAGTGGAAAGGGAAGCGAGGATGATGAAACATAGTATCATTCTTCATCCTGCGCCGGTGAATCGCGGGGTGGAGATCGATGAGAGCCTCGTCGAATGCGAAAAGTCAAAGATTTTCAGGCAGATGACAAATGGAGTGACGATGCGGATGGCCATCATCCATGCACTCATGAAAGGGGAGCTTTAAATGAAAAAGAAAATCATCAACGGGCAGGTCTTTACGAAGCATCGCTTCGAGAAATCTGAAATTTTGATCGAGGACGGTACGATTGTTGAAATAGCACCGTCTGTCGGCGAAGCAGATGAAATTATTGATGCGAAAGAGGGCCTTGTGCTGCCAGGATTGGTCGATGTCCATATTCATTTACGTGAACCTGGAGACGAACAAAAAGAAACCATACTTACAGGGACAGAGGCTGCAGCTCGTGGAGGCTTCACAACTGTGTGTGCTATGCCAAACACGAAGCCTGTACCTGATTCTGAAGAGAACATGAATAATTTGATGGAGAAGATCAAGCAGGATGCATCAGTCAGAGTGCTTCCTTATGCTTCAATAACCACGCGGCAGCTTGGAAGAGAGCTTGTTGATATGCAAACCTTATCACAAATGGGCGCGTTCGCCTTTACCGATGATGGCGTAGGAGTTCAAACGGCTGGCATGATGTACGAAGCGATGAAAGAAGCAAGCCGGCTGGATAAAGCGATCGTAGCTCATTGCGAGGACAATTCACTCGTATATAAAGGGGTCGCCCACCAAGGTGATGTGAGTGAGAGACTCGGTCTACCTGGGATTGCAAACATTGCTGAGTCTGTACAAATTGCAAGAGACGTTCTGCTTGCGGAAGCCACCGGCTGCCATTATCACGTGTGTCACGTTTCAACGAAAGAGTCGGTAAGAGTCATCCGTGATGCGAAGAAAGCAGGGATTCGAGTAACTGCAGAAGTAACGCCGCATCATTTGATTCTTAACGAAATGGATGTCCAGGAAGACGACGCCTTTTTCAAAATGAATCCGCCGCTTCGATCCATAGAAGATCAGAAAGCGCTCATTGAAGGTTTGATGGACGGAACCATCGATTTTATTGCAACGGATCACGCGCCACATACCGAAGAGGATAAGAAAGAAGGCTTCCTTTACTCGCCATTTGGAATTACGGGTTTGGAAACAGCCTTTCCTCTTTTGTACACCCACTTCGTAGAGAAGCATGGAATTCAGCTGGAGCGTCTTGTGGAATGGCTGACGAGCAAGCCGGCTGAGGTATTCGGTATCCCTTATGGCACTTTAGAAAAAGGAGCACCAGCAGATATAACCATTGTGGAGGTAAACCATGAAAAGATGATCGACCGTCACAGCTTTGCTTCGAAAGGAAAGAACACACCTTTCCATGGTTGGAGAGCGAAAGGATGGCCGGAGCTTACTATGGTAGACGGAAAAATTGTATGGGAGGGGAAAACGCATGAAACAACTCGTGCTTGAAGATGGAACGGTATTTGTAGGCGAAGGATTCGGCAGTGAACGGGAAACGATTGGTGAGGTCGTATTCAATACGGGGATGAGCGGTTATCAGGAAGTGATTTCTGACCCGTCTTATTACGGACAACTCATCACCTTCACATATCCACTCATCGGAAACTATGGAATCAATCGCGATGACTTTGAAACCGTCAACCCGGGGGTATTCGGGGTCATCGTAAAAGAACACTGTGATTTCCCTTCCAATTTCCG
The DNA here is from genome assembly GCF_017307035.1 of Halobacillus sp. GSS1. Classification (NCBI taxonomy): domain Bacteria; kingdom Bacillati; phylum Bacillota; class Bacilli; order Caryophanales; family Bacillaceae; genus Halobacillus; species Halobacillus sp. GSS1. Next base: position 150,572 of record NZ_JAFLHE010000001.1, read on the forward strand.
TAATGAAGAAACAATCGACGAATTTTTAAAAGCGAAGAATATTCCAGGAATCAGTGACATTGATACGAGGAAGCTGACGAAAATCATCCGCCAGCATGGAACGATGAAGGCGATGATCGCCTCATCCGATCGTCCGATTAATGAAGTACTCAGCTTATTGGAAGCTACTCCACTATTGAATGATCAAGTGAAACAGGTATCGACCGTAAAACCGTATGTTGTTCCAGGTCGAGGCGAGCGGATTGTACTCGTAGATTTCGGTATGAAACACGGCATTTTACGGGAATTTACGAAGCGCGATTGCCATGTGACCGTGGTTCCTTACCATACGTCAGCAGAGGAGATCCTGAGACTTAAACCGGATGGTGTGATGCTCTCGAACGGTCCTGGAGATCCAAAAGATGTTCCTGAGGCGATTCAAACCATTCGTGAACTGATCGGTCAAGTACCTATATTCGGGATCTGCCTTGGGCACCAGTTGATTGCTCTTGCTTCTGGGGCAGATACTTCTAAAATGAAATTCGGCCACAGAGGAATCAATCAGCCGGTGAAAGATTTGGATACGGGGAGAACCTATATCACTTCTCAGAACCATGGCTATGCCGTCAATCTTCATTCACTGGAAGAGACCGAACTGCGGCTTTCCCAAGTTTCTTTGAATGACAACACAGTGGAAGGGTTGAAACACAAGAAAGAGCCGGTTTTCTCTGTGCAATACCACCCGGAGAGTTCACCAGGCCCGGAAGATACAGCCCATTTATTCGATGAATTCTTGAAAATGATCGATCAGAACCAGAAGAACACAAAGGAGGACTCTCAATGCCTAAGCGTACAGATCTAACAAAAATACTCGTCATCGGATCCGGTCCGATTGTCATCGGTCAGGCTGCTGAATTTGACTATTCCGGAACCCAGGCCTGTCAATCTTTGAAAGAAGAAGGATATGAAGTCATCCTGGCTAATTCAAACCCAGCAACGATTATGACCGATCATACCTTTGCTGATCAAGTCTATATGGAACCACTGACGCTTGAGTTTCTTCAGAAAATTATTAGAAAAGAAACCCCGGACGCGATTCTTCCCACTCTTGGAGGGCAGACGGGACTGAATATGGCGGTAGAGTTGAGTGACTCTGGTATTCTTGAAGAATTTAATGTGGAACTCTTAGGGACGCCGCTTGATGCCATCCAACAAGCCGAAGATCGTGAGAAATTCAGGGCATTGATGCATGAGATGAATCAGCCTGTACCTGAAAGTGAAATTGTCAGCACGGTGGAACAAGCACTGGATTTTGCAGAGACGATTGGTTTTCCAGTCATCGTCCGCCCGGCTTACACCATGGGCGGAGCCGGTGGAGGCATGTGTGACGATGCTGCTCAGTTAAAAGAAATTGCTAGAAGCGGACTGGCCGCATCTCCTGTCAGTCAGTGCTTGATAGAGAAAAACATTGCCGGCTTCAAAGAAGTGGAGTATGAAGTGATGCGCGATGGGGCGGACAATAAAATCGTCGTTTGTAATATGGAAAACTTCGACCCTGTCGGCATTCATACGGGAGATTCCATCGTTGTCGCTCCTTCCCAAACACTTAGTGACCGGGAATATCAAATGCTAAGAAATGCATCATTGGAGATCATCCAGGCTCTCCAGATTGAGGGTGGATGTAATGTCCAGCTTGCTCTTGATCCGGATAGTTTCCAATATTACATCATCGAAGTGAATCCGCGCGTCAGTCGTTCTTCTGCCCTTGCTTCCAAAGCGACTGGTTATCCAATTGCAAAACTAGCAGCCAAAATTGCTGTAGGAATGACGCTGGATGAAATCAAAAACCCGGTAACTGGTACAACCTATGCCTGTTTCGAACCAGCTCTCGACTATGTTGTAACGAAAATCCCACGCTGGCCGTTCGATAAATTTGCGAAGGGAAACCGTACACTTGGTACCCAGATGAAAGCGACCGGTGAAGTGATGAGTATCGGCAGAAGCTTTGAAGAATCTCTACTGAAAGGGATCCGATCGCTGGAGGGTGATACAGAAGAGCTTTATCTTTCTTATGCCGAACATATGAAAGAGGAAGAACTGAATAGAAGATTGAAAAAAGCGGATGATGAACGGATATTCTTAATCGCGGAAGCATTAAGGAGAGGGTATTCCATTGAAAGTCTGCATGATATCACAGGGGGGATTGATTTATTCTTCCTTTATAAACTACAACGGATCATCCAGCTTGAGGAGAAAGTGGCACACGGAGAAATGGATGGATCTTTACTGGAGAAAGTAAAGAAAACCGGATTTTCTGATCAACAGATTGCACGATTAACAAAACGGAAAGAATCAGAAGTTCGAGAGTGGAGAAGAAGTCATGGGATCCGTCCGGTGTACAAAATGGTCGATACGTGCGCAGGGGAGTTTGAATCGGAAACGCCTTATTTTTACAGCAGTTATGAAGATGAAAACGAAGCCATCCCAAGTGGTAATAAAAAGGTGCTCGTCATCGGGTCTGGTCCGATCCGTATCGGCCAGGGCGTCGAATTCGACTATGCGACCGTCCATTCTGTCCTTGCACTGAAGGAAATGGGCTATGAAGCCATCATTATGAACAACAACCCGGAAACAGTTTCCACAGACTTCAGTGTTTCTGACAAGCTTTATTTTGAACCTTTATCACTCGAAGATGTAATGAATGTCATTGACCTCGAACAACCTGAAGGCGTCATCGTCCAGTTTGGAGGACAGACAGCCATCAACCTCGTGGACGGATTGACGAAAGAAGGCGTGAAGATCCTGGGTACTACAATGGAGTCGATTGATAAAACAGAAGACAGGGACTTGTTTGAACAGCTGCTCAACGATTTGAATATCCCTAAACCTGGAGGGGAAAGTGTCACGAGCGCAGAGGAAGCTTTTCTTGCTGCTGAGAAAATCGGATACCCACTTGTCGTCAGACCTTCCTATGTCCTCGGCGGGCGTGCGATGGCAATCGTTTATTCAAACGAAGAGCTCTCCTCTTACTTGGAAACAAATGCATCTGCACACAATGGTCATCCAATTTTGATCGACAAGTACATGACCGGAATGGAAATCGAAGTCGATGCCATCTCGGACGGGGAAGATGTTTTCATCCCGGGGATCATGGAACACATTGAACGCGCAGGAGTCCATTCTGGAGATTCCATGGCCGTTTATCCGACCCAGCGGCTTACAAAAGAACTTGAACAACAATGTATCGATGCGACAACAAAGATTGCCAGAGAGCTGAATATGAAAGGCCTCATCAACATCCAGTTTGTCGTTTACAAAGGGACGGCCTATGTCCTTGAAGTGAACCCTAGAGCAAGTCGGACGGTACCCTTCTTGAGTAAAATTACAGGGGTTCCGATGGCCAGGCTCGCAACAAAGGTTCTTTTAGGCAAAACATTGAAAGAGGAAGGGTACTCATCAGGAGTGGCTGCAAAGCCGAATGGGGTGTATGTCAAAGTGCCTGTCTTCTCCTTTGAAAAACTGAGAAGTGTTGATACGACTCTAGGACCTGAGATGAAATCGACCGGTGAAGTCATCGGGTATGATCAAACATTGGAAAAAGCTCTTTACAAAGGAATGACATCAGCAGGGTTAAAGATTCCGACGCAAGGATCTGTTCTGTTGACTGTTGCAGACAAAGACAAATCAGAAATGCTGGATATTGCGAAAACGTTCTTTGAGCTGGGTTTCCGTCTGTTCGCGACGGAAGGAACAGCATCTGTGATAGAAGAAGCACAGATTCCTGTAGAAGCGGTAGGAAAAGTGGGGTCGGATCAGCGCGACGTCATCGACCTTATTCAACAAGGAGAAGTCCAGTTCGTTGTCAATACACTAAACAAAGGCATGCGGGCAAGATCGGATGGATTCAGAATCCGGAGAGAAGCGGTCGAACATGGACTTGCTTGTTTAACAAGCCTGGACACAGCCAAAACCATTGTAGATGTGATTAATGCGATGTCCTTCTCGGCTCGTGCCATCACACCGATGGAAGGAGTGACAGGATGAAAAATGAACGGATGACCATTCTTAGGCATGAGAAGATGGCGAGAGATACGCACCTTCTCGTACTGGAAGGAAAACTGGTTCAGGAGATCGCGGATCCTGGTCAATTCGTACACGTCAGGATTGATGGTTTCTACCTGCGGCGTCCGATATCCATTGCAGATTATGACCCGGCAAATAGTACCGTGACTTTGATTTATAAAGTCATGGGAGACGGGACGAAAGCTTTGACTCGTTGTCAGGTCGGTGACCGCTTAGATGTTCTTGGCCCGGGAGGTCAAGGCTTTCCGACCACTAGCATCTATTCTGATCATGCGCTGATTATTGGTGGGGGTATCGGAGTGCCACCCCTCTACAGCACCGCTAAGAAACTGAAGGAGAACGGAGTGGACGTCACGAGTATTCTCGGTTTCAGATCCAGGGAGGATGCCTTTTTACTGGATGAATTCCGTGCCCTTGGAGAAGTGCATGTGACGACAGAAGATGGGTCACTAGGGAAAAGCGGCCGTGTAACGGACGCTCTCTCTGATGTGAGAGAGGATTACCAGCTCTTTTTATCCTGTGGCCCGACGGTGATGTTAAAAGCAGTCGCTGATCAACATCCGGATACACCAGGGTATCTGTCGATGGAAGAACGGATGGGCTGTGGAATCGGTGCCTGCTTTGCCTGTGTCGTCGAATCGAAGGATGATAAAGGATACAAACGCATCTGTTGTGATGGTCCTGTATTCAAAGCCGGGGAGGTCGTCTTATCATGAATTTATCTGTGAATCTACCGGGTTTAAACTTGAAAAATCCCGTTATGCCGGCTAGTGGCTGCTTCGCATTCGGGAAGGAATTCGCTCAATTTTATGACCTTGCAATCCTTGGATCCGTCATTATGAAAGCAGCCACAAAGGAACGCCGCTTTGGAAATGGCACACCAAGAGTAGCAGAAACCGCAAGCGGCATGCTGAATGCGATCGGACTGCAAAACCCTGGTGTGGAAAGCATCATCTCGGATGAAATTCCATTCTTGAGAAATCATAACCTACCAATCATTGCCAATGTAGCCGGGAGTACGGTAGAGGAATATGGGGAGGTTGCTGAACAAATCTCCTCTCATGTGGATGCCATCGAATTGAACATATCTTGTCCGAATGTCAAAGAGGGAGGGGTGCAATTCGGCACCGACCCTCTGTTAGCGAAAGAAGTCATCCGTTATGTCGTCGAAATGAGCACTGTGCCTGTGTATGTGAAGCTTTCTCCTAATGTGACCGATATTGTCGGAATGGCTCTTGCAGCAGAAGAAGCGGGTGCTTCAGGTCTTTCCATGATTAATACACTCACAGGGATGCGGATTGACCCTAAAACACGCAAACCTGTCCTTGCAAATGGAACAGGAGGCCTCTCCGGAGCAGCGATCAAACCGATCAGCATCCGGATGATCCATCAGGTGTACCAAGCTGTATCCATTCCAATCATCGGTATGGGTGGGATTGAAACCGCAGAAGATGTGTTGGAATACTTACTAGCCGGTGCAAGTGCCGTTGCTATCGGAAGTGCAAATTTCAAAAATCCTCTCATTTGTAAGGAAGTCATTGAAGACTTGCCTGCGACTCTTTCACGCTATGGGTTTTCAAGCGTAAAGCAAGCGATTGGAGGTGCCCATGATGAAAAAGTTGAAACCTCTGTACTTCGCCCTTGATTTCCAAACGGGAAAAGAAGCACTCGACTTTTTGAAGCGTAATGACCTTACAGGCATACCAGTTAAAGTGGGCATGGAACTTTTTTATAAAGAAGGTCCGGCCATCATCCATCAATTGAAAGAAATGGGGCATGAAATCTTTCTCGATTTGAAACTGCATGATATTCCAGAAACGGTACGTCGTGCGATGAGAAACCTTGCCAGCATGAAAGTCGATGTCGTCAACGTACATGCTCAAGGCGGGGAAGAAATGATGAAAGCTGCTAAAATCGGTTTGGAAGAAGGAGCACAAGGGCATGTACCCGTTTTATTAGCTGTTACCGTCCTTACCTCTTCGGACCAGCAAATGTTGAAAGAGCAGCTGCTCATCGACCGTCCTTTAGCCGAAGTGGTCAAGCACTACGGGATGCGAGCGGAGAAATGCGGCGTGGATGGTGTCGTCTGTTCGGTGGAAGAAGCCGAGATCATAAAAAAACATACGACGCTTGCTGCTTTGACACCGGGAATACGCCTGGCAGGGGGAGAAAACCATGATCAGAAGCGAGTGGCTACCCCGGAAAAAGCCCGGGAAAACGGGAGTGATGCGATGGTTGTGGGGCGAGCAATCAGAGATGCAGAAAACCCCGGAGACATCTACAAAACAATAAAGGAGGCCTTTCAACATGAGTCAATCAACACTCATACGTGACTTGCTTCACATAGGAGCAGTTAAAATTGAAACCGATAACTATTTCACATGGACATCTGGCCTGAAATCACCAATCTATTGTGACAATCGTTTAACGATGTCCTATCCTGAAATAAGAAAAAGCATTGCAGAAGCATTTGTGAAGAAAATCAAGCGCCTGGGCCACATCGATGTCATCGCAGGGTGTGCAACAGCAGGTATTCCCCATGCTGCCTGGGTGGCAGACCTTATGGACCTTCCCATGGTTTATGTCAGGTCTTCAGCCAAAAAGCATGGAAAGGGAAACCAGATTGAGGGTCATGTTGTAAAAGGGCAAAAGGCCATTGTCGTCGAGGATTTAATTTCAACAGGAAAATCGTCGATAGAAGCTGCAGAAGCCCTGAAAAAAGAAGGTGTGGAAGTGGTTGAAGTGCTGTCGATCTTCACTTATAACCTTCAAGCGGCGGAGGATGCATTTAAGGATAAAAGCTATTCTTATCAATCCCTGACAAGTTATGAAGAGCTTCTGCAACAGTTACTCAATGAAAATCAAATTGAAAAAGAGCAGGAACAGCTGTTGATGAAGTGGAGCAAAGATCCTTATGTTTTTACGAACTCTTAACGTATAGAGGAGTTGCTATTTCTGCATTCTCCTAGTACGATGAAGTCATCAAAACGTATTGGTGATGAAAATGAAATCTAAAAAACACTCTTTTTTCATACTCATGAATGCTTCGCTTGGTTTATTGACCTGTTTTGTTTATTTATATACATGGGTGGCCTTTGCATTTATGGAGTCTATGTGGTCCCTGGAACCTTTATTAAGCTTATTCGCATCCCTTGCTTTATTCATTCTTTGGAATGTGTATATGCTGAAGCGCGAAAGCCGAAGGTATTGGGCACAAGCGGTTTTTTCTTATCTGGCATCGATAGCAGTATTCGCATACTTTCTAACCTGAAACCACGATTCAATCGTGGTTTTTTTAATCCAATGCCACAAAACTAATTTTTAATAATTACTAGATGAGCTCTCTATTCCTTGTGATTTAGCTTCGAGATAATCAGGGTTCGTTTGCCCTATTGAGAGTCAGGGGCGGGCTCGTTTTCCTGCGGGGATGACAGAGAGCCTTCTACGGGATAAGAGTGCTTGGTGAGACCCCACAGGACCAAGTCCAAGGAGGCTCACCGCACCCCCGCTTAAAGCGAGGCACTCCACGTCGCCCCGGTACACAAACATCTTGAAATTTGAGCCTTATACAATCCTGCTCTTTTACTAAATGAGTACATATCAAATATAGCCAATTGGATGGAAGCTTAAGAAAGGCAGCTTTCCCTTTTGACAGATGGGATAGAGCGCTCTATAATCTATTTTTATCTATCTAGTTACTCATGTAATGGAAGAATAAAACTGGTTGTGCGTACTTTTTACATAAATGAAGATTTATTTAATAGATGGAATCGATTCACCACATACAAAGGAAAGGAGGAGTTATTCAATGTATGAAATAGGAAAAAAATCGTACTGGTTGAAGAGGATGCTTGCGTCCGATCCGGGACATAAGCGGTTGCAACAGGCTGGAAAAGCGACGTTGAGTGTAATCTCAGCTGTCTTTACTACCTTACTGATCTTGAATATCCTTGGTAAGGATCCACTTCTGCCCGCAATCATATCAGGTGTTTGCGGCCTGTTGGGCATCATGGCGGTCATGGATGATACCAAAAAAGAAAAGCAGGGGACAACAATTTTGCTTCCTTTATCGGCCATCTGTGGAGTGACGCTTGGGTCTTTGCTCTCCTTTAGTGCCGTTCTCGTATCCGCGTTAATGATCTTGATCATCTTTTGCAGCTTTTATTTTTCTAAATTTGGTAGTCGCTACTTTTCTTTAGGGATGATCGGGTTTATCACGGTTTATTTTTCTTCCTTTTTAAAACTTCCCCCAGAAGAATTTCCATGGTTTTACGGCGCCATTTGTATAGGCATCTGCTACGCTTTTCTATATAATTTCATCATTTTCAGAGATACGGCGCAGCAGCTCAGGCGCAGTGTCCAATCATTTCACAGGCAGGCCAACCTGACGTTCGAACTGTTGACAGAAGTCATAGATGATCCAGATACAAACCAGATCCGCTCAAAAAAGTTGACGGAAAATGTGAAAAAGCTGAGAGACTACGCAAATCACGTCTCCACGGATTTGAATGCACAGAATATCAGAGAAGTCTGGCCGGGGGTCCGTACAGAACAATTACGGTTATATGTATTCGACACAGCGATGTTTGTCATGACGCTTTCGGATAGTTTAGAAAAATTAAAAGAAAGCGGAGCGCTTCAGTCGGAAGAACTCCGTTTCACCCTCTTACGACTCATACGTACATTGCAGAAGGCTGAAGTTCTTAAATTGGAGCAGAAAGAAAGCCACCTTGCTGAAGCAGAGCGTGTAGTAAGCGCTTTGAGAAACACGATCGACCAGAAATTTGGCGAACGTGAAACAAGACCTGAAGGATGGCTTTATCTGCTCCGCAGGATTGAGGCGATTGCTACGCATGTGACGGAGGGAGCCCTTGCCATCAAATACAGTGGCAAAGATGATTCTGGTGCTGAATTGTCCGAAGACAAGAAATTACCAGAAGAGGAAGAACAAACGAAAGGGATGGAACCTTCGACGAAAAAAGCTATTCAGTCGGTGATCGCAGGATCAATCGCTGTCGTTGTCGGTCACTTGATTTCTCCTATACAGCCCTACTGGGTGTTGTTAACGACTTTTATCGTTCAATTAGGGACCCCGACCGTTGGGCGCACATATCTGAAGGGGTTGGAAAGGTCCATTGGCACGATCGTGGGAGCTATTATTGGTTTCATTTTAGCAAAGACAGTGTCAGGTCAGTCTGAACTGGAAGTAGCCCTGATCTTTGCGGTTATCTTTTTTGCTTTTTACACGCTTCCCGTTTCCTACACTGTGATGAGTATGTTCATCACAATGCTCATCGCTTTCATGTATGACCTCATGTTGGGAGGAATCAGTTATGGATTGCTGCTAGCCCGTGTGGTCGATACCATTGCAGGAGCTGGGATTGCACTAGCGGCTGCCGCCTTCATTTTTCCTACACGAACATTGGAAAAAATGAAAGAACAGCTGGTGGAGTACTTAGAAGATCTCGAGGGTTACATCCTGTCCTACATGGACAATTTCCGCCGTTCAGAAAGCATGAAGGGGCTGGCAGATCTCGCTTTTCAGATGGATGTGAAGATCCAGCTGCTAGAAGAAGAGGCAAAACCTGCGTTGCAAAGACCTGGAGCGAATAAGTATTCGGGAATTCCCAGGCTGTTGATGTCATTTACGGCTATTAATTATTATGCGAAACAATTACTCGCTTCTACGTATCAAAAGGATTTTCATCATTCCGAGGAAATCATAGAGGCTCTCCATCGAACGGAAAAGGTTTATAAGCATAACATACGCACGATCATGGCGGTCATGAACGGAGAAGTAATGAGTGGACAACTGTTCAAGCTTCAACATGAGCGGGAAATGATTGAACGGTTTGCCCCGGGACACAAAGAAGGAGAGGGAGATATTGTCCACCACCTCTTTTATATTTGGAAAATCAATCAAGCTCTGTTGGTAGTTGGTGAAAGAATGGGGCTTGTTACAGCGGAAAGGTTGGAAGATTAAAAAGCAGCACTGCGAATTCGCAGGTGCTGCTTTTTGTTTATCTGTTACGATCGTAAGACCCTTCGCCGGCTTTCGAGATGGTAATTCGTTCTTCTCCCGTAGCTGGTTGAACAGCATCTCTGCTCTTTTTCGGGTTACGTTTTGATTTTGAATTCTTTGGCATAACAGCAACCTCCTTGGTAAGATTCAGTTGCCTTTATATTATTTGTAATCTCAGTTTGTCTATGTGAAAATCCCTGTGCCAATTATAGGCACAGGGATCATGGGTTAGTCTTTTTTCTTTAACCGTTTAATGAAAGTCGAATCAGGTGTCACGAACAACGTTTGTTGCTGGTCATACGTGACGAACCCTGGCTTTGCTCCTGATGGTTTCTTCACATGACGTATCCGTGTATAGTCAACGGGAACAGAAGAGGACCTGCTTGATTTACTGAAGTTTGCAGCAAGCTGTGCGGCTTCAAACAGCGTATCTTCGCTCGGGTCTTCATCACGAATCACCACATGAGATCCTGGGATATCTTTGGCATGTAGCCAAATATCCATTTTGTTCGCCATCCGGTTCGTCAAGTATTCGTTCTGTTTGTTGTTTCTTCCGACGTAGATCAACGTACCATCCGTTGATTCAAAACTCTCCGGTTTCGGTTTTTGTGGTTTGTTTTTACGGTTCCCTTTTGTCGCGGGCTTTTTCTTTAAGTAGCCTTGTTCCCGCAGTTCCTCACGGATTTCTTCGATGTCTTCTTCTCTTGCTGTTTCGACTTGTTGGATCAGACGATCGAAATAAAGGATTTCATCTTCTGCTTTCTGTATTTCTATTTGTACCACTTCTTTGGATTTCTTAAGTTTTGCGTACGTTTGAAAATAGCTTTGTGCATTCTCACTCGGCGTTTTATTAGGGTTGAGTTCGATTGTCATTTCTGCTTGGTCAGGGTCGTAGTAGTCAACGACCGTCACAGATTCATCACCCGTTTTGACCATATGCATGTGTGCAGTTAAAAGTTCGCCAAGTTTTTGATACTCTTCTGCAGATTCCGACTTCTTCAACGTAGTTTCGTGTTTTTTAATCTTCCGTTTATTTTTATCCCGCTCATTTTTCAAGAAACGATGCAGGTCTCCTGCCTGTTGCTTAACACGATCCCGCTCAGCTTTTCCTGAATAATAATCATCCAGCATTGCACTGACGCTTTCAAATTTTTCAACATCATCGGAAAACGCATGTAACGGGATGACGTAAAACTGCTCTTTTTCTGCCCTGTGTATCTGTGGTTCATACGCATGGTTGAGTATGATTTCCCTGATTTCACGGTAGGCTTCTTTCACAGTTTGTGAGCCTCCAAGACCTGCTCTCTGAACAATTTCCTTCGTAATCATAGGTGAAAAACCCATCACCACATTCAAAATTTGTTTATCCATTTTGCCTGAGTTGAAATCCAATTTTTTAATGAAAGAATCTGGATCAAGATCAACGGGGTTGATTTTCCCTTGTTCCGGTGGGAGTTTATAAGGCTGTCCGGGCATGATCGTCCGATGCCGGTTTTGCGAAGGGGGCAAATGCTTGATGCTGTCGAGCATATGTCCTTCTTCTTCATCGACAAGCAGGATGTTGGAGTGTTTGCCCATCACTTCAATGATGAGCGTTTTCATGGTTTCATCGCCGACTTCGTTACGGGTTCGGATATGGAACTTTACGATCCTTTCCATGTCCACCTGTTCGATGCGTTCAATAAATCCCCCAATCAAATGCTTCCTGAGAAGCATGCAGAGCATGGGTGGTTCCTTAGGATTGTGGTATTGATCGTCCGTCAAATGGAAGCGAGCATAACTCGGGTGTGCGGACAATAATAGCGTTTGTTTCTTTCGATTGGAACGGACCGTAAATACGAGCTCCGTTTCGGTTGGCTGATAAATTTTCATAATACGTCCGGACTGGATCGTTTCATTCAATTCGTTCGTGATCGCCCGGGTTACAATTCCGTCAAAAGACATCGTCTTCACCTCTCTACTTGTAGAAGTATAGCATGAGTAAAGCTTGTTATTCTAAGATTTTTCATCAGCTAAAGCCAAACATTCGCAACAACATCCTTTCTTTTGCTAAAATAGGTGTGGAATTCATTTTACATATAGGTGATGATCATATTGTTAAAAAGTATGACAGGGTATGGAAAGAGTACGGTTGAAGTCGGTGAAACAAAGATTCATGTCGAGATTAGGTCAGTGAATCACCGTTTTTTAGATATAACAACCAAGATGCCACATGCATTACTGTTTTTGGAGGAGCGGCTGAAACAGGTCGTGAAAGGCCTTTTAACAAGAGGCCGCGTCGATATCTTTGTTACACTTGAGGGAGAAACATTCATTGAAAAGAAAATCGATGTCAATTGGGGAATTGTCGATCAATATTTCACCCGTTTGAAAGATATCCAGCGCCGCTACGATTTGACGGGTGATATTTCTATTGATATGGTATCCAAGTTAGACCATGTTTTTTCGGAAAAAGAGATGGAAAACGATGCAGATGAATGGAAAATGGCTTTATTAGAGGCTATGGATGATGCTGCCAGACAACTGGTGGAGATGCGGTTGAAAGAAGGGCACGAGTTATACGAAGATCTTGAGAAACGCATCGCAAAAGCCCGGAGATGGCTGAGCAGCCTGGATGAAAGGCGGCCGATGGTCATCGAGGCATATAAAGAGAGGATTCGGACACGCATTGAAGAATACACCAAAGAACAACTCCGGCCCGATGAAACAAAAATCCTCCAGGAAGTCGCTTTGCTTGCAGAGAAAGGGGACATCACAGAAGAGTTGACAAGACTACAGTCCCATTTCATTCAATTTGAAGGCACACTTTCCATGGATGAGCCTGTTGGCAGAAGACTCGATTTTATTGTGCAGGAAATGCACCGTGAAGTGAATACAATCGGATCAAAATCCAATGATGGCAAAATGACGGAAATGGTTGTGAATTTGAAAAGCGAGATTGAAAAGGTGAAAGAACAAGTACAAAATGTTGAATAACAATTGTGTTTATGCCTAGTTTTTTCATATAATAGAGGTAGTCATGAAAGTGCTTGGTCAGAAGAAGGAGGAGTCAGCTTTGAGCTTGAAATTAATCAATATCGGTTTTGGAAACGTCGTATCTGCGAATCGTATTATTTCTATTGTTTCGCCTGAATCCGCTCCGATCAAACGTATCATCACGGTCGCCCGTGACAATAATAAATTAGTAGATGCTACATATGGCCGTCGAACGCGTGCGGTCATCATTACAGATAGTGATCATGTCGTCCTTTCAGCCGTCCAGCCGGAAACCGTCGGACAGCGTGTCATCAGTAACGACGAGATCTCAGATGAAAACTAGGAGGACTTTTTGCAGTGATTGATCAGAAAGGTATTTTATTCATCCTTTCCGGCCCATCCGGTGTCGGCAAAGGAACGGTACGTAAAGCATTATTCGAACAATCGACAGATTTACGCTATTCTATATCCATGACGACCCGTGATCCACGGGAAGGGGAAGTGGACGGAGTCGATTATTTCTTCAAGTCAAGAGATGAATTCGAGAAATTGATCAGTGAAGGCCAATTGATTGAACATGCGGAATATGTGGGAAACTATTATGGAACCCCTCGCCAATACGTTGAGCAAACATTGAACGAAGGTAAAGATGTCTTTTTGGAAATTGAAGTCCAGGGGGCACTCAAAGTAAGAGAAAACTTCCCTGAAGGCGTGTTCGTCTTTTTGATTCCACCATCTTTGGAAGAATTGAAGGACCGTATTGTTAACCGTGGCACAGAAACGGAAGACAAAGTGAAGAACCGCCTGAAGGCAGCGAAAGAAGAAATTGACATGATGGATGCGTATGATTATGTCGTCGTGAACGATCAGATTGACAATGCTGTGACGAAAGTGAAATCGATCGTCTCCAGCGAACACTGCAAACGTGAACGTGTCGCCCATCAATATAAAAAAGCATTGGAGGATGAATAATCATGATGTTAGAACCATCCATTGATTCCCTACAAAAACAAATTAAATCCAAGTATACGCTCGTAACACTCTCTGCAAGAAGAGCGCGTGAATTGAAACAAGGAAGCGCACCGATGATCGATCATCCAACCTCACATCAGCAAGTTGGTGTGGCGCTTGAAGAAATCCGCGATGGCAAATTGAACTATATTGAAGCGGATGAAATCCAGGAACGAACAGAAACCACATAAGAACATCGAAACGACGTAGGAAAAGCCGCGCTTCTTGATTAAATCAGCGCGGCTTTTCCTACGTGTTTTAGTGACAACATTTTTCAAGTAAAGGGGTCTCTCAGATGTTGAATGGAAAAAAGATCGTCTTAGGAGTATCAGGTGGTATCGCCGCCTACAAAGCAGCCGCTCTAACAAGCAAACTCGTTCAAGCAGGGGCCGTGGTTAAGGTAATTATGACAAACAGTGCTCAAAAATTCGTCGCCCCGACTACTTTTCAGGCATTATCCAGACAGCCTGTTTATACCGATACTTTTGATGAACAAGATTCTTCTCAAATCCAGCACATTGATGTCGCTGACTGGGCGGACCTCTTCTTAATTGCCCCAGCGACTGCGAATGTAATTGGAAAACTTGCGAATGGTCTGGCCGATGACATGCTCTCTACAACCTTACTTGCGACCGAGGCACCTGTTTATATAGCACCTGCAATGAATGTTCATATGTACAGTCATCCGGCAGTGATGAAGAATTTGAAACAGCTCGACGAGTGGGGATTTCGTTTCATTGAGCCTGGGGAAGGTTACCTTGCCTGCGGTTATGTAGGTAAAGGACGTTTGGAGGAGCCTGAAACGATTGTGGAAGTGCTACAGAAAGAATATCATCGGCCTCAGCCACTTAAAGGCAAAAAAGTACTCATAACAGCCGGGCCTACCCGCGAGCAGATCGACCCGGTGCGATATTTTACAAACCCATCGACAGGTAAAATGGGGTATGCGTTAGCGAAAAAAGCTAAACAACTTGGTGCTGAAGTGACCCTCGTTTCAGGTCAAGTTGCTTTAGATCCTCCAAGTGGTGTGCGAGTCGTTCAAATTACAACAGCCCAGGAAATGTATGAGGAAGTATTGAAGGCGTATGCTGATCAGGACCTTGTCATCAAGTCAGCCGCAGTAGCTGATTATCGTCCGAAAATTACGTACGATCAAAAGATGAAGAAGCAACCAGGGAATTATGTTGTAGAAATGGAACGGACTAAAGATATTCTCATGGAGCTAGGAGAGCGCAAAGAACATCAATACTTAATTGGATTTGCTGCAGAAACGACAGACGTGGAGAAGTATGGTAGAGAAAAGATGGACAAAAAGAACCTCGATGCCATTGTCATCAATAATGTATCTGAAGAGGGTTCGGGCTTTGGGACGGATACCAATGCTTCTTTGTTTATCACCAGAAGAGGGGAAGAAATGACCTATCCGTTGATGAGCAAAGAGGAACTCTCCGAAAACATTCTCATGGTGGCAGCTGGTGAGATGGAGAGTGAAATTCATTGATTGCAAACGTAATCGTTGATGTACCCTCTCAAAATACGAACCGTCCTTTCGACTATGAAATACCTGAAAAGTTTGACGGGATCGTTCAGCCTGGGGTACGTGTCATCGTCCCATTCGGTCCACGAAAAATCTTAGGATATGTGGTATCTCTTTCCGAAACAAGTTCATTCTCTTCCGTCAAGAAAATCACCGATGTTCTCGATGTTATCCCAACGTTGACGGAAGAACTTCTACAACTCGGGAAATGGTTATCGAAAAATACATTGAGCTATTACATCTCCTGTCTTCAAGTCATGCTTCCTCAAGTGATGAAAGCCAAATATCGAAAAGAGCTCTGGAAGCTGACAGAAGAACCCCTCGCCTCTGAACTCGATCCTCTATTTGATGGACGTGCGGTTGTGGATTTTGAGGAATTCGAGAAATCCGGCATTGGGTACCACACCCTCCGAAAACACATGAATGATGGAGACGTCGATGTCCATTATGAAGTGAAAAGCCGGGAAACGAAGAAGACGATGACAATGGTCGAGCCTAACTTAAGTCCGATGGAATTAGAGGAGAAGCTTGAGGACCTCTCTCCACAAGCGAAAAAGCAGCGAACCATTGTCGAGTATTTTCTACAGTACCCGGATGTGTTGGAAAAGAAGAGGCTTTTGAATCTGCTATCTACGACACCTGCTTCATTAAAGCCGCTCATCGAACAGGGAATCATTCGCGAGTTCAAACAGGAAGTTTTCAGAGATCCATATGGGGATCGTGACTTCGAACGTACACAGCCTTTCCCTCTGACTGGAGAGCAGGAAACAGCTATACAGCCGATTCTTAAGACCATCGAAGAAAACACGCACGACGTTTTTCTTCTTCATGGAGTGACGGGGAGCGGTAAAACCGAAGTGTATTTGCAGTCCATTCAGGAAGTGATGGATAAAGGGGAAGAAGCCATCATGCTTGTACCTGAAATTGCGTTAACTCCCCAAATGGTTGAACGGTTTAAAGGAAGGTTTGGCTCAAAAGTAGCTGTTCTCCACAGTGCTTTATCAGCGGGAGAGAAGTACGATGAATGGCGGAAGATTCAGCGCAGAGAGGTTCAAGTCGTTGTCGGAGCAAGGTCTGCCATCTTTGCTCCGTTTACAAACATCGGCTTGATCATCATTGATGAAGAACATGAAACAAGTTACAAACAGGAAGACCGTACACGTTACCATGCGAGAGATGTCGCCATCGAAAGAGGAAAGACCCATCAATGTCCCGTCGTTTTAGGTAGTGCCACACCTGCGCTTGAAAGTTACGCAAGGGCTGTCAAAGGCAATTATCAGCTATTGACGATGAAAAAGCGTATGAATGAAGCAGTAATGCCGACGGTGGATCTTGTTGATATGAGAGAGGAACTTCATAGTGGAAACCGCTCGATGTTTTCCATCTCGTTGAAGGAAAAAATCGAAGAAAGGCTTTCCCGTGGCGAGCAGGTTGTCCTTTTTCTGAACAGACGAGGATATTCCACTTTCGTCATGTGCAGGGACTGCGGCCATGTCAGTGAATGCCCCCATTGTGACATCGCACTTACGTATCACAAAAGGCAGAACCGCTTGAAATGCCATTATTGCTCTCATGAAGAACCCATGCCGGCAGAGTGTCCAGAATGTGAAAGCAAAACCATCCGCTATTTCGGTACAGGGACGCAAAAAGTGGAAGAAGCGCTTCAGGAGTTGATTCCGGAAGCTCGTGTGATTCGTATGGACGTGGACACGACGAGAAGAAAAGGGGCGCACGAACGACTGCTTAAAAAGTTTGGCGATGGACAAGCGGATATTCTACTCGGCACGCAAATGATCGCTAAAGGGCTGGATTTCGGGAATGTCACTCTTGTTGGTGTGCTGGCAGCCGATGCCCTGCTCAATCTTCCTGATTTCCGTGCATCAGAAAAAACATTCCAATTGCTTACACAGGTAAGCGGAAGGGCTGGAAGACATGAGAAGCCAGGGGAAGTTGTCGTTCAAACCTACACACCGGAACATTACAGTATTGAACTTGCCAGCCAGTATGATTATGAACAATTTTTCAATGAAGAAATGAAATTAAGGAAAGCTTTCCGCTATCCACCCTACTTCTTTTTGACACTTTTCACAATTTCGCACCCCAACCAACTGAAAGTGCAGGAAGTGACACAGAAGATTACCATGTTCATGCAGCAGAAGCTTTCCGATCAATCTTATGTTCTTGGGCCTACTCCTTCTGCGCTCACCAGGATCAATAATAGATATCGCTATCAATGCATGATAAAATACAAGAAGGAACCTGAGCAGCGAAAGTTCGTTGAACGGATATTGCATTATTATGAAGATGAAATGAAACAAGAAAATGGTTTGCAGATCACGGTTGATTTTCAACCGTATCAGCTGATGTAAGCAAGAAGGGAGCAACAAAGTCATGACACGAATCGCATTTATGGGGACACCGGATTTCGCCGTACCTGTCCTAGACCGCATCATTGAAGAGGGGTATGAGGTTGTCCTTGTGATCACACAACCGGACCGTCCGAAAGGGAGAAAGAAAACCATGACCCCGCCCCCTGTCAAAGTAGCGGCGGAAAAACACGGAATCCCAGTATTTCAACCAGAAAAAATCAAAGAAGAATATCAAGAAGTTCTTGCTTACGATCCCGACTTGATCGTAACCGCTGCCTTCGGTCAAATTTTACCGGAAGCTTTACTTCAGGAGCCTGAACATGGATGTATCAATGTCCATGCCTCCTTATTGCCCGAATTCAGAGGTGGTGCACCGATTCATTACAGCATCCTTGAAGGAAAGAATGAGACAGGTGTCACCATCATGTATATGGTCAAACGTCTCGATGCAGGTGACATGCTTTCAAAGGTGACGGTTCCGATTGAAGACGATGACCATGTAGGAACGCTGCATGATAAACTTTCCGTCGCCGGAGCTGACTTATTAGCGGACACCCTGCCGAAATTATTAAATGGCGAGATCACGCCAGAAGAGCAGGATGAATCCAAAGTCACTTTCGCTTCCAATATCAAGAGGGAACAGGAACTTATCGATTGGGGCAAAGATCAACAAACGGTCTACAATCATGTGCGTGGTCTTCACCCATGGCCGGTCGCCTATACGTATTGGAACGGCAAGCCGATGAAAGTCTGGTGGATTCAGAAAGTGGAAGGAACATTTGAAGAAGCCCCAGGCACAGTTGTAAGAATTGATGAAGATGGTTTTCTTGTAACCACAGGCGGAAGTAAAGCCGTAAAGGTCGTTACTCTCCAACCCTCTGGGAAGAAAAAGATGGACGGACAAGCCTTTATTAATGGTGCCGGTCAGTCATTGCAGGTAGGCGAACGCCTAGGTGAGACGCATGACTAAGTATGCATTAAGAGAGTCAGCCCTTGATCTTCTTACTCGGATTGGTGAGCAGGGCGGATTCAGTCACGTTTTATTAGACCGGGAGATTTCCAAACAAAAGCTTTCCAGGCAGGATGGTGCACTGTTAACTGAAATCGTCTACGGTACACTTCAACGCCGGGATTTGATCCATTATTCCATCGAGCCTTACATTGCCAAACAGAAGAAAATAAAGCCATGGGTCAGATGGCTCCTTTATATGTCTGTTTACCAGATGATCTTCCTGGAAAGAGTACCGGATCATGCGATCATCCATGAAGCGGTGGAAATTTCGAAGAAGCGGGGACATAAAGGCATTTCATCATTTATGAACGGCGTGCTTCGGAACGTTCAGCGTAAAGGAGTCCAGAGCCTGGACAAAATCGAAGACCCTGTAGAGCGAATGGCGACCGAAACCAGTCATCCTCAATGGCTCGTGAATCGCTGGGTCGAACAGTACGGATTTGAAACAACGAAAGCGATGTGTGAAGCAAACAACCAACACCTTCCTATGTCTCTCAGAGTCCAGCCGCTTAGAATTTCACGCGAAGATGCGATGAAGCAGCTCCAAGACGATGGCTTTAAAGTCGAAGAGAGTACACTTTCTCCTCAAGGATTTCTTGTGCTGGAGGGTGCGATTCTCTCACATTCTCTTTTCCAAAATGGTTATGTCACGGTTCAAGACCAAAGTTCCATGCTTGTAGCTGAAATGATGGACCTTGAGAAAGGTTTGATGGTACTGGATGCCTGCAGCGCCCCTGGAGGGAAAACCACACATATCGCTGAAAAAATGGAGGACGAGGGAGAAGTCGTAGCTTATGACCTCCATGAGAAAAAAGCGAAGCTGGTAAGCAAAAAGGCCGAACAGCTGCAGCTCACATCGATTACCGCAAGCCAAGCAGACTCAAGAAAACTTGGAGAAAAGCATGAGCAGGGGGCCTTTGATCGTATCCTGCTGGATGCTCCATGTTCCGGCCTTGGAGTTTTACGTGGCAAACCGGACATTAAATACCATAAAAAAGAGGAAGATATTTTCTCGCTAAGAAATATTCAGGATGATCTTTTGAGAGAAGTCGCACCACTATTAAAACCGGAGGGCAAGCTGGTCTATAGTACATGTACAGTAGACCGTCATGAAAATGAGGAAGCCGTCAGACATTTCTTAGAAGAGCATCCGGACTTTGAAGTAGACCCAGCCTTCTTCGAGGAGCTTCCAGAAGCTCTTAAAGAATGCATAGGCCTTACCGAGACAGGCCTTCAGCTTTTCCCACAAGAGTGGGACACGGATGGATTTTTCTTAACACGATTGAGAAAGAAGTAAGACCCCCTTTGAAATAGAAAGCACAATCAGGAAGGAATCTGCGCCGGTAATGGTTGCAATTCCTTCCCTTTAAACAAAGAGGGAATGCCATCTAAGAATCAACACCCATGTTTGGTTGAAGTTATAAATATGAGGCAGGTGAGACCATGATAGGTTATTACGAGACAGATCAGGGGAAAGTCAGAATTCATAACGAGGATGCCGGCGGAGTTTTTAAAAACGATGCTGGACAAGTTCTTGCCATTGTAGCCGACGGAATGGGCGGGCACCAGGCCGGTGATGTAGCCAGCCAGATGACGACCTCACATATACATAAAAAATGGCAGGAAGCCAATCTCATTGAAACTCCTGATGAAGCAGAAAAATGGATCAAAGAAGCCGTGCGCTCGGCAAATAATGAAATCAAATCTTATGCCAATGCTCATGAAGAATGTGCAGGGATGGGAACGACTGTCGTGGTAGCTTTGTGTACAGGAGAATTCGCGACAATCGGCCATATTGGAGACAGCCGCTGTTATTTTGCTAATGACTATGGTTTCAAGGTAATCACAGAGGACCATTCCCTTGTGAACGAACTTGTGCGGTCCGGTCAGATTACCGAAGAACAGGCGGAACACCACCCTCGGAAAAACGTTTTATTAAAAGCGCTTGGTACGGAATTCGATTTGACTGCCGATGTAAAAACGATGGAATTCGAAGAGAATGACCGCCTCCTTTTATGCACAGACGGTCTAACAAATAAAGTGACTGATGAAGAATTAAGTGAATTGAAAACATTTGAAGGTGAATGGTCATCCTTTACTCAGCAGATGATCGACCTTGCGAATGAACGTGGAGGGGAAGATAACATTACGCTTGCAGTCATTCATCATCATCCTTCTTCAGACGTGAAAGAAGGTGCGGAATAATGTTGAATAACCGTCTCCTTAATGACCGTTATCGTGTACAAGAGATGATCGGTGGCGGCGGTATGGCGAATGTCTACCTTGCTTACGATACCATTCTGGACAGGGAGGTCGCCATTAAAGTATTGCGGCTGGAACATGGAAATGATGAGGAGTTTATTGCTCGCTTTCATAGAGAAGCCCAGTCAGCTACGAGTCTCTCTCATCCGAATATCGTCAACATTTATGATGTGGGGGAAGAAGACGACATCTATTTTATGGTGATGGAGTACGTCGACGGAATGACATTGAAGCAGTATATTCAGCAGCATAGTCCGATCGATGTATCTGAAGCAGTGGATATAATGAAGCAGATTGCATCAGCCATCGCTCATGCGCATGACAATGGAATCGTTCATAGGGATATCAAACCACAGAACATACTCATCGATCACTACGGTCATGTAAAAGTGACGGATTTTGGAATTGCCATGGCTCTAAGCGCAACTGCGTTGACTCAGACAAACTCTGTTCTTGGTTCAGTTCATTACTTATCACCAGAACAAGCCAGGGGCGGGATGGCGACCAAAAAGTCCGATGTCTATTCACTGGGTATTGTTTTTTTCGAATTACTGACAGGAAGGCTTCCTTTTTCAGGAGAATCTCCCGTCTCGATCGCATTGAAGCACCTTCAGCATGAAACTCCTTCTTTAAAAAGATGGAATGCTGACTTGCCTCAAAGTGTTGAAAATATCGTTTTGAAATCGACGGCTAAAGATCCGTTTCACCGGTATGAATCAGTATTGGAAATGGAACATGAGATTGAAACGTCTCTTGAGCCATATCGGGCAGATGAACCTGTCTTCACATTACCAGATGATGGAGATGAAGAAAAAACAAAAGCCATCCCTGTCATTACAAATGAAGCTTATGGGGACTCCCCGAATGAAGATACGATCATTAATACCAGTGATCACAAACCTGTCATCCCAACCCCGGCATCAGCGACAAAAACCTATAAGGAAACAGCCGCAGACCCGCCACCTCCTGAGAAAAAGCAGAAAAAGAAGCGGAAAGTATGGCCTTGGATCTTAACCGTTATACTATTGTTATTGATCGGAGGACTAGTTGCTTTATTCACGATACCTGGAATCATCCAGCCGGCTGATGTGGAAATTCCTGATCTTGCCGGGGAAGAGTATGAAGCAGCTTATAGTGAACTTAGCGATCTGAACCTTAATGTGACAAGAGAAACACGTTTTTCTGATGATGTGGAAGAGGGAGATGTCATTGAAACAGACCCTGAAGCAGGGATGACGGTAAAGGAAGGTTCTGAGGTTACGGTTTATCTCAGCAATGGGAAAGAACGGGTGGATTTCCCTGACTATACCGATCAGGATTACGAGCAAGTAAAAGAAGAGTTAGAAAGTAAGGGATATAGTGGGATCGATAAAATCGAACAAACAAGTGAGGAACAACCAGCAGGAGAAATCATTGCCCATGTAAGTCCAAGCCCTGGTACAAGTGTGATCCCTGATGAGACCACGGTGACTTTCCGAGTAAGTTCTGGAGTTGCTAAAGTTGAACTGGCAAGTTTAGTGGATGCGAATGAGAAGTTTGCTACAGATTACCTGCAAAGAAATAAACTGAAAGTTGAAACGACTCGTCAATTCTCGGAAGATATAAGGGAAGGGAATGTGATTAGTCAGGATCCCGCAGCTGATACAGAAGTAGAGCAAGGGTCTACCGTAAACTTAGTTATTTCCAGAGGGCCTGAACCAAAACCTCCTAGAGATGAATCCGTATCTATTGAAGTTCCGTATGAACCGGAAAAGAAAGAGGAAGAAGGACAAGGTGATGGCGGCCAAGAAGGAGAACAGCCTGAACCCGAGGGTCAGGAAGTATTGATTTACGTAAATGATGCAAATCGGGACGGAAGTACACCGGTGATCAGTGAAATGATTACTGAGACGAAGACTTTTGAAATTACCTTAACGATTGAGCCTGGTGAATCAGCAACTTACCGAGTAATGAGGGATGGCGAAGTCTTTCAAGAAGAAGTGGAAGTACCGTATTAAGAGGTGAAAAAATGCCAGCAGGAAAAATTATCAAGTCATTGAGCGGGTTCTATTATGTCCTTTGTGAAGGGGAGGTCTACCAATGTCGGGGAAGAGGGAATTTTCGAAAAAAGAAAGTCACCCCCTTAGTTGGAGATCTTGTAGAATTCAAGGCGGAAAATAAGGAAGAAGGATATATCTTATCCATCGAAAACAGAAAGAATGAGTTGGTAAGGCCTCCGATTTCGAATGTAGATCAGGCGTTAATCGTCACTTCTGCCGTTCATCCGGATTTCAATGCTTTGTTACTGGACCGCTTCCTCGTCCTTGTGGAAGAAAAGAGGATCGAGCCATTCATTGTCATTTCTAAAGTGGATCAACTGGATGAACAACAAATGGAAGTGATGAAAAGCTACAAAACGCTGTACGAAAAAATCGGCTATCCTGTCATTTTATCTGCAGTAGATGATACAGAATCCATGGATTTAGTCCAATCTCACTTAGCTGGTCGCACCACAGTCATCGCTGGCCAGTCCGGCGTCGGCAAATCGTCTTTACTAAATTCAATCGATCCTCGACTCTCTATTGATACGGATGAAATCTCAGAGAGTTTAGGTCGCGGAAAACATACGACGCGTCATGTGGAACTTTATGAAATAGCGGATGGTCTTGTTGCGGATACCCCAGGATTCAGTTCACTGGAATTCGGGGAATTGGAACTCGAGCAGCTGCCTGAATGTTTCCCTGAGTTCGTAGAGGTACAGAATAGCTGTAAATTCCGAGGTTGTCTGCATCATAAGGAACCGAAGTGCGCGGTTAAATCAGCCGTTGAGGCAGGGGACATATCCGAACAGCGATATGAGCATTACCTACAATTTTTAAATGAAATACAGAACAGAAAGCCGAGGTATTAATCATGACTAAAATTGCACCATCCATTCTAGCTTCTGATTTTTCAAAACTTGGAGAAGAAATCAAGGATGTCGAACGTGGAGGCGCGGATTATATCCATGTGGACGTCATGGATGGACATTTTGTTCCTAATATTACAATTGGTCCATTGATTGTGGATCACATCCGACCGGTAACCGATTTGCCTCTTGATGTCCATTTAATGATTGAAAATCCGGATCAGTATATCGAAGCTTTTGCAAAAGCAGGCTCTGATATCATCACCGTTCATCAGGAAGCATGTCCTCACCTCCACAGGACGATTCAATTGATTAAAAGCCACGGAGTGAAAGCGGGAGTCGTCATTAATCCGGCTACTCCAGCAGAATCAATCCGACCGATTCTTCAGGATGTCGATCTAGTCCTCTTGATGACTGTTAACCCGGGTTTCGGAGGTCAATCATTCATTCATTCCGTTGTACCGAAAATCGAACAAATCTCCCTTTGGCGGGAAGAAGAAGGGCACTCCTTTGAGATTGAAATCGATGGTGGAGTGAAAGTCGAAACAGCTAAACAATGTACAGATGCTGGAGCTGATGTACTTGTTGCCGGCAGTGCCATTTTTAATCAGGAAGATCGCAAAAAAGCGATTGATGATATTAGACAAGCGGCACAATAAATGAAAAAACTCAAAGGATCGAGATCCTTTGAGTTTTTTTATTCACTCTTTTGTTGGCATCCAGTAAAGAAATAAGTTACATTTTACAATAGAAGAAACCGTTCTATTGTAGTATATAGCAGCATTGTGGAAGTTTAGGGATGTTCTCGGGTTCGTTACCCGGATTGAGCATCAGGAGCGGATGGGGATGGCGAGACTCCTGCGTGGGAAAATGCAGGGAGAGACCCTGCAGGACCCAGCCCGGAGGAGGCTCACCGCGCTCTCTCGGAAAGCTAGCTATCCCGGAGCCCACTCATCCACTCAACAAAAGTCCCATAACTGAGTCTTCACGTATAGGTAGCTTATCGTGAATAGTAAAGGACTGTTTTTTTTGGTGAAAGGTATAGGAAGGGTGTTATGAATATGAAAAGAGTTATCGTAGTCGGCGGCGGACCGAAGTCTTACATACCTGATTTAAAAGAATATGCATGTCCGGAATGCGTTTGGATCGGCGCCGATCAAGGAGCGGAGGTCCTTGTTGAGCATGGACTGGCTCCTGACATTGCCATCGGAGATTTCGATTCTGTTTCGGAACAGTCATTGGCAGAAATAAAAAAGAATTCCAAACAGGTCTTAATTTTTCCGGATGAAAAAGATGAAACAGACTTGGAATTAGCGATAAATGAAGCACTCCGTTTGAACCCGGGGCATATTCTATTATTCGGAGTGACAGGTGGTCGAATCGATCATTCTCAAGCGAACATGCAGCTTCTTTACCCTTTAATGAAGGAAAACATAAAAAGTACGATCATCGATCGACAGAATCAGGTGGAATTAGTCTTCGCTGGTGAGCATAAGATAGAAGCGGATGAATTATACCCGTATGTTTCTTTCTTACCAGTCACGCTTGAAGTGACAAAGATTACGCTCAAAGGGTTTTACTATCCCTTAGATCGCGCCTATCTGCCATTTGGATCCACCTTGTGCATCTCGAATCGACTGATTGAAGATACAGGTACTTTTTCATTTGAGTCAGGCATACTCTTAGTAATAAGAAGTACAGACTTGCCTACTTGAGGGGAATAAGGGAGTTCGCATTAGTTCATATAGGAGGAGGGGGCTCTTTTGAAATTTTATACCATCAAACTCCCACGGTTCGTCGGGGGTTTAGTGCGCGCAGTCATAAGTACATTTAAAAAAGATTAGGACCCATTCAAAAAGGAAAGCTCCGGAGTACACATGGGCTGAGCTCCGGAGAGCACTAAAAAGCGCCCGTTTACTTATCTTTAGACAAATAAAAAAAGCACCCTCTGAGGGTGCTTTTTTTGTGAGCTCATAAGCTCTCTGTCAGCAATTATACACGTTGTACTTTGCCGGACTTGAGTTCACGTGCTGTTACGTAAACTTTTTGAGGCTTGCCATCCACAAGGATGCGAACTTTTTGAACATTAGCTTTGAATTTACGTTTATTAGCGTTCATCGCGTGTGAACGGTGGTTACCTGAACGTGTACCTTTACCAGATAGAACACTTCTGCGTGCCATGAAAATCCCTCCTGTTACATACATAAATCATCAGATACTTAGTAACTTTATCATATAGAATACGTGTTTGCAATAATCTAGTCAGAATTATATCAAGAATTTTTTCTTGACAGAACTTATGAATTGTTACACAGTATAGTAGGGATATCCAGGTCATTTTCTTACCATTGAACAGAAATTCATATCGTGATTTTGTGTTATAATAGGGTAGGATTGATGAGGATTATAAAGGAGGATCTATTATGTCTGTTGATTTAAATAACCAATATGGTCATATTACTATTAGCAATGAAGTCATTTCAACGATTGCTGGAGGAGCCGCTGTTGAGTGCTACGGCATCGTCGGTATGGCATCTAAAAATCAGATCCGTGACGGTTTATCTGAAATGCTCCGCAAAGAGAATTTTTCCAGAGGAGTCGTTGTCAGACAGGATGAAGATCGCCTCCATATAGACATGTACATTATCGTGAGCTACGGTACAAAGATTTCCGAAGTCGCTAATAATGTCCAATCACAAGTAAAATACACACTAAACAAAACAGTTGGTTTGTCCGTGGATTCTGTGAATATTTTCATTCAGGGAGTTCGTGTGACAACTGAATAGATCGCGGTTGTAGTCAAAGGAGGAAGTAAGTGTGACGTTACAAAAGTTAGACGGCAAGACGCTTGCCGAAATGATCTTGCAAGGAGCTCATCATTTAAAGCAGAACTCACAAATGATTGATGCTTTGAATGTTTTCCCTGTACCGGATGGAGATACGGGGACGAATATGAATCTGTCCATGACTTCTGGAGCTGAAGAAGTACGGAATGTGGACCAGAATCATGTAGGGACAGTGGCCCAGTCTTTATCCAAAGGTCTCTTGATGGGAGCGCGTGGAAACTCAGGTGTTATCCTCTCTCAAATTTTTCGTGGTTTTTCAAAATCGATTGAAGACAAAGAAGTCATCACAACCAAAGACTTTTCAGAAGCTCTTCAAGGCGGGGCCACTACAGCTTATAAAGCTGTCATGAAACCTGTGGAAGGAACTATTCTTACTGTAGCAAG
Source organism: Halobacillus sp. GSS1 (assembly GCF_017307035.1). Classification (NCBI taxonomy): domain Bacteria; kingdom Bacillati; phylum Bacillota; class Bacilli; order Caryophanales; family Bacillaceae; genus Halobacillus; species Halobacillus sp. GSS1. Next base: position 177,940 of record NZ_JAFLHE010000001.1, read on the forward strand.
AGAAGCTGCTGAAGCATCTGTTGAGATTGCTGAAAAAGAGGATGATTTCATTCCATTCATCGAAGGAGTCGTTCAAGCAGCTAAGAAATCACTGAAGAATACACCAGAATTGCTGCCAGTACTGAAGGAAGTTGGTGTCGTGGATAGTGGTGGACAGGGCCTTGTCACGATTTATGAAGGTTTTCTTGCCAATTTAAAAGGTGAGGAACTTCCGGATCTCGAGGATACTGTATCGATGGATGACATGGTCAACGCAGAACACCACAAGCTGAATCAGGACTTCATGAACACAGAAGACATTGAATTTGGCTACTGCACAGAATTCATGGTGAAATTTGAAGAAGATAAACTTGCTGAACACCCGTACGATGAAGAATCCTTCCGTAATGAGCTCAGTGAAATGGGAGATTCTCTGCTTGTCGTTTCTGATGAAGACTTGATCAAAGTCCACGTTCACGTGGAATACCCAGGAGAAGCCATGACCTTAGGGCAAAGGTACGGCAGCCTTGTCAATATGAAGATCGAAAATATGCGTGAACAGCATACATCGATTGTTGGTGACAAAAAGAAAGCCAAGCCTAAGTCAGAAGAAAAAGCTGAGTACGGAATTGTGACAGTGAGCATGGGAGACGGAATTAAGAAGTTGTTTGAAAGTCTTGGAGCGACTGTCGTTATCCAGGGCGGCCAAACAATGAACCCAAGTACTCAAGATCTATCAGAAGCGATTAAAGAAGCACATGCGAAACGTGTGCTCGTCTTGCCGAATAACAAAAATATCGTCATGGCTGCTGAACAAGCGGCAGAATTAGCGGATGTAGAAGTTGCTGTTATTCCATCGAAAACCATTCCTCAAGGAATGAGCGCGCTTCTTGGGTTCAACCCGGAAGCGGATCTTGATGCGAATAAAGAGGAAATGCTCAACCTCATGTCTGAAGTGAAAACCGGACAAATCACTTACGCCGTCAGGGATACGCAAATCGATGGTTTGGACATTTCCAAAGGCCACTTCATGGGAATCGCTGATGGTAAAATCTCTGCCACTGATAAAGATGCTTTGACGACAGCTAAAACATTGTTGAACCAAATGATTGACGATGATGAAGATGAGATTCTGACTATCTTGACTGGCGAAGAGGCCGACGAAAAACAGGTAGCAGAACTTGAATCATTTATCGAAGAAACGTTTGAAGATCTGGAAGTGGAAGTTCACAATGGTGGACAACCGATTTATTCCTACATCTTTTCTATCGAGTAAGAACATGAAGAAGCGCAGCTCTTGATCAAGAGCTGCGCTTTCCTTTTTTAGTCCTTACTTTCTTGTTGTTATGTCACCAAACTAGGCAGTGTGCATAGAGTGTAGTGGAGACTTTATGTAAAATGAGGTGCAAAGGTATGGATGATAAAAACAAGCAACTGCCGGATTTATTTGATCAAAGCTTTCGTGACATCATCAAAGCGTTCGATTCATTCTTTGATGATTCGATCAAACATGTTCATGATTTCTTTCAACAACATACCATTCCGGTGGAAGTGTTCGAAACAAATCGGGACGTCACTGTTGAAGCCTATCTTCCTAATGTAACGCGTGAGCAAATACGTATTGATCGGTCCGGGAACCAGCTGCGAATTCGTGTGGATGAAAGGCAGCTTCGTGAAGTGAAAGATGAAGAGACTCATTATTACAACCGTTCTCATTCACTCAGTCAAAAAGAACGTGTAGTTACCCTTCCTTTCGCCGTTGCTGACGCAGCAAGCAGTGCCTCCTTTAAGGGTGGCGTTCTTACAATTGTATTTCCAAAGCATCACTCTAACATTAAGGTCATAGACGTGGACGATCAATAGTACTTTCACACAAAAACGTCCAGAATTCTGGGCGTTTTTTGATGATTTTTTATCATTGATTCTGTCTTTATTAAGCAAAATGGCAGGTTTCTTGAAACCTCAGTTTCGAGACTTTTGTTAAGTGGATGAGGGCTGAGGGGAATAGCTCGCTTTCCGCGGGGGCGCGGTGAGCCTCCTCGGACTGCGTCCTGTGGGGTCTCACCAACCACTCTTTTCCTCTTAGATATCCAGTTCCGGCGCCTAGCGGATAGTGAGACTTCCCTCGCTTCTGTACGATAAGTCAACATCGAATCACTCCGTTCTTCGTGTTTCCTTTATCTCCGCCAGCTCAGTCCAGTCCATACGCCGCTGATCGAGGCGCCTCCCCACTTAAGGTAGGAGTCTCGTCATTCCTCTCCGCCCACTAACCAAAGAAGATACTCGAAACCACTACTTAAAAAATCAGCTCGTATAGTTATTCAGAAGTGAATGATATAAACTCTACCTCATTGACGTTTAGCAAACGCAAATGCTTGATGCAACACACTATATGCCCGCTTAGGGAGAAGAATTGGAACCTTACTTATGAATACAGGTGTTCTAATCATCCACTTCCCTCAACCATTCAAGGAAGATGACCCTTTTAGAAGTGGTTTCGAGACACTTATAGGGTAAAAGGGGCGAACCGTTTCCCGGAGCCCCTAGAATCACACGAACATCTCGAAACCGAGTCTTCAACTAAAGGGAGCTTTACAGGAAGTAGGGAGTTTAGGGCTTCTGAAATTTTCTGGAGTACATATATTTAATAATGGTTCAAAAAGGAAGGAAAGGTTCTGTAGGACCTGGGGGGATTTGTATGTATGTCGTGTGGGTTCCGTGCTATGTCCCTGTCGTATTTTCGAACGTTTACCATCATTACCCTCAACCTCAGTGTACCCGCTTGTACCCGGAAGTTGATGAAGACATGTTTGTCCAATCTGCTACAGAAATGGAAAAGTTAATGGATGATGCCAATAAAGTAGTAGGGAGAATTAGCAATTCTCATGATTTTGCCAATGACGTGATGGGGGCGGCTCAGGAATCAGATCAATTGAAAGTAAACACGTTGATCCGAAGTGCGGGTGTAGAGTCTCCCTTTCAAGCCGATTATAATCCAGACCGGATGAAGATTCACTTGACTGCAAGGAATCAACAAGTAGAATGCTGTCAGTTAACCATTGTACTTCGATGGAGAGTACAATAAATCCCGTACATCTCAGATGTACGGGATTTAATATTTTTGTATTCATATAAAATACAACCTAGTAGCGCTGCAGCTAAATTAATGACCAAGCGAGCGCATGATAAATTCAATGAGAAAGACCATGGCGATGAGTACGACCGGCGTAGTTAGTTCTCTTTGTTTTCCGATGGCAAACTTTACGATTGGATAAGCGATAAACCCAAAAGCCATTCCATCAGCGATGGAGTAGGTGAAGGGGATCATCACGATAATCAGGAAGGCTGGCATCGCTTCTGACAATTGATCCAGAGGGATTTCCTTAATGTTTTGTACCATCAGTGCTCCAACAATGATGAGAATTGGTGCAATAGCAGTGGATGGTACCATGGAAATCCAAGGAATCAAAAAGATGGTGCCGATGAATAAAACAGCCATTGTGAGTGCTGCTCTTCCTGACTTTCCACCTGAAGCAATAACTGCCGCACTTTCTGCTGAAGAAACCGTCGGTGATGTACCTAGGAATCCAGTACTTAATGCTGAAAAGGCAGAAGCCTGGTAGGACCTTTTGAATTTGCTTTGTTGATCAAGCATATCCAATTGTCCGTGAATGAGGCCCATATTCTCGAAAATGAGAACAATCGCTAGGGGGAAAACAGCCATCCAGAACCCGAATTCTGTCACGCTTCCGAAGTCCGGCATGAAAATCCATGATTGTTCACTGAGAGCGAGGGAATCTCCCCGCTCTCCAAGAACTCCTGTGAAATGAGCAATAATGGTCCCTGCAATCATCGTCACTAAGAAGTTACCAGGAACATTTTTTGTGAAAAGGAAAATCCCGATAAACAACGTGAGGATGCTTGTAATGACAATTGCGGAAGAAGGGTTGCCAAGTGTAATCAAAGAGTGTTCCCCTTTGACTACAAGACCACCTTTCTCTAACCCGATCAATGTCAAAAACAGTCCAAGCCCAACCGTAATTGCATGCTTTAAGGAAGCCGGAATCGCGTGTTTCAACCAGTCTCCAAGTTTCGTGAAAGCCGTGATTAAAAAAATCAGGGAAGCTATAAATACAACAGCCAGCCCTTCTTGGAAAGTCAATCCCGTACCTTCAACGATGGAGTAGGCGAATAGGGCGTTGACACCCATACCTGGAATGAGAACCATAGGCGCATTGGCGTATATGGCCATGATCAAACAGCCGAGTGCGCTGGCAAGAATTGTTGCAATCATTCCGCTTTCAAGCGGCAGACCTGCACTGTGAAGGATTTGGCTGTTCACGGCGACGATATAGACCGTCGTGAAATAACCGATTAACCCTGCCAAACCTTCTTTCTTCCAGCTCACTTTTTGATGATGCTGATTGAGCATTTGAATCTCCTCTATGAAATTTATCCCTCTCCCGCCCGGTTACCGAGTAACCCACAAACGTTTATTTTACTCGTAAATAAGCAATCTATCAAGCTGATTTGTTCGCTTTTTGTAAAAAATGAGGTCTAGAACAACAGTTTGTGTTAAGATGTAAAAGGATTATAATATAGTAGAAAGCGTTTTCTTTCTTTATATATAGATGAAAAAGGGAAGGTGATTCTCATGAAATATCGTTCAGTTTTCGATATTATTGGTCCTGTGATGATTGGACCATCGAGTTCCCACACCGCTGGGGCGGCCAGAATCGGGCGTGCAGCACGCCACTTATTTGGACGGGAACCTAAATATGCCCACATCCATTTGTATGGATCATTTGCTAAAACGTATAAAGGTCACGGCACTGATGTAGCCATCATCGGTGGATTGCTCGATTACGATACGTATGACGAACGTATTAGTCAATCTCTTGTTACGGCAAGGAAGAATGGAATGAAAATAAGGTTTCATGAAGAGGATGCTCATACAGATCACCCGAACACCGCGAAGGTTAAAATCGGGGATGACGATGGTGAACTTGAATTAGTCGGCATATCCATCGGGGGAGGAAAAGCAGAAATCACAGAATTGAACGGTTTTGAACTTCGTCTATCAGGAAGTCATCCCGCGATTCTGCTTATTCACAATGACCGTTATGGTGCGATTGCCTCGGCAACAGCCATTTTAGCAAGGAATGAAATTAACATCGGACGCATGGAAGTCTCCCGTAAAGCTCAGGGAGAACAAGCTTTAATGGTCATTGAGGTAGATCAGAACATTGATGATGCGATCCTGGGTGAACTAGAACGAGCCGATCACATTACTCAAGTAGCTAAAATATCAGACTAAAAGAAAGGAGAGGTCACATGTTTCGAAATGTCGCTGAACTCGTAGAATTAGCAGAAAGTGAAAATATCCAAATCTCTGAGGTTATGATTCGCCAGGAGATGGAAGTCAAACAACTATCGAGGGAGCAAGTGTTCTCTCAAATGGAAAGAAACCTGGACGTTATGGAAAAAGCAATTGAAGATGGCTTGAAAGGGGTTAAATCTCATAGTGGATTGACTGGGGGAGATGCAGTCCTCATCCAAAATTATATGAAAAACCATACCCCGTTATCCGGAAACCTTCTTATGGATGCTGTTAGTAAAGCTGTTGCAACAAACGAAGTGAACGCGGCTATGGGGACCATCTGTGCTACACCTACCGCAGGGAGCGCCGGGTGTGTGCCGGGAACACTTTTTGCAGTGAAAAATCAGTTGAATCCTACACGTGAACAAATGGTTCGTTATTTGTTCACTTCCGGTGCCTTCGGTTTTGTAGTGGCAAATAATGCGTCGATCTCAGGAGCTGCAGGAGGCTGTCAGGCAGAGGTTGGTTCAGCTGCCGGAATGGCTGCAGCTGCAATTGTTGAAATGGCAGGGGGAACCCCCTCACAATCTGCCGAAGCCATGGCGATAACGTTAAAGAATATGCTTGGGCTCATTTGTGATCCGGTTGCTGGTCTAGTAGAAGTCCCATGCGTGAAAAGAAATGCAATGGGCGCCTCCAACGCCGTTGTTGCTGCAGACATGGCACTTGCAGGTGTGACAAGCCGCATTCCTTGTGATGAGGTGATTGATGCCATGTACAAAGTCGGTCAACGCATGCCTTCAGCCTTCAGGGAAACGGCTCAGGGTGGACTTGCCGCAACACCAACAGGGCGCGAATTAGAAGCCAAAGTGTACGGAATATCGTTGAAGAAAGAGTGAATGACGTGCTGCACCAATCGATCAGTGAAGTCAAAGGAGTAGGTGACAAACTACAATCGCAATTAAATGAGCTGGGACTTTTTACAGTGGAGGACCTATTATTCTATTTTCCACACCGTTATGATTCTTATGAAGTGAAGCCTCTTACCGAACTTACGCACAATGAGAAGGCGACCATCGAAGGTGAAATTGTCTCTGAACCTGCTTTAAGTTTTTATGGCAGGAAGAAGTCGCGGTTGACTTTTACTCTTCAAGTTGATCAGTTCGCTGTTAAAGCGGTTATGTTCAATCGCGCTTTTGCAAAGAAACAGTTGAATCAAGGAGACACCGTTACGGTGACAGGGAAATGGGATCAACAGAGGCTTCAAATAACAGTAAGCCAGTTCAAAAAGGGAGAGTCCAAAAGTCAGGAACCCATTCAGCCTGTGTACACATTGAAAGAAGGGGTTAACCTCAACACATTGAGGAAAGTAATCAAACACGCGCTTGATGATTACAGTACAGATATTCCTGAGATTCTTCCTGAAGATCTGGCTCTTGCTTATAAGCTCCCAGACCGGCCTCAAGCTTTAAATCAAATGCACTATCCGGAAACCCGGGTGATGTTAAAACATGCAAAACGTCGTTTTATTTATGAAGAGTTTCTATTATTTCAATTGAAAATGCAGCTCTTAAGGAAACATAACCGTGAATCTACATCAGGGATTGTACAAACCTATGACAATGAGCAATTGACTGTCTTTGTTCAATCATTGCCATTTGAATTAACGTCTGCGCAGAAAAGGTCGCTTGCAGAAATTTTAAACGACATGAAAAGTCCCCATAGAATGAATCGACTATTGCAAGGAGACGTTGGGTCAGGTAAGACTGCTGTTGCTGCAATCGCTCTATATGCTTCCATTACCGCAGGACATCAGGGCGCCTTGATGGTCCCGACAGAAATTCTCGCAGAACAGCATTATCAATCCTTGAAAGAAATGTTTGAGGGGCGTGCGAAGGTGGCTTTATTGACCGGATCTATTAAAGGAAAGCGGAGAAGAGAGATCTTAGAATCCGTAGAACGGGAAGAGATTGACATCCTGGTCGGTACCCATGCTTTGATTCAGGATGAGGTGGTCTTCAAAAACCTTGGATTCGTTATCGTTGACGAGCAGCACCGTTTTGGAGTGGAACAGCGCCGGGCCTTAAGGGATAAAGGTCTTTCGCCTGATGTTCTCTTCATGACGGCAACACCTATTCCGAGAACGCTTGCGATCACCGCCTTCGGCGATATGGATGTAAGCGTGATTGATGAAATGCCTGCAGGTAGGAAACCTGTAGATACGTATTGGGTCAAGGGAGAAATGACCAACCGCGTGTTGAGCTTCATTCAGAAAGAAATTGATCAAGGGCACCAGGCTTACGTCATTTGTCCGCTGATTGAAGAGTCGGACCAACTTGATATTCAAAATGCCATTGATCTCTATGATCAGCTCAGCGCTGTTTTTGAGCCCTCCACATCAGTTGGGTTGATGCATGGTCGCCTCCACAATGAAGAAAAAGAAAACGTTATGCAACAATTTGCAGAAAACGAGCTGAAGATTCTTGTCTCCACAACTGTCGTAGAGGTGGGTGTGAATGTACCGAATGCAACCGTTATGGTCATTTATGATGCCCAGAGGTTTGGTCTTTCCCAACTTCACCAGTTGAGAGGCCGTGTTGGGCGTGGAGCTGATCAAAGTTACTGTATTCTTCTTGGTGATCCTAAGGGAGACGTAGGAAAAGAACGGATGAGAATTATGACCGAGACGAATGATGGTTTCGAATTATCCGAACAAGATTTAAAACTGCGTGGTCCTGGTGACTTTTTCGGCAAAAAACAAAGTGGTCTACCTGAGTTCAAAGTCGGAGACATGGTCCATGATTACCGGGCTCTTGAAACCGCAAGAAAAGATGCCGCTGAAATGATTATGGAAAACACCCTGCATAAAGATGAACGTTACAAAGCTTTAAAGGAGCACGTCTACAGTGACCAACATCTTCTTGGCAATGTGTTGGACTAACTTCCAAACACTCGGCTCAAAAGCCGGGTGTTTTTTCTTTCTCCTGAACGGAACCTTTCAAAGTCAGACTGGTAGTGGGATTACTATCGATAGGAAAATAGGGAATCATAAGCAAATCCTTGCGTAATTGAACTTGGTATTATATATTACTATTAGTACCTAGTCATAAAGCGAGAAATTATGGCTAAATGAACGGTGGCATATGTATGAAGAAGTCTAAAAAAGTACGTCAGGAAGAATTGAAAACGAAAATAGACCATACCCCCTTCATTACAGACGAAGAACTGGCAAAGACATTCGGTGTCAGTATTCAGACGATAAGGCTGGATCGGATGGAACTTGGAATTCCTGAGCTGCGGGAACGGATCAAGTCAGTCGCCACGCAGGAATGGAATGAAACGGTAAAAGCCTTGCCGGTGGAAGAAATCATTGGAGAAGTGGTCGACCTGGAATTGGACGACCGTGCGATTTCAATCTTGGACATCCGGCCGGAACATGTCTTTTCCAGAAACCATATAGCTAGAGGTCACTACTTATTCGCACAGGCTAACTCTCTCGCCGTTGCTTTGATTAATGATGAACTGGCGCTTACGGCCCAGTCGGAAATTACATTTTCACGTCCAGTGAAACTTGGAGAACGTGTGGTGGCTAAAGCCACGGTCAAAGGCGACGATGAAAAAGGGCGAACACTTGTGAATGTGCATAGTTACGTCGACAACGAAGAAGTATTTGCTGGAACTTTTGAGATGTATCGTTCGAACCAACAGAAGGAGATGGATCGAGAATGAAGCTAGCCATTGATGCTATGGGCGGCGACAATGCCCCAGAAGCGATCGTAAAAGGGGCGGTAATGGCCGCAGACACAATTGAAGGTTTGGAAATCACCCTTGTTGGGGATGAAGATCAAATCAAACCTTTCTTAAAAGGGCAGTCAAATGTGTCTATATTACATACAACAGAAGTGATTACTTCTGATGATGAGCCGGTAAGAGCGGTGAGGAGAAAGAAACAATCCTCTATGGTTTTGACGGCCACGGAAGTGAAAGAAGGGCGAGCGGATGGCTGTATATCTGCTGGAAATACAGGGGCCTTGATGAGTGCAGGTTTGTTTGTCGTCGGTCGAATGAAAGGGGTCGACAGGCCTGCACTTAGCCCGACTCTTCCAACGTCGGACGGTAAAGGATTTCTTATGCTGGATGTCGGTGCAAACGTGGATGCGAAACCCGATCACTTGTTACAATATGCAGTAATTGGGAGTATCTATGCTGAAAATGTACGAGAAATTAAGCAGCCAAGAGTCGGACTTTTGAATGTCGGTACGGAAGACGGCAAAGGAAGTGACTTGACCAAAAAAGCGTTTGAACTGATGAAAGAAGCTCCGATTAACTTTGTCGGAAACGTTGAGGCTCGAGATCTTCTTGAAGGCGTAGCCGATGTAGTCGTCACAGATGGGTTCACAGGGAATGTAACCTTGAAGACGATTGAAGGAACGGCTATGACGATGTTTTCAATGATTAAACAAACATTTATGAGTAACTTTAAAACAAAAATTGCAGCTGGCTTAGCAAAAAATGATCTGCGAAATTTAAAAGCCCAACTCGATTATAGTGAATATGGCGGAGCAGGGTTGTTTGGTTTGGCCGCACCTGTCATTAAGGCGCACGGCTCTTCCAATGATCGAGCTGTTTTGAATGCGATCCGTCAGGCTTGCCACATGATTGAGCTTGATGTAACGAATACCATTTCAACAACACTTGCTGAAATGGAAAAAGAGGAGGATGAATCATGAAGCGAATCGCATGTGTTTTTCCAGGGCAGGGGTCCCAGGAAGTAGGTATGGGGAAGGCGATGTATGAGGCTTATCCTGCTGTGAAACAATTGTTTGATGAAGCGGATGAAGCTCTTGGATATTCTTTAACTCGTTTAATGTTCGAAGGCCCTTCAGAAGAATTAACGAAAACAGAAAATGCTCAACCCGCATTGCTTTTGAACAGTATAGCCATCCAAAGTGTACTCCAGCAAGAAGGAGTGGCTCCTTCTATGACGGCAGGTCACAGTCTTGGAGAGTACAGTGCTTTGGCCGCAGCCGGAGCGCTGGATCCAATGGAAGCCGTACAACTTGTGCATGTCCGTGGAAAGTTGATGGAAGAAGCTTACCCTACAGGCATGGGAACAATGGCGGCTGTACTTGGCCTTTCACAAGAAGAAATAGAAGAAGTTCTGCGTGACTTTGATGGGGAGCTGGCCGTTGACCTTGCCAACATCAATTGTCCAGGTCAAATTGTCATTTCTGGAACAAAGGAAGGCGTGGAGAAAGCTTCAGAACATTTGTCGGAGGCAGGTGCGAAGCGCGTACTCCCTCTTAACGTCAGTGGTCCATTCCACTCTCGTCTCATGAAGTCAGCCAGTGATGATTTTGCTGACCATTTAGCTGAAACAAAGATCTATGATGCCAGCGTACCAGTATATGCTAATGTGACTGCTGCGCCTGTCACGAATGCGGAAGAAATAGAACAGCTTCTCGTTGAACAACTATACTCTCCTGTAAGGTTCCAGCAGATTCTTGAGGCATTCATCGAAGAAGAAGTCGATGCGATTGTAGAAGTGGGGCAGGGGAAAGTGTTGAGTGGCCTTGTCCGAAAAGTAAAACGTCGTATGAAAACGTTCAGTGTTCAGGACCCAGAGTCACTGCAAGCGTTCATCGACTGGTATAAGGAGGAATCGTGATGTTACAGGACCAGGTGGCTCTTGTCACAGGAGCATCCCGTGGAATTGGAAAGGCTATTGCTCTTGAACTTGCTTCTCAAGGAGCGAAGGTTGCGGTCAATTATGCGGGAAGTGAAGATAAAGCCGAGGCTGTTGTTCAGGAAATAAAAGAACATGGCGGGGTGGCTATGAAAATTCAGGCCAACGTATCCAATGATGAAGATGTCAAACGAATGGTAAAAACAGTCGTTGATGAATTTGGACGTTTGGATATCCTTGTCAACAATGCAGGGATTACAAAGGACAATCTCCTGATGAGAATGAAGGAAGAAGAGTTTGATTCAGTAATTGATACGAACTTGAAAGGCGTTTTCCTCTGCACAAAAGGGGTGACACGTCAGATGATGAAACAAAAGTATGGACGAATTATCAACGTTGCATCAATCGTAGGTGTTTCGGGGAACCCCGGGCAGGCAAATTATGTCGCTGCTAAAGCGGGTGTCATCGGAATGACCAAATCGAACGCTAAAGAATTAGCAGCTAGAAACATCCAGGTGAACGCTGTAGCCCCGGGCTATATAGCGACAGATATGACAGATGCCCTTACGGATGAGCAACGCGAGCAAATGCTTGCTATGATTCCACTCAAACGTCTTGGTGAAGGGGAAGATGTCGCACGCGTCGTCCGTTTCCTAGCTTCCAAAGATGCAGCTTACATGACAGGTCAAACTTTGCATGTCGATGGCGGCATGGTCATGTAATAACCTAATCAAATGAATCGTCCATCTCATATAGAATAAAGAGATAACGGTTTCTATGAGCCGGGGCTAAAACAGCCTCTTGCGCTTTTGACTACACATTACTATAATTACTGAAGGGAGGTGAGGTTCCAATGGCAGAAACATTTGATCGTGTAAAACAAATCATCGTCGATCGTCTTGATGTTGATGAGTCTAAAGTGACTATGGAAGCTTCCTTCAAAGAAGATCTAGAAGCAGACTCTCTTGATGTCGTTGAGCTTGTAATGGAGCTTGAAGACGAGTTTGATATGGAAATTTCTGATGAAGAAGCTGAAAAAATCAATACAGTAGGCGACGCTGTGAATTACATAAGCAGCCAGTCGTAATAGGATCGCTGTCCGTTTATTCGGGCAGCCTTTCCTATATTTTTCAAGAAATTCATTGCAAAGGACAAGGTGATTTATGGATGATTTTTCCAGTTTCCAGAAAAAGATAAAATTACAATTCAATGATATCTCGTTACTGGAACAGGCTTTTACACATTCATCATATGTGAATGAGCATCGGAAAACCGATCGAGAGGATAATGAACGGCTGGAATTCTTGGGAGATGCCGTTCTTGAACTAGGAGTTTCACAGTATTTGTACCGCGAGTTCCCTGATATGGCTGAAGGAGAGCTTACGAAGTTCAGAGCCTCGATTGTGTGTGAAGTCTCATTAGTAGAATTTGCGAATGAGCTGAATTTCCAAGACCTGATTTTACTTGGTAAAGGAGAAGAGCTGACAGGAGGACGCAATCGACCGGCATTGCTTGCTGATGTTTTTGAAGCGTTCATTGGAGCTCTTTATTTAGACCAGGGTTACGATGCAGTCATACAGTTCTTAAGAGCGTATGTGTATCCGAAAGTGAAAAAAGGTGCTTTTTCTCATGCGATGGATTTCAAAAGTCAGCTACAAGAATTTATTCAACGGGATAAAAACAGTAAAATTGAATATGAAATCGTTGAAGAGAGAGGACCTGCACACAGCCGGGAGTTTATCGCTCATGTACTGATTCAGGATGACATCGGTGGAATTGGAGTAGGCCGTACGAAGAAAGAAGCGGAACAGAAAGCGGCTCAACAGGCGTTAGAAAACCAAGGAGCCCATTTATAATCCGCCTGCAAAAGCAATTTAAAAGACCGTTTTCGGAGAGGCTCTCCGAAAACGGTCTTTTTTTACGGCTTGTTATTTTCTGTATTGGCCAAGTTCCTGAACAAATGCCTGAATTTCAGAAACGCTCAATTGCCCTTTCATTTCAATGATGTCGTGAAGGGATTTGATTTCTTCATATTTATTCAGATCGTAATCCTCTGGGTCCATAAGGGAACGGTTTACGACCTGCAGTTTTTCAGCCATGTCATTGATGATGGTTTCCAGGTTTTCTTGATTCGGTTCTTGTAAACTCAAAAATGAATCCTCCTTCAGGGCTCGTTATATAGACTATTACATATGATAAAGGACTTTGCCGAATTTTAAAACCCTTCATTAATATAATCACCTATTAAAGTATATGGCAGGATTGATGAAGACTCAGTTTCGAGATGTTTTCTTGGGTTCGTTGCCAGGGTTGAGCTCAGGGGTGGCTGGGAAGCTACTCGCTTTCCTGCGGGGATGACGGCAAGCCTACTCGGACTTCGTCCTGTGGGGTCTTGCCAGCCAATCCATTCCCACGGGAGTCTCGCAGCTTCCCAACCACCCCATTCGACGTATGAGTGAAACGAACCCCTTTACCAAGTTGGATGTTCTTCTCTATCCAACTGTTAGGAGTGTAAAGCGCTCTGGATCAAGCTTTTCCGTGCTGGGGGAGATGTTCTATCATCCATTTCTCATAATCAAACGAACTCACCCTATAGTAATGGTTTCGAGAATCTTCCACATGGCAAAGGGGCGGAGGGGAATGGCGAGACTCCTGCGGGAAAAAAGTGCAGGGTGATACCCCACAGGACGCAGTCCGAGGAGGCTCACCGCGCTCCCGCGGAAAGCGAGCTATTCCCCGCAGCCCCATCCACTCAACAAAAGTCTCGAAACTGAGTCTTCAACTAAAGGGAGCTTATGTTGAATAATGGGATATCTCAGGGTGTTATAAAAGTAGACAGGGGTTCCTACCGTAGGGCCGTTCTTTATGATAAAATATATAAGTTGAGTGAATGAAAGATTTGTGAAAAAACAGGAGGATGAATATGTTCCTCAAACAATTAGATACGATAGGATTTAAATCATTTGCCGAACGAGTGACCGTTGATTTTGTTTCTGGAGTCACATCTGTAGTCGGACCGAATGGTAGTGGAAAAAGTAATATAACGGATGCGATTCGATGGGTATTAGGTGAACAATCAGCCCGGTCGCTTCGCGGTAGCAAAATGGAAGATATCATTTTTGCAGGTAGTGAAACCAGATCTCCATTGAATATGGCAGAAGTGACTTTGACTCTTGATAATACAGACCAGGCACTGCCTCTGGATTACCAGGAAGTCAGCGTGACGAGACGCGTTTACCGCTCCGGTGAAAGTGAGTTCTATATAAATAACCAAACATGCCGCTTGAAGGATATTGTAGATCTATTCATGGATTCCGGGCTTGGCAGAGAAGCTTTCTCTATCATCAGCCAGGGCAAAGTAGAAGAAATCCTCAGCTCCAAAGCAGAAGACCGCCGTTCCATTTTTGAAGAAGCGGCAGGAGTTCTTAAGTACAAACAGCGGAAGAAGAAAGCAGAGTATAAGTTATCGGAAACACAGGAAAATTTGAACCGTGTGGAAGATATCATATGGGAGATTGATGGTCAGCTTGAACCGTTAAAAGAACAGGCGGCTGTCGCGAAAGATTACTTAGAGAAAAAAGACGAACTGAAGAATGTTGAGATCTCATTATTGATCACTCAAATACAGCAGGTTCATGGAGAATGGGAAAGAATCCTTAAAGAACTGGAAGAAGTTAAAACCCAGGAAAACGAGTTGAGTGGGAAGATCGAGGCGGATGAAGCTTCACTAAAAGATCAAAGAGATCGTGTGGAAATTCTGGATGCTTCTATAGAAAATATGCAGGAAAAGTTGCTCTCTTTAACAAGAGACCTCGAAAACCTTGAGGGTAAAAAGCAGCTGATGAAAGAGCGGCACAAACATTTTGAAGAAAATAAATCCAAATTGGAAGAGGCCTATGAAGATCTCTCTGACAAACTGGTGAATTTAAAGTCAATCGCCGAAGAAGAAGCCCAAAAGTTAGCACAGATTAAAGAAAAAAGAGAATCTACAAAGCAAGAACTAAACCAAACCACTCAAGCATTAAAACAGGATCTTCATTTAATTGAAGAAGAAATTGAAGATTTGAAGAGTGAATATATTGAATTGCTTAATAAGCAGGCAGCCAAAAGGAACGAAAAACAACTCTTAGAAAAACAGTTGGACCAAATTCACTCTAAAAAGGGAAGTCAGATCGATAAATTCAAAGATCTTAGAAGTGAACGAGCTACGCTTGAAGAAACATTGACTTCAATGACAAAAGAGTTGGAAAACCTTACAAAACAGCGGGAAGAGTTGGAGACGCAAGTCCAGGAGTTGAACGAGAAACACGCAAAAAACAAACAGACGTATCAGGAATGGCAGGAAAAGCTTTATAAAGGCTATCAATATTTGGAGAACATGCGATCGAAAAAGGAAATGCTTGAAGAGATGAAGGAAGACTTCTCCGGGTATTTCCATGGCGTCCGTGAGGTTCTGAAAGCTTCCCAAAGAGGCCAGCTGCAGGGGATTCATGGAGCCGTGCTCGAATTGATCGATATCCCTTCTCATCTCTTGACAGCGATTGAGACTGCCCTGGGTGCTCAGGCACAACATATTGTCGTAGAAGATGAACAAACCGGAAGACAGGCGATTCACTGGTTAAAAACGAACAATAAAGGAAGAGCTACTTTCCTTCCTCTTACCTCGATTCAACCTCGTTCTGTCCATGGGGCTGCATCGCTCTCACAACAAGAGGGTTATGTAGGAGTTGCAGCCGACCTTATCCAATATGATCCAGCTCATTCAAAACCAATCCAGCACCTTCTGGGTCATATCGTCATAGCTGAAGGATTAGAGCACGCAAACCAAATCGCCCGCGTGTTGAATCG
This sequence comes from Halobacillus sp. GSS1, assembly GCF_017307035.1. Lineage (NCBI taxonomy): Bacteria > Bacillati > Bacillota > Bacilli > Caryophanales > Bacillaceae > Halobacillus > Halobacillus sp. GSS1. The sequence continues at coordinate 193,773 of NZ_JAFLHE010000001.1, forward strand.
AAAATACAGGGTTGTGACGCTTGATGGAGATGTCGTTAATCCAGGAGGTTCCATGTCAGGAGGGGCCAAAAAACAATCGAAACAATCCTTGTTTACTAGAGAAAAGGAATTGCAGGAACTTAGTGAGAAAATCGTTGCTTATGATGCAAAGGCGTTGGAAGTTGAGAATAAAGTGAAGAAGTTGAAGGAAACCTTAGCTGAGCAGGAAGAGGAAAAAGAGCAGTGGAGTATGAAACTCTCGGAGTTAAAGCAAGAAGAGTATGAAAAACAATCCGACCAAAGAGAAGTGCAGCTGAAACTCAATCATCTGAATGATCAACTTCAATTGTTCGATCAGGACCAGGCTCAATACGATCAGGATTCTCACCATGCAGATCAGCAGTTGAGCGACCTTGATGAAACCCTGCAAACTCTAGAGGAACAACTTGTCTCGATTAATACAAAGATCGAAGAGCTGACGACTACAAAAGATCGTCAGAAAGAGGACGAAGCTAACTTGCAGGACCGTAAGCAGAAGCTTCAAATCCAACTGGCCGAGCAAGAATCAGCGGTAACCAACCAAAAGGAAAAAACAGATCGTTATCAGCAGGAGAAAGACTTGATAGAGCAGGAGTTACGAGGCAACCGGGTCTCTTATCAACAGTTGATGGAGGTTAAAGAGTCCAACCAGACAGAGGATGAGATTCAATCGCAAATAGAAAGCATGCGAACGGCCAAAGAAGAAACGACTTCGACCATCAACTCGAAGAGGAAAGAGCGTCAAGTGCTTGCTGCAGACATTCAGCAGGCAGAACAGAACCTGAAAGAATGGAAGCGTAGGCATCAAAACTTCACCCAGGATTTGCAGCAGAAGGAAGTCAAAGCAAACAGGCTGGACGTGGAGCTTGAGAATATGCTTCAATACTTGCAGGAAGAGTATGTGATGACATTTGAAAAAGCGAAGAGAGATTATCCGGGAGTCGATGATATTGATGAAGCATCAACGAAGGTCAAGCTGATCAAGCGGGCTATTGAAGAGCTTGGCACTGTGAATTTGGGCGCCATCGATGAGTATGATCGGATTAAAGAGCGTTACGAATTCCTGAAAGGCCAGCAAGACGATTTACTGGAAGCCAAACAAACGCTTCATACAGTCATTAATGAGATGGATGGTGAAATGAAACGGAAATTCGAAGATACCTTTACTAAAATCCGTGCTGAATTCGGTGAAGTCTTCCGTACTTTGTTCGGTGGAGGACGAGCCGATTTGCAACTCACTGATCCGAATGACATGTTAGAAACAGGTGTTGATATTGTTGCCCAGCCTCCGGGTAAGAAACTGCAAAATATGAGTTTGCTATCGGGTGGCGAACGTGCTCTGACAGCAATCGCTCTGTTATTCTCGATTCTGCGCGTCCGTCCTGTTCCATTTTGTGTACTGGACGAGGTGGAAGCAGCATTGGATGAAGCGAACGTGGATCGTTTTGCTAAATTCTTGAAAGAATTCAGTGAAAAGACACAGTTCATTGTCATCACTCACAGAAAAGGGACAATGGAAGAATCGGATGTACTTTACGGTGTGACCATGCAAGAGTCGGGGGTATCTAAACTTGTATCCGTCAGACTAGAAGAAACACCGGAATTATTGGAAGCATAGGAAGGATGAGTCGATGAGTTTTTTTAAGAAACTGAAAGAAAAATTCGTGAAAGATCCTGAGTCGGATGAAAAAAAAGAGGAACAGCAGGCCCATGAAACAGAGGATTCCGAGGATAGGGAGGATTCTCAGGAATCCGATGCCCCACTCTCAGGTAGTACAGATCCAGAGGTGACCGACCTTCAGGGAGAAACAGAAACGAAAGAAACGGAAACAACTTTGGATGGAGAAGACGCTGCTGAACCTGAAGTGGAAGTAGAAGAAGAGACTGTAGAATCATCTGTGGTTGATGATGACGAGGAGAATGTAGGAGCTCTGGATGAATCTATGACAGAAGATGATGATCGAGAGAGCCAGGAAGAGGATGAAAAAGTGTCGATCGCCTCCAAATTTAAAATGGGACTGGCTAAAACAAGGAATTCATTCTCAACGAAAATTAATGATCTCGTCGCCCGTTACCGAACCGTCGACGAAGATTTCTTTGAGGAATTAGAGGAAGTGTTGATTTCTGCTGATGTCGGGGTTACAACCGTGATGGAAATGATTGAGGAGCTGGAAATGGAAGTGAAACGCAGAAACGTTCAGGATCCTCAAAAAGTGAAAGAAATTATTTCCGAAAAACTGGTTGAAATCTACTATGGTGATGATCGCGCTGAAGAGATCGAAGGGTTGAATGAAAATCCAGATGGTTTGACAGTCTATCTATTTGTTGGCGTAAATGGGGTAGGGAAAACAACGACCATTGGTAAACTCGCCCACCGATTGAAAAGGGAAGGGAAGAACGTAACCCTTGCCGCAGGAGATACATTCCGTGCAGGTGCCATAGAGCAACTGGAAGAGTGGGGCAAACGTGTTGGGGTGAATGTCACAAAGCATAGTGAAGGCAGTGATCCTGCTGCTGTCATTTATGATGGCATTCAATCGGCAAAATCGAAGAATGCCGATGTTCTCATCTGCGATACTGCCGGTCGTCTGCAAAATAAAGTGAACTTGATGAATGAGCTTTCCAAGGTCAAACGTGTCATTGAACGTGAAATTCCTGGAGCTCCTCATGAAGTGCTGCTTGTCCTCGATGCTACAACAGGACAGAATGCAATGAGCCAGGCAAAAACATTTTCTGAAGCGACGGATGTTTCCGGCATTGTCCTATCAAAACTTGATGGAACAGCAAAAGGCGGAATCGTTCTTGCCATCCGAAATGAATTGGAGATCCCGGTAAAACTCGTCGGCCTGGGAGAAAAAGTGACCGATCTTGAAACATTCGATGCTCATGCTTTCGTTTATGGTCTGTTTGCAGATATGATTGAAGAATATGAAGAAGAAGAAGAACTTTCATAAGCCTTGACATAAAGGTACATGTTCCTTTAGTATTTATGTGTAAAGGCATTTCACTTAACAAGGAGTGCTTCAAGCATGCTTGAAAAAACGACACGGATTAATTATCTATTTGATTTCTATCAATCGTTGTTAACTCCTAAGCAGAGAAACTATATGGAGTTGTACTATCTCGAAGATTACTCTCTTGGTGAAATATCGGAAACCTTTGATGTCTCACGTCAAGCCGTTTACGATAATATTCGCCGAACAGAGACGATGCTTGAAGAATATGAAAAAAAGCTTCATCTATATGGGAAGTTTGAAAAGCGGCAGAAAGTGATTAAGGAAATGGAGGCTCAGTTTAAAAAAGACGAGCTCCCTGCGCCTTATGAATCATGGCTGCACGAATTACAAGAATTAGAATAGGAGGGGATCTTCGATGGCATTTGAGGGTTTATCCGACCGTTTGCAGGAAACGATCAAGAAAATCAAAGGCAAAGGGAAGGTAAACGAACAAGACGTAAAAGAGATGACCAGGGAGGTCCGTCTCGCCCTCCTTGAGGCCGATGTAAACTTTAAAGTCGTTAAAGATTTTGTGAAGCGTGTCCGTGAACGCGCCGTCGGTCAAGAGGTCATGGAAAGCCTGACCCCTGGGCAGCAGGTTATCAAAGTTGTTAAAGAAGAGCTTACCGATCTGATGGGTGGCGACGAAAGTAAGATTGCTGTTGCCAAGCGTCCTCCGACGGTTATTATGATGGTCGGCTTGCAGGGTGCAGGTAAAACGACCACTACCGGGAAGCTTGCGAACCTGTTGCGTAAAAGCTACAACAGGAAGCCATTACTCGTTGGTGCGGACGTTTACCGTCCAGCTGCCATCCAGCAATTACAGACACTCGGAAAACAGCTAGATATGCCTGTCCATGAGGAAGGTACTGAAGCAAACCCTGTGGACATCGCCAAAAATGCGATAGCCAAAGCGAAAGAGGAGCATCATGATTATGTGCTCATTGATACCGCTGGTCGTTTGCATATTGATGGCGACTTGATGGGTGAATTGCAGGAAATCAAGGAAGCTGTCAATCCTGATGAGATTTTCCTTGTTGTCGATGCCATGACGGGTCAGGATGCTGTAAACGTAGCTGAAAGCTTCGATGAGCAGCTGGACGTTACCGGTGTTCTTCTCACAAAACTGGATGGAGACACCCGTGGTGGTGCCGCATTATCCATCAAAGCCGTGACAGGTAAACCGATTAAATTCGCAGGTATGGGGGAAAAGCTTGACCAGCTTGAGACTTTCCACCCCGAGCGTATGGCGTCAAGGATTCTCGGAATGGGCGACATGCTCACCTTAATTGAAAAAGCACAGACGCAGGTCGATGAAAAGCAAGCGAAAGAGCTGGAGTCGAAAATGCGTAATGCTTCCTTTACTTTTGAGGATTTCCTTGAGCAGATGGAGCAAGTGAAAAATATGGGGCCGCTGGATGAAATTTTAAACATGATTCCTGGTGCGAACAAAATGAAGGGTCTTCAGAATGTGTCCTTCGATGACAAGCAGATCGTTCATGTCGAGGCCATCATCCAATCGATGACTAAAAATGAAAGACAGGACCCTTCTGTTATGAATGCAAGCCGTAAGAAGCGGATTGCTAAAGGTTCCGGAACTTCTGTTTCAGAGGTCAATAGACTGTTGAAGCAGTTTGAAGAAATGAAGAAAATGATGAAACAAATGAGCAATACGAAAGGGAAAAAAGGCAAAGGAATGAAATTTCCTTTTATGTAATGGAAAAAACCTTTACACACCCTTGAAGTTCTGCTAAAATCTAAATCTGTGTGAAACATTAAAGAAATTTTGGAGGTTGTTAAAAATGGCAGTAAAAATTCGCCTAAAACGTATGGGATCTAAGCGTAACCCATTTTATCGTGTAGTAGTTGCTGATTCTCGTTCTCCTCGTGATGGACGTATCATCGAGCAAATCGGAACATATAACCCAGTTGCTAACCCTGTAGAGGTTAAACTTGATGCTGAGAAAGCGATCGACTGGATGTCTAACGGCGCGAAGCCAAGCGACACTGTTCGTAACCTTTTCTCTAACGAAGGCATCATGAAGCAGTTCCACGATAAGAAAAACCAATAAATCATAAAGTAGTGGTGATCCCATGAAAACCTTGATCGAAACGATCGTAACTCCGCTTGTCGATCATCCTGATGACATTGTGGTGGATGAGAAAGAAGAAAATCACAAAGTGGTTTATCATCTAACGGTCCACCCGGATGATGTAGGGAAAGTAATCGGTAAGAACGGGCGGATTGCGAAAGCGATTCGAACTGTCGTTTATGCGGCAGGTTCAGATTCTGAAAAACGGATCTATTTGGATATCATGTAAGAGAACTAATTTTATTGGTGTAAGAAGGGAGAAGGGAAACCTTTTCCCTTTTTTACTATTCTCAAGGAATAGCAGAGGGGCGGGCGAAAGATGCAGATCATCCGAACAGTACCTGTCAAACAGATTTTGACAGAGACGAGCCGTGCGCAAATCAAGGAAAAGTTCGACGAAAGATACCAACGTCTGGAACGTGAATGCAGGCAGCTTTCGTTTGAACAAAAAAAGCTGGAACGTAAGCCCGGGGTTTCCAGGCAGGAAGTGGAGCGGCGTTTTTCGAAAGAAATCGGTCGGAGAAAAGATCAACTGAAGTGGCTTGAATATCAACGTAAACAGTTGGATATCCTGCCAGATGGAAGTGAACTTGAAACGGATGATGTACAGGCATTGATTGAAGTTGAAGAAGGCGATCAATGGGAACAGGTCATTCAGGATCGTCAAATCGTCGTGGAAGACGGAAAAGTCATACGAGCGAGGTAATTGCACTCATGGAAAAACAGTTATTTAATGTTGGTAAAATCATAAACACACACGGCATCAAAGGAGAAGTGAAAGTTCATCGTGTCACTGATTTTGATGAACGATTTGAACCAGGTCAGCTTTTGTATTGGGTAAGTGATAACAGCGAGCCGAAACCACTGGTCATTCGGACACACCGGATTCATAAAGGTTTCGACCTTGTAAGCTTTGAGGATCATCCTACGATTAATGATGTCGAAGGATACAAGAATGGAAAGCTGATGGTTTCAGAAGACGATCATGAAGAGCTTGATGATCATGAATTCTATTTTTATGAAATCATTGGGTGTAGCGTGTTTTTAGAGTCAGGAGAAGAGTTAGGTGAAATCAAAGAAATTCTTACCCCTGGCGCGAACGACGTTTGGGTTGTGAAGCGTAAGAATCAGCCGGATGTTCTCATTCCATATATCGAACCTGTCGTTAAAGAAGTGGATCCGGAGCGGAAAACCATCATCATCGATCCAATAGAGGGGCTGCTGGACTAATGCATATTGATATTTTGACACTTTTTCCAGAAATGTTTGATGGTGTATTGAAGAATTCCATCATGAAGCGTGCTCAGGAACAGGGAGCTTTTTCACATCAATATATCAATTTCCGTGATTTCACTGAAAACAAACACAACAAAGTCGATGATTACCCTTACGGGGGAGGAGCAGGTCTTGTTTTATCCCCGCAGCCTATTTTTGACAGTATTCAGTCCATCAAAGATTCGGCGGAAAAACCTCCACGTGTCGTGCTTCTTTGCCCGCAGGGAGAACCCTACTCCCAGCAGAAAGCGGAAGAACTTTCCGAAGAAGATCACCTTGTCTTTATTTGCGGCCATTATGAAGGGTATGATGAACGGATCAGACAGGAACTGGTGACTGATGAAATTTCCATCGGTGATTATGTCCTTACTGGTGGAGAGCTGGGTGCGATGGTCGTCATCGATTCCGTAGTCCGACTTCTTCCAGGGGTTCTCGGAAATGAACAGTCGGCACCGATGGATTCATTCTCAAACGGTTTGCTGGAGCATCCCCATTATACGAGGCCGGCTGATTTTCGAGGTCACAAAGTGCCGGATGTCCTCTTATCAGGGAACCATGCCAAAATTGATGAGTGGCGTCACTATCAGTCATTGAAGCGTACTTTCGAAAGAAGGCCTGACCTGCTTGAAGGAAGAGAATTATCTGCCAAAGAGCAATCGTGGTTGGAAGAGTGGAAAAATAGCTGAGTATTGTTGATGTTTGTCTCTAGATATGGTATATTAAATTTTGTGCTTAAACGTACGGTTTAAGTGGAAAACGATGTTCCGCTGCCTCTTAGAAGACAAGAGCATTAGTTAAAAAGGAGTGAAAATCATGCAACAATTGATTCATGACATTACAAAAGAACAACTTCGTACGGATCACCCTGATTTCCGTCCTGGTGATACTGTGAAAGTACACGTGAAAGTTGTCGAAGGCACACGTGAACGTATCCAGGTATTCGAAGGTGTTGTCATCAAGCGTCAGAACGGCGGAATCAGCGAAACATTCACTGTTCGTAAGATTACTTACGGAACAGGTGTTGAGCGTACATTCCCAGTTCATTCTCCACGTATCGCTAAGATTGAGCGTACTCGTCGTGGTAAAGTACGTCGTGCGAAACTTTACTACTTGCGTAACCTACGCGGTAAAGCGGCACGTATTAAAGAAATTATCTAATTTCAGTGAAAAGGAGCTTGCGATGTCAAGCTCCTTTTTTCTACTTATCTATAGGTTTAACAAAATCATTATTTTCTTCACATGAATTTTCAGAAGCATCTAACCCTCCATGAGACTTTCAAAACTGAGTTTTCGAAAACAAAGCTAAACGAAAATGGAACCAAGGTTTAAGAAATTTATGATATGATTTATAAGACTATAATAAAACATAAGACAAGAGAGCATTCAGCAGCAAAGTTAACCCTGTATTATGGAAAGGCTGTATCTCTACAGCCGGTATACTGTGGTTTTGCCGCTCCAGACTCCTTCATTCAAGGAAGAAGGGATAATGATGAAACAACAATGGTTGGACTGGTTGAAAGCATTTCTTATCGCCGGTGTATTAGCTGTCATCGTAAGAGTGTTTTTGTTTGCACCCGTCGTCGTTGAAGGACCTTCCATGTTGACCACTTTACATAGCGGAGATCATTTGATTGTGAGTAAACTCAATTATACGCTTGGATCGCCAGAGCGATTTGATGTCGTTGTATTTCATGCAACAGAACGTAAAGACTATATCAAACGGGTGATCGGCCTTCCTGGTGATCATATTGCCTATGAAGATGATCAACTCTATGTGAATGGAGAACCCGTGGAAGAGCCCTTTCTTGATGAACGTAAACAGCAATTGAGCGGCACACGCCCATTGACTGATGACTTCATCATGGAAGAGGATATGTCAGGCAACTACAAAGAAGTCCCGGAGGGTCATTTGTTCGTGCTTGGTGATAACCGCAACAACTCGACAGATAGCAGGATGCTCGGCATGATTGATCAAGAGCAGATGGTAGGGGAAGCTGTTGTTTCCTATTGGCCATTAAATCGCATCCAGCTTGTGAACTAGGAGGATCTATATGACCATTCAATGGTTCCCTGGCCACATGGCCAAAGCAAAAAGGGAAGTCGCTGAGAAACTTAAACTCGTGGATTTCGTAATTGAACTCGTAGATGCACGTGCACCAATGTCTTCTCAGAACCCCATGCTTCATAACACGCTACAAGAAAAGCCCAAAATGATGGTGTTGATGAAAAAAGATCTCGCCGACACCCATGTAACCACTGAGTGGATTGAACATTTTAAAGAACAAGGTATTCCAGCCGTTGCTATTGAGGCAAATCATAAACAGGATGTACAGAAAGTTGTCCAGCTGGCAAAAGAGTTAGGTAAAGAGAAAATGGATAAACTCAAAGCGAAAGGCATCCGTCCAAGAGCCTCACGGGCGATGATCATAGGCATCCCGAACGTAGGTAAATCAACGTTGATCAATAGACTGGCCAACAAGAAAATGGCTAAAACAGGGGATAAACCAGGCGTCACCACGAAGCAGCAGTGGATAAAAGTGAAAAAAGAATTTGAATTGCTTGATACCCCTGGAATTCTATGGCCGAAGTTCGAAGAAGAGGAAGTTGGATATCGCTTAGCTGCCATTGGCACGATTAAAGATCAAATCCTTCCTAAAGAAGATGTAGCCGCCTATGTCCTTCATTTTCTCCATCAATCCTATCCAGAACGGCTTGAAGAGAGATTTGGTCTTGAGAATGTGGATGATATGATGGAAGCATTTGAGACCATTGGGAAAAAACGAGGCTGCCTCGAAAGTGGAGGCCGGATTAATTTTGAAAAAGTCTCTGACATTATCTTACAAGACTTGCGAACAGGGAAGCTGGGTATGATCACCCTTGAACACCCTGACTCATAAACAAAAGCGCAAAGAGGCTCCATGCCCTTGCGCTTTCTTTTATGAGTTTATTTCTGAGTTGCACCTTTAAATTATTCATACATGGCCACATTAGTGTCTCAATTATTAAAGTTCAAAGAAATCCATCCCAGGTGTTTATATAAAATAGAAAGAGATTATTTGATTTTAGAATGATGAAAATTGTCCGATATGATAAGAAATGGAGGGTTTAAGCAGCATGACCCAATTGACAGTAGCCCAGGTAAAGAAAAGACTGAATGATGATACATTGACCTCTCAAGAGTTAGCTTTGTTTAAAGAGGATTCGAGAAAAGGGGTACAGCAACTTGTGCAGCGTTACCATAAGGAAATCCGTCAAAAGCAAGAGTTGAGAAGTCAGTATGAAAAGATGATGGTTTTTGAAGAAGATCTCTTCCAACGTGGATTCACCCAGGTTGCAGGAATAGACGAAGCAGGGCGAGGGCCCATTGCCGGTCCTGTTGTGGCCGGTGCTGTTATTTTACCTCGTGATTATTACTTAGCAGGACTGAATGATTCGAAGAAGCTTTCTTTGAAGAGTCGGGAGGCATATTTTGAGCGGATCAAAGCAGATGCTGATTGGGGTGTAGGAATTGTCACAAATAAAGAGATAGATCAAATCAACATATATCAAGCATCTAAACTTGCTATGAAGAGAGCCGTCGAAGATCTTTCAGGCAAACCGGAACATTTACTAATTGATGCGATGGAATTGGACGCGATTTCGAGTCCTCAAACAAAACTCATTAAAGGGGATGAGAGAAGTGTTTCGATTGCTGCAGCAAGTGTCATTGCCAAAGTGACAAGAGACCGCATGATGGCTGAAATAGACGAACGGTATCCAATGTATGAGTTCCGTAACAATCAAGGATATGGAACAAAGCCACACGTCGAAGCACTAAAAAATCACGGGCCTTGTCCGATTCATAGAAAAACATTTGCCCCTGTGAAAGATTTGCTTTGAGTTAAGAAAGGGATGAAAAAGAGATGAATCATATAATCAATGGTCTTACACGTTTATCTACACACGCACCTCTGTCTGCTGAACTCAAATCGGGCCAACTGGTAAAAGGGAAAGTCATTCAATCCCTACAAGACAACAAGGTTGTGGTGAACTTGGGGAAGAAAAGTGTGGAAGCTAACGTGACTCAGTCGTTGATGAAAGGTTCATCTTATTTATTCCAAATCGAGCAGGTTGAACCATCCCTCATATTACGAGCTGTCTCTCGTTCTGAAGCGCGTACAGAACAAATAGATCATGCATCGCTTTTAAAGCAAATAGGTGTAAAAGTAAACAAAGACAACCTCTCCCTGATGAAAGCCATCGTTAATTTAAAGGTACCATTCAATAAGAAAGATTTGGCCCGAGCGTTCAGCTTGGTACAGTCTTCTTCCAACCAGCCATTTTCACGCGATCTATTACTACATATGGTAAGCAGGAAGATGCCCATTCAACCTTCTGTTTATGCGGCATTATCTATGAAATACACAGTTGAATATTCTCAAGCTTTGTCAGATGTTGAGCACCAATTAGTCGGAAAATCACTCTCTCTTTCTGATGAAAAAATTTTATCAATGATTCGAACTTTACGAGCAGAACAAAATCCCTATGCAGATAGCACTGCTTTGAACAAATTTAGCTCTAAATTAGCCAATGGTTCACAAGCGACTTTTCATCTTCTTCAGAAAGCCATGCTCATAGACAACAAGCACACCCTCTCTTCATTTCAGGAAGAGTGGTCTCAAAACAACCCCGCCATGGATACGTTACCCTTTTCAAAAAGACGAGTAGCTGTTTCTTTACAACAGTTGTTGCAAAATCAGCTGCCTCTGACGGCTTCAGAAAATCAAACGATCAAACAATGGATGAATACATCGGAAAAAATCCTGTCACTCTGGACTACACCACCTTCTGACACTGATTTCTCCATGTTGCCTCGCCAAACACGCAGACATTGGTCGGAGACTTTAAGGAAAATGGTGGACCAAAAAATATTGGTGCGAATAACTCCGCACTTGCAGGAGTCCACTAAGGTTTTTATGGATAAAGCCATCACTTTTTCAGATCAGAGCGAGAGTGAAAAACCCCCTTTTACAAGAACTGAATTTAGTTCTTTTGTTTCTACTATGCAAAAATTATTTGGAAAACAACTATCAATGGAGCAGCAAAAGCTCCTTGTTCAATCATTGCACGCATTAAGTCAACATGTCTCGGTGTCTGACAAAGACAAAATGTGGATTCAATTAAAAGCAATAGTGAATGAAACAGGTTTCAATGATGAGCATTTTCTAGCAAGAGCCCTTGAAAAGGGTGATGTACCTGTACAGAAAGAAAGTTCATTAAAGTCGTTGCTCATCAAAGGGGCAAATGAAGGTTCAGAAGTAAAAGCAGATACAGCAAATCGACTGATAAACCTCATCAATGGCACTCAAATTGCTTCCTCCCAGGATAACCCTCAAACACTGCAAATAGCACTTCAATTTCCAGGTGATTTCATAGGGGCTTTGAAGGATGTGCACATGAACATGGAAGGACGGAAGAATGAGGATGGCCAAGTTGATTCTGACTATTGTCATGTCATGTTCTACTTACATCTTTCTAAGCTGGAGGAAACTGTCATAGACCTTCAGATTGTGGAACGCCGTGTCTCTGTCGTCATTTATAATGAGAAACCAGAGCTGGAAAAGCTTTTTAAACCGTATCAACAGAAATTAGAAATGGGCTTAGAAAAGGCGGGGTATGAACTGAACTCTTTGAAGGCACGTGTCACGAGAGAAGTCCCGAAAACCTCGGACTCCAACATAAATGAGAAGGCGGAAGAAGGAGTGGATCTCAGAATATGAATGAAAAAAGAAAAGAAGCCATTGCTTTGACTTATCAATCTGAAAAAGCGGCTGCTCCAGAGGTTGTGGCAAAAGGGAAGGGTATCATTGCTGAAAATATATTAAAAGCAGCAGAGGAGCATCAAGTTCCTGTACAAGAAGACGCTACGCTCGTCGAATTGCTTTCGGAGTTGAACATCAATGAACAAATCCCGGAAGATCTGTATCAGGTGGTTGCTGAAGTTTTCGCCTTCATTTACAACGTTGAGCAGGAACTTAATAAATAACACTTATTGAAGGATATGACAGGATAGTGAAGGTCGTTTTCGAGTTGTTTCCGGTGTCATGGCCTTGTATTGCCAGTCGTGCCTAACCAGGTTGATGCCGCATTGGTGCCCTTTCCTGTGGGGAAGTGGAGAGCTTCCCAGCCCCCATTGGTAAGTGTGATAACGAACCCTCAGGACGCTTATTTCCCCTTGTATAGTAGCCATAAACGCTTCGTAACAGCATTTTAATGGAAAGACACAGAATTGTGCGCTCAATAGATCTGGAAAGCTATTTTTCATGGCAGTGGTTTCGAGAGGCTGAAATGGCAAAGGAGCGGAGGGGAATGGCGAGACTCCTGCGGGAAAAATTGCTTAGTGAAACCCCACAGGACATAGTCCGAGGAGTCTCACCGCGCTCCCGCGGAAAGCGAGCTATTCCCCGCAACCCTCCCATTCACTAATCAGAAATCTCGAAACTGAGTTTTTCGCAATCGAGAGCATCTTTGGAATAATAGAACAGGGGAAATTTGTCATTTTTAATCTAGTTTACATAATAATATACCTGGTAATCTATTGAATTTTTCGACAGATATCTAGCTTAGTATGGACAATTGATAGCGTTTTTTTATACAATGTACATGCAGTGAAATTTGATGGGAGGATGAAACATGAACATTCACGAGTATCAAGGAAAAGAAATCATGCGTGATTTTGGCGTATCTGTGCCAAATGGACACGTCGCATATACCGTAGATGAAGCTGTCGAAGCAGCAAAGAAATTAGGTAGCGATGTCACAGTTGTCAAAGCGCAGATCCACGCAGGTGGCCGCGGGAAAGCCGGAGGAGTCAAAATTGCTAAAAATCTTGACGAGGTGCGTACATACGCTGACGAAATACTAGGAAAAACTCTTGTAACCCATCAGACTGGACCAGAAGGCAAAGAAGTAAAGCGCTTACTTATCGAAGAAGGCTGCGATATTAAGAGCGAGTATTATGTCGGTCTTGTTCTCGATCGCGCGACTAGCCGTGTGACGATGATGGCATCAGAAGAAGGTGGCACAGAAATTGAGGAAGTCGCAGAAAAGACTCCTGAAAAAATCTTCAAAGAAGTCATCGATCCTGTGACAGGTCTCACACCATTCCAGGCGCGTCGACTAGCATTCAATATTAATATTCCGAAAGAATCTTTAGGAAAAGCTGTTAAGTTTATGCTTGGCCTTTATGACGTCTTTGTACAAAAGGATTGCTCTGTTGCAGAAATCAACCCACTCGTTACAACAGGTGACGGGGAAGTAATGGCGCTTGACTCCAAGTTAAACTTTGACGATAACGCTCTTTTCCGTCAAAAAGACATTGGTGAACTTCGTGATCTTGAAGAAGAAGATCCAAAAGAAGTAGAAGCATCCAAATACGACCTAAGTTACATCGCACTTGATGGAAACATCGGCTGTATGGTTAATGGTGCAGGTCTTGCGATGGCTACCATGGATACAATCAAACACTATAGCGGAGATCCTGCCAACTTCCTTGATGTCGGAGGCGGCGCTACAACAGAAAAAGTTACCGAAGCTTTCAAAATCATCCTTTCAGATGAAAATGTAAAAGGAATTTTCGTCAATATTTTCGGAGGCATTATGAAGTGTGATGTCATCGCTGAGGGTGTAGTTGAAGCGACTAAACAAATCGGACTTACATTGCCGCTCGTTGTTCGTCTGGAAGGTACGAACGTAGATGCTGGGAAGAAAATTCTTGATGAATCAGGCTTGAACATCACTTCTGCAGATTCTATGGCAGAAGGCGCACAAAAAATCGTTGAACTAGTCAAGTAAGAAAGGCGGGGAATCAGATGAGTGTATATATTGATAAGAACACAAAAGTCATTGTTCAAGGGATTACAGGATCGACAGCACTTTTCCATACAAAACAAATGGTCGAGTATGGAACACAAATTGTGGGCGGTGTCACACCTGGTAAAGGCGGCACTGAAGTGGAAGGAATTCCTGTCTTTAATACAGTTGCAGAAGCTGTAGAGAAAACGGGAGCAAATGCTTCCGTCATTTATGTCCCTGCACCGTTTGCAGCGGATGCCATCATGGAAGCGACAGATTCAGAAATGGATCTAGCTATTTGCATCACTGAACATATTCCTGTTTTGGATATGATCAAAGTTAAACGTTATATGGAAGGAAAGAAAACTCGCCTTGTGGGACCAAACTGTCCTGGTGTCATCACACCTGATGAATGTAAAATCGGCATCATGCCTGGCTACATCCATAAAAAAGGCCATGTAGGTGTCGTTTCTCGTTCTGGAACACTGACATATGAAGCGGTCCATCAGCTTTCTGAAGCTGGTATTGGTCAATCCACAGCGGTAGGAATCGGGGGTGACCCTGTGAATGGGACCGATTTCATCGATGTATTGAAGGCTTTCAATGAAGACCCTGATACTGAAGCGGTCATCATGATTGGTGAAATTGGTGGAACTGCCGAGGAGGAAGCAGCTGAATGGGTGAAAGCGAACATGAACAAACCTGTCGTCGGCTTCATTGGCGGTCGCACAGCCCCTCCAGGAAAACGCATGGGGCATGCTGGTGCAATTATTTCCGGTGGTAAAGGTACGGCTGATGAAAAAATCCGTGTCATGAACGAATGTGGAATCCAAGTGGCTGAAACACCTTCAGTGATGGGTGAGACATTAATTGGGGTTTTAAAAGATCAGAATCTATTCGATAAGTGTAAAACCCACTAAATAAATGAAGAAAGAGGCCGTATCGATGAACAGGTACGGCCTCTAAATTATGGAAATGAGGTGCCTGATGAAAGACCGTAGAACACGCTTACTCCTTCTTCATGATTCTCCTCACATGACGAGATCTCTCGTAAGAAAATTACTTCAGATCGATGCTTCTTTATTTCACCCCTTTTCATGTTCGGCTTCACAATTATCCAAAGATCTATCCATTCCCCATGCTAGAGCACAATCCATCCTCCGACATATAACAGAACCTAATATAATGAAGAAACTCGACATATACGACCAAAAATATACAATTGTCACCGTCTTTGATCACACTTATCCAGAGTCTTTAAAAACGATTCCAGACCCTCCTTATGTCCTTTACATGCAAGGAGATGTATCTTTTTTTTATAACCCCCTTTCCATAAGTGTGATCGGCACGCGCAGACCGTCATCGTATGCATTTCCTGCTATGAAAGCTGTACTTATCCCCCTCATCAAGTCAGGATTTACCATTGTCAGTGGAATGGCACAGGGAATTGATCAACTTGCCCACACGTTAGCGATTGAATATAATGGAAAAACAATTGCCGTTCTCGGTTCTGGATTTCAGCATATTTATCCTAAGAACAATCCTACACTATACCATAACTTGTCTGTAAATCACTTAGTCATTAGTGAATACCCGCCAGACTGTCCCCCGAAGAAGTACCATTTCCCTGAACGTAACCGATTGATCGCCGGATTGACTCCAAGCACCTTCGTGATCGAGGCTCGATTGAGGAGTGGAACATTAATTACAGTAGACCAAGCCTTGGAGCAGGGGAAAGATGTTTACGCACTTCCGGGTCCTGCGGGAAGGATAACCAGTGAAGGGTGTCATAAAATGATTAATGAAGGCGCAAAATTGGTTCATACGTATCACGACATTCTGGAAGATTGGTTAGAAAAATTTGAATAATCCGTTACAAAGGTGTTACATTCAAGGGTGAGATTGGACCAATTTGTGACTTTTTTGAAAAATATATGTTTGACAAACGGTTTCATTGTATTTAATAATAGGGAAGATTTATTTTATAAAAAGCTGATTCACCCACTAGCATAGAAAGATGACCACGTTCGAGTGACTTTTTCTTACTGGATAGGACAGTTAGGTTTCCTTTTCCATTTGATTAAGTTTTAGAGCGATAGGTAAATTAAAAAACAAAAATGTAAAAAGAGTGTATGAAACATAAAGAGAAAACACCTCTATGGGAGGAACCTATATGGCAGATTATCTGGTAATAGTAGAATCACCTGCAAAAGCAAAAACAATTGAACGATACCTGGGAAAGAAATATAAAGTCAAAGCATCCCTTGGACATGTGCGTGACTTGCCTAAGAGTCAAATGGGTGTGGACGTTGAAAATGAATTCAATCCCAAATATATAACGATCAGGGGAAAAGGCCCTGTTTTAAAAGAACTAAAGACTGCCGCCAAAAAGGCAAAGAAAGTTTATCTCGCTGCCGACCCCGACCGCGAAGGGGAAGCGATTGCCTGGCATTTAGCCCACAGTTTGGAAATTGATGATACTTCAGATTGTAGAGTCGTTTTCAACGAAATCACCAAAGAAGCAATAAAAGATTCATTTAAACACCCGAGATCGATCGATTCGGATCTGGTGGATGCTCAACAGGCCCGCCGGATTCTTGACCGCCTTGTCGGATATAACATAAGCCCTATTCTTTGGAAGAAAGTGAAAAAGGGCTTGAGTGCGGGCCGTGTTCAATCCGTTGCCGTGAAGATTATCATTGATCGCGAAAATGAGATTAAAAAATTCCAACCCGAAGAATATTGGACCATTGAAGCTGATTTCTTAAAAGAAAAAGAGACCTTTGAAGGTTCCTTTTATGGTGTTGATGGCAAGAAGAAGGATTTGAAAACACAGGATGATGTAGATGAAATCCAAAAGCGGATGAAAGGAAAAGATTTCTCTGTAGAGAAAGTAAACAAAAGAGAAAGAAAAAGGAACCCGTCCCTTCCTTTCACCACTTCCTCACTGCAGCAGGAAGCGGCACGTAAATTGAACTTCCGTGCGAAGAAGACAATGATGATTGCTCAACAGCTTTATGAAGGAATTGATCTTGGCGGAAAGCAGGGGACTACTGGTTTAATTACGTATATGCGTACGGATTCCACACGTTTGTCGAATTCGGCCAAAGAGGATGCTAAGCAATACATCGAAGGTAATTTCGGCAAAGAGTTTCTTGGTCAAAGTAAAGGGGCTAAAAAGCAAGAAGGAGCACAAGATGCCCACGAGGCCATCAGGCCTACAGGAGCAGATCGTGATCCGAAGGCTATGAAGAGCATATTATCCCGTGACCAGTATCGTCTGTATAAATTGATTTGGGACAGGTTTATAGCAAGCCAAATGGCGCCAGCGGTGTTGGATACAATGACCGTCCACCTTTACAATGAAGGGGTGGAATTCAGAGCTACAGGTTCTGAAGTGAAATTCAAAGGGTTTATGAAAGTCTATATCGAAGGTCGGGATGATAATAAGAAAGAGAAAGACAAACTTTTGCCTCATCTTGAAGAAGGGATGACTGTAAAAGCAGAAGAAATCCAACCGAACCAACACTTCACGCAGCCGCCTCCAAGGTACACGGAAGCGCGTCTGGTTAAGACACTTGAGGAGCTTGGAATCGGGCGTCCTTCAACTTATGCACCAACCCTTGATACCATTCAGCGTCGTGGTTATGTCGCTCTGGATAATAAACGTTTTATTCCAACGGAGCTCGGAGAAATTGTTCTTGAGCAATTGAGAGAGTACTTCCCGGAAATCATTGACGTCGATTTTACGAAAGGTATGGAAGATGACCTTGATGCAATTGAGGATGGAAAAGAGGATTGGGTGAACATCATCAGCCAATTCTATGATGGTTTTCAGCCTCGCTTAGAAAAAGCAGAAAAAGAAATGGAAGAAATTGAAATTAAAGATGAGCCTGCAGGAATTGATTGCGAGAAATGTGGGCATGAAATGGTCTATAAAATGGGGAGGTACGGAAAGTTCCTTGCATGTTCGAATTTCCCTGACTGCCGCAATACGAAACCGATTCTTAAAAAGGTCGGAGTCACTTGTCCGAAATGTAAAGATGGAGAAGTCGTCGAACGGAAAAGTAAGAAAAACCGCAAGTTTTTTGGTTGTGAAAACTATCCTGATTGTGACTTCATATCCTGGGATAAGCCAATCAGCAGACCTTGTCCGAAATGTGAATCTCTGCTTGTGGAGAAGAAGTCGAAGAAGGGTACTCAGATTCAGTGTACCGAATGTGACTATAAAGAAGAGCCTCAATCATGATCTAGTTATAAAACCAAGAGTCTATGACTATCCTTTTAGTTATAGACTCTTTTTTTATTTGTTTCAACAGATGTTGGATTACAAGACAGCTGCTAAACAGATAAAAGGTACAACCTAAGACTTAAAGAATAGGGATAAATTATGAAATCGATGATGAGTTTTTATGGAACGTAAGTTTTTGATTGACAGCTATAATATGGGACGCTATAATTACGCTTTGGTAAGTATACATACTTGACACATATCCTAATGAAACTACGATTTCTGAGACTCCTTGGTTATTAAGAGTTGGAAACAATTCAGAATTTTGTTACATTTTAATTAAATGCATTGTTATGTCTATGAGTGTTGTGATAAAATTTAGACGCCTTTGAGAGGTGGCAGGAATTATGCAGTCATACAAAGATCTTTTTATGGAATACCTTCAAATTGAAAAAAACGCTTCGCCTCTTACTTTAAAGCATTACGGAAGGGATTTGGATGAATTTGAATCGTTTCTCACATCCGAGGGGGTAACGATTCAGGAATGTGAATACCCCGTCATTCGAATCTTTTTATCAAGGCAGTATGATGCGCAGCATTCAAGAAGGACAGTCTCCAGAAAAATATCAAGTTTGAGAAGCTATTTCCGTTTTTTAGAACGAGAAGAAATTGTCGGTCAGAACCCATTTTTAAATGTGGTATTGCCAAAGAAAGAAAGTCCTATACCGAACTTCTTCTATGAAGAAGAATTAGAGAAACTATTCACAGTGAGTGATCTTCATACGCCTTTAGGACAGAGAAACCAGGCTCTTATCGAACTTCTTTATGGAACGGGTATACGTGTCAGTGAATGTGTGAAAATGGACCTCTCTGACCTGGATTTTTCATTGAATACAGCTCTTGTTCATGGAAAAGGAAGTAAAGATCGCTACGTTCCATATGGGCAGTTTGCTGCAAAATCACTTCACACATATATAAATGATGGCAGGAATCAATTGGCTTCTAAGAAAAATACATCGAGTAAACGGTTGTTTTTGAATGCTAAAGGTGGTCCTTTAACAGCCGATGGGATCAGGCTTATATTGAAAAAGATGGTGGAAAATGCTGCAATGACGGTGGATATTCATCCCCATAAATTGAGGCATTCGTTTGCTACCCACCTGCTGAACGAAGGGGCAGATCTGCGCTCTGTACAGGAATTGTTAGGGCATGAACGGCTCTCTTCCACTCAGATTTATACGCACGTATCGAAAGATCGATTGAAAAATGTATATATGAACAGTCATCCCCGAGCGAATAAGAGGTGAAAATAATGGAGCAGCAATTTCATGCAACAACGATCTTTGCCGTCCAGCACAACGGAGAGTGTGCGATGAGCGGAGATGGTCAGGTTACATTAGGAAATCAAGTAGTGATGAAACACAAGGCAAGGAAAGTCCGCCGATTATTTAATGATCAAGTATTAGCAGGTTTCGCTGGTTCTGTGGCCGATGCTTTTACTCTATTTGAGAAGTTTGAAGGAAAGCTGGAAAGCTATGATGGGAACCTTGCTAGAGCTTCTGTAGAACTTGCCAAAGAGTGGCGGAGTGATCGCGTTCTGAGGAAATTAGAAGCGATGTTGATCGTCATGGATAAAGAAAATATGTTTCTTGTATCAGGTACTGGGGAAGTAATAGAACCGGACGATGGTATTCTTGCTATCGGTTCAGGTGGTAACTTCGCTCTTAGTGCAGGGCGAGCCTTGAAACGTTATTCACCGGAACAATCTGCTTCACAAATTGCCAGAGCAGCACTTGAGGTTGCAGGAGAGATCTGCGTGTTTACTAATGATCAAATAATTCTGGAAGTTCTCGATTAAGGGGGACCATGTATGTCATTAAACTTGACTCCAAGACAAATTGTTGAAAAACTTGATCAATATATTATTGGCCAGGAGAGCGCTAAGCGATCTGTAGCCATTGCTCTTCGAAACAGGTATCGCCGCATGCAGCTGACAGATGATTTGAAAGATGAAATCGTACCGAAAAACATCTTAATGATGGGGCCTACAGGAGTAGGTAAAACTGAAATTGCCCGTCGTTTAGCGAAATTAGTCGGGGCTCCTTTTGTAAAAGTAGAAGCTACCAAATTCACTGAGGTCGGTTACGTTGGTCGTGATGTGGAATCCATGGTACGTGACTTAGTGGAAATGGCCGTACGCATGGTGAAGGAAGAGAAAATGGAGGCTGTGAAAGACAGAGCAGAAGAACAAGCGAACAAGCGCCTTGTAAAACTGCTCGTTCCTTCTAAGAAAAAACAATCCAATAACTTCAAAAACCCATTTGAGATGATCTTTAATCAAGGCAATCAACAGGAAGTGGAGCCTGATGAGAAGAGCGAAGAAGCGGAAATAGAGACAAAAAGAAGCCGTATTCGTCATCAATTGGATCTTGGTGAGCTGGAGGACCGTATGGTAACCATTGAGGTGGAAGAATCTCAATCTTCCATGTTTGACATGATGCAAGGCTCCGGTATGGAACAGATGGGTATGAACATGCAGGATGCATTCAGTCAATTCATGCCGAAAAAGAAAAAGAAACGTAAACTTCCTGTTTCTGAAGCACGAAAAGTATTAACACAAGAAGAAGCAGGAAAATTGGTGGATATGGATGAAGTCGGTCAGGATGCTGTAGCTAAAGTAGAACAGGCTGGGATGATCTTTATTGATGAGATCGATAAAGTGGCAGCCAAGGGTGACAACCAGGCGAATGTATCCCGGGAAGGTGTACAAAGAGACATCCTTCCAATCGTCGAAGGCTCGACGGTCGTCACGAAATACGGACCTGTTGCAACTGACCATATTCTATTTGTTGCTGCCGGTGCTTTCCATATGGCGAAGCCTTCTGATTTAATTCCAGAACTGCAGGGAAGGTTTCCCATCCGTGTAGAGTTGAATAAACTCAGTGTTTCAGACTTCAAGAACATTTTAACAGAGCCTTCGAATGCTCTTTTGAAACAATATAAGGCTTTACTTGAAATAGAAGGTATAAAGGTTGAATTTTCTGACGATGCTATTACTAGACTCGCAGAAATCGCTCATGAAGTAAATCAGGAAACAGACAACATCGGGGCGCGGAGACTGCACACGATTTTAGAAAAACTGCTTGAGGATTTATCTTTTGAAGCCCCTGACGTAACGATGGAAACCATTGAAATCACACCGCAGTATGTAGACAGCAAACTATCATCTATTGTAAAAAACAAAGATTTGAGTCGATTTATTTTATAGGGTGAACAACAAGGAGGAAATGAACATGAAACTATTAGACCGTGCACGTAAAATCAATGCAATGCTGCAAAAAACCACAGGTAAATCCGTGGACTTCAATGATATGTCCGCAACAATGCGAGACGTGATTGAGGCGAATACATTCGTCTTAAGCCGTCGAGGAAAGCTTTTAGGCTTTGCCATCAATCAGGAAATTGAGAATGAGCGAATGAAGGCCATGCTTTCTGAGCGTCAATTCCCGGAAGAGTACACACAAAACCTATTCAAAATAGAAGAAACTACGCCGGATATCGATATCAACAGTGAATACACGGCTTTTCCTGTTGAAAACCGTGAACTGTTTGAAAATGGTCTAACAACAATCGTTCCGATCATTGGTGGTGGCCAGCGTCTAGGTACGCTTATTCTGAGCCGCCTGAATAGTAATTTCAATGAAGATGATCTTCTGCTAGCTGAATACGGAGCTACTGTAGTTGGTATGGAAATTCTTCATGAAAAAACTGAAGAAATCGAACAGGAAGCACGAAGCAAAGCTGTCGTACAAATGGCAATCAGCTCCCTATCCTATAGTGAACTTGAAGCTATCGAACACATTTTTGAAGAGCTGGAAGGGAACGAAGGGCTGCTTGTAGCAAGTAAAATTGCCGACCGTGTAGGAATTACAAGGTCAGTAATTGTTAATGCCCTTAGAAAACTGGAAAG
This sequence comes from Halobacillus sp. GSS1, assembly GCF_017307035.1. Classification (NCBI taxonomy): domain Bacteria; kingdom Bacillati; phylum Bacillota; class Bacilli; order Caryophanales; family Bacillaceae; genus Halobacillus; species Halobacillus sp. GSS1. Next base: position 216,189 of record NZ_JAFLHE010000001.1, read on the forward strand.
TGCAGGTGTTATCGAGTCTCGTTCATTAGGAATGAAGGGAACCTACATCAAAGTATTGAATAACAACTTCCTACTGGAGCTTCAAAAGCTTCGTACCAATTAAGAAAAATCAAACCGCCACTTTTTACAAAGTGGCGGTTTTTTTATGCGTTTATTGAGTTTCAATAGGCTCTGTTATTCCTTAACATCGTGGTGATGGGATGAGTTCCATCGTTCAGACACGCTTATATCCTAGAGGTTCTCCAATGACACTTTCATGTGGTGAATAGAGGGAGCTTTAGTCTAAGGTCCGGCGTGCTCTCTAAAATATCCGTTTGCTAGCAGCGGGAGTCCTTTAGTTTCTTAACCCGGCCCCATCCGATAGATGTTAGCAAAGAACCTTCATGCTCGAGAGCTATCTTTTACTCACTTTCGTGCTACACATAAAAAGATTTATTTTCTTATCTAAAAACTGATCAGGATCTGAAATGATTCACTTCCATGAAGTCGCTATTATCAGAAGTGTTCTTGAAGAAAAATTGAAAAGTCGGAGAACTGGAGAGTTTCTACATGAAGTCTGTGGCCACGCTAATCTGTGACATATACTCTGGATGAAGCCGATGAAGTAAACAAGAAGAACGCAGTAATTCGAAGATGACTTAAAAATGAGGGAAGGCTTGCTGAACTCCAAGGAAAAGGGGGGATTCCTCGCAGATTCATCTACTCTATAATCGTAGTAATATGAGTCTCCTGCATTTCTTCCATATATTGTAACAAAGAACGACTATTTCTTCGAGGGTGATGTGTTTTTTAACAGATTTAACCTATTTTCACTATCTTATGTCGTGTTTTAAAAATATCCAAAATATATTCACTATTCGACAAAAAGTTATGTAATAATGTTCATTATGGGAAAGATTTCGACACTTGGAAACAAAAGTTAAAAACTAAGGAATATAGACCTGATTCTTTTGGGGTGTTTGTAATACTCTCGTAAAAAAGTACCTTTTTATATAGACACAAGTACGTGAATTTTTTTACAATTGTGTCTGTGAGTATGGAAAAATGTCGAATAGAGGTGGAGTAATGGCTCTTTTCAGTAGCACTTTTACAAGTTTAGAGAATGCTTTGGACTATTCATCAGCTAAAAACAGAGCAATCTCTAATAATATTGCCAACGTGGATACACCGGGGTATAAAGCTAAAGGTGTCGCTTTCAAGGATGTCTTAAATCAGGAACACTCATTTCTGCAGGCGAAAAGAACGAATGATCGTCATTTACCCTTTACGAATAACACTGGTCAACCGTATCGGACGTTTACAAGAACAGATACGGTATACAATCATAACGGAAATAACGTGGACATCGATAAAGAAATGAATGAGCTGGCACAAAATCAAATCCAGTATCAGGCTTTAGTTGACCGCATGAGTGGTAAATTCCGCAGCCTGGAATCTGTCATCAGGGGAGGGAATTAACGGATGAGTATCTTTCATGCAATGAACAATAGTGCAAGCGCACTCACAGCTCAGCGCTTACGTATGGATGTAGCTTCATCGAACATGGCGAACGCAAATACAACAAGAGCCACTTTGGATGAGAATGGAGAATGGCAGCCTTACCGGCGCAGGATGGTCGTCTTTGAGCCGTCTGAAAACAACTTCAAAAGTTTTTTACATAAAGCAGCCAGTGATTCATCACAAGGAAGTGGTGTGAAAGCAACAGCAATCATTGAGGACGAAGAGCCATTTAAACTCGTATACAACCCAAATCATCCTGATGCCAACGAGGATGGTTATGTAGAACTGCCTAATGTCGACCCTTTAAAAGAAATGGTTGATATGATGAGTGCCACTCGTTCGTATGAGGCGAATGTGACGGCAGTCAATGCTTCTAAAAGTATGTTAATGAAAGCTTTGGAAATCGGAAGATAAAGTAAGGAGAATAGAGTATGTCCAACCCTATAATTAACACAATCCCCTTAAGCCAACCTTCTCAAACCCAATGGGAGAAAAATATTTCTCCTGGTGAAGCTCATGCAACATTTGCCAATCAATTAAAGGATGCTGTTGCAGGAGTGAACAAAGCTCAAATTCTGTCTAATGAAAAGACAAAGGCACTCGCTCGGGGAGACATCAACGATTTGCATGATGTGATGATCTCTTCACAAAAGGCAAGCATCACTATGAAGACAACTGTGGAAATGCAGAGTAAAGTCGTAGAAGCATATAAAGAAATTATGCGTATGCAGGTATAACTCTGCTTTATATTTAATTCGCACTAAACCATTCGCTTAGGTCGTGCTTTTTTTGGGGGCAACTATGAAAGAAAAAATAAAAAAATATCAAGGAAGAATGACAACCTTTTGGAAAGAGCGGAAAACATCACAAAAGGGGTGGATAATTGGCGGGGTGGCTGCCATTATTTTAATCTTTATCCTAACTGGTGTTTTCGCCTCACGTACGAATATGGTTCCCTTATACAGAGATTTGACATTACAGGAAATTGGTCAAATTAAGACGGAACTGGAAACAAGAGGAGTTACATATGAACTGGATCAAGGAGGATCAACCATACTTGTTCCAGACACCCAGGCAGAAGGTTTACTTGTTGACCTCGCAGCTGCTGGCCTGCCTAATAGTGGAACAATTGATTATGGTTTTTTCAGTGGAAATACATCCTGGGGGATGACGGATAATGAGTTTGATGTCATCAAGCTCGATGCGATGCAGACCGAACTTGCCAATTTAATGAAAGGCATCACAGGCATCCAGGATGCTCAAGTCATGATCAACATGCCGGAAGAACAGGTCTTTGTTTCTGAATCCGCGCAACCGGCCTCTGCCTCTATTGTGCTCAATGTACAGCCGGGGCACCAAATTGAAAATGGACAAATCGAAGCACTTTATAACTTAGCTTCAAAATCTGTACCGAATCTACCTAAAGATAATATCGTCATTATGGACCAGAATTTCAACTATTTTGATATCAACAAATCTCATATGGGTGGTTCTGACAATGCTTATACGTATCAGCAGAATGTGAAAAAAGACATTGAAAGAGACATTAAGCAGCGTTTGCAGCGTATGCTCGGCATGATGATCGGCCAGCAAAAAGTGATGGCTACTGTAACAGCAGATATTGATTTCACTAAGGAAAATCGTGTAGAGGAACTTGTTGAGCCTGTAGACCCTGAAACAATGGAAGGGCTACCTGTGAGTGTAGAAAGAATTGAAGAAACTTACGAAGGTGGTATTCCTGAAGGTGGACCTGTAGGTACAGAAGAAGGGGACATACCGGAATACCCGGCTGGCACAGAAGGTTCTGGTGGAGATTACGAAATGAATCGTGAAACCATCAACAATGAGTTCAACAGAATCAAGAAGAATATTGAAGAAAGTCCATATAAGGTCAGGGATTTAGGGATTCAAGTAGCAATCGATAATACCAAGAGTGTCGGTCCAGACGGTGAGATCGAATACCTGACTGCTGCTGAACAACAAACTGTGCAAGAGAGCGTACAGTCCATTGTGGATTCAATGATTACAACTTCGATTAATGGCGAATACGGAGAAATAGATACACAGGAAAAAGTATCGATCGTGTTCCAGGAATTCAATGGGGAACCCGAATTCCCTGATTCACGGGAAGGCATTCCTCTATGGGTTTACATTATCGGAGCTATACTCTTATTTACGATCCTCGTACTGCTCATCGTTATCGCTAGAAGAAAGAGAACGAAGGTAGACGAGGCTGAGGAAGACTACATGTTCTTTGAAGAAGAGGTGCAAGAATCTAGGCCTCAGGAAATCCCTTCTATAGAAGAGCGGGAAGATGAAGGAACGCGCAAACGGAAACAGTTGGAAAAAATGGCAAAAGAAAAACCTGAAGATTTTGCGAAATTATTGCGATCATGGATTGCGGAAGATTAAGGAGGTCTATGTATGGCCTTAAGAAAAACAAAGTTGACTGGCAAGCAGAAAGCGGCTGTCCTGTTGATCTCCCTTGGTCCGGATGTTGCTGCTCAAGTTTACAAACATTTAGATGAAGAAGAGATTGAACAATTGACATTGGAAATCTCTTCTGTTCAAAAAGTGGATAGTAAAGAAAAAGAAGAAATCCTGGATCAGTTTCATCAAATTGCATTAGCTCAGGATTATATTTCACAGGGTGGAATCGGCTATGCTAAAACGATTCTTGAGAAAGCGCTTGGTTCAGATGAAGCATCGAATATTATCGGGCGTCTCACTTCATCTTTGCAAGTGAAGCCATTTGACTTCGCTAGAAAAGCGGATGCTCATCAGATCCTGAACTTTATTCAAAACGAGCACCCACAAACCATAGCACTAGTATTGTCCTACCTCGACCCTGAACAGTCTGGACAGATATTATCAGAACTCCCCCAGGAACTTCAGGCAGACGTTGCTCGAAGGATTGCCACCATGGATTCCACTTCCCCTGAAGTGATCAGTCAGGTAGAGCAAATTCTCGAGAAAAAGTTGTCTACAACAGTCACTCAGGACTATACAGAAACTGGTGGAATTCAAGCGGTTGTGGAAGTTTTAAATGGTGTTGATCGTAGTACAGAAAGGACGATCCTTGACTCCCTTGAAATACAAGATCCGGAACTCGCAGAAGAAATTAAGAAACGGATGTTTGTGTTTGAGGATATTGTTGCTCTGGATAACAGGGCGATACAGAGGATCATCCGTGATGTTGAAAATGATGATCTGCGACTGTCACTTAAAGTGTCCAGTGAAGAAGTGAAGGACATCGTATTCAGTAACATGTCTGAACGGATGGCAACCACTTTTAAAGAAGAGATGGAATTTATGGGACCTGTCAGACTGCGGGATGTGGAAGAAGCGCAGACGAGAGTAGTTTCCACCATTCGCCGTTTAGAAGATGTTGGAGAAATCGTAATAGCAAGAGGTGGAGGAGATGACATCATTGTCTAATGGCGGATCTTCTTCCAATGGCCGTGTCATTGGCTTAAGACCTGTTCATTTTCAAGGACATCGCACTAATGAAGAAGAACAAGACCAGCAGCGGCTGCAAATCAAGCAGCACTTACAGCAGGCTCAAGAAGATCTAGAGGCAGCCAGGAATCAAAGGAAGCAATTGATTCGCTCCACGGAAGAAGAAATAGAGTCTTTGAAAGCCACTTGGGAAGAAGAAAGAAAAATGATTGAAAGTGAAGCCTACCAGAAAGGGATGAAAGAGGGTTTTCAACAAGGTCATAAAGAAGGATACGAAACCTTCCAAACCCGGTTATCCCAGGCTAATGATATGATCCTTCAAGCGAAAGCTTCGCATGACCGTATGGTTACAAATAGTGAAAGAACGATCGTAGAAGTAGCTATGAAAACTGCCGAAAAGATTCTTAACAAGAAACTGGAAGAAGATCCGACCTCGTTTATGCCGGTGGTTAAAAAAGTGATGGAAGAGGTCAAAGGACAACCAGAAGTCGCCTTGTATGTCCACCCGGAAAAATATAGTTTTGTCCATAAACAGTCTGACGAACTTGAACGGCTGATTACGCCATCCTCATACTTAAGTATTTATGCAGAAGAAGAGTTAGACCCTAACGCATGTATCGTGGAGTCACGGTTTGGAAGACTTGATGGAAGCGTAGATACTCAGTTATCAGAACTCAGGCATCAACTGCTCTCGGTTGCACATGAGGAGATGGGAAATGAATAGTCAGCGTTATTTTGATGCGATCGCCAATGCAGAATCTATGAAAAGGTACGGGAAAATTCATAGGGTTGTCGGACTTATGATTGAATCCAAAGGGCCGGAAGCCTCTGTCGGTGATTTGTGTTATATCCATACTTCTGAACAAAAAGAAAAAATCGCAGCCGAAGTGGTCGGTTTCAACAATGAAAACATCCTCTTGATGCCTTTTCGAGAATTAAAGGAAGTGGGGCCTGGAAGCATTGTCGAAGCCACCGGTGAACCCATGCGAATCAAAGTCGGGATGGGACTTGTCGGTAAGATCCTGGATGCTACAGGGTACCCGTTAGATGGTGCATCGATGCCACTAGGTTTAAGGGGGTATCCTACAGACCAGAATCCTCCCAACCCTCTCATGCGTCCACCGATTCATGAACCGATTCAAGTAGGCGTGAGAGCTGTTGACACCATGTTGACGGTCGGCAAAGGACAGAGGGTCGGTATATTTGCAGGAAGCGGTGTTGGTAAAAGTACCTTGATGGGAATGATCGCCAGAAACAGCTCCGCCGATTTAAATGTGATCGCCTTGATTGGGGAAAGGGGCCGGGAAGTGAGGGAGTTCATTGAGAATGATCTTGGTGATGAGGGGTTAAAAAACTCCATTCTTGTAGTTGCTACTTCCGACCAGCCAGCTTTGATGAGAGTAAAGGGAGCTTACACAGCGACAGCCATCAGTGAATATTTTCGTGACCTTGGGTATAACGTCAATTTGATGATGGATTCTGTCACTCGTTTTGCCATGGCGCAGCGTGAGATTGGTCTTGCTACGGGAGAACCACCAACGACCAAAGGCTATACGCCCTCCGTTTTTGCACTCTTACCCAAACTATTAGAACGAACTGGGTCCAGCACAAATGGAACGATTACAGCCTTTTACACAGTTTTAGTTGATGGCGATGATTTGAATGAACCGATCTCTGATACTGTCCGGGGAATTCTTGATGGTCATTTTGTTCTTGATCGTAAACTCGCAGAACAAGGACATTTTCCAGCCATCAATATTTTGAAGTCCATCAGTCGAGTGATGAAGCAAATTGTCTCTCCCGAGCATAAGGAATCAGCTGAGAAGTTGCGAGCTCTTTTAGCTACGTATGAAGAAAATAGTGAGTTGATTCAAATCGGGGCCTATAAAAAAGGGTCTAGTAAAGAAATCGACCAAGCGATATCCTATCACTCTGCCATCATTCAATTTTTAAGACAAGGGATTCACGAACCGGCAAGATTTGAGAAATCCGTGGAAGATTTGAGAAATCTGTTCCTATAGGAGGCTGAATGACATGGCTGAAATTCAAACATTCCAAAGAATTAGAGACTTGAGAGATAGAGAGAAACAAAAGACCCGCAAGGTCTATCAGGATGCGGTCAATGATTTCGAAAAACAGGCAGAAAAACTTTATGATTGCCTGAAAAAAAAGGAATTAGCGGAAAAAAGCTTTGAAGAAGAAATGAAAAACCAAACAGTGAGAGCGGATGCGATCGTGCGGCACCAGCGATACATACAAGGTTTACAGGAAACGATCGACCACCTCCAACCTGCTGTGCACAATGCCAGAGTGAATATGCAGCAAAAACAAGCCAAACTTTCCAAGGCTCATTTAGAGGTGAAGAAGTTTGAAAAGATTGTGGAGCATAAGCAGGAGGAGCAATGGAATTTTATGAAACATGAAGAAACCAAGCAGATGGATGAACTATCCATGCAACAATACTTGAATTTTCAGAATAGGTGATGGAATGGCAAAGAGTACACACACGAAAAAAGACAAAAAATCCTTTTTGAAAATCATCACCACCATTATCTTTCCCTTGATTTTTCTTATCACTCTGACATTGATTGTACTCACGTTGAGTGGTGTCAATGTTTTTGAGGAGGCTGAGAGGTACGCCAGTCGTATTCCAGGTCTATCCTCTGTTGCTTCATCTGAAGGTAAAGATACAGATGGTGGCGAGATGGACCGATTGAATGCCGTCATTGCCAACAAAGAAGCTGAAGTGGAAGAACTCCAATCAGAAGCTGATAGTAAACAGAGTCAAATCAATGAACTGGAACAACAAGTGGTGCAGTTGAAAGCTGATTTGGAAGAGGCAGTGGCAGAAGAGGGGAACAACGAGGATTCAAAAGTATCAGCAATGGCTCGCTCCTTTCAGGAGATGGATCCAGAAGAAGCGGCTCCTATCCTCGAAAGTATGAACCAAAATCTAGCGGTCCAAGTTTTGAGTGAAGTAGCCAGTGAAGAAAAAGGAGAAATCCTGGGGCAGATGGACCCTGAAGCTGCAGCAAACATTGCGAGTATGCTGATTGAAGAGTAAGACTTCCTTGAAAGGGGGTGCAAAAAATGAATACAGCTTTAATGACGCTCTCCGGGCCATCTCAAAAAATAGTGGTGAATCCTATTATGAAAAAAGAGGAAGAGGGAGCCACTGAAGAAGCTTTGTTTGGATCTATTCTTCTCGATCTTCAAGGGAGTACCACAAGGTCAATTCCAGAGGAGAGCAATCTAAAGGAAACAAAAGAAAAATTCATCGAGCTTTTTAATAAAATCGAGGCCATGATTTCGAACCTGATAGAACAAGGTGAATGGTCTGATGGTCAAGGTGCGAATTGGAATGAAACCATTCGCAAAGCTAAAGGGGCGGTCTCTGAAGGACTTTTCTCAAAAATGATTTTACCGATGGAAGAGCTGGGGCAGCAACTCATCGCTGAAGAACCCCTTGCTGATTTATCCGAACTGACCCAGGAACTGGCACTAACATTCCAAGAACTGGCATTACTCCTGAAAACAGTGACTACAAAGAGTGGAAGCTCCATGCAGCACCTTGCTCCTTTATTTACTGAGGAAGAGGTTGTATCTGCTTCTAATCCTGACCACATAGAAAAAAACTTACATAAGACATGGCAGGAGATGAAGAGCATCATTCAGACTTTTCATGAGAAAGATCCTTCTCCTCAAGTTTCTCATAAAGCTGGTAAAGAAATGAAGGAATTGTTACAGAAGTTCATGCATCTTGTTGAGTCTCTACCTAATCATAAATCAACAGGGCAGGGTGTTCTTGAAAGGATTACACAAGAAGGTACGATTCAAGAACGACAGGTGTTCAGTAAATTGATCCATATGTATCAAAATCGGACAGATGTTCCAAAAACCTACCATCAACAAACACCTCTAACAGGAAAGGACATCGTTAAATGGGTGAAGCAGGCAATGGGGGAAGATCTTCAACAAGAGCCTAAACTTCAAGCCCCTAAGTATCAGGCATTATCCAATAATGTAACGATGCCTATGACTAAAGTGGAACAGCATGTCATCCACATGAACCAGAATCAAGAGAGCACATCTTCTCAAAAACAGATGATCCAGCAGCTGGAGAAAATCATTCAATCCAGTCGGCTGTTCACAAATCCTAAAGGCAGTATGGAAATGCTGATTAAGTTGAAACCGGGGAACCTTGGGGATCTAACCGTAAAATTTGCTCAGGTTAATGGGGAAATGGCAGTGAAGATATTAGTTACGAGTCAAGCCGCTAAAGAGATGCTCGAAGGGAACAAAGCGCAACTGAGACATATGTTTTCCCCCCAACAAGTGGTGATAGAAAAGGTGGAAGCATCTGCTTTGCAGCAACAGCTCCATGACCAGATGGATAGCAGCAGTAAAGACCGGGAGCAACCACGTGACCATAATCAGCATGTTGAAGAGCAGGATGATATGGAAATGACAGAAAACGAAGAACTCAGTTTCCACGAAATATTAATGAATGAGAAAGTATAGGTGATGGTATGACAAGTATTGATCCCTCTCTCTATTTGCAGAATCAGCAGGTTCGAGGGACCGGGAGCAGCACGCTCGGTAAAGATGATTTCTTGAAAATCCTCATGGCTCAAATAAAAAACCAAAATCCGCTGGACCCTATGAAAGACAAAGAGTTTATTTCACAAATGACAGAGTTCTCAAGCCTTGAACAGATGACAAATATGTCACAGTCCTTTCAAAGATTCATAGACACCCAGAATCTCCCTCCGCTTATCCAATACAGTGGGCTGATTGGAAAAGAAGTTTCTTATCCTGTTTATGATCAGGTAACAGGACTAGTGGATCGTACGGAATCAGACATCGTCCAAGCGGTCAACCAGTCCGGGGGAGAAACTTACTTAGAACTCAAATCAGGAGAGAAAATCTCAGTTGCACACATTACCAAAGTAGGTGAAGTGGACGGAAAATCTGAGATAGAAGTTGAAGAGGGATAAGATGGATCCGCGCATTCAATCTTTACACAGACCATTATCCATACCGAAAAAGCAGCCGCTGGCTAAGAAGGCTAATGTTCCTTTTCAACAGTTCCTTCATGAAGCGAAAGAAATCAAAGTAAGTAAACATGCGATGGACAGGTTACAAGATCGGAAGATTGAGATCAGTGAACAAACCTGGTCAAAAATTGGAGAGAAAATGACCGAAGCTCGCGAAAAAGGGGTCGACCAATCCTTGGTCGTACTTAAGGAAGCAGCACTTGTGGTCAGCTCAAAAAATCGAACGGTCGTGACCGCCATGGGCCGCGAGGAGACACAGTCTCAGATTTTCACAAATATCAATGGAACAATTTTTGTAAACGAATAGGCTGGACCCTTAACGGGAGGCCTTGACCATCTGCTGACCGATTGATGCAGATGAATCTACCGAAGGAAAGGAATGTCGTCAATATGCTACGTTCAATGTACTCAGGGATTTCTGGTATGAAAGGTTTTCAGACAAAACTCGATACGATTGGAAATAACATCGCAAACGTCAATACTTATGGTTTTAAAAAAGGAAGAGTCACTTTTCAGGATATGATGAGCCAGACGATGTCTGCAGCTCAAGGACCTACGGCTTTGGCTGACGGAGAGAATATAAGAGGGGGATTGAATCCTTCCCAGGTGGGGCTTGGGTCTCAAGTAGGTTCGATTGATACCATCCACACTCAGGGAAACAGGCAAACGACGAACCGTCCATTGGATTTAGCTTTAGAAGGAGATGGGATGTTCGTTTTGGGTGAAGGTACAGCAGAGCTTCCCATTTCGACGGATGATGCTGCTCTGGACCTGCAAGCTGTTAATTTATCTTTTACACGTGCAGGGAACTTTTATCTGGATAGTGATGGAGCCATTGTAAATGGTGAAGGGAAATATCTGATTGGTCAGAACGGGGAAGGTGGAGGAGCAGGAGCCATCACCATTCCTACAGATGCCCAAAGTTTCAGTATCCAGACCGACGGCACAGTCAACTACATCGATAGTACTGGTAATACTGCTGTAGCTGGGCAGATTCGTTTGGCGCAATTCTCTAACCCTAGTGGTCTTCAGAAAATCGGAGGAAATGCGTTCCAGAATACGAATAACGCTGGAGTTTACTCTGTTGATGGCGAAGGTTTAGCCAGTATCGATGATTTAATTGCTCCTGGTCAAAACGGTACGGGGCAGACAGTATCTGGCGCTCTTGAAATGTCCAACGTCGATCTTGCGGAGTCCTTCACAGAAATGATAACGGCTCAACGTGGATTCCAGGCAAACACAAGAATCATCACTACTTCGGATGAAATCTTACAAGAGCTAGTCAACTTGAAACGATAAAAGGGGGTAGAGGGGTTGAATATCCGCCCCTCTCTATATATCAATGATTACTTTAACTAAATTAAACGGCCAGCCTTTTACTTTCAATGCTATCTACATAGAGCAAATCCAATCGAACCCTGATACGACAGTAATAACAACAACAGGCCGGACGATCCTCGTGAAAGAAAGTGAAGCTGAGGTCGTTGAAAAGGTCACGAGTTTTTATAAAAACATCGGTATCGTCGGGGTAAGAGACAAGGCAGGGGATGACTAATGAATGGATTTAAAATGATGGTGATTACGTTAAGTACGTTGACCGTCATCGGTGTCTTAGCGCTTGTGCTTGTTCTCAATTCTAATGGAGAAAGCGAAGCGAGTGGGGAAAGATCGATCGATGATATTCGTGAAGCCTCTTTTTTAACAGAGGAGATTACTACGGATTTGCAAAACGGAGATTATGTCCGGATCAGCTTTCGGGTTGTGACGGATAGCAAAGAATCGATGGAAGAAATGAAGAAAAGAGACTTTCAAATGCAAAATGTTCTTCTGAAAGAATTATCGACCATGGATTCTGAGACGTTTCAGTCTGGACTGTCAGATCTTGAAGCGAAAGTCAAATTAAGACTGAATGATTTCATGGATGAAGGAGAAGTCACAGACGTCTATACGGTAAACAAGGTCCTTCAATAATAGAGAAGAAGAAAGGGGGGTGAGGTTTTGGCAGAAGAGGTTCTCTCGCAGAATGAGATCGATTCATTGCTTTCGGCCCTGTCTACCGGGGAGATGAATGCAGAGGAGTTAAAGAACGAAAATAATGAAAAAAAGGTAAAAGTTTATGATTTTAAGAGAGCGCTCCGCTTTTCTAAGGATCAGATCAGAAGTTTAACACGCATACACGAAAATTTTTCCAGGTTGTTGACGACTTATTTTTCAGCGCAACTGAGAACTTATGTGAACATTGAAGTGGCATCAGTGGATCAGTTGCCTTATGAAGAATTTATCCGGTCGATTCCTACGATGACGATTCTGAACATTTTCAGCGTGCCTCCCCTTGAAGGACGGATTCTCTTAGAGGCAAATCCCAACGTTTCTTACGCCATGATGGATCGTGTGCTTGGAGGTAAAGGAAGCAGCGTAAACAAGATAGAGAATTTGACCGAAATTGAAACGACCATCATGTCTCATCTTTTTGAAAGGTCTTTAGAGAATTATCAAGAAGCATGGGGATCGATTGTCGATATCGATCCTTTACTGGAAGAATTTGAAGTGAATCCGCAATTTCTACAAATGGTCTCACCAAATGAAACCGTAGTCGTTGTGTCATTGAACACGACCATAGGCGAGACAAGCGGGATGATCAACATTTGTATTCCGCATGTTGTACTGGAACCGATTATCCCAAGGTTATCTGTGCACTACTGGATGCAGAAAGAAAAACCAAAAGAACGGGATCCAGCAGAAGTACAAGCCATCAGTCATACCATCAAGGAAGCGGAGCTGGATGTTAGGGCAGTCCTGGGAGAGGCTGACATGAGCATCGAACAATTTTTAGGGTTGAGTAAAGAGGATGTCATCTGTCTTGACCAGCCCATTGACCAACCGCTGAAAATGAAGGTGGATGATGAAGTTAAATTTTACATACAGCCAGGGAAATCAAGAAATAAACTGGCTGTGCAAGTATTAGAGGAATATCAAGGGGGTGCCGGAGAAAATGAGTGATGATATGTTATCCCAAGATGAAATTGATGCGCTATTAAACGGCGGGGGTGACAATGACAACGAAGAGGGCCTCTCGGATAATGAAGAAACGTTATCGTCGTTGGAGGAAGACGCCTTAGGTGAGATCGGCAACATTTCATTCGGAAGTTCAGCGACTGCACTATCTTCACTTTTGAATCAGAAGGTTGATATTACAACGCCGCAGATATCCGTCTTGGAAAGAAAGGATTTACCGGATGAATTCCCGAAGCCGCACGTAGCGGTCGGCGTTACTTATACCCACGGTTTTTCAGGTGAAAATGTATTCGTGATTCGAACGAAGGATGCCGCAATTATTGCTGATTTAATGCTTGGCGGTGATGGCACCGACCCGGATGATCACCTGAATGAAATTGCATTGAGTGCCGTACAGGAAGCGATGAATCAAATGATGGGATCTGCGGCTACGAGTATGTCGACGATCTTTAATAAAAAAGTAGACATATCTCCCCCAGCCATCGATGTGCTGGATTTGGAGGAAGATGAAGGTACGCACAAGATTCCGGACGAGGAAGTGCTTGTAAAAGTCTCCTTCCAACTCCAAGTAGGCCATTTAATTGATTCCAATATCATGCAGCTCATCCCGGTGAGTTTCGCTAAAGAGCTTGTGGAAGAATTAATGAACCCACAGCAGGAAGAATCAAAGGCTGGAGAGAGCTTCACGTCTGCAGAAGAACCACTTTCAAAGAGTGAAACTGAACCGGTGAAAGAGCAATCTTCTGTACAGAACCATGAGAAGCCGGCGGATAATATGGCTGAACATACATTCTATGAATCTTCAATGACAGAAGAGCCCCCTCATTCTCCGCAATATGTAGGAGGACCGGCCGGACAGTCAGCAGATGATGCAAATGTTCAAACGGCAGAGTTTCAAAGTTTTACACCTGTTCAATTGAATGGGTCTGAACAAAAGAACTTGGATATGTTGATGGACATTCCTTTGAAAGTGACGGTAGAGCTTGGACGGACGAAACGTTCTGTCAGAGAAATACTGGAATTATCATCAGGTTCTGTGCTTGAACTTGATAAATTAGCGGGAGAGCCCGTGGATATCCATGTCAATGAAAAATTGATGGCCAAAGGGGAAGTTGTCGTTATTGATGAGAACTTCGGCGTGCGTGTGACGGATATCCTGAGTCCTAAAGAACGTTTAACAAAATTACGATAAATAGAGCATTAATAGGGAGGATTTAATATGGCAGAAAGAATACTGATCGTAGACGACGCGGCATTTATGAGAATGATGGTAAAAGACATTTTAACGAAAAATGGCTATGAAATTGCTGGTGAAGCTGAAGATGGCAAAAAAGCCGTTGAACTCTATAAAGAGGAGCAGCCGGATTTGGTCACGATGGATATTACAATGCCGGAGATGGATGGAATTACGGCATTGAAGGAAATTAAAGGCCAACACCCGGATGCCAAAGTGATTATGTGTTCCGCTATGGGACAGCAAGCCATGGTTGTGGATGCCATTCAGGCTGGAGCGAAAGATTTTATCGTTAAACCATTCCAGGCTGATCGTGTAATCGAGGCTATTCAAAAAGCGTTGAGTTAAGAAGAATGTCCATGATTTCTACAACAAGAGTGACAGTGGCAGCCGTGCTCATCATCCTGATGATGACAGTTTTTCCTGTACAAGGACTTGCCCAGCCCTCGGCCTTCGAGTGTTTGGAGAACCCTCAGCTTGAGGGTTGTCCTTCCTCTGAAGGTGGGCAGATAGAAGATCAGCAGACATCAGATTCCCCTGTAGAAATGAAGGGCGGGGGCAGTCTTGTTTGGAATGTAGTTAAACTGATTTTTGCATTGATATTTGTAGTGGCTCTTCTATATGGATTGCTTAAGTTCTTTAACCAAAAAAATAAAATGTTTAATCAGAACCGTACGATGGAGAACCTGGGTGGAATGAACCTGGGCCCGAGCCGATCGATCCAAGCTGTACGTATTGGTGAACAAGTCTTTATCCTGGGAGTGGGGGAGACGGTACAGATCATAACTGAAATCACCGAAGAAGAGACAAAGCAGATGTTGTTGAATCAGGAGCAGAACGGGAGTCCATCTCCAAACTTGAACATAAAAAAATGGACGAACAAATGGAAAGACAGACAGGAATCCAGTGGCTCCTCTTCTATCCAATTTCAACAACTGTTTGAAAACCAATTGAACGATATGAAAGATAAAAGGAAGAAAGTTATGGATGAGAAGAGGAGGGATTCCGAGCATGAATGAATTCATTGATATCTTCTCAAGTTCTGACCCGGAGAGTGTCGCAACTTCAGTCAAATTGCTTTTATTGCTGACGGTCCTATCCTTGGCACCGGGCATTTTAATATTAATGACAAGCTTTACAAGAATTTTGATCGTTTTGTCATTTGTCAGGACTTCACTGGCTACTCAATCCATGCCCCCCAATCAAGTTCTCATCGGGATCGCATTATTCCTCACTTTCTTCATTATGGCCCCCACATTTCAAGAAGTGAATGAAGAAGCATTGACACCGCTTTTTAATGAAGAAATTACGTTAGATGAAGCCTATGAGGAAGCAAGTGAACCTATGAAAGAATTCATGGGAAAACATACGAGACAAAAGGATCTCGCTTTATTTATGAATTATTCAGGCTTGGAAGCACCTGAAAGCATTCAGGATGTCCCGCTCACGACTCTTGTTCCAGCCTTTGCCATCAGTGAATTGAAAACGGCTTTTCAAATGGGATTTATGATCTTTGTTCCTTTTCTAGTCATTGATATGGCTGTAGCGAGTGTCCTTATGTCCATGGGAATGATGATGCTTCCGCCCGTCATGATCTCCCTGCCATTTAAAATTCTACTCTTTGTCCTAGTGGATGGGTGGTACTTAATATCAAAAGCTTTATTGGAAGGCTTTTAAGATCGGAGGTTTAAAGAATGAACAGTAATATGGTGATCTCGTTTGCTAAAGAAGGCATTTATACCGTCCTCCTCATTTCTGGTCCATTATTGATTTTGGCACTGGCTATTGGATTACTTGTCAGTATTTTTCAGGCAACGACGCAAATCCAGGAACAAACGCTTGCTTTCATTCCGAAAATTGTGGCTGTGATGATTGGTCTCATCGTCTTTGGGCCGTGGATGCTTACCAATATGGTTGAATTCACTGCCAATATTTTTAATAACTTGAATATCCTGGTAGGATAAGATGCTGGATACGATAAATTGGGCCAATGTGCCAGCGTTTTTGCTCATATTAGTAAGGGTGACGTCTTTTTTCGTAACGCTTCCTCTCTTTTCATATCGGACCGTTCCGACGAGACATAAAGTCGCCTTCAGTTTTTTCTTGGCTGCGATCATGTACTTCACCGTTCCTGCGCCTGAACTGACCATTGATGGAGAGTATTTTCTTTTGTTGTTTAAAGAAATGGCCGTTGGGATCGGTGTCGGACTCTTAGCCTACATAATCCTCTCAGCGATCCAAATCGCAGGGGGCTTCATAGATTTTCAGATGGGCTTTGCCATTGCTAACGTCATTGACCCGCAGACGGGTGCTCAAAGTCCATTAATTGGACAATATTTATATATTATCACTCTATTATTTATTTTAGCTGTTGATGGTCATCATCTGATGATTGACGGCGTGTTTTACAGCTATGAAATGATTGCCATCGATCAATTTTTACCTTTAAGAGATGAAGGCTGGATTATGTTCGTCATTCAATCTTTCAACCAAATGTTCGTTATTGCTTTTCTTATGGCCGTTCCAATCGTAGGGTGTCTGTTTTTAGTCGATATCGCTCTTGGCATCATCGCGAGAACAGTACCTCAACTGAATGTCTTTGTTGTTGGTTTACCATTGAAAATTTTTGTAGCCCTGTCTGTGCTTGTCATTGCCATGACTTTTTATGTCATGCTCATACAGAATTTATTTGAAACAATGCTGCTGACGATGCGTGATCTTATGCAAGTATTCGGAGGTTGAGAATAATGGTTTGGTTAAAGCTTGATCTCCAGTATTTTGCTGCAGATGAAAAAACAGAGAAAGCCACACCAAAGAAACGTGAAGATACAAGAAAAAAAGGGCAGGTCCCTAAAAGCCAGGATGTGAATACCGGTTTCTTACTGCTCCTCATTTTCGGAACGCTTTTCCTTCTGGGTGGTTATATGGAAGGGACACTCAAAGGGATGTACAAAGTGGCATTCAATGAGTACATACATAAAGAGCTTTCTCAAGAACAGACACATGCCATGTTCGTGGAGATGACGATGGAAATAACCAAAATCATAGCACCCATCATGGGGGTAGCGGTTGTTGCCGGTATTGCTTCGAATCTTCTTCAGGTAGGGATTATGTTCACAGCAGAACCTTTAAAAATGGATTTAAAAAAATTGGATCCCATCAAAGGTGCGAAAAGGATTTTTTCTGCAAGAGCATTGGTCGAGCTGCTGAAATCACTCTTAAAGATCAGCATGGTTGGGGTCATCACGTTTGCTATCATTTGGGTCAATAAAGACCAAATGATGATGATGTCCCAGAAGTCGGTGGAATCGGCACTGGCTTTTTTTGGAACGATTACGACCATCATGGGGCTGGCTTCCGCGCTAGCCTTGTTGATCTTATCTGTTCTGGATTACACCTATCAAAAATATGACCATGAAAAAAATATACGGATGTCCAAAAAAGACATCAAAGATGAACACAAGAACATGGAAGGTGATCCGCAAATTAAAGCCAAGATTAAGGAAAAGCAGCGCCAGATGTCAGCAGCGAGAATGATGAGTGAGGTCCCGGATGCTGATGTTGTCATTACCAACCCCACTCACTATGCAATCGCGATCAAATATGATGAAGCCCAGTCAGATGCTCCCTATGTGGTCGCGATGGGCGTGGATTTTATCGCTCTTAAAATCAAGGAAGTGGCGAAATCAAACAATGTAGTGACAGTGGAAAATAGACCACTGGCGAGAGCTTTGTATCAGCATTCAGAAATTGAAAAGCCAATCGATGAACAGTTTTATAAAGCTGTTGCTGAAGTGTTGGCTTATGTCTATCAATTAGAAAGAAAAATGTAAGAAAGGAGTAAACCCTTATGTCAGCAAGAGATTTATCTGTACTTATCGGCGTGATTTTAATTATCGTCATGCTTGTCATACCGTTGCCCGGGTGGCTCCTTAGCTTCTTCATACTGATTAATATTACCCTTGCTCTGATTGTGATCCTTGTGTCTATGAACATGGATGAAGCTCTGCAGTTTGCTGTCTTCCCGACATTGCTATTATTACTTACTTTATTCCGCTTGGGGTTGAACGTTTCCACTACTCGTTCCATTCTCTCTGAAGCAGAAGCTGGGGGAGTGATTGCGACATTTGGAACGTTTGTCATTGGCGGTAACCCGCTTGTCGGATTTGTGGTGTTCGTCATTTTGGTCATCATTCAATTTCTCGTCATTACAAAAGGAGCGGAAAGAGTCTCTGAAGTGGCCGCACGTTTCACACTGGATGCGATGCCAGGGAAACAGATGAGCATTGATGCAGACCTTAATGCTGGATTGATCAATGAACACCAGGCAAAAGAACGAAGGGGAAAAATTGAAAATGAAGCGGACTTTTATGGAGCGATGGACGGGGCGAGTAAATTCGTTAAAGGAGATGCCATTGCTGGGATCATCATCGTCTTGATCAACATTATCTTTGGGCTGATCATTGGTATGGTTCAGATGGGCATGTCTTTCAGCGAAGCGATAGATACGTACATGCGCTTGACGGTAGGGGACGGCCTCGTCAGTCAAATTCCTGCCCTTCTCATCTCAACGGCGACAGGAATTGTCGTAACGAGGGTGGCTTCTGAAGGGAATTTGAGTACAGATGTCACCAGTCAGCTGCTTCGCTATCCGAAGCTGCTTTACATTGCTGCTGTGACCATCTTCCTCCTTGGTTTGACTCCGATTCCGATCTTCCTGACTACACTCATTGCGGCTGTTCTTGCCTTTGGTGGGTATTGGTTATCCCGAGAGGAGAAAGAACCGGAATTTGATGAACCGGAAGAGATGGATGAAGCGGAGAGCGATCAAATGAAATCCCCAGAAAGCGTTGTAAACTTGATAAGTATGGACCCCATTGAGTTTGAGTTTGGGTATGCCTTGATCCCGATTGCGGATACGAACCAGGGAGGAGACCTCCTGGACCGTATCGTCATGATCAGAAGACAGTTGGCGATTGAACTTGGAATCGTCATCCCTGTTGTAAGAATCAGAGATAACATACAGCTGAACCCTAACGAGTACCGTCTTAAAGTGAAAGGGAACGAAGTGGCTCATGGGGAGCTTTTATTGGATCATTACTTAGCAATGAGCCCGGGAGATGATGATGGAATCGAAGGAATCGATACCCGGGAACCTGCGTTTGGCCTTCCTGCAAAATGGATTACGGAAGAACAGAAGGATGAAGCAGAACTATCCGGTTATACAGTGGTGGATCCTCCATCTGTTGTTTCAACACATATTACCGAAGTCATAAAACAGCAGGCTCATGCGTTGCTCGGAAGGCAGGAAACGCAGCAGCTGATCGATCACCTGAAAGAATCTTACCCGATCCTTGTAGAAGAAGTTACGCCAGAGCCGCTTCGTGTAGGTGATGTACAAAAAGTCCTTGCCAAATTATTACGAGAAAATGTCTCTGTGAAAAACCTGCCTGTTATTTTTGAAACGCTCGCTGATTTTGCAAGAATGACCAATGATACAGAGCTGCTGGCTGAATACGTGAGGCAATCTCTGTCCGCGCAAATTACGAACCAGTATAAAAAAGACAATCAATTAGTGAAAGTCATTACCGTTTCTGGAAAAGTGGAAAAGATCATTGCCGATCATATCCAGCAGACAGAGCATGGAAGTTATTTAGCCCTGGATCCTGAAAATCAGCAGACCATTATTACTGCGATTGCAGAACAGGTGGAACAAATGTCCTTACAGGAAGAAACAGCCATTCTTCTATGCTCACCAGCGGTACGGATGTATGTAAAACAACTGCTGGATCGTTTCTTACCTCAAGTCGTTGTATTATCTTATAACGAATTAGATCCAACGGTAGAAGTCCAGAGTGTAGGGGTGGTGAATGTAGCGTGAGAGTGAAAAAATTTCAAGCGGCAACAATGCCGGAAGTCATGAAGAAAGTGAGAGCGGAATTAGGGGCAGATGCTGTGATCCTAAATTCCAAAGTGAAGAAAACGAATGGATTTTTAGGTCTTTTCCAAAAAGAGATCACAGAAGTCATTGCTGCCATTGACCCTTCTGATGAGCACGAGAGGACACCTGATCCAACGAGACGCGTTGAGAAAATGGAAGAACAACCATCCACCGTACACCCGAATCGTGAAATTATGAAGGAATTGAAAGAGCTTAGGTCCATCATTCAAAATCGAAAAGAAGCCTATCCTGAACCGCTTGAAATGGCTTATCAGTTTCTCTTAGGGCGTGAAGTCACGGAAGGTGTAGCAGGAAATGTGATTGATCGTCTATTGGAAAAAGGGAAAAGTTTCAAAGATTTAAACGAGCTTGAAAACCACCTGAGACTGGAATTGTATGAATCTATGAAACAAATGAAATTTGGAAAACCTGCTTTCGATAAGAAATTCATCCACTTAGTCGGACCTACGGGCGTGGGAAAAACGACTACGCTTGCGAAACTTGCGGCGGATGCCGCTTTAAATCACCAGTTGAACGTGGGTTTTATTACAACAGACACTTATCGGATTGCCGCGATCGACCAGTTGAAAACATATGCAAAAATTTTGGATATCCCTCTAGAAGTTGCTTATAGCATGGAGGATTACAAGAAGGCGAAGGAACGTTTTCAAGATTTCGACCTCGTACTTGTTGATACGGCAGGAAGGAACTTCAGGGATTCATTGTTCATCCGTGAACTGCAGAAGGTGATCGACTTTCATGAGGATTCGGATAACTTCCTTGTATTAGGATTGACGAGCAAGTTCACCGATATGAGTGAGATCCTTATACAATTTAAAGATATCCCCATCCATCAATTGATTTTCACTAAAGTCGATGAAACCGCACGAAAGGGCAATGCCGTAAACATGGTCCTCACTCATGATGTCGGGGTCGCTTATTTGACGGATGGTCAGAATGTACCGGATGACATTAAGACAGCGTCCGCCATGGTCCTTGCTAGAGAAGTTGTGGAGGGTTTTGCAAATGAAAGATCAAGCTGAAATTCTTCGCATGCGTATGCAAGAGATGGGAGGAAATAAACAGGCGAAAACCATAGCTGTTGCAAGCGGAAAAGGTGGAGTAGGCAAGTCGAATTTTTGCATCAACTTTGCATTGCAGCTCATGAGGAAAGGCCGGAAGGTTTTGATCTTTGATTTGGATATCGGGATGGGAAACATCGATATTTTAATGGGAAAATCACCCAAAAGGACATTTGTGGACTTATTTAAGGAAGATATATCGATTCAAGATATTATTGAACGAGGACCAGAATCCTTGCCTTATATTGCTGGCGGTTCAGGACTCACTCGCATTTTTGAACTAGACGACTCGAAATTCAACTACTTTCAGAATGAATTTGAACAATTGATCAAGTCATTCGATTATATCCTCTTCGACATGGGTGCAGGGGCAACTCAAGACAGTTTGCACTTTATAAGCTCGGCCCACGAGGTGATCGTAGTGACTACTCCCGAACCCACTTCAATTACGGACGGTTACGCGATGATTAAGCATCTTGTACATAAAGACAACAGACTTCCGATTAAAATTCTCGTGAACCGTTCGCTTAATGAGAAAAGTGGCAGAGAGACTTTTGAACGACTAGCGGTTGTAGTCAAGAGGTTCTTAGCATCAGAAGTGGCTTTATTAGGCGTTTTACCTGATGACAGATCTGTCCTTGAAGCCGTCAATAAACAGCGTCCATTTGTAATTGACAGACCTAAAAGCAGAGTGAGTCGATCCCTTGAGGAGCTGGTGCTTGGTTATTTGAACGAGAGCCGTACTCAGGCAGCATCATCCTTTTCGTTTGTGGATAAATTAAAGAGATTTGTTTTTGAGAGGTAGAGAAATGAAACAGTTGAGGGTACTAATCGTCGATGATTCCGCCTTCATGAGGCGTATTTTGACCGATATATTAGAAAAAGACTATCGAATCCTTGTTGTTGGCACCGCAAGGAATGGCAAAGATTGTCTGGATAAGTTGGACACCTTACGGCCGGACGTCGTAACAATGGATATAGAAATGCCAGTCATGGATGGCTTAGAGGCATTACAAAAGATCATGGAAAGTTCTCCACTCCCTGTAGTAATGGTTTCTAGTTTGACGCAGGAGGGTGCAGAAAGCACGATGAAAGCCATGAGTCTTGGTGCTGTGGATTTTATACAAAAACCATCGGGCTCTATTTCCCTTGATATGGAAAAGGTAGACAAAGATGTTGTCCGCAAGGTTCTTATTGCAGGAGAGGCCAAAGTAAAGCCACCATCTACGATAATCGCTAGTAAAAAAGTACGTTCCCCTGACGATATGAAAGAGGAAGGGCATCTGATTGCTGTAGGCACCTCCACCGGAGGACCCAGAGCTTTGCAGGAGGTTTTGACATCTCTTCCCGGCAACCTTCCTGCCCCGATCTTAGTCGTTCAACACATGCCTAAAGGATTCACGAAATCTTTGGCTAAACGCCTCGACAGGCTGTCTGAAATTTCAGTGAAGGAAGCGGAACATATGGAGGAAATACATAAGGGCGTTGCTTATATCGCTCCAGGCGGCTACCACATGGAAGTGGTAAAGGATAACCAGCGTCTCAGGATTCATTTAAATGAATCCAGTCCTCTAAATGGTCATAGACCTTCAGTGAATGTGATGTTCTCTTCCATTGCGAATCTACCGGGGATCTCCACAACCACTGTCATCATGACAGGGATGGGGGCCGATGGCTTAGAAGGTATTCTTGCCATGAAGGAGCAGGGAAGAACTGTCTTCACGATCGCAGAAGATGAAAGTACGTGTGTCGTGTACGGAATGCCAAAGGCAATCGTAAAGTCAGGTCTTGCTGATGATGTCAGGAAATTAAATGAAATCAGTCACAGTATTGTAGAATCTCTTCAAAATAAAAGGAGGTAGAGTTATGGAAACCAATCAATACTTGGAAGTTTTTATTGATGAAAGTAAAGAGCATTTGCAATCCATCAATGACCAACTGTTACATTTGGAAAAAAACCCTCAGGACCTTACCATCGTCAATGAAATCTTC
The DNA here is from genome assembly GCF_017307035.1 of Halobacillus sp. GSS1. Classification (NCBI taxonomy): domain Bacteria; kingdom Bacillati; phylum Bacillota; class Bacilli; order Caryophanales; family Bacillaceae; genus Halobacillus; species Halobacillus sp. GSS1. The sequence continues at coordinate 239,469 of NZ_JAFLHE010000001.1, forward strand.
AGGTCGGCCCATACATTGAAAGGCATGTCAGCAACAATGGGATATCAAGATCTATCCAATTTGACACACATAATGGAGAATGTTCTTGATGCTGTAAGGAATGAGAAAGTGTCGGTAGATGAAGGCATCTTGGATGTCGTTTTTGATTCTGTAGATGACTTGGAAGCGATGGTCATTGATATAGCGGAAGGCGGCTCAGGAGAAAGAAATGTCGAAAGAGTCGTCGCGTTATTAAAAAACATCGAAAACGGTGAAGGAGGGGCAGCGGAGGCTCCTGCTATAGCGTCTATATCAAAGAAGACGGAAACTGCCTCTTTACTTTCTATTGATGAATATACAAAAGCAGCTCTGGAACAATCTAGTGAACTGGGAAAAAGCAATTACCAGATTGAAGTTACATTAAGAGAGGATTGTCTTTTGAAAGCCGCACGTGTCTATATGGTTTTTGAAATCCTAGAGCAGTCAGGGGATGTGATCAAGTCCTCTCCTTCTGTAGAAGCCTTGGAAAATGAAGAATTTGAAACGAGTTTCCAGGTTTTGCTCGTTACAGAAGATTCTCCGGAGGACATAGAAGGTCAAATTAAAAAAGTATCCGAAATTGAACATGTGCATGTCACGGTCTACCAGATTTCTGAAGAGACGAAAGAAGAAACAGATTCGAAGTCTCCCCAAAAAGAAAGGGCTGGTCAAGAAAAGCCGCCTGTCCAAAATGAAGAGAAAGAAGGAAAACAGGTAGGGAGTAAAACCATCCGCATCAATATAGATCGGTTGGACGCTCTTATGAACTTGTTTGAAGAGCTTGTGATTGATCGGGGTCGTCTTGAACAAATATCAGATGACCTAAAGCACACAGAACTACGTGAAACAGTCGAACGCATGACACGAATCTCAGGGGATTTGCAAAGCATCATTTTAAACATGCGTATGGTACCAGTCGAGCAGGTGTTCAATCGATTTCCAAGGATGGTCCGCCAGCTTTCAAAAGATTTGAATAAGAAGATTGATCTAAGTGTAGTAGGAGCTGAAACAGAACTGGATCGTACCGTCATTGATGAAATCGGTGATCCACTTGTGCACCTTATTCGTAACGCGATCGATCATGGAATTGAGGGTCCAGTAGAAAGAGAAGCCAAAGGGAAACCTGCCACAGGAAAGCTTGAATTGAAAGCATACCACAGTGGTAATCATGTCTTCATTGAAATTTCTGATGATGGAGGCGGCATAAACCGTGACAAAGTTGTCCAAAAAGCGGTGAGCAATCGCGTGGTCACAGAAGAACAGGCAGCGGCAATGACTGACTCTCAAGTGTTCGATTTGATCATGGAAAGTGGCTTTTCAACTGCAGACACCATTTCTGACGTATCAGGTAGAGGAGTAGGACTTGATGTTGTAAAAAACACAATCGAATCTCTTGGAGGGAATATTTCCGTAGACTCGGTACCTGATGAGGGGAGTATATTCTCCATCCAGCTGCCACTCACCCTTTCCATTATTTCCGTAATGCTGGTGGAAGTACAAAAAGAAAAATACGCTGTCCCTCTTTCATCAATTATTGAAACGGCCATCGTGAAAAAAGAAGAAATCATGCATGCTCATAACAAAAAAGTCATTGACTTCCGAGGGAAAGTCGTACCACTCGTCTTTTTGAAAGATGTGCTGACTGTACCGCAGGAATTGGATGAAGAGGAATACTACTCTGTTGTTATCGTTCGAAAAGGAGAAAAGATGGCAGCTCTTGTTGTTAATTCATTCATTGGTCAGCAGGAGGTCGTCTTAAAGTCACTCGGCGACTACTTATCCGGAGCTTTCGCCATTTCAGGAGCGACGATCCTGGGAGATGGACAAGTCGCATTAATCCTCGACAGCAATGCTTTAATCAAGTAATAAAGGAGGGAAAAGAAAGTGGCAGAAGAAAATAAAAAATTGAAAGTGATTGTCTTTCAAATCAACAATGAAGAACACACCGTACCTGTGGATCTCGTAGGTTCCATCGAACGACTAATGCCGATCACCCGTGTCCCGGGTACAAAACCATTTGTAAAAGGGGTCCTGAACTTAAGAGGGGTCGTCACACCGGTCATCGATTTGAGACAAAGGTTCGGGATTGAAGAAGTGGCGGACACGGATGCTACAAGAATCATCACAGTGAAAATCCATGATATGAGTGTCGGTTTGATCGTGGATGCGGCAAACGATGTCCTTGACCTGGATGAAGAAAGCATTGAACCCCCACCAGAAGTGATAGGAACAGTTGAGGCGGATTATATCCAAGGGGTATCCAAATTGGATCAGCGCCTGTTCATTTTGTTGAATTTAGAAAAAGTTCTTGCCAAAGACGACGTTCATGAGTTAAATGAGCTTTATGTCTAATTCAAAAAAATTCATTGAAGAATTTGGTCCCATCCAGCTGGACGTTTTGAAAGAAATCGGCAATATAGGTTCAGGACATGCGGCTACATCTCTATCCAAACTGCTTCAGAAGAAAATAGAGATGAATGTCCCCGGTGTAGAAGTGGTGGACTTTGACCAAGTGATGGATCTCGCTGGGGGAGCAGATAAAGAAGTCGTCAGTATTTTTCAAAGAATGGAAGGCGAGGCTCCAGGCAGTATGTTCTTTCTCATGCCCCCTTCTCAAGCTCATCATTTTGTAGAGCTTATGACAAATGCTTCCGAAGGTTTTGATAATGATGCGGGAATGGCCGTTTCTGCTCTCCAGGAATTAGGAAATATTCTGTCAGGGGCATATCTTACCGCACTTTGCGATTTTACAGAATTGGATCTTCAATCAACGGTACCATCGATATCTCAGGATATGGTGGGAGCTATATTAAGCATGGGATTAGTTGAACTTTCGCAAGTGAGTGACGCAGCCATTGTGATCAAGACTTCTCTTACGGATGGAGACGGAGGGGAAGGTGGATTCCTGGAAGGTCACTTCTTCCTCTTTCCTGATCCTCCCTCTTATCAGAAGATTTTTTCTTCCTTAGGAGTGCGTGAAGATGATTAAGGAAAAACAGGTGGTGAGAATTGGGATCGGAGACATGGGTATTGTCCATTCCCCGCATTTGATTCGTACTTCAGGGCTTGGTTCATGTGTTGGGATCGTACTTTATGACGATATTAAAAAACTGGCGGGGATGGCTCATATTATGCTTCCTGAAGCTTCCCTTGCAAAAAAGCAGGGACTGAAGAGAGCGAAATATGCAGATACAGCGATCGAAGATCTGATTACTGCCCTTAGAGGTGCTGGAGCGTCTTCCTATCGTTTAAAAGCGAAGCTGGCGGGTGGGGCCCAAATGTTTCAATTCACCTCCACCAGTGACATGATGCGTATAGGCCCAAGGAATGTGGAGGCAGTGAAAGAAAACCTTCAATCTCTTCATATTCCGATATTGGCAGAAGATGTCGGAGGTAAGAGCGGACGAACGATTGAATTCAACCCTGAAACAGCGAATTTGCATATTAAGAAAGTGAATCAAGGAGAAAGTGTGATTTGATGAAAGGAACGCTTTTGTGGAATTTATGGACAGCCGTGTTTGGGTTTCTATTCGTTTTTTCAATCAGCACTCAAGTGACGAATTTTGATACCGCGATTTACAGGGGAACCACCGCCTTTTTATGCTTCTTTGTACTCTCCTATGTATTTCGGTCGTTTTGGAGTTTCGTCACAGCTCCAGCCGATAAAGAAGGCACTCATGAATCGGCTCAAGCAGCATTATCATCGGATATGGATGTAGAAGAAACTTCGAAGATGGTGCGGGAGTTATTGAATGAAGATTCATAAAAGGTTTTAGTAATTAACCAATTAAAGGACGGGGAGGATTGGAATGACCAGCTGTTTATCTCCTCAAGAACAACAGTGGTGGAATATGTGGACACATGAGCAGGATGGAGAAGCTGCAAATCAATTGGTACAGCAATACGACTATTTAGTGAGCTACCATGTTCAGCGGATCTCTGCTCATTTACCGAAAAGCGTCAGTAAAGATGATGTGAGAAGTTTAGGAATGTTGGGACTTTATGATGCATTGAAAAAGTTCGATCGAACAAGGGATCTGAAGTTTGATACGTATGCTTCCTTCCGTATTAGAGGGTCAATCATGGATGGTTTACGAAAAGAAGACTGGCTCCCGAGATCAGTGAGGGACCGATCTAAAAAAATTGAACAGATGACAGAAAAGTTGGAGCAGGAATTGCAACGTCCGGTAAGTTCCCATGAGATTGCCGAAGCACTAAGTATGTCTCCAGAAGAAGTAGAAGAGACTGTCAAGGACTCTCTTTTTGCAAATGTTCTTTCCATGGAAGAAAAAACAAATGATGGAAGCGAAGATCATAAAGAAGGAATTGGATATTCGATTCCGGATGATCGAGCATTTACGCCCGCAGAATCGATCATTAAAAAAGAAAACTATGAAGAATTGGCGAGAGAAATCAGTCGATTAAACGAGAAGGAGCAACTTGTTATCAGTCTTTTCTATCATGAAGAGCTTACTTTAACGGAGATTGGTCAAGTGCTAGAGTTGACAACCTCCCGGATTTCCCAAATCCATGCGAAAGCAATCTATAAGCTAAAAGGGTCTTTGCGGGAAATTGTAACCGTATAGAAAAAACAGGGGATGAAACAGAAGGCAGTGCAGCGGTGATTGTGAGCCCCTACATAAATGGAACAGAAATGAATGGTGTGGATAGAAATGACAGGATTTTTATTGATTTTCAGTTTTATTATTGATGGTGTTCTGCTCTTTTCACTCTTTATTATAATGAAGAAGGTCCGCAGAACAGAAGAACTTGAGCTTAGACAAAAACAAGTGGCAGCAGAAATTGAGGATCTTTTCACTTCGTATTTAATGGAAATTAAAGAAGAAAATAAAAGAATGGAAAGCCTAGTCAGGAAGAACCGTCACTCCTCTGCCTTTCATGATTCTCAAACAGAAGACGAAGGGGAAAGGGGAAAGATTCATCTGGATAAAGAAGACATCACAAAGAATCAGACTTCCTCTACCTATACCCCGCCCAAGTTGGAAGAAACAGAAAGCTATAAGCCCTCTTTTCATTCACAGGTATTGGATTTGAAAGAAAAAGGTTATAGTATAGAGGAAATTGCAAAAATGATGGATAAAGGAAAGACAGAAATCGAATTACTCCTCAAATTTCATCAAAAACCTATGAAAAAAACTTGAATGCCCCGTTCTGTTATGATATATTTACTGACGGTGTCAATACGCACGCCTTTGGATTCTCAAGTGAGGTTGCTCTTTTATAGAGTTCACTAGAGAAGATGAAAGAGGCGGAGGATACTAAAAAAACCAAACAGGAGGAATTATCATGTCTGTAATTTCTATGAAACAGCTACTTGAAGCTGGTGTTCACTTTGGACACCAAACCCGTCGCTGGAATCCAAAGATGAAAAAATACATCTTCACGGAGCGTAACGGGATCTACATCATCGACCTGCAAAAAACGGTCAAGAAAGTTGATGAAGCATTTAACTATGTCAAAGAGGTCGCTGCTGACGGCGGTAACATTCTTTTCGTAGGTACTAAAAAACAAGCTCAGGATACAGTTCGCGACGAGGCGACTCGTTGTGGCATGTATTACATCAACCAACGTTGGTTGGGTGGTACCCTGACAAACTTTGAAACCATCCGTAAGCGTATCAACCGTCTTAAAGACATTGAGCGCATGGAAGAAGACGGTACATTCGATGTACTTCCTAAAAAAGAAGTCGTCGACATGCTTAAAGAAAAAGATCGTCTTGTTAAATTCCTAGGCGGTATTAAAGAAATGAAGAGCCTTCCGGACGCAATGTTCGTGATCGACCCTCGTAAAGAGCGCATCGCAATTGCTGAAGCTCACAAATTGAATATTCCAGTTGTAGGTATCGTTGATACGAACTGTGACCCAGACGAAATCGATTATGTCATCCCTGCGAACGATGATGCAATCCGTGCCGTTAAATTGTTGACTTCTAAGATGGCAGACGCTGTCCTTGAAGCTAAGCAAGGGGAAGAAACAGAAACAACGGAAGAAACTGAAGCTGCTGTAGAAGCTGCTCAAGAGTAAGATGGGTCAAAAGGTGATAAGGGGGTATACCTTTATCACCTTTTTTAAAGAATCCGTAACAGCTCAAGCGTTCCAAAGCGCAAGAGCTATACTTATATGCAACTAATAAGGAGGCTTTACAATGGCTGTAAATGCTAAAATGGTAAAAGAACTTCGTGAAAAAACGGGTGCTGGAATGATGGACTGTAAGAAAGCACTCACTGAAACTGATGGTGACATGGATAAAGCAATGGAATGGTTGCGTGAGAAGGGAATTTCCAAGGCAGCTAAGAAAGCTGACCGTATTGCTGCGGAAGGTTCTGCTGCAATTGAAATTTCCGGTAACACGGCTGTACTTTTCGAAGTGAACTGTGAAACGGACTTCGTTACAAAGAACGACCAGTTCAAAGACTTGCTTAAAGACCTAGGTCAGCACTTGCTTTCTCAAAAGCCTGCAACAGTTGAAGAAGCTCTAGAACAGAAGCTTCACGGTGATGGAGAAGTACTAAGCAGCTATATCACAGAACGCGTAGCGAAAATCGGTGAAAAGATTTCCCTTCGTCGTTTCGTTATCAAAGAGAAAACGGATAACGATGCATTCGGTGCTTACCTTCACATGGGCGGAAACATCGGTGTGTTGACTGTTCTTGAAGGTTCTACAGATGAGTCTGCAGCGAAAGACGTTGCGATGCACGTAGCAGCTGTAAACCCTCGTTATGTTTCCCGTGAAGAAATTCCTGCAGAAGAAGCAGACAAAGAGCGTGAAATGCTTAAAACGCAAGCGATGAACGAAGGCAAGCCTGAAAACATCGTTGAAAAAATGGTCGAAGGCCGTTTGAACAAGTTCTTCGAAGAAATCTGCCTGCTTGACCAAAGCTTTGTTAAAGATCCAGACCAGAAAGTAAAACAATTCGTAGCATCTACTGGTGGCCAAATCACTGGTTTCGACCGCTTCGAAGTTGGTGAAGGTATGGAGAAACGCGAAGAAAACTTCGCGGATGAAGTTATGAACCAGGTTAAAAAATAATGAACATGGAAAATAGGGGACACTTCCGGTGTTCCCTATTTTCAAACATGCTACATAATTGCAGAACGATGTGCAAGAAAATGTAGAGGAATACAGTTAAAACACGGGAGGTAACTATGACTACTGCTCGCTATCGTCGTATCGTATTAAAACTAAGTGGAGAGGCTTTAAGTGGAGAAGCAGGGTTTGGACTAGAACCCAGCATCATCAAATCAGTCTCCCGTCAGGTCAAAGAAGTGGCTGAACTCGGTGTGGAAGTCGCTGTCGTCGTCGGAGGTGGAAACATCTGGCGCGGTAAAGTAGGAGCCGAGATGGGAATGGATCGTGCAAACGCTGATTATATGGGGATGCTTGCAACGGTCATGAACTCTCTTGCCCTTCAGGATAGTCTGGAAAACTTAGGGATTCCGACCCGTGTCCAAACTTCCATTGAAATGAGACAAGTAGCGGAACCATACATCCGCAGAAAAGCGATTCGTCATCTGGAAAAGAAACGCGTCGTCATTTTTGCGGCTGGGACAGGGAACCCATACTTCTCTACGGACACAACAGCTGCTCTAAGAGCTGCAGAAGTGGAAGCGGATGTAATCTTAATGGCGAAGAACAATGTAGACGGTGTTTATACAGATGATCCTAAAACCAATGAAGATGCTGTGAAGTACGATCAGCTCTCTTACATGGACGTTTTGAACGAGGGTCTTGGGGTCATGGATTCTACAGCTTCATCATTATGTATGGACAACGATATCGATTTATTGGTATTCTCAATTACAGAAGACGGAAACATCAAGAAAGCCGTAATGGGCGAAAATATTGGAACTATTGTGAGGGGGAAATAATTATGTCTGATGCAGTAATTAATGAAACGAAGCAACAAATGGAACAAGCGACACAAGCTTTCTCTCGTCAGCTTGCAACGGTCCGCGCAGGACGTGCGAATCCTTCAATTCTTGATAACGTGTACGTGGATTACTACGGAGCCGCGACTCCATTGAATCAACTGGCACAAGTCTCTGCACCTGAACCGCGTTTACTTGTCATTACACCATATGATAAGAGTGCGATTGCAGAAATTGAAAAAGCGATTCAAAAAGCAGACCTTGGCTTGTCTCCTTCTAGTGACGGAAATGTTGTAAGAATCAACATTCCTGCACTGACAGAAGAACGTCGTAAAGACCTTGCTAAAGTTGTAGGGAAGTATTCTGAGGAGGCGAAGGTACAAATCCGTAACATTCGCCGTGACTCCAATGACCGTCTTAAAAAGCTTGAAAAAGATGGCGAGCTAACGGAAGATGATCTTCGTTCTTACCAGGATGACGTACAGAAGGTCACAGACCAGCACGTTGAGAAAATCGATCAACTTGCAAAAACAAAAGAAGAGGAAATCATGGAAGTATGATTCTTCAATTTTATATGCCTTAAGGTGTATCAAGCCGCGCTGTAGATGTTTGGCAGCGCGGCTTTTATTTTAGTTTAGCCTCAAACATTTACTTGAGGAGGAAAACATCCTGTGGAGACTTTCATCAATAGGCTTGAGCACGTAGGCAGTCGTGACATGATGTTTCACGATTCGTGTAAATACGTGTGTTCCTTGAGTCTCTTTAAGGATTTCGGCAATATATTTGAATTTAGTATATAATAAATAGATGGAACAATTGGACTGGAGGATTGAACATGCCTATCAAGTTTCCATTCAAGAAAGATAAAAAGCAGCCCCGCACCGAGCCATTAGGCCTTGAAGAAAACCATATTCCTCAACATGTTGCGATTATTATGGACGGAAATGGAAGATGGGCGAAGAATAGAGGAATGCCTCGGATTGCCGGACATAAAGAGGGCATGGGCGTCGTGAAGAGAATCGTTCGATACGCTTCAGATGTCGGTGTGAAGGTTCTTACCCTTTATGCTTTTTCTACGGAAAATTGGAAACGCCCGAAAAATGAGGTAGACTTTCTTATGAAGCTTCCTGTCGATTTTCTAAGTACATATTTGCCTGAACTGATCGAGCGAAATGTCCAAGTCCGGACCATCGGTGATTTCGATGTCCTCCCTGCCCATACTCAAAAGGCCGTCAAAGAAGCTATGGAAAAAACGAAGGACAATAATGGGCTGATTCTCAATTTTGCGCTGAATTATGGAAGTCGTTATGAGATGGTGCATGCAGTCAAGCAAATTGCTTCTAAAGTACAAAAAGGAGAAATGGACATTTCAGACATTGACGAATCCATGTTCTCTCAAGAATTGTACACGTCAGAGTTGATTGAACCTGATCTGCTTATCCGGACGAGTGGAGAACAGAGGTTGTCAAACTTCTTATTATGGCAGCTGGCCTATGCTGAATTTTGGTTTACAGAGGTTTATTGGCCGGACTTTGATGAAAGTCATTTTGAAAAAGCTCTTTATGACTTCCAAAATCGTAAACGTCGTTTCGGCGGAGTATAAGGTGTGAAAAAGACTTATGAAACAAAGAACAATTACAGCTATCGTTGCAGCACTCATTTTCCTTCCAATCGTCATGTTGGGGGGATGGCCTTTCAAGGCGTTTGTGTATATCATTGCAAGCATCGCATTGCTTGAGTTGGTACGTATGAAAAAAATAGCCCGCTATTCGGTAGCCTCTGGACTTGGTTTGCTTCTGATGTGGGCCCTGATGTTCCCGTATGAGGTATTCGATGAAACCATCAGCTCAGAGGACCTCATTACAAAATCCGAAATTACACTACTGGCGGTACTCGTACTGTTAAGTTACACAGTACTTGTCAAAAACCGTTTCACTTTTGATGATGCTGGATTTCTATTATTATCAGCCATCTATATTGGAATGGGATTCAATTATTTAATGGAGACACGGCAAGAGGGACTGGAATATATCTTCTTTGCATTGTTTGTCGTTTGGGCAACAGACACAGGTGCTTACCTGTTTGGTCGTGCTTTAGGTAAACATAAGCTTTGGCCGCAAATCAGTCCAAAGAAGACAATCGAGGGCTCCGTTGGTGGGATCATCCTTGCCTGTATAGTCGCACTGATTTTCCAGTTGGTTTATCCTCTTGAACATTCGATGATTATCGTGTTACTTGTCACTGTACTTGTATCGATTGCAGGACAAATAGGGGACCTCGTTGAATCGGCATTCAAACGGCACTATGCAGTGAAAGATTCAGGGAAAATCCTGCCCGGACACGGGGGTGTATTGGATCGGTTTGACAGTCTGATCTTCATTTTACCGATCTTGCATTTGATTAACTTTATTTCATAGGAGAGAGGGGCCATGGAACAATGAAGCAAGTATCATTACTTGGGGCAACGGGTTCAATTGGAATTCAAACCCTTGATGTACTTCGGTTGCATCCAGATCAATTTTCTTTATATGCCATGGGGTTTGGGAGAAACGTAGAAAAAGCTCTTCCTTTGATTCGAGAGTTCGAACCTGCCATGATTGTCGTTCAAGATGAAGAAACGAAGAAAAAACTGGAAAAAGAAGTGACTCACTCACAAATTCTTTGTGGTGGAGAAGGTTTAATTGAGGCAAGTGTAGCCGAACCTGTAGATGTAGTCGTAAACGCAGTCATGGGGAGTATCGGATTACCAGCGACTTTAAAAGCGATTCAATCGAAAAAACAAATCGCGATTGCGAACAAGGAAACGCTCGTGACAGCGGGGCATCTCGTTATGGAAGAAGCTAAAAAGCATGAGGTCAACCTTCTCCCTGTAGACAGTGAACATTCAGCAATTTTTCAGGCATTGAACGGTGAGCAGAGGAAAGACATCAATAAACTTATCATTACCGCATCTGGCGGAAGCTTCAGAGATCAAACAAGGCAAGAACTTGTCGGAGTGACAGTGGATGATGCATTGAACCATCCAAATTGGAAGATGGGGGCGAAAATCACCATTGATTCTGCATCTATGATGAACAAAGGATTAGAAGTTATTGAGGCACACTGGCTTTTTGATGTACCTTATGACCAAATTCATGTTATTCTTCATAGAGAAAGTGTCATCCATTCCATGGTTGAATATGTGGATAGGAATGTCATTGCACAATTAGGAACACCGGATATGAAAGTTCCTATCCAGTACGCATTGACCTATCCTGAAAGGAAAGAGCTTCCGATCACCAAAAACTTGAATTTGGAAGAGATCGCAACGTTGAATTTTCAAAAGATGGACATGGATCGTTTTCCTTGCTTGAGAATGGCATTTGAAGCAGGAAGAGCAGGCGGATCCATGCCGACAGTCTTGAATGCGGCTAACGAAGAAGCTGTGCAGCAGTTCCTCGAAGGCAGAATCTCCTTTCTTGATATTGAAAAATACATCGGTCAAGCATTAGAAAACCATGACAGGATTCATAACCCTGACTTGTCTACCATAATTTCTATAGATAAGGAAACGAGGGAAAGAGTTCGTTTCCAAATAAATTAAGAGCTCTGGTTGTTGGAGAAGTTCATGCGGCCGTCTAAACGTTGATGGTTCACTTCCGCTATTCACATCCATAGAACAATGAGAGCTAAAAAGGAAGGTGCTTCATTTGACTACAGTGGTTGCATTTATTCTTATGTTCGGACTTTTGGTGTTCGTGCATGAGTGGGGGCATCTCATATTTGCCAAACGGTCGGGAATGCTCGCAAGGGAATTTGCGATAGGATTTGGACCTAAGATTTTTGCATTCACTCGAAATGAAACTCTTTATACAATCCGTCTTCTTCCCATTGGCGGTTATGTTCGAGTTGCAGGTGAAGATCCAGAAATCGTAGAATTGAAAGCAGGCCATCATATTGGTCTTGAATTCAATGAAGCGGGGAAAGTAAATAAAATCATCGTAAACAATAAAGACAAGCATCCGCACGCACGTGTGATTGAAGTCGAACGAGCGGATTTAGATCATCGCCTTGTCATTGAAGGTTATGAAATCGATGAAGATGAAAAACTCTTCTTTGAAGTAGATCAAAAAGCAATGTTCGTCATGGATGAAAAAGAAACGCAAATTGCTCCTTACAACCGACAATTCGCATCCAAGTCTGTCCCGCAGCGTGCGATGCAGCTTTTCGCAGGGCCCATGATGAACTTCGTTTTGGCTATTGTATTGTTCATGATTCTTGGCTTCATTCAAGGTGTCCCTTCAAATGAAGCCAAGCTCGGAGAAATCCAGGACAACTCACCAGCATCACAGGCTGGTTTGCAGGCTGGTGATGAAATCGTTGCAGTGGATGGTGAATCCGTAAGTACATGGGAAGAATTCACCACCATCATCCGGGCTCATCCTGAGGAAGAAGTGACATTGACGGTCAATCGAGAAGGAGCAACGAATCAGTTGAACGTCACCCCGGCCGCCGTCGAAAGTAGAGAAGCGACGATCGGCCAAGTAGGTGTCGCCCGAGCTTTTGAAGAATCTTTTGCGAAAAAATTAACGTTTGGATTTACACAGACCTATGATTGGTCAGCATTGATATTAACGAATCTAGGGAAATTAGTGACTGGACAATTTTCATTAGATATGTTGTCAGGACCTGTCGGCATATATGATGCCACTGACCAGGTCGTCCGCACAGGATTTACGAATTTCGTCATGTGGACATCCATCTTAAGTATTAACCTCGGGATTGTGAACCTTCTTCCACTCCCTGCTTTGGATGGAGGACGTCTTTTGTTCGTGGGTCTTGAAGGGCTTAGAGGAAAACCGATCGATCCTCAAAAAGAAGGGATCGTACATTTCATCGGGTTTGCATTACTTATGTTATTGATGCTCGTAGTCACATGGAACGATATCCAACGTTTATTCTTGTGATTGATTTATAGCTGGAAGTCCTGAGGTGATCGGCGATTCCCAGGCTTCCGGCTTCTTTTTATTAACGTCAAAAAGATAGGGAATCTTTGATACTAGTGATTTCCTCCTTTTATAAATTTTGATTAAATAGAACTGAGGTGCATTTATGAGACAAAGTCATATGTTAATACCTACCCTTAAAGAAAACCCTGCTGATGCTGAAATTAAGAGCCACCAGCTCCTCGTTCGCGCTGGTTACATACGCCAAATTGCATCTGGCATTTACAGCTTCCTTCCGATCGGCCGCCGAGTATTAAGTAAGGTTGAAAATATCGTAAGGGAAGAGATGGAAAAAATCGGTGCCCATGAAATGGCGATGCCCGCTCTTGAGCCTTCCGAACTTTGGAAGGAAACGGGACGTTGGACGACGTTCGGTTCGGAACTGATGCGTTTGAACGACCGTCACAATCGGGAGTTCGCCCTTGGAGCGACTCACGAAGAAGTCATCACAAGTCTTGTAAGACATGAGGTGAAAAGTTATAAGCAGCTTCCTTTGACGGTTTTCCAAATTCAAAATAAATTCCGTGATGAAGCCCGTCCTCGCTTTGGTCTTTTACGAGGAAGAGAATTTTTAATGAAGGATGCCTATTCTTTTAATGAATCCTATGAAAGCCTAGATGAAACCTATAACAAAATGTTCGAAGCCTATTCGAATGTATTCAGACGCTGCGGTTTGAACTTCCGTGCTGTCATCGCGGACTCCGGAGCCATGGGCGGGAAAGATACCCATGAGTTTATGGTTTTATCTGAAGTAGGTGAGGATGTCATTGCCTATTCCGATACTTCCCGTTATGCAGCAAACATTGAAATGGCCCCGGTCGTTGCAACGTATGAAAAGTCCACAGCTGCTCCTGAAACTTTGGAGAAAGTCGAAACACCAGGTCAAAAGACAATGAAGGATGTAGCCGAATTCCTGGGACATGATGTACAGGAAGGCATCAAGTCGATTCTTTTCCAAGTCGATGAGAAATTTGTGCTCGCCCTTACTCGTGGGGATCATGAAGTGAATGATGTCAAGTTGAAAAACCTATACGATGCAGATATCGTTGAACTGGCATCAGAAGAAGATACAAAACGCCTCCTCGGATCAGGGTTTGGTTCCCTTGGACCAATTGGAGTACCTGAAGAAGTGGAAGTTGTCGCCGATCATGCCGTAGAAACCTTGGTTAACGTATCATGTGGAGCTAATGAAGAAGGCTATCACTTTAAGAATGCGACACCTGAAAGAGACTTTGAGGTCAAGTCTTATGCTGATTTACGATTTATTGAAGAAGGAGATCCATCACCGGATGGAGAGGGAGTCATCAAGTTTGCCCGAGGGATTGAAGTGGGACATGTCTTCAAACTGGGTGAATTTTATTCCGAGCGGATGAATGCGACTTTCCTTAATGATCAAGGAAAAGCGAAGACAATGATCATGGGCTCCTACGGAATCGGCGTATCCCGTACGCTTGCAGCAATCGTGGAACAATACCACGATGATAGAGGGATCACATGGCCGAAGAATATTGCCCCATATCAAGTCCATCTGCTTTCATTAAATCCTAAAAAAGAAGAACAGAAAGAATTGGCAGATGAATTATATGACACACTGCTTGATGCAGGGATCGAAGTCTTATATGATGATCGTAAAGAACGTGCCGGTGTGAAATTTGCCGACAGTGACCTTTTCGGTGTACCCGTAAGGGTTACGGTAGGAAAACGTGCCGGTGAAGGCGTTGTCGAAGTGAAGGAACGTGCAACGGGCGATCAGAATGAATTAGAAACTAGTGAAGTCTTAGAATATATAAAGAACTGGTACAAAGCCTAATATTTCTTGGAAAACTATACCCTTGCTAAAGGAAAGAGCAAGGGTTTTTCCATGTCGGGTGTTGGGTTAGGAAAGAGGAGGAATTCCGTTTGAGTGTCAGCAACAAGGAAAAAATGCACTATTTGCTGGAACAGATTCAGTTCCCGCATGATCTAATAGAGCCTCACTTTAAAGACAGCAGCATGCAGAAACTGGTGGTTTACCGAGAACAAAAATTATGGCATTTTCATTTTCTTATGCCAAAGCCCCTGCCGCCATCTGTCTATGATTTATTTACAAGTAAACTTGTAGCGACTTTCCGCTCCATTGCAGACGTAACGTGGACAATTGAGACATCAGAAAAAGAACTCGCCATGAATGATGTCCTGGAATACTGGCAGAGCTTCATTAAAACATTAACGAACTTAACGCCAAGCTACAAAGATTTATTGATGGAGCAGCAACCTGAAGTGAACGGAAATAAGGTTATGTTAACTTGCAGGAACTTAGCCGAAAGCCATGCCATACAGAAAAAGTTGGAAGAACCTCTAAAAACTTTCTGTCTTAAATGCGGTCTTCCTTCGTTCATGCTTTCCACACGTGTGAAAGAAGAAACGGAACAGATTAAACGTTTCCAGGAAGAACGACAAAAAGAAGATAAAATACTTGTCCAGCAAGCGGTGAAAGAACAAGAAGAAAGAGCTAAAGATAAAGACGACTCTAAACCAAAAGGACCGCTTGAAATTGGATACAAAATTCAAGATGACATCATTCCGATGGAGCAGATCCAGGAAGAAGAGAAGAAAATTGCTGTCCAGGGATATATCTTTGATGTGGAAATTAAAGAACTTCGCTCCGGGCGTCATTTATTACTCTTGAAGGTTACCGATTATACGGACTCTTTTTCGATCAAGATGTTTTCACGCGGAGACGATCATGCGGAACTGTTTAAGCATGTCAAAGAAGGTATGTGGATTAAAGCCCGCGGGGGAATCCAGACAGATAACTTCACGAACGAATTGACGATGATGGCCAACGACATCAATGAAGTGAAACCGAAGTTGAGAGAAGATGAAGCGCCTGAAGGGGAGAAGAGGATTGAGTTGCACTCCCATACTACGATGAGTGCGATGGATGCACCTGTTTCGCCGTCACGTCTCATCAAGCAAGCGGCAGACTGGGGACATGAAGCGATTGCGATCACAGACCATGCAGTCGTCCAAGCTTATCCGGATGCCTATGCCGCAGGCCAGAAAAATGGTGTGAAGATCATTTATGGTGTAGAAGCAAATTTGGTGGATGATGGGGTCCCGATTGCGTATGAAGAACAGGATCGTGATCTTGAGGATGCTGTGTACGTCGTTTTTGACGTGGAGACCACTGGACTATCCGCGGTTTACGACAAGATCATAGAACTAGCTGCCGTCAAAGTGCAGGGTGGAGAAATCATCGATCGATTTGAATCCTTCGCCAACCCGCACCAAGCTTTATCTCAGACAACCATTGACCTTACGGGAATCACGGATGACATGGTCAAGGATGCCCCTGAAATTGAACAGGTACTCAAGGACTTCCATGAATGGACAGGAGAAGACATCCTTGTCGCTCACAACGCTAGTTTCGATATGGGCTTTTTGAATGCTGGTTATCAGAAAACTGGACTGGAGAAGTCCACGAATCCAGTCATCGATACGTTAGAGCTCGCCCGTTTTCTCGTTCCGGAATTAAAAAATCACCGTTTAAATACGCTTTGTAAGAAATTCGATATTGAGTTGACCCAGCACCACCGGGCGATTTATGATGCTGAAGCAACAGGGTATTTACTTTGGAAACTCGTAAAACGAGCCATGGAAAAAGAGATTACGAACCATAAAAACTTGAACGATTATATGGGTGAGGGAAAAGCGTATCAACGTTCACGACCTTCCCATTGTACCCTGCTTGCCACTAACAGCACGGGACTAAAAAACATCTATCGTCTCGTATCAGAAGCACATGTCAATTACTTCTACCGTGTTCCACGCGTTCCACGCTCCCTTCTCGCGAAGAACCGTGAGGGAATCCTTGTCGGTTCCGGCTGTGACAAAGGGGAAGTTTTTGAAACGATGATGCAGAAATCAGAAGAAGAGGCAGAGAAAGTGGCCGAATTTTATGATTACATCGAAATTCAGCCGCCAGGGAACTACTATCACTTAGTGGAAAAAGATCTAGTCCAGACGGAAGCGCAAATTCTCGATATTTTGAAAAGGCTTGTTGCTATGGCGGAACGGATGGGGAAAACAGTGGTGGCTACAGGAAACACTCACTACGTAGAGCCTCATGAAAAGCAGTACCGTCAAATTCTTATTTCATCCCAAAATGGAAACCCGCTGAACAGGCAGACACTACCGGAGGTCCACTTTAAAACGACGAATGAAATGATTGATGAACTTGGTTTCTTAGGAAAAGACAAAGCCACAGAGTTAGTCGTAACCAATACTCATAAAATTTCAGAACAGATTGGTGAAGTTTCTCCGGTGAAGGATGATCTATATACGCCTAACATCGAAGGGGCGGATCAGGAGATTCGTGAAATGTCCTACAACAAAGCACGCAGCATTTACGGAGAGCCTATTCCTGACTTGATCGTCAAACGGTTGGAAAAAGAACTTGATAGTATCATCGGAAACGGGTTCGCGGTTATCTATCTCATTTCACAGAAACTTGTAACCAAGTCTCTGGAAGATGGTTATCTCGTTGGTTCACGTGGTTCTGTCGGATCGTCCTTCGTTGCTACAATGACTGACATTACAGAAGTGAACCCACTGCCACCGCATTACGTGTGTCCGTCATGTCAATATAATGAATTCTTTACAGACGGATCTGTCGGAAGCGGCTTTGACCTTGAGGAAAAAGATTGTCCGGAGTGTGGTACTTCACTAACGAAAGACGGTCAGGACATTCCCTTCGAAACCTTCCTCGGTTTTAAAGGGGATAAGGTTCCGGATATCGATTTGAATTTCTCTGGGGAATATCAGCCACATGCGCACAACTATACGAAAGAATTGTTCGGAGAAGATAGTGTATTCCGTGCCGGAACGATTGGTACGATTGCAGAAAAAACTGCGTACGGGTATGTAAAAGGGTATGCAGGAGATCATCAGCTGCTTTATAAAAATGCTGAAATTGACCGACTTGTTCAAGGTTGTACTGGTGTGAAAAGGACGAGCGGACAGCACCCCGGAGGAATTATCGTAGTCCCTGATGATATGGAGATCTATGATTTTTCACCGATTCAGTTCCCAGCGGATGATACGAAAGCAGAATGGAAGACGACGCACTTCGACTTCCACTCCATCCACGATAACCTTTTAAAACTGGATATCCTTGGTCACGATGACCCGACCGTTATTCGTATGCTTCAGGACCTCAGCGGAATTGATCAGAAGGAAATCCCGGTCGATGATCCTGAAGTGATGAAGATCTTCAGTGGTCCCGAAGCACTGGGAGTGACGGCGGATCAGATTATGTGTAAAACAGGGACCCTCGGAGTGCCGGAGTTTGGTACAAGGTTTGTAAGGCAGATGCTAGAAGATACCAAGCCGAAAACATTCGCAGAACTCGTCATCATTTCCGGACTGTCACACGGAACGGACGTATGGCTTGGAAATGCCGAACAGTTGATCAATGATGGCATATGTACACTACCCGAGGTTATCGGGTGTCGTGACGATATTATGGTGTACCTCATGCACAAAGGTCTCGATCCTTCCCTTGCCTTTAAGATCATGGAATTTGTTCGTAAAGGCCGAGGACTTCAAGATGAGTGGATTGAAGAAATGAAAAAACATGGCGTGCCGGACTGGTACATTGATTCTTGTAAGAAAATCAAATACATGTTCCCGAAAGCCCACGCCGCTGCCTATGTACTGATGGCTGTAAGGATTGCCTATTTCAAAGTCCACTACCCGATCTACTTCTATGCGGCTTATTTCACCGTCAGGGCGAGCGATTTCGAATTGGAAACCATGATGAAAGGCTCCGAAGCCATCCGTAAGCGTATGAAAGAGATTCAGGATAAAGGCTTCGATGCTACTCCGAAAGAAAAGAGTTTGATGACTGTTCTTGAACTTTCTCTTGAAATGTGTGAAAGAGGATATGGATTTAAAAACGTGGATCTGTATCAATCCAGTGCGACGGACTTCCTGGTCGAAGGTAATGAATTGATTCCACCATTCAATGCCGTCGATGGATTAGGCACGAACGCAGCCATCAATATCGTCAATGCACGAAAAGAAGGCGAATTTTTATCCAAGCAGGACTTGAGAGAGCGGAGTCGTATTTCCAAAACAGTTCTTGAGTATCTGGATAACTTCGGATGTTTAGAGGGAATGCCTGATGAAAACCAACTGTCCCTTTTCTAACTTCTCAGCTCTGCGACAAATAACATTGCCGTTCCATTGTTATAGGAAATAGCATAGTTGAGACTCAGTTTCGAGATTTTTCAAGGTTCGTTGTTTTAATGACAGCCAGAGGTGGTTGGGGACCACTCATTTCCTGTGGGAGAGTGGCGAGACTCCCGTGGAAAGCGAGCCATCCCCCGCACTCCTCGTCTCTGGTCACATTCATCTCGAAATCAAGTCTTACAAAAGCGGGAGTTTTATGAAATAACGTCAATTGAGGGTATAGGAAAAGCTGTTGGTTTCTTCCTTTGTTGCATAGAATACGCATCTATGATATATTTTTTATGGTGAGAAGAGTGATACGAACGGCGAAAGAGTGGGGCAACCCACTCTTTCGTCATATTCCAGCCTCTTGCTTGTGGAGAAACTTCGATGCATGAGGGGTTTTAGTACCCGCGAGATGAACCGCTATGATCTTATGTCATAGCGGTTTCTCATGGTACCTGCATATACGGCCCCCGTTACTTAATGAAATGAGCGAATACATCCCATAATAATAAGTACTAACCATTACATTGTGTTCGAAGGAGGGAAGAGCATGAGCAATCATGTTACATCCGTTACAGAACGTCTTGTCCAGCCGATCCTTGAGGATATGAACCTCGAACTTGTCGATATTGAGTACAAGAAAGAAGGTCAGAATTGGTACCTTCGCGTTTTCATCGATAAAGAAGGCGGTGTGGACATAGAAGTATGCGGACAAGTATCTGAACAACTGAGTGAAAAATTAGATGAAGAAGATCCCATTGAAATTCCGTATTTTCTTGAAGTTGCATCACCAGGGGCAGAACGTCCTTTAAAGACAGAAGCAGACTTTAAGAAGTTTGTTGGTGAGTATGTGTATATGAAACTATATGAACCGATTGATGGGGAGAAGGAGTTTGAAGGTACACTGAAGTCCTTTGAAAATTCCGTGGCAACTGTAGAAATTCGTATTAAAACACGTAAGAAACAACTGGAAGTACCATATCAAAAGATTGCTAAAGCCAATTTAGCTGTCACGTTTAATTAAGGGGGAGAAGACTGTTGAGTAGTGAACTATTTGATGCCATGAATTATTTAGAAAAGGAAAAAGGCATCGACAAAAATCTTTTATTGGAAGCACTTGAAGCAGCATTGATTTCTGCTTATAAGAAAAACTTCAATTCCGCAACGAACGTCCGTGTGGATATTAATGAAGAAGAAAGTGCCATGAAAGTTCTTGCGCGAAAAGAAATCGTTGAGGAAGTCATGGATCCGCAGCAGGAGATCTCTTTAGAAGAAGCGAAAGACATTGATCCGAACTATGAGGTTGAAGATGTCATTGAAGTAGAAGTGACACCTATGGACTTCGGTCGTATCGCAGCTCAAGCAGCTAAGCAAGTCGTCACGCAGCGTGTCCGTGAAGCGGAACGCGGCATCATTTACGGCGAATATGTCGATCGTGAAGAGGACGTCATGACTGGGATCATCCAAAGGAAAGATCCCCGCTTCGTCTATGTAAATCTTGGGAAAATTGAAGCCCGTCTTCCAGAAGGGGAGCAAATGCCGACCGAGACTTATGAAGTCCATGATCGCCTCAAAGTATTTGTGACGAAGGTGGAAAACAGCAACAAAGGGCCACACATCTATGTATCCCGTACACACCCAGGGCTTTTGAAGCGCTTGTTTGAGATGGAAGTACCTGAAATTTATGACGGTACAGTCGAAGTCATGTCTGTAGCGCGTGAAGCCGGCGACCGTTCAAAAATCTCTGTATATGCTGAAGATCAGGAAATCGATCCGGTTGGCTCTTGTGTAGGTCAAAGAGGTCAACGTGTTCAGGCTATCGTAAATGAACTGAAGGGTGAAAAAATTGATATTGTTCAATGGTCTGAAGATCCCGTTGAATATGTGTCGAATGCGTTAAGCCCTTCTAAGGTCGTCGAAGTGCTTGTAGATGAGGAAGATAAGGCGACAACGGTGATTGTTCCTGATTATCAACTTTCCCTTGCCATTGGTAAACGTGGTCAAAACGCACGTCTTGCAGCTAAATTGACAGGCTGGAAGATCGATATTAAGAGTGAAAGTGAAGCACGTGAACAAGGTCTTCTATCTACAGAAGAGACTGATGTTGAAGAGGAAGACTTTTTCGACGAAGAAGTGTCTGAAGATTAAGGAGGGGGAGAACGATGACCCGTTCCAAAAAACAACCATTAAGAAAATGTGTCGTCACACAGGAAATGGTTCCTAAACAGCAATTGATCCGTGTAGTGCGCAACAAAGATGGAGAGGTTTTTGTGGACGACACAGGAAAAAAGAATGGACGCGGAGCCTATCTCATGAAAAAACTAGAAATCATTGATCAGGCTGAAAAGCAACAGGTGCTGAACCGTCACCTTAAAACCAAGGTGGATGCAAATATCTACGAGGAATTGAGAGCAAAAGTGAAGGCTGACCCATCATGAGCGGCAGCTATTTGAACCTGTTGGGACTGGCCCTTAGAGCCGGGAAGTGTACGCTCGGTGAGGAGTCGATCGTACGAGACATTCAAAGACAAAAAGCTAAGCTCGTCCTCATTGCCAATGATACAGGGAAACAAACAAAAAAGAAGCTGACAGATAAATGCAGCTTCTATGAAATACCTTGCTATGAAGTCGATGATCGAGACACATTATCACAGGCTATCGGAAAGGCAGGGAGAGTCGCGATCGCAGTTCTTGACCAAGGATTTGCGAAAAAGTTGCAATCGCTACTCGATGAATCTATTCGGGGGTGAAGATTTTATGAGTAAAATGCGCGTATACGAATATGCCAAGAAAAACGAACTATCTAGTAAACAAGTGATTCAAAAACTGCAAAATCTGAATATCGAAGTGAACAACCACATGTCCACTTTGGAAGAGGATGCAGCGAAGAAGCTGGACCAGGCATTTGGAAAAGGCCAAGCACCAAAAGCTCAAAACCAGAATAAATCAAAGTCTCAAAAGCCTAACAATAATAAAAAGCCAGCAAACAAAAAGCAAAGAAACAACAACCAGAAGAACAACAAACCTGCACCGCAGCAAGCACCTAAAAAGTCTAAAAAGCAGACACCTGAAAAAATCACTTATTCAGGCAGCCTCACGGTTGGAGAGCTTGCAGAAAAACTGAACAAGGACTCTTCAGAAATCATCAAAAAGCTTATGTTCCTAGGCACAATGGCTACCATTAACCAGGAACTTGATGGAGATTCCATTGAACTAATTTGTGAGGAATTCGGTGTAGAAGTCGAAGAAGAGGTCATTGTGGACGAGACGGACATTGAAAACATGGTGTTCGCCGACGAACCTGAAGATTTGCAGGACCGCCCTGCTGTCGTTACCATCATGGGTCACGTAGACCACGGAAAAACGACGCTTCTTGACCAGATCCGTAACACGAAAGTGACGGAAGGCGAAGCCGGTGGAATCACCCAGCATATTGGTGCTTACCAAATCGAAGACAATGGCAAGAAAATTACGTTCCTTGATACACCAGGTCACGCTGCATTTACAAGCATGCGTTCCCGTGGTGCTCAAGTGACTGATATCGCCATCCTTGTTGTTGCTGCGGATGATGGAGTTATGCCCCAGACAAAAGAAGCCATCAGTCACGCGAAAGCGGCAGAAGTACCAATTATCGTTGCGGTCAATAAGATGGATAAAGAAGGCGCGAATCCTGACCGTGTGATGCAGGAGCTTATGGAATATGAGCTGATTGCTGAAGACTTTGGTGGAGAAACAATCTTTGTCAAAATGTCCGCCGTTAACGGAGAAGGTATCGACGATCTAGTTGAAATGATCGGTCTTGTATCCGAGATGGAAGAATTGAAAGCCAACCCTGAGCGAGCTGCTTATGGTACGGTTATTGAAGCAGAATTGGATAAAGGACGCGGTCCTGTAGCCACATTGCTGGTTCAGAACGGTACCTTAAATGTCAGTGACGCCATTGTAGTGGGGAATACTTGGGGGCGCGTACGTGCTATGGTGAACGATATCGGCCGTCGCGTAAAAGTTGCCGGACCTTCCACACCAGTAGAAATCACAGGGTTAAACAATGTTCCTCAGGCAGGCGACCGCTTCCTAGTCTTTGATGATGAAAAGAAAGCGCGCTCTGTAGGGGAAGCACGTGCTCAAAAACAATTAGAAGAAAACCGTGGCTCTAACGCAAAAGTAAGCTTAGACGACTTGTTTGATCAAATTAAACAAGGCGATGTTAAAGAAATCAACCTGATTGTTAAAGGCGATGTGCAGGGATCAGTAGAGGCCCTTGCTGGATCTCTTGAGAAGATTGAAG
The DNA here is from genome assembly GCF_017307035.1 of Halobacillus sp. GSS1. NCBI lineage: Bacteria > Bacillati > Bacillota > Bacilli > Caryophanales > Bacillaceae > Halobacillus > Halobacillus sp. GSS1. Next base: position 262,868 of record NZ_JAFLHE010000001.1, read on the forward strand.
TTGAAGGTGTGAAAGTTAAAATTATTCACACAGGTGTCGGTGCCATAACAGAATCTGACATTACACTGGCTTCTGCTTCCAATGCGATTGTTATTGGTTTTAACGTCCGTCCTGACGGGAATGCTAGAAAAGCAGCTGAGGCAGAAGATGTAGAAATCCGCCTTCACAACATCATTTATAAGGTGATGGAAGAGATCGAAGCGGCTATGAAAGGAATGCTCGATCCAGAATATGAAGAGAAAATCATCGGTCAGGTGGAAGTCCGTGAAATCTTCAAAGTATCTAAGATCGGTACAATTGCCGGCTCTTATGTTACAGATGGTAAAATCGGCCGTAATTCCGGTATCCGTGTCATTCGCGATGGTGTCGTCATTTACGAAGGTGAAATCGATGCTCTGAAGCGGTATAAAGATGATGCAAAAGAAGTGCAACAAGGATATGAATGTGGAATTACAATTAAGAACTTCAATGACATTAAAGTAGGCGACATCATTGAACCATTTGAAATGCAGGAAATCGAACGTAAATGATCGTAAGCGTAGAAGTGGATGGTATCATTTATGATGCGCAGTCACTGAAAAACAAGCGTGCGGTTTTGAAACGCATCATGACCAGGCTGAGGAACGAGTTCAACATTGCTGTAAGTGAACTTGAATATCAAGACTTATGGCAGAGAACTCGGATCGGCCTCGTCACGATTGCTAGTGATAAGGTGATTGCGGAACAAACGATGCAGCAAGCTTTGGCTTTCATTGATTCATTTCCTGAATTTGAACGGACAGAGACCCATCAGGAATGGCTGTGATGTCTGGTTAGAAGAGGTGAGTATACATGAACGATTTAAGAGCGAACCGCGTTGGAGAACAGATGAAAAAAGAGATGAGTGACATCATCAGTAAGAAAATCAAAGATCCACGTGTAGGGTTCGTCACCGTTACTGAAGTGAAAGTGACAGGTGATTTACAACAAGCAAAAGTTTATATTTCTGTATTGGGTGACGATAAACAGAAACATGATACCCTCGTAGGTCTTGCGAAAGCGAAAGGGTTCATCCGATCTGAGATCGGCCAGCGAATCCGTCTGCGTAAGACTCCGGAAATTATGTTTGAGTTTGATGAAGCGATCGAAAGAGGAAATCGTATTGAAACGATTCTTCGCGATTTAAACGATACGGAAGAATGACAGTAAAATCCGTGCTGGATCCAGCACGGATTTTATATAGGATAAAAAAGTTTCGAGGTGAGAGGTAAATGGATGGGATTCTTCCATTATGGAAGCCAAAGGGTTTTACTTCCCATGATTGTGTCAGTAAGGCCCGTGGTATGTTGAAAACGAAAAAGGTCGGTCATACAGGCACGCTTGACCCAGAAGTAGAAGGGGTGCTGCCTCTTTGTGTAGGGAAGGCGACGAAAATCGTTCCTTTTTTAACAGAGACAGATAAAGTGTATGAAGCTTCTGTTACGCTCGGGTATGCAACAGACACCGAGGATGCAACAGGTACGACGGTGGAAACAACTCCGGTTAATGAACGCATTTCCATGGAAACGATCAACGACGTACTTGGAACTTTTAAAGGATGGATTACGCAGACACCACCCATGTACTCTGCGGTGAAAGTTAACGGGAAGAAGCTTTATGAATATGCCCGTGAAGGATTGGAAGTGGAGCGACCTTCAAGGGAAGTACACATCAAACACATCGAAATGATGCCGCCTGAACCTAAGCACGACGGCGACACCTTCACTTTTTCTTTCCGTGTGATCTGTTCCAAAGGCACCTATGTGAGGACCCTATGTGTAGACATTGGAAAGTCTTTTGGATATGCCGCTCACATGTCCTCTTTGGTACGGACACAAACAGCAGATATTACAAAGGAAGACTGCTATTCCTTCGATGAGATTCAAAAGGTGGTAGATGAAAGCAAAGGGGAACAATTACTACTTCCTTTATCCAGAGGGCTTGCCCATTTGGACTCCTGGGAAGTCGATGTGGAACAGGTGGATAAAATTAAACACGGACAAGTCTTCAATAAACCTGCTCATGTTCATGAAGAGCAATTTGCAGTGACCTATGCTGGGGAGGTCTTGGCCATTTACCAGCAGCATCCACGAAAAAACGGTCTCATTAAGCCGGTACGTGTATTTTAACGCACTCATTTTTAGATGTATGAAATGAGACTTACTTAGGAACATAAGCATAGTTTTTTATCAGAGTTTGTTGGTTTTCCTTGCAATTCATTCGAAAAAAATGTACCCTTTAATATGGAACCTTCGCTTGGCGGAACGTAACTCCGACGGCCGCTCGGGGAAAGGGAATTCTAAATTTTACCAGGAGGTGTAGCTATAATGGCTATCACACAAGAACGTAAACAAGAACTAATCAATGAGTACAAAACTCATGACAACGACACAGGATCTCCTGAAGTACAAATTGCTGTACTAACAGAGCAGATCACTACTTTGAACGAGCACCTTCGTGCTCACAAGCAAGACCACCACTCTCGTCGTGGATTGCTTAAAATGGTAGGTAAGCGTCGTAACCTATTGAACTACCTTCGTAATAAGGACATTACACGTTACCGTGAGCTAATCAAGAGCCTTGGCTTGCGTCGCTAATGTATGGGAAAAAGCGGGAGTTATTCCCGCTTTTTCTGTATGTTTACATACAGAAGGGTGTAAACTGACAATAAACCCTTATAATGAAATAAGAAGAGTTATCGAGAGGAGTTAAGTTCTATATGGCAGAAGAAAAACAAGTGTTTTCCATTGACGTAGCCGGTCGTACTTTTTCCGTGGAAATTGGCGAGTTGGCGAAACAAGCGAATGGTGCAGCACTCATTCATTACGGAGATACGACTGTCCTTTCCACGGCTACCGGAAGTAAAGAGCCGAAGGACCTGCCGTTTTTCCCTTTGACCGTAAATTATGAAGAGCGTCTTTACGCTGTAGGTAAAATCCCAGGTGGTTTCATCAAACGTGAAGGTCGTCCAAGCGACAAGGCGGTCCTTGCTTCCCGTCTTATTGACCGTCCGATCCGTCCATTATTCCCTGAGGGATATCGAAACGATGTACAGGTGATCAGTTCTGTTATGAGTGTGGATCAGGATTGTTCTTCAGAAATGGCTGCAATGCTAGGGTCTTCCATTTCTTTAGGTGTTTCTGACATTCCTTTTGAAGGACCGATTGCAGGTGTCATCGTTGGACGAGTAGATGGTGAATTTGTCATCAACCCTACCGTTGAACAACAAGAAAAAAGTGATATCGACCTTACAGTAGCGGGTACGAAAGATGCCATTAATATGGTTGAAGCCGGTGCCAATGAAGTTTCTGAAGAGGACATGCTTGAAGCGATCATGTTCGGACATGAAGAAATCAAGCGCTTGGTTGCCTTCCAGGAAGAAATCGTTGAAGCAGTAGGTCGCGAGAAAATGGAAGTGCAGTTGTTCGATCTCGATGCTGAACTGAAAGAGAAGGTCGAAGCAGAAGCAACAGACGCCATTGTTCAAGCGATCAAAACAGAAGAAAAGAAAGCTCGTGAAGATGCCATTGCCCAAGTGAAAGCTGATGTGGTCGCTTCTTACGAAGATCAGGAAGCAGATGAAGAAACAATTAAACAAGTAGGATCCATATTAGAAGATATGGTGAAAACAGAAGTGCGCCGTCTCATTACGAAAGATAAGATTCGTCCAGATGGCCGTGGTGTTGACGTTATTCGACCACTGACTTCCCGTGTAGGATTGCTTCCACGTACACACGGCTCCGGATTGTTCACACGTGGTCAAACCCAGGCCCTTAGTGTATGTACCCTTGGAGCTCTTGGAGATGTACAGATCCTTGACGGTCTTGACCTTGAAGAGTCCAAACGTTTTATGCACCATTACAACTTCCCTAAATTCTCTGTTGGAGAAACAGGGCCGATCCGAGGACCTGGTCGACGTGAAATCGGTCATGGTGCTTTAGGTGAACGTGCGCTTGAAGTGGTTATTCCTTCTGAGAATGAATTCCCTTACACCATCCGACTAGTTTCTGAGGTTCTTGAATCAAATGGTTCTACTTCTCAAGCGAGTATTTGTGCAAGTACCCTTGCTATGATGGATGCGGGTGTTCCAATTAAAGCACCAGTTGCAGGAATTGCGATGGGACTTGTGAAATCAGGTGATGATTATACAATCCTGACAGATATCCAAGGCATGGAAGATGCTCTAGGAGACATGGACTTTAAAGTTGCCGGTACTGAAAAGGGAGTAACAGCCCTTCAAATGGATATCAAGATTGAAGGTCTTTCCAGAGAAATTCTTGAAGAAGCATTAGCTCAGGCGAAAAAAGGACGTATGGAAATCCTTGGTCACATGCTTGAAACGATACCTGAAACTCGCAAAGAACTTTCCGCCCATGCTCCGAAGATCATGACGATGAAGATCAATCCAGACAAAATCCGTGATGTCATTGGACCAAGCGGCAAACAAATCAATAAAATCATTGATGATACTGGTGTGAAAATTGACATCGAACAGGATGGCACGGTGTTCATTTCTTCTACAGATGCCAGCATGAATACAACAGCTCAGAAAATCATTGAGGATATCGTACGTGAAGTAGAAGTCGGCGAAGTTTACGATGGTAAAGTGAAACGTATCGAGAAGTTCGGTGCTTTTGTTGAGCTTTTCAAAGGAAAAGAGGGGCTTGTCCACATTTCTGAAATGGCTGAAGAGCGCATTGGTAAAGTGGAAGACATCGTCTCCCTTGGCGATACAATCAAAGTTAAGGTTAAAGAAATCGATAACCAGGGAAGAATCAACCTTTCCAGAAAAGCGATCCTTCTTGATGAGAAGAAAAAACAGGAAAATGTTGAACAATCTTAATAGGGTTACGTAAAGAAGAGATACTGGCTTGCCAGTCTCTTTTTTTTTGCCTGAATTTCAGCGTCTGAGTCTTGTGAGGATATTTCCGGTACGTAGAATGGAGAATGATTTTGGTCTAGAAGTAGGACCTGTCCCATAGGATGGTATAGGGGTGATGGTCCATGAGCTTCAGATTAATCGTATTATTCAGCGTCAATCTCTGTTTTTTTATAGGGTTTGGCATGGCTTTTCTGACTGCAGACCATGTCGTAACCGTCAATAAAGAAGATACCATCTACCAAAAAATCCAGGATGAAAAAGAAAAGTTCGAATGGGAAGCGCAGGATGCGAAAATTGATTCTGTGTGGAAAAAGACACCTGGGATTGTTGGCCGCCAAGTAGATGTCGAAGCTTCCTATAAAAAAATGCAAAAATACGGCAAGTACAATCCTGAATTATATGTCTATAAATTGATTAAACCAGAAGTTTCTTTAGAGGATTTACCAGCTTCTCCAATCTATAGAGGTCATCCAGATAAAGAAGCCGTTTCTTTTCTAATCAATGTCTCCTGGGGAGAAGAATACATTCCGGATATGGTGGAGATTTTAAATGAATATCAAGTGAAAGCAACATTTTTCATTGATGGAGCTTTTGCGAATGATTTTACACACCTCGTGCAGATGATTGAAGAAGAAGGACATACAATCGGAAGTCATGGGTACAGACATAAGGACATGGGGAGGATGACGAAGGAGCAAGCGAAATCGAATCTAGAGCAGGCGGATGAGCTCTTATTCGCCTTAACAAAAGAAAAAGTGAAATATTTCGCTCCTCCATCTGGAAGTTATAATACGGCTACCGTTGAAGCCGCCGATGAAATGGATATGGAAACCATCTTATGGACAGTGGATACAATAGATTGGAAAAAGCCAACATCTGATGTGTTGATCACAAGGGTGATGGACAAAGTCCATAATGGGGCAACCATTCTCATGCATCCGACTGAAGTGACAGTAAAAAGCCTGCCGAAACTCATTGAGCAGATTAAAGATCAAGGGTATAAACTGACTTCACTGCAAAAATTATTGAGTGAAGAGAGATAGAGAAGAAGGAGAGAAGCTCTTGTGAGAATGACATCTCTAGCCCAAAAACAAGTGATTGATGTAGAGAATGGGGAAAAATTAGGCATTTTAGGAAAAGCAGACTTAATCATTGACCCAGATTCAGGAGTAATCAAGTCATTGGTCATTATGAATCACGGATTTATTGGATTTGGATCTTCCAAAAAGGCGATGACGATCGATTGGAGTCAAATTGAGACCATTGGTGAAGAGACGATCCTCTTAAAAAAACGTTGAACACTGCAGCCCAGGCTGCAGTGTTTTTTGTTTGCTAATCGAAATCACTAACTCCGCATTCCGGCATAGGATACAAGGAGATAAGATACTAGATAAAGGAGACATCCGGGATGCTAACAGGATATCATGTAGCAGTCATAGGGGGCGATGCCCGGCAGATTGAACTTATTCGAAGGTTGAATGAGTGGGATGCCACCGTCTATTTGGCCGGGTTCGACCAATTGAATGAAAGCTTTAGAGAAGCCATAGACCTTGATTTTGACAGCGAGCAGGTGGAAAAATTAGATGCCATCATTCTTCCTGTACCGGGCACGGACTCGGAAGGAAAGATTGAAGGGATATTCTCCAACCAGTTGATTCACTTATCAGAAGAATGGCTGAAAAGAACGCCCGCCCATTGTCAAGTATTTTCTGGAATCGCTAATGATCATTTAAAAGAGTTAGCCGCAAAAACCAATCGTACACTCATCCCCTTGATGGATCGGGATGATGTTGCCATTTATAATTCTATTCCTACCGTAGAAGGAACGCTCATGTTGATCATTCAACATACAGATTTTACGATACACGGCTCTAAAATTATTGTGCTTGGTCTGGGTAGGGTAGGGATGAGTCTTGCGCGCACGTTTGACCACCTTGGTGCCAAAGTATCTGTTGGAGTACGTTCATCAAAGGCAGCAGCAAGAGTTTATGAAATGGGTCTGGAACCGATTGATATGAAGGACATGGAGAAGGCAGATATGTCCTGTGATATCTTACTGAATACTGTTCCACATCTGGTTGTAGATGCTTCGGTTATTAAGCAGCTGCCTTCTCATGCGATGATTTTGGATCTTGCATCTAAACCGGGAGGGACCGATTTCCGTTATGCAGATAAACGCGGGATCAAAGCATTACTCGCACCAGGTCTCCCTGGGATTGTAGCTCCAAAAACGGCAGGTAGAATCATAGCGGATGTGGTGTCACGAATCGTTCAGAAAGGTTCACGAAAGGAGAATGAATGATGTCAATATTAAAAGGAAAAGTGATTGGGTTCGGGTTAACCGGATCCCATTGCACGTACCATGAGGTTTTTCCTGTTATGCAGGAGCTCGTTGATCTTGGAGCAACTGTGGTACCTGTTCTATCTTACACGGTACAAAAAACGGATACACGCTTTGGAGATGCTTCCGATCATTTAGAAAAAATAAAAGAAATTACTGGGGAAGAACCAATTTTGACGATTCCTGATGCGGAACCTCTCGGACCTAAACGGCCTTTGGACTGCATGCTTATTGCGCCTCTTACAGGGAATTCGACGAGTAAATTTGCTAATGCGTTAACAGATTCCCCTGTGTTGATGGCTGCTAAAGCGACTTTGAGGAATGAAAGCCCTGTTGTCGTAGCCGTTTCAACCAATGATGCTCTCGGATTGAATGGTGTGAACATTATGCGTCTCATGGCTACGAAGAACATTTACTTTGTACCTTTAGGTCAGGATCATCCTTTCAAAAAACCGAATTCGTTGGTAGCGGATATGACATTAATTCCTAAAACGATTGAAACAGCGCTTGAAGGAAAGCAGCTTCAGCCCGTCTTAATTGAAAGGTATCCGAATTAATATCTTTTTTTCATACCAGGTGTTCTTGTAAATATGATAAAATAACAAAAATAGTGACATGTCTTACTATTCTTACAAATGATATACAAGAGAGGATGCCGAATATGAGTGAAACTAAAAAATATAATGTAGCTGTCGTCGGAGCAACTGGGGCTGTCGGACAAAAGATGCTGGAGACGTTAGAAGATCGAAAGTTTCCTATTGATAACTTAAAGCTTCTCTCATCAAGTCGATCAGCAGGAACGAAAATGGTATTTAATGGCCGGGAATATACACTCGAAGAAGCGAAGCCTGAAAGCTTCCAAGGTGTAGACATTGCTTTGTTTTCTGCGGGAGGGTCTATATCTAAGAAACTGGCTCCTGAAGCTGTGAAACATGGAGCGGTTGTCATCGATAATACGAGTGCTTTCCGTATGACGGAAGATGTACCTCTCGTCGTACCCGAAGTGAACGAAGCAGATATCAAGGAACACAAAGGAATTATTGCCAATCCAAACTGTTCAACCATTCAAATGGTGGCTGCCCTTGAGCCGGTTCGTAAAGCCTTTGGCATGAATCGTGTCATTGTGTCCACTTACCAGGCGGTTTCCGGAGCTGGAAATGAAGCAGCTGAAGAATTGCGGGAACAATCTCAATCCTTTTTGAATGGGGAAGAGCTTGAAGCGAATCTTCTTCCTGTCAAAGGGGATAAAAAGCACTATCCCATTGCATTCAATGCATTACCCCAGATTGACGTTTTTCAGGAGAATGGGTACACATTCGAGGAAATGAAAATGATCAACGAAACGAAAAAGATCATGCATGCTCCTGACCTTTCTGTAGCTGCTACTTGTGTACGCCTTCCTTTCTTCACATCTCACGCGGAGAGTGTATATATTGAAGTAGAAAAAGAAGGGGTTACGGTAGAAGAAGTGAAACAGTTGATGAATGAAGCGCCTGGAATCGTTCTCGAAGATGATCCTGCTACACAAACATACCCGACACCATTGAGTGCGGCAGAAAAGCGAGATGTTTTTGTCGGCAGAATCAGAAAAGATCTCAATGATGAAAAAGGATTCCATTTATGGGTTGTATCAGATAACTTGTTAAAAGGTGCAGCATGGAATTCCGTGCAGATTGCAGAACGCTTGATTGCGAATGAGTGGCTGTAAACTTTTATTGAGTTGAGGTGGCCAAATGAAGCTACTTGTACAAAAGTTCGGTGGAACGTCCGTCCGGGACCAGAAGAGTCGGTCCCGGGCCATCCACCATGTGAAAAACGGCTTAAAAGAAGGATATAAAATCGTCGTTACTGTTTCAGCTATGGGGAGAAAAGGAAGTCCATATGCCACAGATACACTGCTTGGGTTAATTGACTTTCCGAAAACAAACGTTTCGCCAAGAGAGCAGGATCTGATGATGTCATGCGGGGAGACGATTTCTTCCATCGTTTTTGCACATGAGTTGAATCAGGCGGGAGTAAACGCCGTTTCGTTAACAGGAGCTCAGGCAGGGATAATGACCAATGGGGATTTTACGAAAGCTAAAATTACTCAATTAAACCCTGGCAGGATATTAGAAGAACTGAAGACATACGAAGTCGTAGTCGTGGCAGGATTTCAGGGGCAAACGATTCACGGAGAAGTCACAACGATTGGCCGTGGAGGCAGTGACACAACGGCTGCTGCTTTGGGAGCGGCTTTGCATTCTGACTTTATAGATATCTTTACTGATGTAGAAGGGATCATGACGGCAGATCCCAGACTGGTTCAAGAAGCGAGACCCCTAAACACCATCACGTACAATGAGATATGCAACTTGGCATATCAAGGAGCTAAAGTGATCCATCCACGGGCTGTGGAAATTGCTATGTATGCAAAAGTCCCCATTCGTGTACGCTCCACATACTCTGATCTTCCTGGAACACTTGTGACAGGGACGAAAGAAGATCGAACAGGAAGAGACATATCCGAACGCACCGTAACTGGAATTGCTCATATGGATGGCCTTACACAAATAAAAGTTCAATCGAAAGAAGATCCTTCCAAACTACAATCTGATGTGTTCAAATCCATGGCTTCCGCCAACATTTCTGTAGACTTCATCAATATATCTCCGAGCGGTGTCCTTTACACCATCAACCACATCTTTACAGACAAAGCCATCCAAATACTTGAAGAACTAGGCTACGAACCAGAAGTGAGAGAAGGCTGTGCCAAAGTTTCCACAGTCGGAGCCGGCATAACAGGGATTCCCGGGGTAACGGCAGAGATTGTTCAGACGTTGACTGACCGGGGGATTCAAATTCTACAATCCGCCGATTCCCACACGACAATCTGGGTCCTAGTCAAGGAAGATGACCTAATAGAAGCCGTCAACGCTCTCCATAAAACTTTCCGATTGAGCAAAGCACCTAAGAAAGGGGAACAACTGACATGAACTTCGGAAAGGTCCTAACTGCCATGGTGACTCCGTTTGATCGACATGGTGAGATTGATTTTAATAAAACGACCGACCTGGTGGAATATTTATTAAAGAATGGATCCGACGGCCTTGTTATTGCCGGAACCACGGGTGAATCCCCGACGCTTACAGCTGATGAAAAAGTAAGCTTATGGCGGCATGTCGTCAAAACCGTTGACGGTCGAGCGCCAGTCATCGCCGGAACAGGAAGCAACAGTACAGAATCATCCATAAAATTATCCAAAAGAGCGGAAGCCACTGGCGTGGATGCCATTATGCTTGTTGCCCCTTACTACAATAAACCGAATCAGGAAGGTCTCTATCAACATTTCAAAACCATTGCAGGATCGGTGAAGCTTCCTGTGATGATTTATAATGTTCCGGGAAGGTCGGTCGTACGTATTCAACCAGAAACCATTATTGAACTTTCTAAGATTGAAAACATTGTCTCTTTAAAAGAAGCCACTGGAGACCTGGAAGGGATGGCCAACATCCGTGCATGCACGGATGAGCACTTTTCCATTTACAGTGGAGATGATCATCTTACCCTTCCTGCCTACGCTGTCGGTGCAAACGGCATCATATCGGTTTCCTCTCATGTCATTGGAAATCAGATGCAAACGATGCTCTCCCTTTTTGAAAAAGGAAAATGGAAAGAAGCGGGAGAACTCCATCGAATGCTTTTGCCAGTGTTTAATGGGATGTTCAGCGCTCCTTCTCCCGCACCTGTGAAAGCAGCTTTGAAAATCCGGGGTCTTGAAACCGGTGGAGTAAGGCTACCGCTGGTTCCTTTAACTAAAGATGAAGAAGCAGCCGTTGCAAACTGCTTACAGCATATTACCTAAACCAGGGCCATCCCTGGTTTTTTAATTGAACTCTTATAGACAAGCTCCCGATACAAGATATTTTTGTGATTGTAGGGGGATGACACTGAGTCTTACCCAAGGCTGCCACATCCTAAAAAAAATTTTAATGAAGGACTTATGAAGAATGTTAACAACAGCTTCATGTTGAAAGTATGTTTCACATCGTTTGAGTCATACTACGGGAAAAGAGCGAAAGGAGATCGATCCATGAAAGACGACTCTAAAGAAAAAGATCAATCCAAATCGCAATCCTCTCTGGTTGACAAGATTCAGCAGCTTGGACAAAGCAATGTCCCTCAGCCTGCTGATTCCAATATTCATGTGCTGCCGATTATCGGGCAGGTTGAAGGACATGTTCAGTTGCCATCACAAAATAAAACAACGAAGTATGAGCATTTGATTCCTCAATTGATTGCGATTGAACAAAACCCTAAAATTGAAGGTTTGGTCGTCCTGTTAAATACAGTAGGAGGAGACGTTGAGGCTGGTCTTGCCATCTCTGAAATGATTTCTTCCCTATCCAAACCGACGGTATCCATTGTGTTAGGAGGGGGGCACTCCATTGGTGTGCCAATTGCTGTCTCTGCAGATTATTCGTTTATTGTTGAAACGGCGACTATGACGATTCACCCGATACGTATGACAGGGCTTGTCATTGGTGTTCCACAAACATTTGAGTACATGGATAAAATGCAGGATCGTGTCATCAGTTTTGTGACAAGGCATTCGAATGTAGTAGAAGATAAGTTCAAGGAGCTTATGTTTGATAAGGGGAATTTAACTCGGGATATCGGAACGAACGTTGTGGGTCAGCAAGCAGTGGATCACGGTCTTATTGATGCTGTCGGTGGTGTGAAAGAAGCCATGTCCAAACTGAATGAGCTTATTGAGCAAAGAAAAGGTCCTGACCAGCAGGTGGTTCAATGACCATTCTATACACGCCCTTAAGTGAACATGACATTTTTCCAATGGAAGAAGAAATGTCTGTGGTGTATCATGAGCATAACAATTGCCCATTAATGTGTCGCAAATCGGAAGATGGTAGAAAACAGATTATGCAAGTCCTTTCGACAGATCCCTCTCATTATATGGATCCGGATCTTCAACCAGGACAATGGTTGGACTCGTAACATTGTAGATGGCTATGGTATAATAGAATAAATGAGTGACTGGATGCCGGTGCTGTATTTCTTCATGAATATTGAAGGAACCATCGGCATTTTTCTCGTTTTAGTTTTACATATGGGGAGGAAAGACCATGGCTGGAAAAAGAAAAAAGAAAAAAAAGCAATCGAATATGAAAAGCCATTTAAAGTTTGAACTTTTAGGGCTATTCTTCCTCTTCATTGCAGTCATCGGAAGCGGTGCTTCTGCTATTAGTGATGGAGCGGTTCCAGGAGGTTTGGAGAGGTTCTGGCAGTTCTTATTTGGGGTATGGTACTTTATTGCCTCCCTGTTCTTTTTAATTGTTGGTGTGTATTTAATGGTAAAAAGAAAATGGCCTGCATTTTTACATAAACGCCTGTTGGGTGTGTACACCATAGTCACGGCTTTACTCTTATTCACACACCTTGAAACTCTTTCAGCTGAGCTTGGCTCTGGGGAAGGTTCCATTTTTGCCATGACTTGGGACAGAATCACCGGAATGATGAGGGGAGAACTTCCGTTTTACAGTATTGGCGGAGGATTGACAGGTGCCATCCTGCTTTCGATCAGCTATTACCTTTTTGCAAAAGCTGGAGCAGCCATTTTGTCGTTTTTCCTATTTATCATTGGTGTGATTTTTGTCAGTGAAAAATCCATAGGTGAGCTTTTTGCTAAGCTTGGTCGAAAAGTGAAAGAGATGAGCACAGAACAAGTACAGAAGATGAAGGAACAGAAAGAGCAGAAAGCAGAAAAGAAAAAACAGGCATTAGAAGAACAGGTAGAAGATACTGTGGTTTATGAATTGAATGATACGGCGAGTGATCAGGAAGCAGACCAAGAGCCGATTATCCAGGACTTTACAGATACTGCTTATGCTTCTGAGAAAACGCACAAGCCTGTTGAAAATGTTACGGATGACCAACAGGATGACGAGGTAAACATTGAAAAATCGATGCCGACAGCTGAACTTGAAAACATGGATTACCAGTTACCAAGCCTGGAGTTGTTGGATGAGCCTACCTCAACCCCACAAAGTCAGGGGCGTTCGCACATCCAGGCAACCGTTAGGAAGCTTGAAAAGACATTTCAAAGCTTTGGTGTGAAAGCGAAAGTAACTAAAGTTCATGTGGGGCCATCTGTAACGAAGTATGAAGTGTATCCGGATGTAGGAGTGAAAGTAAGCAAAATTGTAAACCTGAACGATGATCTAGCTCTTGCTTTAGCAGCGAAAGATATTCGGATTGAAGCCCCGATTCCAGGAAAATCAGCGGTTGGAATTGAAGTACCGAACCAGGAAGTTTCCATGGTTTCCTTACGTGAGGTATTAGAAACGGGTAAATCAAAACCAGATGCGAAGTTAAGCTTTGCCCTTGGAAGAGACATCTCGGGTGAAGCAGTCATGTCAGAATTGAATAAAATGCCACACTTGCTTGTCGCAGGTGCTACTGGAAGTGGTAAGAGTGTTTGTATTAATGGAATCATCACAAGTATCTTGATGAGAGCAAAGCCCCATGAAGTGAAAATGATGATGATCGATCCGAAGAAGGTGGAATTGAATGTCTATAATGGAATTCCGCACCTTTTAGCTCCGGTTGTCACAGACCCTAAGAAAGCTTCACGCGCCTTGAAGAAAGTAGTATCTGAAATGGAACGAAGGTATGATCTTTTTTCAGATACGGGCACAAGAAATATTGAAAGTTACAATGAATATATTAAAAAGCATAACAAGGAAAATGAAGACGAACAGCCTCAACTTCCATACATCGTTGTCCTTGTTGACGAACTTGCAGACTTAATGATGGTTGCTTCAAACGAAGTAGAAGACGCCATCACCCGTCTTGCCCAAATGGCCCGTGCAGCAGGTATTCATTTAATCATCGCCACGCAGCGTCCTTCGGTAGACGTCATCACTGGTGTCATCAAGGCGAATATTCCTTCCAGAATTGCTTTCAGTGTATCTTCACAGACGGATTCGAGAACGATTTTGGACTCCGGAGGAGCAGAAAAGCTACTGGGAAGAGGGGACATGCTGTTTACGCCTGTCGGATCCAACAAGCCGACACGGGTGCAAGGTGCCTTTTTATCTGATGAAGAAGTGGAAAGGATCGTCAACTTCTGTGTAGAGCAGCAAAAAGCTCAGTATCAGGAAGAGATGATTCCGGAAGAAGAAAGTGAAGTTAAACAGGAAGTAGATGATGATCTTTATCCGGAAGCTGTTCAGATGGTCATCGAAATGCAGAGCGCTAGTGTCTCTATGATTCAAAGACGTTTTCGTGTCGGATATACGAGAGCAGCCCGCTTGATCGATGCCATGGAAGACAACGGCATCGTAGGACCATATGAAGGCAGTAAACCACGTGCTGTCCTTGTTTCACAGCAAGCAGAAGAACAACATACTTCATAAATCTTAAAAAGATCCAACCTAATTAGGTTGGATCCTTTTTTTGTGTGCTTCAATTTAGACATGACCAAAGCTTCCCTTTTTACTTATTAAACAAACTGGGCATGATTGTTTAAGACTCAGTATCGAGATGTTTTCGGGGTTCGTTACGTTATTGGGCGTCAGAGTTGGCTGGGAAGCTACTCGCTTTCCTGCGGGAAAAAAGTGCTTGGTGAGACCCCACAGGACGCAGTCCGAGGAGGCTCACCAAGCTCCTGCGGAAAGCGAGCTATTGCCCGCAGCCCCATCCGCCCAACAAAAGTCTCGAAACTGAGTCTTCAAGAAAAGGGAGCGTTTCTATTATAAATGTATATATTTAACAATAATGGAATGATGAAGTAAATCTATCAAACGCTTACATGGAAATGAGTCAAAATTCATAAAAATGTCCTAATTCTATTTATTTATTTATCGAATAGTGTTATATTATTGTCAAAATGTGATGTGTCGAACGTCAGAGGTCAGATCTCTAGACGTATAGTTCAATAGACTTGGGGTGAAAGTGATGTCCATCAGACAAGATACTCGACATCTTTATTTACAGGTGATCGAGCAGATTAAACGCGATATTGAAAACGGTATCTTTTTAGAAAAGCAAAAATTGCCTTCCGAATTCCAACTTTCCAAATCGCTTGGGGTTTCAAGGGCGACACTGAGGGAAGCATTAAGGATTTTAGAAGAAGAAGGTGTCGTTACTCGAAGGCATGGGGTGGGTACTTTTGTTAACCCTAAACCCCTGTTCACATCAGGCATTGAGGAATTAGATAGTGTAACAGGCATGATTGCCAAGTCAGGAATGACACCGGGATCTCAGTATTTGTCTGCAGAGCTCATCGAACCGACAGAAGAAGATCGGAAACGATTCTCTCCACTGGAAGTACATAGTATTGCGAAGGTCGAACGTGTTCGGACAGCTGACGACCAGCCAGTGGTTTATTGTACAGATAAAATCCCTGAAGGTTTACTCCCAATCGATCAAATCAGGGAATCCGATTCCTTATTTAACGTTTTAGAGCGCTATACAGGGAAAACGATTGGCTATGCGGTGACACATATTGAACCGATTGGCTTTCATGAAAGGATTTCTCCGATTCTGAATTGTGAACCCGACCAGGCGCTCTTACTTTTGAGACAAATGCATTACTCTCAGGACGATGTTCCAATGTTACTTTCCTCCAATTACTTCCGAGCTGACAAGTTCAGCTTTCACGTACTAAGAAAAAGAGTGTAAGGGCTTACAAAAGTGTGACAGATTCATTTTAGGGAGGTGAGGCTGGTCATAGATTCTAGAAATCTGCTGGATTTTGATTAACGTCATACTAAACAATTAGGGGGTAATCGTTTTGTTGAAAAGTCGTTTTCTTATGGTTCTAGTATTTCTTTTAACTTTTTGTGTATTTTTAGCCGCTTGTGGTTCTTCAGAAGAAGAGGGAGAGTCCAGTGGCAGCAGTGATGATTCTGGCAGTGAGGAATCTTCTGGAGAAGAAAACAGCGATTTCTCTGTAGCTATGGTTACAGATGTGGGTGGGGTTGATGATAAGTCATTCAACCAATCCGCGTGGGAAGGCTTACAGGCTTTCGGTGAAGAAAATGACATGAGCAAAGGGGAAGGTATTGATTACGCTCAATCTGAGAGTGATGCCGATTATGCGACAAACCTGAACCGTCTTGTTCGTCAGGATTATGATTTGATTTATGGAATCGGATACCTTCTTCAACCGGCAATCGCTGAAGTTTCTAAACAATATCCAGATACAAACTTCGCGCTTGTAGACTCCGTCCAAGAAGGCGATAACGTCGCGAGTATCGTGTTTAAAGAGCACCAGGGTTCTTTCCTTGCAGGTGTAGCTGCAGCCAACAAGACAAACACGGATAAAGTCGGCTTTATTGGTGGCGTTGATGGAAGCTTGATCAACAAGTTCGAAGCAGGATTCGTTGCAGGTGTTAAATCTGTGAACCCTGAAATCGAAGTAGAAGTAGAGTATGCAGAGAGTTTCAATGATTCCCAAAAGGGACAAGCGATCGCGTCCAACATGTACTCCAAAGATATCGATGTCATTTACCATGCTTCTGGTGGTACAGGTAACGGTGTATTCGCTCAGGCGAAAGACATCAAGAACAGTAACCCTGATGAAGAGGTATGGGTCATTGGTGTAGACCGTGACCAACATGAAGAAGGTCAGATCGGTGACTCCAACGTCACACTTACTTCCATGGTTAAACGTGTAGATATTGCTGTTCAAGAAGTAGCAAATCAAGCGATGAACGGAGAGTTCCCTGGAGGGGAAGTTCTTGAGTTTGGTCTTGCTGATGATGCCATCAGCATTGCCCGCACAAACGAAGAAGCGATGACAGAAGAAATCGTTTCTGCTGTTGAAGAGTGGAAAGAGAAAATCGTCAACGGTGACGTTGAAGTGCCAAGCACACGTGAAGATCTTCAAACATTCTTAGATTCAATGTAACAATTGTCAGAAAGGGCTGGTGAGAGCCGGCCTTTTCTTCTGTCAAGGAAAGTCATCAAATGAAAAGCTTGTTCCGGCCCTTTTCCTTTGGTGATTTTTTAAGGTGAACGGGGGAGGGAGAGAGACGAATGGACTATGTTATTGAAATGTTGAACATTAGAAAAGAATTCCCGGGTATTGTAGCGAATGACAATATTAATTTGCAGGTGAAAAAAGGTGAAATCCACGCTCTTCTTGGGGAAAATGGAGCGGGTAAATCTACACTGATGAACGTCCTGTTTGGCCTCTATCAGCCGGAAAGAGGAGAAATCAGGGTGCGCGGAGAGAAAGTCAACATCACAGATCCCAACGTCGCGAACGCACAGGGGATCGGGATGGTTCACCAGCACTTTATGCTCGTGGACACGTTTACGGTTACTGAAAATATTGTTTTAGGAAGCGAACCGAAGAAGGCGGGAACCGTGAACTTAAAACATGCAGAAGAGCAGGTGAGAGAGCTTTCGGAAAGATACGGTCTAAATGTCGATCCAAAAGCGAAAATCCGAGATATATCCGTAGGTATGCAGCAGCGTGTCGAGATCCTGAAAACGCTTTATCGTGGTGCGGAAATCTTAATTTTTGACGAGCCCACAGCGGTTCTTACTCCTCAGGAAATCAAAGAACTGATTGATATTATGCAAAGCCTTGTAAAAGAGGGGAAATCTATCATCCTGATTACGCACAAGTTGAAGGAGATTATGGAGGTCTGTGACCGCTGTACCGTCATAAGGAAAGGGCAGGGTATTGGAACTGTAGATGTGTCTGAAACCAACCCTACAGA
Organism: Halobacillus sp. GSS1; assembly: GCF_017307035.1. Classification (NCBI taxonomy): domain Bacteria; kingdom Bacillati; phylum Bacillota; class Bacilli; order Caryophanales; family Bacillaceae; genus Halobacillus; species Halobacillus sp. GSS1. The sequence goes on from NZ_JAFLHE010000001.1 coordinate 280,842, forward strand.
ACTTGCTTCTTTGATGGTGGGGCGTGATGTCAATTTTTCAACAGAGAAAACAAAGGCTGAACCGAAAGAATCCTATCTTTCTATAAAGGACTTACGGGTGAAGGATGTCCGTGGTGTCGAAATGGTCAAAGGGCTGAACTTGGAAGTTCGTGCTGGCGAAATTGTTGGAATTGCAGGTGTTGATGGAAATGGCCAGTCCGAGTTAATCGAAGCGATTACAGGTCTAAGGAGAAGTGAGTCAGGAATCATCCGTCTTCATGATAAGGAAATCACCAATTTGACGCCTCGTAAAGTCACTCAATCCGGTGTTTCGCATATCCCTCAGGATCGTCATAAATTCGGTCTTGTACTTGATTTTCCTATTGGTGAAAATATGGTGCTGCAAAGTTACCATCAAAAACCATATTCAAAAAAAGGTGTCATGAACTTTAAGAATATTTATCAAAAGGCCAAAGATTTAATTGCGGAGTATGATGTCCGTACTCCAGATGCCTATACTCCAGCCAGGGCACTTTCAGGTGGAAACCAGCAAAAAGCCATCATTGGCCGGGAAGTGGACAGATCCCCGGATTTGATTATTGCTGCTCAACCCACACGTGGCTTGGATGTAGGAGCCATTGAATTTATCCATAAAAAATTGATTGAAGAGAGAGACAAAGGGCGCGCCGTTCTCCTTCTATCATTTGAACTCGATGAAATCATGAACTTAAGTGACCGGATCGCCGTCATGTTCGACGGACGGATCATTGCTGATGTCCAACCGGAAGAAACGAATGAGCAGAAGCTAGGGTTGCTGATGGCTGGTAATTCTACAGAGAAAGCAGGTGAGCAATGATGTTTTCCAATCGACTGTTTAATATATTAGTACCGATCATTTCTGTTTTGCTCGGTCTGATTTCCGGTGCCATCATTATGCTGATCTTCGGCTATAATCCGCTTGCAGGCTTTGCTGCCCTGTGGAATGGGGCGTTTGGTGATGCTTACTTCTTTGGAGAGACGATCAGGCAGGTGACTCCCTATATTCTTTCAGGTCTTGCAGTCGCATTTGCTCTTCGGTCTGGGCTGTTGAACATTGGAGTGGAAGGTCAGGTATTTATGGGATGGCTGGCTTCGGTCTGGATCGGTATTTCTTTTGAACTGCCGATGATCCTTCATTTGCCTTTAGCTATATTAGCTGCGGCTGTTGCAGGTGCCTTCTGGGGCTTTATTCCAGGCCTTTTGAAAGCGAAATTAGGTGTCCATGAAGTTATCGTCACCATCATGATGAACTACATTGCCTTGTATTTAAGTAATTCTATCGTCCGTAATTTACTGAGCGACGGTGCGGATCGAACAGAAAACGTTGCTGAAACGGCATCTTTACAATCTACCTGGCTTGCAGAAATGACCTTTTATTCAAGGATCCACTATGGTTTTATTGTCGCGTTACTTATGGCACTTATTATGTGGTTCATTATTAACCGGACGACAACTGGATTTGAATTAAGATCTGTAGGGTTTAACCAGCATGCATCCAAGTATGCCGGAATGAATGTTAGTAAAAACATCATCCTTGCAATGGTCATTTCCGGTGCTTTCGCAGGTCTTGCAGGTGCGATGGAAGGCCTCGGAACATTTGGTTTTATGTCGATCAAATCTGGCTTTACCAATATCGGATTTGACGGAATCGCCGTTGCTTTACTCGGTGCGAATACAGCTTTTGGAGTAATTCTTGCAGCTTTCCTTTTCGGTATCCTGAAAATAGGGGCGTTAAATATGCCCACAGCTGCTGGTGTACCGACTGAACTTGTAGAAATCATTATTGCTTTGATTATATTTTTCGTAGCTTCCAGCTATATGATCCGCTGGGTCATTCTTCGGTTTAAAAAGGAGGGGAAGTAAATGGAGATTATTGAACTGATCAGCCGTATTCTCGGCGCATCTGTTGTATTCGCAACCCCTCTTATTTTCACCGCATTAGGGGGAGTGTTCAGTGAGCGATCAGGAGTCATCAACATTGGACTTGAAGGTTTAATGATTATGGGAGCTTTCGTTGCGATTGTTTCTAATTTGACTTTCTATAGTGTTTTCGGTGCCGCGACTCCGATTGTATCTCTTATTATCGCTATGGTCGTATCCGCTATCTTTGCACTCGTGCATGCGGTCGCTTCCATTACATTCCGTGCGGATCAAGTGGTGAGTGGAGTAGCTATAAACTTTCTAGCTTTAGGAATCGGTCTATTTCTTACTAAGCAATGGTACGACAAGGGGCAGACAGATTTCATCGAAAGTCCGATCTATTCTTCGAATGTCCCATTACTTAATAAGATCCCTATTATTGGGGACATGTTTTTCACTGGGTGGTACTGGACTTCTTACTTGGCGATTGCTATGGCTTTTCTTGTATGGTTCATTATTTTCAAAACACCATTTGGACTTCGTTTACGTTCGGTAGGTGAGCATCCAATGGCTGCAGATACCAACGGAATTAATGTATACAAGATGAGATACATCGGAGTGATGCTCTCTGGAGCCTTTGGTGGTCTTGGTGGTGCTGTCTATGCTTTGACAGTCACACATAATTTCTCTCATGGTACAATCGTAGGTCAGGGGTTTATTGCATTGGCAGCAGTCATCTTTGGGAAATGGCATCCGCTGGGAGCGCTCGGCGCAGCTATTTTCTTCGGATTCGCTCAAAGTTTAAGTATTGTTTCATCAGATATCGCCCTTTTGGAAAATGTTCCTTCTGTCTTTATGCTTATCGCTCCTTATGTCCTGACAATCCTTGCTTTGGCAGGCTTTATCGGAAGAGCAGAAGCACCAAAGTCTTTAGGAGAAGCTTATGTAAAAGGGAATCGTTAAGGGTTTTAAAGTCCGGCACAAGAGTGCCGGACTTAATTTTTTTACTTTTTCACACATATACCTTAGCATAAGACTTAGCTCGAATGGATGAATATGGACATGTAGGTCTATAATAGAAGAGAATGATAAGGAGGATGAATATGAAAATAACTGAAGAAACGTTACTCGAAAAAGAAGGGTATCGTCTACATATTTTACCAAGTAAAAAATACAAAACCATTACGATTGTTGCAAAATTCAAAGCCCCTTTAAAGAGAGAAGGGATAACAGAACGGGCGCTACTGCCTCATGTCCTGCAAAAAGCCACGAACAACCATCCTAATGTGCGCTCGCTGCAGTCTGCTTTTGAAAACCTTTATGGAACCGCTCTTTCTAGCGATGGCTCAAAGAAAGGTGAGAACCATGTGATCAGCTTCCGCATGGAAGTTGTTAACGAGGCGTACTTAAATGACCAGGAACCGATTCTTGAGGAAGCCGTCCAATTGTTTAACGAAGTCTTGTTTGATACGAAGACAGAAGGAGAAGGTTTTGATTCCTCCATCGTCGAGCGTGAAAAGCAGACACTTGAGCAAAAAATCACCAGCATCAAAGATGATAAAATGAGTTATGCCAATATGAGGCTCATGGATCATATGTGTAAAGACGAACCTTATGCTCTGCATGTCCATGGATACCTGGAGGATCTTAAAACCATTACATCTGAAAAGCTGTACGCTTATTATAAGGAAATGATTTCCAAGGATATGCTTGACGTATATGTGATTGGTGACATGGATCAAAAAGCAATTGAAAAGCTTACAGATCAGTATTTCGCTAGAAAAGGAAGCACAAATGCGGATGACGATCAGGTAGCTGTCACGAAAGAAGTCAAGGAAGCAAAAGAAGTTGTCGAAAGGGAAGAAGTGAACCAGGGTAAACTTCATCTTGGCTATCGGACATACACGAAATTCGGAGATGATGATTATTATGCACTCCAAATCTTTAATGGCATTTTTGGAGGGTTCCCTAGTTCCAAATTGTTTATGAACGTTCGTGAAAAACACAGCTTGGCCTATTATGCCGCTTCAAGGTTCGAAAGTCATAAAGGGCTTCTGCTTGTGTTCAGTGGCGTTGATCCAAAAGATTTTGATCAGGCGAAATCGATTATCCTGGAGCAGATGGATGCTATGAAAAACGGGGATTTCACAGAGGAGCAGGTCGAAGAAACGAAAGAACAGGTTATTCACCAACTTCAAGAAACGATGGATAATGCGAATGGGATGATTGAAGTCCTTTATCATCAAATGTTATCAGGTGCAGAAATGCCTGCAAATGAGTTGATCGATAATATCCGAAAAGTTACGAAAGAACAAGTTGTCCAGATGGCTAAAAAGATTGAATTGGACACGATTTACTTTTTGACGAGCAAAGAAGGAGGGGAATCTTAATGGAGGAACTGGTCTATACTCAACTGAATGAAACAGTATATCAGGAAACATTGGATAACGGATTGAAAGTGTTTTTACTTTCTAAGCCTGAAATGGCTAAAACATTTGGGATCTTTACGACAAATTATGGATCGATCGACCAAACGTTCACACCGATCGGGAAAAATGAGAAAGTGACGGTACCGGAAGGGATTGCACACTTTCTTGAACATAAATTGTTTGAGAAAGAAGATCGTGATGTGTTTCAGGATTTCACTAAACTCGGCGCATCGGCAAATGCCTTTACATCCTTTACTAAAACGGCTTATTTGTTTTCTGCAACCAGTCAAATAGACAAGAATGTAAAGACACTTCTTGATTTTGTTCAGGACCCTTATTTCTCAGAAGAGTCTGTGGAGAAAGAAAAAGGAATCATCGCTCAGGAAATCCGCATGTACGATGATCAGCCTGATTGGCGTTCCTTTTTCGGAACCATCCAAAGTTTGTACCACGACCATCCTGTGAAGGTAGACATCGCAGGAACAGTTGAGAGTATACAGAAAATTACCAAAGATGATCTTTATACCTGTTATGAGACGTTTTATCATCCTTCCAACATGGTCTTGTTCGTAGCTGGAAATATTGAACCTGAATCAATGATGACAATGATCAGGGACAATCAAGCGAAAAAAGAATTCCCTGAGGCACCTGAAATCAATCGATCTTATCCTGAAGAACCGCCTTCTGCTTCTAAAAAAGAACACTCGATTACGATGCCTGTGACAACAGCAAAGGCTATGGTCGGGGTCAAGGAAAATGTGGATGGGTTAACAGGTGAAGAATTGGTACGTGGAGAACTTCTCTCCGGGATGATTCTTGATTATTACTTTTCAAGAAGCGGCGTTTTCTACGAAGAACTGTACAAAAACGACCTCATTGATGACAGTTTCCAGTTTGAAACGGAGCTTGATCGCCAGTTTGGCTTCACTATTCTAGGAGGGGACTCCAGGAAGCCTGACGAAATGGCTTCTCGAATTAAGGAAATGTTGCACGAATTAAAGGAACAAAGGATTTCTGATGAAGATTTCACAAGGATGAAAAGGAAAAAAATCGGTCAGTTTATGAGAGCTATGAACTCCTTGGAGTTTATTGCTAATCAGTTTACTCACTACCATACACTTGGTACAGACTTATTTGAAGTACTGCCAATCATTGAATCCTTGACCGCTGATGATGCGGAAGAATATTTGCAACACTGGCTGAAAGAAGACGCCATCACTGTCTTCCAAATCAAACCTCAAGCTGATGCTTAAGAAGTGCTTGATCATAGGGGCCAGCGGAGGAATTGGTCAGGCAATCGTGCAACGTGTGGTTGAGCAGGGTTATTCCGTTGGTCTGCATTACAATCATAGTGAAAAAACCATTAAAGAAAGCAAGAAGCAGATCCCTGATGCTCAATGGGCTGGAGCATATGGAGCAGACCTCTCTACCATAGAAGGCATTCATGTACTTTTAGATAAAATTGATGAAGATTGGGACGCTATGATCTTTGCTGGTGGTCAAATGTACAGCGGTTTGTTCCAGGATATGAAATCCAGTGAGATGGACGAACTTTATTTGGTTCACGTTAAATCTTTGTGGATGATTGCTCACAAAGTAATTCCATACATGATTCGAAAGAAGAAGGGCAATATTCTTGTCATCAGTTCTATTTTCGGTCTTGAAGGTGCCAGTATGGAGGTTATTTACAGCTCTGTAAAAGGTGCGCAGAACAGCTTTGTGAAGGGTCTTGCAAAGGAAGTCGCACCTAGTGGAATTCGAGTCAACAGTATTGCCCCAGGCTTAATTGCAACAAAGATGAACGCACATCTTAATCAGGAAGAACTGGACTTCCTTGAGGACGACATTCCTCTTGGACGATCTGGAACACCTGAGGAAGTCGCAGACCTGGCTGGCTTTTTGTTAAGTGACAAATCCAGTTATATAACGGGGCAAGTGATCCAAGTCGATGGGGGTTGGTCTTAATTCTGTTGCATAAGATCCCTGTTTCCTTCTCATACTAAGCATGAAAAAATTCAGAGGAGGTTACATCATGTCTGTTCTCGATAATTTCGATTCTTGGAAGGATTTCTTGGGTGATCGCTTACATCAGGCGAAAGGTCAAGGGATGCAAGAACAAGCGGTTTCTGAACTTGCTTATGAAATTGGTGGTTATTTAGCTAACTCCGTGGATGCAAAGAATGAGCAGGAAGCTGTCTTGCGTGATCTTTGGAACGTAGCAGATGAAAAAGAGCAACACGCCATCGCTAATATGATGGTGAAGATGGTTCAAAACGAAGGAAACCAAGCTTAACCTCGTCATCAATCCGCACAGATGTCTGTGCGGATTTTTTTTGGTGGACCCAAGTTTTCAATTTTTGTATGTTTATGGGGGATCGTCCTTTCCTATTTAGAAAAAATCCTTTATGATAGATAGTGAGTGAAAAATTCCATAAATCACTCGACTTTGACAAATAACGACAATTTCTCAGAGGAGTTGTATTATGGAAAAAAAAGAATGGTACTTAGAATATGAAATCCAATATAACCGCCCAGGATTGCTTGGGGACATCTCCTCATTGCTTGGGATGATGGCGATTAACATCGTTACCATCAATGGTGTAGAAAATTCACACCGGGGCATGCTGCTTTTATGTAAAGATGAAGAACAAATCACACGGTTGAGATCGATTTTAAATACAATGGATACAATTAAAGTGACAAAGTTACGCCGGCCGAAATTGAGAGATCGTTTGGCAGTGAGGCATGGACGTTACATACATAGCGATGTGGATGATCGTAAAACATTCCGTTTCAATCGGGAGGACCTGGGGTTACTTGTTGATTTCATGGCAGAGCTCTTTATGAAAGATGGGCATAAACTGATTGGGATCCGTGGAATGCCCCGAGTAGGAAAAACGGAGTCTGTCGTGGCAGCGAGTGTATGTGCAAACAAACGATGGTTATTCGTTTCCAGTACGCTTTTAAAGCAGACCGTACGTAACCAATTGATCGATGAAGAGTACAGTGAAGACAACCTATACATCATCGATGGGATTGTATCTGCTAAAAGAGCGAATGAAAAACACTGGCAGCTTGTGCGCGAGATCATGAGACTTCCCGCAACGAAAGTCATTGAACACCCGGACATTTTTGTTCAGGAAACAGAATATACAATGGATGACTTTGATTACATTATCGAACTTCGGAATAACGAAGATGAAGAAATTACTTATGAACCTGTGGAAAAACAAGAGATGTCTATGAATGAAGGTTTTTCCATGTTCGATTTTTAGAAATTGGATGGTGTTAACATGGAGATTGGAGAAAGACTAAGGGAAGCCCGTGAATCGAAGGGCCTTTCTTTAGAATCGCTGCAAGAGACGACAAAAATACAAAAACGCTACCTTCAGGCAATTGAAAAGAATGAGTTTCAAGTGCTGCCTGGAAAATTCTATACTCGGGCGTTTATCAGGGAGTACGCCTCTGCGGTCGGATTAGATCCAGAAGTGGTCATGGAAGAACACAAAGGGGAGCTTCCGACCTTCGATGAGGAGAGTTCGGTACAATACAGCCGTGTCCAGAGGACTAAAAAGGAAGCGACACAGAAAAGCGGGCCATCCTCCCGTGTTCTGCCTACGATTTTAACCGTTGGCTTAATCATTGGTTTAATCTTTGTCGTGTGGCTCGTATGGCAGAATATGAGCGGGGCTGAAGGTGAAAATCCAGCAACAGACAATGGTTCCAACAATGAAATCAGTGTGCCTGAGAATTCTGAGAGCGAGACTTCCGACGATCAGGAAGAAGCGAAAGACACTGAGGGTGGAAGTGAATCTGAAGATTCAGCTGAAGAAGAATCAGCTGAAGAAGAAACATCCGCTGAAGAAGATGAGGAAACTTCTGTAGAGGAAAAAGAAGAGGTAGATATTCAATTGGTTCAGGAAGGGACAGGTTCTTTTCCAGAGCACACCTACGATGTCAGCGGCGCGACTGAACGTACCGTTAACATCGAGTTGACAGGGAGAGCCTACATGGAAGTACAAGCTCCTAAGAGTGGTGAAGACCTTGTGACAGCAAAGGAATACACCGCCGAGGATTCGCCTATCACCCTTGATTTAGGAGACAAAGCTGAATTGTACATTAAGACTGGAAATGCACCGGGAACTATCGTTACGATCGGCGGTAAAAAAGTCCCTTATCCTAACCCGGAAGTATCCACGCAGAAACTATTGTTGCAATTCAACTAAGAAACTGAATATAATCATGACTAGGCTGCCCCTGCGTTTCATTTGAAGAATGCAAACCATTCTTCGTGGACGGGCAGCCTTTGATGTATTGAAATGACTGTTAGGAGAGTGAGCGTATGAATTTACCAAACAAAATCACATTATCAAGAATTTTCCTTATTCCAATTTTTATCATCCTTATGAGTGTTCCATTTGACTGGGGTACCTTTCAAATGGAAGGGCGTGAGTTACCTGTCGCCCACTTAGCGGGTGCTCTGCTATTTATTATAGCTTCTACAACTGACTGGATTGACGGGTATATTGCAAGGAAGTATAACCTTGTCACTAACTTAGGAAAGTTTCTAGATCCTTTAGCTGACAAGCTTTTAGTCAGTGCAGCCCTCATCTTACTAGTTGAGATCGGTCTTGCACCCGCCTGGATCGTCATTTTAATTATCAGTCGTGAGTTCGCAGTGACGGGGCTTCGTCTGGTGGCCGCAGGAGAGGGCAGTGTCCTTGCAGCAAGCCAAATGGGAAAACTGAAGACATGGATCCAAATCATCGCTATTTCCCTTCTGCTCCTGCATAATTGGCCTTTCGCTTTCATCGGGTTCCCTCTGGGAATGATCGCGCTATACTTGGCTTTAATAATTACCGTGTACTCTGGTTACGATTACTTCAAAAAAAATTGGCATGTAATGAGGGATTCTAAATGAGAGCAGAAATAATAGGTGTCGGTACAGAATTACTATTAGGTCAAATTGCGAATACAAATGCTCAGTGGATCTCAAGCCGTCTTGCGACACTTGGGCATTCCGTTTATCATCACACCGTTGTTGGAGATAACCTGAAGAGGGTAACCGATTCTTTCGCATTGGCGGAAAAAAGGGCTGATCTTGTTATTGTTACAGGCGGCCTCGGTCCCACCGAAGATGACTTGACATTGGATGCCGCTCAACGCGTTTTTGATGAGGAATTGGTCGAACATGAAGATTCCATGGAGAAGATCAAGAGCTATTATCAACGAAATCAAAAGTTTATGTCAGAGAACAATCGTAAACAGGCGCGTGTGTTTGAGAGTGCCTCCGTCTTTCAAAATTTAGAGGGGATGGCGCCTGGTCAACTGGTAAAGCATGAGGATACCGTGTGGGTCTTTCTGCCAGGGGTCCCTAGAGAAATGAAGTATATTATGGATGAGTATATCATTCCTTACTTACAGAATAATTACCATATTGAATCCCAAATCGTTTCAGAAATGATGCGTTTTATCGGGATCGGTGAATCGGATTTAGAAACGAAGCTTCAGTCTTTTATTAAATCTCAAACCAATCCAACCATTGCCCCGCTTGCATCTGAGGGAGAAGTGGGTTTAAGGCTGACGGCGACAGGGGAATCCACAGAGCAGGCGAAGGAAAAAATCCTTTCGCTTAAAACTGATATTCTAACCCATGTCGGAAAGTATTATTACGGCAGTGATGCGATTACCATTGAAGAGAAGGTTAGAGATCTTCTTAAAGAAAAGAGTCTCAAAATCGGGTCGGCAGAAAGCTTTACCGGTGGGAGGTTCTTGGAACGCCTGATCGCACTTCCTGGTGCTTCATCCGTCTGTCAGGGTGGCTATACCGTTTATACTCCTGAGATGAAAGAAAGAATACTTCAGGTTCCCAAATTCCTCATAAAGAAATATGGAACGATCAGTCATGAATGTGCGGAAATGATGGCTTTGAATGCCCAAGCGAACTTAGATGTAGATGTCGTGGTCAGTTTCACTGGTGTTGCAGGTCCGGATGCCAGTGAAGGACATGAACCAGGGACTGTCTTCATCGGTCTTCAGATAGGGGAGAGAAAACCTGAAGTTCATAAATTCCATTTCGACGGTGGACGGGAACAAGTGAGAGTGAGAGCTGTGAAAAAGGCGTACGAAATGATTTTCCTAAAATTGAAAAAATGATTTTTCATTGATAAAAAGGTGCAGTTTTGATAATTTCACGTAGGAGAAATAAAAAAATTGCACCTTTTCTTCTTTATAAAAAAGGGAACATTTATTCGCTTTTTAGTTGGCAAACGATCCAAAACAAGTTATGATAGGGTTAGAAATATTGAAAGGCGGTATATAATGAGCGATCGTAAACAAGCGTTAGATATGGCATTGCGTCAAATAGAAAAACAATTCGGAAAAGGCTCCATTATGAAGCTTGGTGAAAGTGCGGAGCAGAGAGTGAACACGGTCCCAAGTGGATCCCTTGCTCTTGATGTGGCTCTTGGAGTAGGAGGATACCCGCGAGGTAGAATTGTAGAAATTTATGGACCAGAATCCTCTGGTAAAACAACAGTCGCGCTTCACGCGATTGCTGAAGCTCAAAGAAAAGGCGGCCAGGCGGCCTTCATCGATGCGGAGCATGCCTTAGACCCTGTCTATGCAAGAGCTTTGGGCGTAGACATTGAAGAACTTCTACTATCTCAACCGGATACGGGAGAGCAGGCGCTTGAAATTGCAGAGGCCCTAGTCCGTAGTGGTGCAGTAGATATGGTTGTCATCGACTCTGTAGCAGCACTTGTACCAAAGGCTGAGATTGAAGGAGAAATGGGTGACGCCCACGTCGGTTTGCAGGCCCGTTTGATGTCTCAGGCGCTTCGTAAGCTTTCCGGAGCTATCAACAAATCGAAAACGACGGCCATCTTTATTAACCAAATTCGTGAAAAAGTGGGAGTAATGTTTGGTAACCCTGAAACAACCCCTGGTGGACGTGCCTTGAAGTTCTATTCTTCTGTTCGTCTGGAAGTCCGTCGTGCGGAGACTTTGAAACAAGGAAACGAAATGGTCGGAAACAAAACCCGTTTGAAAGTGGTCAAAAACAAAGTAGCCCCTCCTTTCAGACAGGCGGAAGTGGATATTATGTACGGAGAAGGAATTTCCCGAGAAGGAGAACTTCTTGATATCGGAACAGACCTTGATCTCATTCAGAAGAGTGGTTCCTGGTATTCGTATAAAGATGATAGACTCGGTCAGGGCCGTGAGAATGCCAAGCAATTCCTGAAAGAAAATGTAGAGGTCTATGAAGAAGTGAAAAAACTGATTCGAGACCATTACGGCATGGAAGCAGATGAAGAAGCTGGAGATGCCAATAATAAAGAAAGTCAGGAAACGCTGGATGTCTAACTGTTTAGAAGAAAAATCGAGTATGAAACCACTGTTTCATACTCGATTTTTTCATAGGTATAAGTTTTCCAAATCCAAATAAAAAAACTATTTTTGGGCGTATGTCACATCATTTTTAAAGAAATTAGGTCTGGAAATGCGAAATGAATAGACTGACATTTTTAAATATTTGAATATGTTAGCAGATACATAGGGCGTTTCCTTGACATTCCGTATAGTCAAGCATAAAATGAATGTGTATCATTTTCATCTTTATACCCTTATCTTAAACAAATGAAACTGAAAATGAAACGTTTGTAATTGCCGACAAACGGACCAAGTTCATAGCAAGAGGAGGTGAAATTATGGATATAATATCCTCGCTCATCTTCATTTTGCTTGCCCTTATCATCGGTTCTGTTGTTGGTTATCTTATTCGGAAATCGATTGCGGAGGCGAAAATTTCCAGTGCTGAGGACCTTGCGAAACAGATTGTGGAAGAAGGTCATCGCAATGCTGAATCAGCCAAGAAGGAAGCTCTTCTTGAAGCGAAAGAAGAGAACCAGAAATTTCGCCAGGAAGCGGAGAACGAAATCCGTGAGCGCCGCATGGACCTGCAGAAAACTGAAAATCGTTTAACTCAGAAAGAAGAGAATCTTGATCGTAAGAGTGGAACGCTTGACCAACGTGATCTTTCACTCGAAAAGAAAGAAGGGACTCTTGCCGAGAGACAACAACAAATTGAAGAAATGGAAAGCAAAGTGAAAGCTATGCTTCAAGAACAACAAACAGAGCTTGAACGCATTTCAAGCTTAACATCAGACCAGGCGAAGCAGATGATTTTAGAACGCGTCGAACAAGAGGTATCGCATGAGTCAGCGCTTATGATTAAGGAAGCGGAAAACCGCGCGAAGGAAGAAGCGGATAAGAAAGCGAAAAGCATTCTTTCTCTTGCCCTTCAGCGTTGTGCAGCGGATCATGTAGCTGAAACGACCGTTTCCGTGGTCAATCTCCCTAATGACGAAATGAAAGGCCGTATCATTGGACGTGAAGGCCGGAACATTCGTACTTTAGAGACATTAACAGGCATTGACTTGATCATTGACGATACTCCAGAGGCCGTCATCCTTTCAGGGTTTGATCCAATTCGACGAGAAACAGCAAGAATGGCCCTTGAGAAGTTGGTGCAGGATGGACGAATTCACCCGGCTCGTATTGAAGAGATGGTGGACAAGTCCAGACGAGAAGTTGATGATTACATCAGAGAAGTTGGTGAACAAACGACATTCGAAGTAGGCGTTCATGGTCTCCACCCAGATCTGATTAAGATTTTAGGACGTCTGAAGTACCGTACCAGTTACGGACAAAACGTCTTGAAACACTCAATGGAAGTCGCCTACCTTTCTGGTTTGTTAGCTGCCGAACTTGGAGAAGATGAAACCCTGGCACGTCGTGCAGGTCTGCTTCATGATATTGGTAAAGCTATTGACCATGAAGTTGAAGGAAGCCACGTGGAAATCGGTAAAGAACTGGCGATGAAGTACAAAGAGAATGAAACGGTTATCAATGCTGTGGCATCCCACCATGGTGATGAAGAGCCGACCTCAATCATTTCTGTACTTGTGGCTGCTGCCGATGCTCTTTCCGCGGCACGTCCTGGAGCCAGAAGTGAAACCTTAGAGAATTACATCAAACGTCTTGAAAAACTGGAAGAGATTTCAGAGTCTTACGATGGCGTAGAGAAATCTTTCGCGATCCAAGCTGGACGCGAAGTTCGCATCATGGTTCGTCCTGATGAAATTGATGATCTTGAAGCAACAAGATTAGCACGAGATATTCGAAATCGAATCGAGGGAGAACTCGATTATCCAGGTCATATTAAAGTTACCGTTATTCGTGAAACACGTTCTGTGGAGTATGCGAAATAAAATGAATGAAGCGGCCTTCTGGGTCGCTTCATTTCTGTTTTTACGGGGACAATAAAGAAACGATTGTGGAAGGAAGGTTTTTGTTAAATGAGAATTTTATTCATAGGTGATGTCGTAGGTTCACCAGGACGTGAAATGGTAGATGAATACTTACCGAAACTCAAGCAGAAATATCAGCCTGCTGTGACGATTGTGAACGGGGAAAATGCAGCTTCCGGAAAAGGTATTACCGAAAAGATTTACCGTCGTTTCCTTGAAAAAGGTGCTCAGGCCGTAACCCTCGGTAACCATGCATGGGATAAAAAGGAGATCTTTGAATTTATTGACGACGCACAATATCTCGTCCGGCCAGCCAATTACCCTGAAGGCACGCCAGGAAAAGGTATCACTTTTGTCAAAACCCCTAAGGGTGAGGTCGCCGTTATTAACTTACAAGGACGCACGTTTTTGTCTCCGAATGATGATCCATTTAGAAAAATTGATGAGCTGATAGAAGAAGCTAAGAAACGGACATCTATTATTTTTCTGGATTTTCATGCGGAAGCAACAAGTGAAAAGCAGGCGATGGGCTGGTATGTAGATGGCAGAGTGAGTGTAAACGTTGGGACACATACCCATATACAGACCGCAGATGAAAGAATTCTGCCGGGAGGTACGGGCTATATTACTGACGTAGGGATGACAGGGCCATATGACGGAATTTTAGGAATGGAACGTGAAGCCGTTTTGAAGCGTTTTCTTACAAACTTACCTGTACGTTTTGAAGTTCCAAAAAAGGGAAGAGCACAACTGAGTGCCTTCTTGGTGGATGTAGATGATAAGACAGGAAAGTCTACGAAAGTGCAGCGTATTTTAATTAATGATGACCATCCATTCTTTGAGTGATTATTTGAATTTTGCGACAAATTCATTCATAATGAAAAGGTAATATCCTACATCTCCAAGAATATAGTAGTTATGGAACAACTATAGTGATTGAAGGAGGAGCTAGTAATGGAAGTCTTAAAAGTATCAGCCAAATCCGTACCTAATTCAGTAGCAGGAGCCTTGGCCAACGTAGTAAGAGAGCGCGGGACGGCCGAAATTCAAGCGATCGGAGCAGGAGCATTGAATCAAGCAGTTAAAGCCGTTGCCATCGCCCGCGGGTTTGTCGCCCCGAGTGGCATGGACTTGATTTGTATTCCGGCATTTACAGATATCATGATCGACGAGGAGGAACGGACAGCGATTAAGTTGATCGTCGAACCTCGATGAACTTATAAGTTCCGGCTTTTTTATAAGTTTCGTGTACTTACGATATTTGCTAGCGGATAGCTTGTCGTTGTGAATGAAAGAAAAATAGAATGGAGCGTAAAGGCGTACTCACAATTGAGTACGTCTTTTTTTATTATGATGTAATAGAAAGCTGTGAAGATGATCTGCTTAAGAAACAACGGTGGTTCTGAGTTTGCAGTCTATGACCCGTCCGCGCTCAAAGATACCAAATCAGATACTAAAGAATAGTATTTAATGTAATAAATATGGATAGTTGATAGAGGCTGCTAGAAAGTTTGCAGAATATAAGCGTTTGTATTTTTACAGTGGACAGTGATGTTTGCGTTTTACGCAATCCATGTTACTATTGTTTTTATAAGAGGTTTAATAATGATTTACTTAGGTTAGGAGTGTTCACTGTGAATGGAACGATGGAAGCGATCGTTAAGCATCACCGAGGTTCGGGAGCGCAAATGCAAGAAGTTGCTATTCCTGAGATCCGTGATGATGAAGTATTGATTCGTGTGAAAGCGACATCGATTTGTGGGACGGATGTCCATATATATAATTGGGATGAGTGGTCTGAAAGCCGCGTTAAACCCCCATATGTTTTCGGTCATGAATTCTCCGGGGAGATTGTGGAAATAGGAAGTAAGGTTCATAATTTCCAAACAGGAGATTATGTTAGTGCAGAGACTCACCTTATTTGTGGCCACTGTCCGCAGTGTTTAACGGGTAAATTCCATATTTGTGAAAACACTAAAATTATTGGTGTGGATACCCAAGGCTGTTTTGCTGAATATGTAGCTCTTCCCGCCGACAACCTTTGGAAAAATCCTGAAGATATGCCAACAGACATCGCTTCCATTCAAGAACCGATGGGGAATGCAGTACATACGGTTTTAAATGGCGATGTAGCAGGGAAATCAGTAGCCATCATCGGGTGTGGTCCCATTGGGTTGATGGCTGTAGGCGTTGCCAAGGCAGCTGGAGCATCTCAAGTGCTTGCTTTTGATTTGAATCCGTACCGCCTGGAACTTGCTGAGAAAATGGGAGCGACTACTGTGATTCATTCTGGTGAAATAGATCCTGTTGAAAAAGCAAAAGAGTTAACAGATGGCCATGGGGTAGACGTTGTTTGTGAAATGAGTGGCCATCCCGTAGCGATGGATCAAGGATTTAAGATGATTACGAATGGAGGCCGCGTTTCCATTCTAAGTTTACCTACTAAGAGAGTGAGCCTTGATGTTACGAATGATATCGTATTCAAAGGTGTTGAGGTTCAAGGGATTACTGGAAGGAAAATGTATGAAACGTGGCAACAGGTTTCCCGCCTTCTTCAGTCTAAACAGGTGGATGTTGCTCCACTAATTACTCACCATTTGAAGCTTGAAGAGTTCGAGAAGGGCTTTGACTTGATGAATCAGGGTCAATGTGGAAAAGTAGTTTTACACCCATAATTGTAAGGAGGATGTTTTATGAAAGGCTTTGAATATTTGCAAAAAGAACTAAATGAAATGCAGGAAGAAGGAACATTCCGTACGTTGATTCCTCTCGAATCTGCACAAGGTTCCAAAGTGACAATCAAAGGAAAAGAAGTAATTCAACTTTCTTCTAATAACTATCTGGGACTGACCTCTCACCCGAGGATGAAAGATGCAGCTGAAAAAGCTAATGAAGAATACGGAGTAGGAACAGGTTCAGTTCGTACGATCGCAGGTACTTTGAAAATGCATGAAGATTTTGAAGAAAAGTTAGCGAAATTCAAGCATACAGAAGCTGCTTTAGTATTTCAGTCCGGCTTCACAACAAACCAAGGTGTCTTGTCTTCTATTCTAGGTAAAGAAGATGTAGTCATTTCTGATGAGTTAAATCACGCTTCTATCATTGATGGAATTCGTTTAACAAAAGCGGACCGTAAAATTTATAAGCATGTTGACATGGAGTCGCTAGAGTCAGCGTTGAAAGAAAGCGGCGACTATCGTACACGTTTAGTCGTTACTGATGGTGTCTTTTCCATGGATGGTAATATCGCACCGCTACCAAAAATCGTAGAGCTTGCTGAAAAGTATGATGCTCTTGTTATGGTGGATGATGCACATGCTAGTGGAGTTCTAGGTGATAATGGACGCGGTACGGTCAACCACTTCAATCTTGATGGCAGAGTCCATATCCAAGTAGGTACATTAAGTAAAGCGATTGGAGTACTTGGCGGGTATGTGGCAAGTACAAAAACTCTTAGAGATTACTTAATACACAAAGGTCGTCCATTCTTGTTCAGTACATCCCACCCGCCAGCAGTTACGGCAGCGAATGATGCAGCGATTGATGTATTGTTGGAGGAGCCGGAACTGATTGAAAAACTCTGGGACAATACAAAGTTCTTCAAAGATGGTTTGAACGCTCTAGGGTTTGATACGGGCATCAGTGAAACACCAGTAACTCCAGTAATGATTGGGGACGATGCTCTTACTCACAAATTCTCTGATGAATTGTTCGCAGAAGGAGTATTCGCACAAGGAATCGTCTTCCCGACGGTCCAGCGTGGAAAAGGACGTGTGCGTACAATTGTTACAGCAGAACATTCCAAAGAAGAACTTCAAGAAGCTCTCGATGCCTTCGAAAAAGTCGGTAAGAAATTAGGAATCTTGTAATAATAAAGAAGCCAGCTATGGAGTCGCATAGCTGGCTTCTTTTTCATTTAAAAAACACTACCCCCTCTATTAAACAAACGCTCACTTTTCCTGAAGGCTCAGTATCGAGGTGTTCGTGTGATTCTACGGGATCTGGGAAAAGGTTTGCTTTCCGCGGGAGCACAAGGAGCTCCTGCCGCGCATCGTTAAAAGAAGCCTTGTCTCGTTGATATAATGAATGACACTACCTGGCTATGGATGCTCGGTCAGGGAAACACGACGATTGGCAATGCTTTGTAACAGTCAGTAGAAAAACATACAGGTTCGTGTCTACATTCGCTTTTCATGCGGACGTTTCCCAGACTCTGTTCCCATGCCTTATTCGTGCAGAAACAATGAGAAAAACAACTTTATAACGGGGGAGCATGTCTTCATTACAGAAATCGGCCGGATCCTGTTAGAGAGATTTTGAGAACCTCATTTGGTAAAGGGGCGGAGGGGGATGGCGAGACTCCTGCGGGAAAAAAGTGCAGGGTGAGACCCCACAGGACGCAGTCCGAGGAGGCTCACCGCGCTCCCGAAGAAAGCGAGTTATTCTCCGTAGCCCCTATCCACTCCATAAAATTCTCGAAACTGAGCCTTAAAGAATCCTGCCAAAATGTTGAATAAAATGATTGGACAAATGATGAAAAAAGGTGGAATTTATGTTTACGCTTAATTTATCTTGTAAAACTTGATATAATGATACAGTTAGAAGGTTCGGCTTGAAAGGAGATCATTATGAACGAACAGCAACGTAAGGAAATGTCACAAATTCGTCAGCCTTCCAAGGCGGATGATAAAGCAGAACAAGATAACTTAAATCGATTGAAACAAAAAACAAGTGAAGATTTTGTCAAATACTTTGAAACAACATACCAACCTCCGAACATGAGGGATGCACAGCGCCGGAAACGTAAGGAAACGGATGTGCACTATGATTTTGAAATTCCTGAAGATATGGATCAAGCAGGCAGGGGTAAAAAATATTTGATCCGTACATACGGATGCCAGATGAACGAACATGATACTGAAGTTATGGCAGGTATTTTTGAAGAAATGGGTTATGAACCCACGAAAGATACAAAAGAAGCGGACATAATCCTATTGAATACCTGTGCCATTCGTGAGAATGCAGAAAATAAAGTGTTCGGTGAAATCGGACACTTGAAGCCTTTGAAAATGGAAAACCCGAATTTGATCATCGGCATCTGCGGATGTATGTCGCAGGAAGAGTCTGTCGTAAACCGAATTCTTAAAAAACATCCATTTATCGACCTTATTTTTGGTACACACAATATTCATAGAATCCCGCAGCTCGTAAAAGAAGCGATGTTCGGGAAAGAAATGGTGATCGATGTGTGGTCGAAAGAAGGAGACATTATCGAGAACCTTCCAAGATCTCGAAAAGGAAAAATCAAGGCCTGGGTGAACATCATGTATGGCTGTGACAAATTCTGTACCTATTGTATTGTTCCTTATACTAGAGGAAAAGAAAGAAGCCGTCTGCCACAGGACATTATTCAGGAAGTGAGACACCTGGCGGCTCAAGGGTACAAGGAAATCACCCTCCTTGGGCAAAATGTCAATGCTTATGGAAAAGATTTGGGCATGTCCTATGGGCTCGGAGACTTGATGGATGAACTTCGGAGTATTGATATTCCACGGGTTCGTTTTACAACATCTCATCCTAGAGACTTTGATGATCGTTTAATTGAAGTACTTGCTAAAGGTGGGAATATGCTTGATCATATCCATCTACCGGTCCAGTCGGGGAATAGTGATGTTTTGAAGATCATGGGCCGGAAATACTCGAGGGAAGAGTATCTTGAACTTGTTCGTAAAATTCGTGTGGCGATGCCGGATGCAACACTTACGACGGATATCATCGTCGGGTTTCCGAATGAAACGGAAGAACAGTTCCAGGATACATTATCCTTAGTGGAAGAAGTCGGTTTTGAAGCAGCTTATACATTTATCTATTCTCCACGGGAGAACACTCCCGCAGCTAAGATGAAAGATAACGTTTCAATGGAAGAGAAAAAGGATCGTTTGCAGCGATTGAATAAAATCGTCAACCAGCAGTCTGCAGACGCCATGAAAGCATACGAAGGTGAAATTGTAGATGTCCTTGTAGAGGGAGAAAGTAAGAATAATCCAGATGTGTTAGCTGGGTATACAAAGCGGAACAAGCTGGTTAATTTCCGTGCACCTGAATCTACAATCGGACAAATTGTACCAGTAAGGGTGACCAAAGCGAAAACGTGGTCCCTTGATGGAGAGTTAGTAGAAATCAACGCAGAGGTGAAATGAATGGCACATTATACAAGACAGGAAGTCGTAGAAGAAGCAAAAAAATTAGCGAAAATGATGGCAGATATCGAAGAAATCGATCGTTTCAAACAACTGGAAGCGAAATTGAATGACAATCAAAAAGTTCAATCTCATATTAAGAAAATCAAAGCTTTGCAAAAACAGGCAGTAAACTTTCAAGCCTATGGCAAAACAGAGGCTCTACAGAAGATTGAAAAAGAAATTGATCGACTTCAAGATGAGCTTGATGAGATTCCGGTCGTTGCAGAATTTAAAGATTCTCAAACCATTATTAATGATATCCTTCAAATGGTTTCAAACACGATTTCTCGGGAAGTTACCAATGAAGTCATCCGTTCAACAGGCGGGGATCTCCTGCAAGGAGAAACAGGTTCAAATAAATCGAGTCATGGTTGCAGCCGGTGATGCATACACTTCCGTCAGAGGGTTTTCCCCCTCTGGCGGATTTTTTTCGTACAATTTTATGGGCTAGTGCATAGAATGAATTAAACACGTCCTTAGGCCATTTTCCCGCTAGTCACCATTCGCCCAACCCAAACATAGGATGGGTGGTAGAATAAGGAGGAGTGAAACCCTATGTCTTTTTTTGAACGAGATTACAGAGAGATCATCACAAAAGCTGTAATCGCTAAAGGTAAAAAGTTTACAGAATCCACACACACCATCAGCCCTTCGCACCGTCCGACAAGTATCCTAGGTTGTTGGGTCATCAATCACATCTACAATGCCAAGAAGAAAGGAGATCACGTTGAAATCTCTGGCAGTTACGATGTGAACGTCTGGTATTCGTACAACGACAATACAAAAACAGAAGTCGTTACAGAACGTGTCAGCTATTGTGATCACGTCAAGTTGGCAGTGAAAGATGATAATTGTGTACATGATGACTTTGAGGTAATTGCTAAGGTCGTACAGCAACCGAATTGTTTAGAGGCAAATATCTCAGGAAACGGCCAAAAGATTGTAGTGGAAGTAGAGAGAGAGTTTGTTGTAGATGTCATAGGTGAGACGAAATTGTGTGTGAAAGTGGATCCACATGGATGCGGACATGATGATGATTACGATTATGATCTGTCATCCGATGATTTTTCAGCCATTGAAACGGACTTCCTTCCATCTTCTTCTGACAAAGATCACGATAGTCACGATTAATAAACCATTCCTTGCTGACTCAGCGAGGAATTTTTTTTTGCCTGATCCAATGGGTTCTGCAAATAAAATAGACTACCGGAATTCAGCCTTTCCCCATTAGAAAGTCATGTCGTTTCGTGTAAGATTATTTGCCTCGTATGCTATAATGGGTGGAGAATCTTATGCACGTTTTGGAGGTTTAACCTTATGGCGCAATACACACCCATGATGCAGCAGTATTTAAAAATTAAAGCAGACCAAAAAGATGCCTTTCTGTTTTTCCGGTTAGGCGATTTTTATGAATTGTTTTTTGAAGATGCAACGAAGGCATCTCAGGAACTTGAAATCACTTTGACCAGCAGGGATGGAGGTTCAAACGGGAGGATCCCGATGTGTGGAGTTCCTTATCACTCTGCGGACAATTACATAAAGCAGTTGATTGAAAAAGGGTACAAGGTGGCTATTTGTGAGCAGGTGGAGGATCCGAAAACGACGAAAGGGGTCGTGAAACGGGAAGTCGTCCAATTGATCACCCCGGGTACGGTCATGGAAGGCAGTATGCTCGATGAAAAAGAAAACAACTACCTTGCCTCCCTGAGCGCATTTGAAGATGGCTCTTACGTCGTCAGTTACAACGATCTTACGACTGGAGAAAACAGTGTGGCCCTTATTCCAGGTGGTTTTGACGCGGCGATGAGCGAATTGTACAGCCGGCCGGTCAAAGAAGTGGTGGTATCCAATGATTTTGATGTCGAGCATAAGCAGATGTTGATGGACCGTTTGGATTATACGGTTTCACATCAGGACAATACTGAGATAGTTCCTGAATTCCAATCTCTTGTTGAGGGGGTCCATCAGGAGAAGCTATTAGTTGGCTTCGGAAGGCTTCTTAATTATATTCAGCATACGCAAAAAAGGTCACTCGATCACCTTCAGCCTGTGAAAGTGATCGAGTTGAAACAATACATGACCCTCGATATGTACTCCAAAAGAAACTTGGAATTATTGGAAACCCTTAGAAAGAAAGGAAAAGCAGGAAGTCTTCTTTCTGTTATCGACAAAACCGTCACTTCTATGGGTGCGCGTATGCTTAAAAAATGGATGGAGCGTCCGTTGTTATCAGCGGATGCCATTGCGGAGAGGCATAATCAGGTCGAGGGATTTCTTGATCAATTCTTTGAGCGGGAGACGCTGAGAGAGGAATTATCGAATGTTTACGACCTGGAACGTTTAGCTGGAAGGGTAGCGTTTGGGAATGTGAATGCCAGAGATATGATTCAGTTGAGAAATTCCTTAAATCATATTCCGGACATCTTAACGACGCTCTCAAAATTTGATCACTCTTCCATAGAAAAGTTATATGACACGGTCGATCCACTCCAAGAATTAAAGGATCTTCTTCAGGAAAGCATCGCGGATGACCCTCCTATCTCTGTAAAAGAGGGAGGCTTGATCCGGGACGGTTTTCATGAACAGCTGGATGACTATAGATATGCTTCCAAGAACGGAAAACAGTGGATCGCAGAGTTAGAACAAAGAGAGCGAACGGAAACTGGAATCAAATCTTTGAAAGTTGGCTATAATCGTGTGTTCGGCTATTATATCGAAGTCACAAAAGCGAACTTGAGGCATTTGCCTGAAGGTAGATATGAACGGAAGCAGACCCTTACCAATGCGGAACGTTTCATTACCCCAGAGCTGAAAGAAAGAGAAACGATGATCCTCGAAGCCCAGGAGAAAAGTGTAGAGCTTGAGTATGAACTTTTCCTCGAGGTTCGTGAAAAAGTAAAAGCGTATGTTAAAAGACTTCAGCAGCTGGCAGACCAAATCAGCCGCGTGGATGTGTTGCAGGGTTTTGCTCAAGTAGCAGAATCCTACCAGTATGTACGACCGGAGTATCGTGAACAACGTGTGGTGGACATCCGTCAAGGACGTCACCCTGTAGTGGAGAAAGTTATGCAGGAAGGAACGTTCGTCCCGAATGATATTTACATGAATGAAGAGACGGATGTGTTGCTGATTACAGGGCCGAACATGTCCGGTAAGAGTACGTACATGCGTCAGCTTGCCTTGACGGCCATTCTTGGACAGATGGGTTCATTTGTACCTTGCCAGTCTGCGAGTTTACCAGTCTTCGACCAAATCTTCACAAGAATTGGTGCGGCTGATGACCTTGTTTCTGGTCATAGTACATTTATGGTCGAAATGCTGGAGGCAAATCATGCATTGACGAATGCGACGGAAAACAGCTTGATCCTTCTCGATGAAATCGGTAGAGGGACAAGTACGTATGATGGCATGGCACTGGCTCAGGCGATTGTTGAATATATTCATGGAGAGATCAATGCCAAAACGTTATTTTCCACCCACTATCATGAGTTGACTTCATTGGAAGAACAGCTGGAGCGTTTAAAAAACGTTCACGTCCGTGCCGAAGAGTATGAAGGTAATGTTGTCTTCCTACACCAGATCAAAGAGGGACCTGCGGATGAAAGTTACGGTATTCATGTAGCGAAACTTGCCCATTTGCCTGATCCATTAATCAACAGAGCGACCGCCCTTTTGGATCAGCTTGAAAATGGGACCGGTAAAAAAGAAGCCCCTGTCTCCACCGAAGAAGAGGAACAATTAAGCTTGTTTGTAGAAGAATCGAAGGTGGAGAAAAAGAGGGCAGCTAAGCCGGCTCCCTCTCATATAGAGAAGCGTCTACAGTCATTAGACTTGATGGAAATGACTCCGATGGACGCCATGAATGAATTGTACCAATTGCAAAAACATTTGAAATCATAAAGGAGGACCAGAGATGGCGCGGATACGACTGATGCCAGACCACCTAGCCAACAAAATAGCGGCCGGAGAAGTTGTTGAACGCCCAGCCTCTGTCGTCAAAGAACTGGTCGAGAACAGTATTGATGCAGGTGCCACATGGGTGAAGATCGATTTAATGGAGGCTGGATTGCAGCGAATTCGAATCACTGATGATGGTGCGGGAATGGAGGAAGAGGACTGCGAAATCGCTTTTCATCGCCATGCAACGAGTAAAATTCTTGATGAAAACGACCTTTTCCATGTCCGTTCCCTGGGCTTTCGCGGAGAAGCACTTGCAAGTATCGCTGCAGTGAGCCGATTGAGTATTCAGACCTCTACGGGGGTAAGTGCTGGAACGAAAATGAATTTAGAGGGAGGACATCTTGTCTCCAGAGGGAAAAGTGATGCAAGAAAAGGAACAGACATTACGGTTGAGGAATTGTTTTTCAATACGCCGGCCCGGTTAAAATATATGAAAACCATCCACACAGAGCTTGGTCATGTGACAGATGTATTAAATCGTTTGGCCTTAGCCCATCCGGAAGTGCAGTTCCTATGCATGCACAATGAAAAGCAGATTTTCAAAACGAATGGACGCGGAGATCTCCTCCAGGTTATCGCGAACATTTACGGAATGAATGTCGCAAAGAAAATGATCCCGATAAAGATGGAAACCGCGGACTTTAAAGTTGATGGTTATATTGCAAAGCCCGAAGTTTACCGTGCTTCAAGAAATTATATGTCAACGATCATCAATGGGCGCTTCATCCGAAGCATTCCCTTAAATAAAGCTGTTTTACAAGGCTATCATACTCTGCTGCCGATCGGTAAAAGCCCGATTGTCGTATTAAATATAGACATGGATCCAATTCTTGTCGATGTCAACGTTCACCCGTCTAAAATGGAAGTGCGTTTTAGTAAGGAAAAAGAATTGTATGATTTGCTGGAAGAGACCGTTCGTCAGGCCTTTCGTAAGCAAACTCTTATTCCTGATGTGTCACAGCCAGCATCAAAGCCTGCGAAAGAGAAAACCACCCAGGAATCCTTCGACCTCTATCATACGAGGGAGGAGGATGCGCATCGCGAGCGGGAATCCACAGTGGACCATTTAGTGAAAAGTGAGAAGGGACTCCCCGCAGAGGATGGTTTTCAAAAAAATCAGAACGAGTTAATCAAAGAGATGATCCCTGCATTCGATTCGGAGGACTCTGTGTCAGAGGAACGTGTACAGATTGAAGATAAATTCGAACAGAAAGAACCTTCTGATGAACAAAAAAGAGTGCCGACCATGCATCCTATAGGTCAGCTGCATGGAACATACATCCTTGCCCAAAATGAAGAAGGCATGTATATTGTCGATCAACATGCGGCTCAAGAAAGGATAAAATATGAATTCTTCAGAGACAAACTGTCGGAAGTGAATCATGAAGTACAGGAACTGCTTGTGCCGATGACCTTTGAATTGTCCAAGGCTGAATCGTTAAGAATGGAAGAGTACAAAGACGAACTGGAAAAAGTGGGTTTGTTTTTTGAACCATTCGGAGACACGACCTATATCGTGCGCAGTCACCCTCAATGGTTCCCTAAAGGGTTTGAAGAGGAAGTCATCGATGAAATGATTCAGCAACTGATGGAGGAAGACCGGATTGATATTCTTAAATTAAGAGAAGAAGCGGCAATTCTCATGTCATGTAAACGATCGATCAAAGCGAATCACTATTTGAACCACACGGATATGTTTCAACTTTTGGAAGACTTGAGAAAGTCGACCGACCCTTTCACATGTCCCCATGGGCGGCCGATCATCGTTTTCTTTTCGGAGTATGAAATGGAAAAAATGTTCAAGCGTGTGATGTAATAAAAAGAGAGACTCCAAAGTGGGAGTCTCTCTTTTTTTGTTTGCTATTTTGTTTACATAATATTTTTATATTTAATTTATATATAAGTACGAATGACAGAGTAGGGAATTAGGAGATGTTCTTCTGCTGGAGAAGAAAACGAAAATAGTTATCGATCTGCTTGATGTCCTCCGGCTGAATTCCGAACCATGCTTTCTTGTCGAAAAATACAGGTTTTGTGTATCCTTTCGTTTCCAGGAGCTGTTTAATTTCCCGCATTTCATCCTCTTGCTCATCACTTAAACCGAGGAGATAATCTGCGGTGGTATGGAGAGCGTGAGCAATCTTCGTGAGATCATCAAGATCAGGGGAAGTGTAACTCCGTTCCCAATTCGACACGACTTGTGGGGACACACCGACTTTTTCAGCTAACATCGATTGTGTTAAACGTCTTTCTTTTCTAAGTGAACGAATTCTTTCATGAACCACTTTAAGACGCCTCCTTTTCTATACTATAACACAGACTAACGAAATGCGATAGTACGACTAACGAATATTTTGAATATTTGTAACGGAAACCGTTAGTAATGGTAACGGATTGCGTTAGTTTCCTGCCTGAGGTATGATTGTAGAGCCATTCATGTATAATAGAGACGTGTGAAGGAGGTGGGCGTATGAAACCATTGGTGATCTCAGTGGTCGGTCCAACAGCAGTCGGAAAATCGAATTTGGGGATCCAGATCGCTCAGCGTTTTGACGGCGAAGTGATCAGTGGTGATTCCATGCAGATTTACCGGACGATGGATATTGGAACAGCGAAGGTAACTAAAGAGGAGATGCAGGGTATTCCGCATCATATGATTGATTTTAAAAACCCTGATGAGAAGTTTTCAGTTGCTGAGTTCCAGGAGAATGTGCAGACCTTAATCAGTGAAATCCATGAGCGGGGGAAGCTGCCGGTTTTAGTAGGGGGGACAGGCTTATACATACAAGCAACACTTTTTGATTTCCACTTTTCTGAACAAAAAAAGAATCCTGCCATCATGGAGAAGCTTGAAAAAGAGCGGAAAGAAAAAGGCAGAGATTATATGTACAAACGCCTTGTTGAAATTGATCCCGAACAAGCAGAAAAAATTCACCCGAATAATGAAAGGCGGGTGCTGCGGGCGCTTGAAGTTTATGAAACAACAGGACGGATAATGAGTGACCGCCACCAACAGCAGCAGAATGAATCTCCTTTTAACCCGATCTTAATTGGACTGGAGATGGACCGTGAGTTATTGTACGAACGTATCAATAAAAGGGTCGATCAGATGATTCAACAAGGTTTGGTAAAAGAGGTACAGCTTCTGTATGAACAGGGGTTGCAGGACGTTCAATCGATGCAGGCCATCGGTTATAAGGAATTGATTCCTTACTTTGAAGGGTCATGTACCCTGGAGGAAGCAGTTGAGTTGCTGAAACGCAATTCCAGACGTTATGCGAAGCGTCAGTACACGTACTTCAAGAACAAGATGGAAATCCATTGGTATGAAGTATCTCCTTCAAACTACAAGGAGAAATTTGAAACAATTTTAGGCGATTTAGCAGGAAAGATAGACTAATGCGTAGAATCGTATTATTACAGATAGAAAAGAGGAGGAAGATCCATGGCCCAATCGGTTAATATCCAGGACAATTATTTGAATCAATTAAGGAAAGAACGCATGCAGGTGACTGTCTTTCTGCTCAATGGATTTCAATTGAGAGGCATCGTCAAAGCCTTCGACAATTTCACTGTCTTGCTGGAGACAGAAGGAAAGCAGCAATTAATCTTTAAACATGCCATTTCAACATTTGCTCCTGTAAAAAATGTTTCATTGGATAAAGAATAGTGTGAATGGTTTATGAAACCGAAAGAAGCGGAGGCCTTTTTAAGGCCTCCGCTTCTTTCATGGATAAAGGAAATGATGTTGTGCGTTCATCTTTTGGGCGTTTGTCACAGGGAACCTCACCTCCGCGTATGATGAAGAAGAATGAGGAGGGATTGATGTGCAACCCCAAGCGAAAACAGCGAGAACAAGCAGCACGATCAATATTGTGTTAAATGAATCTAAAGAAAAAGCGATTCCTGATCGGAAAGCAGCTGCCCTCAAACAGACAGGGTCTCCTTTTTTGAAAATTGAGGAATTTTTTTCTTCCATCATCGGAATGGATGATCTAAAGACCAGGGTCAAAGAAATTTATGCCCAGGTGCTCGTTTCAAAGAAGAGAGAAGAAGCAGGATTGAAGTCGAATGCACAAGTTCTGCATATGGTCTTTCACGGAAACCCCGGTACGGGTAAAACGACCATCGCGCGAATGGTTGCTGCTTTATTCCGCGATGTAGGGGTGCTTGAGAAAGGGCAATTCATTGAAGCGGATAGGAGCGACCTTGTAGGAGAATATATTGGTCATACGGCTCAAAAAACGAAGGATCTTATTCATAAAGCATTGGGGGGCGTCCTTTTTATTGATGAAGCCTATTCATTAGCGAGAGGTGGAGAAAAGGATTTCGGAAAAGAAGCGATTGATACGTTAGTGAAATGCATGGAAGATCATCATAATGAATGCATTATTATTCTTGCGGGATATCCTGAGGAGATGGAAGATTTTCTGACCCTAAATCCAGGGCTCGCTTCCAGGTTTCCCATCCAGCTTTCATTCAAGGATTATTCGGCTAGAGAACTTACACAGATTGCTTTTGGAATGATTGAAGAAAGGGAATATTGTTTAACAAAAGAAGCGGAACGGAAACTTTTTCAGCATCTCGCATACATGTACTCAAGACGTGAGGAGAATTTTTCGAATGCCCGCTATGTAAGGAACCTCATTGAAGAAGCCATTCGAAAGCATGCCTGGAGAGTAATCAGCACAGCGAACCCGAAGAAAAAAGCACTGATGACCCTTCAAGCAGAAGACTTTGATGTTCCATTAAAAGAAACAGACGTGTTCTAAACACTCGTACATTCATAGGAAACGATTTTCTGTTATGATGAAAAAGATACAGGCAGATGGAAGAGTAGGTGAAGAGACAGATGGAAAAAGAAATGGTCGTGTTGGTTGCCAGGAAAGAACCATTCGAACAAGAAGAACGGTTTCAGTCTTCTTTGGAGGAGCTACAATCACTTACTGAGACCGCTAATGGAGAAGTATGCAAAATCATAACTCAGAAGCGTGACCGGGTTCACCCGGCTACATATTTAGGTGAGGGCAAACTGGAAGAAATAAAAGAAGCAGCAGAGGAATCTGAAGCTGAATTGGTGATATTCAATGATGAGTTATCACCTGGTCAGCTTAGAAATATATCGGACAGAATCGGAGTTCGCGTCATCGACAGAAGTCAGCTGATCCTGGACATTTTTGCAGGACGGGCACGTACAAAGGAAGGTAAATTGCAAGTGGAACTTGCTCAATTGCAATATTTGCTTCCGCGGCTTTCTGGTCAAGGGACTGCCTTATCCCGGTTAGGTGGAGGAATTGGTACGCGTGGTCCAGGTGAAACCAAACTGGAAACCGACCGCCGGCATATCCAAAGAAGAATTGATGATATTAAGAAGCGGCTGGATACGGTTGTCAAACAACGTGAGCAGTATCGAAAACGCAGAAAAGAAAACCGTGCCTTTCAAGTAGCGATCGTCGGTTATACGAATGCTGGTAAATCGACTTTCTTCAACAGAGTAACGGACAGCCAGTCTTTTGAAGAGGATTTATTGTTTGCTACACTCGATCCTTTGACAAGACAGATGAGCCTTCCTTCTGGCTTTTTGGCGCTTCTCTCCGATACGGTAGGATTTATTCAGGACCTGCCAACGACACTTATTGCAGCATTCCGATCTACGTTAGAAGAAGTGACAGAAGCAGACTTTATTGTTCATATGGTTGATGCTTCACACCCTGATCATATGCAGCAGGAAAAGACTGTATTGAAGTTATTGGAGGAACTTGGGGCTGGCCAGTTGCCAGTTCTGACCGTTTACAATAAGAAAGATCTCCTTAAGGAGGATTTCATTCCCCACTCTTTCCCTTCGCTGACAGTGAGCGTACATGATCCGATTGATCGTAAAAGGGTTCTTCATAAAATAGAAGAGGTTTTAAAGGAAGAGTGGGACGAGTATGACGTTTTCTTACCAGCTTCTGAAGGGAAACGGCTCCAGCAATTCAAGGCTTACAGCATGATTACAAGCATTCATTTCTTTGAAGAAAAAGAGGGGTACGCTCTTCATGGTTTCATCCATCCGGAGCACCCATTGAAACACCAAATATTATAAATGAAAACGTTGAATCAACGAAATACTGCAAGATAGGAAGAGGACTCATCATGAATATTCAAGAATTGAAGCAACGCGTAACAAAAGAAATTAAGCCTCAACATGATCACGTGGAAGAGATTGTCGAATACAATCAGCAAAAGGTTTTGAAGGCCTTTCATAAACTGAGGGTCAGCGATTCTCACTTTAATCCGACGACGGGATATGGATATGATGACTTTGGGCGGGACACCCTTGAAGCATTGTATGCAGAAATATTTGAAGCGGAAGATGCCCTTGTCAGACCTCAGCTCATATCCGGAACGCATGCGATTACGACTGCCTTGTTTGGTGTCCTGCGACCTGGAGATGAACTGCTTTACATATCAGGAGAGCCCTATGACACCCTGAGAGAAGTCATTGGTTCTGGAGGAAATAAGGATACAGGTTCTTTACGTGATTTTGGTATCAGTTACCAAACGGTTCCTTTAGAAGAGAACGGGTCTTTTTCCCATGATAGAATTCGAGAAGCTATGCGTGAAAAAACGAAGGTGGTAGCCATCCAACGATCCAAAGGGTACGAAGATCGTCCATCATTTCTCATTGACGAGTTACAGTCGATTATACAGTTCGTCCGTGAAATCAAAGAAGATGTGATTATTTTTGTTGACAATTGTTATGGAGAGTTTGTAGAAATGAAGGAACCACTTGAAGTTGGCGCTGATCTGATTGCTGGTTCGTTAATTAAAAACCCGGGAGGTGGAATTGCTAGGGTCGGTGGTTACATTGCAGGGAGCAAATCCTTGATTGAAAAATGCAGCTACCGCTTGACTGCTCCTGGGTTAGGGAAGGAAACAGGGCCGAGTTTAAATAGCCTTCAGGAGATGTATCAGGGCATCTTTCTAGCCCCACATGTCGTAGGGGAAGCTTTGAAAGGAGCTATTTTCACTTCTAAATATTTAAGTGAATATGGTTTCGACACGAATCCTGCTTATAATAAGAAACGAACGGATTTAATTCAATCCGTCAACTTCAAAACGGCTGAACAAATGATCAGATTCTGCCAATCCATCCAGCAGGCATCTCCGGTGAATTCCCATTTCAAACCCGAACCGAGCGCCATGCCGGGATATGAGGACGAAGTGATTATGGCTGCAGGGACTTTCATTCAGGGCGCAAGCCTCGAATTGACCGCTGATGGTCCCATTCGCCCCCCTTACACTGCCTTCGTCCAAGGTGGATTGACCTATGCCCATGTTAAGATCGCTGTCGTACAGGCAGTGGAACAATTAATCGAAGAGGGTATGGTCAAAGCCTGAAGCTACGGGAATGGTAACCCTTTCAAAAAACAGCGTTAAATTGTGTGAACATTCCTCACATATGTTGACATATCCCTTTCGTGACGTATAATTAAAGTATCATTCTTATGGGGAGGTGGCACATCGATGAGTGATGAAATTCGTCGTTCCATGCCGTTATTCCCGATGGGGATTGTTCAATCCTTGACAGACCTTACTGCACGGCAGATCCGGTACTACGAACAGCACGAGCTGGTACAGCCGGCCCGTTCAGAAGGTAACCGTCGCATGTTTTCATTCAATGACGTCGATCGTCTTCTCGAAATAAAAGACCTGATCGATCAAGGTGTGAACATGGCCGGAATCAAGAAAGTTCTGAAGCTGAATGATCAGCCAGATAATGAGGTATATGATGAGGATCAAGTGAAGGAAGTACACAATGAACTTACCGAAAAAGAACTTCGTCGTATGCTGCAACGAGAACTATTCACAGCGGGAAGACAAGGTAAATTAGCAATCAGGCAGGGAGAAATGTCGAGGTTCTTCCATTAATTTTGTGTTGAGAGGAGAAATTCAATGGGTTTAACAAAAGAAGAAATCTACAAAAAAATCGATGAGGAAAACGTCAAGTTTATCCGCCTTCAGTTTACGGATATGCTTGGTACGATCAAAAACGTGGAAATCCCACTAAGCCAGTTGGATAAAGCTATTGATGGCATGATGATGTTTGACGGGTCCTCCATTGAAGGATTCGTTCGTATCGAGGAGTCTGACATGTATTTGGTTCCAGACCTGGATACGTTCGTCGTTTTCCCTTGGACTTCAGAAAAAGGGAAGGTCGCACGATTCATCTGTGACATCTACAACCCAGACCAAACTCCTTTTGAAGGATGCCCGCGCTACAATTTAAAGCGTAACATCAAAAAAATGGAGAAACTCGGCTTTTCTGCTTTCAACATTGGTACAGAACCTGAATTTTTCCTATTTAAATTAGATGAAAAAGGCGAACCGACGATGGAGTTGAATGATAAAGGTGGCTATTTCGACTTGGCACCGACCGACCTTGGTGAAAACTGCCGTCGCGATATTGTCCTTGAGCTTGAGGAAATGGGCTTTGAAATCGAAGCCTCTCACCACGAAGTAGCTCCAGGTCAGCACGAAATTGATTTCAAATACGCAGATGCTGTCAAGCATTGCGATGATATCCAAACATTCAAACTCGTCGTAAAAACCATTGCACGGCAACATGGTCTGCATGCAACATTCATGCCTAAACCATTGTTCGGTGTAAACGGATCGGGTATGCACGCGAACATGTCTCTTTTCAATGAAAAGGGAAATGCTTTCTTCGATGAGAAAGGGAAGGAACAATTGTCAGAAGTCGCTTACCAGTTCACAGCAGGCATCATCAAGCATGCAACGAACTTCACAGCCGTGACAAATCCTACCGTCAACTCTTACAAGCGTCTTGTACCAGGCTATGAGGCTCCATGTTATGTTGCATGGTCCGGTCAAAACCGTAGTCCACTCGTACGCGTACCGACATCCCGTGGGTTGAGCACAAGAATCGAAGTCCGCAGTGTGGATCCTTCAGCGAACCCATACATGGCGATGGCGGTCCTTCTTGCTGCTGGACTTGATGGCGTAGAAAATAAACTGGAAGCACCTGCTCCTGTCGACCGAAACATTTACGTGATGGATAAAAAAGAACGGGAAGCGCACGGAGTGAAAGATCTCCCAGCCACTCTATATGATGCATTGGAAGAGCTGCATCAAGATCCAATCATGGTAGAAGCTCTCGGCGAGCACCTGTTCGAACACTTCATTGAAGCGAAGGAAATCGAATGGGATATGTTCCGCACACAGGTTCATCCGTGGGAACGCGAACAATATCTACAGACATATTAAATATAAAACCCTTGAAGTGGTTTACTTCAAGGGTTTTTTTGTGTTTCAAGAAGGATTCTCTTTATGATCGAAAATAAGTGAAAACTTTTCCCGTAAAAGTCATAGGGCTTGATATAAATAAAGAAAGAGGCGAGTTTATTTAACTCGCCTCTTTCTTTTAGTGTACGGTCCTGTAAAGGCCGACGACTTTCCCTAAAATGGATACATCCTGTAGCAGGATCGGTTCCATTGTTGCGTTTTCAGGCTGCAAACGAACGTGATTTCTTTCCTTGAAGAAACGCTTCACCGTGGCTTCTTCGTCTTCAGTCATCGCGACAACGATGTCACCGTTCTGGGCGGTTTGTTGTTGTCTCACAATCACCATATCTCCATCAAGAATTCCTGCCTCAATCATACTTTCACCCTGTACGATTAGTACGAATGTGTTGTCATCCGACCCTGCAAGTGTATCTGGTAAAGGGACATATTCTTCAATGTTTTCAACAGCAGTAATCGGTGAACCCGCCGTGACTTTACCGATTACTGGAGCGTAAGAAGCTTCACTTCTTGGGATGCTGTGATCTTCTTCTAATTCAATCACTTCAATGGCACGAGGTTTGGTCGGGTCGCGTCTGATGTATCCTTTTTTCTCCAATCTGGATAAGTGACCATGCACAGTCGAACTTGAAGCAAGACCAACGGACTGGCCGATCTCCCTTACGGATGGTGGATATCCTTTTGCTAAAACTTGTTCTTTAATAAAATCTAGTATTTCCTGCTGCCGCTTTGAAAGTTTACTCATAGATTAGCACCTCGTACATAGGATTATAGTAACCACATTGTACCACTTATATTTCAAAAATACAAACACGCGTTCGAAAAAACCATTGACAAGAACTTGTGTTCGTATATAATGAGAAGTAACAAACACGAACACAGGTTCTTAAGAACGTTCGTTCTAAGGAAAACGGAGGGGTTATCAATGTTTAACAAATTATCTAAGCTGGATTACACCTACATTATTCTTTTTATTGTGAGTTTTATCATTCTCTATTATTCTATGGTCACAGCTGTATAATAGAGAAAGAGAGAGGAACATATACATTGAAAGTGATTTTATATTGCAGAGTAAGTACGGAAAAAGAAGCTCAAGTGACTTCATTAAAACGACAAAGAGCTGAATTGATATCCATGGCGGACAGTCATGATTTCGAAGTTGTTGATTGTATTGAAGAGCAAGCTAGTGGTTACGATATTGAACGTGAAGGGATTTTCCGCATGCTGGAATGTTTTTCTTCCGGGCGTGCGGATGCCTTATTGATACAGGATGAAACACGCTTAGGCAGGGGAAATACGAAGATTGCTTTATTCCATCAATTAAACCGGTTGGAGATCAAGGTGTACTCCCTATCTAACCAGGGGGAGCTCCAGTTATCGGAATCGGATTCGATGGTTTTACAGATTGTCGGCATCGTAGAAGAATACCAAAGGAAGATACATAATATGAAAATACGGCGTGGGATGAGAAAAGCGGTTGAGGGCGGCTATGATCCATCCGCCAACTTATCCAATCGTGATCAGGCACCCGGACGTGAGAGAATCGAGTTTCCCATTGAGGAGGTTGTTCGGTTAAGGAAAAATGATTTGACCTTCAAAGATATTGCAGCGACTTTGAGAGGTTTGGGATATGACGTATCAAAAGCTACGGTGCATCGTAGATACAAGGAGTACCTATCGCTTGAAAAAGAAGAAGAATCACGATAATATTAGATATACGGACAAGGATCTTTGGATTTCTTGTCTTTTTCATGTTTTTACGATCCAGACTATGAGTAAAGGAGAAGGATCTATGTTATCAAAAGAAAAAATTAATCGTATAAATGAACTAGCTAATAAATCTAAGCAGGAAGAGCTCTCGAAGGAAGAAAAAGCAGAGCAGCAGAAGCTGCGCCAGGAATATTTGAAAAATGCCCGTGCATCCTTCAAAAATCAGCTTAAAGGTGTGACCGTCATTGATCCGAAAGGGAATGACGTAACTCCAGAAAAGCTTCGTCAAATGCAAAAGAACGAGAAAAAGAATTAATCCTGATCATTCGTCCGTATTCGATAAAATTTCGAATGCGGATTTTTCTTGTTTAATTCCTTGGATAAGGGGGAAATTAGGTCTGAGGCTGTGCGAAATTTTGCACAAAGCTTGTTTCGAAACGATTTTCATTATAGGATAATACATGGTACATATACCTGAAAAGAAAGGGGAATGTTGAACATGGCAAACAGCCTTGAACAAACATCAATCAATACGATTAGAACTTTAACAATCGATGCAGTAGAAAAAGCAAACTCCGGCCACCCGGGGATGCCAATGGGTGCAGCGCCGATGGCGTATACGCTATGGACTCAGTTCATGGATCACAATCCAAAAAACTCGAACTGGTTCGACCGTGACCGTTTCGTCCTATCAGCTGGACACGGATCTATGCTTCTTTACAGCCTGCTCCACCTATCTGGTTATAATGTGACGATGGACGACCTTAAGTCGTTCCGTCAATGGGATTCCAAAACCCCTGGTCACCCAGAGTTTGGTCACACAGACGGTGTAGAAGCAACTACAGGTCCCCTTGGACAAGGTATTGCAATGGCGACCGGAATGGCGATGGCTGAAGCTCATCTTTCTGCGAAATATAATCGTGAAGGTTACAACGTCGTTGACCATTACACATATACAATTTGCGGTGATGGTGATTTGATGGAGGGAGTATCACAGGAATCTGCTTCTCTTGCCGGTCACCTTGGCCTTGGTAAATTGATCGTTCTTTATGATTCCAATGATATTTCTCTTGATGGTGATCTTGACCGTTCCTTCAGCGAAAGTGTCGAAAAACGATATGAAGCTTATGGGTGGCAGGTCATCCGTGTAGAGGATGGCACGAATACAGAAGAAGTTGCGAAAGCCTTAGAGAAAGCTAAAGCAAACACTGATCAGCCCACAATGATTGAAGTGAAAACGGTCATTGGATATGGATCTCCTAACAAGTCTGGTAAGTCTGCTTCTCATGGTGCTCCTCTAGGTGAAGAGGAAGTAACAGCAGCGAAGCAGTTCTATGAGTGGGAACATGAGCCGTTCCACGTACCTGAAGAAGTTTATCAGGACTTCAAAGATAAAGTTCAGCAAAATGGTCAGGATAAAGAAGAATCCTGGAACAATCTATTGGCTCAGTACAAAGAGGCGCATCCTGAACTTGCTGAAGAGTTTGAGCGTGCGATTCGTGGTGAACTTCCTGAAGGTTGGGATCAAAGCCTTCCAACATACCAGGTAGGGGAAGACAGCCCGGCTACACGCGCAGCATCCGGTGATGCGATTAATGCTCTTTCTCAAGCGATCCCTAACTTCTTTGGTGGTAGTGCTGACCTTGCAGGTTCAAACAAAACGGCCGTCAAAGATGAAGAGGACTTCTCACGTAACAACTACGCAGGTCGAAACATCTGGTTCGGTGTTCGTGAATTTGCCATGGCGGCTGCCTTAAACGGAATGGGACTTCATGGTGGACTTAAAGTATATGCGGGTACATTCTTCGTCTTCAGTGACTACCTGCGTCCAGCTGTCCGTCTATCCGCTCTGCAGAACCTGCCGGTGAACTATGTTTTCACTCATGATTCTGTTGCTGTTGGTGAAGATGGTCCTACTCACGAACCTGTTGAACAATTGGCTTCACTTCGTGCAATGCCAAACCTTTCTGTACTCCGTCCTGCGGATGGGAACGAAACCAATGCGGCATGGCGACTTGCTTTAGAGTCTGAAGCGACTCCAACAGCACTCGTTCTTACACGTCAAGGTTTACCGACTCTAAAAGGTACAGAGGAACATGCCTATGAAGGAATGAAGAAAGGGGCATACATCCTTAGCGATTCTGATAAAGAAGAGCCGGATGCGATCCTGCTTGCTTCAGGTTCTGAGGTGCAGTTGATTGTTGAAGCTCAAGCTGAATTGAAAAAGAATGGTTACGACGTCCGCGTTGTCAGTGTACCTTCTTTCGATCGCTTCGAAGCTCAGCCTAAGGAATACAAGGAACAGGTATTGCCTTCTTCTGTCCGCAAACGTCTGGCAGTTGAAATGGGTGCTTCATTCGGTTGGGACCGTTATGTAGGTCTTGATGGTTCCGTCATCGGAATTGACAAGTTCGGTGCTTCTGCGCCAGGAAATACTGTGATTGAGAACTATGGTTTTACAGTAGAAAACGTAGTCAAGCATGCGGAAAACTTAATGAAATAAACTAGAAAGAAGCTGCCTGTTTCTGAGGCAGCTTCTTTTTTGGCTGAATAGTGAGATCGTAGGAATAACCATTTTCGGTTTCCCTGCTCTGTGTGATATAATATTCATAAGAATGATTGTTGTCTCTGTTACGGTCACCTGTCATAGCAGATAATCCTCCATTTCAGGGTGTTACTGCTTATTCAAATTGACGGTTGATCCTATAGTAGCGTTTGGTCTATAGTCTTATTGAAACGACTATTGTATTCTAAAGAACGTTTTACTATACTGTTATGGGAGACAACACGAAGGAGGAAGACGAAGTCATGACATTGGGGATCGTTTGGGTTATCATCATTGCTTTATTGACTCTTGTCGGTGGTGCAGCTCTAGGCTTCTTCATCGCAAGAAAGTACATGATGAACTATTTGAAAAAAAACCCGCCAATTAACGAACAAATGTTGCGCACATTGATGATGCAGATGGGCCAAAAGCCTTCACAGAAGAAAATCAATCAGATGATGCGTTCAATGAACAATCAAATGAAATAATGACACAAAGCCTTCTTTCCTAAACGAAAGAAGGCTTTCTCTATGCGGACTTCCTGAGATGTTCACAAGATAAACATCGTGTTAGTCCTGAAGCTCTGATACAATAAGAGGCGACTATGAATGAAGGTGTGATGATTGAATGGATGTGAATCTCTTCCTTGCTTTCGGAGCAGGTTTTTTATCTTTTATATCCCCGTGTGTATTTCCTTTATATCCTGCATTCCTTTCCTACATTACCGGGATGAGTGTGCATGAATTAAAAGAAGACAATGGGATGCTGAAAAGAGCAAGTCTGATCCATACGGTTTTGTTCTTACTAGGATTTACAACGATCTTCTTACTATTAGGGTTTTCAGGATCGTTTTTTGCACAGTTTTTCATACAATATGAATCCGTGATCCGTCGTTTGGGATCCATTCTGATTATTTTCTTCGGATTTGTCATTATTGGGGTGTTCAACTTTGATTTTTTAATGAAAGACCGGAAGATCACTTTTAAGAATAGACCCTCTGGGTACATAGGCACGTTTCTTATTGGTCTTACATTCTCACTCGGTTGGACTCCTTGTACAGGTCCAATCCTTGCTTCTGTCCTTTCGTTGGCCGCGGATTCTCCGGAGCTTTTCTTAGTTATGATGCTGTCTTATTCTCTTGGTTTTTCCATTCCTTTTCTAGCCCTGTCCTTCTTCATTGGGAAATTGAATTGGATTAAAACTCATAGTACGGGAATTGTTAAGATAGGTGGGTATATCATGATCCTCGTCGGAATTGCTCTTTATTTTGACTGGATGACTATGCTGACCTCGTACCTTGCCGGAGTCTTTGATTTCCAAGGGTTCTAAGCCGTGGATTTTAATGAGCATTTATATTAAGATGATACTAGAGAAAAAATAAAGGAGCTTTTTTATGACCCAGACCAACGATATTATATTAAGAACTACGACCACACTAATCGCCTTTATCCTGCTAGGGTTTTCCGTTTATTTATTTTTTGCTGGACATAATGCTCCAGGTGGAGGGTTTATTGGTGGTTTAATGACAGCTGCGGCCATTATCCTCATGTACATGGCCTATGGAAGTAAAGCGATGGAAAAGATCCTTCCGATTAATTTCCGTTTTCTGATTCCAGTTGGATTGATGGTAGCGGCAGCAACCGGGATTGGTGGAATGGTGTTTGACGCACCTTTCCTGACTCAAACGTTTGCTTACTTTCAACTGCCGATCCTTGGCAAAACAGAACTCGCCACGGCGCTTCTGTTCGACCTCGGTGTTTATCTAGCTGTTGTTGGCGTAACCATGACGATCATTTTGACCATTGCTTATGACAGGGATTAAAAGGGGAGCATGTAATGGCTAGGGTATTAATTGTAGATGATGCCAAGTTCATGCGGGTAACTTTAAAAAACATCCTGGAAAAAGGACATCATGAAGTTGTAGGGGAAGCCGATAATGGAAAAGAAGCGGTTGAGAAATATGGTTCGCTTCGACCAGACCTGGTTACGCTGGATATTACAATGCCGGAAATGAACGGCATTGATGCCCTAAAAGAGATCCAACAGGTTTCTAATGAAGCAAAAGTCATCATGTGTTCAGCGATGGGGCAGCAGAAAATGGTCTTAAAGGCTATTGAATGTGGAGCGAAAGACTTCATCGTTAAACCCTTTGATGAAGCTCGGGTCCTGGATGCCATTGATC
Organism: Halobacillus sp. GSS1; assembly: GCF_017307035.1. NCBI lineage: Bacteria > Bacillati > Bacillota > Bacilli > Caryophanales > Bacillaceae > Halobacillus > Halobacillus sp. GSS1. Next base: position 320,405 of record NZ_JAFLHE010000001.1, read on the forward strand.
TTGTGTTGAACTGATATTAAGGACAGAGTAGAAAGAGTGAATCGTTATGTTTTGGTTAATTGCAAGTACCATTGTCGCTGCTGGGATGGCAACAGCGATGATCTTCGTCCGGTTGCGGGCGGCTAAAAAACCCGCAAGTGTGAAAAAAATCATTCTGCCGCCTTTCATGATGAGCACAGGGGCTCTCATGTTTGTATTTCCAGTGTTCAGAGTTGAATGGACCCAGGTCATTGAGGCCGTACTCATTGGTGTGATTTTTTCGATATTCCTCATTCGAACTTCGAAATTTGAGGTGAGGGATGGAGATATTTATTTAAAGCCATCAAGGGCCTTCGTGTTTATTCTTTTCGGACTCCTGATTTTGAGAGTGGTTTTCAAAATTATTATAGGGCAGCATGTATCCCTTGGAGAAACGAGTGGAATGTTCTTTCTGCTGGCCTTCGGTATGATTATGACTTGGCGGATCGCCATGTTGAAACAATACTTACAGTTAGAGAAAAAATTGGAACTAAAAAAGGACCTGGCTTAAGCCGGGTCCTTTTTAACGTTCAATCAGTACATCATAAGGGCTCATGTCTATTTTTTTCTCTTCTAACTTTCTCACGAGAAACTTATGGTCTCGCTTTGGAGTGGCTCGTATGTAGCCCTCAATTAAAATCTCCTGGGTGATTTTCTTTTTCTTTTTCTGTAGGGCGATTTCCCCGATACGACCAGCGATCTTTTGTCTTGCTACATCCCGGAAGATCTCAGGGACAGGAGAAATCAACTCTTCTAATAAGTCTTTTTGTTCCGCAGACCACATGTGTTTTGTTTTGTCCACATAATATTCTTCCCAATCAATAATTGATTTTCCGTCTTCTTTAGGAAGACGTTTCAGGAATTTGCGGAACATAAAGAAACCACCAATGCTCATCAAACCAACCATAATGACAATCCACCCGACGATAAATAGGGCAAATCCACCTGACATATTATCACCTGTTTCATTGTCTTAGACTTTTCTAATTTCATTATAAAAGGTTGACCCTTTAAATACAAGCGTACGTTTATGTAGGTTTTTGTATGAAATTTATCGAATTCAGAAAAATTTGTGGTCATTCATTTTACTTATAAATCGTTTTCATTTACAATAAGGATTGCATATTTGTGAACTTGTTTTATCAAAAGGGAACAAATGTAAGAATTTGGGGAATAGTGAAACCTTATAATGGTTCACTATTGAATATTGATGAGGGGGTAAAAGGAATATGGCTAGCAATGCTTTTAATGCTCGCAAACAATTTGAACTTAATGGCCAAACGTACAACTATTACGATTTGAAAGCCTTAGAAGATGCGGGACATGGTAAGATTTCCCGTCTACCTTTCTCCATCCGTATCCTACTAGAATCTTTATTACGTCAACATGACGGACGTGTCATCAACGATGATCACGTGGAGAGTCTAGCAAACTGGGGAACGGAGAAATCCAAAGGGGAAGATGTTCCATTTAAGCCTTCCCGTGTTATTTTACAAGACTTCACCGGTGTACCTGCCGTGGTCGATCTGGCATCACTTAGAAAAGCGATGGTCGATATGGGTGGCAGCCCTGACAAAATCAACCCGGAAGTTCCTGTTGATCTTGTTATTGACCACTCTGTGCAAGTAGACAAGTACGGGACACCAGATGCACTGAATGTGAACATGGAGCTTGAATTTGAACGAAACGAAGAACGTTATGAATTCCTACACTGGGCTCAAAAAGCGTTCGATAATTATCGTGCTGTCCCACCTGCAACAGGTATCGTTCACCAGGTAAACCTTGAATACATCGCAAATGTCGTTCACGCGAAAGAAAATGAGAACGGCTCTTATGATACTTATCCTGATACACTTGTCGGAACGGACTCACATACAACGATGATCAATGGTCTTGGTGTCCTGGGCTGGGGTGTTGGTGGTATAGAAGCAGAAGCCGGCATGCTCGGTCAACCTTCCTACTTCCCAGCTCCAGAAGTTATTGGAGTGAAGCTGAATGGAAGCTTCCCACAAGGAACAACAGCTACAGACTTAGCCCTGAAAGTCACTCAAAAACTTCGTGAACAAAATGTAGTCGGTAAGTTTGTTGAGTTCTTCGGGCCAGGATTGCAGGAAATGCCATTGGCTGATCGTGCGACTATCTCCAACATGGCTCCTGAATATGGTGCGACATGTGGTTTCTTCCCGGTTGATGGCGAGTCTCTTGAGTATCTTCGCCTCACAGGACGCACGGAAGAGCAAATCGAGCTTGTCGAAGAATACTGCAAGAAGAACAGCCTGTGGTATGATCCGTCCTTTGAGGACCCGGAATTCACATCACTTGTTGAAATCGATCTCGGTGAGTTGGAGCCGAACTTGTCAGGACCAAAACGTCCTCAGGATTTGATTCCTCTTTCTCAAATGAAAGAATCATTCGAAAAGGCGATTACAGGTCCAGCAGGAAACCATGGTTTTGGCTTGGATAAATCTGAGTTCGACAAAGAAGTTGAAGTGCAGTTTGATAATGGAGACAAGTCTGTCATGAAGACAGGTGCTCTGGCGATCGCCGCTATTACTTCCTGTACAAACACATCCAACCCTCACGTTATGCTTGGGGCTGGCCTGGTCGCTAAAAAAGCGATTGAAAAAGGCTTGCAAGTTCCTGATTACGTGAAGACATCTTTAGCTCCAGGATCCAAGGTTGTTACTCGCTACCTGGAAGATTCAGGACTAATGACTTATCTGAACGATTTAGGATTCAACCTAGTCGGATATGGATGTACGACATGTATTGGTAACTCAGGTCCATTACTGCCGGAAATTGAAAAAGCTATCGCTGACAGTGACTTGACGGCTTCTTCTGTATTGTCTGGTAACCGTAACTTCGAGGGACGTATTCATCCACTAGTTAAAGCCAACTATCTGGCTTCTCCGCCACTAGTAGTTGCTTATGCCCTTGCGGGTACTGTAGATATTGACCTTAAAAATGAGCCAATCGGAAAAGACAATGAAGGAAACAATGTGTATTTCAATGATATTTGGCCTTCTCAAGAAGAGATAAAATCAGAAATTTCCCGTGTTGTTACACCTGAGATTTTCCGTAAAGAGTATGAAAATGTATTCAACTCAAACGAAAAATGGAACGAAATCGAAACAACGGATGAGCCATTGTATGATTGGAACGACAACTCCACATACATCCAAAATCCTCCGTTCTTCGAAGGACTTTCCAGTGATCCTGAAGCAGTTAAGCCATTAAATGGCATGCGTGTCATCGGTAAATTTGGCGATTCTGTAACAACGGACCACATCTCACCAGCAGGTGCGATTCCAAAAGATATGCCTGCAGGAGAATACCTGCAAGACAATGGCGTAAGTCCTCGTAACTTCAACTCTTACGGCTCTCGTCGTGGTAACCATGAAGTTATGATGCGTGGTACGTTCGCAAATATCCGCATCCGTAACCAGTTAGCTCCAGGTACTGAAGGTGGTTTCACTACTTACTGGCCGACAGAAGAAGTGATGCCGATCTATACAGCAGCAATGAAGTACCAACAGGATAAGACTCCGTTGATGGTCATTGCCGGTAATGATTATGGTATGGGAAGCTCCCGTGACTGGGCTGCCAAAGGGACAGATCTTCTTGGAATTAAAACGGTCATCGCCGAAAGCTTTGAGCGTATCCACCGCTCGAACCTTGTTATGATGGGTGTTCTTCCATTACAGTTCAAACCTGAAGACAGCATCGAGTCTCTTGGGCTGACAGGACGTGAGACATTCGACGTACAAGTCGGTGAAGATGTTAAGCCTCGTGACCTTGTCAAAGTCACAGCTACAGATGAAGAAGGCAATAAGAAAGAATTTGAAGTGATTGCCCGCTTCGACAGTGAAGTGGAAGTTGATTACTACCGCCACGGTGGTATTCTACAAATGGTTCTACGTAACAAATTGAACTAAATTTCTTTCTAAAGATCGCCCTTTTAAAAGGGCGATCTTTTTATTCTTCACAAAAACCATGTGATCAATGATCAAAAATATACAGGATTATTGTTGAAGGAAGAAGTGTGGATTCGTACGACTTGTTTATTGTTCTCTATTCGAACTTAGTAGCAACTCCGAGAGTTAATAAAAACTAAAACAAATCAGTAACGACTCTCATACATTTTCTGATAAAGCTTTACAAGCATAAATGGTTTTCTTTATTCTTATACATAAAGCAGAAACGTTTTGGATTATGGACGGAGGCTATCATCATGAAACAATGGCTGGCAACAGCTTTCCTGGTTATACTTTTAGGTCTCGTTATTTTTACTACCCTTTCTGAAAAGGATGAGGGGGAGCAGCAAAAATCTTCTGCAAATCAGGAAGCAGGTATGGTTGCACCTAATGCACCAGATGGATTAAAAGTAGGGGAGCAGGCTCCTGACTTCAGTTTGAACACGTTGAACGGAGAGACCGTTCAGCTTTCTGATTATCGCGGTAAAAAAGTTTTTCTCAATTATTGGGCGACTTGGTGCCCTCCTTGTCGTGATGAAATGCCCGAAATACAGTCGTTTCATGAAGATTATGGAGATGAAGTGGTCATTCTGGCTGTTAATGGAACGGGAACAGAGAAAAAAATAGAAGATGTTGACCAGTTTGTCAGAGAAGGAGGTTATACATTTCCTATTCTTCTGGATGAGGAACTCAAGATTAATCAGACATACCAGATTCTATCCATCCCTACCACATATTTCATCGGTACAGATGGTGTCATTCAAGAACCAAGAATTGTTGGGCCGATGACCTACGAAATGATGGAAAAGAAGAAAGATGCGCTGAAATAGGAATATTTTTATCAATTCATGGAAATCCTACCTGTAAAAGGAGAGATATCCATGAGAAAACATAAAAGCATATCTTTTGAAGAACGTGTGAAGGAAAATATCCGTTCCATCAAAGCTGACCAAAAGCTGTTGGACCAGATCGATGAACGGATTGAAAAGCGTCACAATGAGCGTATGAAGCAAATCCCATCGTAAGCGGGGTTTGTTTTTTTTACATAATAAACCAAAAAGGAAGGAGCATTGCAGGCTCCTTCCTTTTTCTTTTCATAATTCGGCTTCTTCATGGGAAAAGTAAAGGATGACTCATCGAGGGTCTATTGACATTTACAGGAGGGAAAAGACCATGTCCCATAAACAACAGCATATGGCTAATCAAAAACCGAACCCTGACAATCGCGCAGATAACGTCGATCGTCTTCAGGAAAAAGTGACGAACACGATTGAAAATATTGAAGAATCTCATGATGCTATGCAGTTTGCAACGGAAGAAGAAAAGAGAAATATTGAAAAGAAAAACAAACGGAGAAATCAATCATTAGAAGCTATGCGCGATGAAATCAAGGACGAAGCCCGTCATCAACAATATTAATGTCTGACTAACCGCTTCTCTTTCAGAGGGGCGGTTTTTGCCTGTATAATGTAAGCTTTAAGGCATCTTCATCTACATTAAATCTTGACTATGATAAAATGGATATCGGCGAAAGAAAAGGAAGTGATGAAGATGTTAGAACAACTGAAACAGTGGAACAGTTTAGAGCAGCAGCCTCCTATTTCGGAAGTGGAGGCTTTACGATATATGGATCAAACGGATGGGGAGCAGGAGAAAGATACAAAAGCCTTGCTTTACGTCACGCTTGCCTACCACCGGATTAAGAGACACCCGGGAGATGATCCTCTTGCTGAGCAGTTCATCGACGAGGCTCGGGTTCTCAATCCTTCGCATCCCTTAGTGGCGGAATTGTATGAGTCCCAGCAGTTGATGCAGGCGTATACTTTATTAAAAAAAACACCACTTGATCAGTGGATTCTACATGAAACTGATCATGATTCAGCAAAAGCAAAAAAGGCGAAAGCCATCTACTCTGATGTTTGCCATTTGAAGGAGCAGTGGGACGATGATCTGGCTAAAAAGACGATCATCGACGCCTCCAGCCGGTTGAGCTTATATCAGGATGTTTATGAGGAATTGTCTGATTTGGAACACATGCTGGAAGAAGCCATTAACTCCATTGAAAATCGCCGGATTCGAGTACCTGTCAAAGAGATCAATGAGCGTACGAGGCGTCTTTCAGATAATCAGGATGAAATTTATAAACGATTGCCAAGCTTTCTGACAGATCAATCGTTTCAAAATCCTTTGGAAGCCTTCGATCAAATGGTTGGGTTGCATGATGTGAAAACGTATATACGACGTTACTATCATTTCTTGAGATACCAGCAGCAAAGAAAGAACTATGGCTTTTCCATGGTGGATGAGCCTGGATTACATATGATCATTACCGGGAATCCCGGGACAGGGAAAACGACAATCGCCCGGCTGCTGGCGAATATATATCATGAGCTTGGAATTTTAGATACAAAAGAAGTAGTAGAAGTAAATCGTTCCCACCTTGTTGGGTCTTATGTCGGGCAGAGTGAAGAGAATACGATGAACTATGTCAAACAGGCGATCGGTGGTGTTTTGTTCATTGACGAAGCATATAGCCTGAAAAGGGAAGGGCAAACAGGTAATGATTATGGTCAAGCGGTCATTGACACTCTTGTATCTGCGATGACAAGCAAAGAATATGGAGGAAAGTTTGCCGTGATCCTTGCTGGCTATCCTGAAGAAATGCGCCAGTTCTTATGGTCAAATCCAGGTCTCCGAAGTCGTTTCCCTGAACAAAATCATATCGAACTACCTGATTATCACATGGATGAACTGCTTACGATTGCTGAGCAAACGGCGACTGATAATGATTTCTTTTTCACAGAATCTGCGTTAAATGAATTCACCTCACTCATTGATCGCGAACGTGTGGATGATTCTTTCGGCAATGCACGCACGGTCAAAAACTTAGTATTAAAGACCGTCTTCCAAAAAGGTGCCAAAGAAGCTGAACAGGATAAGCATCATTGGCTTGATCATATGAGGATATCTGCCGATGACCTTGCGTGGGAGAAAGAAACGGATGAAGACGAGCGGTCTCCCATGCAACGCTTGGATGAACTGATCGGATTATCCAATGTCAAAGAAGAAGTGAAGAAGTTGTCATCCTTCGTTCAAGCCCAACAAAAGAGAAAAGAAAAAGGATATCCTGTCGTTCCTATCCAATTACATTCCGTATTCTCAGGAAATCCAGGGACCGGAAAGACAACGGTTGCAGAAATCTATGCTGATGTCCTGAAAGAATGCGGCTTGTTAAAGAGAGGGCATACGGTGGTGGTCTCAAGGAGCGATCTTGTCGCCGGGTATGTAGGACAGACAGCCATCAAAACGAAACGGAAGATCCGGGAAGCTCTTGGTGGTGTCCTGTTCATTGATGAAGCCTATTCTTTATACAACGGGGGCAGGGATGATTTTGGCAAAGAAGCTATTGAGACACTCGTGGACGAAATGACTAAACATAATGAAAACCTAGTGGTTGTCCTCGCTGGTTATCAACGCGAAATGGAGCAGTTGGTGGAAAGTAATCCGGGCTTGTCTTCCCGCTTTAAAAAATATTTCCACTTCCCGGATTATACAGAGGAAGAGTTGATTGCCATGACTCACTATCAGGCGAAACAATACGGGTATCATTTCAATGAATGGGCGGAGTCATTCCTTTTAGAAAAATACACGGATCACAAAGTGAGGGGCAATGGACGCTTCATCAATAACCTTGTGAATGAAGCGATTCAATTCCAGGCGATTCGAATTATGGAAAATGAAGTGGAAGATATGAATGAGCTTGAACTTGTCGATTTAGAAAAAGCATGGCATATGGTGCGAAGGGAGTCTTCTTAATGAAAGTGGTCGAAACACCGATTCAAGTACGATATCAAGAAACAGATATGATGGGTGTCGTTTACCATGCCAATTACTTAGTTTGGTTTGAGATCGGACGAACATCCTTTATCGAAGACCTGGGGTTTATGTATTCTGAGATTGAAAAACAGGGAGTCGTTTCACCCGTCATTGATGCTCAAATGAGTTTTAAAAAACCTGTAAAATACGGTGATCCTGTCCATGTGCGAACATGGGTGGAAAGTTACGATGGTCTTCGTGTTTCCTACGGATACGAAGTAGCGTTTAGTAATGGTGATGTAGCAGTGACTGGGGTGACGAAACACGTCATCGTTAAAAAAGATAACTTCAAACCAGTATCCATCAGGCGTAGTTTTCCTGATTGGCACGAAGCTTATTTATCTGCTATGGAGACTGAAGCCTAATGGCTTTTGGAGTGAAAAAGTCGGAACTGAAGGATTGGAAAGCGAAAGTGAAGCGAGGGGAAATTGCTTTTTTGACGCATTTTTGGTTGGATGATCGTTTTCCTGGCTGTGATACCGTCACTAAAGTCGGCTGCTGTGATCTCAACAAATTAGAGGCATGGGGGAAACAGTATGGTTTAGAACCAGCCTGGATCCATAACGATCCAAGGTTCCCTCACTTCGATCTATTTGGTGACCGTCAGCTGTTTATTTTGAAAAAAGAAGGGCATTGGGACCATATTCACCGCTTCCAATTACAAAAAAATAAGACGCCATAGCGGCGTCTTATTTTTTATATTCAAATGATGGTTCATTCCATTTCTCATCTAATGTCACTTCTAATGAATGTTCATCAAAGTACCACTCATCGTCCGCTTCAATGAAGAAATGAATCGGGCCGGTTGTGGTTTCCGCAATTGGTTCTGCAGGATCCTCCAATTTAATGGCAAGAGAGAAACCAGGTTGAAGTCCACCAACGCCTCCATAACGGACGTAAAATCTTAAGTCAACGTTACCATCGATATCGAGTTCTTCTTCATACCACTTTGCTGCTTCTTCTGTTACTGTTAAGTTCATTAGATCATCTCCTGTAATGGGGTCCGTGTTTGTCTCTTTCCTCTGTCGTCGTTTTATAAACCTATTTTTCAGGAGAAGACGAATCAGAGTTATGGTTCGGTTGCTTCATAGGTACAGGGTCAAATCCTCCTGGGTGGAAAGGGTGGCACTTAAGAATTCTCTTGACCGTCAAATAACTGCCTTTGAAGAAACCGAAACGGCGAAAAGCCTCAAGTCCGTATTCTGAACACGTTGGTTGAAACCGGCATGATGGTGGAAAAAAGGGGCTGATGCCCTTTCGGTAAAATTGAATCAAGACGATCATGATTTGTTTCATCTGTTCTATTACTCAGCTTCCTTCTTCTTATCGTAACTGAGGGTCGCCACAGCATCATGCAGGTGAATGGATTCTTCATTACGGCACTTTACGGTGAACGCTTCTATAAAGGAATATTCATAAAGATCGGCAGCGACTAGTCTAACGATATCCTCTACAAAGCGAGGGTTCTCATAGGCTTGTTCTGTTACCATCTTCTCATCGGGGCGCTTTAATACCGGGTGGATGCGCGCGCTTGCATTGCTTTCTGCTGCTTCTAAAAGCGCTGCTTTCCAATCGATTTCCTGCTCATCGAAGTCATCTGTCAATTTCACACTCATGGTCACATTTCCACGCTGGTTGTGTGCACTATATTCACTGATTTCCTTGGAACAAGGGCAAAGCGTGGTAATTTTCCCGGTGAGAGTCACGGTCACATCATGTCCCGTTTCTTGATCATACTCGACGCGGATGGTTGCATCTGCATGATTCATCCCGGTGAGACCGGAGTATGGGCCTTTTCGTTCGAAGAACCATGGAAATGTCACTTCCACTTCCGCATCCGATTGCTTGAGACGACCGGCTAATTCCTCGGTAAATTGTTTTAGTGTGCCAATGTCAACGGCGAATCCTTCGTTGTGGTATTTATCCAGCTGCTCTGTGAATCGGCTCATGTTCGTGCCTTTACTCCCTTGAGCAATGGAGGAACCGAATGAAAAGGTTCCGATGGTTGTCTGAATCTCTGGAGTCATCGTGCTGGGAATACGGATGGGGTGCTTGACGCTGGAAATCCCAACCATATCAATTTCGAACAAAAAATCCTTTTTCGAGTTTTGAAGGTCAGCCATTTGATCTTTTTCCAAAGGCTTTGTTCGTGGACCCGGCTCAACGGAGCCGAATAATTTATGTCGTTCTTTTTTTGATGGTAAGTGTTTGTTTTGGTTCAATTCAGTCTTATTCATAATAAAGACTCCTTTCAGGCCTTCTTTCTATGTCAAAGTATACAATATGTATTTCTGAATATACAATGGATTGCTTGACGAGTGTGTATTTATAGAATACACCATAAAAGAAAGCCTATCCTTCAATGGGATAGACTATCTTCGCAATCGATACCCTTTTAAACGTGGATCGTCTCTACATCCATGTGATTTTCGGCTCTGTCTTATTAATAATCCTCTTGATGTTTGCACGGTGGCGGTAAATCACGAAGATGGTAAACAAGGAAATGATGATGGTCAAGCCGTAATCCTTCACGACCAAAGTAGCAACAATGCCAACAATTCCGCTTACCATGGAAGATAAGGAAACGTATTTACTTAAATATAGGACAATGAAAAAGGATAATAAGAGGACGGCAAAAATGACTGGATTGACACCCAGAATCACGCCTCCGGATGTAGCGACAGCTTTTCCACCTTTAAAGCCCGCAAATACAGGGTACATATGACCTATAACGGCAAAAATTCCAATAACAAGTGGTATGACTTCAGCTCCCAAAAAATAAGGAAGAGCTGCGGCTAATGTTCCTTTCAAGATATCAGCGAGGGTGACAATTAAGCCTGCTTTGATCCCCAACACTCGGAATGTATTCGTACCTCCAAGGTTTCCGCTTCCATGTTCGCGTATGTCCGTACCGTAACCAATTTTACCTACAATTAATCCTGAAGGGATGGACCCAAGGAGATAGGCGATGAGGATATAGAGTACATATTCCAATAAGTTCAACTCCTTCTGCACTTTCTACTATTTTATCATGGGCTTCATAGATAAAGAACTCTTATTTCATAAGGCAGCTTCTCTATTATATCAATTTAGTACCAGGTATCAAGTTGTTTTAATAGTGTTGGAGAAACGTCAAGGGAGGCTGCTGCAAAAATTCAGCTTATTTAAAAGGCAGGAAAATTGCAAAATGTTTCAGATTGTGGAAATGTGGTTATAGAAATAGGTCTTTTATTTTTTGTTTAGGGGGAAAACGATGATCACGTTCACTGATGTAACGAAGACGTACCCGGATGGGACGACAGCGTTGAAGAATTTCAACTTAGAAGTGCAAGAAGGAGAACTGCTTGCGCTGATCGGTCCAAGCGGCTGTGGGAAGACAACGACGATGAAAATGATTAACCGTTTGATTCATCCGACGGAAGGGACCATTACTATACATAACAAAGATATTAGAGAATACAACATTCATGAACTACGCTGGAATATCGGCTATGTGTTGCAGGAAATTGCTCTCTTTCCACATATGACAGTAGAAGAAAACATTTCGGTCGTACCTGAAATGAAAAAATGGAAGAAAAAAGATTTGTCTAAAAGAATTGACGAATTGATGAATATGGTTGGCCTGGATCCTGAAAAGCACCGCAAAAGAAAACCCAGTGAACTTTCAGGCGGCCAGCAGCAAAGGGTCGGAGTTATCCGGGCATTAGCTGCAGATCCTGATATCATCTTGATGGATGAGCCCTTCAGTGCTCTCGATCCTATCAGCAGGGATCAATTGCAGAAGGATATCCGTCAATTGCAGAAGGAAATCAAGAAAACGATTGTTTTTGTCACCCATGATATGGACGAAGCTCTAGCACTTGGCGATCGCGTCTGCCTCATGAAGGCAGGAGAAATTGTTCAGTTGGATACTCCACAAAATCTCGTTTTGAAACCATCCAATGAATTTGTAGAAGATTTCATCGGGGGGAGAAAAACACCGTGGCAGACAGCTGTTGATGTCATCATGAATCATGCAGAAAAACGTGTTGTGTCAGAAGAAGAATTCAAGGAAGGCCATGTTGTCCTGGATGGACCTTTCGCCCTTAAAAGTCACGATGGGACGTATCGAGGGATGATCGAGGATGGGAATCAGGTACAGGCTCCCCCGTTATCCAATGATATGATTCTTAGAGACGCTGTTCGAATCTTTGAAGAAGGTCACTCTACCATTCTGCCAGTCGTCAAGGGTGACAAGCTGATCGGCACCTTATCCTATAGGGATATTGTCCTCTACCTTAAAGAACAGTCACGAAAAAAGGAAGAGGAGGTGGAAAGTAAATGAGTGAGTTTCTAGATGTTTTTAATCAACGACAGGGCATTTTATTAGAGAAGATATGGGAACATTTACAAATATCTATTATTGCATTAGTGATTGCTACATTGATTTCCGTTCCGCTTGGTTTATGGCTGACAAGAAAGCAGAGAGTAGCAGAACCTATTATCGGTATGACAGCTGTGTTACAGACCATTCCAAGCCTTGCTGTCCTTGCTTTTCTCATTCCGTTTTTCGGTATTGGTCAAACCCCGGCTATTATCGCGCTTGCGGCATACGGGCTCCTTCCTATCCTTAGAAACACGTACACAGGAATCAAGGAAGTTGATCCTGCTTTAAAGGAAGCGGCTACAGGAATGGGAATGAAATCATTCAGACGTCTTTCGAAAATTGAATTACCGATCGCCATGCCTGTCATTATGGCAGGGATACGGACATCCATGGTACTGATCGTCGGAACGACCACGATTGCTGCTCTTATTGGGGCGGGTGGTCTCGGAGATTTAATCCTGCTCGGTTTAGACAGGGGCGGAGATGTCAATCTTATCTTGCTCGGCGCTATTCCAGCTGCTTTGTTAGCCATTATTCTAGATCTTATTCTCCGTTTATTTGAACGAACTTCAGCCAAATCCGGTTTCCGTTCACTCGTCAGTTTATTATTGATCGCTGCTTTGATCGCAGTTGGTCCTTTAGCGTTCGGTGGAAAAGTGAAGAATGATTTGACGCTTGGAGCAAAGCTTGGATCAGAACCTGCTATTCTTATCAACATGTATAAGCTGTTAATAGAAGAGGAAACAGACTTGAGTGTAGGTCTTCAACCGAACTTAGGAAAGACAGACCTTGTATTCAGTGCATTGGAAGAAGGAAGCATTGATATTTATCCGGAATTCACAGGGACCGCTATCGTCTCTCTTCTAGGAGAAGAAGCGAACAGCAATGAACCTGAAGAAGTATATGAACAGGCGAAAGAAGGTATGGCAGAAACCTATGATATGGCGTTTTTGCAACCGATGCAATTTAACAATACCTACGCCGTAGCTACTACCCAGGAGCTTGCCGAACAATACGATCTTGAAACAATCGGGGACCTTAAACCAGTTGAAGATCAAATCACAGCTGGTTTCACACTCGAATTCAATGATCGTCAAGACGGGTATCAAGGCATGAAGGATATCTATAACTTGAACCTTGGAGAAGTTCGGACGATGGACCCTGGCTTAAGACAGGGAGCTATTGAAAGTGGAGAAGTTGACATCATTGACGCCTACGCTACAGATAGTTACATGGTTGACCTGAATTTAAAAGTATTAGAGGATCCGGAAAATCTATTTCCTCCATACCAGGGGGCACCATTGATGAGACAAGAAACCTTAGATCAATATCCTGAACTTGAGGAAGTCCTGAATCAACTGGGAGGAAAGATTACCGGAGATAAAATGAGGGAAATGAATTACCAGGTTGATTTTGAAGATCGCGATCCTGAACAAGTGGCTAGAGAGTATTTAGTCAGTGAAGGATTAATAGATGAATAGGAGGTAAAAAGATGACTTTTGAAAATCCGTCCAAAACAGAGATCCGGGATTTACTGGCCCAATCGAAGACGATTGCGGTTGTAGGGCTTTCGGATAAACCGCACCGTACATCCTATCAAGTGAGTGAAGCCATGCAGAAAGCCGGGTACAAAATCATCCCGGTGAACCCTCAAATCAAAGAAGCTCTTGGGGAAAAAGCGGTAGCAAACCTTGGAGATATACAAGAGCCTGTAGACATTATCAATGTCTTTCGAAGATCCGAATATTTACCCCAAATTGCAGAGGAATCGAAAAATATTAAGGCCAAAGCCTTTTGGGCTCAGCAAGGGGTGTATTCCGAAGAAGCGGATGACATCCTGAAAAACGATTCAAAGCTTGTCATTATGGACTCTTGCATTAAGGTCGCGCATGCGATTTACCAGTAAAAGAATCTGAATGAAAATGAAAAAATCCCTGTTCATTCAGGGGTTTTTTCATGTTTTTTGGAAGATTTATGTTTGCGAAACCTTATAAAATCGCTACAATATAACAAGCGACGTTTTTTGTTAGAGACAACGAAAAGCTCTATAGAACAGAAAAGGACCTTTAGTAGAGGGCCCATTTTAATTGGAGAGCCATGGTTTAACAGAACGGTTGTTTAAGAAAGAATAAGAAATGTAAGCGAAATCAAATGGGGGTTCTAATCACCCCCACAATTGTGCATAGGTCGGCAGCCTTTTTCTAAGTCATAAGCCAATCAATGGAGTGGAAGAGTGTCCACACCGTTGATTGACTTATGTCGTGAGAGCTGAAGGATCTGGAGATGCACTCATCGTTTACATAATCGAACGTTTGTTCTATTATTGATGTAGCAGGTGTTAGAGAAAGGAGCCGATGGTAAATTGTCGAGTCAAAATCAAACGTATTCAGATGATTCTATTCAAGTGCTGGAGGGATTGGAGGCCGTTCGGAAAAGACCGGGGATGTATATTGGGTCCACGGATCATAGAGGTCTGCACCATCTCGTCCACGAAATTGTAGATAACGCGATTGATGAGGCGTTATCTGGATTCGGCGAAAAAATGACTGTCACGCTCCATAAAGATGGTAGTGTATCGGTTCAGGACGAAGCCCGGGGGATGCCTACGGGGATGCATAAAACAGGTAAACCGACACCTGAGGTTATTTTGACCGTCCTACATGCAGGAGGTAAGTTTGGCCAAGGTGGTTATAAATCCTCAGGTGGCTTGCACGGTGTCGGTGCTTCTGTGGTAAATGCTCTATCTGAATGGTTGGAAGTTTACATCTGTAGGGATGGAGAGAAATTTTATCAAAGATTCGAGAACGGGGGCGTTCCTGTCACCTCATTAGAAAATAAAGGGACCACCCGCAAAACAGGAACGACGATCCGCTTTAAACCGGATCCTTCCATTTTTTCAATGACGAAATTCAATTTTGAAACGTTATCCGAACGTTTACGAGAAGCGGCCTTCTTATTGAAAGGGTTCCGTATCATCCTTGTAGATGAGCGTAAGGAAACGGTTAAAGAAGAGTACCAATATGATGACGGACTCGTCTCTTTCGTTGAGTATTTAAATGAAGAGAAAGATACCCTGCATTCTGTCGTTTCTTTCGAGGGAAGTCACAGTGGAATTGAAGCGGATTTCGCTTTTCAATTCAACGACGGGTTTGCAGAGAACATTTTATCCTTTGTCAATAACGTGCGGACGAAGGATGGGGGCACCCATGAATCCGGAGCTAAAACGGCCATTACCAGAGTTTTTAATGATTATGCCAGACGAGCACAGCTTCTGAAGGATAAAGATAAGAATTTAGAAGGAAACGATATCAGAGAAGGATTTACTGCGGTGATCTCCGTGCGAATTCCAGAAGAACTTCTTCAATTTGAAGGACAAACCAAAAGTAAATTAGGAACTTCTGAAGCACGCTCCGCCGTCGATGGGATCGTTGCTGAACAATTATCCTATTTCCTCGAAGAGAATCCGGATGTCGCTTCTATGCTCATCAAAAAAGCGATTAAAGCGAAAGAAGCAAGAGAAGCAGCAAGAAAAGCTAGAGAAGATGCGCGTTCAGGGAAGAAGAAGAAACGTAAGGACACTCTTCTAAGCGGGAAACTCACGCCTGCTCAGTCCAAAAATGCCCAAAAGAACGAATTGTATCTCGTAGAGGGGGACTCTGCCGGAGGATCAGCAAAACAGGGGCGTGATCGTAAATTCCAGGCCGTCCTTCCTTTGCGAGGAAAAGTCATCAACACAGAGAAAGCAAAAATTGCCGACATCTTCAAAAATGAAGAGATCTCAACAATCATTCATACCATCGGCGCTGGAGTCGGAGGGGACTTTACGCTCGAAGATTGTAATTATGATAAAATCGTCATCATGACCGATGCCGACACCGATGGAGCGCACATTCAAGTGCTTTTATTAACCTTCTTCTATCGATACATGCGACCGCTTGTAGAAGCGGGGAAAGTATTTATCGCCCTCCCACCCCTTTATAAAGTTTCCAAAGGGAAAGGGAAGAAAGAAAAAGTCGAATATGCGTGGGATGAAGAAGGCATGCAGAAGATATTGAAGGAATTCAAAAACGGGTATACGATCCAACGATACAAAGGTTTAGGTGAAATGAATGCCGATCAGCTTTGGGAAACGACGATGAACCCGGAATCACGCACATTAATCCGGGTCACGATTGACGATATCGCCCGCGCCGAACGCAGGGTGACGACGTTGATGGGAGATAAGGTTGAACCTCGCCGAAAATGGATTGAATCCCATGTCGCTTTTGGCCTTGAAGATGAAGCGAGCATACTAGAAAACGATAAAATACAGACGTAAAGGGGGA
The DNA here is from genome assembly GCF_017307035.1 of Halobacillus sp. GSS1. Classification (NCBI taxonomy): domain Bacteria; kingdom Bacillati; phylum Bacillota; class Bacilli; order Caryophanales; family Bacillaceae; genus Halobacillus; species Halobacillus sp. GSS1. The sequence continues at coordinate 336,964 of NZ_JAFLHE010000001.1, forward strand.
CCTTCTGTTGGCAGAGGCAGAGAAGTTTTTAGATTTACCATTAGAAGAAGTTCTCGGAGACCGCTTCGGGAGATATAGTAAGTACATCATCCAGGAACGTGCCCTCCCTGATGCCAGGGACGGGCTGAAGCCTGTACAGCGCCGTATTCTTTATGCGATGCACCAGGAAAAGAACACCCACGACAAAGCTTACCGGAAATCCGCGAAAACGGTCGGTACCGTAATCGGTAATTATCACCCGCACGGCGATACTTCCGTTTACGATGCGATGGTCCGCTTGAGCCAAACGTGGAAAGTGAGAAAATCCTTAGTGGAGATGCACGGAAATAACGGAAGTGTTGATGGTGACCCGCCTGCAGCTATGCGTTATACGGAAGCAAGACTTTCCGCAATTTCATCTGAACTGCTCAGGGATATTGAGAAGCAGACAGTGGAATTTATACCGAACTTTGACGATACAATCGATGAACCGACTGTTCTTCCGGCGAAGTTTCCAAACCTTCTTGTTAACGGCTCCACAGGGATATCAGCGGGCTATGCGACAGAAATTCCTTCTCACAATCTGGGTGAGGTAATTGATGCCGTCATTATGAAGATTGATAAACCCAATGCGACTGTACCGGAGCTAATGACCAAATTAAATGGCCCCGATTTCCCAACAGGTGGGATCATTCAGGGAATTGATGGAATTCAGAAAGCCTATGAAACGGGCAGAGGGAAAATCGTCTTACGTGGGCGTGCCGAAATCCAAGAACAGCGCGGAGGACGGGAACAGATCGTCATCGACGAAATTCCTTTTGAAGTGAACAAGGCAAGCATGGTCAAGCGAATGGATGAATTGAGAATTGATAAAAAAGTCGAAGGTATTGCTGAAGTCCGTGACGAAACGGATCGTACCGGTTTGCGTGTCGTCATTGATCTGAAGAAGGATGCGAACAGTGAAGGAGTTCTCAATTACCTTTACAAACATACAGACCTTCAGATCTCTTACAACTTCAATATGGTCGCCATTCACGAACGGACACCAAGTCTGATGAGTCTTCCCATGATGCTTGATGCCTATATCAAGCACCAGAAAGAAGTGGTCACAAGGCAATCCATTTATGATTTGAATAAAGCGAAGTCTCGCGCTCACATTGTGGAAGGTCTGATCAAGGCGATTTCCATTTTGGATGATGTCATCGCAACGATTCGCAGCTCCAAAGACAAAGCGGATGCAAAGAAACAGCTCATCGCAAGCTATGATTTTACAGAAGAACAATCAGAAGCGATCGTGACATTACAGCTGTACCGTTTGACAAATACAGATATTACAGCCTTGCAAAAAGAAGCGGATGAACTGAAAAAGCAAATTGATTACTTAGAAAAATTGTTATCCAGTGAAAACGAAATGTTGAAAGTTATCAAGGCTGATCTTCGCTCGATGAAAAAACAATACAACGATGATCGTTTGACGAAGATTGAGGAAAAAGTGGAAGAGTTGAAAGTAGATCTTGAAGTGACTGTCGCGAGTGAAGATGTGCTCGTATCTGTGACGAAAGATGGTTACATTAAGCGGACAAGTCTTCGTTCCTATGCTGCGTCAAACGGGGAAGATTTCGCTTTGAAAGACGGGGATCACCTGCTGGGTTTATTTGAAATCAATACAACGGATACCATTTTACTCTTTACGAACCTCGGTAAATATTTATTCTTACCTGTTCACAAACTGCCGGATATCCGGTGGAAGGATCTTGGTCAATACATTTCCAACATCGTACAAGTGGACAAAGAAGAATATATCGTCGAGGCCATCCCTGTCCGTGACTTCACAGCAGAGGAATACCTCATTTTCTTCACGAAGAACGGGATGGTGAAGAAGAGCGAATTACAGCTCTATCAAGCCCAGCGTCATTCCAAGGCTCTCGTTGCTATCAATTTGAAAAATGATGATGAAGTTGTGGATGTCTACAAAACAAATGGCCAGTCCGATTTGTTTATTGCTACGAAGAAAGCTTATGGCCTTTGGTACCATGAAGAAGAAGTGAACACCGTCGGCCAGCGGGCAGCAGGTGTGAAAGCGATCAACCTGAAAGAAGACGATGAAGTGGTGTCTGGACAATTGTTCAGAGCCTCAGAAGATCCTTCGATCCTTATGACCACTCATCGTGCCGCAGTGAAGCGGATGCGATTGAAAGAGTTTGAACGAACAACTCGGGCAAAACGCGGGGTGCTCATGTTAAGAGAGTTGAAGAAGAACCCTCATCAATTGGTGGATGTTCACCTCGTGCACAGAGATGATCAGTTGATGATCATGACAGAAAAACAAGAAACCATCGTTGTCAACACAATGGACTTTAAAGCCAATGATCGATATAGCAATGGGTCCTATGTACTGGACACAGAAGAAAAAGGACAAGCGGAAGAAGCGTGGATCAAGCCGGTCTATCGTGTTCCGTTTGAAACCGAATCTGATAAAACCTAATACTAATGATGAGAAAAGCCCTCTGTTTCCAGAGGGCTTTTTTTATTAGAAGTGACAAAAGAAATGCTTGTGTGTATAGGGGTCCAGACTTTTTTCGCTGGCCTCTGTTCTACCAGTGAAGCGGGTGTAGGAGAATCCATTCGTTCATGGAGGAGAACACCTGCTTGATGTCATCCTTTAGACCGTTGTATTTTCAGAAAAATGTGATAAAATGAGTGTATATTCAGCAGATGGGAGTTGATGTATGAGCGATTTGCGAGAAAAAATCATCCAGACATCTTTAGAACTGTTCGACCGCCATGGTTTTCACGGCGTCACAGTAAAACAAATTGTCCAGCAAACGAACACATCAAAAGGCGGCTTCTATCATCATTTCCAGTCAAAGGATGAACTTCTATTCGTTATTCACGACACGTTTATTACATATGTATTGAAAGAAGCACAGGCCGCTAACGTTACTCATTCTTCCCCTATACCTAAAGTTCAGGCAATCATTCAATCGTTTGTTCAGGTATTCGACTTGTACAAACCACATATCTCGGTGTTTTATCAGGAAAGCCTGTATTTAAAACCAGCGTATGAGGAAGAAATCAAAGGGAAGCGTGATGAGTTCAAACGTATGGTGTTCAATGTCATTGACGAAGGTCAAAAATCCGGCCACTTCCGTAAAGAGCTGCCGCTTGAGATTACAGGGATGGCGATCTTAGGTATGGTCAACTGGATCTATAAATGGTACCGGAGGGATGGGACGTACACCATCGATCAAATTGCAGAGGTTTTTACTGACCTGGTGCTGCACTTTTTGCTTCCAGGAAAAGAAGACAGTGAATACTTCCGTCATATGTTAAAAGTTCCTTTTTTTTATGAAAGCAGGTAAACGCTTTCATTATATTTATCATTAAAACAGACCAACCAGTCGGTCTTTATTTCCTTAAGGAGGAATCATATGAACTTCGATTTAACGAAAGAGCAGGAAATGACAAGGAAGATGGTCCGTGATTTTTCAGAAGATGTGATTGCACCAAGAGCGGTGGATATTGACATCAACAGTGAATTCCCGAAGGATATTTTTGATGAAATGGGTAAGCTGGGGCTTCTTGGTATCCCATTCCCTGAAGAGTATGGTGGATCCGGGGGAGATACGATCAGTTATGCTCTTGCTGTAGAAGAGATTGGGCGTGTTTGTGGTTCTACCGGTCTCAGTTACGCAGCAGCCGTTTCACTGGGAGCGAGTCCCATCTATTATTTCGGGACAGAAGAACAAAAACAAGAGTTCTTAACCCCTCTTGCTAAAGGAGAAGGCTTGGCTTCTTTTGGGTTAACAGAACCGAATGCCGGTTCCGATGCAGGAGGCACGAAGACGCGTGCCGAATTGAAAGGTGACCACTATGTAATCAATGGAGAAAAGTGCTGGATTACAAATGCTGAATATGCGAGGTCCATCACGGTCACGGCTGTTTCAGGAAAGCGCGACGACGGGAAGAACATCATATCCGCTTTCATCGTTCCAAAAGATACACCAGGCATGACGATTACAAGTCCTTATGACAAAATGGGCGTCCGTGGATCAAACACGTCTGAAATCATTTTGGAAGATGTAAAAGTCCCAAAAGAAAATATTCTCGGAGATCCAGAAAAAGGGTTCAAGCAATTCCTTTACACACTAGATGGTGGAAGAATTTCCATAGCTGCACTGGCAGTAGGAATCGCGCAAGCCTCCTTGGACCGCGCTCTCGCTTATGCGAAAGAACGGAAACAGTTCGGTCAGCCGATTACAAAATTCCAGGCCATTCAGTTTAAGCTGGCAGACATGGCTATGGAAGTGGAACTGGCTCGGAACATGGTTTTAAAAGCAGCCTGGTTGAAAGATCAAGGTAGGAATTTCACAAAAGAATCGGCGTACGCAAAACTTTTCGCTTCAGAGACGGCTTTCCGCTCTGCCAATCAGGCCATCCAAATTCATGGTGGATATGGATATATGAGAGAGTATGAAGTCGAACGTTTTCTCCGTGATGCAAAACTTCTTGAGATTGGTGAAGGAACATCAGAAATCCAGCGCTTGGTCATTGCCCGTCAGTTAGGTTGCTAAATCATTTTAAAGGAGGAAATGTTATGTCCTTATTAGAACAGACGGTTGGTGAATTGTTAGAACAGCAGGCCGAAGCTTATCCGAACCATGAGGCGTTCGTTTATCCTGAGCTAGATCTTAGGAAGACCTATGCTGAATTCAACGATATGACGGATGAAGTAGCCAAGGGATTCATGGCTCTAGGGATTGACAAGGGAGAGCATGTCGCCATTTGGTCGGATAACAAGCCGGAGTGGCTTCAATCACAATTTGCTTCTGGAAAAATGGGTGGCGTACTTGTCACTGTCAACACGAACTATCGTGCTCAGGAGCTCGAATACCTATTAAAACAATCCGATGCTTCCACATTGATTCTTGCTGAAGAATTCAAAGGAACCTCATATATTGATATTTTGAAAGAAATCTGTCCGGAGCTTGAAACCTCTGAAAAAGGTGATCTTCAAAGTGATCGTCTTCCTTTCTTAAAGAATATCGTTGTATTGAGTGACAAGTCCTACCGCGGTTGTTATTCATGGCAGGATATCCTTGATATGGGGATGACCGTAAGTGATGGCGAATTGAAAGAGCGGAAAGAAACGCTTCACCATCGTGATGTGATCAACATGCAGTACACTTCAGGAACGACTGGCTTTCCAAAAGGGGTCATGTTGAGTCATTACAATATCGTGAACAACGGAAATCAGGTAGCGGATTGTATGCGCCTTACAGAAGATGACCGCCTCTGTATTCCCGTGCCATTCTTCCACTGTTTCGGATGTGTGTTAGGAACGATGGCTGCTGTTTCCAAAGGGACAACGATGGTCATTCTGGAACAATTTGATCCGAAAAAAGTGCTCCAGGCTGTGAAAGAGGAAAACTGTACAGCGCTTCATGGAGTGCCTACCATGTTCATTGCCGAATTGAACCACCCAGAATATGAAGACTTGAAGCCTTCGACTTTACGAACAGGAATCATGGCAGGCTCTACCTGTCCGATGGAAGTCATGAAGAGTGTGATCGAAGATATGGGAGCGGAAGAAATCACGATCGCTTATGGTCAGACGGAGTCATCCCCTGTCATCACACAGACAAAAGCGGATGATCCGATTGATTTGAGAGTGAGCAGCGTCGGCCAGGCTCATCCCAACGTCGAAGTGAAAATAATTGAACCTGCAACAGGTGAAGAAGTGGATACAGGGACTCCTGGTGAACTTTGTACACGAGGATATCTCGTGATGGAAGGGTACTACAAAAACGAGGAAGCCACAATGACTGCGATCGATCCGGATGGCTGGCTGCATACAGGAGATATTGCAGTGATGGATGAAAATGGTTATGTCGAAATTACCGGCAGAATCAAAGATATGATTATTCGCGGAGGCGAAAATGTCTATCCGAGAGAAATTGAAGAATTTTTGTATCAGCATCCGGATGTTCTCGATGTCCAGGTGGTCGGTGTTCCGGATGAGAAGTACGGGGAAGAGATCATGGCTTGGATCATTCCTAAAGAAGGGAAACAATTAAATGAAAGCGATATCAGGGAATTTAGTGAAGGGAAAATATCGAAACATAAAATCCCTCGATATATAACCTTCACGGATGAATACCCCATGACGGCGAGCGGAAAAATCCAGAAGTTCAGACTCCGTGAACATGCGCTTGAAATGATGAACTTAAAATCCTAACGAAGAGGTGATCACTGTTGTTTCAAAAAATTCTAATTGCCAACCGTGGAGAGATTGCTTCCCGAATTATTCGGACGTGTCAAAGACTGAACATCCAAACAGTGGCCGTCTACTCGGAAGCGGATCAGCAAGCTCCTTACGTACGAATGGCTGATGAGAGCTATCTTATTGGAAAACCACGCGTGAATGAATCGTACCTGAACATCGATAAAATCTTACAGGTGGCCAAGGACTCCGGAGCAGAAGCTATTCATCCGGGATACGGTCTTTTAAGTGAAAATGCGGAGTTTGCGAAAAGAACGGAAGAAGCAGGCCTCACGTTTATCGGACCGGATGCCGATGTCATTGCAAAAATGGGAGATAAGATTGCCGCGAGGGCGGAAATGAAAGCGGCTGGTGTCCCTATTATTCCTGGAACCGATGATGCAGTTGCGAACTCCGACGACGCCAAAAAAATTGCGGTCGAATTCGGTTATCCTGTCATGCTGAAAGCAGCGGCTGGAGGCGGTGGTATCGGCATGCAGGCGGTCTATAACGATGAAGAACTTGAAAAAGCGTTTGAAGGCAACTCCAAACGAGCGCAGGCCTTTTTCGGTGATGGGAAGATGTTCATCGAGAAATTAATCGAGCATCCGCGTCACATTGAAATTCAAGTGCTTGCTGATCGTCACGGTAATGCCGTCCATTTGTTTGAACGCGAATGTTCCATTCAGCGCAGGCACCAAAAAGTTGTCGAAGAGGCTCCGTCATCGGTTCTTTCAGAAAAAACGCGGGAGAAAATGGGTGAAAGTGCGCTGAAGGCGGTTTCTTCTCTCGGATATTCCAATGCCGGTACAATTGAGTTTCTGGTCGATGATCAGGAGAACTTCTATTTCCTTGAAATGAATACACGTTTACAAGTTGAGCACCCGGTCACCGAACAAATTACAGGGATCGACCTTGTCGAACAACAGTTGAGGGTAGCAGACGGGGAACATTTATCCATCCAGCAGCAGGATTTGCTCATTGACGGCCACGCCATTGAAGTGAGAATTTATGCCGAAGATCCAAATACTTTCTATCCTTCACCAGGTAAATTGACGAAAATGGTTCTGCCGGAAGGACCAGGAGTACGGCATGAATTAGCGGTAGAAGGAGATTCACAAGTGACTCCGTTCTATGACCCGATGATTGCGAAACTTGTCATTCATGGAGAAAACCGTGAAGACGCGATTGAACGTCTTACAAAAGCCCTTCATGAATACGAGATTGATGGCATTAAATGCAACCTGACGATGCTGAAGAGCGTCGTCACCCATGAGAAATTCAGAGCAGGCGAAACGAAAACCACATTTGTAGAAAACTATTACCTACCAACATTGACAAATCATTAAGGAGGAATAATCATGACAGAAATTAAAGCATCCATGGCAGGAAGTGTATGGAAAATTGTTGCAGAAGAAGGTACGAAAGTAAACGACGGGGAGGATATTGCGATCCTCGAATCTATGAAAATGGAGATTCCGATCCCTACAGAAACATCGGGAACAGTCAAAGAGTTGAAAGTAAGTGAAGGGGATTTCGTCAACGAAGGAGACGTCATCGCCATTATCGAATAAACAGGAGGTTCGTATGATGGAATGGCCTGAAAGAGTCACAATTAAAGAAGTCGGTCCACGTGATGGCCTGCAAAATGAACCTGTAGAAGTACCGCTTGAAGAAAAGGTTGCCTGGATTGATCTCTTATCAGAAGCGGGATACTCGTACATTGAATTCAGTTCATTCGTCCATCCAAAGTGGATTCCGCAGTTGAAAGATGCAAAAGAAGTGGCAGCGAAGATCTCACGAAAAGAGGGGGTCACCTATGCTGCCCTGGTCCCGAACCGACGGGGGCTTGAAGCAGCGATCGATACGGACGTGGATGAAGTATCTGTATTCATGTCCGCTTCCGATACGCATAACAAAAAAAACATCAACAAGACGCTGGAGGAAACGTATCCAGTCCTTAAAGAGGTCGTGCAAGAAGCTAAATTAGAAGGTAAGACTGTAAGAGGTTATCTCTCCACGGTGTTCGGATGCCCTTATGAAGGAGACATTGCTACAGATCAGGTGGCAAGGGTCAGTGAGCGATTACTGGAAATGGGCATTGATGAATTGTCTCTAGGAGACACAATCGGTGTTGCAAATCCGAGGCAAGTTGATCAAGCTCTTCACGAATGGAAACAATGGCTTCCTTTCGACAAGCTTGCCATGCATTTTCATAATACAAGGGGAATGGCCTTATCCAACGTCCTTGTCTCCATGCAGCATAACATCACCACTTTTGATGCAGCGCTTGGAGGGCTCGGGGGCTGCCCATATGCGAAGGGAGCTTCCGGGAATTTAGCCACAGACGATCTTGTACACATGCTTCATCAAATGGGCATAGAAACGGGGATCCATGAAGAAAAACTGAAGGAAGCGGCGATTTATATCCAACGCGTGTTGAATAAATCACTGCCGAGTCATCAAATGCAGGTGGTAAATAAAGAAAGGGTGTAACGGATGGAGGAACTAGTCGCGTTAGAAGAGATTTCCTCTCACGTGTATGTACTGAAATTGAACCGGCCGGATGCAGCGAATGCATTGTCTTCAGATCTACTTGACCAACTGCAGGAAAAAGCACACGAAATTAACCGGCGTCAGGAGATCAGAGTCGTTTTAGTGACTGGAGAAGGAAATAAAGCCTTTTGTGCAGGTGCTGATTTGAAAGAAAGAAAGGGAATGAGTGACGAAGAAGTCGTCCAGACCGTAACCAAAATCGGAGATACGGTTCGAATGATCGAAGATATCCATGTACCTACGATTGCTGTCATCAATGGGGTCGCATTTGGAGGTGGATTAGAGCTTGCGCTTGCTTGTGATTTACGGATGATGAGTACGTCTACGAAAGTAGGACTGACGGAAACATCGCTTGCCATTATTCCTGGAGCTGGCGGAACCCAGCGTCTATCTAGGCTGATTGGGATGGGCCAAGCAAAAGCGATGATCTATTCAGCGAAACCGGTGGAAGCCAACCGTGCTTATTCCCTCGGACTTGTCGAATATATCCATGAACCGCAGTTTCTTATGGAAGAAGCGAAAGACCTTGCGGCATGCATTGCACGGAACGGCCCGGTAGCTATGAAGCAGGCAAAAAAAGCGATCAATCAAGGGTATGATACCGATTTATCTTCAGGTCTTGAGATTGAGCGCGCCTGTTATAAAAAGACGATTCCAACCGATGATCGTGTGGAAGGACTTCAAGCGTTCCAGGAAAAAAGGAAGCCGGAATACAAAGGAGAATAAAAGGTGGAAAAAACGATGCCTACAAACGAAACGTTAGAAGAACGAGCGAAGAAAATTGCTTCTGGTGGTGCTGAAAAATATCATAGCAAGAACGCAGAAAAAGGGAAAATGTTCGTCCGTGAACGTTTACAGCTTTTGTTTGATGACGACATCGATATCGAAGATGCTTTTTTCGCCAATTGCCAGGATGAATCCCTTCCTGCTGACGGCGTGGTCACAGGGATCGGGCGAATAAACGGAGAAAAAGTATGCGTGATGGCTAACGATTCAACCGTTAAAGCAGGATCCTGGGGTGCGCGGACAGTTGAGAAGATTATCCGAATCCAGGAAACCGCATTAAAACTGAATGTCCCTATGCTTTACCTTGTAGACTCGGCGGGGGCAAGGATTACCGATCAGGTAGAGATGTTCCCTAACCGCCGCGGGGCAGGACGTATTTTCCATAATCAGATCAAACTATCCGGCCGCGTGCCACAAGTCTGCTTACTATTCGGACCATCCGCAGCGGGCGGTGCTTACATACCTGCCTTTTGCGACATCGTCGTGATGGTCGATGGCAATGCATCCATGTATTTAGGATCTCCACGTATGGCAGAAAAAGTCATCGGTGAAAAAGTGACACTTGAGGAAATGGGCGGTGCGAATATGCATTGTTCGGTTTCCGGATGCGGAGATGTGCTGGCTAAAGACGAAAGTGATGCGATTGCCTATGCCAGAAAGTATTTGAGCTACTTCCCGCAGTCCTACCGGGAACTTCCGAAAAAGGCAGATTCGAGAGAGCCTGCTCCTTTTGAGAAAAGTGTGGAAGAACTGATTCCTAAAAATCAAAATGCACCCTTTGATATGTATCAGTTGATCGATCGTCTCATTGATGATCATTCGTTCTGCGAAATCAAGAAAAAGTTTGCTCCTGAGCTCATTACCGGGCTTTCAAGAATTGAAGGTCGGCCTGTTGGGATTATCGCTAACCAGCCGAGAGCAAAGGGAGGGGTTCTATTCCCTGATTCCGCGGATAAAGCGGCGAAATTCATCCAGCTCTGTGACGCCTTTAATATTCCACTACTGTTCCTTGCTGATATTCCAGGGTTCATGATCGGAACAAAGGTTGAGCGAGCAGGGATTATCCGTCACGGTGCGAAAATGCTTTCTGCTATGAGTGAAGCAACAGTACCGAAAATTTCTGTTGTGGTCCGCAAAGCATATGGAGCAGGGCTTTATGCGATGGCAGGGCCGGCGTTTGAGCCAGATGCGTGTCTGGCCTTGCCAACAGCACAAATTGCTGTCATGGGGCCGGAAGCGGCTGTGAACGCCGTGTATGCCAATAAGATTGCTGCGCTGCCTGAAGAGGAGCGACCGGCTTTCATCAAAGAAAAGCATGAAGAATACAAAGAGAACATTGATATCTATCGGTTGGCTTCTGAGATGGTCATCGATGACATCGTTCAGCCGAATAAGCTGCGCGAAGAGCTTTCCACCAGATTCGATGCCTACGAAACAAAAGACGTGTTGTTTACAGAAAGAAAACACGGCGTTTATCCGGTCTGACAAAAAGGTTCCTGGACAACATTGGTCCAGGAACCTTTTTAATTGGATACGGCATGTTAATAGAATGATTTCTAGCAACCTCATACTCAAAAGGGTGGTACTTCTTACGTTGACGAAAGATTTTGACCAATGCTCCTTATTTGCTCAATGCTTTCCGGGTTGACAAGTGCATTCAAGTCACCGGAAGGGTGGTTCAAGTATGCGGATTTGATGGCACGTCTCATCACCTTGGCATTTCTTGTTTTAGGCAGGTCATCGACCACAAAGATTTTTTTCGGGGAGAGAGCTTTCCCTAGTTTTTGATTCAGAATCATCGTTAACTCTTCTGTTAGATCTTTTGTAGGCTGGGTATCGTTAAGGACGACGAAAGCAATGGGTTCTTCTCCCTTTATCTCATGAGGGACTCCGATAACTCCGGCTTCTATAACTGATGTATGTTTAACGAGAACAGACTCGACTTCCGTCGGACCTAAACGTTTTCCAGCCACGTTTAAAACGTCATCGGATCGTCCAGTAATCGTATAGAACCCTTTGTGGTCTTTTATCACCCAATCCCCATGCACCCAAGTATCATTGAAGCGGCTCCAATATGTCTTTTCATAACGCTTATCGTCTTCAAAAAAACTCTTCGTCATCCCTACCCAAGGGGATTTGATTACCAGTTCGCCAACTTCATTGATGAGGGGCTCCCCTTTTTCACCATAAACATCAACATCCATACCTGGAAGAGCAGCATTGAAGGTGACCGGCTGAATCGGTTTGACAAGTACATTCCCAAGGATTCCACCTGAGACTTCTGTTCCTCCTGAATAGTTAAAAATGGGAACTCGAGAATCTCCCGCATGTTTAAAAAGCCAATGCCAAGGCTCCGGGTTCCATGGTTCACCTGTAGATCCAATAAGCTTCAAGGATTGGAGGTCACGTTTCTCCAGCCAGCCTTTCCCGTGTTTCATCATTGTGCGGACTAGAGTCGGGGATATTCCTAAATGGGTCACTTGATATTTCTCTACAAGCTTCCATAAACGGTCGGGTTCTGGATAATCTGGAGTACCTTCGAACATTACGATGGAAGCCCCATTAACTAATCCTCCATACACGAGGAAAGGTCCCATCATCCACCCCATATCTGTGTACCAGAATAATGTATCTTTATTTGTGACATCCATGCAGATGCCAGCATCAAAGGCAGCCTTAACAGGAAATCCTGCATGAGTATGGACTGCTCCTTTTGGTAGACCCGTCGTTCCAGAAGTGTAAATGAGCATAAAAGGATCGTTCGCTTTTTTTACTTTCGTCTTGTAAGTGGCTTTATTCTTTCTCAAATCACTCCAGCGAACATCACGAGGTGATTTATATTTCACTTTCGCTCCTGTCCGTTCTACGACGAAAACATGCTCTAAAGAAGGGCATTGATCTGCCACAAGGTCCGCCTCTTCTTTCATAGGCATCGTTTTTCCTCTACGGTAAAAGGCATCAGCTGTTATCAGCGCTTTCGAATGGCTTGCATGAATTCTTGTAGTGACGGCATCAGATTTGTAACCAGAGAAGGCAGGAGAGAAGATTGCACCTATCTTTGAGATGGCCAGCATAGCAATGAGGGTCTCAGGGAGCATGGGCAGATACAAAGTAACAATATCCCCTTCTGTAATTCCATAGCTCTCAAGACCATAAGAGACAGCATCCACTTCCTTTTGAAAATCTTTAAAAGAGTAGGAGGCTGTTTGGCCATTATCTCCCTCCCAGTATAGAGCGATATCATTTTCTTTAGAAGGATTACTCGCCCATCGATCCAGCGCTAAGTGAGCAACATTCAACTCTCCACCTTCAAACCATACAGGATACATAGGCCCATGTGTTTGATCCAGCACCTGCTTATAAGGGGTATACCACTCGATATCAAGCTCTTTCACTACTTCTTCCCAAAACCATTCGATATCATCGATGGATTTAGAATGAAAGTCATCATAGCAGGTGAAGCCATGTTTTTTCATCCACTGGAATAATCGTGTTGCTTCTTTATATTCTGCGGTAGGAATCCATGCGTTGGTGTATGTAGTCATGAACGTTCCTCCTTTTTCAGAATGTTCTTGTTTCTATTATAACGGAATCGTTCTTTCGATTGAATTGATGGAACGATAGAAATATTGTCGAACATTGCAAATTTCGTGAAACTTTAATAGAGTTGTAATCGTTATGTAATATAACCCCTTTTGTTACATAAATAGGGAATATAAAAAGAGGAGTGATCATTTGTTTGAAGGTGCGTTACTGTTAGTCATCTTAGGAGTGATTGGAGCGGTGGTGCTTGTTGGAGGAATCATAACTTTCATCATCTTCCGCATGCGTTATAAGACGGCCAGTTCGAATGAAGCATTGATTGTCACGGGACCAAAACTTGGAGATCCGGAACAAGAGAAGAATGTATTTGAAGACGATAACGGACGGTCGGTCAAAATTATTCGTGGTGGGGGGTACCGCCTGCGAATGTTTCAGACGGCGACACCGATTGATTTGACATCCTTTCAACTGCAGGTCAACTCAGACAAAGCCTACACAAAGGAAGGTATTCCGGTTAGAGTTGCCAGTACTGCTGTGATCAGTATTGGTAGTGAGCTTGAGATCATGGCCAATTTTGCTGAGAAATTCCTTGGTAAAAAACAGAAAGAAAGAGAATCGGAATTGAAAGATGTGCTGAATGGTCATTTACGTTCCATCATCGCATCGCTTCCTATTGAAAAAATCTATAATGATTTCAAAGAAGTCAACACACAGGTGAAAAAAATTGCTGAATCCGATTTGAAAGGCATGGGCTTTGAAATCACTTCTTTCGCATTGAATGATGTGGAGGATGTGGATGTCGAGAATGGATACATCGATGCGCTCGGTCGTCCTCATATTGCTGAAGTGCAAAAGAAAGCGAACATGGCAGAATCCGATGCAACGAAAGAAACACGCATTTACCAGGCGAAAAACGACCAGGAAGCACAGGATGAAGAAAACCGCCGTTTGACTGCGGTTGCGGCATCTACGAAAGAAAAAGACATCAAAGAAGCGGAATTCCAGACGGAAACCAACCGAGCCAAAGCTAACGCAGACCAAGCGGGAGAATTAGAGAGGCAGAAACTTGCCCAGCAGATAAAGGAAGAAGAATTAAAGGTTCAGTACATTGAGAAACAGAGAGCGGTCGAGTTGGAAGAAGAAGAGAACAAGCGACGCCGTTCCATCGCTGATGCTGAAGCTTACGAAGTGACTAAACGGGCGCAGGCAGAAGCCGATAATGAACGTATCAAAGGGGAATCCCAAGCGGAAGTCATTCGTCAGCGAGGAATGGCTGAAGCGGAATCGAAAGAGCGTATGGCTAAAGCGATGGAACATTATGGTGAAGCGGCTATCATGGAAATGCTCATTAAAGTATTGCCTGACTATGCAGAAAAAGTCTCCGCACCTATTAGTCAAATTAAGGATATGAAGGTTATCGATATGGGCGGTAGCGATTCGCGTGGAGGTTCTGCGAAAGTAGCGAACAGTGTGACTTCGACTATGCTTGGCATCCAGGAATCTTTAAAAGAAACGACAGGTATGGATCTGAAAGCGATGCTTGAGAGCTATGTTTCAAGAGGTGCTGTTCATGAATTTGGAGAATCTTCTGATGATGAAATGAAGGAAGCGGCAGCTACGAAAGAAGAGCAGGAGCATAATGAAGAAGAATCCTCGATTCCAGAAGGTCAGGAAGAGGAAAAATGATTGCTCAGCCTGCAGGACTTGTTGTTCTGCAGGCTTTTATTGTAAAGTAGGTTTGAAGCGTTCTTCATTTGGGGTAAATAGGTTTGAGGTCTCACAAGCATATCTCTACATAGAATCGACGGTTTAACAAAGAATTAATTGTTTCAAAATTAAATTAATGGTAAAGTCAAAAACGTAGAGACCTTGACTTT
Organism: Halobacillus sp. GSS1; assembly: GCF_017307035.1. Classification (NCBI taxonomy): domain Bacteria; kingdom Bacillati; phylum Bacillota; class Bacilli; order Caryophanales; family Bacillaceae; genus Halobacillus; species Halobacillus sp. GSS1. Next base: position 351,967 of record NZ_JAFLHE010000001.1, read on the forward strand.
GTCCGTCTTCGAACGACGAACGATTAGTAAGGAGATAGAATAGTCATTAGAGTCATTCTATTTTGGAATACGAGTATGCAAGACGTAACTAGGAGGTAGATTATGAGGATTATTGTAGCAGGGGGAGACGGTTTTTGCGGTTGGCCAACGGCACTATACCTATCCAAACAAGGACATGATGTAACCATCGTAGATAATTTAGTACGCAGAAAGTATGATGATGAACTACGTTCGAATTCAGTTACACCGATCGCATCACTGGAAGACCGGGTAGCTAAATGGAAAGAAGTTTCAGGAAAAGAAATCAAAACATTCATTGGTGACTTGAACCATTATGATTTCTTAAGTGAAGTTTTCCGTCAAACGGAACCTGAAGCATTCGTTCACTTCGCTGAACAACGTTCGGCTCCATATTCAATGATCGACCGTGAGCATGCGGTTTATACACAAACAAACAATGTCATGGGGAATTTGAACGTTCTTTATGCCATTAAAGAATTCGCTCCGGAATGTCACCTGATTAAACTGGGTACAATGGGCGAATATGGTACTCCTAACATTGATATTGAAGAAGGATATATTGAAATTGAACATAAAGGACGGAAGGATACCCTCCCATATCCAAAACAACCTGGTTCCTTCTATCACTTGTCTAAAGTACATGACAGCCATAATATTATGTTCGCATGTAAAATCTGGGGCATTCGCGCCACTGACTTGAATCAGGGAATCGTATACGGTTTACATACAGCCGAAACGCGTCAGGATCCAATGCTCGTAAACCGTGTAGACTACGATGGCGTATTCGGTACAGCTCTAAACCGTTTCGTCAACCAGGCAGCCATCGGCCATGACATCACGGTTTATGGTTCAGGAGGGCAGACACGCGCGTTCCTAAACATTGAAGACACAGTAAGATGTGTAGAGATCGCCGCTGAGAATCCAGCAGACAAAGGTGAATTCCGCGTATTTAACCAATTCACAGAATGGTTCTCTGTACAGGATCTTGCAGAACGTGTACAAAAAATCGCAAAAGAAGAAGGTCTTGATACACAAGTGAAACAGATTGAGAATCCTCGTATCGAAAATGAGGATCACTATTACAACGCTGTGAATACAAAACTGCGTGACCTTGGTCTCGAACCTCACTTGTTGACAGACGATGTCATTCGTGACATTTTGCGCACAGCTGTCGAAAATAAAGACCGAATCATTGAAGAGAACGTATTGCCGTCAATCACTTGGAAGTAAGGAGTTTTCCGCTTTGAAAATCGCCATCATTACAGAAACATTCCTACCATCAACAGATGGAGTCGTCACTCGATTAAAAGAGTCCATCAAATACTTGAGAAGCCAAGATCATGAGGTCGTCGTCATTGCTCCAGACTTTGGTGTGACGGAATATGAAGGGGCGGTCGTCGAAGGGGTCAAAACGACAAGAATGCCTTTTTACAGGTATCGAGAATTCAGTTTACCTCAACGGAGGGTCAAGGATTTGTTACAAAAACATGATCCTGACCTCGTCCATGTGGTAAATCCTGCTCTTGTAGGGGTATCCGGCGTCTATTACGCTGATAAACTGAACTATCCACTAATTGCTTCTTATCACACACACGTCCCTAAATACTTGGATTACTATCGGTTATATCCATTCAAGCCTCTTGTATGGTGGTATTTTAGAAAGTTACACAACTATGCAGATGTGAATTTGTGTACTTCAAGAGCCATTAAGACAGAGCTGGATGAGAAGAACTTTCATAATGTGAGTGTATGGGACCGTGGGGTGGCTGTTGATCACTACCACCCTCGGCATAAAAACGAAGAAATGAGGGACCGGTTATCTGCCGGCAGGAAAGAGAACAAGCTTCTTGTTTTTGTCGGCCGACTGGCTCCTGAAAAAGAAATTCATAAAATTAAGCCCTTATTGGAACAGAGGGAGGATATCTCTCTTGCCATCGTAGGAGATGGTCCTGTGAAAGGTGAATTAGAAGAAACTTTCAAAGGTACCAATACAGTGTTTACCGGACTGATGCACGGGGAAGAGCTTGCTCAAGCTTTCGCTTCTTCTGATGCACTTATTTTTCCATCAGTTACAGAAACGCTTGGCCTTGTCATTCTGGAATCTATGGCTTCTGGTCTGCCTGTCATCGCAGCAAAAAGCGGTCCGACCATGGAGCAAGTGGAAGATGGCAAAACTGGGCTACTGTTTGAAAATGAGAACACGCACAGCATGATTCAAGCGATCGAAAGACTGGAAGATGAGGAGTTGTATCAGACACTTTGTAAAAATGCACGTCAAGAAGCAGAAAAGTATAGCTGGCAAAAACCTTCCGAGCAGATCCTTGAATATTATTACAAGACGTTAAAGATCTTCGATGAGCAAGCAGCAACAACGTCAAAAAAATCAAAGGTTAAAGTCACAGAGTAAATACTCTGTGACTTTTCTTTTAGTTTATCTACATAGTAGTAACTCCAAAACATAATCACCTAAACACATCAAACAAGAACACATGTTCCGAACCCCGTAAAAACAGCACATTCTTGCTTTGTTTTTATTCATACTTAGTAGCAACTCCGAAATACTTTAAAAAAACAAACCATAAATCGCATTAGCCATTTTCCAAGATAAAAGAAAACATAAAATAAATAGAGGGTCATTTATTCAATACATAAGTAGAAGAGGGAAGAAGGTACGAAAGTTTTCATGGTTTCTAGAGGAGAATGTGAGTAAACACTATATTTTTAGACTTAACCAGTCGTATTTGCCATGCAAAAGATGTAAGGGCTTTATTATATAACATTCAAATGAATGAGAGACAATGATCATAATAACAGCATTAATGATAGATAGTCATCAGGTTAGTTTAGAAAATAGTCTGATGAAACAGTTTTGAGGACAAAGAAAAAGTAAAATCCAATAAATTTATTACGCTGGATATTAAAAAGTCAGTTCAAAAGTTAAAAAAGCTTCGGTGTAGATTTAGTAAAGAGAATTGCAGCCGTTAAGAAAGTCAAAATTTTTTGGTGATACAAATGTGTCTATAATGAATCATTAGTGCAACCAATAAAATCCTAAAAAATTCATGTTGAGATCAGTTCATTTTTTTATTTTGTCTCAGTATCATAAGTATACTTAATAATTGAGATGAAATATCTATTCTTTAAATGACTCAGTATAATAAATATTATGTAAACTAGAATAAAAAATAAAAATACACAGATTTTCATCATGCTTATCCTCTTTTATTCCACAGGCGTAGATTCCTTATCCCCCCAAATTTTGAATGAAAATAAGATGCGTTTATACACTGATCTAAAACTTCTTCACTTAAATGTAAACGAATAAATTCATTCTTCCAGGAGTCCGAGTTATCCTTTTTGATTCACTTGTTTTTCATACAAATATGCAGCGATCTGATTATCGTTTGTTTCACACTGAAAAGCTGCTTCTTTGCTCAATCAGATCGCCGCTTTCTCGAAACGCTTCAATTGTTCAGAAGTTGCGAAAACAATCAACAAATCATTCTCTTGAAACGTTTCGTCTCCTTCTGGATTACTTATAATTCTGTCCTTCCGTTTTATTGCAACGATATTAACACCATAAATCCTTCTTATATCCGATTCTTTTAATGTTTGATTCAATAATGGCGAATCTTTAGGAATGTGAATTTCTTCGATGTTGTAATCATTTCTGGTGTCGTGGAGAATTGTTTCAACGTAATCAACGCTTACCGGTTTTGTAATCGCCGTTGCCATACGTTTTCCTCCTATATTGGAGGTGTTGATCACTTTATCGGCTCCTGCTCGATAAAGCTTTTCTTCTGAAAAATCTCTTTCTGCTCTAACAACTGTATAAAGAGACGGATTCATCCCTTTTACTGTCAGAGTTATAAAAACGTTATCTGCATCATCAGGAAGAGTGACAATCATCCCCTTAGCCCTGTCAACGCCCGCCTGAATCAATACACGATCCTCCGTGGCATTTCCTTTAACGTAAAGGACATCTTCAGGTAATTCATTTATGACACTCTCATCATTTTCAATAACAACCAATGGTTGATTCTCATGCCGTAATTGTTGAAAAACCTGCTGTCCCACACGGCCGTAACCACACAATATAATATGATGATGCAGATCTTGTATCTTTAATCTCATTCTCCTCTTCCTCACTTCACTTGATAGTTTACCGCCTATAATGGCGCCTGCCAGTTGAGCTAACATGTAAGTTGTCAGACTTATGGCACTCGGAATTAAGACTAAGGTAAGGATTTTTCCTCCTGTTGATTCTGGCGAAATGTCTCCATAACCAATAGTTAACACGGATACAATGGTCAGCCATAAGGAATCAAAGAATGCCAATTGTTCGAAAAACATATACCCGAAGATTCCTAGTGATATCAAAATATGCAAGAGGATAATCGAAATCACAATTTTTCTGTATTCCATTAACTCACCTCTTCTGAGACCCTGAGATTAGACCTACTTCTCAATCATACCAATATTCTTAGTAAGAGTCCCACTTCACATCATTTAATTTTGCCGATTTGTCATGATTGTAAAAAGAGATTCAACCGAATCCCGTTCGAATGTTCGTAAGTACCCTCCAAAACCGAACATACGTTCTTTGTGGTGGAAAATAGCACTTCCTCTTTGTTTTTTTCTAAAATTTTAGCTAGGATAAAGATATAAGTTGACAAAGGAAGATGTATATGAAGAAGTTGTTCCTTTTTATAAGTACATTATTTTTCGCATGGATGATAAAGCCCAAGAAAGTCCTTGCACCTCTGAAACAAGAACATGAACACCTTTATCCAGGTACAAACCTATCCATTGCACCAGGGGATTTGTTGTTTTCTCCAATAGGAAAAAAAGAATCGCGTTATATAGGTCATGTTGGGATTGTAACGAAAGATAATAAAGTCATTCATTCCATTCCTTCAGGAGTCATACAAGATCAAATGGAAACTTATTTCAACAAATTCAGCAATATACGCATTTATTCAGCCCTTGATTCTAAATCTGGAGAGGCTGCTGCTGATTATGCGGTAAAGCTTCAAAAAGAGCATCCTCGTGCCACCTATAAAATATGGACGCCTATAGGCAGGACGAACGAGGAGCAATATTGTACAAAGATCGTGTGGCAGGCTTACCATTTTGGTGCAGGTGTCAATTTGGGTAAGGTATCTCCTCTTGCAAAATCTGTCCATCCTGAGCGGTTAAAAGATCGCAGGTATCTATCTAAGAAATAAAACACGCTCATCCTTATCTATTGGATGAGCGTGTTAAATATTGATGGAAAACGGATTCTGAAATAATTTCAATGGGATAGCCCTGGCTTAGCAGCGTTTCTGCTCTCTCGAGTTTACTTGTTTTTTTGCCATTTTTATACCCTTCGAACGTTTGTTCGCCAACGACTACAAAGTTTGTATTGGATTCAATCGAATTATGAAGTTGTGCACCTAAATCAACGACTTTTTGGCTAGCTTCATCCCTTTTCATTTCTTTTAACTTTCCAGTGAATACAATAGCCGCGTTATAAAAAGGGTGTCTGGGATCAAACTGTTGGGTTGCTGCTACATAGGAAGATGGATGTGCTTTTTTAGCCCGTTTCTTCTTATTTATTCTTGCAGGCTCATAGCCCCCATCAAACATCATCCCATTTGTTGTCCCTGTTTTTTCTATAAGGTCCTTAGCATCAGTTGCTCCAAGCTCTTCTTTCGCTGACATAAGGATATGAGCTGAAGCTTTCGCGTCTTCTAACGCATGGTGGTGACTGAATGTAAAACCAAGATGACTGGAGACAACATTTAACTTGTATCTCGGCAGCTGCCACGTTTTCTTGGATATATTGACGGTGCAGTTATAGGCAAGCATCGGGTAGCTTAGGTTGTATTGATCTAAAACCGCACGCAACACCCCCATATCGAACTGAGCATTATGAGCAACGACAAACTTCCCTTCCAGCCATGACCTGATCTCGCGCTCCCATAGCACATCAAACTCCTCGGCATCCTGAACGTCGCTTTTAGTTATTCCGTGCACACGAATATTGATGGGAGCAAAATAGTTTTCCTTTGGTTTCACTAACCTGTAATAATCTCTTTTTATACGGCCCTGTTCATATTCCACCATACCAATGGAACAAACAGAACCTCTTGAAGCATTTGCTGTCTCAAAATCAAGAGCTACAAAATTCATGTCGATCTCCTTTATTTAAAGTCTTATCTTTATAATATATGGGCGACCATTGGCTCGTCTATTGTAAAGGCTTGCCATTCAAAATTAGAATAATGACGGAATATTCCTCGTTTGAAAAGCAAAAGATAGTACCCAAGGAGGCGTCTAAAGATGGCTTTTGATTATGCAGAACTGCCGAAAGAAACACTACAAAGGGTAAAAGAGCTTGAAACACAACTGAATGTTGTTTTAATCGCCTATGATTCCAAATATAAAGATTAAATAAAAGACGCCGAACCCGGCGTCTTTTTGGTTAATATGCATGTCGTTAATTTTTGTAAATCGTTAATTTTTCTTCAATAGGGGTTCGTTTTTTTTGTTTTGGCTGCTGTTCAAAGAAGCCCATATGAATAAAACCTACAATTTTTTCCCCAGGTTGAACGCCCAGTAGATCACGGACTTTCGGTTCGTGGATTTGTGGATTTGTTTTCCAACACACACCTAACTCACGTTCCCAGGCCAGCAGTTGGAAGTTTTGAAGCATGCTGCTGATGGCACCGAAATTTTCTTCCCACTGCTTTTGGCGTGGATCTTCGTTCATAATCGCTATAAGAAAAGCAGCCGGTTGGCTGAAATAGTTTCTGCGGTTTTCCTGCATGTCTCGGGGAAAGGTTTGTACAAGGGATTCCACGAATTCTTCTTTTTCGTGAGAAGGAATGAAAATGAATCTCCAAGGTTCACGTAAACCGTGTGTGGGTGCCCATCTTGCATCGTCTAACAGTTCAGTAACAAGTTCTGTCGGTACCTCTTTATCTAAATATCCACTCTTCACAGAGCGACGTTCACGAATAATTCTTGCTAATTCTGTTTTTGTCTGTTCCATACCTCTCACCTACGTATCTAAAGTTTTATTTACGGTAATGATAATCGTTCTCAATAATTTTGTCAAGGTTCATTCCTATAAATGCAAGGGGTCAAAAATATTGGCCGGTGTGCACAACAAGAAAAGCTGCCAGCGTAGAGGCAGCTTTTTGCAATTATTAATCTAAGGGATAATGCCCGTCAATGAGATTCCTTATCAATCACAATAAAAAAGAAGGATGAATTCACCCTTCTTCTTTAAATAAATATAAAAACTCACTGTAACCACTTTTCTTCATCTCCTGCTTTGGAATAAAGTCCATGGCTGCACTATTCATACAGTATCTCAATCCCGTTGGTTCTGGTCCGTCTTCAAATACGTGACCAAGATGATTATTCCCCTGTTGACTTCTTACTTCTGTTCTCATTCCGAATATACCTGGATCATCCTTTGTTTTGATATTTTCCTCCAGGATTGGCTTTGTAAAGCTTGGCCATCCTGTACCCGATTTATATTTATCTGTAGAGCTGAACAAAGGCTCTCCTGAGAGAATGTCTACATAGATCCCCTCTTCCTTATTGTCCCAGTATGCGTTATCAAAAGCTTTTTCCGTCCCGTCTTCTTGTGTTACTTCATATTGGATATCTGTCAGTTTGCTCTTTAATTGTTGCTCGGAATATTCAACAACCTCACCGTTATATATCTCTACTCTTTTTCCAGTTTCAGAAACACTTGTTGTAGAAGCTCCAGAATTCTTATTGAAAAAGAAAAGGACGCCGACACTCACTAGTAAAAGAACGCTGATTGCTACAGCTGTCATTTTTTTCATTCCTTCTCCTCCCTAAAAAAAGAATTTACAGTTTCATCTTACCATGCGAGCTTGTGTTCAAGTAATTTCAATGCTCATCATACATAAACTGGGTTATGAAATCAGTGATTTTCGTCAATCCTAAGAAAAGGATATGAATGGAGGGATATAAATGAAAACTGTAACCTCAATACTGGCGATAAGCCTCATCCTCATAAGTGGATGTATGGCTGATACGAATGAAGAGCAAATGATGAATTATGATCAACAACAATTATCTACGACCCCTACCAGCGATTCAATCAATGATATGAATTATGATACGAATGAGAAAGTGGATAAAGCGAGAAAAGCTCTTCCGTTCCAACAATTTGATCTGGAAATTGATTATGTAGATTCACTCTCCTATGAAATTCAGTACGTTTCGAACGAATCTCATACCCGTGCTGTCATTCATGAAATCGGTGAAGAAAAGATCTCAGGAGAAAAAGCTCTTGATCAACTGACTCCTCATTTCATGGAACTCAGTTTTGACGAAGATTCATCTGAACAAGAAGTGATTGAAGATGTTATAAAGGTTTTTGGCCTTGATGACACGTATAAAGAATTTAGTTTGAGGGTGATCTACAGCAACGGCGTAGAAGCTGAATATGAGGATTAAAAGATATATAAAACAAGCACCTATGTCAAACTCTCCTTAGGTGCTTGTTTTTATTTTTTATTTAGTTTCGGAGTTGCTACTAAGTTTTAAGTGCGATCGTGATTGATCACGGTTTTTCCATCTTCTTGAATGATTTTTCTTTCTTTCATCAATTGTCCAAGGGCTCGTTTGAATGCTGCCTTACTAATTTTAAAGGTTTTTCGTATATCTTCTGGGTCACTTTTATCATGAAGGAACATGACACCATCGTTTTCTTGTAAATATTCATAGATAACCTCTGCATCTTCCTTCATCCCCTCTTGTTTTAGAGGGCGAAGAGAAAGGTTGATTGTCCCATCTTCTTTTACATCAATGACCCTGGCTGTAATTGTCTCTCCAAGTCTTGGTTCTTCTTTTCTTTCACTTGGGTGGACGAATCCTCGGTATCCTTCTCCAGTTAATACCGTTGAACCTGCCTTGGTAGCTCGGTAAACACGCGCGGTCACTTCTTGTCCCAGCATTTCTTTCGGGGCAGGTTCCAAATCATCCATGATTTCTTGTTCAGAAATAGGTTCTGCCAAAAGCCGGCCTTTTTTATCTAGTTCCAGACTGACAAATAAATGATCTCCCTCTTGAGGCCAGACGGATTTAAGAAGAGGTAAATGATCGGAGGAAACAAGAATATCCTTATTATTTAGACCGATATCTACGAAGACACCCATGTTCGGAACAACTTCTACGACTTCAGACCAGCCATAAGTATCTTTGGTAACTTCAGGAATTTCCATGGTCGCAGAAGCTTGTCCTTTCTTATTTTCATAAATGAACATGTCTCTGCTTTCATCCAATTCAATCTCTTCTGTGACATCTTCGTCCAAGAGTACAAACTCTTCATTTTGGATATGAACAACGAAGCCTTCAGTGATTTTCTTTTCAATTTTTGCTTGTTGGATTGTTCCCAATATATTGACATCTTTCATGCAATTTCATCCTTTTTCGTGACGTAATGGTACTTATTATAGCTTACATCGAGATATTTTAAAACGATGATTTATTATAATTAAAAAAGCGTGGCATTTGCCACGCTTTTTAGTGATTAATACCACCAAGAAGCTCCTACAATAATAAGGAGAATAAACAAAACAACGATTAGCGCAAAGCCTCCACCATATCCTTTACTCATTCCAATTCCCCCCTTTACTTCTTTATATGAAGTATGGCTAGAATCGGTATGGGTGAAAGACTGAGCCCCCTGATGATTAGGCGGATCTGTGAGTTAGTGATTAGAGTAAAAGGCAGGGTTATTGTGTACTCCGTTTTGTATGTTTGAATCGGAGAAGGCGGGGGATGACTCGTTTTCGAATCATACCTGTCTTTTTAATATGGCAGAAAGTCCTGCTTATCGCGTTACTGAAATTTCTCAATTGGGAGCATAGCTTTACTTTAGTTTGATTAATCCTGGAACAATTGAGCGATTCTATTATAGGATTTTTTCTTTTCCTCAAAATCGAATATATTTGTAATGATCAAAAACTCGTCCGTACCATAGTATTCAGACAGTTCTTCCAATTGAGTTTTCACCTGATCTGGGTTCCCTATAATGCAACGTCTTCTATTTTTGCTAACCTTCTCCATTTCTTGTTCCGTATAAGAATAATTTTTGGCCACCTCCATAGAAGGTACACGTGTATCAAGACCTTTTTCCACACGAAGTAACCAAAGATCTTGGCTTTTTGCAAGATCTTCTGCCTCTTCTTCTGTTTCTCCACAAACAACAAATATACAAACATTGACCATTGGTCCGTTCATATCCGAGTCTTTGAATCGCTCTCTATAGGTAGCTATGGATGCCTTTCCGTGATCAGGGTTGATGAAGTGACCAAAAGTGAAGCCTGTTCCGTTTAGTGCTGCATGTTTAGCGCCTCGCTCGGTCAAACCGAGTACCCATAGATCCGGTTGATGTTCGGTATTCGGACGTGCTTTTACTCCATAGAATCGATCATCTTTAGGAGTGGTTTGTTGTAAAAATTGCTTCAGGTCTTTCACTTGCCTGGAAAAAGAACTGAGTGGCTTTTCAAAACCATCAGTAAGGGCGAGCCTTGTCTTTGGTCCACCACCTGGGGAACGGCCAAGCCCAAGATCTATTCTTCCAGGAAAAAAAGCTTCAAGCATACGGAAATTTTCAGCTACTTTCAGGGGGCTGTACTGTGGAAGTAAGACACCACCGGAACCGACCCGTATGGTAGTTGTTGATTGGGCAATCATGGATATAAGTATTTCAGGAGACGTACTGGCCAGACCATTAGTATTGTGATGCTCAGCCACCCAATATCTATGAAATCCTAATCTTTCTGTGTATTTAGCTAGTTCCACTGATTGTTGTAACGCTTTTTGAGCAGCGTCTCCCTCGGATATCGGGCTTTGATCAAGCACACTTAATTTCAATGAAAGCTCACCTTTCTTTTATCTGTATACATCGTCCATAATTTGTTTTAGTATTTGCATCTGTTCTTCAAATAACAATTTATATCGTTTCTTTAATACATCAAATTCTTCTTTGCCGTCATCCGTTAGATAATACCAGTACACTTTTTGTCTTTTCTTATCATGTGATTTGTAATCTTCCTTACGGTATAATAATCCTTGCTCTGTCATTTCATGTAGGGTATCAAGTAATGTGGAAGGTGCGGGTATCCAATTCTTCGTAAGTTTTTTGAACTCTGCTTTAAAGTGTTCACTGATCATTGGCTGATGAACTTGTAACAGGTGCATGATATAAAACTTCGTAAATTGCGCGGCACTCATGTTTAAAGCGAATCGTTTCGGATTGTTTTTATGAGACAAAATCATCCACCCCTTGTCATAAAATGGTCTTTCTATCATTTTACAACAAAAGATGGATGAATTGTCCAATCATACGCACATTCGTTCGCTTAGATTGTGTTTTTTTATTTTTTATTCGGAGTTACTACTAAGTTTGAAGTAGAACTTATTTACATACTTGAAAGGCAATTTTCCCGAAATTTTTAGAGTCCTGAATGTATTCAAAGGCTTCTTTATACTGATCCATTGTAAATATCTTATCTACTTGTGGTTTTATTTTGTGTTCACTAATAAAACGAAGCATCTCCCGCAATTCCTCTGCACTACCCATCGTCGATCCGAGCAAGTTGTACTGTCCATAAAAGAATTGACGGATGTTGATGGTCACTTCATCCTCTGTTGTAGAACCGAATGTGACAACGGTTCCTCCCTTACGTACAATTTCTAATGATTTATTGAAAGTGGCGTTCCCGATCGTTTCTATAAGCAAATCGACTTGTTCAGACGCCAACGCTTCCTTCCAGTCTTCTTCCGTTGAAATAGCTACATCTGCTCCAAGCTTCAAGGCTTCCTCTTGTTTACTTTCTGATCGGGAGGTCACAATGACTCGTGCCCCAATCGCTTTCGCAAACTTCAGGCAAAAGGTAAGGACTCCACTGCCAATTCCCGGTAGCATGACTGTTTGATCCGCTCGTAGATTCCCTCTGGTAAACAAGGCTCGATAGGCGGTCAATGCCGCTAGGGGAAGCACACCTGCTTCTTCAAAAGACAAATGCTCTGGCTTTTGCTCAAGATGGTCCTCTGTACACGTGTAATACTCTGCAAAGGTCCCGTGATCAGGAAGACCGACAATTTCAAACCCTTCAGGAGGGGCATCACTGTTTCTCTGCCAGCCAAGACCAGGATTGACAATGACCTCGTCTCCTTTTTGAAACTTGGTGACGTTCTTCCCTACGGTTTCTACAGTACCAGATGCATCTGAACCGGGTATTAAAGCAGGGTCACCCGCTTTATGACGCTTCGTAACTACTGCCAGATCTCTCCGGTTCATTCCTGCTGTATGTACTCTTACTCTTACTTCATTGTCTCTGATTTGTGCCTCCGGTATCTCGCTTACTTTCAAACCTTCCAGCCCATCTTTTCCTTCGTGAACAATTGCTCTCATGCTTACCTTCTCCCTTCCTATTACAATTGTCTTTAGTCTATCAATAAGTGCTTGGAACTCAAAATTAACCGCACTAAAAAACTCCTTTCTGAATCCACAGAAAGGAGTTTTTCTACTTTTATAAAATTAGTCAACGAGTACTTGGACTTTAACCGTTTTTCTACCGAAGTCAAGGGCATCCTCACGGGAAGGCATGAAAACATCAATACGGTTGCCATTGATGGCACCGCCGGTATCACCAGCGATTGCAGTTCCGTAACCTTCGACATATACTTTAGAGCCAAGTGGAATGACATTCGGGTCTACAGCGATAACTTTTTGGTCCGGGTTCGCACGCAGGTCGATTCCGGTAGCTGTGACACCACTGCAGCCTGTGCAATAGGCCGTATATGCCGTAGCTTCAGCTGTAAATTCTTTAATTACATCATTACTTGTATCCTGACTTGTGCTTGTTTGAGTTGCTGTTGATGTGCTGTTGCTAGAATTACTGCTGGAACTATTGCTTGAGCTACTGTTTGAGCTTGGAGCTGATGTTTGTACAGCCTGTCCATCAACTTTGAACTGGTCGCCAGGATAAATGAGGGTGGAAGTCAGGTTGTTCCACGCCATCAGTTGATCCACTGAAGTATTGAATTTTTGAGAAATGGCGTACAACGTGTCTCCAGACTTCACTGTGTAAGTGGATGTGTTGGAAGACGTAGTAGAAGAAGGTGTGCTGGATTTAGACTCGCCTGCTACTGTTATTGTTTGGTTAGGATAAATTAAATTTGATTGTAAACCATTCCATGCTTTCAAGTTCTGAACAGTGACGTCATATTTTTGGGAGATTCCCCAAAGTGTATCCCCTTGATTGATTTTATATTCCGTTTCGTGGGCACTTGCCGTAGTGGCGAATGCTCCCGTTAATGCGACAGTTGCTACAACAGAAAATACAGTTTTTTTCATGAAATTCTGCCTCCTCTTGATTGGTCGATCCCTATGTATTTAGGTGATCCGTTCACAATTACAAGATTAACAGAATCTCAGGATAAATTAAGAACAAACAAGCAACAGTTTAGTTGCAAACATAACATCCATATTTCACAGCCATTACAAAAGGAGCATTTGTACCGCGAAACGGTCAAAAATGCCCTTCTTCTGCTACCCTTCGTCAACATTCAACAAAGCGGAGGTTTGCCTATTCATAGATTTTTTTACCCGAAAATGATAGAAAAAAACATATTCTAGCGAAAAAAAGCACAGATCCACTGGGAATCTGTGCTTTTGTCTCATACTTATTTAGCTGCTACTTGCTTTTGAACTTCCGGGTCATTCAAGAACTCATCATACGTCATTTCTTTATTGACAATCTTACCGTTAGGCGTAATTTCAATAATACGATTAGCAATGGTCTGAATGAATTCATGGTCGTGGGAAGCAAAAATGACCGAACCTTTGAAATTAATCAATCCTTTGTTCAAGGATGTGATGGACTCAAGGTCGAGGTGGTTGGTCGGTTCATCCAAAAGAAGAACATTTGCTTGAGAAAGCATCATTTTAGAAAGCATGCAACGCACTTTCTCTCCACCTGAAAGGACATTCGCTTTCTTAAGCGCTTCTTCTCCAGAGAACAGCATACGTCCAAGGAAGCTGCGCAGGAACGTTTCTGTTTCATCTTCTGGTGAATACTGACGAAGCCACTCGACAAGATTTAAATTCGAACCTTCAAAGAATTCCGAGTTGTCTTTAGGGAAGTAGCTTTGAGATGTCGTTACACCCCATTTATAGGTTCCCTCGTCCGGCTCAACCTCACCCATAAGGATTTGGAAAAGAGTCGTTTTTGCTACTTCGTTTGATCCCACAAGGGCCACTTTATCGTCTTTATTAAGGGTGAAGCTGACATTGTCCAATACTTTCTCACCATCTACCGTTTTCGAAAGGTTTTCAACTGTCAGCAAGTCATTACCAATTTCACGTTCCGCATTGAATGCGATATAAGGATACTTTCTGGAAGATGGTTGAATATCATCCAGCGTAATTTTATCGAGCAGTTTCTTACGGGAAGTCGCTTGTTTGGATTTGGAAGCGTTGGCACTGAAACGTGCAATGAACTCTTTCAAATCCTTAATTTTCTCTTCTTTTTTCTTATTCTGTTCGGCAGCCATTTTTTGCGCTAATTGACTGGACTCATACCAGAAGTCATAGTTTCCGACATAAACCTGGATTTTTCCAAAGTCAAGATCTGCGATATGTGTACAGACATTGTTCAGGAAGTGACGGTCGTGGGAAACCACAATGACTGTATTCTCAAAATCGATCAAGAAGTCTTCCAGCCATTGGATCGCTTTAATGTCCAGGTGGTTGGTCGGCTCATCGAGAAGAAGGACATCCGGGTTTCCGAAAAGCGCTTGTGCAAGTAGAATCTTCACTTTCTCTGATCCTTGCAGTTCACTCATCTTCTTATCATGAAGGTCTTCGCCAATGCCTAAACCTTTTAATAGACGGGCAGCGTCAGAATCCGCTTCCCATCCATTCATTTCAGCGAACTCTCCTTCCAGTTCCGCCGCACGCATGCCATCTTCTTCTGAGAAATCGCCTTTCATATAGATGGCATCTTTTTCTTTCATCACTTCATATAGACGTGTATGACCCATAATAACTGTTTCAAGTACTTGATATTCATCATATTCGAAGTGGTTCTGTTTCAAGACGGCCAATCGCTGGTCCTTTTTCAAACTTACATCACCAGTCTGCGCCTCGATCTCACCGCTCAGAATCTTCAAGAATGTGGATTTGCCTGCACCGTTCGCACCAATGAGGCCATAGCAATTCCCCGGTGTGAATTTTATATTTACGTCTTCAAACAGCTTTTGGTCGCCGAATCGAAGACTTACATTGTTTACTGTTAACATGTGATAATCCTCCAGTACTCTCGTTTCTTTACCATAGAAATTATATCATTCTTCAGCGTTGTATGATAGCCGTCGGCAAGATTAAAAATATCCTCGTTCTCTACCCCACTCAAGAAATAAATCATAATCTTCATATACCTTTTTCTCATAATGGTCGGCCCATACACAGAGTTGCTGGCGGAACCTCTTCTTCTCTGACCCAACCGCTTCCATGATGCTGTCTTCACTATGATAGTCAAGTACACCTTCAGCAATATCCACATCTGCCCTTGCATGGATTTTCGCACTCACTTTGGCCATTGTCTTTACTGTCTTTTTGACAGACTTAAGCTCGAGTAAATGCTTTTCTTTCACATCTTTGGAAAAGGGAGAGCGTTCCCGCACATAAAAATCTTTCCCATCCATGG
Source organism: Halobacillus sp. GSS1 (assembly GCF_017307035.1). Taxonomy (NCBI): domain Bacteria; kingdom Bacillati; phylum Bacillota; class Bacilli; order Caryophanales; family Bacillaceae; genus Halobacillus; species Halobacillus sp. GSS1. The sequence continues at coordinate 367,740 of NZ_JAFLHE010000001.1, forward strand.
TGAAAAAGCCGAGAAAAGGATCGGAAAGGTGGTGCATCGCCTGTTGAGTGTGTATGACTCTCCTTCCCTGATGTTTGTGATCATTCCAAAATGTCTCATCATAGGGAAAGAAATAAGCAGGTATAGGGGTTCGTGCTTCTTTTGCTTCAAGGATGATATCATCCTCATGGTCTTCCCTACAAGAGCCTTCAATAAGAACGTAATACCTTTTCAAACCAGTCGACCCAATTCCCGCTCCTGTCTTTTTAACTACATCTTTGATCCGGTAATAGTCCTTTGCCTTCTTTTTCTTTTCATCCAGCGAATGATAATAGTCATCCCACGCTTTTTCTAACAATCGTTTCTCGTGTTTAGGAACAGAAGCCAGCTTGTCCTTCCCAATATCGAAAGATCGTATGGAATCATGGTTGATGATGGTCTGCTTTTCCAGTTCGTGTGACAAGCTTCTTTGCTCTGCTTTTTTTATCGCTTTTTTGACAGGCCCTTTCGTGGATTCTTTCGTGAATTGAACTTTTTCAGGACTTAATTCACGATCATGATAGGCTTGCATTTGTTTTACGTAGGTTTTCAAATATCGCTGAACCATCTCATCCTTAGCCTCATCATCATACGAAAGGGAGTGCATCATCAGGCGAATACTAACGACCATCCGTAAAACGTCATAAAGATAAGACCCAAGATAACCTTCATCGAAGTCATCCACATCGAAGACAATCTCTTTGTTTTCATTTTGGAAGACACTGAAATTATTGAAATGTAAATCTCCCATGATCCATGTTGGTCTTTCCATTGGTGTATGAAAAGTAAATGGCAGCTCTGTCGTATCATGAAAGAACAAATAGGCACTTCCTCTAAAAAAGCTGTACGGATCTTCTTTCATTTTACTGTACTTCTTTTTACGCTCTTTCTCCGTTAATCCCATTAAATCCCCATCAAACTTGTCTAAAACGGTAGAAAGCGAATCCTTTCTCAATCGTTGTTTGGTTTCACGCATCTGTTTTATTTTTGGGTCCATCAACTACCCTCCCTTGAATATAAGAAAAAGCGATTGCCTTAGAAGCAACCGCTTTTTTATTATGACTCTGCTTTATAGTACAAACTATTGTTTTCTACAACTTGGAGTACTTTGTTTTCTTCTTCCATATCACTTCCGCACATTGGACACTTCTTATTGTTATTGGTTCTGAAGTTGTCTCTCATCCAACAGTTGCAGTCCTCGGAAGTACAAACCCAAATCTTCGTATCTTCTTCTTTAATCTCAGCCTGATTTTTCTTTCCGAAAGCCATCGGCGTAGCCCCCCCTTTAGAATGTCATGATATAAAAGAGACTGACCTTCAAAAGCCAGTCTCTTTCTATTTTTTATTATAGTTTCGTGACGTTTGCAGCTTGTGGTCCGCGATTGCCTTCTGTCACTTCAAACTCTACAGCTTGACCTTCTTCTAGAGACTTGAAGCCTTCTTCGTTGATCGCGCTGAAGTGTACAAATACATCATCTTCACCTTCAACCTCGATAAAACCAAAACCTTTTTCCGCGTTAAACCACTTCACTGTACCTGTTTTCATAGGGATGGATCCTCCAATGTTTCAAAAATTAATATGCGTTTTGCAATAAAGAAAAAATCACATATTATAAAAAGTACCAATAAGATTGATCACTCTTTATAATAGGTGATTGGAAGTGCGAACTTCTGAATATTGGTAAATTTTATCCTTTTATACACTATACTATGACTCACCGGTGAAGTCAAGCAGAGCGCGCGATTAACCGTTACACGACTAGTATATACAGTGAGAAGGCGAATTATTCCATTCCGTCAAGAACTTTCTATAATGGCACATGCGATTCGTTTTCCTGCATTTCCGCTTGGCTGGGACTGGTAGTCATCAGGTCCTTCATGGATAATAACTGATTTACTAATGATGTCTTTCACCTTAAAGCGATCCGTGAAAAAAATCATCCTTGCTCTTCCTTGATTGGAAAACAACACAGGAAAGTCGCCTGCATGATTCCCATGCGGCTGATCGTCTGGATTCCAGTGACCACCTGCAGAGACGAAAGGGTCTTTGCCATCCCCAATTTCGCACACCCCTTTTTCATGAATGTGAAATCCATGAGGTCCAATCTGTTTGCCGTTTTTTTTCTTCTTAAAGTCAGGCAGTCCTTCTACCTGGACAAAAATTTCGACCCCGTAGGGCATTTGGTAAAATTGAATGGTTCCTTTCAGATTAGGAGCAAGTGGACTGCTTAAAAATTTTGCCTGCGCCGTTTCAGAGGCATACGTTTGTCTGTACGGACCGTTTTGGATATACAATGAATAAAATCCTCCTTACTTTTTATGATGCTGACCTCCGCTTCCCCTTCACACCAATAGCAATGGCACAACAAATCCCCCTTTTCCGAGGAGGAGGAAGAAATCCTTAGAAGAGGGGGATGCTGATGTATTACCTTATGTGCGAATGGACTCATTTAGAACTTTGGAATTTTTGAAAGGATCCTTTCAAGATCCTGGGCGTTTTTCGGTCGTTCAAGATGAGACTGAATCTGTATAAAGTGATCCGCGGCATCTTCTTTCCATATGTTCATACATTCCATGTATCTTCTCTTCCACAACTCTGTATAATGATCGACGACTAATGATTCAAGCGCATCCAATTGTTTTTTCAATTCAATAGTAAGGATGGCTGACATAGATTCCCGCATTTCTTCCTTCTCATTTCTTTCAAAGAAAGCTTTAGGATTTCTGAACAATTTACGCAGTTGCGCTTTTTCTTTCTCATGAATGTCAACTTCCCCACTGAGAATGGGGAGAGGAAAGCTTCCTTCTTCTATCCCTGACAGTTGAAGAGTGGGACGAATTTTGTAGAGCTCACTTTCGATCCGCTCTTTGGTTTGATTCACTAACTGGTCCATGAAGTGCTCCATACGCACGCAAACCGCTTTGACTTCCTGAAGCATTTCAAAACTCATTTCCTCAAGAAGCTGCTTCTGAGCCACTTTTAATGACTCCTTTGCGTCTCCTTGGTTTTGAATGGTCGCTGGATTAAAATGCCGCTTGAACAAGTCATTGAAATTAAGCATCATTCGTTCATGAACAAAATGAATCTGTTTATTGGCTTTGTTATGAATGGCATCTTCAGCACCCTGGTCGAAATTCTTTTGAAGACTTTCAGAGATGTGGCGTTGTTCCTTTTTACTCTTTTCTATTTCCTCATAGCGCTCTTGGTCGCTCAGCTTACTTGCAGCTATGAAGTTCTCAAGAACCTGTCTGACACTCTTAATATCCTCATTAATTGCATGAATCATGATTTCTGCAAGGTCTTCGTGCAGGAAAGAGTGAAAGCTTTTTTCAAAAGCTTGAATACCTGATTCCTTTTCCGCTCCTCCCATCTTCTCTTCCAGAGCTTGCAAACTTGAGAGGGAGAAAAGTTTCGGATGACGAATTTGAAATTCGTTCAATTGACCTTTCACATAACTTTCCACCTGTTTTCGTTCCTCTTCGGATGAGGCCAAATCAGCTGCATTAATAAGGAAAAACATCTTATCCAGACTGAAGCTATCCTTAACACGGCCTAATTGCTTAAGGAACGCTTGATCAGCATAGGAGAATGGATGATTGTAATAGGTAACGAATAAAACCGCATCCGAATCCTTGATGTATTCAAAGCTCACATCTGTATGACGCGCATTGACAGAATCTGCTCCAGGTGTATCAACGAGAGTAACTCCCTCTTGAGTCCACGGACAGTCATAGAAAAGTTCCATAGATTCGATGAAACAAGACTTTTCTTCTTTGGAAACATACGAAGAAAATTCATCCCATAAGACATCGATGCGTCTTCCAAGATTGTTTTTCATACTCGGATAACCGTCTATGAAAGCACGTAAGAAAGAATGTTTCTTATGATCAAGCGGCTGCCAATCCGTTTCATTCAAGCTTTTAGTTTTCGCATGAACATCTTCTAATGTGGGAGCGCTGAGATCAAGAGTTTCAAGAATGGGAGATAAATCTTCAAACATCTCTTCTTCTGTCTTGATATAAGCATCAATGGACCGATCTTTCTTATCTGAGCGGGGCGGAGAAATTTTATTGATCGTCGCTGTCGTCGGATTAGGCGAAACAGGAAGCACCAAATCTCCAAGCAAAGCGTTAGCAAAACTGGATTTCCCTGCACTGAATGCTCCAAATAAGGCAATCGTATAATGCCTGTCATCCAGGCGGTTTCGTTTTTTCTCCAATTGACTATATAGACGCTTAGTCCCTTCCAGTGAATGGATGTTTTTCAGCGTTTCATCTGCCCTGTGTAGGGCCTCTTCGATGGAAGAACCACTGTTTTTAGTAGGCTCGGGATGAGGAGTAAGGTCTTCTTCTTCAACGACCGATGATTCAATCCGAATTTCATCCGCACTTTTATGAACCAGTTTCTCTTTTCGTTTCTTCCAGGATTCACGGATTCCTGCAGCATTTTCTTCCGACCTACCTTTTTCCAGATACTCATCTAGAAGGTGACGGTAATTTTTAATTCGTTCATTCAGTATCTCCATTTGTTTATCTATTTCCTGTTTGTTATCAGCCGCTTCAAATACTTCTCTGTGCTGTTCGACCATTGCTTGTTGACTGGATGCTATAGCCTGAAGGAATAATTGCTTCCATTCTTGTATGAAGCGTCTCGTTTCCTTTTGGATATCTTTGGCCACATCATCGGTGTAGCGTAAAACATAGGAACCCGTGACAGACGCGCCTCGTTCGACAAGAGCATATAAGCGTTCCTTCGGGTAATGAAAAGCCTCTTTTTGAACCTTTTCAAGCAGTTTTTCGCTGCTCACTGAATAGTGTTCCATCAGCTGAACCATTCGTTCCCGAAGCGGCCAGTACAGGTTTTTCTCCACAGACTCTGTAAGCTTCTTATAAAACGCTTCCTCTCTTGCCAACCGTTCTTCTTCTGTTTTCTTTTGTGTAAACAGAATACCTACCTTAAAGTCCGGTTGTACCGACTCTAAATAAGCCTCCGCATATTCACGGAGGGAACTCGGCATAAGATAAGCGTTTGATATGAATTGACTGACTCTCTCCTGAAAATCTACTTCTGCCTTTTCATAAAGAACTTGCTGGTTTTCAAGCTCTTTAAGATGGAAAGGACTTTGTTTAATCGTTTCTTCCCATTCTTCCTTTTCTTCTCGAAGTTGGGCCATCTGATTTTCGATAAGATCTGAATACTGCCTCACCGCTTCTTCGGCAAGCCATTTCACCTGTGTATCCGCTTGTCTTTCCAATTGTGAGGATGAGAAAAGAGTACGGAAATCCTTCTTCAACGTTTGAAACTCATTGAAAGGAAGAGAATAATCTCTTAAAGAAGTAAAATAGATTTCTTCAGGGGAGATGCCCCACTTTTCAAAGGCGCTTGTTACTGTTTTTTGATAGTCTTCAAAAGAAAGTTCTCGTTCTACATGTTTATCCACCTGGTTGATGACTACGGAAAAAGGCGTCTGACGCCTTTGCATTTCCAGTAAGAACGTAAGGTTCACTTCAGACTGTACATGGTTATAATCCATGACATAATACATGTAATCCATTAAATGAAGAGAGGATTCTGTGATCAACCGATCGGCGTCATTTGTTGAATCCACCCCGGGTGTATCGACAATCGACACATGGGAAGGCAGGGATTTTCCTGTTTGTGAAATTTCAAGTCCAGTAATTTTCTCCCCATCTTTACAGAGCGCCTTGATGGTTCCAAGGTCAATTTCTGCATCATATCGGACGATCGATCCATCCTGGAAATAGACAAGCGTATAAGGATCGCCTGTCTTCAACCGGACAATATTCCCACTGGTGGGAATAGGGCTTGAAGGGAGAAGATCATTTTCTAATAATGTATTGATCAATGTCGACTTTCCAGCTGAAAAATGACCAGCAAAGCCGATGATCATGTCTTCTTGAATCAACTTTTCATATAAATCCAATACTTTCTCTTTTTGTTCTTCATTCCCTTGATCTTTTAAAAAAGCGTATAAATTCTGAATTTTATCAATGCTTAGATCTGTCAAATGGCTCATGTCTTGTCTCCTTTGCCGTACAATGTCCTCCCTCATTCTACTCTTAAGAGCTGTGTTTCCTCAAGGGGGAGATACTTAAAACGATGGAGCATCCATATAGGGAATCGTTTCATCCGTGTCCAATTCCCCATAAATCCTACCAGGAAGAGAAGGGCTCCCATTCAGCCAATCCTTAAATGAGATCTTAGATGGTACCGTATCTCCTCCGAGTCCAAAATGAAGAGTTAATGATGCAGGACTGTAGCAGGCTGTGTGAATGGTACCGCTCCATTGTTTATACCCATGAGAAAAGATGGGACCGTAAGAATCATTTAATAAATGAAAAGCCTCTAATCCATCAAGCACATAGGCTTGGCGGCTTTTGAGATCATCCAGTCTCTCGTGTGTGTCTGATAGATGCCTGCGGTTTTCCTTAGCCATTTCAGTGAAATGGTTGGTACAAGCCGTCCCCTCCTTTACGCTAACCCCTCGAGGAGAGCCTTCAATAATTTTAGACGTGCCTCCTGAATCAAAAACGACATAGTTAAACGAGTGTCTATGAGGAAGTTTTTTTAAAAGGTGAACCGCTTCCCTGGTCGTTTGGCATGTTTCTAAGACCATTCGTGTCAGTAAACAACATATAAAGCCGTCTTCAGGATGAATTCTGTTCACGAAATTATATCCAATACACAGACCATGTTCATTCATGCCATCTGTACGTCCTATGATCCGCTGTGATGGTCCGATGCTTGCATATCCATCCTTGGGTTGAAACAATACTAAGCGCCCCTCATACGTTTTGGGGTGGTAATCATAATTTCTCGCAAAATATCCGTTTCCCGTTAAAATGGAACAGCCTGAACCTTCCCAATCCTGCTGATACCCACTGTATTCATGAATGACTTCAGCAAGCGGCCACTGTAATCCTTCAGCAAGGCCTCTAAGCTCTTCAAAGAGACCTTTGCAATAAAGATCCATTTGTTCCTTAACTACTTTAATGTCAACATCATAGCGAAGCTTTGAGCGTTTTCGTCTTTGTTCATGATGTTTATACAGCAGCGTACGTTTCAAACGCTCTCCTTGTTCGTACCCGAAGTCATCATATCGACCGCGGAAATCGATCAGCTGAGAATAAAAAGGTTTCATTTTCCTGCCCACATCTTATGCAGCTGGGGATGATGGAGGATATGGTTGTGATCGACTCCTTGAATGATGTCGACCTCAACATTCCACTGCTCCTTCACATAACGTTTGAACTTGTCGTGTAAGAGAACCTCATCCTCACTACCCACATAAATGGACACTCGATCTTTTATATCAGTCAACAAATGTGAAGGGATTTTTTCGAGGAACCTTGAGATGAGGAGGCGGAAGCTCAACGTTAGTTTTTCACTTTTATTAAACTCATCCGGAATTTCCGCAACTGTCCGTTTATTGAACCGATGGATATTCATCTTATACAAAGTCATGAGAAGCATGACTTTTTTGTCGAACACCGTATAATCAACATCGGTTCGATCTGTAGACTGCTCTGTCGCATCATCATGGTAGACAGGCAGAGTAGGATGAAAAAAGGGAGCGATAAATAAGTATTCGCTGGCTGCGCTGTTGTTTTTTTTAATCAACCTTAACAAGTTCGCGCATCCCATGGAGTGTCCGGCCAGGGTGACTTTTTCATACCCTTTCTTTTCAATGAAATGAATGAAATCAAATATATCGTCATCATACTGGCCTATATATTCAAGGTCCCCTCTCCTTGGACTCTGATCGTATCCTCTTAATACAGGAAAATAAATGTCAGCTTCACGGAGACATTGATCAGCAAACGCTTCATGATGATGATACTCAGCGGTGATTCCATGGACCATAATAATGGCTTCCTTGGAAGATGGTCTCTCCTTGAGGACTGTATATTGCAAACGTGTGAAATCCCTGGTCATATAACTAGACCACTTGATGTCTGTCATTGTCTCCATCCCTTTCTTTGCAAGTACGTTTTAAACTCGGGCATTTTCCATTCTTCTATGAATTTATATTCTATGGATCTCATGTAGTTTTCAGAGAGGTATTTTGATCCTCCGCGATGAATTTCTTCTGCATAATGGAAGGGAGGTGCAATCTCCGCTTTCTTTTCTATGACGGTGAACGAAAGAGCCTGGAAGGTGATTCCGTCGTCTCCTGTCACGTGGACAATCGTTGGTCTATAGACTCTCGTTTCCACCCCTTCTCTTTGATATAAATATTCGCGTGCCTCATTTCCAACTTCATAGACCACCCCTTCTACGTGAGCCCCGGGATGTTCAGTAATATCGGCTCTTGAACCGTCTTCAAAATGAGTGGAAAAAGCGAGCCTGTATCCATTGAGCTCCCCCTTTCCTTTAATAGAAGTAAAGAGGTGGTCTACCCCGTGGTCGCATAGCCTGGAATTGTCCATACATGAACCATAGGCAAAATAATGGAGGCGATCTTTTTGAATATAGCGATGGACTTTCCAATCGTGATTATGGACAGCTTCACCTTTAGCTTCACGGGGCCAATAATAGACAAAAGCTTCCTTAACTCCATGAGGTGTGGAAACTTCACTCCTCTCACGTACAAAATAAGGGTCCTCCGAAAGAGTAGAATAGCCTTCTAACTGATCCAACTCCTTCAGTAATGACGAGGGAATCTCGTATAATTCTCCATAGGTAATCTCCTCTTCACTCTTCACTAGAAGCGGATAATAAGAATGGCCAGTATATAACTTTCCTTTCACAAAAGCTTGTTCTGAGAGACATGTTGCTTCTTTCATAAAATGATGATTCTCCTGGTTTTTGCATAGAGAACCGTAAACAAAAACGTTCATTCCATTGTTCCTCCTACTACAGATCTTTAGCTGATAAATAGTTCTTCGTTGATCTTGCATGAGTCACTGCGTTTTGTACGGCTATTTCCACCGCTCTTACAGCCATGACACCAAGGCTGTTATAATCACAGGAAACTTTTCCAGATCCCATGAAAAACAGTGTATCGCCATCAACAAACGTATGGGCAGGACGAATGGTGCGAGCAAGTCCGTCATGGGACATGGCCGCCAGCTTATTTGCTGCTGGTTTATCTACAATTGCATTTGTAACGACCGCACCAATGGTCGTATTTCCGCGAAAACGATTAGTCCGCCCCTCCAAAACTTCATCCATCATCACTTCTTCACTATTTAAGAACTTTCCCTTTTTCTGCATACCAGCGATTATTTGACCGGTTTCTGGGTTGACGACATCGCCAAAACAATTAACGGCGACGACAGCTCCCACTTTCACGTTTCCGATTTGAATGGCAGAGTACCCCAACCCACCTTTCATACTGAAAGAAGGTCCTTTCACTTTTCCGACGGTCGCCCCTGCACCTGCTCCGTAATTCCCCTGTTTTAAATGGGAATGCTGAAAAGCAGATGCTGCAGCTTCATACCCCATTGTAGCATCCGGGCGCATGTCTTGGTCGTCCTCTCTTAAGTCAAACAATATTGCCCCGGGGACAATGGGAACTCGAGTTACTCCTACATCAAAACCGACTCCCGCCTCCTCCAAATATTTCATTACTCCTGTACCGACCTCAAGACCAAAGGCACTGCCTCCAGCCAGAAATACTCCGTGAATATGGTCGACGAGGTTTTCGGATTTCAACGCATCGGTCTCTCGTGTACCAGGAGCACCGCCCCGGACATCGACACCTGCCGTGGCACCAGCTTTATTCAGGATGACTGTACACCCTGTGTGATGATCTTCACTTTCTTTTTGTCCAAAAAAGAATCCTTCTATATCAGTAATTTCAATCTCCTTCACTTAAAACCACTCCTTCTAAAGGTTTGCCGTATTCTATTTGTGGGGAAACAAGAGGATAGATGAGGAGGTGTAAGAATGGAAAACAATCAAATAACCGTACACGGCCATGTTCAAGGCGTCGGTTTCCGTGCAGCTACCAAACAAATCGCTGAACAAATAGGTATTTCAGGATGGGTGAAAAACCAACCTGACGGCACCGTTCTTATTGAAGCGGAAGGGGAGCATGGGAAACTACAGGAGTTTATAAAAAAAATCGATGAAGGTCCTACACCTTTCAGTAAAGTCGAAGCTCTCAACGTGAAGAATAAGGATATAGTAAACCATTATAAAAAATTTAAAGTTGTACAATGAAGATGACCGCAGGGATGCGGTCATCTTTTTTCCTTTTACTTATGATGCATTGGACGAACAATGACTTCATTCACATTCACATAAGAAGGTTGGGTCACAGCATAGGAAACGGCGCGGGCAATGTCATCCGCTTCCAGAGGGTCCATACTACGATTTTTGAACATTTCAATGACATCTCCGTCGGTAATGTGGTCGGTAAGTTCCGTATCCACTGCCCCAGGAGAAACGTTCGTTACACGGACGCCTGATTTCGAGAGTTCTTTTTCCATTCCCATCGATAGTGCTTTCACAGCATATTTTGTCGCACTGTAAACGGTACTGGATGGAAAGACTTCATGTCCCGCAACAGAAGACACATTGACGATATGGCCGGACTCCTGTTCAATCATTGTAGGAAGACTTGCATGGATGCCATACAACACCCCTTTAATATTGACATCGACCATCTGCTCCCATTCATCTACATGGTCATTCTTTAAGAAGGAGAGCAACATGACTCCTGCATTATTAATGAAGAGATCCACCGTGTTGAACGCTGATTTCGTTTCGGAAACAAGCTTCTCAACATCCTCTCGTTTCGTTACATCTGTTTCTACTACTTTCGCTTCTACATTATATTGTTCAGTAATTTCCTCTGCTAATTCATTTAACTTTTCTGCTCTTCGAGCGGCTAATACGACATTCGCACCTTCATCCGCTAAATGATGAGCAATGGCTTTGCCGATGCCGCTGCTTGCCCCTGTTATAATCGCTGTCTGGTTTTTTAGTTTTGTCATAATTTATGTCCTCCCTTGTTATCATTCCTTTTCTATCTACCCTGCATAAAGAAAAAATATTCACACAAGAACCAACTGCCCCCTTATGAAGGATGTACCATTCAAGATATAAAGCAAATGGAACCTTTGATTTAGAGGTGATTTTGGACGATTGGCTGCTACATCAAATCTTTCACTCCACCCCACCCCTTTACTACAAGGATCTCTCGAAAGTAATTCTTCAACAAAAAGCATATTTAGTGAACAAGGAAAGGCTGGTATGAAAAAGACCGCCTCTTAGGTTAAGAGACGGTCTGGTTATGATACTTATTGTTCTTCAAAGAACTTACGGTTAATCTCGATGTATGGAGTTTCTTCTTCTGGTACCTCGTCTTCGATATAAATCGCTTCAACTGGACACACCGCTTCACACGCACCACAATCTATGCAAATCGCAGGGTCGATATAGAACATATCTTTCCCTTCTTCGATACAATCAACTGGGCACACATCCACACATTCTCCAGCTTTTTCATCTTTACAAGGGGATGTGATTACAAATGCCATATCTATTTCTCCTCCTTTTATAGAATTTCGTGTGCTTATAAAATACTATTCACCCTTACCGGCTAAGATAAACACCACAATATACTATAACGATTTTGATGAAAAATCGCAATTCCCGTAGTTGTTCGACCTTTTTCGCATTGTACGAAAAAAGAAAGGGGAAGAATGGAATCAGTCTTCCCAAATTCGTTCGACTGTATATTCTCCTCCTTGCTTTTGTACAAGAAAAACATCTGGACGGGAGAGGCGCTTCCATTCATAAAAACCGATTTCACGGTTATATTTTTGTAGTAATAGGGCGAGCAAGTTCCCATGAGTAACAAGGAGAACGTTTCCACAATCCTCATTTTCAAGTTCATCAATCAGCGAAAGGACACGTTTTTTCGCTTCTGTAGAGGATTCTCCTCCCGTTAGTTTCAGTTCAGGGTCGACGAACGTATCATGCAGGACTTCTTCCCAATCATCCAGTGGTTCATGACTTAGGACACGCTCCTCTAAACGTTCATCCATTTCGATGGTCACATTATTTTTTCTGGCGAAAGGCTTGATCGTTTCAATCGCCCGCAAATAAGGACTTGATAAGATACGATCAATGTTGTGACCGTAATTTTCTAAAAAAGTCGCAAGCATTTGGGCCTGTCTGATGCCCGTCTTTGTTAGTGGGGAATCTTCATGTTGACCTTCCGTTTCACTGTGACGCACTAAAAATAATTTCTCCATTGCTACCCATCCTCCCCTTTCCATCACTTATGTCCATTATGGCTGATGGAACGAGTGTTGACAAGGAAAGTTGCAGAAGACATTACTTCCGATAGACGCACTTTCCTCTCTGCCATGTTTCCAGTACTTGTATATCCTTCAACTTTTCAGGTTCTATTTCTTCAGGATGCTTATCAAGTATAATAAAATCGGCTTGATAACCAGATTCTATTTTACCCTTTTCACTTTCTTTATATTCAAGCTCTGCTGGAGTTTTTGTAAATCCAAGGAAAGAATCCTTTACACTTAACCTTTCCTGAGGCATCCATCCACCTTCAGGCTTTCCGTTAAGGTCTGTTCGATTTACAGCCGTAAACATGGTCGTGAACGGATTCAATGCACCGATGGGAAGGTCAGAGCTTAAGGTTATTGGAATGTGCTCTTTCAAAAGGCTTTCGAAAGCATCACAGTAAGGTAGAAGACTTTCTGGTGTCCATTTTCCTTTCTCGCTCCACTCATCCAGAAGGAAAGACGGTTGTGTTTCAATGTAAGGTTTCAACTCTCTCAAGCGGGCAATCAAATCGGGAGCAAGTGTCTGGGCATGAATAATCCGGTGTCTTAGGCGTTCAGTAGCTTCTCCTGATTTTTCAAGCGCTGTAATTGCCTGCTCAACAGCCCGGTCGCCGATCGCATGCATAGCCACCTGCATATCATTGTCACTTGCATATTTAACCATTTCATCGAGCTGTTCCTGGGTATAAATCAGACGACCGTTCTCACTTGGCTGAATGGGATAAGGATTCCTCATAGCTGCCGTATAAAGGCGCTGGGTACCGTCGAGGAAAATTTTGAAAGACCCGACCTTCACTTGAGGTGTCCCCTGACCGGTACGGTGATCATTTTCATCACAATAGGTCTTCATATCCTGGATATCAAATACGTAATGATGAAGCTGGGCATCGATCGACAGGACTTCCTCTTGTTCCAATTCTGTATATGCCTGCCACAACCGCTCATAGGACCCGATAAAGTTAATATCATCTGTATGGACAGAGGTTATGCCATATTCGCTCAGATGAGGCAGAGCTTTCTTTAAGGCTTCTTTTGCATCCTCCGTCGAACGTCCCCAAAAATGGTGCTTAATGTAATGAACTGCTGTATCTTTGAAGCGGCCATTCCAATTTCCATGTTCATCTTTTTCTTTAAATTCATCCGGTTCTTTTTTAAAATTCTCTTCTTCTTTCAATAATTCCATCGCTTGTTCACTGATGACACATTCATGGCCGTCCTGATGCATGAAGTACATATAGGCATTCACTTGGATTTCATTCAGGTCTTTTGCTGTTAGAAGGTGGTCGATATCGTCAAAGTTTCCATCATTGAAACCTTTTCCGAAAACCCAGTCGTATTGCTCAAGTTCGTCATAATGGTTCTCAACAACAGCTTTCATTTCTTCCCAGCTCGTCACTTGCGTAAGGTCTAATTCTTTTTTTAACAACCCGTAACGGAGCAGATGCATATGACTATCACTAAAGGAAGGAGAAAGGACACGTCCTCTCCCATCTATGACATCCTCTTCTCCCCTGTAGGGTGACTCGTAGATGGCCTCAATCTTCTCTCCTTCTACTTTAATCGCATAAGTGCGGTCGCTCTCATAGGTTTGATAGGGCTGGTAGATTCTTACGTTATCCAAAATCATGGCATGCTCTTCCTTTCAAGTATTTTCTAATTACCATTACCCTACTTCATCTTTTATATAAACATGGGAACAAATCCCTATAGGGGAGATTTTTAAGAGCTTCATAGAATACTTCTAACCATACAAAAAGCCAGGGAACGCATCCCTGGCTTTTCATCATTTACACTTCTTTGAAATATTCCTTATAGAAACCGCCCATGCGGCCGGAATTATCAATGACAAAGTAAAACTCTTCACTTTCGTTTTTCACATCATACACTTTGCCTGGTGTCAGTACATTGTTCACAACGAATTTTTTTGCATCGTTATGAACGCATTCAATTTGTTTGATGGTTTCATTGTTTTCCCAATTTTTGTGAATCATAGAGCATCCTCCTTGGTTTATGTGTACCTATCATACAATGAACGAAGGGATGACTCAATATACAGATGATTAAAATTGATCTTTATACCAGTCTGCCGCTGACCATACTTCATTTTCTGTCAATTGATGCCCCATACGTTCCCAATGGACAGTTACATCCGCACCAGCCGTCGTTAATAAATCCTCTAAATCTTTTGTTTCCTGAGCTGGACAGATGGGATCATTTTCACCTGCGCCGATAAATACAGGGAGGCCTGATTGTTCAGGAATTTCAATGCCTCTTCTCGGAACCATTGGGTGAAACAGCATAGCCCCTCGCAAACTTTCTTCGTAATGAAAAAGAAGGCTTCCCGCAATATTCGCTCCATTGGAATACCCTACAGCAATGACATGCTTACGATCGAATCCGTACTCATGACTAGCATCTGTAAGGAATTTATTCAATTCATCCGTTCTATTAATTAAGTCTTCTTCATCGAAGACACCTTCTCTTAATCGTTTAAAAAAACGCGGCATCCCATTCTCTGACACATTCCCTTTTACAGAAAGGATAGATGCATCAGGGTCGATCATCTTAGCTACAGGCAGCAAATCTTGTTCTGTTCCGCCCGTACCATGAAGAAGCAACAAAGTGCGTGCTGAATTTCCTTTTTGGAAGATATGCTTCATATTCATTGTGCTTCATTCCTTTCATTCTAATTTACATAATGTTTTTATGAGAAACTACTATTTACTAAGTTCATTTTATCTTTAATTCGAGATAATGTCAAAAACATGTTCTTAGTTTCTTGAACAACCAGGGGAGAAACAGGACGATCATTAATAGACGAATCGTCTGTAAAGAACTAACAATGGCAGGTTCGCCACCCGTTTGTTCAGCCGTGATAGACATTTCTACAAGACCACCAGGGGCTAGAGCCAAAACAGCAGTCTTTACATCCATAGTTGTCCACCAGCTTAATAAAAAAGCCATCCCAATTCCTATTCCAATCATAGAAATAGCTAAAGCTAAAAAAGCTAAGCAGGTCTTTCCAGCTGAAACAATTTCGCTTAACGATACTGTGTGTCCCAGGTATGTTCCAATAAAAAACTGCGCAAGCGTAAAAAGCATTTCCGGTAAAGGATAGAATGGGACACCTGATGTCTGTAGTGAACCGATAATAAGCATAGGAACAATGACAAGTGAAGCCGGAACCCAAGCCCTCATCTTCCACCCAATGAAAGCCGCTGCCAAGTATAAAGGTAGGGTAAACATAGAGTCTTGATCCATCTCTTCCACTACACCATCAACAACCGTTGTTGAAACAACGAAATTTCCATGGGTAACGTAAAATGGAATGATAAAAAGAACGCTGATTAAACGTAAGGTATGAAAAATTGTAACAAGCGCACTATTGCCATTCATAGATTCGCTGACGGCAATCATGGCAGACAGCCCGCCTGGAGAGCTTCCTACAAGGGCAGTCGTTTTATCTACAGCCCCAAACCTAGCAATGTACAATCCGGCTAATAAGCTGGTGGCAATCATGACTGATGTAAGGATGGTATAAGGTAAGAGATAAGGACCGATCGAACGGAACGTTTCAGCACTGAACGTAAGACCTATCTGAATTCCCAGAAGAACAAATGCCATGTGTTTTGCTAGTGGTACAGTTTTTGATTCTAATCTCTTTAAGGATTTAGCCAGGACAACAAACACAACCGGTCCTAATATCCATGGGATGGGCATGTGTAAGAAATTAAACAACAGGCCACCCGGGAATGCGATCAAATAGGTCTTTGTTATGTTGGAAGGCATTATGGAGACACCGCTCCTTTCGCGAAATCTAAAAAGCGAACGATTAACAGAAATACAATAAACCGCTTCCCAACGAGGAAGCGGTTTACCTATTTGTTTTTCACACCATTTTCAATCATTTCAAAGAGTTGATCTGCCATTTTTTCCACTCCGTATTTTTGCCTCGTGGGAAATAATATGGAGTGGAAAATGAGATCAGCCACCATTTCGCTTTCAATATCCTCTTTCCATATCCCTAATTGCTTCGCAGCCTCAATCCAGTCCAACATTTGGTCATACGTTCCCATGAGGTCTTCATGGATTTTTGTACGATAGAACAGAGCCAGGGTATGATCGCTGCTCTGCAGTTCCCGGATCATTTGATCAATATGATGGGTTTCTGCATGATCGAGAAAAATAAACAAAAGCTTGTATAGCTTTTTATTTGGCGCTTCCTTTTCCGGAATCGCTTCAATTTGTTTGGTCATCTCTTCCATCATGTTTCTCATATAGGATAGAATGAGGTCTTCCTTATTTTTGAAATATTCATAGAGGGTGCTTCTGCTCACCTGAAGCTCCGTTGAAAGTTTTTTGAAATGGACCCCGTGGATCCCTTCTTTCCTGAGCAGCGCCCCTGTCTCTTTTAAAATTTCCTCTTTTGTAAGAATTCGTCTTCTTCCCAATTCGGTACCTCCTCAAGCTTCCTCCATTATATCATCATCAAAGCTGAGAGGGGCATTTGAAGGGATTTATTGAAAAAGGTACGTCAAATAACCGTATCCTTTTTCTTCCATATCGTCTTTAGGAATGAATCTCAAGGCAGCAGAATTGATACAGTAACGCAGCCCTCCTTGATCTTTCGGTCCATCTTCAAACACATGGCCAAGATGGGAGTCCGCTCGATCACTTCGGATTTCCGTCCGGAACATACCATGAGATCTATCAACTTCTTCTTTCACCTGCTGTTTTTCAATAGGCTTGGTAAAGCTTGGCCATCCACAGCCTGCATCATATTTATCCTTAGAACTGAACAAGGGTTCGCCTGAAACTATATCCACATAAATGCCCTCTTCTTCATGATCATGAAACTCATTTTGAAAGGGGCGTTCGGTCGCATTCTCCTGCGTGACTTTATACTGGATGTCGGTTAAGCGTTGCTTCAGATCTTCCTGATCCTTTTCATAACTCCAGCGATCTTTAATGAAATCAGCTCGACCGGAGCCTTTCTTGTACCGTTTATAATGAAAACGATTCTTCTTATAATAATCCTGGTGCTTATCTTCGGCAGGATAAAACGTTTCAGCCGGCAGAATTTCAGTTACTATCGCATCCTTGAATTTCCCAGATGCTGCAAGCTCTTCTTTACTCTTCTCAGCCACTTTTCGTTGTTTCTCATTGTGATAGTAGATGGCCGTTGTGTAGGAGTGCCCCCGATCAGCGAATTGACCTCCGGCATCAGTGGGATCGATCTGCTGCCAAAACAGCTCAACCAGCCGCTCATAAGGAAAAATGGCGGGATCGAAAGTGATCTGTACGGCTTCCCTGTGACCCGTCTCTTCCGTGATTACCTGCATGTATGTCGGGTTTTCAGTATGCCCGCCGGTATAGCCTGATACAATGGATTCGATTCCAGGGCGTTCATCAAAGGGTTCCACCATACACCAGAAGCATCCTCCTGCGAATGTTGCATTTTCCAATTGTCTACTCAATATATAACCTCCTAAAGGCATCGGTTTTCATTTTTATATTTGGATATGTACTTATTTTTGCTAACTCTACAAAAAAAATCAAGCTACATGCACAGCCTAAATGTATAATTTAGGCTGTGATGCACCTTGAGAACGTTTTTTTTCTTTCTTATCAAGCACACTTGTGGATTCCCAGTCCTCTGAAACAGACGGTTTGCTGCTGCTTTCGTCTAATGGTACCAGACTCTCATCATCATCATCATCTGGTTCGTTCATGATTTTCATCATATTAATCATGGCAGGAATGTTTTTCAGCATCGGCCCGTATTGCTGCATCATAGGTGCTGCCGATTGCATAGCTTTCAGTGCCGTCTGCATGTGCCCAAGCCATCCAGCTCCTCCAGTTTTTGCAGCTGTCCCTGCGGCACCAAGAGCCTGCGCCCCAAAACCAGTACCTCCACCTCCACCGAAAACACCCGGGAGCCCAGAGAGCCCGGAGCCGAACCCTGTATTCCCTAAAAAACCTGGAGCCCCAAAGCCGCCGAAACCCCGGCTTCCCGCATTGATATACGGTGCCATCGAACGCATCATTTGCGGTGCAGCTTGCTGGAATCCTGGGAACTGGCCCATAGGAGGGAAAGGCGGTTGACCTGTCGGAAACATAAAAACCCCTCCGAAACGTTAGAATACTCTAGCATATGCCTTTTTTATGAACTGGTTTGGGCTCCTGTCTCTATGTTCGCAGGCGGTAACGACCAATCCACCGGATCCAACGCATTTTTTAATAAAAACTTATTCGCCTGAGAAAAAGGCCGGCTTCCGAAAAAACCTCTATGCGCAGCAAAGGGACTAGGATGAGAGGAAGTCAGTACAAGATGTTTTTCTCGATTGATGAATGCCCCTTTCTTTTGTGCATGCTTTCCCCACAAAAAGAAAACCACTGGCTTCTTTCTTTCATTCAATGATTGAATGATTGCATCGGTGAATGTTTCCCACCCTAACCCTCTGTGAGAATTGGCTTCCCCTTCCCTCACTGTCAATACATCGTTTAAAAGTAGGACACCTTGTTCTGCCCAGGAACGAAGGGAGCCATGGTCCGGAGGTTGAACACCTAGATCCTCCTTCAATTCTTTGTAAATATTGCGAAGGGAGGGTGGAATACGATTACCTGGTCGAACTGAAAAACTGAGCCCATGTGCCTGGTCCTTTCCATGATAAGGATCCTGTCCAAGAATGACTACTTTAGTTGACGCATAAGGTGTCGACTGTAAGGCTTGGAAAACTTCATCATAAGCAGGTTGGATGGCGTTGACTTTGTATTCCGTCTCGACAGTACTCTGTAATTCTTTAAAATAATCTTTTTTAAACTCTTCGTTCAGAAGATCTTCCCAATCATTGGCTGGTTGGATCATCCGAACACCCCCTCCTTGATTATTTCCCGTTTAAAATCTCAGATATTTCCCGGGCAAGCGCAAAATATGACAGGCATCTTTCTTCATTTTCTGTATGGGACATAGAATTTGGAGAGTGCTGTTGAATATTGGCGCTTTTCGTATAAGAGCATCCGAAAATAAGGAAATATTTTTTATTTATTGAAAGACAAATTCCACTTTTGACCCTTCTGGGCCTGCATCGATTTGCAATTTCGCCGGAATTTCCTCTTTTAATTGCTGGACGTGGGAAATAATTCCGAGCATTCGGTTGCCGTCCTGTAAACTTCTAAGGCAGCCAATCGCTTGTTCTAATGAAAGGTCATCCAACGTACCGAACCCCTCATCAATGAACAATGTGTCCAACTGAACCCCGCCGGCATGCGCCTGAACCACATCAGCCATGCCAAGAGCTAAACTTAAAGAGGTTTTAAAACCTTCCCCACCCGAAAGTGTTCTTACTGATCGCTGTTGTCCTGTATGATGATCAATCACCTCAAGATCGAGTCCACTTTGAGCACCCCGTTTAGCTATAGCATCACTGCGGATGAGCTGGTATCGGTGGTCTGTCATCTGATCAAGGCGTAAATTGGCCTGTATGAGGATCTCATCCAAATAAGAAGCCAGCACATACCTCTCCAAAGAGAGGCGTAAATGATTGTCTCCGTTCGCAATTTGAGCGAGCTCAGCAATATCATAATACTTCGCGGCCAGTTCTCCTTGTTCTTCTACAAGCCGCCGGATATTTTCTTGTATGGATTCATTTTGTTGAAGCGAAACGTTGAGATGATTGACCTTTTCCCGCTGCTCGTTTAGTTTTTCTTGCATCTTTTCCAATTTCTCATGAACAGCTTGTAGCTGAGGTCTTTCTTTTTCTTCTAACTTTTGATTCAATTCTTCCAACCGCTCATTGACGATGTGTACCCGTTGCTGGTATTGCTGGATTTCGTTGGCCATTTGTTCCATTTTTTGAGGAGTACGAATGGCCGATTGATACGCTTCGACCGAGTCAAAAGAAAATTGAACAAGCGTTTGATCAAATTCTGTTTTCCGCTGTTCTACAGCTTTTTGTGCTTGCTCCAAATAGTTCTGTCCTTCTTCTACTGCTGTTTGGATTTTCTGCCATTCGTCCCGTTTCTGTTGATATAAGCTTTGTATTTCTATCCAATTTTCCTCTGCTTCTTTATATGACTTTTCAAGACTTGCTGCTTCTTTCACTAATTCTTCAGGATCAACACTCGTAGAAGTCACATTTTCTTTTAGTGATTCCAGCTCTGTTCTTCGTTTGGCCTGGTCCTGCTGCTGATCATTGATTGTTCGCTGAAGTGTCTCTTTTTGGTTTTGCAAGGATTCCAACTGTTGATCCATCTGGTCCAATTTTTTCTCCGTGGATTGAATGTCCTCTATTTTCTCTTTAAGGTTGTTATACTCGTCAAGCACTTTTCTCATCTCATGAGAGCAATGCTGTCTTTCTTTTTCAATCATCTCTTCAGAAAGTTCATCCTCGATGTCTAAATCATTCCAGATGCTCTCTGTCAATTGACGTTGAGCTTCCCCTTCAGACTTTACCTGGATCAATTCGTCCTGTGCCTTCTCGAAGTACTGCTCTGCCTCCTTGTGACGCTCCCTCAGCTGTTCCACCTGATCTTCATTCAGCACACCTTCTGGCTTCCCTGCTACACCAGGGTGTTCAGTTGAGCCGCATACCGGACAAGGTGACCCATCACTTAAATGCAAGGATAGGGTATAAGCGTGGTGTTTCCTAATGTCATCCAGCGCTTTTTCATACGACTCTTTGGATTTCTGTAACCTTTGTTTTTTTTCCTGATAGTTTTTGGAAACAGACTGATATTGAGTGCGTAGCTTAGTTAACTGAAGCCATTCTTTGGATAATCTTCCCACCTTTTCCTTTCGTTGTTGCGAGGTCTGATAGGATTGTTTTTTCTCATAAGCTGCTTCTCTTAAAGACCTTTCACCTTTCACTTTTTCTTTCATCCATTTCTTATCTTGAAGAATTTTTTGTTCCTTTTCCTGAAAATCAGAGAAAGAACGGCGATTATTGGCTATCTCCCTTTCAAGATTTTCGAGCCCCTGATTTTTCTTTAAAAATTCTTCTACATGCTCTTTTTCTCTTAATTTTTGTTGCCAGGCCTCTTTCATACTGTCACGATCTTCTTGTTGATCGGCTTTCTTCACATATTCTTCCTGTATCTTATCAAACGCCGATTTCACGCGATTGTATGTTTCTTCTCTATCCTTTTGATTCAAAAGGAGCTGGTCAAGTTCTCTTTGTCTTTCCTCGTATTGTTTTTCATATGGGTGTACTTCCGCTGCTTTCTTGGCATAGGCATGCTCTTTCTCCAAATCTTTGATGGCCGCTGAATTTTCTTCGAGCTTCTTATGCTCTATGGATAACCGATCCCTTTCTTCAAAAAGATCCAGGAGCTGCTTCGATTCGAAGTACTGGTTCTGAATGTGGTCTGTGGTTTGCTGAAGTTGATCCGCATAAGCTTTTTCATCAGAAACCATTTGTTTCTGATGGTCGATCCTTTGACTCAATCGTTTTCGTACTTTTGAGAGTTCCTCATTTTCGAGATCAGCGTCTGCTTCTTCCCCCCACACGACTCTCTCTTTCTCCTGAGAAATTTTCCACTCAAATTGATTGATCTCCGTTTGTAGTTCCTTCGACTGTTTCTTAAAATAATCAGTGACTTCTGCGAAGAACTCCGTTTTGAAAATGCGTTGAAGGATTTCCTCTCTCTCTTTACTATTTTCAGAGATTAACTTTCGGAACTCTCCCTGTGGGATCATGATCATTTTTCGAAATTGTTCATAATCAAGGCCGAGGATTTCTTCAATGTATTCGTTCACTTCTTTAATTTTAGATGCTACCAGTTTCTCTTCCTCACCTTGAATGATATAGAAATCGGCACGGGCCGGGTCTTCTTTCCACCCTTCCCCACGTTCTTTCCTTTTCATCTGCTTTGGCATTCTTACAATGCGATACGTTTTCCCCCGTAATTCGAAAGTGAATTCTACATAGGTTGGTTCTCCTGTATCTGCGAAATGACTCCGCATCGAATCCTGGTCCCTATCGCTGCCGCTTGCACGGCCATAGAGGGCAAAACACATCGCATCAAAAATCGTTGTCTTTCCTGCCCCGGTAGGTCCAGTGATAAGAAAGATCGACTCTTCTCCTAATGTTGTAAAATCCACTACCTGCTTATGACGGTAAGGACCAAATGCAGCCATGGTAAGAGTGAGTGCCTTCATCTTATCTCCCCCTCTCTTCTTTCCTTAGGTTATCTATGGCTTGTTCAATCAATTCTTTCCGTTCAGGTGGAATAGACTCCCCTTTAATGTCTTCATAAAAAGAAGCAAAGAGGTCTGCGTGTGAAAGCTTCTGTCGCTTTTTGACTTCCTGCAGTTCTTCCATTTGTAAATTTGTCTTTGATCTCCGTCTTTCCAAATGAAGGATATTCGGGTATACTTTTCGTAATTTGCCCATGGGATCCACGAGCTGGCCATCATCCAAGAGGCGGACATGCAAGTAGTTTTCGGGATTTTCAGCGGATTCTCCAGCCAGGAGGTCTTCAAAATAACCTTCGATGACTTGGAAGTCTCTTATCGGTGTAAGCGGTATCTTTTCCCATTCACATGATCCTTCCTGATCCATATCAATCCTTGTCACTGATTTCGCGTGATTAACTTCAGAAAACGAATATTTCAAAATTGATCCGCTGTACCTTATATAATCTTCCGTCACTCTTTGGGGCTGATGAAGGTGACCCAGAGCGACATAAGAAAAGGCTTGGAATAACCGGGCATCAACATAAGGACTACCCCCAATCATAGACAGGCGCTCTTCAGATTCCGATTCCATTCCTCCTGCTAAAAAGGAGTGGCCGACCCAGACATGGCGATCATCCATGTTAAAGCGTTGCTCGATATCCTTGATCAGAACTTCCGCTGCCTGTTGATGGGTCTTAATCTCTTGATCTTCAAATACAGACGCCACTTCTGCAGGCTCAACATATGGGATGAGATGAAAATGAACAGGACCGTCTTCATCGTATAAGGTGACAGGCTCTCGCTCTTTTTGTAATTTCGTATCTAAGAACAGACCTTGTTTTCTAAACATTTGGCTGCCGAAATTCAACCGATCCGGACTGTCATGGTTACCCGATATCGCAAGAACCGGAACCTGGAGGTCATTAATGAGCGTCGTCAACGTTTCATTCAGTAATTCCACCGCTTGTTTTGGAGGAATGGAGCGATCATAGAGGTCCCCTGCTATAATGATGACATCCGGCTTTTCCCTCTCTACAATTCCCACAAATTGTTGAAGAATGTAGCGTTGGTCTTCCGTCATATGTACATAGTTCACGATTTTTCCCAAATGCCAGTCAGCCGTGTGTAAAATTCTCATAGGTCCACCTCTCTTTTATTCTTCTTCTATTTTGTATTTCTCATATAATTGATCGAAAACAGATAAAGCAGATGGAAAAGGTGCATTCCATTCTAAATAGGAACTGATTTCATCATAAGTTTTCGCCTGCTTTGGGAAGCTGTGGTCATCGAACATCCATTCAGCGAGTTGTTTTTCTTCGTTATTCTTCTTGTTCCCTCTGTATCTCATCATATAGTGGTAAAAGGATCTCATCGGTTTTGTTCCTCCTCGCATATTCCTACATTATTTTTATCATGTTACGGTCTGTACAGCAAAAGATAATATTGTAAAACTGAAAAACTAACCATTTTGTAAAAATAAGCTAAAATCCAAGTGAAAGGCCCAGAGATGTAAATCTCTGGGCCTTTCCACGTGCTTTTTGTTCCTTGACTATCTAATCTTCAGATTCCATGAATTCCTGGTGATTTTTAAGCTTCTTACGATAAACAATCCTCGATAGAATAATGCTTACCTCATACAGAAGGATTAAAGGAAACGCAACCACCAATTGAAGAATGAAATCAGGTGGAGAAATGATGGTTCCGATAATAATCAAGATAAAATACGCATATTTACGAACCTTCACTAGAAAGACAGGGTTAACGATACCCAGACTAGTTAAGAACATAATGATGATGGGGATCTCAAATAAAACCGCAAAAGGAATCGTTACCCTGAAAAGAAAACGGAAATACCGCTCCACCGTATAAATTTCATTGAACATTCCATTATTGAGTGACAAGAGAAAAGGTAAAATCAGCTGGACAAATACGATGTATCCAAACGTAAGCCCTGCAAGAAACAGTAAAAAGATCGCTGGCACGTAGGAAAGTGAAACCCGGCGCTCTTTTGGTGTTAAGGCAGGTTTGACAAACAGCCATATTTGTAGGGACAGTATGGGCAAGGTTCCTACAATAGCCACGAGACTGGCAATGGTGAAAATAATCCAAATGATTTCACCCGGACTCGTCATATTCAATTCAAACGGTAGATCTTTAATAAAAAACGTTTGTATTCTTTCAACATAGATAAATCCTACAATGAAGAAAGTGATAAAAAAGGTTAACGTCCATAAAACGCGTTTTCGCAACTCACTCAAGTGATCGGTGACGTTCATTTCGATATCCTGAGTTATTTTTTGTTCTGACACTACACTCACCTCCAGGCTGGTAGGAGCCTGACAAAAAGAAGATGCAAGGGAAAGTCCCTTACACCTTCTTTATTCATTTTATTCTTTGGTTTTCTTTTCTGCTTTACTGCTTTCATCATCAGACATGATGTCGCCTGTAGCTTTCTTGAATTCCTTAAGGGAACTTCCAAATGCCTTTCCAATTTCAGGCAGTTTTGAAGGGCCAAAAACGACAAGTGCGATGATTAAAATCAGAATGAGACCTGGTACACCAATGCTTGATAACATGGTCAATCACTCCATTAGTTATGTCTTTTTTAAAAATTATAAGCCTATGTTATTTGTTCGTTTTTTCTTCACTAGAGTCGCTTGTAAGATCACGAGCAGAGTTTTTGAATTCTTTTAAGGTTTCCCCAGCAGCCTTTCCGATTTCAGGCAATTTCTTCGGGCCGAAAATGACTAAAGCAATCGTCAAAATCAAAATCAGACCTGGTATTCCGATACTTGACAGCATGTCCATTCACCGCCTTCAACGCGTACTTTATATCCATTTTACAAGAGTAGACATAGAAAAGAAACAACTTCACCAAAAATTCCTTTCCATCTTACTTCTTCTTTATCATATCATGCTCTGTATTCTATTGTCTCTACCTCTTCCAGTTTTTAAACAAATCCCTTGCATATGCATATTCCTCTGGTGTGTTCATATTAAAAAAGTGCATGGAAAGCTTCTCCTGCTCAATACCAGGAAAAATGGACAATTCCTTTATCTGTATATGATCAAAAAGCCCCCGGACTTTTCTGCCACCTTGAGAAAGATAAGACTCCAGTTTGTCCAGGATCCGTATATGATAGACTCCAGATGTGGGGTGAAATCGTCCTTCGTAGACAGGAATGACAGCATCCACCGAATCATCCGCTTCTTGAATCAAATGACGATAAACCTCATCACTGACAAAAGGAGTATCACATGCAGCCATGACAAACCAGGTGGCCGGTCTTTGTTTCATGACTGCGTGCAATCCAGCTAGTGGCCCTGCATCTTCATAAATGTCTGCGACGACCGGGTAAGGCTCTTTTAATGGTTCATCCTGGTTCACTATGATGGTGTCAGTTACCATTGAAAGACTCGAGGTAATCAACTCCAATGAGGTCATACTACCCAAAGCCAAAGAAGACTTAGCGGTCCCCATTCTTGTCGATCCTCCCCCGTTAAGAATCACTCCACACAAATCCTTTTGTTGCATTAGGAACTCTTCCGGTCGTAGGTACGGAAATAATAGTCATACGGGTTCTTTTCATCTTTCAGACCCTTCGTCTCAGAAACAAGCGTCCACTCAGATTCGTCATACTCTGGAAAATATGTGTCCCCTTCAAAGCTTGCATCAATATAAGTCAAATACATACGATCTGCATGAGGAAGCATTTTTTCAAAGAGTACACTTCCTCCGATTACAAACCATTCTTTATCCGGGTTATCTTCCTCCATCTTAAGGATCTCATCCATGGAGTGGATCACTGTACATCCTTCCCGGTCGTAATTCTTATTACTGGTTATAACGATGTGCTCCCGCTCTGGAAGAGGTTGAGGAAAGGACTCAAATGTTTTCCTTCCCATAATGATGGTTTTCCCCCACGTGGTGTCCTTGAAAAATTTAAAATCGTTCGGAATATGCCATGGTAAATCATTGTCTTTTCCAATCAATCTGTTTTTGTCCATTGCAAATATGAATGAAATCATCCTTAACACCCCTTCTTTAAGATTTACAGTTACTAAAGTGATGGCAGTCTTGAGAAATACTAAATTTCGGTATTTTTGTGATGTTCCAGGGTCTGTCGGTGATGAAGAGAATCTTCCGGCAAATCAGCGATTGGTTAGCCCTCAGTGGGTAAGCTAAACCATGCTCCCTCATGAAACTAGATATGCCACGCTGCAATGTCTCCTCAAGGCAAGTTTAAACCTTATACCGAAGAGGATTTTTATGGTATTCCAACAAAGAGAAACTTCGGGTTATACGGCTACTGGAGCTTTAATGCTCGGATGGGGGTCGTAGCCCTCAATCGTGATATCCTCCATATCGAAATCGAATATACTTTCTTTTTCATTGTTCAACCACAACGTTGGTAAGGTTCTAGGTTCTCTCGTTAATTGTTCATCGATCTGCTTCCTATGATTATTGTATATATGAGCATCTCCAAGAGTGTGAATGAATTCACCGACTTCCAACCCACATTCATGGGCAATCAGGTGGGTCAGCAACGCATAGCTGGCAATATTGAAAGGTACTCCCAGGAAAATGTCTCCGCTCCTTTGATACAACTGACACGATAATTTACCATCCGCGACATAAAATTGAAAAAGAATATGACAAGGTGGTAAAGCCATATTTGAGGGGACATCTTCTGGATTCCATGCAGTGACAAGGTGTCTTCTCGAGTCAGGGTTATTTTTTATACTCTCTACCACATTTTTAAGCTGATCGATGGTTTGTCCTCTGCTTGTTTTCCATTCCCTCCATTGTTTTCCGTAAACCGCGCCGAGATCACCGAACTCTTTTGCGAAAGTGTCATCGTTCAGGACCTTTTCTTTAAACGTATCCATCTGCTCTTTATATTGCTTTTTGAACTCTTCATCATTCTGGCTGCGCCGTCCGAAATCAGTCATGTCAGGGCCTGTATAGTCTTCACTCTCCACCCATTTTTGAAAAGCCCACTCGTTCCAAATGTTATTCTTATGTTCCAATAAATAGCGGATGTTCGTATCCCCTTTCATGAACCATAATAGTTCACTGGCAATCAGCTTAAAAGGAACACGCTTAGTGGTCATGAGCGGAAAACCTTCTTTTAAATCAAACCGCATCTGGTGTCCGAAAACCGAAAGAGTCCCGGTTCCTGTTCGATCTTCTTTTGAGTTTCCTTCTTTCAACACGTGTTTACACATATTTAAATAAGCCTGTTCATTCTTTGACATGACTGTACTCCTCTCTGCATTGTTGTTCACGATAAAACTCTTCTAAGTATTGAAGCATAAATTGATGGCGCCTTTCAGCTTCCTGCTTTCCGCTTTTGGTATGCATCAATTCTCTTAGTTTCAAAAGTTTTTCATAAAAATGGCTGATGGCATCTTTTTCATCTTCCTTATAAATCGGTTGATTGATGGTCCCGCCAAAAGCAAACGTTCGTGCAATACCGACAGCTCCTATGGCATCTAACCTGTCAGCATCTTGAATGATCTCTCCCATTCTTGAATTGGGGACGTCTCCTTTTGAAAAAGATACTGTCCGAATCGCATCAGCAATTGTATCAATCTCATTCTCTGTAAAACCAATATCCGAAAGTAGTTTATCCCTTTGTTGGATCGCCTTTTCTGGATGGGCAAACAATTTATGATCTCCAACATCGTGAAGGAGAGCTGCAACTTCGCATAAAAATGGATCCTCGCCCTCACTGTTCGCCATGAATTTCGCCCACGAGGCTACTCGTTTCATATGGACATCATCGTGCCCGCTCGTATCGTCTTTGAATATATCATTAACGAAACATCTGATTGTTTCCAGTGCTTCCCTTTTGTTCATGTTTGCCTCCTAGAAATTGAAAAGGTCCATTTGTCGTGGGTTGAGGTCTTCATACTTGATATCAAGAAGCTCCTGCATTTGCTTAGCATTATCTGCGGCATCGCCACCTGAATTGTTGTTAAACAGAAGAGTAACCTCAGGAGTCGATTCTTCAAGTTTTAACACTTGTTCTTTCCACTCCTGCAATTCTTCCTCATTATACATATACAAAAAGCGAACTTTCCGCCAGTCTTTCCGACCGTTTTTGTTCCAGCCGTGAATGTTTCTCCCGTGGAAACGGACCAATGTTTTTTCAGGATGGGTAGGTACAAGAACACGTGGCACTGACCCTTCTCCTGCTTGCGGCTCGTCACAAATACTGTGAATCCACTGCTGATCTTTCATGAAAGATAATGTTTGTTCATAATAGCTTGGATCGAACCACGTGCGGTTTCTGAACTCCAATGCCAGTGGGTAATCTTCCATCCATTCCCGGATATAACGAAGTTTTTTTATGTTCTCTTTACGCACATCGAACCACGGTGGAAATTGAAATAACAACGCGTTCACCTGGCCACTTTCCCATACGGGCTGGATGGACTCTTCATAACGCTTCATCAGATCCTTCGCTTCCTGTACCGTCCTCGCTTCCCTGTCATGACCTGTCAATTGTTGAAATGCTTTAATAACAAATGAAAAGGACTCAGGCGTTTCCTTCAGCCACTTTTCATAACGGGAAACGGGTTGGATTGCATAAAAGGCTGTATCTACTTCAACTACAGGAAAGTGAGAAGCGTACGCGGATAATTTCTCCTCAGATCTCGTCCGGTCCGAATAAAGGGTGGGATGGTCTCCCCATCCTGTCAAACCAATACGTATTGTCACTATAAATCCCCCTTACCTTCTATATAACCATTCCATCTCCTGTTTCATTCTCAATCCCATAAAATGTTCGACTTGAATGATTATAGCAGATCATTTTCCAAACTTGTATCAGAATAAGCCATGGATGATACCCTCTTCATCTACATCCATCCGCAAAGCGGCCGGCTGTTTGGGCAGTCCCGGCATGGTCATGACGTCTCCGGTTAAAGCAACAAGGAAACCGGCTCCTACTGAAGGATAGATCTCTCTGACAGTTACTCTAAAGTTTTGCGGGCGACCAAGCTTTCCAGGGTCATCAGATAAGGAATATTGAGTCTTAGCCATACATACAGGCAGCTCTCCAAAACCAAGCTCTCTTAGTTGACGAATCTGCTTCTCAGCTTTTGATGAAAAATCAACACCTTCAGCTCCATAAACGTTCATTGCGATTTTATCAATTTTTTCTTCTATAGAGTCTTCCAACTCATACATATACTTTAACGGTTCCGTTTTCTTCTCACATGCACTCATCACTTTTTCCGCCAGGTCGATCCCACCTTGACCACCTTCAGCAAATACGTTAGTAAGTGATACTTCAACTCCTTGTTCCTCACACCAATGAGTGAGAAACTCTATTTCCCGTTCTGTATCAGAAGGAAATTGGTTGATCGCCACAACAAAAGGAAGTCCATATTGCTGGATGGTTTCCATATGCTTCTTCAGGTTGCCGATCCCAGCCTTTAAAGCGTCCACGCTTTCACTCTCCAGTAATCCTTTTTCCATACCCCCATGCATTTTCAAAGCCCTAATTGTAGCTACAATAACAACGGCATCGGGTTCAAGGTCGCCTGCTCTAGTTTTAATATCCAAAAACTTCTCTGCTCCAAGGTCTGCTCCGAATCCAGCTTCAGTTACTACATAATCTCCAAGTTTCGCGGCTAAGTTTGTGGCCATGACACTGTTACAACCATGGGCTATATTCGCAAATGGCCCTCCGTGTATAATGGCAGGTGTATTCTCAAGGGTCTGTACAAGGTTAGGTTTGATTGCATCCTTCAAAAGAAGTGTCAAAGCTCCTTGCACACCTAGTTGTTTTACTTGAACCGGCTTTTTGTCATAAGTGTATCCGATGACTATTTCAGCTATTCTTCGCTTCATGTCAGTAAGATCTTTCGCTAAACAAAGAATGGCCATAATTTCTGAAGCAACCGTTATATTGAAACCATCTTCTCTGGGCACTCCTTTTACCGGGCCACCAAGACCGACAATGACTTCTCTTAAAGCTCTATCATTTAAATCCATCACACGCTTCCATGAAACTCTTCTCGGATCGATATTCAGTTCATTTCCCTGATGAATATGATTGTCGATAAAAGCGGAAAGTGCATTATTCGCAGAAGTAATGGCATGGATATCCCCAGTGAAGTGCAGGTTGATATCCTGCATCGGTACCACTTGGGAGTATCCTCCTCCCGCTGCTCCCCCCTTTATTCCCATAGTGGGACCAAGAGAAGGTTCTCTGAGTGCGATCACAGCGCGTTGATTCAATCTATTCAAGGCTTGCCCTAAACCGACTGTTACCGTGGATTTACCTTCCCCTGCTGGTGTCGGATTGATTGATGTAGTCAAGATAATTTTCCCTTTTTTTCTGCTAGAGAGTTTATTCAAAAGTTGATCCGACAATTTCGCTTTATAATGGCCATAAGGTTCCCAATCTTCCACATTTAAGTTCAACTGTTCAGCAATCTGATGGATCGGTTTCATATCAGCTTCCAACGCTATTTTTATATCGGATTTCATTGAAATCGTTCCTTTCCTTATGTATCTTCTATCATTGTACCTGACTCTTGTTGTGAGTTATAGTCTTCCATTATCGGAAGCGGTACAAGTTGTTTAAATTTATTAGATTTATCTTGTTGACGCTCCTTTTCTCATACGATATATTTGGGGTAAGCAAATAACACGATCGGAAACATAAATGACAGGTAACTCCTCATAGAAGTGCTTCGGAATTTATTGTTCCGTCGTTCTATGAGGTTTTTTTCGGTCTGATATTTGTAATTTCCACGTTTTACGTGCAAGATTTAGGAGGAACAAATCATGCAAAATGGTACAGTCAAATGGTTCAACGCAGAAAAAGGTTACGGTTTCATTCAAGTTGAGGGTGGAAACGACGTATTCGTACACTTCTCTGCTATCCAGGAAGAAGGCTTCAAATCTCTAGAAGAAGGTCAAGCTGTTACTTTCGAAATCGTAGAAGGCGACCGCGGCCCACAAGCTGCGAACGTTGTGAAAGAATAGATGTTCCATCAAAAAGCAATCTCCTCGGAGATTGCTTTTTCTTTTACCTCTAACGACTAAACAAGCCTCACAACTCCCTCACTCAATACTCCAGAATAGCTCCCTTTTCTTGAAGACTCAGTTTCGAGATGTTTCCAGGGTTCGTTGCCTGGTTAAGCGTTAGGGGTGGCTGGGAAGCAACTCGCTTTCCTGTGGGGGAGCGCCGAGCTTCCTCGGACTGCGTCCTGCGGGATCTCGCCTATCTCCTTCTCCCACGGGAGTCTCGCAGCTTCCCAACCACCCCATTTCATATGAGGGAGAAACGAACTCCCTATACCGAGATGGAGTGACCACTCTCCGAACTGGAGTGGGTATAAGCTTCTGTATCAAGCTTTCACTTTCTGAATGCCCACTGGGCAAAATTAATATTATCCTCTTCCCAAAACCATACAAGCTGATTCTTAAGTAGTGGTTTCGAGAACCTTCCTTGGTTAAGGGGCGGAGGGGAATGTCGAGACTCCTACCTTAAGTGTGCAGGCGCCTTGATCAGCGGCGTATGGACTGGACTGAGCTGGCGGAGATAAAGGAAACACGAAGAACGAAGTGATTCGATGTTGACTTATCGGACAGAAGCGAGGGAAGTCTCACTAGCCGCTAGGCGCCGGAACCGGATATCTAAGAGGAAAAGAGTGCTAGGTGAGACCCCGGAAGGCGTCAGCCTGAGGAGGCTCATCGCGCTCCCGCGGAAAGCGAGTTATTCCCCGCAGCCCCATCCACTCAACAAAAGTCTCGAAACTGAGTCTTCCACAATCCTGACATAGTATTGAATAAGGGAAATGGTTCTTGTCAAATGGCTTGTACCATCGTATAATGGATCGCTGTTGGTTCTTTTTACCCGCGGTTCGGGAACTCCCGCGATATCAAAACTAAGGAGGAAATACGATGAGTAACGAAATCCTATGGATATTATTTGCACTACTCAATTTCGGATTATTAATTGGAATTTATCGGTTGTTCGGAAAACCTGGCTTATTTGTTTGGATCGGAATGTCCACGGTCCTTGCAAATATCCAAGTTGTCAAAACAGTAGAGATGTTCGGGTTGAATGCAACCCTCGGGAACATTGTCTATGGAACCGCCTTTCTAGCTACCGATATTCTTAATGAAAAATATGGAAAAAAAGAGGCGAGGAAAGCTGTGTGGTTGGGTTTTTCCACATTGATTATTATGACAATCATTATGCAGTTCGCCATTCTTTTCAATCCAGGCGAAAACGACATCGCTCAACCAGCATTGCAGTCTTTATTTGGTCTTGTTCCGAGGATTGCACTCGGCAGCATGCTTGCGTATATCGTAAGCCAATATTTTGATGTATGGTTATATGCTAAACTCAAAGAGATGTTTCCATCTGATCGTGCGCTTTGGATTCGGAACAATGGAAGTACGATGATCAGTCAATTGTTAGATACGAGTATTTTTTGCTTCATCGCTTTTTTTGGTTTGTATCCATTTGAGATCTGGCTTGAGATTTTTATAACCACGTATATCATTAAGTTCATCGTGGCAGCTATGGATACACCATTCTTTTATATGGCTAAAAAAATGCCGCATTCTGAGTGAGGAGGTCATATGCCATGTTAGAAGTGTACACAGACGCTGCTTGCAGTGGAGAGCCGGGCCCCAGTGCCGCTGGGGTAGTTATTAAAAAAAATCAAAAAACGGAAGAACATCAATTCTATTTAGGGAACTGGACGAATCATGAAGCGGAATTCCTCGCGATTATTCACGCCTTGCAAATCTGTAAGGAGAAACATCCGGGAGAAATCATTTCGATCAGATCTGATTCAAAAATCGCAGTTGATACCATGGATAAGCGATACACGAAGAATGAAAAATTCCTTCCCTTGTTTAACCAGATCATGAGCCTTGAAGAAAGCTTTTCCTATGTTTTTTATAAATGGATTCCCGACAAACAAAACAAAAATGCAGACCGTCTTGCGAGAGAGTGTCTACAGACGAAACAAAACCCAGATCAGTAGTGATCTGGGTTCTTTATTTGTGTGTAGTCCTTGTAATGGAAAGTTGTGCTTCTATGGATTCATATGCCTTTCTTTTACTGGTGATGGATGGATTCGAAATAAGTTCTAAAATACTAATAAAAAAACTGGGATCAAAAGACTGTTGTATTTTTAAGGTCATGTTGACAGCAACAATGGTTTTCCATTCCGGAGCATTAGAAGAGTTATTCCCAAAATATATAAATTGGACATCCTCATCACTCAGTTTGAATCCCTTACTCCAAAGATCTTCAAGGAAGTAAGCTAACGTGTTTCTATCCATAATACTCTCCTAACCTTATCCGTCATTGGTATGTATTTGTGACATTTTTCTATATCATAACAAAAAATGACGAAATTATCGGCAATTCGACAGGAATTTCCCATTAATTTTTGTACTTTTTAAGACTTTCAGGCATGAGAAAGACCAGGTGCTTTCACCTGGCCGAAAGGGTCCGTTCGTATCTTTTTTTATGGTAGAAATGAGAACTTTGGTTTTTGGTTCTGAATACATTCATGACAGTTTGAGCAGGGACGCTTCCCAATTTAGCTAACACGAAAATCATCAAACTACTGTAAACGGCGACCGTTAACATTATGAAAACCAACATTATTTGTTCTCACCCTTCTAATTGAAAATGAATTTCATTTCTAATTAGAATCTTAACAGACATTCCGCAAATGAGCAATATTTTTTGAACATTTAAATCCTTTCCTGAAGCGCCCTCTCCTCAGCAGGAATTCTTACCGTGAGGACGAGCAGATGCAAGAAAGGGAAAATCAGTGCAGTTAAATAGGCATGAAACAACACCGGGATGACCATTAATTCAAAAAAGACGATCACATAATTCGGGTGTTTCACAAATCGGTAAATCCCTTTCCGGATCGGTTCTTCATCAGGTAATACGAGGATTCTTGTATTCCACCGCTTTCCCAGAGTTCGTATGCAGGCGATTCTAAGAATTTGTAACAAGAAAAACCCGGTTAGTGCGATATAAAAGAATGGTTGCTGAACATAAGGCGTCCAAACGAACTCTGCAATGATACATACAAAAAATAAGCTATGCAGAAGGATGAACAGGAAATAGTGACCTTGCCCCCACTCCTTCGCCCCTCTTTCCACCATCCACTTACGATTTCGATTTGCCAGGGCAAGTTCCCCCAGCCGTTGAAATATTAAAAAAGCCAAAATCATCCATAAAAAAATTTCCATTCTAATCCCACTCCAAACTTACAATTTCAGAACTAAATCCAGGACCGAGAGAAGTCATAATTGATTTCGTCCCTTTTTCATGTTTCGTCTTTAAGACTTCATGCAGCACAAAATGTACCGTTGGAGAGGACATATTTCCGTGAGCGGATAACACCTTCCTCGGAATCTTCAAAGCCCCCTCTTTCAAATCGAATACTTCCTCGTAGGCTTCTAAAACTTTTCTACCACCGGGATGAGCCACAATGAAAGGCAGCTCATTGACGGACCACCCATTGTTGCGTACGATTTCCCCGGCATGTACACTCCAAAATTCCTTGACTAACCGGGGGATGCTCTTATTGAAAATAACTTCAAAACCTGTATCAACGACCCTCCACCCCATTACATCGGTACTATTAGCTTTTGTTCTGGAACTGGAATTAATAATTTTTGGAAGGGGGTGTTTCTTTTTCTTCAACAAGGAGGATTGATCACCTGCCACTAAGACAGCGGAAGCACCGTCACCAAAGAGAGCTGTGCCTACGAAATTGCTTACTCTGGCATCTTCCGCCTGAAAGGTCAAGCTGCAAAGCTCTGCACAAATGACAAGAACATTCTGATCGGGATGTCCCAAAAGCCATTCATAAGCTTTGGCCACACCGCTTGTTCCCCCTGCACATCCCAGCCCAAACAAAGGTGTCCGTTTCGTATCCTCTTTAAAACCGAGTTCATTCATAATATAAGCATCAAGAGTTGGGGTAGAGATCCCTGTAGAAGAAACAAAAATGAGGTGATCGATATCTTCTGTAGAAAATTCATCACCCCCAGGTGAATTCGTCAAACAAGATCTTATTGCGTGTAAACTATAGTCTAAAGCTTTGGTATGGTACAAATGATTTCTTTCTTCTAATCCATGATTTTCTTTAAACCACTCTAACGGAGCAGCGAACTGCCGTTTTTCAATATTGGCGTGTTCAAAAATCGGCATCAATCTCTTTTTCTCGTGCTCTTTTAAAGGAAATAATTCATAAACAAGCTTTTGGACATCGGATTGATTACAGGAATAGTCGGCACATTGGACGCCTGAGGAAAGTATGTATGGCATTTTCATCCTCCTTTTTATTTACTATGTACAAATAAGGAGGAAATTATGTCTTTGGAAAGCAGATTCATGTAGCATGATAGACCTATGTCAAACGTTTTTTTGAAGGGGGATCCACAGTTGTTTTTAACTCAGTCCATTGGTGCCGTTCAAATGCTAGTATTTATACAGTCCATCAAATTATGCCATTTGAATGAACAACAGGACAACCCTCCCTTCTCAATCACCGGCCATTAAATTTGGACATCCTATTATTGATCGGAATGACGAGTGACCTTACTGGGAATCTATTGGTTGAGGGAAGTGTTGCAAGTTTCAGCTTGGTGGAAGAAAAGATGTATGGGCTGTCCTTGGAAGGGAAAATACTTTCTTCTTTTACAGGGGAGCTCGCAAATATGATTACAGGGAATCTTGCCATCCATGTATCTGAGCAGGAAGTTTCCACTGATATCACCATGCTTAGGGTCATGGAGGGCAAAACAAAGGTGGAATAGTTCAGTAAAGGATTTCATATTCCTTTGAGCCTTGCACCGGAGCATCAATTTTTCATTGGATTTAATGATCTAAAATAAAGGTGGATGACATAGCAAAAGCGCCATTTTCATTTGGCGCTTTTGCTATGTGACGATGTATAAGATTGGACAAAAGATGAACAGAAGATTCAATTAAAATCCATATATCGTCATGCCTCCATCAACAAACAAGGTCTGACCTGTCATATAGTTTCCAGCGTCTGAAGCTAAGAAGACAGCGGCACCACTCAATTCCTCTAATTTACCTATTCTGTTCAGAGGTGTCCTTTCAAGAATCTCCTGGACATAAGATTCATCCTGAAGGAGCTGTTCTGTAAGAGAGGTTGGAAAATACCAGGGACCAATTGCATTGACATTGATGTTATATTTCCCCCATTCAAGGGCGAGGTTTTTGGTCATTTGAATAAGTGCACTCTTCGTCATGGCATATACAACCCCAGTACGTAAGGCAGTGTGGCCTCCGACAGAAGAGATGTTAATGATTTTCCCTTCTTTGGAGGATTTCATCACTTGACCTGCATATTGAGAAAGAAAGAAAGCACTCCGCATATTCGTCGAAATAATCTGGTCCCACTCTTCTTCTGTTACACTTTCTGCTTCACTTCTGATATTCATTCCCGCATTATTGACCCATATATCAAGCTTCCGACCTTCACGAACGCGCTCAACCTCCTGAATAATTTCCTTATAATCATTAATGTCATGACAAATAATTGAAGCTTGTTGTCCAAGCTCTTCCACTTCTTTTTTTGTCTGTTCCAGGTCTTTCTCGCTTCTTGCAATCACAATCACATCTGCACCCGATTCCGCAAAAGCAAGGGTAATGGCTTTCCCAATACCTTTCGTTCCCCCTGTGATCACAGCTAGTTTTCTTTCTAATCTGAAATCTGGTAGATACATCGCAATAGCCTCCATCAATAGTGTTGAATTTTCAGTATAGTATAACATTTTTGCAATTTCTTTACATACGGGAAGGCCTGACATAGAATGTAAATCGTGAATAGAAAAAAGGGGGTTGTCTGTATGAAAAAATGGTTGTTAGCTTTAGGTCTTTCCGGAGCACTGGTTTTAGCTGGATGTAATAGTGACACGGAAGAAGGCACAAACGCAGACACGGAAAACCAGACAGAAGACACGACAGAAAATCAAGAGAATGATGAACAAAAGGTGAAGAAAGAATTGCTTAGTGCCCAAATGGCTCTGACGAACACTTTCAAACCATATCAGCAGAAAATTTCTGCCTACAAAGCTGCCGTCACAGCAGAAGAACCGAATGCAGAAGCGATTAAATCTGCAGCTGAAGAAGCAAAAACAGCAGCAAGCGAAGCTTCTTCCATGGTTGACGACTATACAATTGAAGCAGATCTTCCAGATGATGTCATGACAAAATTCGAAGAAACACTGCCATCCCTTCAAGCCTATTATGAAGGTGTAGAGAAAGCATTGAATGAAAACATGGAGAACGCGGATTTCACAGCAGCTGAAGAGAAATTCTCAGAATTCAATGATCAATACAATGAAATCGTTAAGGAAGCTGGTTTCCCGGCAACTCCAGATTTGATGGAAGAAATGTCTTAAATAACACAAAGCCCGGCTGATGCAGCCGGGCTTTTTTCATTTTAAAACTGATAGATCTTCTTATATTTATTTGTTAGATAAGAAATGATGTAGTCAGGATTCAGGCCTTCACCAGTCACATCATTTAAGATTTGTAATGGTTTTTTCATTTTTCCATATTGATGAACGTTTTCCGTCAACCATTCCTTGATTTTTTGGAAATCGCCTTCTTCAATGTAACGATCCACATCGATTTCATCTCTCATCTTGGCATTCATCTGGGCTGCATACATGTATCCTAAGGCATAGGATGGAAAATAGCCGAAATCCCCTCCTGACCAGTGAATATCTTGAAGCACTCCTTCAGAATCACTTTCTGGAGTAATTCCAAGGTAATCATTCATCTTTTGATTCCACAGTTCAGGGAGATCTTTCACTTCAATTTCACCAGCTATTAATGCTTTTTCCAACTCATAGCGGACCATAATGTGCAGGCAATACGTCAGTTCATCCGCTTCAATGCGAATAAGGGATGGTTTTACCTCATTGACAGCCGGATAAAACTTCTCCAACGCTAAATGTTGAAAATGCTCAGGTGCATAGTTTTTGAACAACTCATAATGATTTCTCCAAAAGCCTTCACTACGCGCAATAAAATTCTCCCAAAATAAAGATTGTGATTCATGAATACCCATACTAGTCCCATCCGCAAGGGGTGTAAAAGCAAGCTTCGGATCGATGTTCTGTTCATATAGGGCATGCCCTCCCTCATGAATCGTTCCAAAGACAGCGGTACGGAAATCTTTTTCGTCGTATTTCGTTGTCACTCTGACATCATTGGTATTCAGTCCGATAGCAAAAGGATGCACCGTCTCATCCAAACGACCGGCCTCAAAATCGTATCCCATGCGCTCTAAGATCACTTCACTGAACTCAGCCTGGCGATCTTTAGGGAAATGTCCTTTAAGGACTGATGGATCTGGTTGATTTGGGGCTTCTTTGATTTGCTGAAGAAGAGCTGATAAAGCTTTTCTTACTTTAGGAAACACTTCATCTAATACTTCTACCGTTACGCCTGGTTCATAATTGTGCAACAAGGCATCATACCGATGGTTTTCATAACCCCAGTAATCTGCGAATTTACGGTTGTACTCGACCAACTCTTCCAAGTATGGGCGGAAACTTTCGAAGTCGTTGTTATTTTTCGCTTCTCCCCACATAGATTCAGCTTTGGTTTGGAGGGTTACGTAAGCTCTATACTCATCCGCTGGTATCTTGGCCGTTTTATTATACGTTTCTTCCGCTTCTTCCACCGCTCTTTTTAAAATGGGGTCTAAATCTTTTTTCTTCAATTCATCAATATATTGGCGCATTTCATCCGAGGTTTGAATTTCATGAACTTTTTGGGACATAACCCCAATCACTTCCGAACGCCCTTCGATTCCTTTGCGTGGCGCTTTTGTTCTCATATCCCAAGCCATAAGCCCAATCGCTTCTCCATACGATGATTGTTCTTTTAAGAGCTCCATAAATTTCTGTTCCGTTGTTTGACTCACATCTATCTCTCCCCTTCATCTAAATGAATCACTTTATCTGACGAATCAGAAACCGAACCCTTTGCCATTGTCTGGCTTGGATTTTGGTTTTCTCCCAAAATACTGGTAATAATCCGTTTTGATAAAGCCATTGAAGAGCTTCCGTTTTTTAGTGGCAGGTTTTCCGTAAAGTTTTTCAAAACCTTCATGAGAAGTGAGGATGTACACACTCCAGGATGGATGATCACGCATGATCGTACCAAGGTTGCGATACATCTGTTCCACTTCTTCCCGCTCACCCATACGCTCCCCATAAGGAGGATTAGACACAAGGTAACCATTTTCCTGCTTCGGTTTGAAATCACTCATCTGCATTTGTTTCCAAGTAATCAATTCCCCAAGACCTGCTTCCATTGCATTTTTTTTCGCAATTTCAATCAAGTCGGGATCAATATCAGAACCGAAAATTTGTAGCGATTGGTCATAATTCGCTGCATCTTCTGCTTCTTGAAAAGCAGCATCCCACGCTTTTTGCGGAATAAAGCCCCAATTCTCGGAAGCGAATTCCCTGTTGAAACCAGGTGCAATATTTTGACCGATTAATGCGGCTTCGATAGCTATGGTCCCTGAACCACAAAATGGATCCACAAACGGCTGGTCAGGGCTCCAGTTTGTAATTTGTACGAGTGCGGCAGCTAACGTCTCTTTTAAAGGTGCTTCCCCCTGGCCTACACGATATCCTCGCTTATGCAGTCCACTTCCTGAGGTATCGATGGTAAGCAGTGCTTCGTCCTTATGAATCGCTACTTCCACTCTGTAAAAGGCACCAGTTTCTTTCAACCATGAATCTATGCCGTGTTTGACTTTCAATCGTTCCACTATTGCTTTTTTCACAATCGATTGACAATCCGGAACACTATACAACTTCGATTTGACCGATTTACCGACTACTGGAAACTCGCCGTCTTCTTCTATAAAAGCTTCCCATGGCAATGCCTTCGTGTTTTCAAACAGTTCATCAAACGATGTGGCCTTGAACCTTCCAACCAACAATTTGACACGATCAGCCGTTCGAAGCCAAAGATTGGCTCTCGGTATCGCTGATACATCCGCTTCAAATACAACTCTTCCATTTTCGATCTGTATGTCTTCATATCCTAACGCTTTAACTTCTTTCCCTACTATGGCTTCAAGTCCCATAGCTGCTGTTGCAATCAACGTAACTTTTTTCGACATGATGAACCTCCTTCATATGTAGCATGAACAAACGTGAACCGTTTCCTTCACTAATATTGTTATACAAAAAGAAAAAACCCTTCCAAAAAGCTTAAGGCTTTCCAGAAGGGTGTCATCTGTATCATTAGCGACCTTTGAATACTCTGTAAGCCATGTTCTGTGCCATTGTACTGCAAACGGTGGTCAACCTCGTACTCCGGTGGCAATCATCTATCTGCCGTCAAACGGCCTCTTCTCTGGTTCATTTCCCATTGAAAAGTGCCCCTACCTATATTTGGGTTGCTCGCTCGTGGGGTTTACCTCGTTCCACCCGAAGTATTTCTACTCCGGCTCCGTCACTGTGGCACTTTCAAGGTAGTCATTCCATATCGAAGACTTAGGAATTTTCCCTGCCGTAAGTTCCAAAGAACTCCCTTGACTTATGGTTTCGTCAAGCACGAACACTACAAGCATCGCAGCTTGTGCGAGCATGGACTTTCCTCTGTATAGAAACCTATACAGCGATTACCCGAGTATTCAAAAGAGCATTAACATTTGTCATTACGTCTTTTAAGACGTGCTAAACCATTATAACAGACACTTGAACGCTTGTCATTGGAAAAATGCGGATGTTAGTCTGCGTACTTATTGCCAAAAACAGCCTTCTCTAAGTTTGAAACACGCTTTAAGATGTCATAGTTCACTTGATGGTTATTTGTAGATGGTTGCCTTTGTCTCTGTGTGGTTTCCCGTGATGACATTTTCTTCAAACGGTCATTTTCCTGCTGAAGACGTTCGATTTCCTGCTGAAAACGGTCATAATCCTGAATGATCAAGTCCAGATACTCATCTACTTCTTCTTGGTTATACCCTCTCATAGACGTTTTAAAGTCTTTTTCAAGTATATCCTTTCCACTTAAATGATACTCTTCTAAGTTCATAATTTTCACCTCTGTTTCACACATTATATTCATTTTTTCAAAAGGTCACGGAAATGTCAATTTCAAATCCAGAACATTTATTGACTCCAGAAATCTGGATCCGCCATCCGAAGCTCTTCTACAGTCTCTTCAAGGTCTAATGGAGTAATATAAACAATCTCATAGCTTCCTTGATCCTGAGCCTTTTTCGCTAGTCTCAAGAAATACTGTGGGCTCCCTTCTGTATCTTCATCAAACAACACGAGACATCCTTCCGAGTGATCGATTAAAAATTGATCTTTTGCTCTGAATTGATAAGGTCCTTCATATCCTTTATTATAAATCGGCTGGTAGAAATCGGCGATCATTGTTATCTCCTCATAAACAAGCTTGAGATCTTCCGGCCAACGCTCTTCCTGGTTTTCAAAAGGTGGGAGAACCCCTAATTTCACCTCATACTCTTCTTTAAGATCGAGGACAACTTCAGCCGTCCATAACTCCACTCCCATTTGCCCGGAAACAAGCACCCATTGTAAACCTTCTTCTATGTAGGAAAGCAATCTCTTTTTTATGGTCTCTTTTACGAAATCGACTTTTGGGTCATTATTCTTAAAAATACCCATTTCCATCGGTTTATATCCCGTTACAACTATGGTTTTCAATGTTCATCCTCCTTACCCTTAATTCATTTTATTATGTTTCGTAAAAAAAAGAAAATAAGCCACAGGTTGTGGCTTATCTCTATTAGCTATTTGATCCTGGGCCCATCATTGGCATCTGGCCGTTACCCATCATCGGCATTTGGCCCTGACCCATCATTGGCATCTGGCCGTCGCCCATCATCGGCATTTGGCCCTGACCCATCATTGGCATTTGACCCTGGCCCATCATTGGCATCTGGCCGTTACCCATCATCGGCATCTGCCCCTGGCCCATCATACCTTCCATTTCTTCCATATCCTCTTCGTTCATCATTGGCATTTGGCCTTGGCCCATTGGCATTTGACCCATGTCTTGAGGATTCATATAATCCATCCAGTTATAATCTGGTGAAGATCCTTGAGGAAAAGCGAAATCTTGAGTTCGGAAATTGTTCTGCTCAGAAACCATGTATGGGAAATAATGGTTGTTGTTCAACGTATGATTGTTTCGTACGAGAATGTGGGTAGGATGAATGTAGTCTTGATTTTCACAGAAGTAGTTATCCACCACACAGTTTTGAACCGGACATACGATCGGTCTACGGTTTCCGGCTGGCGACATCGGGGACATAGGTCCACATCCGCAAGAGTCCTGCATAGACTGTTGATGCATGTGCTTTCACTCCTTGTTCTGTTATTCCTTATCAGCGTATGTCACAAAGAGCGTGAATGTACTAGGCGATATCATCATATCCTTTAATTTCTGGTAAACAAGTACCCATACATATCTAAAAAAATGTGCAGACAGCCCCCAAGCTTTGGTATCTACCCCATCGTTCATACTGAGCGGTTAGTAGATAAACACGCTTTAATCCTTTACAGAAATTAATATTGCGAACCATTTATTTCTCCAGATTCAGTAAAAGAAAGAAATAAAAAAAGGATGAGAATCTCATCCTTTTCCTCCCTATTCCGCTTCCTCTTCAGATAAATCAGCTGAAGAAAACGAAAATGGTAAAATTTCTTCCATTGTGAATGTTTTCGTATCGCCATGCAGGTTTGTTGTATAAATTTTAACATCAGACTGGAAAAATTCACTCATGACTTGACGACAAGATCCACATGGGGGAACTGGTCTTTTCGTATCAGCAACAACGGCCAGCTCCTTGAAATTGGCATGCCCATCAGAAACGGCCTTGAAAATCGCCACTCTTTCAGCACAACACGTTACAGGGTAAGCGGCATTTTCTATATTACATCCTGTATAAAGGGTTCCATCTTCCGTGACTAGTGCAGCCCCGACAGGAAATTTAGAATAAGGTACATAAGCTCTTTCCCTTATTTTTTTAGCTTCATTAATTAGTTGTTTCGTTTCCATTGATATCCCTCCCTACTCATGGGAAGGTCATTATATATGAATACAGCCAAAATGTAAAGCGGTTTCATGTTAACTGTTCGACAGCACATCCAGAGAGTATTTAATTGACACATGTGTCGGAAAAAAGTTTATACTGAAAGAGCATGAAAATCATATTGGTTTAGGAGGAACGAAATGAAGTCAATTTTAAATTACAACAAAATCATTTGGATTTTTATTTTGTTATTGATTTCCACAGGGATTTTCACCTATCTGCAACTACCGAAAAGGGAAATCCCAGAAATTAATGTAAATGTCTCATCCATTTCAACCGTGTATCCTGGGGCAACACCTCAAGAAGTGGAACGGACAATCATCAATCCTTTAGAAGAAGAGCTTCTTAGTACAGAAGGGATTGATGAAGTCACTTCTGCGTCCACAACCGGATTCGGTACAGTGACCGCTACACTATCCGGAGGACAGGATACAGATACGACGAATGCAAAGATCCGGCAGGCCGTATCAGAAGTATCCAGGTC
Organism: Halobacillus sp. GSS1; assembly: GCF_017307035.1. NCBI lineage: Bacteria > Bacillati > Bacillota > Bacilli > Caryophanales > Bacillaceae > Halobacillus > Halobacillus sp. GSS1. The sequence continues at coordinate 411,851 of NZ_JAFLHE010000001.1, forward strand.
TTTTCCTGAAGAAGTCCAGGCTCCTAATGTAAACACAGATATGACTATGTCCGCTGTGGCTTCCTATCATCTATACAGTGATGAACGAACAGAACTATTTAATTTAAGAGAAGATTTGGAAGAATGGAAGGCAGAATTGACAAAGACTCCCGGGGTCGATTCCGTTTTAGTTAAAGGTCTGCCTGACCAAAAAGTAGCCGTCAGTTTGGATAATGATCAATTGAATGAGTTGCAACTCTCACCTTCATCTGTCATTCGTTCCTTAAGTGACGAACTAGGACCTTCACCAATTGGTACAGAACAAAGAGATGGCACCATTCATCAATTGATCTTCGAAAAATATTCAGACATTGAAGAATTGGAAGGCTTATTTGTCGGAAATAACTCTGACGGAGAGCCAGTGAAACTGTCTGAAATCGGCTCTATTGAGATTGCCAACAAAGAAGTCGAAGACCTAATTACTTATAAAGACAAAGCGGCTCTATCCGTTACCGTACTTACTGAAGAAGGAGTAAACATTAGTGCCCTTCAGGAAGAGTTGACAGACAAGATTAACGTTTTGTCAGAACAGTTGCCTGAAGAAATCGAGGTCGATCGTTTTTATACCCAAAGTACAATTATAGATGAAGTATTTTCAAACCTGATCACTTCCTTTGCCATTTCATTTCTTGCTGTCATTATCATTATGGTACTGGGTCTGCCCATTTCGTCAGCGATTCTCGTCGCTTTATCAATTCCAATATCCATTCTCATCGGTTTAATTCCTCTTCCATATGTCGGAGTCGATTTAAACCAGATATCAATTATTGGGATGATTATAGCTATCGGGATATTGGTTGATGATGCGATTGTCGTCAATGACAACATTCAAAGAAGATTCCAACTTGGAGATGGTCCGATGGAAGGAACCATCCGGGGTGTGAAAGAAGTTGGCAAGTCTATCATTACTTCAACACTCATGATTATTTTCAGTTTCCTCCCTTTAACGTTCTTATCTGGAACCAATGGGGATTTTATCAGAGCCTTACCATCTGTCCTGATTTTCACGGTGCTCGCATCCACAATCATTGCACTGACGTTTATTCCTACCGTTCAATATGTCAGGAGAAGGCGGAAGCAAAAATCCAGAAAAGCAAAGTCTGGACTTCTTGGTGGTTTGTTTGACTGGTTAGAACGTACCTACGCTGACAGGATTCTTCCTGCTACTACGAAGAAGCCATTAGTCACTTCGCTGATTGGTCTGATCGTTTGTGCCCTTTTAGCCACTTTAGCGATTAAGATTCCGTTTGAATTCTTCCCTGCTGCTGATCGTCCAGAAGTAACCATTTCTGTCGAGAACCCACAAGGGACAACGATTCAGGAAACAGAACAAAAGTTACAGGAATTAACGGATTACCTGGAGAATTCTGAAGAAAACATCACTGAAACAGCCATTTATTCAGGAAGTGGACTTCCTAATTTATTTAGTTCAGGGTTGCAACGGTCAGGTGAAAACACAGGCCAGGTTCTCGTTCGAGTCGACAGAGACCAAACGAGCGCCAGTGACTTTATAGAAGAATGGGAAGAGCCTTTAAGGGAGAAATTCCCGGATAGTGAAATTTTCCTTGAAACTATTGTTTCTGGTCCACCACCTTCACCACCTGTCCAGATCAAAATTCAAGGTCCTGAGATTGAAACGTTAATTGCTGAAGCGAAGAATGCAGAAAAACGATTAAGTGAGCTGGAAGGTGCTGAAATAACTACACTTAACGCAGAGACGCAGCCTTTCACGGAATACAATGCGGACCGTTCTTTGCTTGCGGAAAATAACATCCCGATCAACCAAATCACTTCTCAACTCCAATTGGCAAATATCGGCGTGCCACTAGGTACCTTTGACAATGGTGTGGAGCGTTTACCTATTGAAGTTATGGTTGATGACGGTGTAGAAGATGGTGTAGACCTATCTGAGCTGAATGTAGTCAGCCAGCAGTCGAATCAGGGCGGCGGGCCGCCAGAAATTCTTACGCTTGATGAAATTATCACAACAGAATCAAGCGAGCGGATCGGTGTGATTCCACACTTGGATGGAGACCGCACCATTACGGTTGAAGCATATCCTGAAGAAGGAATGGAAAGTACATTCTCCCAGGAATCAACGGATGTTGTAAATGAAATTAAGAATGATCTTCCAGAGGGTTATACGCTTGTTGAAAGCGGCGAATCCGATGCTCGTTCCGAGTTCTTTGTAGAAGTAACAAAACTCTTTGTTATCGTCTTGTTCTTGATTTATTTGACAATTGCTATTCAATTCAACTCCCTGCTTATGCCTTTATTGATAACAGGAACCGTATTTTTAGCGGTGACAGGGGCTATTATAGGGCTTTTTGTATCAGGGGAACCCCTCAGTTTCTTAGCTGTATTGGGCATTGTATCTCTTTCAGGTATCGTTGTGAGGAACTCTGTCATTCTTGTCGAATTTATTGAGCAGAACCGTGAACGTTACAGCAGTAACGTCGAAGCTGTCATTGAAGCAGGCAGGGCAAGAATCCGTCCTATAGTCCTTACTTCATTAACATCGATTGCAGCCTTGGCTCCTATCATTTATACAGGAGATGTGTTATTTAAGCCATTGGCGGTATCGATCGTATCCGGGCTTGCTTTTTCAACAGTACTCACATTGCTTCTTGTCCCATCTTTTTATTTATTAATATCCAGAAAATAAATCAGTTGACGATTTATCAGAAACGTTTGAATGAAAAAAAAGCTCCCATTATTGGGAGCTTTTTTCATGTTGTTCCAGATCATCAAGGATCATATCCAATACATAATGAGAGGACTGATACAATTCTTTGAACCTCTTGCGGTGTACATCCAGGTAGTAACTATGGAGAATAATCATCTCAATATTCTCATGCGTTGATTTCACTTGGTTTGGATGTACATTTGTCTTTCGGTCTTTTACAAATTCCTCCGCTTCCTTTAGCCATTCATTGACCAATTGGAACATCGGCTCTGTTTCCTTTTTAACCTGATTAAAAAAATCATAGCTCTTTTTTTCTACAGGACCCTCCGTATTTAAAAAGCGTTGATGTCGTTCATCAATGAGACGCTTTAATTCACTCGTATTGGCTTTTAAATTCATAACATTCCACACCTTTCCTCCTTCATAATATCATGAGGGAACAAAAGGCATCAAAATCAACCTACGGAACGACGTCTAGCCTGTTGAGCCACCTTACCCATATATTCATACCGACGTTCCCTTTTTATCTTCCTTAATTCATCACGAAGACTGAAGACCTCATTTTTCAATTCATCTATGTCTTTACGGTGGGAGACGGCCATATTGAACACGATTTCATCGGTTTTGATTGACAACCTACGCTCAAGTAAGGAGAATTTTTCCTGTAAGTGCGAAAGCTGCTCCTCAAATTCATTCGGCGTGATGACACTATTTTTCTTCATACATTACTCCCCCTTTTATTGGTGTGTTATAAATTCGCTATTGCATGCATAACTCCTTTACGGATGACAAGACTAGAACTAAAGCAACAAAACAAGTCAAACCTGACTTTAATCTTCGACATAAAAGGAGAAAAGCATATGGCTAAGAAAAAAGATAAGAAAAATAAGAAGCCGACACCGGCCAGAACTGACAATCCTAAATTAGCTGGAGAGAACCGCCCTTCTACGTGACCGGACAGAAGCTGTTGCTATTTTTTATAGCAGCAGCTTTTTTTATAAACCCTATAAAACCGGGATATGACATAAGCTTCACCCTTCTCACCTTCTATGTCTTTACGAGACAAAAAAAACTATCTAATAACGAAAGAATATGATTAGGGTTTTGAATGGAATGTGGGAGGGAAGATAGTCATGGCGGTTTCCTTACATGTGTCAATCGTGTGACAGGTGAAACTTTCCTTTCTTTTATACGTCTAAATAAAATGAGTCTCATGTATATATTCTTGGACACGAAAATTTGGTATGATACTCTCATGGCTATAGGGAGGGATTGGTTGTGAATTATCCCAATGGGAGACGTGGTTCCAAGGCGAATTTAGCTCCCAAAGGAAAAACAAAACCTGATTTCAGTAACAGGGGAATGTCACTGGAAGAAGACATTAATGTAACCAACGAATATTATTTGCAAGCAGGAGTTGCGGTGGTCCATAAAAAACCTACGCCTGTTCAAATTGTACAAGTAGATTACCCCAAGCGAAGCGCCGCTGTTATTAAAGAAGCCTATTTCAAACAAGCTTCTACTACAGACTTTAACGGGGTTTATCGTGGAAAGTACATCGATTTTGAGGCAAAAGAAACGAAGAACAAAACTTCTTTTCCGTTAAGTAATGTCCATCAGCACCAGATTGATCACATGAGGGCTGTGCAGGAACATGGTGGGATCAGCTTTATGATCATAAAGTTCACACCTTTAGAAGAGACGTACCTCCTTCCCTCCTCATCGATCTTTTCCTTTTGGGAAAATCAGTGGAACGGGGGAAGGAAATCGATTCCTTATGCTTTTATTACAAAAGAAGGAATCAAAATCCCTTTTCATTATCAGGCTAGGGTTCACTATGCCACAGCCATCGATAAGCTTTATTTCTGAAATGGAGGAAATGTAAATGGCCAACGATAGCCAGTCACGTACAGCAAGAAGAAAACAGATACAATCGTCGAAAAAAGGAAAAAGCACGTCAAAATTCAAAAAGATTTTCATGACCCTTTTAACCATTGGAGTTGTTCTGATGTTAGGGGTTGGAGCATTATTTGCCTATTATGTCGCTACCGCTCCAAGTTTAGATGAATCGAAATTATCCGATCCTTTCTCTTCCAAGGTTTACGACAAAAATGGAGACTTGTTTGCTGACTTAGCCGGAGACGAACGACGGACGAAAATCACATACAATGACATCCCTCCCGTTCTGGAGGATGCCGTATTAGCTACAGAAGATGTCCGTTTCTTCAATCATATCGGAATTGATTTTCGCAGAATCGGTGGTGCTGTACTGGCTAACATTACAGGTGGATTCGGTGCTGAAGGAGCCAGTACAATTACACAACAAGTTGTCAAAGAATCGTTTTTGACGAAGGATAAGACGATCAAACGTAAAGTACAGGAACAGTATTTAGCTGTTAAGTTAGACCAGGAATATTCCAAAGAAAAGATTTTAGAAATGTACCTGAATAAAATTTATTACGGTGCAGGGGCTTATGGGGTAGCTGAAGCTGCGGAAACTTATTTTGGTAAGAAAGACCTCAGTGAACTTACACTACCTGAAGCAGCCTTATTGGCAGGTCTGCCACAAAGACCAAGCGGCTACATGCCATTTGAAAACCCGGATTTAGCAAAGGATCGAATGAACACGGTTCTTAGTTTGATGGTGCAGCACGGGAAAATAACAGAGGCTGAAGCAGAAGAGGCACGTCAAGTGAAGATCGAAGATATGTTGATTGAAAGACAACCTGAAAAAGAAGCGCCATTCCAAGCGTTTTTAGATGAAGTAGAACGTGAAATTAAAGAAAAAATGGACGGTTCAGATATTTACAAAGATGGACTGAAGATTTATACCACACTGGACCCTAAAGCTCAGGAACAAGTTCAACAACTCTTAAGCAATGATGGCCCTACTCCATGGCCGGATGAAAAATTAATGGCAGGAGTGACTGTAACCGATACACAGACAGGCGCCATCCGAGCAATTGGCGGAGGCCGGAACTACCAAAAAGGGCAATTCAATACAGCGACTCAAATCAAACGTCAACCAGGCTCAACATTCAAACCAATCACAGCCTATGGGCCAGCCATACAATATAATAAAATGTCCACCTATCATCAGATAAAAGATGAAAAGACTGAATTTGACGTCAATGACGGATGGACACCTAGCAACTTCGATAATCAGTTCAGAGGATGGGTGTCTGCAAGATACGCATTAAGCCGTTCATTAAATATCCCGACCATTAAATTAATGGAAGAAGTAGGGATTGATAAAGCTGAAGAGTTTGCAAGTGGACTCGGTTTTAAAGTCCCTGATAAAGGTTTCATGCTTTCAGATGCCATTGGAGGCGGAGTGGGAACGAATCCTAAAGAAATGGCAGCCGCCTACGCTGCTTTTGGTAATGAAGGCGTATATAATGAACCACATACCGTAACAAAAGTAGAAGTACCGGGAGAAGGTACCATTGAGCTGACTCCTGAACCTAAGTCTGCCATGAACAGTTACACGGCCTTCATGATCTCTGATATGCTGAAAACAACCATGAGTGAAGGTACAGGAACAGCTGCCAATGTGCCGGGTATTAATGACGCAGGTAAAACTGGAACGACAAACCGTGGAGATTATGCATCAGACTCCTGGTTCAATGGATACACTACAAACTATTCTATCTCCGTTTGGGCCGGGTACGATGAGGAAGATCCCATGTCTCAGGCCGCAAAAAATATACCCAAACAGATTTACAAGCCTTTGATGACTCAATTATCGCAAGGAATAGAAACGGCTGACTTTACTAAACCGGATTCTGTTACATGGGTGGATGTAGAAAAAGGGTCAAGACCTGCACGTTTACCTAGTGAATATACACCTTCGGACCGTATTGTTACAGAACTATTCCATGTAGACAATCAACCATCCAAGGTATCAGAAGCTTATCAGAAATTGGATCCCGTTCAGTCCCTGGCCGGAAAGTTTAATGAAGAAACTTCCAGTATTGATCTTTCTTGGTCATACGGTAATACAGACGGCATCAGTTTCCGTATCGCTGCCTCCATTGATGGTGGTGAAATGAGAGAATTGACAACTACGAAGGAAACGAGTGTTGAGATTACGAACGTTGATCCTGGTGCTACCTACGAATTTGCTGTTGTAGTCATCAGTGATGACGATAATACAGCAAATAGTGATCCGGCTACCGTCAAGGTTCAAGCTCCAGGTTCTCTTGACCAGGAAACTCCTGAAGAAGACGAAGAAAATCAGGAAGATGATGGCGAGAACACAGAGGAAGAAACGCCTTCTGAAGATAACAACGAAGGAAACGGACAAGGAAATAACGCCGGAAACGGTAATGGAAACAATAACGGAGATGGGCAAGGAAATGATCAGGGTGATGGTCAAGGCTCTGACCAAGAAGATGAACCTCAAAATAATGACGACAGTGAAAGCAATGACCAAAATCAAGGAGATGGATCTGGTTCAGGTGGCGACAGTGGTTCTGATAATGAAGAACAACCACCAGCTGAAGACCAGCAGGAAAACCAACAAGATGATGCAGCCTAAACAAAAACCCTCTCGAATGCTCGAGAGGGTTTTCCTATGTGGTCTTCTCTATCTTCTTCATCCTTTTTTGGCCTTCCCTGCACAAAAATAACAAAGGACATTCTTCGCAATTCGGACGTTGCGCTTTACAGTGATAGCGACCAAAAAATATCATCCGGTGGTGGGTAACACTCCACTCAGCTTCCGGTATTTTTCTCATCAGTGTCTTTTCCACTTCCAAGACAGAATCTTTCCATCGACAAAACGCAAGACGTTTGGAAACACGTTCCACGTGTGTATCCACCGCTATGGCAGGTTCATCAAAAGCAACGGAAGCTACGACGTTTGCCGTTTTCCTCCCTACTCCAGCTAAACTTTCCAGCTCTTTTTTTGTCGGGGGGACTTCCCCATTGAATTTTTCAACGAGTGTTTGGGATAGCTTCTTAATATTCTTAGCCTTGTTCCTGTATAGACCGATCCGTTTAATATCACCCTGGAGCTCTTCCAAAGGAACAGCGATATAATCCTCAGGTTTTTTATATTTTTCAAAAAGTTGAGGGGTTACTTTGTTCACTAATGCATCAGTCGCTTGTGCAGATAGAACAACCGCAACCAGAAGTTCAAAAGGATTGCTGTGGGTCAATTCACACTCAGCTTCCGGAAACATTTCCTCAAACGTATCTAAACAATGACGGATTTGCTGTTTGTTCAACATTGTGATTTTTATGAATCCTCCTCCAACCAATTATAGTAAAGGGAGATATCCCGCTTCTTATTTTCCTGTTTCTGGGTTTTAGGCGCCTGTTGCCCTTGGCGGAACTGCTTTCCCTGTTCCCGGGCCTGTTCCACCGTTTTGACACCTTTCCTCTTCCACTCTCTAAGAATCCGGTCAATATATTTAAAATTCAATTTACTCATTAATACAGCTTCTCTTAACGCAGCCTTGATCAATGCAGGAGATTGTTCTTCTTCATCAAGCCATATGTTAATAGTCTCAATTTCAAATGGAGACAGTGGTCTTCCGAATTCCTGCTCGAACAACGGAAAGATATTTTCATCATACGAGCGGTCATTAATTTGAGGCTTCTGAGATACGGCGAACAGTTTTTCCCACAAAGGCTCTAATGAATAATGCTCATTGAGGACACGATCTTCATTTTGGTTCTGTTCAATGGTCATCATTCTTTTTTGGATCAAACTCCTAAGCACTCGTGAACATTCTTGAGCAGAAATAGAAAGATGAGTCGCCAGTTGTTCAGGCGTAGGAAAACCATTGCCTTCTGTGCGAAAACGGTGAATTTGTAAAAGAACGACCAATTCGGTTTCATTCAACTTCAGCTGATGGAAATTTTCAAGAAGTTTGGTTGGAACGACCATTTGGTTATCCATGATGTTTTGAAAGCTTTGGTATTTAGCCAAATCAATCCCTCCATTCTTAATCTTCATGGAATGAAAAACACCGATACGCCACGGGCGTTAGATCGGTGTTCGTTCATCCTCATGATTAATGATCACGGGTACAGTCGATTTAATAGACGAGGGAATGGAATCGTCTCACGAACGTGCTCGACCCCTGAGATCCAAGCTACCGTACGTTCAAGACCTAGTCCGAAGCCTGAGTGCGGGACACTTCCGTATTCGCGTAACTGTAAATACCATTTGTACGCATCCCCTGTGAGATCATGTTCTTCATACCTTTGCTTCATTAGCTCAAGATCATCAATCCGTTGAGATCCACCAATGATTTCACCATATCCTTCCGGAGCGATCAAATCCGCACACAGAACCACTTCAGGGCGCTCAGGATCTGGCTTCATATAGAATGCTTTGATTTCAGCAGGATAATTAGTGATGAAAACAGGCTTGTCATAACTTTCTGCAATCGCTGTTTCATGTGGGGCTCCGAAATCTTCTCCCCATTCAATATCATCAAACCCTTTATCTTTCAATAGTTGAATGGCATCGTCATAACTTATGCGCGGGAATGGAGCTTGAATCTTTTCAAGTTTCTCTGTGTCGCGACCAAGAGCATCAAGTTCAATCTTACAATTTTTAAGAACTGATTGTACCACATGGGAAACATACTGTTCCTGTACTTGAAGACTGTCTTCATGGTCCATGAAGGCCATTTCTGGTTCAATCATCCAGAATTCAATCAAGTGGCGTCGGGTTTTTGATTTCTCAGCACGGAACGTTGGTCCAAAACTGAATACGCGACCAAACGCCATAGCAGCAGCCTCCATGTACAGCTGACCACTTTGAGACAAGTAGGCATCTTCTTCAAAATATTTTGTATGGAAAAGTTCTGTCGTTCCTTCCGCTGATGACCCTGTAAGGATTGGAGGGTCAATTTTGACGTAACCATTGTCATTGAAAAACTCGTAAGTGGAACGAATAATTTCGTTTCGCACTTTCATTACAGCATGTTGACGCTTAGAACGTAACCACAAATGGCGATGATCCATCAGGAATTCCGGGCCGTGTTCTTTTGGTGTAATCGGATAATCGACCGCTTCGTGAATGACTTCAAAGTCTTTCACCTGCATTTCATATCCAAGAGGCGAACGAGTATCTTCCACGATCACTCCTGTCACGTAAAGGGATGACTCCTGTGTTAAAGCTTTCGCATCCTGAAACTTATCTTCACCGATTTCTGCTTTCACAACGATCCCTTGCATAAATCCTGTTCCATCACGAAGCTGCAAGAATGCAATTTTACCACTGGAGCGTTTGTTACTAAGCCAAGCTCCTAACGTAACTTCTTCTCCTACATATTTCGATACTTCAGAAATAGTTGTTTTCACACTAAAAACCTCCAAAAGCTTAAGATTGATATTTGTTTACAAAACGTTCGATTCGATCAGCCGCTTTTTCGAGCTGATCAAGAGATGTTGCATAGGACAGGCGTACATTATCAGGGCTGCCGAAGCCGGATCCTGGGACGAGCGCTACTTTTTCTTCGTCTAATAAAGCTTTCACCCACGCATCCACGTCTTGAAAGCCACCTTGCTCAACCGCTTCCTTCACATTAGGAAAAAGGTAAAAAGCGCCGGATGGTTTCGCACAATGCACTCCAGGAATTTGAATCAGGCGTTTGTGAAGAACATCCAGCCGCTCTTTGAATGCTTCCTTCATTTCTTCTACTTTTTCTTCAGAAGCTGTATAGGCAGCGAGTGCCGCGTACTGGGCTATTGTCGTTGGATTTGATGTCGAATGGGAAGCCATGTTGGTCATCGCTTTAATGACGGTTTTGTTTCCCGCAGCAAAGCCGATTCTCCACCCTGTCATCGAATGGGATTTCGAAACCCCGTTGATGATGATGGTTTGCTCATAAAGTTCTTCTGACAGTTGAGCTATAGAAACATGTTTCTCCTCTGTATAGATCAATTTTTCGTAAATCTCATCCGATACAATAAGGACATCATGCTCAAGGCACACCTCTCCGAGCGCCTTTAATTCAGATTCGGAATACATCATACCCGTTGGGTTACTTGGTGAATTAATAATGACGGCTTTCGTATTAGGTGTGATGGCTTCTTCCAGCTGCTCTGGTGTAAGTTTAAAATCATTAGATTCCTCTGCTGATACAATTACAGGCGTACCTTCAGCGAGTTTAATCTGTTCAGGATAACTGACCCAGTATGGGGCAGGAACAATGACTTCATCCCCCTTGTTCAGAAGGACTTGGAATAATGTGAACAACGCATGTTTCGCACCTGTTGTGACGATCACTTGCTCATTTGTATAGGTGAGGTCCTGGTCGCGTTTTAATTTTGCTGTAATGCTGTTTTTCAGCTCAGGAACTCCACCAGCCGGGGTGTACTTCGTCATTCCTTCATCCATCGCACGCTTAGCAGCCTCCAGGATATAAGATGGAGTATTGAAGTCAGGTTCGCCCGCTCCCAATCCAATGACATCGTGGCCTTCTGCCTTCAGTGCTTTCGCTTTGGCTGTAATCGCTAATGTTGTTGATGGTGTTAAAGCTTGCACACGTTGTGCTAATTCCATAAACGTTCACTCCTTTTATTCATTCTGCCTGAAAGCAAAACGCTGATCAAACGCTTCACCCTGCAGTGTAAAATAGTCTAATACGTAGCGGTTTTGTTCATCGATATAAGTCAATTGAAAAACAGGTTCGTCTTCCTCAAAGCCATATTGTATATCTTTGAATGTACAATTAGAGCAAGTATTCTCCCAGCGGGAGCGCATCTCTTCTAATGGCAGTGTTTCATCTTTAGAAACCTCTTCAAGGATCTTTTTTTCCTTGATATCCATAAATATAATAGACGCTTCTTTGGATTTATTTATTCCCTGGACGATATGAAACTCTTTTTCGCCATGGTATGTAGATACATGGTCAATCCTTGCAAGGCTCCCCTTATCCCGAGCGATTTCTTCTGCTTGAGGGTGACCTTGTTTGCGGTCATGATTCACATCGATATAGAGCCACAGGAAAAGGATAATAGCGATAATAAAGAGGGTACCTGTTATCGCAAGGGTCCACTTCAACCAACTAGGTACGGTAAATGGTGAAGACTGCGGTCTCAGCATCGTCATCATCCAGTGCCAACCCAAACATAAGATTATTTTCTTTCAGCGTTCGGTTTAATGTATCGACAATTTTATAAAGATCATCAGACTTTTGAATTCTGACCGTCGATAACGTTTCAATCTTATTTTCCATCAGTTAAAAACCTCCATTATGCGGGGTCCGCTTTTTATTATAACAGGTTCGTCTAGACTCATGCGCTAGAGTTAAAGCCATTTTTCAATCTTATTGATCAATTGACGAGTGGACTCATAAGAAACAGGGACTTCCGGAAGAGAACTCAGGAAGTATTTCCCGTATCGAGCTTCCATCAACCGTTGATCACAAATAAAGACGACTCCTCGATCGGAGCTGCTCCGAATTAACCTGCCAAAACCCTGTTTAAACCGAATGATTGCATGAGGCAGGGATTTCTCCATAAATGAATTTCTGCCTTCTTTTTGCATTCTTTCGTTTCTCACCGATTGTATAGGCTGATCAGGCGGTTGAAAAGGCAAACGAACCATCATGAGACAAGAGAGATCCTCTCCAGGTATGTCCACACCTTCCCAAAAAGAACTTGTCCCTAGAAGTATCGCCTGATCGAATGCTTGAAAGTTTTTTTTCAATCGATCTCTACTCCCGCTTGATACACCTTGAGCAAACACCATAAATTCCTCTGGGTCAATAAACTCTTTCAGAAGGGTGTAGGTTTGACGAAGCATTTCATAAGATGTAAATAAAACAAGCATTCTTCCTTTTGTCACTTCAGCAACAGAATAAATCGCTTCACTCAACGCTTCAACAAACGAATCGGGGTCATTCTTTATGTTCGGGAAATCATTCGGGACCATAAGCTGGACCTGCTCCTGGAACTTATAAGGAGACGGGATGATCGATTCGATTGTGTTGGCAACGTCCTCTAAGCCTAGTGATTTTCGAATATATTCGAAAGAACCACCTGTGGATAAGGTTGCGCTCGTCAGGATCGAGCTGCACTTCTTTCTGAAAAGCCGTTGTTCGAGAAGGTGAGCGACATCATAAGGTTCACTGAATAAGTAAATGGCATTGACGGCCCCTTCCCCTTCTATTTCCACCCATTTTACTTCTTCTTCTCTAGTAAAATCAAAGTAATGAATCAGCTGGGAGCGAATCTGGTGGCATACATCCATTTGATTGTTCAACCGGGAGAGAAGAATGGGTATAATGTAATCTTCTCTGACAGCAAGCTGCATTCTCAACTGTTCTTCCATTTTTCCCATATGGACAATCAGTTTTTTAATGATCGCTAAGAAACGATGAGACATTTCTTTGGCTGTGTCAATAAATGACGGCATCTCCCCCGGCTTCAATAGAAGTTGGGTACGTCCAATGTCACTCTTCCCTTTCCCCAACCTCTTCTGCTTTTTCACACTCTGATAAATATAACGGGAAAGGTGGCTCAGTTCTTCCTTGGCCTCATCGATGGATTGCTGCCCCTTGATCAGGTTCATATAAAAGTCGTTCTGCAAAGACCACTCTTTATAAAGACTCTTGTGGAATATTTCCCCAAATTGGGTCAAGTGCCTTTGAAGTTCACGATAATTCATCCGCACACCAAAATACCGACTAGCTACTGCTTCTAAATGATGTGCTTCATCAATAATCACATGTTCATATTCTGGCAGGATCGATTCCTCTTTCATAATATCCATACATAATAGAGCATGATTCGTAATCACAAGATCCGCTTGTGCTGCTTTCTCCTGGGCCCATTGGAAAAAGCTGTCGTCTGTGAAACCTAGCCTGACGGTTTTGCTGGACTGCTCTGATGAAACTTTATGCCAAAACTGCCTTCCATTCGAAGGTAGTTGGATTTCGTCCACATCTCCCGTACGCGTCCTGGTTAACCAAACGAGAATCATCGCTTTTGTCAGTGTAATATCGTAATTATCTTGATATGATCTCTCCAGCTCATATTGAAAGTGGATCAAACTAATATAATGAGCCTTCCCTTTATAAAGAACCGCTTTAATCGGGCGAGGAAACATCCGCTCTACTTTAGGGAGTTCTTCTTCGAGCAATTGTTTTTGCAGACTCGTTGTATGAGTGGAAATGACGACGCGTTTACCACTCTCCATCGCTTGGTAAGCAGCGGAAAGAAGGTAAGCGATGGACTTTCCTGTTCCAGCACCTGCTTCTAATATCGCATGTTTATTTTCTGTAAGAGCTTGCTTGACACTTGCCGTCATCTCCTGCTGTCCTTTTCGGATCTCATAATCAGGAAGTAGGCTTCCAAGGCCATTTTCTCCTTCAAACACCTGCGTTTTCCAAGTGTCGAATGGAGGGAGTTGAACGGCTTTAGATGCATGTTCAGGCACTTGTTTCCGTACAGCGATTCCATGCTTCAGCATCACATCAGATTCACTCGTGTTTCCATACCGCTTCTCTTCCAAGTATTTTAGGAAGAAATCCCTGAAATCACTTTTCAATTTTCCTTCGATCTTTAGCAAATGGTGGATTGTACGCTCTGGTAAACGCTGAAGTTCTTTCAATAAATAAAGAAGCAAATCAGCTGTGACTTGAGCATCTGACAATGCGCGATGTGGTCGATCGTGACCCATATCCAAACGCTCTGCCAGCTGTCCCAGTTTGAAAGTAGGCGAAGTCGGCATAAGAATGCGTGCGAATTCGACGGTATCAATAATCGGATTATGTAAAGGTTGATATCCGCACCGTGCCAATTCATCATTTAGGAACCCAAGATCGAATTCGATGTTATGCGCCACAATATAAGCATGGTGAAACAGAGGATAAACATCCTCTACAATTTCAGAAAAAAGCGGTGCATCCAAAACATCGTCATCTTCTATACCAGTTAGTGATCGAATAAACGGAGGAATCTCTTTTTCAGGATAAACAAGGGAAGAAAACTCTTCCACAACTGTCCCATTTTCCTCCATAACGACGACACCGATTTCTATGATGCGATCCCCTTTTGAAGCCGCATTTCCTGTTGTCTCTAAATCCACAATTGCAAATCTCTTCATGTTCATCCCTACTTTCACAACAAAAAGGAAGGACCTTGCCTAAGAACGTGGCATAGATCCTTTCTTCACTCGCTAGTCACTTCTTATAATGGCAATGCTTGTAAAGGCGGCTCTTCTTCGATGATCTGCTCGACTTTATTGTTCTCATCCATCAGAGCAATCTTTGGACGAAATTCTTCAAGTTCCTCTTCATGAAGCATCGCATAGGAAACAATAATGACAATATCATCCGGTTGTACGCGTCGGGCTGCTGCACCATTCAGGCAGACCACACCGCTTCCGCGCTCACCAGCAATAACATAAGTCTCAAGACGTTCGCCATTATTATTGTTAACAATCTGCACTTTTTCATGGGGGAGTATACCGACTTGATCAAGCAGATCCTGATCGATAGTCACACTTCCCACATAATTCAAATTCGCTTCCGTTACGCGAGCCCGGTGTATTTTTGCTTTCATCATTGTACGAAACATATGATATGACCTCCTTGTCGATCACCCATAAATGACATGTCCATCATGATTAAAAACGACATTGTCAATCAATCTCACATGGTCATAAAATACAGCCGCAGCGAGAATCACAGGACGATCGATGTTCTCTATAGATTCTAACTCAGGATAAGATAATAATTCAATATAATCTATCTTACCACGAGTTTTCTGTTCAAGAAACTTCTCAGTCGCCTCAATGATCAATTCTTTGGACTTTTGCCCTTCTTTAACAAGTTTCCTTCCGTACTGCAGCGATTCCTGTATGGCTGGAGCCTCGTTTCGTTCCTCATCAGACAGTCGGACATTTCTACTACTCTTCGCAAGGCCGTCCTCTTCCCTAACCGTAGGAACAGGAATGAGATGAACAGGAATATTATAGTCTTTGATTAAGGCATCAACGACAGCTACTTGCTGGGCATCCTTCATACCGAAGTAGACGTTGTCAGGCCTTGTAATGTTAAATAACTTTGAAAGGACGGTAACGACACCATCAAAGTGACCAGGACGGCTTTTTCCGCACAATACATTCGTCCGGCTGGTCACCGTCATAAGTACGGACAATGGCTGCGGATACATCGTCCCAGGGGTAGGAAGAAATACAAGATCCACGCCGTTTTCTTCCGCTGCCTTACGATCCCGGCCCTCATCACGAGGGTATGTATCCAGATCTTCCCCTTCCCCGAACTGAAGTGGATTAACAAAAATGCTGAGAATTACCTTGTCATTTTCCTTCTTCGCTTCTTCAATAAGGCGGATGTGCCCCTCATGAAGGTAGCCCATCGTAGGTACAAAACCAATGGTGTGGCCGTTCTTCTTCCACTCGGAAATCAATGTGTTCACTTGATCTATTTCTCTTAGTACTTTCATTTTTCACTTTACTCCTCCGGCAGTTCATTAAGGTTCATAGTAAATGTGTGGGATTCTTCCGGAAATGTCTTCGTCTTCACTTCTTTTACATAGGATTGAACCGCCTCTCCCAGAAGATGGTTGCTATCAATATATGGTTTTACGAACTTCGGTAATCGATCTACTCCATATTTTAGAATATCGTGATAGACAAGAACCTGACCATCACACTCTGCCCCGGCACCAATTCCTATCGTAGGGATGGATAATCGGTTTGTGATTTTCTCTGCTAATTGCCTCGGAACGCACTCAAGAACAATCGCCATGGCACCTGCCGCTTCTATTTCAAGGGCTTCCTCAATGAGTCTTTCTGCTGAACCCTGGTCTTTTCCTTGAACTTTGTAACCCCCGAGCACATTGACTGATTGAGGAGTTAAGCCAATGTGGCCAACCACAGGAATACCAGCATGAACAAGCTTTTTCATCATTACAGAGACATCGCCGCTTCCTTCAAGCTTTAAAGCCTGAGCTCCTGTTTCCTGATAGAGTCTGCGTGCGTTTTTCAAGGTATCCTCTGTGGAAATATGATAGGACATAAACGGCATATCAATCACCTTGAATGTGTCAGGAGCACCACGCTGAACAGCTTTTCCGTGATGGATCATATCTTCCATAGTCACCGGAATCGTTGAATCATAACCAAGTACTGTCATTCCTAAGCTGTCGCCGATCAAAATCATGTCGACATTCGCTTCTTCTGACATTTTAGCTGACGGATAATCATAACTTGTAATCATGACGATTTTATCTTTCTCTTGCTTCATACGCAGGAACTGTCCCTTATTACGCATGATATCCTCCCTCTCCCCAATGAATTTCCGCTGAATATAGTTTCTCTTCTTCTCCATCTATGCTTCTCGCACGTAAAGCTCCATCAGGCTCAATCCCTATCAGGGTCGCCTGCCAAGTTTTCCTCATCGTAGATATGGTCACTTCTTCACCGATTTTGTAGCCGAAGTGCTCCCAATCTTTTTTAATCGATGCGAACCCATGGGACTCAAACCGCTCATATGTCTCTTCAAATAGACGGAGGATATGCTGGACGGTTTGTTGTATATTCCAGTGCTCGCTGGATTCGATTTTAAGTGAAGATGCTTTGTATTTGATATCAGAAGGAATTTCGCGATCTTCTTGGTTTACGTTCATTCCCATACCCAGCACAATATATTGGATCGTGTCCTGTTCTGCCTGCATTTCGGTAAGAATTCCAGAAACTTTCTTATGGTTAATCAATAAATCATTCGGCCATTTGATTTGTGGGACCAGCGTAGACCTTTCTGCAATCATCCTTGCTAATACGGTTGCTGCCAGGAGGGTGATTTGAGGTGCTTGCACAGGAGGCAGATTCGGGCGTAAGAGGATAGTCATCCATATTCCCTTTCCTTTTGGTGAATCCCAATTTCTCGACATTCGGCCTTTCCCTTTTACCTGTTCATCAGCAATGACCACGGTGCCATGTGGTTTGCCCTGTTTGGCAAGCTGATGCACAATTTCCTGAGTAGATTCAACCTGGTCGTAATGATGCAATTCATGACCGAGCCATTTTGTCCCCAGCCCCCATCTAAGAGTGTTTTCACTGATCTTATCGGGGGAAGACAAAATTTTGTACCCTTTGCGTTGAACGGCTTCAATTTCATAGCCGTCTTTTTTTAATTCGTTCATATGCTTCCAAACAGCTGTTCTTGATATTCCCAACCGGTCAGAAAGTTCCTGCCCTGATATATGGCCTTCAAGATGATTAAGTAGCTCAATTAATTCCTTGCGGGTGGATTCCATTCCCTCACCCACTCCTTTATCTTTTCATATTCATTTTCTATTTCTCCTGTAACCACATGGTGTTCAATCATATCCATCCATTCGGATATCCATGGGCCTTTTGGTAGTTCTGAAAACAATTGCAGAAGGTCTCTAGCCTGAAAAGTCAGCTCTCTTTTGTCCTGAATAGGAAGGTGTGCTTTCCTTTTCTTCAACTCATTTCCCAAATTCTTTTCCTGGGAATGTAAAGCCAGGGACAACCTTGTAAAGGAAGAAAAGAGTTCTTCATCCAATTGATAGACAAGCCATGGTGTCACCTTCTTGTCATCTACATACTTTTTATAAGCGTGCAGCAATTGGTCTGTCTTTTTCATGGTATCTTTTGAAAGTTTCCATGACTTCATGAAATTCCCTGAAGATAACTGAGGATATTGGATCACATAAAAGGCGATGATTTCATGCCATCCAAATAAAGGTGAACAAGGTACATTCGTGTGAATGTACAAATCTTTTAGAATTGGCAGATGTTTTTTCAATCCTGTCGTATGCAGTAACTGTAAGCCTAAGGCATAATTCGAACCTTTAAATATCTTCTCGACTTCCACTGCCATTCTTTCAATGGAAATGTATTGAAGTAAATGCGACATGTGGTTCAATGCTTCCATGGTCTTCTTTTCAATCTGAAAAGATAGTTGGCTTGCAAATCTTACAGCCCTCATCATTCGTAACGGATCTTCCTGAAAACGCTCAGACGGCTGTCCAACTGCTTCAATCCTCTTATTTTTTATGGCCTCATGCCCGTTGTAGGGATCAATAAGCCTGCCGTCCCTGCTCATAGCAATTGCATTAGTCGTAAAGTCTCTGCGGGCCAGATCAAGGGTAATATCCCGAACGAATGTCACCTCATCTGGATGACGGTAATCTTCATAACCTTCTTCTACTCGATATGTGGTAACTTCATAGGAAACGGAACGATGGCGTACGATTACTGTCCCATGTTCAATTCCTACCGGGATGACTTTTTCAAATATTTCCTGAATCCGTTCAGGCTTTTCAGATGTAGCTATATCGATATCATTGACAGGCCTGCCACTTAAAAAGTCACGAACGGCCCCACCGACGATGTAAGCTTCACCTCCAGCTTCTTCAATCTTTTGAATCACTTCAAAGGCTGGTTTGAAAACTTCGTATTTATCCATGGTTCAAAACCTGTTCGTATAAAGTTTCATACTGTCTTAAGATTGTGTTCGTTGCAAATTTGTCACGCACCACTCTTTTGGATTGTTCAGCCATCATTTGATGCAAACCTTTATCCTCTAATACTTTTGTGGCAAAGTAAGAAATTTGTTCAACATTTCCAAGTTCCGCAATAAAACCAGTCTCCCCATGATCGATGACTTCTGGGATTCCGCCAATATTTGTTCCGATACAAGGCACGCCGCAAGCCATGGCTTCAAGAAGTACAAGTCCAAAACTCTCTTTTTCAGATAACAATAATTTCAAATCTGAAATCGAAAGCAGTTCACTTACGTTTTCCTGTTTCCCTAGAAATAGGACATCTTCTTCTAACCCCAGCTGTTGAACAAGTTGATGACATTCGGAATATTCCGGGCCATCTCCAACGAGCAATAACTTTGCCGGCATTTGTTCTGCAACAGTGGCAAAGGTTTTGATGACATCTGTTACTCTCTTTACTCTTCTAAAATTAGAGATATGGATAAGTACGGCATCTTCCTCATCGATCCCATAATGTTCTTTCAGACGTTGATCATCCCTCCGATAATACTCTCTTTCATCTACAAAATTATAGATGACGTCGATATTCCGGTCCGTATGTAACATTTCTTTCGTCTGATCCACAAGACTTTGGGAGACAGCTGTGACTCTATCCGACTGTTCGATTCCGAAGCGAATCATTTGTTTAAGGCTTGAATCGATGCCCAGGACGGTTATATCTGTACCGTGAAGGGTCGTAATAATTTTTACATCACGTTCACACATTTGCTTGGCTAAAATCGCACAAATGGCATGCGGCATCGCATAATGGACATGAAGAATATCCAACTCCTCTCTATTGATGACATCTGCCATCTTAGCTGCGAGAGCTAAGTCATAAGGAGGGTGTTGAAAAACTGGATAATTGCTCACTTCCACTTCATGATAATAAATATTCGGGTACACACGGTTCAGGCGGAAGGGAACTTGAGAGGCAACAAAATGGATTTCATGCCCCTTCTCTGCCAGCAACTTCCCAAGCTCTGTAGCAATGACACCTGATCCCCCGACGGTCGGGTAACAAGTGATACCTATTTTAGCCATAATCGATCACTCCTGTTATCTGTTCATTTCAATGATGCCTTTCCAATCAAAATCTTCATGATCCAAAGCATGAATCATAATATCTGCCATAGCCTGGTTAGTAGCTACCGGGATTTGGTGAACATCACATAACCTCAGCAATGCACTAATATCGGGTTCATGCGGCTGTGCTGTAAGTGGATCACGGAAAAAGACAACCATATGCATTTCCTCACTGGCAATTTTAGCACCAATTTGTTGATCTCCTCCGAGTGGCCCCGATTGAAATCTTGTCACTTTCAAATCTGCTTCATCTGCAATCCGCATACCTGTTGTACCTGTAGCATACAGTTGATGCTTGGATAGAATAGAATGGTACTTTTTCGCAAAACGGATAATATCTTCCTTCTTTTTATCGTGGGCAATTAATGCAATATTCATTATAACCTCTCCCTGTTAGTCAAGTATGTGTTCAAGACCATAGACGAGGACATCAAGTTCCATCACACGCTCGGCAGCAAGTTTCACCCCACTCATGAATGATTCACGATGAATGGAGTCATGTTTTACAGTCAGGGTTTCTCCTTGTCCACCAAAAATCACTTCCTGGTGAGCGACAAGCCCCGGAAGCCTCATGCTGTGAATTTTCATTCCATCAACATCCGCCCCACGTGCACCTTGAAGTGTCTCAGCCTCTGATTCATGTCCTTGTTTATGAGGATCGCGCACTTCTTTAATTAACTCAGCAGTTTTAAGAGCGGTCCCTGAAGGTGCATCAAGCTTTTGGTCATGATGCTTTTCGATGATTTCGACATCCGGAAAATGCTTGGCTGCCCACTTTGAAAATTGCATCATGAGTACAGCACCAATAGCAAAGTTAGGAGCAATAATGGTCCCAACCCCTCTTTCCGAGGCGAGTGTCGTCAATTCAGCTAGCTCATCTTCTGAAAACCCTGTTGTACCGACGACAGGTCTGACCCCGTTTTCAATAGCAAGCTTTGTATGTTTGTACCCATTCTCTGGTGTAGTCAGATCGATTAGTACGTCAGCTTCCACTTCACTGAGGCAGGTGGCTGCATCCGTATAAATATTTGCTTCCATATCAGGAAGGCCATCCAGCTCTTTTACACTCATTCCATCGTGCTTTCGATCAATACAAGCCACAAGAGTAAAAGTGGGTTGATTGTGAATCATTTTTAATGCTTCTTTGCCCATTTTACCACGAGGGCCTGCAACAATCACTTTAATATTATTCACCTTTTGTTCCTCCTTCTTTACGTGTCCAGCGGTCTTTATCTCTCGTCTCAATTTTACTCATGGATTGTTCAAAAGCATCAGAGAGGTCAATGTCCAGTGAATTTGCGAAACATGTAAGGACGAAAATAACATCGCCCAGTTCCTCTTCAAGAGCTTTATCTTCTTCTGTACTCTTTTTTGGTTTCTCCCCGTATCTATGGTTGATTTCTCTTGCCATCTCCCCCACTTCTTCTGTCAAGCGTGCCTGAAGACTGAGAGGAGAAAAATAACCTTCTTTAAATTGCGATATGTAATCATCTACTCTTTTTTGGATATCTTTTGTCGTATAGTTCATTAAAAACCCTCGCTTCTTTAAGGACTCTCCCTAAATGGTAGCCAAAAGCCCGCCATTTGACAAATTTTTTAGTTTGAGCAAATAAAAATAATTCTTTATTTTATATAAGCTCCCGTTAGATGGCAGTGTCGAGACTTTTGTTGGGCGGATGGGGGCTCCGGGAATAGCTCGCTTTCCGCGGGAGCGCGGTGAGCCTCCTCCGACTGCGTCCTGCGGGGTCTCACCATGCACTTTTTTCCCGCAGGAGTCTCGCCATTCCCCTCCGCCCCTTTACCATGCAAGGTACTCGATACCACTACTATAAGGTCGGTTCGTATGATTATGGAAAGTGTATTATAGAACGCCTTCATAGCACTTAAAAGTTTGATCAAAGGTCTTTATACATCTAACATTCGGATAGAGGAAGACCGTACAACTTGGTACAGAGGTTCGTTTCTCACCATAATTGTATGGGGTGGTTGGGAAGCTGCGAGACTCCCTTGGGAGAAAGGAGACCTGCGAGATCCCCCAGGCCATAGCCCGAGAAAGCTTGCCACTCCCCCACAGGAAAGTGTTCAAATGCGGAATTGCCCTGGTGGACACGATTGGTATAAGCAGTACACGTAACGCACCACGGAAATACCACGAAACTGAGTCTTCAACAATGTTGCTATATACTTCAATAATTTCCTTTTCAATAATTAATACCAGGAGTAATAAAAGCCAATATATAAAAGATGTTATTGCCGCATTCAGTTGAATTATCTATAATTGAAGTCGTGTGACAACTATTGGAGGTGTACATATGAAAATCTTCGGATTGCGCTTAAAAAATATCATATGGATTTTAATCGGATCCGCCATCTTCTCTTTCGGACTCGTTCATTTCAACATTCAAAATGAATTAGGAGAAGGCGGATTTACGGGAATTACTTTATTACTTTTATACTTGTTCGAATGGGACCCTGCCATTATGAATATTGTGCTCAATATTCCGGTCCTCATCATCGGATGGAAGATTCTTGGTCGTACTACATTCTTTTATTCTCTAATCGGCATCCTAGCTGTTTCTGTTTTCATTTCGGTTTCTCAAACCTATATGATTGAATTCAACTTGTCCGATGATCTTACATTGGCTGCTTTGTTCGCAGGTGTTTTCATAGGAGTAGGACTGGGCATTATTTTCCGGTACGGAGGGACAACAGGCGGAGTCGATATTATCGCACGTCTTGTGAATAAATATCTCGGATGGAGTATGGGAAGAGCCATGTTTCTCTTTGATGCCCTCGTTATTTTTGTTTCCATTATCACATACCTCGAGTACACAAGAGGGATGTACACACTGGTAGCTGTTTTTGTCGGAGCAAGAGTTATAGACTTTATACAAGAAGGGGCATACGCTGCGAGAGGTACAACCATTATTTCTGAAAAAAGTGAAGAGATATCAAGGCGCGTAATGCAAGAAATGGATAGAGGAGTAACTGTACTCGAAGGAAGAGGGTCCTTTTCCGGTTCCAAGAGGGATGTGCTTTATTGTGTCATCGGTAAAAATGAAATTGTTAGACTCAAGTCCATTATTGACCATATTGATCCTCACGCATTTGTAGCTGTCAGTCATGTACATGATGTGATGGGCGAAGGCTTCACTCTGGATGAGAACAAAAATCCAATAGATTGATTCTTTACACACAAAAAACCGATCCTTTTTATAAGGATCGGTTTTTAAGTTATTCTTCATTCATACCTACGAACATAAACACGAAGCGCAGCAGTTCAGCAAGTGCAACCAGAGCACCCGCAACGTATGTCATCGCTGCAGCATTCAACACTTTTTTCGTTTTACGCTCTTCATCATTACGGATGACTCCAGTTGATACCAATTGACTCATCGCACGGTTTGAGGCATCGAATTCAACAGGCAATGTGATCAATTGGAACAACACAGCAGCGGCGAAGAAAACAATTCCTGCCAGGGCAAGTCCGGACATTCCAAGTAGAAATCCACCGATAATAAGAAAGATGGAAATGTTAGAACCAAAACTTGCCACGGGAACAAGAGCACTTCTGAAGCGTAAAAATGCATAATCCTGTGCATCCTGAATGGCGTGACCAACTTCGTGCGCAGCTACAGCAGCTCCGGCTGTTGAACGGCCATGGTAAATATCTGTTGAAAGACGAATCACTTTCGAACGAGGGTCATAGTGATCGGTTAAATGGCCGCGGACTTCTTCTACAGCAACATTGTATAAACCATTGTCATCAAGGATTTTTCTAGCTACCTCTGCTCCTGACATGGCTGAGGATGTCGTAACTTTTGAATACTTTTTGTAGGTGCTTTTCACCTTTGATTGCGCCCAGAGTGGAATAATCAATATCAGCGCAAAGTAAATGATAAAACTCATCTTTCATTCCTCCATCTTGGATGTGAGTATATAGGTCAATTTTAGTCAAAAATGCATGAAAAATCAACTATGACTACTCTTCATTGTGTGTCTATTTTTCGAACTTTCTCTATAATTAATCGCTCCTACATACAACAATGTCACTAAAATCGCGCCACCTATGAAAAGGACTGTCAATAGAAAAGCATTCCAGTCTTCCTGTGACTTTACTTGAACGAGCTCTATGATTTTCCCGCTGAAATGTTCCCGACCGGTCACCGTATCCACAATTGATAATTCTTGCAGTGCTTGATCGGCTTCTTGGACTTTTGCCTTATCAACAAAATTCATAACAACTGGACGTATCATATTCCATTCCTTCTCAATGTCATCAAGAGGAACAGAAGATAAAGAACGGTCTGAAAAATGCTCAAGCTTTTCTGTTATAACAGGATAAGGGTTATCAGAGGATGTAACTTCCAGGAAAGTAAGGAGACCCTCTTCCCACCTGGTTTCTTCAAGATTTTTTGTTGAACCGTACATATCCAGGCGGGTCCATGCTTCCTTATGTTGATCCGGAAGGGTTTGGACATATTGTTCCATTTCTGCATATTTACTATTCCAAAGCCGCTCAGCAAGGTCAAACTTTTCATCTGCAGCCAACCGACGATATTGTGACGCAAAAGCTTCCCAATCAGGAGATCCCTCCGACCATGAATGTACAAGGCCGGATGGTACAATTGTGAAAATAAGGGAACAAATGAACAACAACATAACACGTCCCATTTCACTTCTCCCCTCTCACAAGTATTATTTCATCTTATGAGAAAGAAAAGAAATTTAGACCGTGGATTTTCCGCGAACAGTTAAGGCATAAGCACAAAGGATACATGCGACACTCAGCCAAAACGTAAAATACCCGATTTCATCCATATACTCAATAATAGCGGGATAGACCGGCATTTGTCCGAAAACATAATCAATGACATCATTGTGAAGCGTCCATATGGCAGCAACAACAATATGTCTCATTTCTATTTTATAAAAAGGAGCATACAAAAGCCCTTGAACAGCCATAGCTCCATGTGAAACAACCAACATATAACCAGTCCATGGAAGTGACCCATATTCCAATAAAGTCAAACCATTCATTATGACTGCCCAAACTCCATATTTTAAAAGAGTGATGATGGCCAGTGCTTCTATGTAAGGAACATTTTTTCCAAAAATATAAAACCCCAGAAATATAGTGAAGAACAAACTCGCTGTCGGACTATCAGGAACAAACAGCAGAAAGACAGGTTCAGTCACAGAAAGCTGAGGTTCGTACCATATATACCCGTAAATAGTTCCAAATAAATTTATGAAGAAAAGCATAATTAAAAACGATCGGCTCGTCAGTAGATAGATGATCATTTGCTTCATGTTGCCTCATACCTCCAATACAAATATAGCCGCGCTTTTAAAAGCGCGGCTACAGTGAATTAAGTATCTAATTATTCTTCAGATCCGGAACCGTCTTCAGATGAACCTTCCTCAGATCCTTCTTCAGATCCTTCTCCGGATGAACCTTCCTCGGATCCTCCTTCGGACTCTTCACCAGAGGAACCCTCCTCAGATTCACCTTCAGACCCTTCACCAGAAGAACCTTCTTCAGATTCACCTTCAGATTCACCTTCAGATCCTTCGCCAGAAGAACCTTCCTCAGATCCTCCTTCGCCTTCTCCACCGGCTTCACCACCGCCAGCTTGGACGACGAATTCAGCAAGTTGTTGAAGCTCTTCATCACTACCGCCAAAAATACCAGCAGGCATCTCACCGACACCATTGACTGCAATATCTTTGACTTGTTCTACAGTCACATCTGCTTCAATCAAGGATGGATAGTTTCCTTGTCCTTGCAAAGCATCCCCGTGACAGCTTAAACAGTTTGCTTCGTAAACCGCATAACCAGGATGCTCTTTATCAATCGTTGATTCAACCGCTTCCACGTTGACTCCGTATTTCTCTGCACGCATTTCATAATCGGCATGAGAAACAGATTCATAAGTCAACCAAAAAGTTGCGATAAAACCGATAAGCATTAATCCTACAGCAATCGGACGCTTTTGAGGGCGTCGTTCTGGACCACGATCCAGGAATGGCGCAAGCAGCAAAGCACCGAAAGCTAGTCCAGGCATAACGATGGCACCGAGTACGATGTAATCTCCACCTGCGAATTGATATTTAAGAAATTGATACAAGAATAAGAAATACCAGTCAGGCAATGGAATATAACCTGCGTTGTTTGGATCTGCCTGTTGCTCAAGTGGTGATGGGTGAGCAGCAGTCAAAATAAGAAATCCGATCAAGAAGACAGATCCTACAAGCCACTCCTTCAACAAGAAGTTAGGCCAGAAAGCTTCTGTACGGCCTGGGTATTCCGAATAGTCTTTTGGTAAGTTGGCTTTTCGTTCAGCCGTGATTCGTGAATCACCGACGAACTTCATCCCTTTTCCCCTATGCACAGCTTTCCCTCCTTTTTAACGATACATTTTATAGTGGTCCGGAAATTCCTTGTTTACGGATTAAAATGAAGTGGAACGCCATTAATCCGAAAAGTGCAGCCGGCAAGAAGAATACGTGAATAGCAAAGAAGCGTGTAAGCGTTTGTGCACCAACAATCGATGGATCTCCGGCTAGTAACGTCCGAATCCCGTCACCGATAAATGGTGTGGCTGCTGCTATTTCTAGACCAACCTGAGTCGCGAAATATGCCTTGTTATCCCAAGGTAACAGGTATCCTGTGAAGCCTAATCCCAACATGACGAAGAACAAAAGTACACCAATAACCCAGTTCAACTCACGTGGTTTTTTATAAGCCCCTTGGAAGAATACCCGTAGCGTATGTAAGAATAACATGACGATAACGAGACTCGCTCCCCAGTGGTGCATACCGCGGACGATTTGACCGTAAGCAACCTCACGCTGCAAGTAATACACAGATTTCCAAGCGTTTTCAATGTCTGGCACATAGTACATGGTCAGGAACATACCAGACAGGATTTGGATGACTGTAATAAAGAAAGTCAATCCACCAAAACAATAAACGAATGCTGAAAAATGGTGTGCTGGGTTAACGTGTTCAGGCACTTCGTGATCTGCGATATCACGCCAAAGCGGGGTAATATCTACACGCTCGTCCACCCAGTCGTAAATTTTCTGAAGCATGTATTATGCCCCCCCTCCTGATTCTTTCGTTTCACCTAGGTAAAGCATACCTTCTTCTACTTTGAACTCAAAGTGAGGCAGTGGTGCCGTCGGTGGAGTTCCTGGCACGTTCGTTCCGTCTTTCGTGTAACGACCGCCGTGACAAGGACAGAAGAATTGGTTAGGGTATTCCTGGTTGGAAGCCCA
The DNA here is from genome assembly GCF_017307035.1 of Halobacillus sp. GSS1. Lineage (NCBI taxonomy): Bacteria > Bacillati > Bacillota > Bacilli > Caryophanales > Bacillaceae > Halobacillus > Halobacillus sp. GSS1. The sequence goes on from NZ_JAFLHE010000001.1 coordinate 439,452, forward strand.
GTCAACCGTACATCCCAAGTGAGTACAAATCGGTGATAGTGCTACAATTTCATCATTCTCGTTTCTGTACACCCAAGCTGTTTTCTGAACTTCTGATTCATACCAAGCATCCACTTGATCGATCGTCCATTCAAAACGCTGTGGTTCATTCGTGATTTCATCAACGGAAGCTACGGAGACGAAATCTCCACTCTCTTTTGTTTTCAATACAGGATCGATTGCGAAACGAACCATCGGTGCAAGCATTCCCGCTGCCATGAAACCGCCTACACCAGTGAGCGTGTAGTTCAGAAATTGACGCCGGGATACTCGTTTTTTATCGCTCATACTTTTCCCCCCTCTATGCTGTAATCCATGCGACATGGATTGATTACACACAGTTTACTAGGACATTACCATGATAGCGCAATCTCAAGGCGCGGTCAATAAATTATCAAACCTTGTCGGAACTTTTATCCAGTTACCAATACGCCTGGATTAATTCACTAATCTGATGGGCCTGTTCACGAACGTACGATTGAGTTTCTGTTGACTGGATATCACCTGATCCCATGCCAGGCACCCATAGAACGTGTCCCTCAAGATCTGCTTCGTGTTTTTTCCATTTACTGTCGAAAGTGAAAAGGAAAATGTGATGGAAAGGCTGTTCTTTGAACTTATGAATCCAACGATTGATCCTCTCTTTTTCGTCAGCTTGTGATCCTTCAAGGTAATGATAATCCGGTGCTAGGAATATCCTTCCCTTGTATTCTTTTTCGATCAGGTTCGTAAACACTTGGTTTAGCTCCTTTTGGAAGGCCTGCTTCACCATGTGTTGATCGTTCCCGGGATCAAACGGTATCAAGGGAATGATTACGGTATCAATATACTGTTTTTCCGGTATATATTGCGTAGTATCTGCTTTAGTCCATCTCATAATTCATTTCATCCTTTATCTATGTATCATTTTATCTTTATTTTACTATATTTAAACAAAAATGAAAGCCGGGACTCTTCTTTTGAAGGTACCGGCTTCCCTAGTTTATAAAAATGTATTCAAATCCTGTTTGACTTTTTCAAGTTTTCCACATAAGGTTTTGAACTCATCACGCGCTCCATTGATGAGAGCTTCGTCAATTCGATCCTCCAGGCTTTTCTGTCTATGCTGCAAAAGACTGACAGACAGAAGGCGTTCCGCTTCATTCTTATCTCTGTCATTTAAGTAATAGTCTTTTGGAAGATAAGGATTTTCTTCAAGGACAAGGGCATACTTCGAGCATTGCTGGGCATTCTCAAAATTCATTTGGATATAGACAGGTTCTCCTTGATTCATCCTTAAATCATGAAACGACTTCTCGGCATCATTCGTCATAACCTGGCCTTTATAAAAACGGAAAGGTGGGTCAGAAACACCCTGGGCACTAATTTCCATGCCGCGCGGACAAAACTTCACTTCCTGGACAAAATGGACACTTGACAAAAGAGATTCATGGTTCATTAAATAATTCAGAATCCAAACACTCTCTCGCTTTTTCAACTGAAAGTGATTCAAAAACCAGCGGACAAAGTCTTTTTTCTCATCCACAGAGATTGGTGTTTGCATATGGGCGCCCCTCCTGCGCTTTATTAATCAGCTCATTGTTCTTTCAGCCGCTCGACGAAGTCCTCAATTTCTGTATCTGTAGGGTCAATAGCCAGGTATTCTTCAAAAATCTGCCGTGCTTCAGACATTCTTCCTTCTTCTACAAGAAAGTAACCGTAGGATTTCAAGAAATCAGTATCCTCTTTCAAGGAAGGATACGCTTGTTGATATTGTTCATAAGCTTCCTTAAACCTTTCTTCCTCTTCATAAGCTTGAGCAAGTTCCCACAAGTAATTCGGGTCTTCCTCACCAAGAGAAATTAACTCGTTGATCAGATCGATGATCTTTTCATTCATATCGTCCGACTTATAATTTTCAATAAGGAAAAGGATCGCTTCTTTATATCCTGGATCCAGAGCAACGGCTTCTCTCATCCACTTGTACCCTTCTTCTTTATTCCCCTGTCTATGAGATAACGTACCGGCAAGATGATAGAGCTCTTTATTGAATTCATCTTTCGCAAGGCCTTTTTTAGCCATTTCCAATGCTTCATTGGGCATACCTTCTGAATCATAAGCTTGAGCTAAGTGTGGATAGACTGACTGGAAATAAGGGTCCTTTTCAATCAACTCTTCCCAAACATGGATGGCGATGTCGTTACGGTTTGCCTGATAAGCTACAAAACCATAGCGGAACATTACGTCAGGATTATCTTCTTCTACCTTTTGGAAGAACTCAAGTGCTTGTTCAAATTCTCCATTGGCTGCATATGCTTCCGCTAGTCTAGTGGCCACTTCAATATCTCCGATGACCGGCTGATGATGCATGGCATTTTCATAATAAGGTATACTCTTTGAATATTCCCCATTTGAGAATGCAAGCTCGCCTAATGCAAAATCGATAATCGCTGAATTCGGCTCGACTTCTTTTGCCATGAGTAATTTTTGTTCAGCTACTTCGTAAAGTCCTTGAGACTGATAAAGATCCGCTAGCTGCACGAGTGCCTGCAAATAGTCTTCATCTTCCGGACCAAATTGGTTCAGCAGTTCAATCGCTTCGTCATCTTCATCAAGATCAATGTGAATCTCTGCCATCATGACTTTCAGTTCCTGCTCTTTAGGATAGCGTTGAATCAGCTCGTGTAACACCATCTTCGCTTCTTCAAGCATCCCCCATTGCATGTATAATTCAGCAATTGTGAACTTCTCTTCCTCGTCTGCTTCTGGCAAATATTGTGTTAGGGTTTTTATAGCATCTTCCGTCTTATGAGCTTCCATTTGACGAATGGCTTTTTGAATTTCCTCCATGATGACATCCTTTCCGCTTATACAAAATGCTTGTGAATCTTCACTTTTATGTGGGAGCCAGGCGTTTCATCGATGACCTTTTGGTTCACCTGTTTCACCTGTCCATTCATAACCGTTACATTCGGAACAGAATTATGATATCTAAAATCCTCCGCCTCTTCAAACGATCGGTCTTCTGAAAAGCGATAGAGATTATAATCCGCATGCCCTCCAGGGACGATTCCGCCTTTATGAGGATAGATTCCGCTGTCTTTTAAATTTTTCAAAGAGAGCATTTCATCATCCTGTACATCTGTTAGCTTTATGATACCATACTGTTCGCAAAGTGAAGACCACAATTCTGCATAGTTGTTCGACGTATTCTCTGTATCTTTGACGAACAATGTCAACGGCATTCGTTTGTAAGCCTGCGCCTGTGCTATCCATTCCCAACAAACATCCATCAGTTCCCCCGCGGACTGCACTTCCACACATAAAAAGGGGCTTCCTTTTCTGGCAAAAAAACGGACCATTTCAGGCCGCAGCATCTTTGCCGGCACAACAGGTATGACCATATAATCGAGAGGCAGAGATTGACATCGATTTAAAAAATGGTCATATTGATTCCGGTAGTGACGTAAACTAGTCACTAGGTGTTGTGTGAGTAACAAGGTACACCCTCTTTTTATGTAGCGATTGCCTGTGTCGGTTACGGAGGGTGATAAAGCAAGCGGCTCATTATGATCCAGCATCACATGCCCTGGACTGACGTGAAATCCATCCACTACCATTAACTTGAAAGCTTCTTTTCCAGTACGATCTCTGACGAACTTCTCTTCCTTTACCGTGCATTCACTAAAACAGGGACCTTTGTCATTTTCAACATATCCTTGAAACCAATAAGCTCCCATACGACGAAACCTCCAAGTAGGCTTTTTATATCGTATGAGAGCTTTACATAAACTATGAAGTTAATTTAGTTCAAGACTTGATTTAAATCTTCGAAAAATGATGGGTAAGAGATGTTAATGCACTCTTTGTTTTTGACGATAACTTCTTTCTCGCAAATTAAGGAAGCAATCGCACCCATCATACCTATGCGGTGATCGCCATATGAATCGATGGTTCCACCATTTAGAGCTGTACCCCCCTGGATAACCATCCCATCTTCCCGTGCTTGAATATCTGCTCCTAATTTGGAGAGCGTTTCAACAACAGCTGCAATTCGATCTGTTTCCTTATAACGCAGTTCTTCTGCATCTTTTATGATTGTTTCCCCTTCTGCTTGCGTCGCTGCCAGAGCAAGGATCGGAATTTCATCAATCACATTTGGGATAAGCTCCCCTTCTAAAGTCATTCCTTTTAGTCGGCTGTGACGAACGACGATGTCACCAACGGGTTCACTTCCAATATGCGTATGTACCTGGACTTCTATATTGGCTCCCATATCTTTTAGAGCTTTTACAATTCCGTCACGCGTCGGATTAAGCCCGACATCCCGAATCACCAACTCACTACCAGGGACAATGGATGCGGCCACTAGGAAAAAGGCTGCCGAAGAAATATCCCCAGGGACCTTGATATTTGATGCAGAAGGCTTTTGTCCACCCCTAATTTTGATGGATCTCCCTTCAACATGTACGTCCACACCGAATTCAGGAAGAAGCATTTCTGTATGATTTCTGGTTTCCCCAAGCTCTATCACTTCTGTTTCACCCTCTGCAAGCATCCCGGCTAAAAGTAAAGCAGACTTCACTTGAGCACTTTTCACTATCAATTCGTGACGTGTCCCTGTAAGCTTTTTACCTCGGAAGGCAAGTGGCAGCAAGGAATCATTTTCACGCCCTTGAATGTCCGCTCCCATGACACGAAGCGGTTGGGTGACCCGGTCCATCGGACGCTTGGACAATGACTCGTCTCCGAATGCTGTCGTAAATAAAGGAAGCCCTGCAAGCACCCCGCTCATCAAACGGGCCGTTGTTCCTGAATTACCAAAATTGATTGGTTGGGAAGGTTCGCTTAGGTGAGAAATCCCTTTGCCATGAACCGTAATCTTATTACCCTCTTGCTCTATATTCACGCCCATGAGTCGGAAAGCTTCGACGGTTCTCAAGCAATCTTCACCGGTAAGGAAATTCGTAATAACAGAAGTTCCTTCCGCTAATGCCGAGAAGATGACAGATCGGTGGGAGATGGATTTATCTCCAGGTACAGATAAGTCTCCTTTTAGCCGTTTATCTGTAGGTTTCAACTCAATGCTAGACATAGGAACCCTCCTCTACTGTTGGATCATCACTTCATATTGGTAATGATCTAATATTTCTTTACTCTTCCATTGTTCTTCACTTGTAGCAAAGCTGATTCTAAGCACCCCGGTGATCCCTTCTCGAATTTCAAGGATTTGGATATTTTTAATGCTGATGGCTTCTTCAGCCAGGATTCCAATCACATCGCGAATCGCACCTGGTTGGTCGTGGATATCGACGTAGATGTCATAGAAAGAGGGGATGGCCCCTTTATCTTTTGTTGGCAGACCGTCTCTGTACAATTTAGCATCAGATAGATACTTGTAAGTTTTCTCTTTTTCTCCTTGGGAAAGGTAGTCTTTTATCCTCTCCATTTCTCCAATCCAATCATCGAGCATGGAAATAAGGAGCTTTTTATTTTGAAAGAAAATATCCTGCCATAACTTCGGATTACTGGAGGCGATTCTAGTAATGTCTTTGAACCCTCCTGCAGCCATCTGCTTAATATACGGATGTGTACCTTCCCATTCTTTCGCCTGATGAACGAGAGAAGAAGCGATCAGGTGCGGGAAATGAGAGATGACCGCCGTCATCTCATCATGTTCCTGCGTTGTAAATGTTACAAAACGGGCCTTCGTTTTTGATAGAAGGTCCTTAATTACATCTGCTTCCTTCTCATCAGCATGCACAGAAGGGGTCAACACGTATATCGCATTCTCAAACAGGTGGGGTTTTGCAGCTGTATAGCCATGTTTGTGTGAACCAGCCATCGGGTGCCCGCCTACGAAAGAAAGCAAGGGGTGGGATAAACGGTTCGCCGCTTCAAGCACTTGGTTTTTCACAGAAGACACGTCTGTTACCAGCAAAGGCTTTTTTAAATCCATGGATCCGAGTTTATGGATGTAATCAATGGTAATAGAAATAGGTGTGGCTAAAATGCAGACATCCGCTTCAAGGGCGGATTCTTCAAAATTGAAAGAGGCCTGATCGATCACCCCTTGCTTTAACGCCATGTTAAGGGTTTCTTCATCCCCATCCATACCAATGATGAAGACATCCTCTTTTTTAGCGACATTCATCGCTATGGAACCACCGATAAGTCCTAAACCAACGATGAGTATGTTCTGCTTCATTGTTCACGAACAGCAGCAAGCTTTTCCTTCATCGCTTCCTGGATCTCCTGCATGTCCTCTTTCTTCCCAATGGTCAACCGTATGGTATTCGGCAGACCCAGCGCTTCGCCGGAACGTACGATAAACCCTTTCGTTAACAAGTATTCAAACATTTCATCACCACTGCAAGGCAGATGGATCAAAAGGAAATTAGCCTGGGTATCAAAATAATTCAATCCATGATTTTCACAGAATTGCATCAATGATTTCTTGTTTTTCCAGTTTTCTTTAACCGTCTCTTCAATAAACTTCTGGTCATCTAAGGCTAAAAGAGCGGCGGCTTGTGCAACCGTTGATGTGTTGAATGGCTCGCGGGACGGTTCAAGAATCTGTATGACTTCTGGATGACCGACACCATAGCCGATTCGTAATCCTGCTAAACCGTAAGCTTTAGAGAAAGTACGGAGTACCATCAGGTTTGGATAGTGATTCAATGCTTCTATGGAGTCAAAGGCATCTTCCGCTTCCAAATATTCATAATAAGCTTCATCAATGACAACAAGAACGTGATCAGGCGTACGTTCCAGGACCGACTGCAGTGTCGTTTGGTCGATATGGACGCCTGTCGGATTGTTCGGCGTACATATCCATAAGACACGGGTTTGTTCATCAATATTTTCAAGCATGCCTTCTAAATCATGGTGACCATCGATGAGTGGGACTTCTCTGACTTCCGCACCTTCAATTAAAGCATTGTGCCGATACTGCGGGAATGTTGGTGTCGCCATAACTGTATTGGCACCTGGCTCAAGGAAGGTACGGCAAATGATTTGCACCACTTCATCAGAACCATTTCCGAAAATCAATTGATTCTCTTCCACACCTATGAAACGGGCGACTTTCTTTCTGATTTCTGCGCCATATCCATCAGGGTAGATTTCTAAATTGGAGATCAGTTTCGGCAGTTCCTTCTCCACCACAGGAGAAAAACCAAATGGATTTTCATTGGAAGCAAGCTTAACGATTCGATCCAAACCGAATTCTTTTTTTACTTCCTCAATCCCTTTCCCGGGCTTATATGGTTTCATATTTTTTAGAATGTCTTTGGCTTTCATAGGGATACTCCTCTCAACTCTTTAAATCTGGTCTCAGTTGTTTTGCATGATTATGATAGATATGCTGAATATCTTTTTGTGCGATTTCCGTCTGTACGGTCACCATAACCCTGATACATTTCTCAAGACTGCCAGGCACCGGGATTTCCCGCATGCACATGACCGGGACATACGTCCATCCATCTATTTTTCTCAGGGACTTTGCAGGGAAGGCATCATTCAGATCCTCTGTCACTGTAAAATAGACGGAAACAACATCTGTTGCTTCAATATGATTGGAAACTATGACATCTCGAAGCAGTTGATAGGATTGTTCTACAATTTCATCATGTTCATTTTTTTCAACCGTTGTCGCTCCTCTTACACCTCGAACCATCATTCTCCACTCACCTCATTTATTAAAAGAAACATCTGTTCTAGTAGTTGCTCCTCTTCGATTTGCACAACATAAGGGTCACTCAGTTCATGGAGTAGGACAAAGTTGATTTTCTGCCGGAGGGTTTTCTTGTCCAACTTCATTTTCTCAAGCATTCGATCGGGACGAATCTTAGTTAATACGGAAACTGGATAATTATTTTTATCCAGCCACTCCTTATAGGCTTCAATCGGGAGCTGCGCCTCTTTACATTCGTTACTCAATCTCATCATAAATAGAAGCCCTACGGCAACAGCCTCCCCATGAGTGATTTCACCATAGCCAAGCTCCGCTTCAATCGCATGAGCAAGGGTGTGACCTAAATTCAAGTACTTACGGATTCCAGCTTCTCTTTCGTCCTCTTCTACGATCGAAGCCTTCACCTGGATCCCTTTCATTAAATCGCTCTCTAACTGTTCTACTGTCAGTTCGGAAAGCTTTCCTTTCAACAGTCGATTCGCCCAGTCTTTGTCACTGAGAAATGCATGTTTGATTACTTCCCCATACCCCGAACGAATTTCACTTTCCGGCAGGGTTTCTATCGTTTCAATGTCATAGATTACCTTCACTGGATGATAAAAAGAACCAATCAGGTTTTTTCCTTTCGGGTGATTGATGGCTACTTTTCCACCTACACTGCTGTCATGAGCTAAAATAGTAGTAGGCATCTGGATGTAATCAATCCCGCGTAAATAAGTCGATGCTACAAACCCTGCCAAATCACCGATCATCCCTCCACCAAGGGCGACAATGAGAGATTTCCGATCCAAGTTCACATCCACACAACGGTCTAGGAGCTCTTCGTACCTGGTCATACATTTCGAAGACTCTCCCGCAGGAACGACGGCGGTAAATACAGGAGCTGCTTCTGATAAGCTTTCTTTCACCTCTTGTAAGTAAAGTTCCTTAACCGTACTATCTGTAATAACTAATATAGACGTGTATTCAGATGAAAGATAGGCATCCAACTGATGCCTTAAACCTTTACCAATCAAAACATCGTAGTCATGACTACTTGACCGGACCGTAACCGATGCCATTAAAATTCACGTACTTCCTTACGGTAATCATCGACAGCACGCTTGAGACGAGGGAAGTAGTCAGCTGGAAACTCATCTGTAATGGCTTTAGCGAGCTCAAAAGCAACAATATGCTCCATCACAACAGAAGCTGCTGGGACAGCACAGGAATCAGATCGCTCGATGCTTGCGTTAAACGGTTCTTTGGTCTCTATATCCACACTTTGTAACGGTTTGTACAAGGTAGGGATAGGCTTCATAACCCCTTTTACGACAATCGGCATGCCAGTCGTCATCCCACCTTCAAATCCACCCAGACGGTTGGTTCGACGGTAATACCCTCTTTCCTCGCTCCATAAGATCTCATCATGGACCTCGCTCCCGTTTCTACGAGCAGCTTCAAAACCAATGCCGAATTCAACACCTTTGTAGGCATTAATACTCATCACTGATCCAGCGATTTTCGCATCCAGCTTTCGATCATATTGAACATATGAACCAATACCAGGAGGCATTCCTTCTACGTATACCTCAGTTACCCCGCCGATGGAGTCTCCTTCTTTCTTCGCTTCATCAATTGCTTGCATCATCTTCTCTGCCGCCTTTTCGTCAAACGTACGAACAGGAGAGGCCTCGGAAATTTCTCTACGCTGCTGCAGGGTCAGGTTTTCATCGACATGTGACACAATGCCTGCAATCTCACGCACATAGCCTGTCACCTCAATCCCTAGTTCTTTCAAAAGAACCTTGGCTACGGCTCCTGCCCCGACACGTGCTGCCGTTTCCCTTGCTGATGAACGTTCGAGGACATTCCTCATGTCTCTATGACCGTATTTCATACCACCATTCAAATCTGCATGACCTGGACGGGGTTTTGTTACGGTACGACGAATCTTTTGTGTATCCTCAGGCAGGGGATCTTCCCCCATAATGTCTGTCCAGTGTTTAAAGTCATCATTATTGACGACCAAAGTAATGGGAGAACCAAGAGTATAACCATGGCGAACCCCGCTTGTTACTTCTACTAAGTCTTTTTCGATTTGCATACGTTTCCCACGCCCATATCCGCCTTGGCGTCTGATCAATGATTCATTTATTTGCTCTCTCAATAAAGGAAGATGAGAAGGAATTCCTTCAATAATTGTTGTTAATTGCTTTCCGTGTGATTCACCAGCGGTCAAGTAGCGCATAAACGTACCTCCTATGTATTCATCCCCTAGTAGGGGTGTTCTAAATTTTAGATACTACTATATCATATGGATGTAAATTTGTGTCGTCAAAATATCGGAATTTTTATAAAATAAGATTAGAAAGCGCTTCCGATCACTTATTTTTGCCATTTTCTATAAAAAAACGTGTCATATACTTCAAATCCATGGGTTTGCGGAGAGAAAATCTGCTCCGTGCTACCTACGAAGAAGATCCCTCCATCAATGAGTGAATGACTGAAATTTTTGTAGATGGTCTTCTTCGCTTCTTCAGTAAAATAAATCATCACATTGCGACAGACAATAAGATCAAAATCTTTTTGATAACGATCGGCTAAAAGATTGTGTTTCTTGAAGGTGACACTCTTTCTGACCTCATCAATCACACGATAGGTGCTTCCTTCTTTTCTAAAGTATTTCTTAAGAATCTCTGGCGGTACTTCCTTCAATGATCTCTCATGATACAGGCCTGCTTGAGCCTTCCCTAAGGCATGACCATCGAGATCTGTAGCAAGGATCTCCACTTGTTGAAGAGGTATGTGTCGATTCAAGATCATAGCCAACGTATATGGTTCTTCACCCGTAGAACATGCGGCGCTCCATATCCGTAACTTCTTCTTTCTTTGAAGCAAATAGGGAATGACCTTTTGTTCGAGTACTTCAAACCTCTTTCTATTCCGGTAAAATTCAGATACATTGATGGTCATACGATCTAATAATTCATTCAACAACAGTGAATCGTTTTCCAGAGCATCGAAATAGCTTCTGAAATCATCGTGGCCACGCTTCTCCCTTAAGGAAGTCAGCCTTCGCTTCATTTGTGCTTCCTTGTACTGCGATAAATCGATTCCTGTTTTTGTATGCACTCTCTCTATGAATTGTAAGTAATCCTGACTCATTCCCAAAACTCCCTCTGCTTATTCCATATAAGCGTACTCCAGCATCGTCGGGTTGTAAACGAACAATCACGGCTAGTAGACAACAATCGGGATAAAGGGAGACCTTCCAACTTGGTGCTTTTCATTCCTTTGCTGTTCTGCTCATAACGCGAGTGTCAGAATGACGGAACTAGACGAGTAGCTTCCCAGCCTATCTGGACGATCAATCCAGGCAACGGACCTCGGGAACATCTTTCAACTGAGTCTTCCACAACCCTGTAAAATCGTGGAATAACATTTCATATGTTTATGAAATGAAAAAAGCCACCTTTCAAAGGTGGCTTTTTCATTAGTAAATCCAGTTGAGTGAATCTTTTTCGTAATCGACAAGTTCTTTTTCATCAAAAAACAAACCGATTTCTCTTTCAGCACTTTCTTTTGAATCAGAGCCATGGATGACGTTTTTCCCTACTGTTACTCCAAGATCACCACGGATGGTTCCAGGAGCAGCTTCAGAAGGCTTTGTAGCTCCCATCATTGTACGTGCAGTTGCAATTACATCTTCGCCTTCCCAAACCATTGCGAAGACAGGACCTGAAGTGATGAAGTCTACGAGCTCACCGAAGAATGGTCTTTCTTTATGTTCACCATAATGCTCTTCTGCAAGTTCTGTAGGGATAGCCATCAACTTGGCCCCTGCCAGTTTAAACCCTTTGCGTTCAAATCTTGCTGTAATGTCACCAATCAAATTGCGTTGTACACCATCTGGTTTAACCATCAAAAAAGTCTTTTCCATGACAAACACCTCATCTTATGTATAGTGTGAAAGCGCTTTTAATAAGTGCCATAAAAAAGTCTATCAAACAAAGGCAAGAAAGGCAATAGATTTATGCCCTTCTTTTACCAATATACTTTGCAATTCCTTTGAGTGTCTGTTTTGCACGATTTGCTGGTAATTTGTTCAGGGCTTGATAAGCTTTTTTCAAATAACGATCGCTCAGTTCCAGTGACCGTTCAATCGAACCATTGGACTGAACTTTCTCTATCAAGGATTGAAGTTGAGCCGCTGTCAGATCTTCCTTCTGCTGAAAAACATGTTCCAGTTCCTTTTTGAACTCATGATCTTCCATAGAAAAAAGAACAGGTAGAGTAATATTCCCTTGGAGAAGATCACTGCCTGCAGGTTTACCTAATTCTTTCTCAGATGCCGTGAAATCCAGAACATCATCAATGATTTGGTAGGACATCCCAACATAGTATCCATACTGATAAAGAGCACGCTCATGAGCTGGCTCTGCATTTGCTGCTATAGCACCAAGTCTGCAGCTAGCTGCGATAAGCAATGCGGTTTTCCTTTTAACCCTCCGTAAATATGTACGAAGATTTTGTTCAATATTGTATTTATCTCTGATTTGTTCAATTTCCCCTAGACATAATTCAACCATTGTCCCGGCCAGGATCTGATGAGCCCGGGGATTTTCAAGTACAGATAGATTTTCAAGCGACCTGGCAAAAATATAGTCTCCAGTGTACATAGCAATCCTGTTATCCCAGCGTGATTTAATTGTGGGCTCCCCACGTCTCAGTTCAGCTTCATCAATGACATCATCATGAACAAGGGAAGCGGTATGTATGAGCTCTAAAGAAACAGCGACAGCCTTCATGCGCTCGATATCATAGTCACCGAATTTACCACCAAGCAATACAAAGACAGGACGGATCCGTTTTCCTCCTGCTTGTAACAATTGGCTGGAAGCTTCTCTCAGTACTGGATTGTCGGATTTTATTGTATCATTTACAGCCTCTTCGATTACCGCAAGGTCATTTTTAAGAAAAGAGTAAATCATTGCTAGTTTCATGGCATTTCATCCTTAGTTATTGCTTTTCCCCCATATGCATGGCTGCAACGCCGCCCGTATAGGATTTTACAGTTACATTTTTGAACCCGACTTCTTCAAACATCTCTTTCAGTTCCTTTTTCCCTGGAAAGTCTTTCGCTGATTCGTGAAGCCAGCTGTATTCTTGATAACTTTTGGCAAAAAGCTTACCAAATACAGGCATGATTTTTCCGAAATAAAAATAATAGAGCTTTCTGAAGACAGGGTTGGTCGGTTGTGAAGTTTCTAAACAGACGACTTTGCCCCCGGGTTTCACAACACGATGCAACTCTTTTAGAACTTGTTGATAATCAGGAACATTCCTTAAACCAAAGCCGATCGTGACAAAATCGAACTGGTGGTCTTCGTAAGGCAGACTCATGGCATTACCATGCTGAAATTCCACTTGCCTTACCCTGCCGGCAAGCTTTTTCTTAATGCCTACAGACAACATATTTTCACTGAAGTCAAGGCCGATCACTTTCCCCTCTGTACCGACTTCATTTGCCAGTGCCATCGTCCAATCCCCTGTACCGCAGCAGACATCAAGAGCATGGTCTCCCTTTTTTACATTCATACGTTTCATGACATCGTTACGCCATAATCGGTGTTGTTGAAAGGAAATAATTGAATTCATACTATCATAACGTTCATAAATTTTTTCGAATACATGATGTACTCTTTCTTCTTTTGATTGTGGTTCCATATTCACCCTTCTTCCGCTATCTTTCTATGGTTGAATTGATGATGAATAGCCGCGTGCATGTAAGATTTCAGCCAGTTGAAATGGACGGGTAGCTGGGTGATCGTCGTTTCCAGCCGGTGCATGTGATTTTGCAGCATTTGTTCAATGTTCACCACTACTTGGCCACTATTCCCAAGTAAAGCCGGGCGTTTGATCAGGGCATCAATAAGAGGGGAGAAATTCCCTTCCTGATAGCTGCGCTTTGCTTCCATCAACTTTTTAGCTAACAGCCATTCCCCCGCCATATCATTAATGGCTGTTTTTTGGACATACGAAGCAACCCTTTGAATAAGCAGAGACTCAATTTTTTTCAAACCTTCTAAAAATTCTTGGAATGACTCCACATCTTTATAATAAAGTTCCATCTTCAATTCATTGATTTCCTTAATTGCCCCAGCAAGCGTATGAATCATAGGAATGTCGTCAAGTTGAGAAAGCAGATAATAATACAGGCCGCTATAATAATCGCCGGCAAGGACCGTCAATTGACGACTGCGGATGATGTCACGATCATCTTCTTCATCCGATAAAGTAACGAGATCGTGTGTATCAAGAGCAATCTGAACAAGCATTGTTGTAATGATGTATTGTTCTTTTTTCACCTCAGACAAATTCGTGTGATCCATGATAGAAGACAAAATGACAAGTTTGTCTTCATCGATCGTCGGCTCAGGGATAAAACGTACCAAATAAGGGTGGCGAACTTTCGATGCAATTTTTCGTTTGAGTTGTTTGATGTCGTTATCTGAAGAATTCAACTTGATCACCTTGTCCCTTCCTGAACACTATTAAACCATTCCTATTATAGCATATTTGACCTTTTACTGTTTACTATGTATACGTTCGCAGAGCGAATGTCACTCTGCCTCGTTCGTCATTTCTCCGTGGCTCGTTTGAATGACCGCTTTCCCACGTACTTTCACGGCAGAAGTATGCTCTGTAAACTGAGCAATCATGACTTCCCCACGATCAAGCTTTTCAGAGTGATGGAAACGTGTATCCGTACCGCGGGTCAAACCGATGACATTCACACCATCTTCAAGAGCTTTTATCACGAAGAAATCGTTGTTAGATGTAGTCATAAGGACCGCCTCCTTCTAGTATCATTACTATCTCTTAAAAAGGGGACTGTTGTCAAAACATCCACCTTGTTCACTCCTGCATAAGAACGGCCTCATCATCATTATGGCCTCAAAACAGGTTTTTTAATAAAAATAAAAAGAAAAAGGGTGCACATGCACCCTTTTTCGAAGCCCTATGTAGCTATTATTTAACCGCATCTTTAAGGGCTTTACCAGGTTTGAAAGCTGGTACTTTACTCGCGGAGATTTCGATTTCTTCTCCAGTTTGCGGGTTACGGCCTTTACGTGCCGCGCGCTCACGTACTTCGAAGTTACCGAATCCAATTAATTGGACTTTATCACCGTCTTTAAGTGAATCCATGATAGATTCGAATACAGAATCTACAGCTTGTGTAGCATCTTTCTTAGAAAGATCAGCTTTTTCAGATACAGCGTTGATTAGATCTGTTTTATTCATGCCATTCACCTCCTCCCAAGAAGGTTTAACTCATTCAAGTGGTTTCATCCACTTCAAATGTTTATTTAGGTGCCATCTTTTGATGACAAGCCTTATAATAAACGAGTTTGTAGCGAAATTCAATAGACAATCATGTAAAAAACGCGTAACAATGCGACTTCAGAGCTGAATCTCGCTTCATTTTGGGTACCGCCTGCCATAATCTTCTTCAAGTGGCAAACCCACTAAAACATTGATATGGCGGGGATTAGACAACTTTATTGATCTTCACATAGGTAATTACGACATCTAACTCAAAAAATCCTTTTAACTTCGTAATTTTTTTCAAAAAAACACTGAAAAGAAAGCATTTATCGTGTTTTTTTGAATAAAAAAGAAGTTCCTGTAGTCTTCTATTGTGAAAGCAAACTCAGGTATTCTATACAGGGCTCCCTCACTTTTGTAGGTCAAAAAGACACCCAGATGCTCTATGGCTTGACCTTGTTTAAATACCTTAAAAAAAATTAAAAACGGCTCACACGGAGCCGTTATAAAATAATTGCGATCATACCACCAGATCCTTCATTGATAATACGCTCGAGCGTTTCTTGTAATTTGTATCTTGCATTTTCCGGCATGAGGGCCAGTTTAGCCTGAATGCCTTCACGTACAATTGAACTTAAGGATCTTCCGAAAATATCGGAATTCCAAATGGATAGTGGATCTTCCTCAAAGTCCTGCATCAGGTACCGCACAAGTTCTTCGCTCTGTTTTTCTGTACCGATAATTGGTGAAAATTCGGATTGGACATCCACTTTGACCATATGGATTGAAGGAGCGACTGCTTTCAAACGCACCCCGAATCTTGAGCCCTGCCTGATGATTTCAGGTTCATCAAGTGTCATATCTTCTAAGGTCGGTGCAGCGATGCCATAGCCGGTCTGTTTGACCATTTGTAAGGCATCAGCCACTTGGTCATACTCTCTCTTCGCATGTGAGAAATCCTGCATGATCTCAAGTAAATGATCTTTTCCTCGGATTTCTTCTCCGACAATTTCTTTCAGGACATGATCGTACAAATGCTCCGGCGCTTGAAGATCGATTTCAGCAATCCCTTCGCCAAGGTCCATCCCTGAGATATGAGCACCCGTAATGTACTCGTATTGATCGAAGTTTCCTACGACCGTATCCACATCCCGTAATCGTTTAATATCCTTAACTGTATCTTCAATCGCTGCTTGAAGGTTGTTTCTCAACCAGTGACGGGAATCAAGAACCATCACCCAGCTTGGTAAGTTCACATTCACCTCAAGCACAGGGAATTCAAATAATGCTTCCCGCAGGACATTTTGAACATCGTTCTCCCGCATGCTCTCTACGGATAGCGCAAGGACGGGAATATCATATTTATTAGATAGGTTCGCCCTCAATTTCTCCGTATTCGGATGATGAGGCTGCGCGGAGTTCACAATCATGATGAAAGGTTTTCCGACTTCCCTTAATTCTTCTACGATTTTCTCTTCCGCTTCCACATAATCAGCCCGGGCGATTTCACCAATGGTACCGTCTGTTGTCACAACGATTCCAATGGTCGAATGCTCCTGGATTACTTTTTGAGTACCGATTTCTGCTGCTTCATGAAAAGGGATCGCCTCTTCATACCAGGGAGTATGAATCATTCTTGGTCCGTGCTCATCTTCATACCCGACTGCTCCATTCACAGCATAGCCTACGCAGTCAACCATGCGGACGCGAATGTCGAGGTGATCATCAATATTGATGTTTGCCGCTTGATTAGGGACAAACTTAGGTTCTGTCGTCATAATCGTCTTCCCGGCTGCGCTTTGAGGCAGCTCATCCAACGCGCGCTCACGCTCTGATTCTTCCTCCATATTTGGTAATACTACGAGCTCCATGAATTTTTTTATGAATGTGGATTTTCCAGTACGAACAGCCCCAACGACTCCTAAATAAATATCTCCATTTGTCCGTTTGGAAATATCACTGAAGATATCAACCTTTTCCAAAGGATCCCCTCCCAAATAAAATTTCACCTTCATACAAGCCTAGACAATCTAATTCTATGACGTTGTCCTAGTGAAATATGCAAGAAATTATAAGTACAGACACTTCTAGTGGACAAACAATCATAGATGATTCGCATAAACAGGAGAAGAGAAACGCTGGATAGATAAGGTAATATCAAGTTTAGTTTATGCTCACTAAAAATCTATGAAAAAAACCGCCCCTCTATGCAGGAACGGTTAACAATCATGTCGATGGCTGAGCTTTGGAAAACACCGGCTCTCCATCTTCTATTGTGTATGTGGTGGAATAGGCAGGGACGAATGGGGTATGATCCGTCAGCAAGTAACGGATGTCTTCTCCATGTTCGTAACTGTGATCTTCATTTCTTAAGTATGTGTACAAGTCTTTTCGATAATCAATATACACTCTTCCCTGTTCATCCAGATAAACGGGAAGTTTTTGATCAGAATAGGGACTGTCGACCATCGGAGGCTCGTCCATTCCAATTTTCTCATGATCAAGTTCATACACCCCTGGAGCTACGAAATCACCAAAAGGTGGATATTTATTATTATCCCGGTAGAACTTCACTTTAACCTGCAAAGACCGAACCTCCTCTGTCGTTCTAAGGTCCAGTACTTTCACAGTCGGATCTGTTTCAGGATGGATGATGACATACTGATAATGGCCGCCGTTTTCAAACGAGGTACCCGGTAATTCAGAGAGAAGATTCATTTCTTTCAACTTACTGAATTCAATCGGATACTTCTGGAAGATTGGCGTATCTTGATCTTTTGTTTTGATAGGCAGAAGACCGTTTTTCTTCTCTTGATAAGTATCTACAGCATTTTGAACCATCTCAAGCTGCTGGTCATTCGGCACCTGGTTCTTTGCCAACTTGTTCTGCGGATATAGACATCCGGAAAGCAAGAATGCCGTCAAGGGCAATAATATGAATATAAAGCGTTTCATGTGGTGTCTCCCTCCTGTTAGGCTGTAGGTCCGCTCAGGACGATATAAAAAATGATGATACCCCCGAAAATCATAAACAAATAGGCAAATACTGCAATCATTACTGATAGAAAGCCTTTTAATTTATACCTGCTTAAGTAAATCAAACCAACAGCCAGGAACAATGAAATAATCCCTGCGAAGGATATGTACATTTTGAGCATTGATTCAGACACAGTTCTTCCTCCTTCAAGCACACTTTGCTGATGGTATTATACCATAAGTATCAATAAACGGACAGATGAGAAAACAGAGTCTATCAGTCTTGTATAGCCGTTCTTACAACCTTTTCTTCAAATGTCTCTCGCCTATATTTTGTTGATGAATGGTTATTGTAGAATATAGCGATTTTCTTGAAGACTCAATTTCGAGACTTTTGTTGAGTGGATGGGGCTGCAGGGAACGGCGAGACTCCAATGGGGTGTGGGGGACAGCTGAGACCCCGGAAGGCGTAGACTGAGGAGGCTCACCGCCCGCCCCATGAAGTATTCAAATGCTCCATCGTCCTGGTAGACACGACTGGCATTAGCAGAACAGCAACGGAATGTGTTTTTCATTCCGTTGCTGTTCTGCTTATAACGCGTGTGTCTGGACGATGGAGCAAGACGAACCTTTTCCCGGAGCCCCTAGCGTCTCACAAACGTATCGAAACTGATTCTTCAAGATAAGGGGGCTTTTATGAAATGAATATTTCGGATTACTGAGTCTTTCAAATGAAAAAAGCATAAAAAAATCCGGAGCAAATGGTTTGCTCCGGTTGACTAAACAATTCCCTGACCAGCTCATGTGTAATGATTGCTGCGTAATATCTTATGCATACGAATGAAGGACCGCCTCCTCAGGCGCCTATTGGTTCGTAATCATTTTAAAAACTTGCCTAAGGTATTCATATCCAGAGGCATGTTTTGTTTGGTGATTGCTTCAACGATTTTATCTTCCTTAGATTTAGACACGTTCTTATTAGCAACCTTTGCGAGCTGGCGAACAAGACGTCTGACCGTCTTTTCATCACTGAAATCAGCATTTTGTACAGAATTCGCCACTTTGAAGACATCTTCTGGGTCGATGTTTGCCTTTTTCTTCAGATGATCAAAAATATTCTTCTGAAAATCGTTCATGAACAATTGACCTCCTCGTGCGTTAGGTTCTGTGTAGTATATGCACGAGAGTCGATATGTGTCAGTCATTCATCTTTTCATCAAGAATATTTGTCAAATCCTCCATTTCATGACGTCGAATCCTTGTCATCAATTCGTCGACGACATCTCTTGGATCAGCCGATTCAAATAAAATTCTGTAGATTCCTGAAGTGATCGGCATTTCCACTCCTTGCTCCTGCGCAAGTTGGAAAGCGGCTTTCGTCGTCCTCACACCTTCAACGACCATCCCCATTTGATCCAATACCTCATCCAATGGGTACCCTTGTCCAAGTTTATTCCCAGCCCTCCAATTTCGGCTGTGAGAGCTCGTACAAGTTACGATAAGATCTCCGATACCTGTCAAGCCGGAGAAGGTGAGCGGATTCGCTCCCATCGAGGTTCCAAGACGGGCAATTTCAGCAAGCCCTCTAGTAATTAGAGCTGCTTTAGCATTATCTCCGTAACCAAGCCCATCAGAAA
The DNA here is from genome assembly GCF_017307035.1 of Halobacillus sp. GSS1. Lineage (NCBI taxonomy): Bacteria > Bacillati > Bacillota > Bacilli > Caryophanales > Bacillaceae > Halobacillus > Halobacillus sp. GSS1. The sequence goes on from NZ_JAFLHE010000001.1 coordinate 459,090, forward strand.
TACCAGCACCAAGGGCGATAATATTTTTCAAGGCGCCCCCAAGTTCCACACCAACCAGATCAGGAGATGTGTACACACGGAACTGTCGATTAATGAAGAGGTCCTGCACTTTTTCCGCGACTTCTAATTCTTCTGAAGAAACCGTTACAGTCGTCGGCTGCCTAAGACTCACTTCTTCCGCATGACTTGGACCGGAGAGGACGACGATATCTTCATATTTTTCTTTAGGAATTTCTTCGGAAATCACTTCAGAAACACGCTTGTAAGAGCCAGGCTCTATCCCCTTTGAAGCGTGTGTAATAATCACTTTTTCGTTTAGGACTTGCTTCAATTGACCGCAGACTTCTCTCATAGCCTTTGTAGGAACAACTAAAATGACATGTCTTGCATTTTCTACAGTTGCTCCTAGATCATGGCTTGCGGTAATCGAATGAGGAAGATCAACATCTTTCAAATATTTTTCATTTCGATGCGTTTGGTTAATTTCTTCAGCAAGGCTCTCCCTGTGTGTCCAGAGATGAACCTCATGCCCGTTATCAGCAAGAACGAGGGCAAGAGCTGTTCCCCAGCTCCCCGCACCAAGTACAGCTACTTTCTCCATGATACCTGCTCCCTTCGTGAATGAATCAGCTACGTCTTCTAGCGAATATCTTAATTGGCGTTCCTTCGAAACCGAAGGCTTCACGAATCCTGTTTTCTAAAAATCGCTCATATGTGAAGTGCATCAATTCAGGTTCATTGACAAAAACCACAAAGCTTGGCGGTTTGACAGAAACTTGAGTGGCATAAAAGATCTTCAGCTTCTGACCTTTAATGGATGGAGATGGATTCATAGCAAGGGCGTCCATAATCACTTCGTTAAGCAGATTCGTCTGCACACGTTTCGCATGATTCTCGCTTGCTTCCAAGACTTTCGGAATCAGTGTATGAATCCGTTTTTTTGTTTTGGCAGATAAAAAGACGACTGGAGCATAGTCCAGGAAACGGAATTGATCCCGAACCTTATCCTCAAACTCTTTCATCGTTTTTTCATCTGTCTCCACAGTATCCCATTTGTTGACCACAATAATGACAGCTTTCCCAGCTTCATGGGCATAGCCCGCAATCTTTTTGTCCTGTTCTTGAATACCATCATCTGCATCAATTAAAGCCAAAACAACATCCGAGCGTTCAATTGCTTTCAAAGCCCTCATGATGCTGTACTTTTCGGTCGTTTCATAAACTTTGCCTCGTTTTCTCATGCCGGCTGTATCAATGATCACATAATCTCGATCGTCTTTTGTGAAAGGAGTATCAATGGCATCTCTTGTCGTACCTGCGATATCACTGACAATCACGCGTTCCTGACCAAGAAGACTGTTTACGAGCGACGATTTTCCTACATTCGGTCGGCCGATCAAGCTGAAACGAATGGTATCATCATCGATCTCTTCCTGAATTTTTTCCGGGAAGTGACTCACTACTTCATCCAGCATATCCCCGAGTCCCAGACCATGTGTACCCGAGATCGGGAATGGTTCACCAAAACCGAGGGAATAGAATTCATATATGTTTTCCCTCATTTCAGGATTATCTACCTTGTTCACTGCAAGTACCACCGGTTTATTCGATTTGAATAGTAGCTTGGCTACTTCTTCGTCAGCCCCTGTAATTCCATCACGGCCGTTAACCATGAAAACGATGACATCCGCTTCATCGATCGCTACTTGGGCCTGTGCTCTCATTTGCACAAGCAACGGCTCGTCCCCAAGTTCAATTCCACCTGTATCAATGACATTGAAACGAGTGGTCAGCCATTCCGCTTCTGCATAAATCCGGTCCCTTGTAACACCGGGTGTATCTTCTACAATTGAGATTCTCTCTCCGACCAGTCGGTTAAATATCGTTGATTTCCCAACATTCGGTCGTCCTACAATAGCAATTACTGATTTTCTCATGAAAGGATCATCCTTTCTTTATTTCTATTTTCATTATTCCATGTTTCCTCAGTAGTGAAAAGCAAAAAAATACTGCTCTTCCCCGGGCGATGGTTTAATAGCCCATCTTCCGAAGAACAGCAGGAAGCCATTAACTTTATTATCTTAGCAAACTTTAGAAAAAGAAACAATTCTTTCTCAGTGCTTGACGATAATATAGAGTTGATCACTTAATGCATGAGCGATTCCATCTAAAATAGCTTCTAAGTTTGCTGCAACAGCTTCCATCTCTTCCTTCGTATCGCATTTAAACACAGCTGCACTTCCATGGACCCGATCATCCTCCGTAGTCACGGCTGCCAAAATGGCCTTCTCCATTTTCATGAATGATTCCTCCTACCTTTTCTCGAAGGCATTTGTATTGCATTTTCAAGGACGGGTACGTGTTCAATAATTTCCTTCGCTCGTTTAGAATCCTTCTCTTGAGGAAGAATGAACACACCAATCCTTCCATCATTCAAGTCTCTCTTGATCAATGGCACGAGAGCGGGAGTACCTGAATCCCTGAAAACTCCAAGGGTTACAGAAACGTCATGCAAAATAGCCTGTCTTTGACCGAGGTTAGCAATGGTGGAACGCACACTGAATTCTTTAGGGGTCAAAACGAAGCCCATTCCATATTTCATAATCTCTTCCTGACGCTCAGGTAAACCAATGTTCATAATGTAAATGTTATCCACATATAACCCAGCTCCGTCGAAGGAAATGGCCTTCTCTTCTACCGTGACGATATCCGATAGCTTGGACCCGCTCATCAACATTCCAGATAGAAGGAAACATACGATAGCAGCACCTAAAGCTACCCAAACATTAAGCGCTAAATAACAAAGAGTCACGACAAAGGAAGTGAAGATAACAAGGTAATTCCTGCTTTCGAAAGCCACTGCTATTCCTTCAATATACGTATTGCCTCGTGGGACAAGTTCATAAGAGTCCATTTCCGTTAATGTATTTCTCTCCATATTACGCACTTCCCGGAATTGCGAAGCCGCTAACGTCAAAAAAGTCACGGCTGTGAATTCTTTTTCCATAATAGAAGGAATGGCTATGGTTCCCAGTGCAGCTGCAATAAACCCTAAAGATAAATGGATGATTTTCCCATGAAGATAAGTAGGATATTGCCTGTAATCCGTACGCAGCATAAAGACTCGAAGTGCTGTACCGACAAGGATTCCTAAAATAATGGGATAAGTGTATTCATTCACACAAAAGCAGCTCCTTTTGATATGGATTTTCTTTTTTTACGTATCGATCTCTTCAATTGATCCATGCCATGAAAAAGGAGCAGGACAAACACCCCTTTGATCCAAAAAGAGAGCATCACGTGAGTGTTAATCAGCCCTTCATTTAGATAAAGGGCGAAGATAAGGAAAGAGAATAAGGTACCCCCGGCATTCGTTAACATCCATAGACCGATCTGGCCACCTACATCCTTAATAAAAATACGAAGGAGGCCCGCAATCACAAGGGTGAACAGAGAAATACCCGGAAGGTTCACCCATATTGGGTGGACAATAAGAAACATCCAAACAGCTGCGTAACCAATACTAAGAATGAACGGCCAGAAATAATCAAACAATGACCTTCTTATCGATATATATAGGTAGGTTCCGAGAACGACGAGGGTAATAATATGAAAGTAAAATTGCCATTTTTGACTCCAGGAAAGCATGTCATATGTACACATAAAGACACCCAAAACCAGTAACAAATCGCGTTTGAATTTCCTTCTATGAATGAAAAAAATGGCTATAACCGTTATTGACCACGCAAACCAATAAAACGTTGCCTCCAAGACTCACACCTCCCAAGCTTCACCAATTATTATGTGTGGTTCATGAAAGCTTTAAACATTATCTATAAAGAAAGAGGGATAACGGTTTGTGATTATTAGTTATTAAACAATATGGCAGGATTGTTGTAGACTCAGTTTCGAGACTTTTGTTGAGTGGATGGGGCTGCGGGGAAGATTTTCGAAACCACTACTTAAAAATCAGCTTGTATGGTTTTGGGAAAAGGATAATATTAATTCTGCCCAGTGGGCATTCAGAAAGTGAAAGCTTGATACAGAAGCTTATACCCACTCTAGATGGGAGAGTGGTGGACACTCCATCTGGGTATAGGGGGTTCGTTTCTCCCTCATATGAAATAGGGTGGTTGGGAAGCTGCGAGACTCCCGTGGGAGAAGGAGATAGGCGAGATCCCGCAGGACGCAGTCCGAGGAAGCTCGGCGCTCCCCCACAGGAAAGCGAGTGGCTTCCCAGTCACCCCTAGCGCTTAACCAGGCAACGAACCCTGGAAACATCTCGAAACTGAGTCTTCAAGAAAAGGGAGCTTATGTTTAAGAAGCATAAAAAAACCTATGACAAATTTGCCATAGGCTTATTTCATTCTTTGGTCATACCATTGTTTCGTATAACCGAACTTAACATGTGCTTTTCCATTCAGTTCCTTAGGGTGGAGAGCATTCTGAAGCATCATAGCTATTTTAAATTCATGTAGAATATGATGGATCTCCTGAATTAACTCTTCCCTTCCTTCATTCACTAATATCTTTAACAATGATCCGGCCATTCCGAACCCTTTTGCACCAAGAACCATTGCTTTTGCTCCATCAAGGCCATGACGAACGCCTCCTGATGCGAAAACATGCAAATCATCCTGAATTGCCGCTTCAAGTACAGAAACCGGAGTGGGAATGCCCCAATTGTTAAAGGAAGTATATGCACGCTCCCGCCGCATGTTCTCGACTTTAGAGAAGTTTGTCCCCCCTCTTCCACCAACGTCCAGGTGACGAACTCCCATTTGATAGAGAATATCGGCAGTTTCTTTCGACATCCCGTAACCCACTTCTTTTACAATCACTGGAACGTCCATGTGGTCAATGATGCCCTGAATTCTGTGCATACAATGTGAAAAATCACGATCTCCTTCAGGCATGATCATTTCTTGAAGAGTATTGATATGAATTTGCAGAGCATTGGCATCTAGCATACGAACCGCTTCCCTTGCCTGCTCTAACGTTGCTTCACTACCAACATTAGCAAAAATCACACCTTCAGGATTCGCTTCTCTGACAATTTCATATGTTCTTCGCTCTTCGACATTTTTCAATGCCGACATTTGAGAACCGACAGCCATCCCAATTCCCGTTTCTTTTGCAGCTATAGCCAAGTCACGGTTGATAGCCATAGTCTCTTCTCCGCCACCGCCAGTCATCGCATTAACAAAAAGAGGGGAACTTAAATAAAGTTCCCCTACTTGTATATTCATCTGTATTTCCTCGAAATTGAGACGGGCAAGACTTTGATGAACAATTTCGATGTCATCAAAATGATTATGAATCTCCCGTTCGTGACTGATGGCGTGGCGGATATGGTCAATCTTTCTTTCAGATCTGCTCATATCCATCCCTACTTCTTTTAAGCACATCACCATTAAGTGATGGTTGCAAAATCCAACACTTAGTGGTTCAGGAGCTTATTTTTTGTATTTATCAAGCTTGTCGCCAATCATATCACTTAAAGAGAATCCGGAATTGTCATCTTCTTTCTCATACTGTTGAATTTCAGCACGAGTCTCGTCACGCTCCAACTCTTTCATGCTTAATGAAAGACGTTTAGCGTCCTCGTCAACATCCAGAACTTTCACTTCCACCGTTTGTCCTTCTTCTAAGACTTCATCAGGTGTACCGATATGGCGGTTGGAAATTTGAGAAATGTGGACAAGACCTTCTACTCCAGGGAACACTTCGACGAAAGCACCGAAGCTTACGAGACGACGAACCGTTCCTTCAAGAGTTTCACCAGGGTTCACTTTTGAAGTGATGTCATGCCATGGTCCTGGCTGTGTAGCTTTCAGAGAAAGAGAAATTCTTTCATTGTCACGATCGACAGAAAGCACTTTGACTTTGACTTCTTGGCCTTCTTCTACAACATCAGATGCTTTTTCCACATGCTGATGAGATAACTGGGAGATATGTACTAGTCCGTCAATACCTCCAAGATTTACGAAAGCACCAAAGTCTGTCAAACGTTGTACAGTACCTTCGATGACTTGTCCTTCTTCTAGAGATTGTAGCACTTCATGCTTCTTCGCTGATTCTTCTTGCTCAACGACTGCACGGTGGGAAAGGATTACACGATTTTGCTCACGATCCAATTCCACGACTTTTAAGGAAAGTGTTTTTCCTTTGTAGTCTTCAAAATCTTCAACGTAATACGTTTCAACCAAAGAAGCTGGAATGAATCCACGCAGACCGATATCTACAACAAGCCCGCCTTTAACTACATCTTTAACTTCAGCTTCAAAGATTTCTCCGCTCTCGAACTTAGCTTCCAAATCTTCCCATGCCTGATCTGCATCAACGGCACGTTTAGAAAGTACGATTTCATCATCTTCCACTTTCTTCACTTGCAGGGTGAGCTCGTCTCCTTCACTCACTGCATCTGAAGCTTTTTCTACATGAAGGCTGGATAATTCACTGATAGGTACAATACCTTCGACTTTATATCCAACATCTACGAGGACCTGTTTTTCTTCAATCTTCACGACTTTACCAGTCACGATGTCCCCTGCAGAGAATTCTTTCATTCCAGATACTTCTTGATTCATTTCATCCATACCAAGCTACCTCCTTCAAATTCCGACACAACCTAATAATACAGAAATGCCCTTTTGTCTAACTTCTAATATTTAGAGCATTTTGTCAAGTGATTACGCCTCATCATTGATGAATTTTATGCAATTGTCTGATTTCTTCCATAATCCGATCCGTAACAACCTGGGCAGAAGCTTTCTGTTCACGATATTCCGTCATATCAATCGGTTCACCATAAACCACTTTCAATCTCTTAAACCTCTTATATGGGCCGATGATGGCGCAGGGAACAATCGCAGCTTCGGACCTCAATGCAAAGAAACCAGCCCCGGCAAGACCTTTGCCGATTTCGCCGTTTTTCTGCCTTGTGCCTTCAGGAAATAGTCCAAGCGCGTGCCCTTCTTTCAAAATATCCAGACCTTTTCGTAAGGCGTTTCTGTCCCTCATGCCACGTTTGATCGGAAAAGCATGGACTTTTTTCAATATACCCCCAATTACTGGGTTTTTAAACAACTCTTCTTTCGCTAGGAAGTAAATATTCCGGCTGCTTGTTATACCTACAACTGGTGGGTCCATGTTGGAAATGTGATTGGAACAAATAATGACGGGGCCTTCTGCAGGAATGTTCTTCTTTCCGACAATCTTTATTCTGTACATCGGATATAAGATGATGCTGCACAAAGCTTTTCCTAATTTATATAAGTTCATCCCTGGTCCCCTTTCTTCCTTTTATCATTTACGATGTTTAAAATGCCCTCGACCACTTGGTCAATATTCATGGATGTTGTATCGATCTCAATGGCATCCTCTGCTTTAACCAACGGGGCAATTTCCCGATTAGAGTCGATTTCATCTCTTTTTCTAATCTCCTCTTTCAATTGTTGCAAATCAGAAGAAAAACCCTTTTCAAGATTTTCTTTATGACGCCTCTCCGCTCTTTCTTCGACAGAAGCAATCATAAAGATCTTCACTTCGGCGTCTGGAAGCACATGGGTTCCAATGTCACGACCATCCATGACCACACCCTTGTCCTTGACGAGTTCCTGCTGTCTTTGCACCATTTCTTCGCGGACGTTTTTGTGTTTAGCTACAATCGACACTTGATTGGTAACTTCTGCTGTCCTGATTTCATCTGACACATCTTGTTGGTCGAGGATAACTCTCTGACCGGAATCACTTTGAATGAGGTTCAAATCAGATTGACTCAGGAGCTGAGCCAGACCATCCTCATCTTCGAGTGAAACGCCTTGTTTTAACGCCTTCCATGTCAATGCTCGATACATTGCACCTGTATCCACATAAATAAAAGATAGCTTTTCTGCGACTTTTTTTGCTACAGTACTTTTTCCGGCTGCCGCTGGGCCGTCAATGGCAATTGTCATTGTGTTCATACGATCCGTATCCTCCATCTGTCTTATCAAAGAGAAAACGCACCGGTACAGCGCGTTTTCTCTAAAATTTTCGCTTAATGATCACAATCAAGAATAACATAAATCTACTATGAAAATCCATTTTATTTGAGTGCTCTCACTCGTGATTGCATCTGTTGTTCAAAACAATATTTGATAATCAACTGTCTGTCCTTTTCATGAATATCAATAAATTCAATAGAAACCCTTTCATGCTGGGAATCTTTCGCAGGTATAACCCGGATTACTTTACCGTCGGCAATCACATAATGGATTTCACCTGTATTCATGGGAAGAACAAGCGTCAAGCTGATCTTTTCCTCTTCTTCTAATTTATGGGAGGGCGACTGTCTTAACATGACCCCTCCACCACTAATATCACTCGTAATCGTAGGAAAAGAATGAGTGTTGCTTTCTACAGCTACATCCACAGAGGCATCAACACGTACATATTTGCGTCTCTGAACCCTATTCAATTCTTCCATGCCGGGAAAAAACAAGCCGATAACTGGAATGTTTCTTTTTTCCCGTGCCATCACCTCTGTCTTAAACCAATAAACAGATTCGTCTTGGCCAACAAAACTTGCTTGAAATTGTGTGCCGTCCAGAAAAAATCCGGTCCGGCCAGTCTTTGTATGTACAGGATAATCAATGTAAATTTTACTATCTTCAAAGTCCACCAATTTACACTTGTATTGATCGACTTCATCCACCTCTGGTTTTCTTAACTCTAGCGTAAGAGGTGTCCCCACCTTCAAATTCTGCATCATGCTCCCCCTCTATATACATGATTACATTATCTCATGTCTCTCTAAAAAAAGGAAGATAATAGGTATAAAGACAGAGAAAAAGAACCCTGATCAGGGTTCTTTTTTTAAACTTCCTGGTTGAACTTCATCTCTGCTTTTTTCAACGTTTCCACTTTCTCTTCCTGTCCATTGGTCGCATTAATAAAGATACGATAAGTCGTATTTTCCATCGTAGCAAGGAATTCATAACATAGCACTTGCTCGTTAACATCATTTTCTATCACAGAAAGATGATTCTCCTGTACCTCGACATTTGGATTCACTTTTGATCTCGCTTCTTCCAATGAGATTTCAGGTTCGTTGAGATCTCGTTCACTATGGAAATTATAGTAATCACGCGAACTCATCCCGAGCACTTCTCCATTATCAAGCGCCACTTTTACTACTACAGAATCTGGGAAAAATCTGACGTCATTCTGAGTGTAAAGAAAACGGAAAACACCCATGTTGTCATATTGATTACTTTCAACGAGCTCTAAGTTAGATATTTCCAAGCGTTTGGCATATTTTTTCGCTTTTTCAGATGCTTCATAAAGTGATATTTTCGGCTCAGCGACTTTACGGCTGATCATGATCGTCAAAGGATGTCCTCCTTTTTCCGTCAAATCGATGTACCCATTTTTATCGCCGTTTTGAAAGGAGGCCGTGTACATTGGTACATCCGCACCTTTTCCTGATTTTGTAACTGTGAGTTTATCTGTTGGTACTTTTTCGAGCCATTGACTGGCGATTTTCTTCGCTTGCTTTTCATCAATCTTTTCACCTTCAAGGTGTCGGAAGCTTTTCTGCGGACCTGAGGAACCAAGGCTTGTATTCGTTACTGACCCTTCGAAACCATCCACAGATTTCTCTACGGTCTTGAATCCATTGACAATGGTATTATCTCCAACTTCGTCATTGGTGGCTAAAGCAAGTTCAACATCCATCCACCTTAGATTATCTTTCATTACGACATTTTGTACTTTTCTTAGTTCCCCTTCAATTTCACCCGACTTTTTGTGAAGCTCCTCAAGCATTTGGATCTCTTCTTCACTGAGGGGTTTCTTTTCAAGGTCTCGAACAGCCGTCCGATAAGTAAACTCACCAATGTCATGTAAGAATTCTTCCGTCTTATTAAAAGGAAGAAGTGTCAGTGGAAGCTGGCCAACATCTGAACTTGCATCAGAAGAAATCTTCCATATTTCAGCGAGTTGAGGGGATAACCGGTTTCGAGAGTTCATCGCTAAGCTTGAACCGATTTTGTCATGGAGAAGATCGACATTGTAAGTCAGTTCATGAAATGCCCTTTGATAACTGTTTTCAGCCTGGATCAAGACAGCATTTTTGTCCTGATTTTCTTTATAGCCCCAAATACCTGCACCAACCGTAGTTATACTTAGTAATATGATGGCGATCCATTTACCCATACGCCCACCTCCTATTTACAGAAAATATGTTTGCCGATTTGCTTGATTTGCGGCCTTGACCAGATCCAATCGGACGTAGCTGTGCTTGGATTGAAATAGTACAGCGCCTGACCTGAAGGGTCCCACCCATTAATTGCATCCATGACGGCCTCTTTCGCCTGATCATTAGGCTCCAGCCAGATTTGACCATCAGCCACGGCAGTAAAAGCACGAGGTTCGAAAATGACACCAGATGCATTGTTAGGGAATGAAGCACTCTGGATCCTGTTTAAAATGACAGCTGCTACTGCCACCTGCCCGACATAAGGCTCTCCGCGGGCTTCGCCGTAAACAGCATTTGCCATTAATTGAATGTCATTTTGTGAATAGCCGCTTGGAACATTGACAGCTGTCGGTTCCTTTGGCTGCTGTTGTTGCTGTTGATTTTGTTGTTGCTTCTGATTTTGCTGATTCTTTTGATTTCCTTGTTTGGTTTGCTGGGATTTAGGAGTTCCCCCGTAATGTGTAAAATCATTGCCTTTTCTGATCTGTTCTTTTACGTAACCTTCATCATAGTTGCTGGCTTTATTCAGCTTATTCTTTACTTCCTGACCTACGAGTCCATCAATTTCCAGACCAAATTCATACTGAAAATTACGAACCGCCCAGTAGGTTCCCCAACCGAAAACTCCATCGATTTCTCCGTTGTAAAAACCTAAGTATTGCAACCTGGATTGAAGTTCAATGACATCATCACCTGTGGCCCCTTGCTGAATGACCTGATTTGAAAAACCTAGGACAGGTTTGACATAGGTCAACTCTGATAAAGGGAAAAGCAACAAGGCTAGACCCATAAAAACGACCATCGTCTTCTTCCATACCATCCAATATCCACCCCTGACCCAATAGTTTAGTTATAAGGGTAGTTTTTAACAGAACCAAAAGATTATGCATATTTTCATATCTGCACCCAGCTACGTATCATAGGCTTTCTGATTCTTGTCTCCAACGCATAAAAAAGAACAGCCATGCGGCTGTTCATGTTTTCAATAATTTTTCATGATGCTGATTCGCTATTTTAATCTTACGAAGCCCGATAAGCCATAAAATAATCATAAAAGGAGTAATCCAATACATCCATGTCATTTCTTTCACAGTAATAATATAGTCATAAATCACGTGCAATCCTACAGGAATGACCAACCCTATCGTTAAACACCAGTTTGAACGATTTGTCCTGAACTTAGCTTTCCCCATGTAATATCCCATAATGACGCCAAAAAGAGCATGTGAGGAAACGGGAAAAACAGCACGCAGAATGGCGATTTCAATACCGTTTTGAAAAATATAGATGATGTTCTCGATCGTTGCAAACCCTAAACTGACAGCCACCCCGTAAATGATCCCATCGTAATGATGATCAAAATCAGAATGACGATAGGCTACAAATAACATAAAGAACCATTTAAAGAATTCTTCCAGTAAACCAGCAAGAAAAAAGGATTTCATAAATGACGAGTGAAATACATTTTCAACTTCGAAAGCATACTGAATGAACATGATAGGAAAAACCATAATTACGCCTATGATGAACATACGGATAATTAAAGGAAGGGGCTCTAATTCAATCCGTTTACTTAAGTATATAAATGTCATGATGGCCACGGCAGGAGATATAGCGGCAGTCAATATGGCCATGTTTCTCAACCCTCTCTCTTTCATTCACCTAAGTTTCATCGTATCATGAAGGTATGAGAAAAGGAACATTTGAATGGAAGATGGTGTAAATATGAAGCGTATACTAGTCATTCACACAGGTGGCACAATATCTATGAAGGAAAACAAAGAAACAGGAGAAGTGAACACTTCGTCCAAACATCCTTTGGATGAGATCTCCACCATGTTAAAAGGGAACACGGTCATTGAAGATGAGATTTTGTTTTACCTCCCTTCCCCACATATCCGGCCGGATCACATGTTGAAACTGGGTCGATCCATCCATGAAAAAATGTCCAGAAAAAACTATGATGGCATTGTTATCACTCATGGTACAGATACATTGGAAGAAACCGCTTATTTTCTAGACTTGTTTTTGCAGACGAGGAAACCTGTAGTCGTTACCGGCGCTATGCGTTCCAGTAATGAAATCGGATCCGATGGTCTGTATAACCTTCTCAGTGCAATCAGGGTAGCCAATTGTGATGAAGCACAGGACAAGGGTGTGCTCGTTGTCATGAACGATGAAATTCATACGGCTAAAAACGTGACTAAAACCAGTACGAGTAATGTAGCAACATTTCAAAGCCCTCAGTATGGTCCAATCGGAATTACAACTAAAACGGAAGTGTTTTTCCACCATAAAATGACACGCCGTGATTCTTATCCCATTCAAGACATTGGAAAGCAAGTGGCCCTGATCAAAGCTTACGCAGGTATGGACGGCACTTTAATTGACGCCGTTCGGGAAAGCAAGGTAGATGGCCTTGTCATCGAGGCTTTAGGGCAAGGGAATTTACCACCAGAAACAGTAGATGCTTTAAAACGGACCCTTCATGATGGCATTCCCATTGTTCTGGTCTCCCGCTGCTATCAAGGAATTGTGCAGGATACATATGGTTATCCAGGTGGGGGCCGTCAACTGAAGGAAATGGGAATCATCTTTGCTAATGGACTTACTGGACCAAAAGCCCGTATCAAACTTATGGTTGCACTTGAAATGACCACAAATATGACGGAACTGGAACATATGTTCAGCTAATAACCGATGAAAAGTCACTTGATTATACAAGAAAGCCTGAAGTCAAAAAAGGACTCCAGGCTTTCTCTTTACATTTATTTAGCAGAAAGTGCTTGGGCTATTTTTCCACCATGGTGACGGCCATTTTCAATGAAGATTTCATTGTTGTTATATCCGGCTGCGATGACACCTGCAATATAGATGCCCTGGATGTTCGTCTCCATCGTATCTTCATCAAACGCAGGCCTTCCCGTTTCTTCATCCATCTCTACTCCCATTTTTGTGAGGAAAGCATGGTCCGGGCGGTACCCAGTCATAGCAAAAACGAAATCATTTTCAATTCGTTTTTCCTGACCCTGACATTCATAGACAACTTCATCCGTAGTAATTTCTTTGACATTCGCACAGAACTCCATATCAATGATGCCTTTATTGACCAATGCTTCGAATTGTGGAAGAATCCACGGCTTGATACTTTTCGAATAATCTTCTCCACGGTAAAGAACGGTAATGTACGCTCCAGATTTTTCTAATTCCAGCGCAGCATCGGCCGCGGAATTTTTGCCACCAATGATGACGACGTTCTTCTTATAATAAGGATGTCCCTCTTTGAAATAGTGCTTCACTTTTGGTAGATCTTCACCTTTAATATTCATATAATTCGGTTGATCATAATATCCAGTAGCGATGACGATTTGACTCGCACTGTAATTCTTGACTTCGCCTTCTACTCTCTCTGAGTGAACGATAAAACCGTGGTCGTTCCGTTCCACTTTGGTTACTTTTTCATACGTATTCACTCGTAAATCTTCTCTTCCTGCGACCGCTCGGTAATAAGCCAATGCTTCATTGCGGACGGGCTTTTGACGCTCTGTAATGAATGGGATGTTCCCGATCTCAAGCTTTTCACTGGAACTGAAAAACGTCTGATGTGTAGGGTAATGATAAATCGAATTGACGATGTTTCCTTTTTCAATAATAAGCGGCTCTATTCCTTCTTTTTGCAATTCGATGGCTGCACTCATTCCACATGGCCCACCACCGATAATGATGACTTTTTCTTCTTGCACGACCAACACTCCTCTTTCATTCCCGATACAGGTCAATCCTTTAATACCTTCTTTTATCCATCTGGTATGGTTTCCACATACAATTCCCCACTATACAACGTAAGCTTTCAAGCAAAGATTACAATCATAGGGTATGCTCATATTCTCACCTAGTCCTTTTACGGCACCTAGTTTTTTCATAAAAAATGAATCTCCTATCATAACCATGATAGGAGATTGCATTCTTAGAATCAAGTTAGATCCATCCACGGAACCTTGAGGCTTCCGCCATTTTTCTAACTCCGACCATATAAGCGGCAAGTCGCATATCTACACGACGCGTCTCAGCCGTACGATAAACGTTATCAAAGCCTTTAACAATGACTTTATGAAGCTTTTCTTCCACTTCTTCTTCTGTCCAATAATAACCCTGGTTGTTTTGGACCCATTCGAAATAGGATACAGTCACTCCGCCTGAGGAAGCTAACACGTCAGGGACAAGTAGAATTCCACGTTCAGAAAGGATTCTTGTGGCATCCAATGTCGTAGGACCATTGGCTGCTTCTACAACGATGGTTGCTTTTATGTTATGGGCATTATCTTCCGTAATCTGATTCTCGATCGCTGCGGGTACGAGAATGTCACAATCAAGCTCCAATAACTGTTCATTTGAAATGGTATTTTTGAATAGATTTGTGACTGTTCCAAAGCTGTCACGGCGATCTAATAAGTAGTCAATATCAAGTCCATCTGGATCGTGAAGTCCACCGTAGGCGTCTGAAATCCCTATCACTTTCGCCCCGCGGTCATGCATGAATTTCGCCAGGAAACTTCCTGCATTACCGAAGCCCTGGACCACGACTCTTGCCCCTTCTACGTTGATTCCTTTTTTCTTGGCCGCTTCTTCAATACATATGGTCACACCTTTGGCTGTGGCTGTTTCACGGCCATGTGAACCACCAAGAACCAGGGGCTTCCCTGTGATGAATCCAGGATTGTTGAATTCGTCAATCCGGCTGTATTCATCCATCATCCAGGCCATAATTTGAGAGTTAGTAAACACGTCTGGTGCAGGAATGTCTTTTGTAGGGCCTACAATCTGACTGATGGCACGCACATACCCACGACTGACTCCTTCAAGTTCACGGAAGGACATTTCGCGCGGATCACATACGATTCCCCCTTTACCTCCTCCATAGGGAAGGTCAACGATTCCTGCTTTGAGACTCATCCAAATAGAGAGCGCTTTTACTTCTTTTTCAGAAACGTTCGGGTGGAAACGGACGCCTCCTTTAGTTGGACCAACCGCATCATTATGCTGGGCACGATAGCCTGTGAAGATCTTAATCTGATCATTATCCATACGAACAGGAATTCTTACCGTCATCATTCTTACAGGTTCTTTCATCAACTCATATACTTCATTAGGATAACCTAATTTATCTAGTGCTTTTTTAACCACCGTCTGAGTGGACTTTAACACATCAAGTTTATCGTTATTTTGGTTTGCAGAATCTGTTGGCTTATCGGCTACCATCCATTTACCTCCTATATCAATCCATTCGATTAGGGCTCGTTCTTCAGTGATTAGTATACACGTTCACTACTAATTAGGAAAGCTGAATGCGGCTTTTTCTAACCGTTTTCAAAGAAAAATTGTAAACGTTTACACTTGTGTGGCTTTATTCTATTACGATATCTCTACGAATTTTTGGATAAGGTCGTCATAACTTAAGCCGATTGCCTGAGCAGAATCAGGGAAAAGGCTCGTTGGTGTCATTCCCGGCAAGGTATTCACTTCTAAAATGACCGGTTCTTCATTCTCATTAATAATGAAGTCAACACGCGAATAAACATCACAACCAAGCAGCTGATGAGCCAAGACGGCGTCTTGTTGCAGTTGAGCTGTCAACTTTTCACTCACTTGGGCCGGTACGATATGTTCACTGCCTCCTGGTTTATATTTTGAATCAAAATCATAATAATCATTCTTAGGAATGATCTCTATTACAGGAAGAGCCTGTTCTTTTCCTTTATACCCCATTACAGGTACGGTTACTTCTCTGCCTTTAACGTAATCTTCAACTAGAATCATAGAGTCAGAATGTGCAGCCATTTCGATCGCCTGGCGTATATCCTGTTCCTTTTTGACGATAGTTAAACCTAAAGTAGAACCTTCTTGATTCGGTTTTATGACGAATGGGAGAGTGAACGTCCGTTTGATTTCATCTTCAATCACGGAGAATTGACCGTGGTCTGTAACATCAAACACTTCACTTTTCGCTGTGTGTAAACCATTCAAGGAAAAGATTTGCTTGGATTTAGCTTTGTCCATGGCCAGGGCTGAAGCTAAAACTCCTGAACCGACATAAGGTATGCCGAGCATATCTAAAAGCCCCTGAATCTTTCCGTCTTCACCAAAACGTCCATGCAGCCCGATGAAAACCAAGTCCACATCCAACTTCAGTACTTCTTCCATTTTTTCAGGAGAAAAGTCGATCGGCGTAACCTCGTGTCCCTTGTTCTCTAACGCTTTAATGATTCCCTTTCCAGTTGAGAGAGAAACTTCTCGTTCCCCTGATGTACCACCATATAAAACCGCAATCTTCATTTGTTACACTCCATTTCATAGACCACTAAATAATAATTAACTTACACCAACTCTTATCTTAACATGTTCCCTTACAAGCTTCTATTTAAAAATAAAGCACTGGATTATTTTATATTCCTAAGCCTCCAACTCCAACATTCACTTCAATGAAAGTAGAGACGTCTCGAGTTTCGTTGCTAAAGTTAGCGTCAGGGGTGGTTGGAAAGTGAACTGTTTTCCGAAGTCCCTAGATCCACGCAACATCTGGAAACGGAGGATCCGGATAGCGAAAAAAACGTACCAGTGACATCGTTATGTCATAAAAAAAGAACGACTCTTATGAAGCGTCGCTCTTGCAGTTTATGAAAAATGTTTATAGATGGTTCGACATGCATCTTTGTCCATGATTTGTTTTCCATATTCAATCAAGCGGTGAGATGTCGCTGCTGTAGCGGAAGCGAACTCAGATAAAAGTGCAATCACTTGATCTTGATCTAAATGGAAGATATCTTCATCCTCAAGAAGCATATAATAAGAATCATGATAGAAGAAAACACTGCCCCCGGTTACATCAAGCTGATACAGCTGGTGCCCTGCCCGGATGACATGTTCGAAGTCTTCAAAGGAGAACATCATTTCTTTACTTTCATCCAAAGTGACCTTCATTTCAATGTAATCTTCATCGTCTTCTATATCGGCGGGCTCTGTTTTCGTTACGACGACTAACATGCCTTGCGCTTGCAGGAGATATACCTGCACCAACAGGACACCTGACAGTTCGACACCCAGTTCGATTCCTGCATCATACATCATATCACTGAAAATACGATGCACTCTGGGTAAATCACTCCAAAGCTCCTCACGAGACAACCCCCGATCCATCAGATCATCAAACGTAAGGAAGATCTTAAATTTCTCATTCGTCATTCTTTCCACTCGCACATGATCGCCCCCCTGTCACGATGTGTTATCTATATCTTATGATGACTGATGCGATTATGGCACCTTTTTTCAAATTATATCTAACGATTTGGGCGTGGGCAAACATTTTCCGCCGCCAAATCAATCATTATGTAATAAACTCTCCCCTCAAAAGGTCCATATAATTGATCACCAAACGCTTTTAAATACAAGCTTAAAGGCTTCTTCTGTTATGAGGGTAGACTTAGAAAGACATCAGGGCACGCATTTTCCCACGTTAATAATGGAACGGCCCCTTTTAACAAGGTACCGTTCCATTATTAAGCGTTCATTCAGCTTCTGTTGTTGGTACTGAACATTATGTCGCCTGCAACCAACGTTCCCATGCTTTTTTAGAGTTTCCTACAATAAACGGCTGGATTCGTTTTTTGTCCAGTTCAGAAAGGCGATCATAAGCATATCCACCAAGACCAATTTTCAGGTCAGGGTATTGTTTTTGCAATGATTCTGCCAGCCTTACCGTTATGGGGATATTCTTTTTAAGCGTACAGGACATGAACATATACGTGGGTTCAATTTCATCAATGACAATATCAATATCTCCGCCTGCAATACTCTGACCGAGATAAATGACATCGTATCCTTTCCGTTTCAAAAACAGAGCAAAGATCAACAGCCCTAATTCATGCCTTTCGTTAGGACCACAGACAAGCAGGGCTTTCGGAAGCATTCCATCGACTGGAATAGACAGAAGCATCATGCCGATCCTTGAACGGATGAAGTGACTCGCGAAATGCTCATGGGCACTCGTAATCCGGTTTTCCTCCCACAAGTCACCGACTTTCACAAGGATAGGTCCAATAATATCAATTGCCACCGTTTCTGGCGTGAATAAACTGAACGCGTGATCAAGATGGCGCTGCGCATCGTTTTCATTAAAGGATAGAAGGCTGTTCAACAACTCATCACCAATTTTATCCAGTTCGGTTTTATGTTCAGATTCATGATTAGTGCTCGTCACCGCTTCTTCATTACTTTCTAACAAGGAAACCGCTTGCGATATGGTGAATCCCTTGTTCACTTTTTCCATCAACCATTTTAGAATTCGCACATGCTCATCGGTGTACAGACGATGGCCAGCCTCATTTCTTGAAGGGCGAATCATTTTATATCTTCTTTCCCAGGCACGGAGCGTACCCGGCTGAATTCCTAATAACTGTGACACAGCTTTTATATTGTATTTTGCTTTCGTTGTTGCCATAAGTCTGCCTCCACCCGTCCATTTTCCTTTATTATATAAGATGTCAAGAATGTGTGTAAAATTTCAATATTCTCCCTATATGTTTTAGAGGTTGATTTAATTTTCGGATGTTAATTCTATCCAGTGACATTCCGCTTTGGTACCTAGACGTAGAGGCAATAAGGATGTACCATATCCCTCACTTACAAGAAAAGCCTGGTTTTCACTGATTTGCCATCCGCCCCGCTCATAAGGCCCGAAGCCAAAAATCCTGATCTGTCCCCCATGGGTATGTCCACTTAGGACCATATCAAACCTATCCTTGGCCCCTTGATTCATCCGATTGAATACATAAGGATCATGTACACAAAGAATCTGCAGGCCTTTTTTATCTTCTAAATAGGAAGCATTTCGGTTAGGTTTCATAAAATATGGATCTAAGGCACTCAATACGACCGGGGTTCCGTTTGGTAACTCAACAAACTCATCCTCGTTTGATAGGGGGATGACTTCTTCTTTCATCAATTCATCCAAAAATGACCCGTACCTCCACTCATGATCATTATTCCCGGGAATGAAATAAACAGGAGCTCCCCATTGCTTTAATAGGGATAGGTTGTGCATAAAACGCTCATAAGATGTCCTTTTATCTACGAAATCACCACCGATGATGACAAGATCGACAGTGCTTATTTTTGTGAACGTTGCCTCATTTAATTTTCGATTATGTATGTCACTAATGAACAGCAGTTGAATCCTCTGATCAGCATCCAGACCTTTACACTCCAATTGTTTTTCTTGCAAGTGATCGTTCTCTGACAAAGCATACATACACCCCAACAGCATAACGCCGACAAGAAGGGCGATTAGCAGGATCCATACCATTTGAACACCCCCACACTACATTTATAGAACTCTTATATTATCACAAACGTGTAAGCCTGATAAAACGAACGTGTATGGAAGATTTCACCTGATCCCTCAAATATATAGAGAATGTGATACAACATGAATCATAAAAACCAGAAAAAACCGCTCAAGATTACACATCCTGAGCGGTTTTTTCTACAGTTAATCACCATTATAAACCCAAGAAAAATGAAAGAACTTCCTCACACATTCTTTACGCTTAGAATTCTAAAACCTGTCTTTTCCAGCTTCTTCGTAAATGCCTCAATATTATCGTTGTCCTCAATCTTCAAGACAATTCTTCTGGCAAGCTTATCGGTTTCATCAAACGTAGCAAGTGAAATCACGTTTTCGTGGTAACTTTTAATAATATCCCCGAGTCTTTCAATTCTTCCTGATGATTCTTCGGAAGTGAAAGCAATTCTGACTCCTTTTTTGTTGACCCCGAACGCACTTTCGAACTGTTCGATGACATCAAATCTTGTCACGAGGCCGAGAAATTTCTTGGAATCGTTGACGACAGCCAGCACGGAAAAACCTTTGAACAACGGCAGCGTATGTTCAAAAACCTCTTCGTCATGAATATAAAAACCCTCATACATGGAAACATCACCAGCAGTGGTTTCACGAAGAAACGTTTTCCGATCTATTTCTTCTTCTAAATTAAAATAAGCCCGAAAGATAATCTCTTTAGAGATCATTCCTTTGAATTGACCTGATCTCAAAACAGGCATGGCTTCAATATCTTTATCATCAAGCACTTTCAGAACTTCTGAAAGTGAAGCGGATGATTCCGCCGTGAAGGATTTGTGGGCGGGTTTCATAATTCCTTTAACAAACATACACTCACCTCTTCTTTTTAATTTGCACGGTAATAATTTCGCCATCCACCTGCGAATATCCTGCCTGCATCGCATAGGACAAGAAGGGCCCACATAAAATTCCTAGGAAAAGGATGTGATGTAGGATGTACACACCAATTAAATGCTACCAGCCTTACCACGGCCCTTTTGATCCATGTCCGCCACGAGGGACGGCTTGTTACCAGACACCGCCTAATCTCTATCTTGGATTTCAGCCCCCAAACTTGCAGCAATTCCCGATACAAGACGCGTTGTATAAAGGAACTCTTTGGCCGGCTTTGTATGATCCCTACCCTACACCTTCAGAGAAAGGAGCAAAACGATGAAGCAAGGGGCTAATCCTGCTAAAGAGCGATATGCTTTAATGGAAAAGATTCAAATGGTGGATTTCGCTTTGGTAGAACTTACTCTTTACCTGGATACCCATCCGCAGGACACCCAGGCAATCCAGCAGTTCAATCAGCTTGCGGTTGAAAGCAGAGATCTGAAATCTGCCTATGAGCAGCAGTTTGGACCTTTAAGGCAGTATGGTGGCAGTTTTTCAGGTTATCCATGGAATTGGGGAGATAGTCCGTGGCCATGGCAGTTATAAACCTTCAATGATGAAGGACATAGGAGGGCGCTTATGTGGTATTACGAAAAGAAGTTACAATATCCTGTAAAAGTAACGGAATGCAACCCGAGGCTTGCAAAATATTTAATTGAACAGTATGGCGGAGCGGACGGCGAATTATCCGCAGCCCTTCGTTACTTGAACCAGCGTTACAGTATTCCGGATAAAGTGATTGGTCTTTTGACGGATATCGGGACAGAGGAATTCGCTCATTTAGAGATGATCGCCACGATGATCTATAAACTCACGAAAGATGCGACACCGGAACAAATGAAAGCGGCGGGACTTGGTGCCCATTACGCAAACCATGATCACGCTTTGTATTACAATAACGCAGCAGGAAGCCCGTGGACCGCCACTTACATTCAGGCGAAAGGAGATCCGATTGCTGATCTATATGAGGATATAGCTGCTGAGGAGAAAGCAAGAGCCACCTATCAGTGGATCATTAATATGTCGGATGACCCATGCTTGAATGACAGTTTGAAATTTTTGCGTGAACGAGAAGTGGTTCATTCCCAAAGATTCAGAGAAGCGGTTGAAATACTTAAGTTTGAAAGGGATCGTAAGCAATTTTTCTAAAGATCAACGCTCTACCGTGATTTGTTCATGGTAGGGCGATTCTTCTATGAAGCCTGGCTTAGGAAAGGTTTGCCCAAACCATGCATCCCAATAAGGAAACGAAAGCATCACAATAATCAAGATTAGAAGAATGACGAAGAGGAAGCGCATCCAAATCGCATTTACCTTCCACCTTGTTTTTTCTTTCCTGCCTTCATGAACATCTTTTCTTGGTGGCAGATCCAGAATGTCAAACTCTTCCTTTTCAAACCCTTCATCTTCTCTGTAGTTCCTCATCTGCTCTGTTTGATCTTTTGATGAATGCTGTTCACTCATCGGCTTCCCCCCATTTTCCGAAACGGATCCAAAAGGCTAATACAACATCAATAAGAAAATGCGCCAGGATGGTCACAAGTAAATTACCCGTCATCTCATACATATACCCGATAAAGAAACTGACGAATAATACTGAAATCAATAACACGATTTTTGTTAAATAACGAATATGCATAACGGCAAAGAGTACACTTGCAACCACATACCCAAACTCCGCATGCAGGACTCCGCGGAATAGCATTTCTTCACTAACCGCAACCAGCAAAGTAATGCCAATAATACTTAAACTTGAACGATTCTTGAAAACTTTGACATTAATGCCGCCATCATCGTACATCCTTTGTGGTAAACGATACACGAGAAAAAGGTCGATGAGAAGCACCATAAGTCCTGGTATCAATCCGTAAAGCAACAGCTCGTTCAAATGGAAATCCACTTGACTGCTCCAATCAGCCCAAAAAGCATCAAAAAGGAATACGCTGCCAATAATTGCGAGAATCAGTATACTCAACTGAGTAAGAACCAATTGTAGTGTAATTTCCCGGTCGTTCATTTCCATAATCAGATCTGATTGACTCTTTCGTTTCATAAACCGGCTCCTTGTTTGAAAATAAACTTTAAACGATCCTCCCAGCTGAACGTATCATACGTACGACGCTCCTCCTGGAAAGATAGATCATCCATGCTGAAATCACATTGGTCACAGCATGGAACGGTTGGCTTTTTGACCATGTCCTGAAACGGTTTATATAACGCTTCTCTGCGACAATCAGATGAGTGAATCCATTTCAACATTTCATTCAGTTTGTTGTGTTTATACATCCACCTCTCCTCTAAAAAGCGGTGAATTTCCTGAAAGAGGTTAGAGGTCACCCCTACTAGTTTTCCGTTTTGTAAAGCACCCTCTTCTTCTAACTGAAACTTGATAAAATTCCATTGGGATTCGGATAACTCAAAGCGTTCAATCATGATATCATCTGAAGGCACTTCTTCTCCCTGCTTTTTCATTAAAAAAGAGAAGACTCGATGAAGATCATTTTTCTCAGGAAGTTCACTCTGTATAAGTCTCTGAGGAAGATAATGGTCCTGACGTGTGAAAAGCAGTAGACTGACCGCCGCTTCACCGTCCCGTCCTGCCCTGCCGACCTCCTGGATAAAGGATTCCAGTTGAGGGGGCAGATGGAAATGTATCACCATGCGTATGTCTTTTTTGTCTACTCCCATACCGAAGGCACTTGTACAGCAAATGACATCCAATTGATGATTCATGAATTGCTGCTGCACCAGCATACGATCTGTTTGTTCCATTCCACCATGGTAAAAGGCGACTCTCTGGTCCAAACGCTCCCTCAGTTCAAAACTGACTTTTTCTGCCCACTGGCGGCTTGAAAAATAGATCATGGTAGGAGCTTGGTTTTGCTTGAGCACTTCAACGATTCGTTCCGTTTTTTCTTCTGGACTCGTGCATTCTTCCACAGCAAAACTAATGTTTTGTTTATCCATCGGATAGATTCTCTTTTTCATATGGGGAAGTCTCAGCTTTTCCATGATATCCTGCTGCACATCAGGGGTCGCGGTTGCACTTAAGGCCATCACGGTTGGGTGGCCGAGGTTTTCAATGGCCTGATGAAGCTTGAGATAATCCGTTCTGAATTCATGTCCCCACTGAGATATACAGTGGGCTTCGTCAATAACAAAAAGAGGGACATGCATCCGGTTTAAACGTTGCTGCAGCCAATCATTCTGCAGCATTTCTGGTGAAATGTAGACAAGCGAGTATTTATGAAGGTTCTTCAATACAGCATTTCTTTCAGGCTGATCCATGAAACTGTTCACAGCGGTCACGGCTTTATATCCAGAAGCCTTCAACTGCTTCACCTGATCCACCATCAGTGATATCAGGGGAGATACGACAAGGGTAGTGCCACCTAGGACCTTGGCAGGAAGTTGATAACATAGCGATTTGCCTGTTCCCGTCGGTAGGATTCCTAATACATCTTCCCCCTCCAGAACATCTGTAATGACTTCTTTCTGACCTTCCCTGAATTCGTCAAAGCCAAAATTCTCTTTTAGTATCAAACCTAGATCATGACTCATCCTTTGTCATACCTTCCCTTATTGCGTGCTGGCCTTTTGCTAATGCGAGGCGCAATTCGAAATAATCATATTTTCCATCCAACGCTTCATGTATTTGCTTCAGCTTTTTTGTATCTAATTGACTCCCCATTTTATTTATCTCACGTACGTCAACCTCACTCAAAAAAGAAGCAATCGAAAAATCGGGGATAATTAAAGCGGATTCTACAATATGGTCCTGGATCGTGCTCTTTTTCAATCGCCGTATATTCATAATTTCCTGCATGCTCAACCCTTGTTGAATATACTGGTATGTCTTCCTAGCCGATCTTGTAATCAGGTGGGTCGCATCGAGTCCTTTTGTACAGAGGTGCAGCACAGGATAGCGAGCCTTGTCCCTTTTAGATTCAAGAAACAGATAATAATAGGTATGTTGCAGCATGATCTCAACATCTTCTCTATATAATTCAAACTCCCTTGTGAGTTGTTCGATCGTCATGCCAATCACTCCCCCGCCCGTCAAACGATGGACGAACAATTCTGCTTGAAGAGACGGGTGCTTTTTTAGGAGATGATGAATTTCTTCATACAACGATTCCCCCATCTTTGGTAGTTTATCTTGAAATTGCTGATGGACTTTCCGCACCCAATTTTGTGTGCCAAAGTCATCAACGATGGGTACATAGTGGTGAATGCCGGCATTGGAGTTCGCCATCGCTTGCAGCAGAAGATAGACTCTTTTGACAAAAGTAGGAACCACGTCATGCCAGACCATTCCTTCAAAGTATTGAAGCTCATGAACCGGGAAAGATGACAATTGCCGAGTCCCTTCAGAAGTTATGGAAGGAAAAGATTGTTCATTTAACTGGATAAACCCGTTACGAACCAGTGTGTTAATCTGTGTCTCCAATGACTCACGCTTCAATGATGGATAGATACCGAACAGTGGATCAAGCTCGTACCCTTTCGCATCCTGTAGTGTTTGTGAAGAACGTTTCCCTGTCAGTAAATGATAAATGCCCGAGACTGTACGCTCTCCCCTGAGTCGATCCACACAAGTTAAAACCAAATGACCGAACATCTTCTCCCCCCTTTTCCTCCTTGTTCAGCATGGTTTAGTTGAAAACCATTCCCATGCGATTTACAATAAACGTTGTACTTATGTAATCAATACCTCGATCATAGAGAAGTTTCATGAAGGAGGTCGTTCTATGGCCAAATATACAATCGTAGATAAAGAGACCTGCATTGCCTGCGGGGCCTGCGGTGCTGCTGCCCCTGATTTATATGACTACGACGATGAAGGAATTGCTTATGTCGTCCTTGATGATAACGAGGGTACTGATGAAGTGCCGGAGCTTTACGAAGAGGATATGGAAGATGCATGGGAAGGGTGTCCGACAGATTCTATAAAGATCTCCTCAGCTCCATTTCACGGAGACCCTCTGAAATACGAAGAGTGATGTACCTCTTTTCGTGACCAAAGCCCCTTTTTCAAGGGGCTTTTTTATTTGACTAATTCTTCAAAACGGATTTCCGCCTCCGTCCGATCAATGGTAGAGAACATACGAAAATCCTCAGAATCAATGATTCTATAATGGTGACTGATCAGGTTTTGCTGCAGGATGTAGTTTTCACCTTCTGCAATGGTTTGCCACCATACTTTCCCACCAAGCGTTTTCTTCCCTTGAGGCTCCACATGTTCATGAGCTATAGTTTCCACGATTTCTACAGGAGCATCCCCTAATACGCCTTTGAGAACATCGCTCTCTTGAAAAAGAGCACATACGGCCACGACCGTCGTCCAGCCTGCCAACGTTCTTTGTTTTTCAATTTGGACAAGCGTCTTTTTGGATAATCCGAGGATTTCTGCCATCCTGTCCTGGGTATATCCATGCTCGACACGGATCAATTTTATTTTTTCAGAAACCTGTTTCCGCACATCGTGTTTATCCATGACTCATCGTCCCCTTTTCTACGTTCCTTTATTTTAACATGAGCGGAAGGGCCAATCCTAGAACAAAGACTTTAACGCTTTCTGATAAACACAAAAACGTCTAAGTCAACCAGTAAGGGCGGTTTCATAGTTTCGAGCAAGAAGGGTGCTGATGGACCGTCTTTCCTCAACGAGTAAAAAGAACCCCCTGCAAATATCGCAGAGGATTCTCAGTCATTGGTCCATGACAGGATTGATTCTTCCAGGTACATCAATCGGTTCTTCAAGATCATAGGTGGAAAATTCGCTTACATTCATACCATTGAACTTGACCCTTTCAAAACCAAACTGGCCAGCTGTTACAAGAATGGCTTCAACCATCGTCAAAAGCTGCTGCTCACTCGCCCATGATTCATGCTGCACCTGTATATTCATGATTCCTTGATCTATTGTTGTTGAAGTAAACTGAACATGTTCCGGCACGGCAGGGCTTATATAGAGACCTTTTCCCTTTTCTTGCATCAAAGAAAGCGCTTCACGGAACGTCGGAGAACCTTCCACAGATATGGGAGCAAGAAATCGTTCAGAAGAATCTTCATACTGATACAATTGAAAAATGTACTCTCCTTGTTGAATGACAGGAATTTCAGAAATTTCACCGTAACTTCCCAGATTGACAGGGCCACCAGATTCGGTCTGCACAGAAATTTCCTGTAGTTGAAAGTTCTCCAAGTCCCAGCGAATGCTTTCGATGATTGCGTTCGCCCATGCTGCGCCACTAACGCTGAAACCATCAGGAAACGTAACGACAGCTGCCCCTTCTGTTTCATTGATCTCATATTTCAATTCGTCTACAACTCTGTCAGCTAACCCATATCTTTCTGGGGAAAATTCTTCGGACTCCGGCTGTTTCTGTACCGTAGGCAGGATGATTTCGGCATTTTTCCCTGGATAAGAAAGTGTACGAAGGCCGCTTTCGTCACTGCTTAAAATCAGTGAATCAAGCTCGGTTTCCGGATCTTCCCTGTCCTCTTCGACCTTTGTTTCATCTGCTTGGGGTTCTTCCTCTTCATTTTCTTCTGCAGGAAGACTTTCCTCCTCACTGGAAGGTTCAGCTTCCTTGGTTTCAGAGCTTTCCTCTCCAGTTTCTGAAGGTGATGAATCGAGTGAAGGCGACGTTTCTTCATTTGCAGTAGAAGACTCTGCACTTTGATCTGCCCGATCAGCGGACTCTTCTACGGTAAGCATTCCATTGTTACTGAAGAAGACAGGCAGGAACACGGCAAGGACGAGTAAAACAGCAACCGTAGCCAATCCAGGAAACAGCCATGGAGCTACTTTTCTTTGTGGTTTATTTACGCGTGAAGAAACCTTTTGATAGAGCATTTCTTTCGATTGGCGATCTTCCATTGCAGGGAGTTTACTTAATGCTTTTTTGATATCTTCATCACTATGCTTCTTCACTGTTTCCCCTCCCCTCTTCCATGTCTTCAAGTACCATCTTCAGAGCTTTCATAGCTCGATGTTGAGTCGTCTTCACTTTACTCTCACTCCAGCTTAAGATTTCTGCTGTTTCTTTTATGGACATCCCTTGAATAAAACGGAAAATCAACACACTTCGCTGATCGACCGTACATTGATCCAATGCTTGATATACTCGTTGAATTTCATCATTCTGCACCGCTATCTCTTCCGGCATTTTATTCTGATCTTTGATTTGCTCCCCTTTTTCCGTCCAATCAAAGAATTCCATGAAGCGGTTTCTTTTTTGTTTACGGAAATAATCAATGGCTACGTGCCTGGCTATTGAAAACAACCATGTTTTCTCTGTGCTTTTACCATTAAATGAATCATAGGATTTCATGACCCTTACATAAACATCCTGAACCAGGTCCTCGGCAAGACTTCTGTCCTTGACCATATAGACCAGGAACTGAAACAGGTCATGGTGATAGTTATCATATAGTTCATCAAAGAACGTTCGCAATGGTGGTACCTCCTGGGTCACTTTAATAGTCGTCTTATGTATGAAAAAGTTACACTATCTATCTTAATATGCAAAAAAAGAAAAAGGAACCTCATTTTCCAAACTCCATCCCACCTTTAACTAATGCTGCCTTTAGTTAAAGACTAAGTTTCGAGACTTTTGTTGTGTGGATGGGGACTGCGGGGAATAGCACGCTTTCCGCGGGAGCGCGGTGAGCCTCCTCGGACTGCGTCCTGTGGGGTCTCACCATGCACTTTTTTTCTCATAGATATCCGGTTCCGACGCCTAGCGGCTAGTAAGACTTCCCTCGCTTCTATACGATAAGTCAACATCGAATCACTTCGTTCTTCGTGTTTCCTTTATCTCCGCCAGCTCAGTCCAGTCCATACGCCGCTGATCAAGGCGCCTCCACACTTAAGATAGGAGTCTCGCCATTCCCCTACGCCCCTTTACCATATAAGTATCTCGAAACCACTTCCAGGAAAGGGAAGCTTTACTTCTAAGGAGAGTGAAGTAACATGGATTCTCCAACCGCATTTTGAATGATAAAGCCTGTTATAGAGCGCTTTACCACTATAGATTCAGGATTTGTGAAAGACACTCATACTGGGCAAAGGGGTTCGTTTCTCACAATAATCGTATGGGGTGGTTGGGAAGCTGGGAGACTCCCGCAGGGCGTAGCCCGAGGAAGCTCTCCACTCCCCCACAGGAAAGTGTCCAAATGCGGAATCGCCCTGGTAGACACGACTGGCATAAGCAGAACAGCAACGGAATGTGCTTTTCATTCCTTTGCTGTTCTGCTTATGACGCGAGTGTCTGGGCGATGGAGCTAGACGAGTAGCTTCCCAGCCACCCCTGACGCGCAACCCAGGCAACGAACCCCGGAAAGCATCGAAACTGAGTCTTCCATAATCCTGCCATTATCTTTAATAAAATATAGAGGTAGCGGTAACAAAAAAAGCTACCCTTGGTTCGGGTAGCTAAGATACTTTTGATATGGCGTTTCTTTTTTCGTAGCGTTGGAAAAGTGTTCCAAGTATTGGAGAAAGAGCCAATATGAACACAGTATTAGATACTGCATGATTGAGATCCATCGGGAGGCCGGCTAAATAATAGGCCCAAAAGGGTTGTCCCGTTGCCCGCATGGTCAATGATAGAATGACACCGAACAAAAGCCCACTGATGAATCCATAGATGGAAAGACCCCAGGATGGCATGTTCGACCAATACTTCCCTAGTAGACCAGCAACGATTCCTATGATTGACCAGGCGATGACCTGCCAGATGGTCCATATGCCCATGCCCAGCAGCACATTCGATACAAAAGTCGTGAGCAGAGCAATGAGAATGCCGGCACTAGGTCCAAGCCAGAAACCAGCAATAATGATGATAGCAGTTACCGGCTGGATGTTCGGTAAATGAGCTAATGCCATTCTTCCTGCTATGGCTAAAGATGCGAGCATGGCAATCAGTGTAAGCTTATATGTGTTCATCATTCATCATTCCCAAGATTGATAATCAAAAACGATTTCGTCTCCATCCTCTACTTCGTACTCATTGGCTCCAACCATTGCTTCGTCACCATTTATGGTGTACATCCAAGCCATTTTTTCCTCTTGGTTACCAGCAATTCCTTCTATGCTGTTGATAAACCCTTCTGATTGTTCAACTTCATAGTTCTCTTCCATGACTTCCATAAGGGTGGTTCCTTCTTCTACCGTTAATTCATCTTCAGCCATCATTTCTTCGCCATTGTTTTTAGAAACCTGTACCTGTACAGTGACTTCCTGGACTTGTTCTTCCTGAGTCGCTGATGTTTCCTTTTCCTCTTGTGTCCCACACCCTGCCAGTACGGCAACAGCAAGAATCATGGCTGTAAAAAACGTGCTCCACTTTTTCATGACAATCTCTCCCTTTTTTCTTATTATTTCACGGCCAGGAGGAGAGAAAAGCAAAGACAACCAAGTGACATGTCTGTAGAAATCCAATAATCTTTCCTACCAAAAAAGCTTACCCTTCTACAAGGGTAAGCTTAAGACAAACGAAAGGATAAGATTTACGTTACACGTCATACCGATCGGTTGTCTCAAATGCTCAATCCCCGAAGCTTTGAAACATTGGATCAGGCAGGTCTACTGACTCGTGCGTCATCCTAATCAGGATCCTTCCCATACCCAACCGGTACAGTGGAATTTCCCTTTCGTCTACACTTACAGTTGCGAGGACAGTTCTGGTTTCGCACCAGATTCCCTATCAAGTCTTTTCAGACACCTGAATCCTCTTCATATGAAGTTTCCATAATCAAGATTACATCAATTTTTAGAATATAGCAACTTTATTTTTCCTTATGGGAAAAAGGGATTTTGAAAGTGAACGTTGTTCCTTCTCTCAACTTGCTATGAACACTGATGGTCCCTTCGTGAGCTTCTACAATGTTTTTCGCGATGGCTAGTCCGAGACCCGTGCCTTTTTTATAATTTTTATTCTCACGTTTTCTTGATTTGTCGGCTTTATAAAAACGCTCAAATACAAAAGGAAGGTCTTCCTCGGCGATTCCGTAACCGGAGTCTTTGACACTTGCAATCCATTCTTTCTCATCTTTTTCTAGAATCACCTGTACCTCACTAGCTGGCTCGGAATGCCGAATCGCATTATCAATCAGATTCGTAAACACTTGTTCAATCCGATCAGGGTCAAAATCGAGAAGCCCGAACTCTCCCTCTACCTTCAAGTTAAGATCTACAGATTTTTCATTGGCGATTCCACTGAACTTCCGAATGATTCTGTTCAAAAAAGGCTCCATTTCAACAGATTCTTCGTTCAATTGAATATGCCCCGCTTCCATGCGCGCGATATCCAGCAGCTCGTTGACAAGCCGGCCAATTCTGAGAGATTCATCATGGATGATTTGAGCGAGTTCATTTTTGTCTTCTTTTGATTCCGCAATATCATCTACGATGGCTTCACTATACCCTTGAAGCATGGAAATGGGGGTTCGCAGTTCATGGGACACATTCGCGATAAAGTCTTTGCGGAGCTTATTCAGTCTTCTTTCCTCTGTCATATCCCGAAGGACAGCGACAGCCCCCCGTACTTTTTCTTTGTCATACAAAGGTGTCATAATGATGACCCAGGATCTACCTTGAAGCGTCATCTCAATCATGGATTCATTCTCATCTGTAATGACATCGTTAAACAAATCCATCAGTGGTTCTGGAAGGGACGATTGATCAGCAGAAGCAGAGGCAGCATTCTTTTCAAACTCGTAGGCCTCTAAATATTGTTGGGCCGGAGGATTGGAAATGAGCACATCCCCTTCACGGTTAAACGTAATAACACCATCTGCCATCGACCTCAAAATGCCTGAAAGCTGTTCTTTCTCCTGATTTAAAGCGTTAATATGAAACTTCAACTCCCGTCCCATCCGATTAAACGCCATCGCTAATTCTCCGATTTCGTCATGGGTACGTATGGGGATTTTCGTGTTGAACTCGCCTTTAGCAAGTTCCAATGCTCCTTCTCTCATTTTAATTAAAGGAGCTGTGATTCGAGTGGACAGGAAGAAAGCGAAAATGGTTGTCAGTACGATGGCAATTCCAGCACCAAGGAAGATGATTTTCGTTGTCTGCTCGGACGTTTCTTCAATCGTATCCAGTGATTGATAGACAAAGACAGCTCCGTCCCGGTTATCAAGCGGGGTGCCGACAACCATTACTCCTGTCTCGCCATTTCCGAGATCCGCAACCTTTTTGACATCTGCCCTTTCATTCAAAACGGTTGCGGTATCTTCATCATTTTCAAACCAGTCATAATCCAGCACGGGCAGAGAAACGGAATCACTCTCAGAAACCAACTGCTCATCTTCACTCAATACGATGACCGCACGACTGGCCGGATCTTTGACAAGGGCTGTTGTTGAAAGTAAGAGGTCTTCCTCTTGTTCATAGCGGTCCACGACATCTGAAATCCGGTCCGCCGTTTGCAGCAAATGCCGTTCTGCTTCCACTACGTGATAGTTTTGAAAAAACTCAAGAAGAAGAACAGTCAAAATAAAGAGGACAAAGCAAACCAATAGTAAGATGGTAAACCATAACTTCCCGACTACACTACGCCAGAACATCAGTCACCAGAGACCTCGAATTTATAGCCGATGCCCCAAACCGTCACAATCATCCCTGCTGCTTCTGCAGAAACTTTGCTTAATTTTTCGCGGAGTCGTTTGACATGCGTATCCACCGTCCGAAGATCGCCGAAGAATTCATACTGCCAGACTTCCTTAAGCAGTTGTTCCCTGTCAAAAACTTTATCCGGAGACTGAGCCATATAGTGAAGAAGCTCGTACTCTTTTGGTGTCAATGCTACTTCTTTCCCAGCCGCCGTTACACGGTGAGCGTCATTGTCAATTGTCATATGAGGAAAAACAAGGACGTTACGGGCAGATGTTTCCGTTTCTAAAAACTTCGTTGAAGAAGAGCGGCGCAGGAGTGCCTTTACACGCAAAACAACTTCCCTTGGACTGAAGGGTTTCACGATATAGTCGTCCGTGCCTACTTCAAACCCTTGCACGCGATTAGCTTCTTCCCCTTTTGCTGTAAGCATGATCACAGGAGTGGCTTTCTTCTCACGCAACTCTTTACACACTTCAATTCCGTCTTTTCCAGGGAGCATCAAATCAAGCAGAATCACATCATATTCATTATGAAGCGCTTTTTGCAAAGCTTCTTCCCCGTCTTCTGCTTCATCAATGACATAATCTTCCCTTTCCAAATACATACGAATCAGTCGTCGAATGCGTTCTTCATCATCTACTACTAACACTTTGGCTTCTTGATCCATTTAAAAACCTCCAAATCATAGAATTCTAATCCTATGGTTTCATTACATCGTATCCTTTACACAAAGGGCAGGCGGAGTTTTAAAAATTCTCGCCTGCCTTTTGTTTTTATGCATAAGAATGTAAGCCTGAAATAATTAAGTTGACCGCAATTAAATTGAACATGATAATTCCGAAACCACCAACGGCAAGCCACGCGGATTTCATTCCCTGCCAACCTCTGGACAGTCGTAAATGAAGGTAGGCTGCATAGAAGAAGAAAGTGATCAGGGCCCAAACTTCTTTCGGGTCCCAACCCCAGAACCTATCCCACGCTTGCTGTGCCCATATCATCGCAAAAATGAGCGCTCCCAAAGTAAATACTGGGAACCCGATGGCAACGGCGCGGTAAGATACCTCATCTACAAGTTCAGGGTTCACTTTTTTGTTAAGAAGTGGTTGAATAGCCGCAGCTATCCGCTTTCTTAAAATAAGTCTTGTCCCCCAGTACAGGATTACACCGCCTAGAAGAGCCCATAGGAAGGTGTTGAGTTTCTTAGCCGCATCCTCCCCGCGCATCCATTCTGGTGCCTGGAACAATGGAGACATGGCTTCATCATTTATCAATTCCCCATTATAAGGTCCTGTAATGGCCGGCATGTTATAGGTGATCTCTGCTTGTTGTCCTTCAATCGGAGCTTCAAAAGTCGCTTCGTAATTCATCGCACTGAATGATGTAGAAACGATAATGAAAGCGAGTGTCACGGCAATGATATAGATGACAAACTCGAGCCAAACCGTATGTTTGGAACGTTTGCTCTGGTCCACCTGGCTGATCAGGAAAATCAATCCCGCCACAAAACTAACCGATAAAATCCCTTGGCCAAGGGATGCTGTCGTTACGTGGATGTACAACCAGTGCGACTGCAAAGATGGTACAAGTGGTGATATTTCCGTTGGAAACATGCTTGCGAAAGCAATGAGCAATAATGCAATCGGCAAAGCGAATAATCCTAAGAGATCCACTCTGTAAATAAAGTAGAGAACGATGAATGCGAATACAAGCATCATTCCAAAAAATGTCGTGTACTCAAACAAGTTACTGATCGGGGCATGACCACTGGCGAACCACCTCGTAATAAAATACCCGACTTGAGTGAGAAAACCGATGATCGCAAGCGAAATTCCAATATTCCCTGCAATGCGGCTCTTCCCTCTCTTTTTATCGCGGATCGTGCCTCCGAAGAAAAAGGTCGCTATTAAATAGATGAAAAAAGCAGCATAGAGCAGATTGCCGCTTATGGTTGTCCAATCTCCCATTGTTTCATCCTCCTGACTCTATGATTTCATTTCATACTGGTCCTGAGGGGCCTCGATGTGAGTGCCTTCAATGGATTTCTCAATCTCCATTCTCAAGGCATACCAGTTTTTATTCGTATGTCCTGCAATCCATACTCCGTCTGACCTAGGTTGCAGCCAGATTCGACGATGGTTCCAATACATCCCCTGGATCACACCGATCATGAAAATCGCGCCTCCAAGAGAAATGATTCCTAGTGTATGGTCCTTTTTCACAGTCAAGCCTGTGACGTCCCGTGTATCGAAACCTGTAAGGCCTAGTTTATATTGGTTATTCTCTCCGGCATCGATATTCGCGCCTATCCCTAGGAAACTAGTTTCAGGCGTTTCTTTATCTGGTGCATACAAATTGAATACGAAAGCTGGGTTCTTCGGATACTTGGATACGGAAGCCGGCTGGCCATCCTGCATTTCATACTCTGGAAAATAGTTTACGACCTCTACCCGGAACCCTCCGTCCAGCTCATATGTAGATTGGGGGTCCGTCAAATCGACTGTAAATTCGCCGTAGTTGGTCTCTTCATCATCCTTGTCATGGATTTTGAAAGACATTTCACTGAACTCATCCAATTGATAACTCGCCTGATAAAGGGCAAAGTCCTCAAACTTTAATGGATTGTTTAACGTAGCAGCGCCTTCCTTGATCGTCTCAAGCTCAGGATCTGCGCCGGCGACTCCCTGATTTGTCCGCTCATAAATAACAGCATCTGTCCGGAAGGTTTTCGGAATCGCTCCATCCTGATTTTCAATGGCTTCCTTAAACTTCGCATCCTCAGGATTGTCTTTATCATAGGTTTCTAGAGTGAAGGCCTCATTTTTGATATAGTACTCGCCTTCTGTACCAGGGATCAGTGTAGTTTCTCCTTCTCTCACCCAGACGTGTTCATCGACATAAAAAGCAGGGATAAACCGGAGAATTGCACCTAATAGGAAAATAATAAGACCGATATGATTGACATAGGGTCCCCATCTCGCAAAACGGTTCTTCTCTGCCAGTATATGTCCATCTTGTTCATAAACGTTGAAGCGTCTTTTCTTTAAGTTGCTTTTGAATGTTTCATAATCGATAGAATCCGATTTCGTCTCTCCGAACACCCGCTGTTTTTTCATGAACAGTTCATGACGCTTCGGCTTCTGCCTTTTCAAAGTTTTATAAAGCGGGAAGAAACGATCGATGGATGCAATGACAATGGATATGCCAATCATCGCGATTAACAGCATGTACCACCACGAACTGAAAAGGTCATGAAATCCGAGTTGATAATAAATCTGTCCGGCTATCCCGTATTGATCCTTGTAGTGGGTGGCAGGATCTGCCCCGCCAATAAACACGGATTGAGGGAAGATCGTTCCGATCGCAGATGCCACGACGGTGATAAAGATCAGGGTGACCCCGACCTTCACGGAAGAAAAGAAGTTCCATATTTTATCAACGATCGTACGATTATACGTTTGGGAACGACGGGCACTTCCATCGTAACGCATGTTGAGGAGTTTTTTATCCTCATTCCCATCAATATGCTGGTTCTGCTCGACAGGTTTTCCGCAAGCTTCACAAAGAACCGTGCCTTCAGGATTCACATGACCACATTCACAGGTAATCTCTTTCATAGTAAAACCTCACAATGTCAAGTAGACTCTATTCCGCCGGTGCAATCTTTTGCAAGTGGCCTTCGAGTTTGTCCAAGGTTAGAGGGCCGATGACTTGCTCTTCAATTTCACCTTCAGGATTGATGAACAGCGTAGAAGGAATCGGACCGATGTTATAAAGATCCATCACTTCTCCATTTTTGTCCTGGAGAATTGGAAAGGTCAGATTGTATTCGTCCACGAAATTCTTCACCACAAGTTCGGTTGAATCCAAATTGACAGCTAGAATTTCGACACCTTTGTCTTTATACTCGGGATACAACTCTTCCATATAAGGCATTTCATCTTTACATGGCTTACAATACGTCGCCCAAAAATTGACCATGACGCCTTTTCCTCGCAAATCACTCAATTGAACCGTCTCATCTGTACCGAACTTTTTCAATTGAAAATCGGGGGCTTGCTCCCCTTTGGCGATCACCGCCTGTTCATCCTTGCCGTTAGCGACGAGAGCGAAAACGACAAGTCCGACCATGACGGCAAGCATGGCTGTTCTGAAAATAAGGCGCTTTCTTTTTTTTCTAATGGTTGATTCCTTCATTTTGACTCACTCCCAACCCATTATAACATTGATTGAAGGCTGTAAATTTGAACGTTATTCAACAGTTTTTTCAGCCAGTGCACGGAGCTGTTTCACTTCAAACGGTTTCAAAGGTCGAGAATCACCGGCATTCATTCCATGTAAGTCCAGTGTCCCGTAACGCTCACGCTTCAATTTGTCGACAGGGTAGCCAAGGGACTCAAACATCCGGCGCACTTGACGGTTCTTTCCTTCATGAAGAACGATTTGTACAATCGCCGTATTCTTCTTCGAATCGGTGGACGTGACTTTCGCATGAACGGCTTTCAAGTATTCCCCGTCTACGGTCATCCCTTTCTTCAACTGCTTCAATTGATCTTTGGTAGGAATGCCTTTCGTCTTTGCGATGTACACTTTGTCCACTTCATGACTTGGATGCATAAGTAAATTCGCAAACTCCCCGTCATTTGTTAACAAAATCAATCCAGATGTATCATAGTCCAGTCTGCCGATTGGGAATATCCGCTCTTGAACTTCAGGTAAAAAGTCTGTGACTACTTTACGTCCCTTATCATCACTGACGCTTGAGATGACTCCGCGTGGTTTATATAGCAAATAGTAGACAGGCGCTTCTTTATCAATCGGTACTCCTTCTACTTCTATATCATCGTTTTTACCAACCTTTGTTCCTAATTCTGTTACAACTTCTCCATTGACCGTAACCTTGCCGTCCACAATCAACTTTTCTGCTTTTCTTCGTGATGCGACACCTGCGTGGGCGATCACCTTTTGTAGTCGTTCCATATCTGCCATACGACCGTCACCAACTTTCTTTGAAATCACTTTTTTTCATGAAACGGAGCCACGCTCACAAAGCGCGGCTCGTCCGTTCATCTACATTATACACATTCTATAAAGTTTTGAACAAAAAATCATCCTATTAACTAAATAGGATGATGACAATGATAATTGATGCTATTATACCAACCAGATCGGCCAGGAGTCCAACTTTCAAAGCATCTCCCATTCTTTTAATACCTACAGCACCAAAATAGACGGTGATAATATACAGCGTCGTATCTGTACTTCCCTGCATTACAGAGGCGAGCTGGCCTATGAATGAGTCAGGACCGAACGTACGGATCAGCTCCGTCGTCATACTGAGGGCGGCCGTGCCTGAAATGGGTCGTATGAAGGCCAAAGGGAGAATTTCAGCCGGGGCTCCAAACAAAGACATGAGAGGTTCGAACAGTTTTACAATCGCACCCATGGCACCTGAGGCTTGGAACACAGCAATCGACACCATCATACCCAGCAAAAAAGGAAGCAGACTGATCGCTATTTGGATCCCTTCTTTACTTCCTTCCACGAAAACTTCATACGAAGGAACCTTTTTGAGGGTTGCCGTCACCAATACAAGCAGGATGATGGATGGGATGAGCCATATGCTGATCATAAGCGCATCGCCCTCTCCCTTTTATAGTGGAAATAACGGTCGATCAATAAAGCGGCAATGGTAGAAATAATAGTTGCCAGAATGGTAGCTCCAACGATGGAAGTCGGATCCTGCGAATCATACTTCATCCGAATCGCAATGACGGTGGTCGGGACGAGCGTCAGGGAGGAAGTGTTGATGGCAAGCAGTGTAATCATCGACCGGCTCGCTTTATCGGAACCTGACAACTCTTTCAATTCTTTCATCGCTTTTAATCCCATTGGTGTGGCAGCATTTCCAAGACCGAACATGTTTGCCGTCATATTAGACAGGATGTAACCGAGCGCCGAGTGGTCATCCGGAATTTCAGGAAAGATCCGTTTGACAAAGGGCCGGAAGATTTTCGCAAGGCCGGCAAGGAGTCCTGCCTCTTCAGCGATTTTCATCAGTCCCAACCAAAAGATAAGAACCCCTGCAAGACTCAGCGTAATCATAATCGCTTCATCCAAAGTAGAAAAAATCGCCTTGTTCACTTCGTCCATCGTACCATTAAACATGGCAAAGATGATGCCCGTTACCGCAAGAAACGCCCAAATCAAGTTGACCATGGCGCAACCCCCATCATCCTGTTCAGAAAGTTCTTCACTTCTGAAAAGAAGGATTGAGAAGGACG
This sequence comes from Halobacillus sp. GSS1, assembly GCF_017307035.1. NCBI lineage: Bacteria > Bacillati > Bacillota > Bacilli > Caryophanales > Bacillaceae > Halobacillus > Halobacillus sp. GSS1. The sequence continues at coordinate 497,537 of NZ_JAFLHE010000001.1, forward strand.
CTCATTCCACACAGGCGCTTCTACTACTGGTGTTTTTCCGACCATGAAGTACGTCACACCAGCTAAATTCGAATCTCCTTCTTGATCATAGCGATAAAACGTCGCTTGAAGATCATCTTTTTCAGATAAAGTAAGAGGATAATAGATATCTCTCGGAATATATAAAGATTGACCGTTCACTTCCACGGTACCTTCACTTTGAAGTTTTACCGTTTCAAAATTATCGAATCCCCACTCAAACATCCTCGTATGATCATTCCAATCATCAGGAGCATTTAAAGTTACAGCGATCAGCTCCATGCCATTCTTTTTAGCACTTGTCACCAACGTTCGTCCAGCGGCTTTAGTGAATCCCGTTTTCCCACCGTTTGTAGGCTCATAATATTGGGTCAGCATTTTATTTTTATTCTTCCAGGAGTATTCCCGATTCTCAGAACGATACATTTCACTGCCTGTCACTTCACGGAACGTATCGTTTTTCATGGAGTAAGCCATGAGCAGCCCCAAATCATACGCACTTGAATAATGGGTTTCTCCATCCAGGCCATGAGGGTTCTCAAAATGGCTGTTATTCATTCCAAGCCAAGCCGCTTTTTCGTTCATCATCTGTACAAAACCTTCGACGCTTCCGCCTACATGTTCAGCAATCGCTACAGCTGAATCATTTCCAGACCTAAGCATCAATCCATATACCAAATCCTTCAGAGGAATTTTTTCTTTCTCTGTCAAATAAATGGAGGACCCTTCTGTATAAACGGCCCTTTTACTTACTTTTACTTTTTCTTCCATCATTCCTGATTCTATCGCTATGATCGCAGTCATGATCTTTGTGGTGCTGGCAATCAGTGTAGGATCATAGGCATTCTTTTCGTATAAGACCCGTCCCGATTCTGCATCCATCAGAACAGCACGCTCAGCAGATACCGATATATTAGGATTCGCTTTTACCTTCTCCACCATAAAGATTGGGAGTAGTAAAGTCATTACCACAGCTACATAAAAGAACCTTCTCAAGAGGACTTCCTCCTATTCACATCATTTGCTTCAACTTATGCAAAAGCGTACAAGCTTATGAATGATAGAAAAATCCCAATACAAGAGGATTGCGGAAGAAAACTAAGTTAGAGATGTGTTTGATGAGTGGATGGGGCTGCGGGGAATGACTCGCTTTCCGTGGGAGCGCGGTGAGCCTCCTCGGACTGCGTCCTGTGGGGTCTCACCATGCACTTTTTTCCTCCTAGATATCCGGTTCCGGCGCCTCCACACTTAAGGTAGGAGTCTCGCCATTCCCCTCCGACCCTTACCATAAAAGTATCTTGAAACAACTTCAAAAAATAGTGGAGCTTCCCCTTTCGTGAGTTACACACAAAGCATGTATATTCTCCAATAAAACCAGCTAGTGAGCTCTTTATTGTAGGAAGGATGGTAGTAGATACTCAATTGAGGGAAAGGGGGCGTTCTTCATTGCTTTATATGGGTGGACTCCTAATATGGGAAATGGAGCTCCTATTATCTATAAATCAAGTCTTCCACATTCGAAAGCTTATATAGAAAAAAAGCTGTTCCTGGTGGGGAACAGCTTTTTAGTCGTCACCGAAGGGGTCTTCGTTAAATTTTTCGAAAAAGAGATCGGATTCGCCTTCTTCTTCGCCCTCGCCTTGCTTGAGTTCAGAAAGTGGCGGTAGCTCTTCAATTGACGTCAAACCGAAATAGATAAGAAAATTCTTGGTCGTTCCATATAGGATCGGTCTTCCGATGGCATCTTTCCGGCCTTTTTCTTCAATCAAACTGCGATTGACCAGGGTCTGGATCGCACGGTCACTTTTGACACCTCTTAAATCATCAACTTCTATTCTTGTAATAGGTTGTTGATAGGCTATGATAGCGAGCGTTTCAAGCGCCGCCTGGGAAAGCCTTGTCGAACCTGGTGAATCCAGAAGACGCTTGTAATAGGAAGCATGCTCCGGTTTCGTGGTCAAATGCAAGGTTCCTTGTGAATCCATGATGGTGAGACCTCTATTCTTGGATTGATAGTCTTTTATCATTTCTTCCAACAATGACTGAAACGTTTTCGTATCCAATTCCAGCAGGTTCGTCAGTTTCTTTTTGGTGATTCCTTCTTCTCCGGCAGCAAAAAGCAAGCCTTCGGTTATGGCTTTGTATTCTTCTAACTCCATGGTGCATCCTCCATCTTATATACGATTAGTTCATCAAAGTGTTGTTGTTGGACACACACGATGTCGTTACTCTTCATCAATTCCAGCAAAGCAATGAAGGTTACGACGATATGCGGTCGGGTTCTTTTTTCAAATAATTGATGAAAAGGAGTACCACCTGCTTGCACATCAATTTTACCGAGTATTTCTTCCATTCTCATTTGGATAGGAATCTCATCTCTCCGGACTTTCGCTTCCTGTGGTTTTTCTGTTTTGGCCCGTTTTAATAGGTTGCCCATCGCTTGAATCATATCGTAAACAGAAGCTTCGCCAGGGCGGACTTCCGGCATCTCTTCTTCCCAGCCTTCCATATTCAAAGGAGGTCGGGTATAGATCCGGTTGGCATCGAGTTCTTTTTCCTTGAGTTCCTCTGCCGCCTGTTTGTATTTACGGTATTCAATCAACCGCCGCATCAAATCTTCGCGAGGGTCATCCTCAAGCTCTCCATCTTCGAATTCATCTTCCATGTTTTGATTGGGAAGAAGCATCTGACTTTTCATGGCCAGTAAAGTAGCTGCCATCACCAGGTATTCACTTGCCAGGTCCAGTTCAAGCTCCTGCATCGTATGGATATAGTTCATGTATTGATCCGTAATTTGAGAAACGGGTATATTATAGATGTCGATTTCGTATCGATTGATCAGGTGTAAAAGAAGATCAAGAGGTCCTTCAAAACCTTCCACTTTCACTTGGTAGCTTTTTTTCATATCATTCTTCCTTTACGTTCCAATGTCCTTTTTATAATGGTATCAAAAAATATACTGCTGTGACAGCATGTATTTCATGACGATGCATGCCTTTAGTGTTCCGTTACGTTATACTATAGTTATAAGTCAGGAACTATTTTAATAAACAACCATGATTCCCATGGTTGACTCAAAGGAATGGATGGATTATATGTATCCGAAAGCTTATATTGAATTCCTTGCTCACTTCCACGGTACAAGAGATTATTTTGAGTGTCATGAAGTCCTCGAAGAGTACTGGAAAGAAGTAGATCCTCGAAACCGGTCTTCCATCTGGGTATGGCTGATCCAAATCGCTGTAGCTATGTATCATGATCGCCGAGGCAATCAAAATGGGGCAAGGACTCTAGTTAACCGCTGTTTAAGAAACAAAACAGAACACGAAAAAGACCTCCCGCTCCTCGGCCTGGATGGAGAACGCCTCGAAAAACAGCTGGAAGAATTCAATGCGCGTTTGGACGAAGAGATTCCCTATCGCAGCTGGAATATGCCCATCATTGATATGGAACTTCTGAAAGAGGTCCATCTGTTGTGCCAACAGTGGGGCGTTGCTTATGGGTCTCCAAGTGACATGTCTGACGAAAACCTTGTACTCAAACACCAAAAAAGAAGAAAGTCATTATAATTCAATAATAAAACGAAACAAAGGAGGTGTCGTGAATCGACACCTCCTTATTATTTATAACTGTGAAGAGGCACTTTCTTCATCACATTTCTCGATGAATGATTCTGTTGCCACATCAGCACACACGTCACATACATCTTTAAAGTGATCACGGACACGATGAATCATCTGTCTTCCAATCCCCGTATTACGGTGGGAAGGGTTGACGGATACGTGCTGGATGACGGCCCTGCCATCTTCCAAACGGACTCCGACCGCTCCGAGGATATCTTCCTCTTTCCACAAAAATAGATTCCAATCCGGGTTGGAATCGTATTCCTTTATAATTTCCTGAAGTGTCTTCACGTCTGAAACTTCAGGCATGAAAGAAAGCAAACCCATCGCTATCTTTTCAAATGATTTTTTATATCGAATTAACATATTAACCCCTCAATTATGAAAATAACTTTCCTAGAGTTCCAGATGTTCGACCGTTGGATCGAAAAAAAAGAAAATGGTTACTTTCAATCATTGTCCAATTCTCCTGATATGTCAAGCTTACATGACAATAACGAACCAGTAGTATAAACCCCAACCGATGCTGAACACCGTTAAAAACGTAAACAGCATCCAATTTTTCATTTTCATTATACGCGGCCCCCGGTTTTTTGTGATTTGCCCCGCTACATAGAATATAGCAAAGCCTGTGATTATTCAAGCCTGTTTAAAAACCGGCGTTTCACAATTGACCAAAGCCGATATCCGTCAGAACCTTTTCCTTTGATAGAAAAGGGAATAAGATTCATGATGGCAAGGTAAGTATTGAAAAGAAAAGCGATACGGAGCAGGTCACCGCCATGGTCCTTGAACCATAGGAAAAAAATCAAAGCTGTAATGGCATTGAATAAAGGACCGCCCACACTGATCCAAGCTTTCTCCCTATCCTTGAACGGAGGTCTCCGTTCGTTCAACGAGTAAGCTCCGTGGAAGAAAAAAAGGTGAATATATACATGGATCCCGCTTTTCCTCCACCGCCCAATCACTTTCCCCCGGCCAAGGTGAAGAACACTTTGATCTGCCCGAAAGTACCGACCGGGAAAAAGGTGACCAAGCTCATGGATGAATAGACTTATAGGTGCCACTAGAAAAATCAATAACAGTAATGTGACAATCATGAAGGGCTCTTCTAGTGATTATTTGTCCTCGACGCGGACCTTCTGCATCACATCTCCGACACGAACACGATCAACCGTGTCCACACCTTCGACCACTTTTCCAAATACGGTGTGACGGCCGTCTAAGTGCGGCTGAGGGGAATGACACACGAAGAATTGGCTTCCTCCTGTATCTTTACCAGCGTGGGCCATAGAAAGGGTTCCCCGTTCATGTTTATGAGGATTGCCTTCTGTTTCGCATTTGATTGTATAGCCTGGACCACCTGCGCCTGTTCCATTCGGACATCCGCCCTGAATGACGAAGTCAGGGATGACACGGTGGAAAGTCAAACCATCGTAAAACTCATCATTGGCAAGTTTCTCGAAATTCGCTACTGTATTGGGTGCTGCTTCCTCGTATAGTTCAATCAGCATTTTTTCTCCATTTTCAAATTCAATCGTTGCTTGTTTCATTTCTCATACCCCTTTTCATTTTTCATAAGATAAATCAAGTCGTGTCATCTCCTGATAGCTCTCTCTTCTGACGACAAGCTGATGCTTTCCGTCTTCGACAAACACGACGGCCGCTTTTTGAAAGCGGTTATAATTATTAGCCATAGCATAACCATACGCTCCTGTGCTGAAAACTGCAAGTCTGTCTCCATGTTCAACTCTCGGAAGCGCCACGTCCCATATTAGCATATCTCCGGATTCACAGCACTTTCCAGCTATGGAGTACTCTTTTTCCGGATCTTGATCCATTTTTTCTACCAGCGCTGCTTCGTATTTCGCCTGGTAAAGGGCGGGACGGATATTATCAGTCATCCCACCATCGACAGATACATAGGTCCTTACATCAGGCACTTCTTTGATGGAACCGATGGTGTAGATCGTTGTACCTGCTTCCCCAACAATCGCACGGCCCGGCTCGATCCAAATCTCGGGCATAGGATAATTGTACTGAGAAGAGAGAGTTTTCACTTCACGGATGAGGGCGTGGGCATATTGATCCAGATCAAGCGGTTCGTCTTCTTTCGTATATTGAATCCCAAAACCGCCACCTAAATTCAGTACGGTCGCTTCATATCCGTAGCGGTCCCGCCAATCGATCAAAGTAGTAAAGAGCTTTCTTGTCGCCATCTCGAAACCACTCGTCTCGAAGATTTGTGAGCCGATGTGGCAGTGAAGTCCGATTAAGCGGATATTGGCATCTTCCCGGATTTTCATGAATGCCTCCTCAGCCTGGCCACTGGCCAAATCGAAGCCGAATTTGGAGTCTTCCTGCCCGGTCAATATATAATCGTGCGTATGGGCTTCAATCCCCGGTGTCACCCTCAATAATACATCCATCTCTTTCTTCTGTTCTTGAAGAATCACATGAAGAAGTTCGATTTCATAGAAGTTATCGACAACGACACATCCGATTCCATGTTCTACGGCCATTTCCAATTCACGGATACTTTTGTTGTTTCCGTGCATATGGATCTTCTCTACTGGAAAACCCGCTTCAAGAGCTGTATGTAACTCTCCTTCCGAAACGACGTCTAAACTAAGACCCTCCTGGTTCGCAACCTGGAGCATAGCGACAGAAGAAAAAGCTTTACTGGCATACGCGACTTGAGCCGCCACCTGATTTTCTTTGAAGGTCTGCACGAATGCCCGAGCCTTTTGTCTGATTTCACCTACATCATATACATAAAGAGGGGTGCCATATTGTTCGGCAAGTTCCTGTGCGGGAACTTGTCCGATCAACAATTGCCCACTTTCATTAACATCATGATTCATCGTAACCCACCTTTTCTTCAAACGGAGAAATGATAAAAAGAAAATGCCCCTTGGAAGTCAAAGGACATTAAGATTTATTTTAATTTATCACATTGCTAAAGAACGGGCAATACGATTATTTCTGACGTTTATTGTTTTGAGGATGAACAACACTCGGCCGCACTTTCAACGATGGCATACTGAGACGGAGGATGATTTGGACCGCCGCTTTTCCGTTGAACGGAAGGAACGGCCACAAATAAGGCGTATTCAATGACTTTGTATTTGCTAAAAGCAGAACATAAGCCAAAAATCCGCACATCAACCCTTTAATTCCGAATAAGGCAACTAAAATCACAAACAAAATACGTGCCATTTTATTGGCCACGGATAATTCATAACTTGGTGTGGAATAAGATCCGATGGCTGCAACAGCTACGTAAAGGATGACTTCAGGTACAAACATTCCTACATCAATGGCGATTTGTCCTATAAGCACAGCGGCAATAAGTCCCATAGCCGTCGATAATGGCGTCGGTGTATGGATGGCTGCGATCCTCAGCATTTCCAGGCCTAAATCAGCAATTAAAATTTGATAGATGATAGGAATCGTGCTCTCCTCATTGGGTCCAATAAAAGCAAAGGGTTCTGGTAGCAGATCCGGCTGCATGACGAACAACATCCATAGTGGCAGGACAAATACAGAGGCAAAGATCCCGAAGAAACGCACCCATCGTACAAAAGTCCCGACTGGAGGAGATTGTCGGAATTCCTCCGCATGCTGAACATGATGAAAATAAGTGGTAGGCGTAATGATCGTACTCGGGGACGTGTCAGTCATGATGACCACATGGCCTTCAAACAAATGGGAAGCGACGACATCCGGCCGTTCCGTATATCTTACAAGAGGAAATGGGTTCCTTCCCTGCTTGACAATGTACTCTTCCAGACTTTTATCCGCCATTGACAAGCCGTCGATATCGATTTTTTGGATTTCTTCTTTTAATAACTGCACGAGACCTGGATCAGCAACGTCTTTAATGTAAGTAATACAAACATCTGTTTTTGAACGATTACCAACCTGCATGATTTCATTTCTCAAACGTTCATCTCTGATACGGCGTCGTGTGAGTGCCGTATTCTCTATGATATTTTCTGTATAACCGTCCCTCGAACCACGAATGACTTTTTCGGTATCCGGTTCCTCCGGAGTCCTTCCGGGATAGGTCCGCACATCGACGATGAAAGCCTCTGTTTCTCCATCGACGAAAATGACCATCAACCCGGAAAGCATCTGGGTGATACACTTATCAAGGTCGGAAGTCGTCTCTACTTGTTGATGAGGGATCTCATCTTTTATGGATTTAAATACAGAATCGACGTGGTCCTCCGTATCATTCATTTCCATCAATTGTCGCATCACTTCTACAACGATGGGTGTCTCTACCAACCCTGTGACATAATAGAAGTTCACTTCAACACCCAACAAGGTCAGCGTACGGAAACCGGCATCAAATGATTGGTCTACGCCAATGCGTTCATTCATCGTCTTCCGGTTTTGCTCGAGTTTCATGACGATGGGTGTTTCTTTTTTCTTCTCAGGCATAAACCTCCACTCCTTGATCTCGATTTATCCTTTAGGCTTGAAAATCACAGCCACAATAAAGCCAAACAATATCGCCGATGCAATACCTGCAGATGTTAATTCAAAAATGCCCACAGCTACTCCAATAAAACCATGTTCATCCGCCTGTTCCATTGCTCCATGCAAAAGAGAATGCCCGAAACTTGTAATCGGAACAGTCGCTCCTGCCCCGGCAAATTCAATCAGGTTGTCATAGAGGTCGAACGCGTCCAGAACCGCACCAGCGACAACAAAGGAAGACATCACATGGGCAGGAGTCAATTTGAAAACATCCAATAAAATCTGTCCAATCACACAAATGCTTCCTCCGACGATAAACGCCCATAAAAAGGTCATGCTTCCCCCTCCCCTCTGGTAAGAACAACGGCATGAGCGATCCCAGGAATCGATTCCTTTTGTTGGAGCATCATCGGACTCATGAGTGCACCTGTCGCAACAATTAACACTCGCTTGTATTTTCCACCAATCAGGTCCTGCACAATTTTCCCATAAGTGACGACCGCCGAGCATGCGCACCCGCTTCCACCTGCGAAGACAGGTTGATCACTGTGATAGACAAGCAGTCCACAGTCTTTGTGCACGTCACTGATGTCATAGCCATCCTGTTTCATCAAATCTTTAAGAATAGGCGTCCCTACTGCAGACAAGTCACCGGTTGCGATCACATCATAATCACCCGGAACACGGCCCATATCTTCCAGATGCGTTTTAATCGTGTCCCATGCGGCTGGGGCCATCGCTGACCCCATATCAAACGGATCCTTGACGCTGTAATCCATGACCTTCCCTATGGTCGCCGCTTCCACCTGGATTTTCGAAGGCGTTTTCGAAAGAATGGCTGCCCCGCTTCCTGTCACAGTATATGTTGCGGTTTTCGGCTTTTGCCCTCCGTACTCCGTTGGGTAACGGAACTGGCGCTCAGCTGTACAGTTGTGAGAACTAACAGCCACCAATGCTTGTTTGGCGTATCCAGAAGAAACAAGCGCAGCTCCTGTTGCAAGTGTTTCCATACTCGTCGAACACGCTCCGAACATCCCCAAAACAGGAATGCCTAATTGTCTTGCCACATAGTTACCTGTAACGTTTTGGTTCAACAGATCCCCCGCTAAAAACAAATCGATATTGGACTGGTCGATCCCTGCTTTTTGCAAACACGTGTACACCGCATCTGTCATCAATCTGCGTTCGGCAAGCTCCCAGTTGGATTCTCCACAATGAAGTTCTTCATGAATGACGTCGAACGTTTCCTTCAGCGGACCTTCGCCTTCCATTGGTCCGACAGCCGTACCCGTGGATTGTAAATAAACAGGTTCCGTAAATGTCCATGATTGTGTTCCCGTTTTACCCATATGCTTTTCCTCCTAAAAAATAAGCGACCACACGTAGCGAATGATTCCGAGTACATAAGCAGCAACGACACCAAATACAATGACCGAGCCAGCTAGCTTGAACAGATTGGTCGCAACCCCCAGCACAAGACCTTCGGATTTATGCTCTAGGGCAGCTGAGGTAATTGAATTGGCAAATCCAGTGACAGGAACCGCAGATCCAGCTCCGGCAAACTGTCCGAGTTTATCATAAACACCAAACCCCGTAGCGAGCGCAGATAGAAGAATCAATGTTGCGACCGTCGGATTGATGGCGTTCTTTTCGCTATAATCGAACCAGTGGATATACATTTGTGTGAGTAGTTCACCAAACACGCAAATCAAACCACCCACGATAAATGCTTTGATACAATTCATCACATAAGGCGGTTTCGGCTGGTACGATTTTCTCGCTTTATCAAAATTCTTTTCGTTCAGTGGTTGTTTATCCACACTGTTTCCTCCTAATCCCATATCATTCACCTGACAAAAATAATCCATTGAAACAAAGAACCCGCAATCTTACCAAGCACAAGTGCCATTAAGAGTGTGAATAGAAAACCATCCACCCCGATCCGTTTAAATAAGAGCGGAAAAACATTGAGGACCTCTGTAAGAGCAGCCGCTAACATGCCTACAAAAATCCCATGGAAAAGGCCCCATATAACAAGACCGATCAACGTCATCTTCACTGGTCCGTCCCCAAAGGAAAGATAAATTCCGGCAAAGACACCTAAGATCACGGCCATTTCATAACTCCGGAGTTTTGATTCCGAATGGCTCAACTGCATGAGCCTGGGGACAATTCCAAGGACTGTCAAAAATGCGACGAAACCGGTTCCGACAGCAATGCCAGCTGCAAGCCCTATGAGTACTTCAACGATCCACATCCTGTTTTTCCACCTTATTCTCTTTAATGGCCACGTAATGGTCCAGGTCTTCCTGGTAATTGAATATCTCTACCTCCATCGGACTCGGTTCTTCATTGAATCGTTTCTGAAACCAATGGTTAAAAAATAATATCATTCCAATTCCAAGGCCGATGGAATAAGGGATCTGAATCCATAAAGGATGTTCCTCTTCCTTCCCCGTCAACATGAAATGTAACTTCTGTTGAACGGCCTGCATGCTCACATCGTAGTGAAAATTCATAATGGCCATCGCCGCTCCTATAAAAAGCAAGACCCATATGCCGCTGATTAAAAGAGGGGACGGCTGCTTTTGGTGTTTCTCCACATGAACCACACATTGATTCGGTCCGATCAGTTCGACCTCAAGCTCCGGAAACTTCTCAATCACTTGTTCAATGATCATGAAAGAGTCGATGACCACGATATTTTGATCCTCTTCGGTCACTTGATGTAACACCATCTGTTCCAAGACAGGCTTATGACGCTTTTGCCCTGTCACACGAGCCACATCCTGCAAACGGATTTTTGACAAAGGTGGAACATAAATCGATTGTTTTGTACGAATGTAGACAGGAGTCGCCAACCCTACCGCCTCCCCTGTGTAAATTTTCTTAGACTTATTATGTGTGAGATCAGAAATATCATACGAAGAGTCCTCGGATATTGAGATCAGGAAGAAATAGTCTAACCAAAGGTGCACGAGCAAGCATCCTACGACTTTTCGCTGAACATAAAAAAAGCTGTACCTTTTTAGGTACAGCGATCAGCTTGTATCATTCATGGTTTCTTTCATATCAGCAAGGATTTTCTTTTCCAACCGTGAGACTTGTACCTGCGAAATCCCTAAACGCTCCGCGACTTCGGTCTGCGTTTGATCTTTGTAATATCGCAAGTAAATAATGAGCCGTTCCCTCTTGTCCAGTTTACTCATCACATCCTGGAGGGTGAGATGATCGAACCAGTTGCTCTCCTCTTCAGCAATCTGATCGACGAGTGTGATAGGATCGCCTTCGTTCTCATAAACCGTTTCATAAATGGACTGAGGGGTTCGTCCAACTTCCTCCGCCTGGACGATTTCCTCCCTCGTAAGCCCTAAAGCGTCTGCGAGCTCGTTCACTGTGGGAGAGCGTCCATATTCTTTTAACAGCTCTTCTTTTTTGGCTCGAACTTTATGATTCAATTCTTTCAAGCTGCGGCTCACTTTCACACTGCCATCATCACGAATGAAACGCTGGATTTCACCAATGATCATGGGGACGGCATATGTTGAAAAGCGGACATCATAACTCAAATCGAACTTGTCGATCGATTTAAGCAGACCGATACAGCCGATCTGATACAGATCATCCTGATCGTATCCACGTCTGAGATATCGCTGGACGACCGACCATACGAGACGAGTGTTTTTTTCCACCAGGTAGTCCCTCGCCTCTTGATCGCCCGCCTGACTCTTTTTGATCAGCTCTTTGACATCTTTGTCGGACAGACGTTCTTTTGTCGTATCGCTCATAGGCGGCGCCTCAATTACACAAAGCGCGGGTTGACGTCAACTGCTTCGTCATTCGGATCGTCGTTCCGACCCCGGGCTCTGATGTAATGTCTACGCGATCCATGAAATTCTCCATGATGGTAAAACCCATTCCCGAGCGTTCCCATTCCGGTTTTGATGTGTACAGTGGTTCTTTGGCAATATCAATGTTCTCAATACCCTGACCACGATCCTGGATGATCAATTCGATTTCTCCGTCATCAATCGCACACGTAAGCATCACTTTTTCATCACTTTTCTCTTCGTAACCATGAATGATGGCATTCGTAACGGCTTCTGAGACGACGGTTTTAATGTCCGTCAATTCTTCCATCGTCGGATTGATTTGACTGACAAAAGCAGCCACCGATACACGGGCAAGAGATTCATTTTCACTCACACTCGTAAACTCCAGCGTCATTTCATTTCGCATGATGCCACCCCCAACATCTCAAGCGCGGATGCCTCATCATCCACGAGTTTCATGATTTTGAACATTCCCGACATATCAAACAATCTCCGAACCTCAGGCGAAATCGAACAAAGCACCATTTCGTTCCCTTTTGCTTGTACCTCTTTATAACGACCGAGCATCACACCAAGGCCTGAACTATCCATGAAGGACAATTTTTGTAAATTGACAATCACATGTTCGACACCGTTGTTCGCGAGCTCCTTCTGCCAAGCTTCCCGAAGCGTTGTGGCTTCATGGTGATCCAGCTCTCCGATTAATCGGACGAGCAAAACATTCTCTCTGACAGCAAAATTAACTTGAAGACTCAAGTGAATTACCTCCTCTGACTTTATAAGAGTCACTATGTCTTTTCGTACTTTTCGCTGTCATTTCCTGCTCAAAAACATAACTAGTGAGAAAATGCTAAAACCTCTGAAAGCTCGTCAAATTCTTCCATGACCGCTGCCATAGAGCAGGGAATCCCGCCTTCTCCACATTCTCCGACGTTTCAAGACGCACTTTAGCGACTTCCTGATCACCATTCTTCACGATCACCCATCCCATATGGGCCCCTTTTTCCAATGGAAGGTTTGATTTCTTCGCAATCTTCAGTTCCGTTTCATATTCGCTCTTCTTGTCATTTTTCTTTTTAAGAACAACGACGTCTTTTTCCGGGGACAGCTTCAACTCTAATGGGTTCCCTCTTGTCATTTTCATCGTTTTCATGGTGTCATCTTTAGAATAAAGCTTTACACCCTCATACTGACTAAACCCATAATCCAAGAGACTCGTCACATCCGAGTTCCTCATTTTCGGATTTTCCGCACCCATAACAACCGCAATCATATGCATATCATTCCGTTTAGCAGAAGCCGTAAGACAGTATTTCGCCTCACTTGTGTAACCGGTTTTCAATCCATCCATTCCCGGATAATTTTTGATCAATTTATTCGTATTGACTAACCAGAATTCATTATCCTGTCCCTTACGCAAATAATCCTCATAAATTCTCGTGTACTTCGTCACTTCATCGTGAAGGAGCAGTTCCCTCGCCATGACGGCCATATCATGAGCTGTACTGAAATGTCCTTCAGCCGGCAGACCTGTCGGGTTTTGGAACTGAGTATTCTTCAAACCCAGATCTTTTGCTTTCTCGTTCATTTGAGCGACAAACTCTTTTTCACTTCCGGCAATCCGTTCAGCCATAGCGACACTCGCATCATTTCCAGATGCCACAGCTATTCCTTTGAGCAAATCTTCAACGGTCATTTCTTCTCCAGCTTCAAGGAAAATTTGAGAACCGCCCATAGAAGCAGCATGTTCACTGATACGGACTTTTTCATCGAGTTTGATGCCGCCTTTATCGAGCTCTTCCATGATCAACAACAGCGTCATGACCTTCGTCATACTCGCAGGGGGCAGCTTTTTATTTGAATCCTTATCATAAAGCGTCACCCCGCTGTTCTTTTCCATCAATATCGCTGATTTCGCGGAATTGATGACCTCTGTTGACTCCCTTTCTTCTGCAAAAGTCATGTTTAACGGAAGTAGTGAGACAACTAAACAAAGAGCGAGACACACACCCATCATTTTTTTCATAACCTAAACCTCCCATTGCTTTAAGTGACCCTATCTTTCCCTTACCATCATCTTCTATACATAATCCACATAGCCATACAAAGTAAAAAGATAATAGTGGAAGACTGGATTTCGAGATGTTTATGTGATTCTAGGAGCTGCGGGAAAGCGAACGGCTTCCCAACTACCCCTGAATCTCAATATGGCAAATGAAGGCCGGTATATAGAAACGTGGTAGAAAACGGGTGTAGGAGAACAACAAAAAACACGACCTGGGTAGGTCGTGTTTTAGATGTGGCGTTTGTTTTCTTCTTGTTTGAGCCAGTGGCGGATGCCTTTTCCTGCGTGGGGTTCGTCTTGGAAGCGGGGGATGATGTGCATGTGAGCGTGAAAGATATGCTGCCCACCGGCTTCGTAACAATTGTATCCGATATTGTATCCATCCGGTTGAAGCGTTTCATCGAGCCAGCTTTTAACTTGCTGAATCATTTCCTGTGTATCGATCCATTCCTCCTTGGAAAGGTCGAACACCGTTGTCCGGTGCGATTTGGGAACGATTAAGCCCGATCCTTTTAAGATCCGCTGGTCTTTCTGAACAAAGTAGCAGGAGCCGTTCTCAAAAATGATTTTCTGTTCTTCATCCGTTTCTGGTGAGCACAAAATGCATGGGTCCATGCTTTCCCTCCTATGTAATCGGAATGAAACTTTCAATAAAGATAAACGCCATCATGGAGGAGAGCACAAGAATGATCGTTCCTCTGATAACGCGATCCTCTTTTAAAAAACGAACGCCTATGAATACATACAAAAAAGCAGACACGAGTGCTATGAGATCAAAGTTTACATGGAAAGAGAAAATCCAATGGGAAAATAAAAGAATAAGAGCAACTGACGCGACCATGATTTCTATAATCCAGAACATCCTTTTCCTCCTTCTACAAGAATGATACCATGAACCAATTCTCATATGAATATCCAATCTAAAACACCCTTAATTTCCTCTGATCCCCTCAACATAACTCGCTGATTTGAAATAAAAAAGCGAACCGTCCACGGAATGTGGTCGGTTCGCTTTTTAACCTAAATAGAAAACTTTATTTAATGATGTTGTGGATCAATGTTGGTTTTTCGACTTTTTCACCAGAAATCGTGTACGCTTCTTTCACTTTCAGGATAGAGTCGTTCGGCTGCTCGTCATCACTGATCAATACGACTAGAGCTTCACCTGCTTTGACAGGATCACCGATTTTCTTCTTCAGACTGATTCCTACGCCGTGGTTGATTTCATCCTCTTTCGTCGCACGGCCGGCTCCAAGATACATGGCCGCTATGCCGATGGATTCTGCGTCGATCGCAGATACATAGCCATCCTGATCCGCCGTGACTTCAATCTCATGAGCCGCTCTAGGTAGACGATCAAGGTCATCAATCATAGAAACGTCTCCACCTTGTGCTTCAATCAACGTGCGCAGGGACTGGAAGGCTTTTCCGTTTTCGATATTCGCTTCAATGGCTTTGTACGCTTCTTCATAAGAAGAGAACTTCTCAGCTAGAACAGCCATATGTGAAGCGATTTCAAGAGAAAGCAAACGCAGGTCTTCGACGTTCTTTCCTTGAAGGATTTCCGCTGCTTCTTTAATTTCATTGGCATTTCCGACCTCGTAACCAAGCGGCTGATTCATGTCACTAATGACAGCCACGGTGTTACGTCCCAGGTTGTTTCCGATGTTCACCATCTCACGAGCAAGTGCTTCAGAGTCTTCAAGCGTTTTCATAAAGGCACCAGAACCTGTTTTCACATCAAGGACAATACTGTCTGCTCCGGATGCAATCTTTTTACTCATAATGGAACCAGCGATCAATGGCAAGGAGTTCACGGTACCCGTAACGTCTCTAAGTGCGTAAAGCTTTTTATCTGCAGGTGCAAGGTTTCCGGTTTGGCCTGCAACCGCAAGTTTATGAGTATTGACATTCTCGATGAATTTTTCTTTCGTCATCTCGATTTCAAGACCTTTGATGGACTCTAATTTATCAAGCGTTCCGCCTGTATGTCCAAGTCCACGTCCTGACATTTTCGCGACAGGGATGCCGACAGAAGCGACCAATGGTCCTACGATGAATGTTACTTTATCGCCGACACCGCCTGTGGAGTGCTTATCGACTTTCTTCCCTTCAATCGCTGAGAGGTCGATGGTTTCACCAGAGTCAACCATCGCTTGAGTCAACGTCGCTGTTTCTTCAGCTGTCATGCCCTGAAAATAAATCGCCATCGTAAAAGCAGAGGCCTGGTAGTCAGGAATCTCACCTTTTGTGTAACCTTCAACGAAGAATTCGATTTCTTCCTTCGTCAATTCCCCGCCATCACGTTTTTTTACAATAATGTCATACATTCTCATCTCGATCACCCTTTACTTAAGTTTAAGAGAGAAAGCGTCCCACGAGACGCTCCCTTATTTATGCTGGTAATGTTTTTAGTAGCTCTTTAACAAATCCTAGGAAATCTTCACGCACTTGAGCAGTCGTTTCGATGACTTCATCATGCGTAAGCGGCTGGTCTAGAATTCCTGCGGCCATATTGGAAATACAAGAAATCCCAAGTACTCGGATGCCTGCATGGTTCGCTACCATCACCTCTGGGACTGTGGACATTCCGACAGCATCTCCACCGAGTGTACGAAGCATACGTACTTCTGCACCTGTCTCATAGGCAGGTCCTGTGTTTCCTACATAAACCCCTTCTTGCACCTGAAGGTCCAAACGCTCGGCAGACTGTTTCGCGTGATCAATCAAAGCTCGATCATACGCTTCAGACATGTCCGGGAAGCGTGGTCCAAGGTCCTCATCATTCGGGCCAATCAGCGGGCTGTCTCCCATATTGTTGATATGGTCGGTAATGATCATCAAGTTGCCTGGCTTGAAGGTTTCATTGATGCCGCCCGCAGCGTTTGTAACGAATAGGGTTTCTACACCCAGCGCTTTCATGACGCGGACCGGGAAAGTCACCTGTTTCATATCATAGCCTTCATAATAGTGGAAACGCCCTTGCATCGCGATCACTTGCCGCCCCTCTAATTCACCAACGACCAGCTGCCCTTTATGGCCGGAAACCGTTGATTCAGGGAAGTGAGGAATTTCCGTATATGGAATGGTTGTCGGATTTTGAATCTCCTCAGCAAGTACTCCGAGACCTGATCCTAGAATTAGTCCAACACTTGGTTCATGCGTTAATTTTCCTTGGATAAATTGAGCTGCTTCTTTCACTTGAGTTTGGTTCATGATTGTTTCTCCTCCCTTATCGAATATCTTTTAAAAAGCTTTTGCCGTGTTCAGGCATTTGAATTGAGAAGTTTTCAGAAACGGTCGCACCGATATCCGCAAACGTTTGGCGCTGATCCAACTCCTGTCCTTCTTTTATGCCATTATGATAGACAATCAATGGAACGAGTTCCCGTGTGTGATCGGTCCCGTGATGCACAGGATCATTACCGTGGTCTGCTGTGATGATCAATAAATCGTCATCGTTCATTTTTTCCAACACTTCTGGCAGACGCGCGTCGTATTCCTGTAAGGCTTCCCCATACCCTTGAGGGTCACGTCGGTGACCGAATTTCGCATCGAAATCGACAAGGTTCAAGAAGCTCATACCGGTAAAGTCTTTATCCAATGAGTTCACCAATTGGTCCATCCCATCCATGTTGTCTTTCGTACGGATGGCTTCTGTCACGCCTTCTCCGTCATAGATATCAGAAATTTTACCGATGGCGACCACATCGAGTCCTTCATCCGCCATCTCGTTCATGACTGTGCGTCCGAATGGCTTCAACGCATAATCATGACGATTGGATGTGCGTTCAAAAGCTCCCGGCTCCCCGATGAATGGGCGGGCAATGACACGTCCGACCATATATTTCTCATCCTTCGTGATTTCACGGCAGAACTCACAGATTTCATAAAGCTCTTCTGGTGGAATCACATCTTCATGGGCAGCAATCTGCAGAACAGAATCGGCAGACGTGTAAATGATCAAGTCCCCCGTTTCCATATGATGCTCTCCAAGTTCCTTCAGGATTTCCGTCCCTGATGCCGGCTTATTTCCGACAATGCCGCGGCCGGTCTTTTCTTTAATCTGATCCAGCAGCTCATCGGGAAAACCGTCCGGGAATGTACGGAAAGGCTGGTCGATATAAAGACCCATGATTTCCCAGTGGCCGGTCATCGTATCTTTTCCGTTCGAAGCTTCCACCATCGTTGTGTAGTGCGCTTTCGGATTGTCAGCTTTATCAATGCCCTGAATCTGACGAATATTGCTGAGTCCTAGCGATCCCATATGAGGCATGTCCAAACCGTTCATATGTTCGGCAATGTGCCCCAGGGTGTCAGCCCCTTTGTCATCGAATTTTTCCGCATCTGGAGCTTCACCTATTCCTACAGAGTCCATAACTACTAAAAATACACGTTTGAATGAATTCATCAAAGATCCCTCCTAATGTTTAATTTCCCAAATTCGTGAAAAACTACCCTACATTCTTAAGATGTAGGATGTCAGACAACTAAAAACACAAAAGAGTTTATGCCCGTGGATGATACGAGCGATAAACGTCTTTCAACCTTGTCTTCGAGACATGGGTATAAATTTGAGTTGTTGAGATGTCTGCATGTCCAAGCATTTCCTGGACAGCCCTGAGATCGGCTCCATTTTCAAGAAGATGTGTAGCAAATGAATGGCGCAGGGTATGAGGGGTCAGTTCTTTATTGACACCCATGTCCCGAGCAACCGCTTTCAATATCTTCCAAAAACCCTGCCGTGATAGGGCATTCCCGTGATGATTAACGAAAAGCTCTTCGGTCTGCTTTTGCTTGACGAGTGCCTCGCGACCGACTTGTAAATAATTTTCAACCGCATCTTTGGCCATGTCACCAAGAGGAATGATCCTCTCTTTTGACCCTTTTCCCAGACAACGGACAAAGCCCATCGTCAAATGCAGATCCGTCACTTTAAGAGAGACAAGCTCCGTTACCCTCAGGCCGGTGGCATACAGCATTTCAAACATCGCTTTATTCCTCGCTGAAAGCGGGTCTTTGGCATGAATGTTCAAAAGCTTGTCCACATCGTCTGAAGAGAGCACTTTCGGAAGCTTTCTTTCTTTCTTCGGAGTCTCGATATGTAAGCTCGGATCCTGCTCTGTCACCTTCTCCCGGATCAGGAACTGGTGAAAAAGACGAATGGATGACAATAACCGGGCAATGGTTGCTGATGAACGCCCCTGGTCATTGAGGTGATGCAAATACTTCATAATATGCGAACGAGTCATTTCATCCCAACTTTTCACGCCTAATTCCTGCTGTAGGAAGCGATCGTACTGAGAAAGGTCCCGCTTGTAAGACTGAATCGTGTTAGGTGATAACCCGCGCTCCACGGTCAAATAATGAAAAAAATCTTCCAGCGCATGCTGCATCTTCCATCTACTCCCCTAACCGAAAAAATATCGACAGCCGATCCGTCCATGGTTGTTCCAGTGGTTGATAGACTTTAATAGCCGTACCACCTGGCGGATCGTATCGATGCTGGCGCTCGTATTCTTCATGCACCATTCGTAAGGCCATATAAAAAACACATGTACAAACGGTGAATACAATCAGGACTTTAATTAAATCTCTTAAACTGTGCTTTAAACGAGTCATGGCACTCCCCTCACTTCCGTACCTTTTTGTAAAGGATATGCCTAAATTCCTTACAAATATACGTAGAATGATGAGAGAATCGGATGACGAAGCGCTTTAAAAAACAGCACAAGCCCCATCTAGGTTTAACGTACACGATTTTCGCTCATTTGTAAATAAAAATACAAGAGTCAGAGATTTTAGAAAACGTATACAAAGAACCCGCCTGGACTGTCCTTCCTCCACGCTTCCCGCCTGGATGTTTCAACGAGCGCAAAATAAAAAGCCACTATGTCCTTCATAGCGGCGGTCTTTTCATTCTTCGTTTGATTTTGCAGATGAGGTCGTAACAGCCTGTTTCTGGCACACACGGCAAATGCCATGGAACGTCAAGCGGTGATCTTTCACTTCAAAACCCCACTGACTTTCAACGATTTTTTCTACATCCCCTAAGAGATCTTCATCGATTTCTTCCACTGATCCACACTCGATACATACGAGATGATGGTGAAAGTGTTCGGCACCTTCTTTTCTCAAGTCATATCGGGAGACGCCATCTCCAAAATTAATTTTATCGACAACTTTTAGTTCTGATAGTAATTCCAATGTTCGATAGACGGTTGCTAGACCAATTTCTGGTGCTTTCTCTTTTACGAGGAGGTAAACATCTTCCGCACTTAAGTGGTCTTCTTCATTTTCCAAAAGTACCCGTACTGTGGCTTCACGCTGCGGAGTCAGCTTATAACTCTGGGAATGCAGCTGTTTTTTTATTTTATCTATACGATGTTCCATATCGTTCGTCCCTCCCTCGTAATACCAATTTCATTATAATTCAGAGACAGAACGAGTGTCAAATTATAATTATTTTAATCTGTTAACGATAATCATTATTATTTAATATGATTTACTTGTAAATCCATTTCAACACATATTCCAAAAATGTGTTGCTTAAAAAGACTTCTACGACTGAAGAAACCATAAGAATCGCAATCAACGCTCCGAACAGGGCACTATACCTTACAAAGCCCTTCATGATCGGCTGGTGAACCCGGCGGATGAAAAGCTGCTTACATAGAGTCAGCGAAAAGATCAAAGCAAGGGAACCGGCAATCAGATATACAGGAATAATAATGACATTTTGAGGGGCGATGGAAACGGAGGAAATCAACAAACCGTACCAGCCCATCTGATTGACCAGGAAACCCACGGAAAACCCGATGACCAATCCTTTCAGAAATAGTAACACCGTAATAATCGGCATCCCGATGACAGAGATCCCCAGCAAAAATAAGAGAAGCATATACTTGAGATGGTAAAGAACGCTGTCTTTCCAAAGGGTAGCTTTTCCGGTTCCCCCCATCATCGTCTGCTGCTCAAAAAACTGCTTCAGATAAAAGAAGAGATCCTGCTTTTGGACAAAGTTCATACTGTTTACGATCACTGCCCCGAAAATCATCCCCATAATAAATAGAACGAAAATAAACACGAAAATGTTCATATGTGTTTGAACGTCGTTTTTAACCATTCGCATACCCTGCTGCATCTTTTCTCCACCTTTCTCTTCACCGGTCTATGACCAATCTATGAGAGAGACGGAAAAAGTAGACCAGATCCAGCTCAGTTTCTATTGAATTCTTCCATATCGTCCTCCCCCGCCAGCCAGGATGGTAAGTGTACCGTTCCTCATGGCCATGATCCGCTCAACCACTTGTTCAGGAATGACGGTCTTCAAGTCTTCCCTTGATACTTCATGGATGACAGCCATCTCGGTACCAAAAGCATCGATTAACTTTTCATAGGTACGCGTTCCTACTCCAGGGAGAGATGATAGAGGCACTTGATAGATATACGGAGGTCTTTCTTTCATCTGGGTGCTAGATTTCAACTCCTCCACACGATCTTTGACGCCTTTGACGATCTTTTTGGATCCACACTGTTCACACCGGGATGCAGAAACTTCTGCAGGGAAAAGACATTCAGCACAAACCGTCTGATGATATTTCCCCATGGCTGGACTCATCCCGTAATTCGTGAGGACTTTTCTTCCCTCTCTCTTGTGTAGAGCCATCCGCAATTCTTCAAAGTTCAGTCCCTTTAATGTCATCCGCTGATACTCCCGGGCAAGCTTTCCTAAGGAATGAGCATCCGAGTTGGTCACATAGGTGTACGGTTCAAGTTCACCGATCCCATCAGCCATCTCTGTGTCAGCGCTCAATCCAAGCTCAATGGCATCGATTTTGTCTGGATCCAAAACTTCTCTTAAGGTTTGTTTCACTCCTTTTCCATAAAGGCTTTTAAATGGAGTGAAAACATGGGCGGGAATAAAGATGCCCTCCTGTTCTTTCACATATTGCTGGAGTTCGCGGGCCGTGCCGTAAAAACGTTGGGAGCTTAAGTTCACGTTCTTCATTTTCTTCGAAAGCCATGCTGTGAATGCCTTCATCCGATCCAGTGTCGGAAAATAACAAAGCACGTGGATGGGGCCGGAACAGGCCGCATCATAGACTTCAATTTCAGAGCCCAAAAGGAGGACCGTATCCTGATAACGAACTCCTCCTTCCTTTAATTCCACGGCCTGCCCACGATCGATCAGATCCTGCATTTCTTCCTGAACAGCAGGTGCTTGCGCATCAATGACCCCAACCATATCCAGCCCTTTTCGATTCGTCGCTTCTTCAAAGATGTTCGAGAGGGTCAGCGATTTTGAGCCCGTAATTTTCACAGGCTTTCCGTTCCAGTCCCTGCCGATATGAATATGTAGATCGACGAAAAACGTAGGCATCATCTCGCATTTCTCAATTTCATATAAAGGATGGCATAGGCCGTCTTCGCATCATGGATCCGCTCTTCTTTTTCCAAAACTTCCGCTTCCTCCACCGTCAGTTCCATTTGTTCGACGAACTCGTCCTCATCTCCGTCCGGCTGCTGCTCCATCGGTTTGATCTGGTCTGTGAAATAAAGGTGGACAATTTCATCAGCAAATCCCGGGGATGTGTAGAAAGAGGTAATGAACTCAAGGTCATCGGATGTGTACCCTGTTTCCTCTTCCAATTCCCTGAGGGCGCATGTTTTCGGTTCTTCCCCCGGTTCAAGCTTACCTGCAGGTATTTCAATAATGCTTTTTTCCATCGGTTTCCGGTACTGTTCGACACAAACAAGCTTCCCTTCATCTGTCACGGCAATGACAGCGACAGCACCTGGGTGACGGATCAGTTCTCGTTTAGATGTATTCCCATCGGGTAAAGTAACACTATCGACATCCAATTGAACAATTTTCCCTTTATAAATCGTTTCGGTTTCATAAGTTTTCTCTTCGAATTTCTTCAAAACATTCATCCTCTCTTGTTCCTATCGTTATTTTATCACAGGAGTGGCATGGAACCGGAACAATCCGCTACACTTAAAATGGAAAGGATGATTACATGAACAAACGTCAATTAGGATCCTCCGATTTATATGTATCAGAAATCAGTTTAGGGTGCATGTCGCTCGGGACCGATCATAACAAAGCCAAAGACATCATCGACCGGGCCGTCGATGCGGGTATCAATTATTTAGACACGGCCGATTTATACGATTTTGGGGAAAATGAAAAAATCGTAGGAGAAGCGGTCAAAGGAAAAAGAGACGACCTGTTGATCGGCACAAAGGTCGGCAACAACTTCAATGCTGATAAGGAAGACTGGCACTGGGACCCATCCAAGAAGCACATCAAAGAAGGGGTGAAAGACAGTCTCAAACGACTCGGAATTGATTATATCGATCTTTACCAGCTGCATGGGGGAACCATCGATGATCCCATAGAAGAAAGCATTGAAGCATTTGAAGACCTCAAACAAGAAGGTTTGATTAGAGAATACGGGATATCTTCCATCCGCCCGAATGTGATTAAAAAATACGTAGAAAAATCCAACATCGTCAGTGTAATGATGCAGTACAATGCTCTTGATCGACGTCCGGAAGAAGAAATTCTCCAGCTCCTTGCAGACAATGAAATTAGTGTCCTGGCAAGAGGACCGCTGGCAAAAGGGATGTTATCTTCAAAAGGACTGGAGAAAGCTGAAGAAAAAGCAGCCGATGGATTTTTAGAATACAGCCAGAAAGAAGTATTGGAAATTGCGAAGCAATGGCAGTCGTTCACCACTGATGAGAAAACGGCTGAAACACTTGCGCTTCAATATGTCCTGCAAAATCCTACCGTGGCGACCGCTGTCTTTGGAGCAAGTTCCGTGGAACAACTGAGGGATAACCTGCGTTACCTTGACGCTCCACCTTTGACGGAGCACACTTATAAGGAAATGCAAGCTCTGTCAAAGGCCATCACCTATCAGAAACATAGAGCCTAATAAAGATGACAAACGAAAAGACGAGGATGCTCTTCGAAAGGGCATCCTCGTCTTTTTTCCAGTGGAAGCTCAAGTCATGTAGGGTCTTTCCATGTCTCTTTAAGAACACGAAGCCAATTTTTATAGGCAATCTTCTCAATGTCTTCCCTACTCAACCCTTCTTTTTTCAATAGCTCAAGGATTTTCGGCACACCCGTCACATCTTTAAGAGCGGAAGGTACCCGAGTACCATCAAAATCTGAACCTAAAGCGACGTGGTCGATTCCTATACGATCGATTATATAATGGATATGTTTTGTAATGTCAGACAAAGAAGCTCCCTCATTATTGCCCCCATCTTCTGTCACCATATTAGGATTGATACTATAGGTGACTCCGATCAAACCGTTCGAACCACCGATCTCATCGATTTGTTTGTCTGTCAGGTTCCTGGTGACCGGGCAGATTTGATGGGCATTTGAATGAGTCGCTACAAGCGGAGCATCACTGATAGAGGCGACGTCCCAAAATCCTTTTTCGTTCAAGTGGGAGAGATCAACCATGATTCCTAATCGGTTACACTCGCGAATCAGGTTTTTCCCGGCATCCGTAAGACCTGCCCCTGTATCTGGAGAAGAAGGGAAACGATACGGAACACCCTCTCCAAATGCATTCGCTCTGCTCCATACAGGACCGACGGAACGCAGCCCTGCTTCATAGAAGACAGAGAGCGCATGCAAGTTTTCATCGATTCCCTCCGCCCCCTCGATATGTAAAATGCCGGCCATGTATTCTCCTGCGATCGCCCTTTCTAAATCCCCGACGGTACGTGCTGCTTTAAATTTCCCACCAGATTCTGCTTCCATTTTTAAGAAGCGGGCCATCATTTTATGGGTGTACATGCAAGCATAGGAATAAGATAAAGGTCTCGGAAATGGTTTTTCGTAACCCTTCTCGGTTTTGTAGGCGACAGGAAGTGGATCCGTGTCAGGGTTCGGACAAAATACGGCGTAGAAGCCTGCGGCCATTCCAGAACGATTCCCTCTAGGCCAGTCGATATGTCCTTCTTTCGTACCTGTAAAAAAGGGTTTCACTCCATCTTCAAAGTTCATCATCGTATCATTATGTCCATCTATGAATGGCACCTTCATCTACTTCTCCTCCTTTAAAATCATCATTTTGCTCCTCCCAATTTCGGAAGACGTAATTTCGAGATAATAAGGTTTCGTTTACCTAATTGAGAAACAGGGGTGGTTGGGAAGCCGCTCGCTTTCCTGCAGGGATGACGGAGAGCCTCCTCGAGCTCCGCTCTGTGGGGTCTCTCCAGCCCATCCATTCCCGTGGGAGTCTCCCAGCTTCCCAACCATTCCATATAAATAGAAACGAACCTTATACCAAGAAAGAGGATTTGCCTGTCTTCCATCCCACTTGGAAAAAGAGATAAAACGCTTTATATATAGCCTTCAAATCCAAAAGATCGACAGAAGTCTATATTTTTCAAGTTTCGCTGTAAGCAAAAGCATATGATTTCAAAAGTTGTTTCGAGAATACTTTTTTTAAGGGGCGGAGGGGAATGGGGAGACTCCCGCGGAAAGCGACTCATTCCCCTCCGCCCCACACACTCCTTGACCATTTCGAAAATGAGCCTTCCACAATCCTGCTATAATTTGAATATCGAATTTTGACAATGCACCATGCGTCGGGAATAGGAGTTGTCGTCCGTCTTGAGGATGATGAAGATTTTTCCAAAGTCTATTACACTAATACTATCAAAACCATAGGAGGAATCATATGAAGAACACGGTTATGAAACATTGGGATTTGGAGCGTCTCTTTCCTGTCGGGCTGGAAGATGTGCTGCTCAGAAATAATGAACAAATGGAAGCTCTTCGTGAGCAGTTAGAGAAATCACAAGTTCCTGATAACTTTAAAGATTTCCTGGTGATAGTCGAGGAAATGCAAAAGCTTTACTCCGACGTTTTTTCCATCGATGAATACGCCATCTGCCTATCCTCTCAAAATAGGCAGGATCGCAATGGACACGAACTTATGGATTGAAGTCAACGATTAAAAGCAAAGATGGAAACTCTGATCCTCGCATTCAACCAGTATATCGCAGCAATCAGCGAACCTACTTGGAATGAGTGGCTACAAACTGAGGAACTGGCTGAAGTCCGCACTTCTTTAAAGGAACGTAGAAAACAAGCGGAAGACCGATTAGCGCCTGAATTGGAACAGGCCATCCATACGTTATCCATGAACGGATTCGAAGGATGGGAAGACCTATTCGAGCACGAATTCGCGAATCTCCGTGTACCTGCGGAAGAAGATGGTGAAAGAACGGAACTTTCTTTTGATATGGCTTTCATGAAGGCGATGTTATCCAATGATCGCTCTATAAGGTCTTCAATAGCAGCCTCCCTCATTGAGGTTTGCCAAGAGAATCAGGACCGTTTCGCTCTTATTTTTAACCACTTCGCCGGTTTCCGGAATGACTTATATGAGCTTAGAGGCTGGCGGAACCCCCTGAAAGAGATGTATGAGCAGAACAGAATTCCGGAAGCCGCTGTCAGTACCATGATGAAAGCTCTGCATGAGCATAAGGATCTTCTCTATCGATTCTTAAAAAGAAAAGCCAAGATCGAGAACATCACAAAACCGGACTGGTATGATTTATATGCACCTTCTTTCACCGCTAAGACAACACTTACATATGAAGAGGCAACGGACATTGTGGTCAAGCAATTCTCTCAATACAGCCACAAACTCGGAGACTTCGCCAAACGAGCTTTCCATGATGGCTGGGTAGATGCTGAGCCACACCCACACAAACGTCACGGTGCCTTTTGTGCCTCGTTTCCTCATGCAAAAGAAAGCCGGGTGCTCCTTTCCTTCCATGGAACCTATCAGGATGTCGTGACCATGGCGCATGAACTTGGACATGCTTATCACAATACATTGCTGCATGAACAACCTGGATTTGCCCAGAGTGCAGGAACAGGGCTTGCAGAAACAGCCTCCACGTTCGCAGAGAACCTCGTGTTGGACGCTGCGATTGATCTTGCTGAAACAGAAGAAGATGCCCTTTCCCTGCTGGAAATGAAAATTATCAACGGACTGAAATACACCACGTTCATTCCGGCAAAATTTGAATTTGAAAAGGATTTTTATGAGAAGAGGAAACAAGGAAAGCTTTCCACATCGGAGATCACTGATTTGATGGAAACAAAAGAACAGGAATGGTTCGGAGATCATCTGGAACATGTGAATGCTTATAACTGGATGAGCATCCCTCACTTTTATGATACTGAAAAAGCGTTTTATAACCTTCCCTACACGATCGGCTACCTGTTCAGTAACGGCATATACGCCCAGTACAAAGAAACGCCTGCGTCATTTCCTGAGAAGTACGATGAGCTCTTAAGTCACTCGGGAGATCTGCCTATGGATGAACTTTGTTCAGGCTTTCTTGATCAAGATCTGACAAAGCAGAAATTCTGGAACGCGTCTTTCCGGCCATTGCAGGAGGCCATAGAAGAATACATCAGGAGAACAGAAAGCTATCTATCGTAAAAGGGTGTTCCACTATCATATAAGGTGCCTACTGATAGAATTGAAAAGTCACCGATAGAAAGGCGAAACCTACTGATAAGAGTGCACAAAATGACAGAGGCAGTTCAATATTCTAAAGAAAACATAAATAAAGAAGCGGTCCAGGTGCAAACGCCACCGGCCGCTTCTTTAATTCTATAGGATTATCATCATGAAACAGGTTATTATTCTTATAGTTTTATTTTTTGTTTCTTCGAACGAATCATAGCACGGATTTGTCCGCGGTGGCTGATTTCATCTTCCATGACATGGAACCATAAGTAATAGGGGTTGTACTTTACTCCGTTCGGCCAGGAGCGTTCCTCAAACAGCCAGTCATCGTCTTTTTCTTTCAAGTATTCAAGCGTCATATCTCTCGTCGTCTCGAGGAGATCCAAATAATCATCCACCGGTATAGAATGGAATTTTGCGCGGGCCTTGTCCCCCAATTCAAGTGCCGCTCCCCATTCTTCCTCTTCATTTGAAGTTAAATCCCGCTCTTCAAAACTGATGACCTGATGGACAAACTCAACCGCTGCCATATGGGAGAGAAGCATACCAATGGAGTTTCCACCGGTTTCGCACTCATCAAGTTCTTCCTGCGTGAGGTCCGCTACTTCCTGGATCGTCACCGCACGTGCGTGTTCAAGCATACATACGAGCTCCCCGATTTTTTCAGAAAAACCTTTTTCTGATTGAACTTGATAAGAAATCATAAAAACTTCCTCCTCTTCTTTTTTACATATTTTCAGGTATTGAGCCCGAATTCCTTATATTTTTACAGGCTCATTATACATATTCGACATGTTTATGCCTGAACCTTCTTCAAAACGTTGACGCCCTCGAATATTGTAGATATTTTTGTTGTTTAATCTTGATGAAATGACGGTATATGCTAAGTATGAACAAAGCGGTGATGTCTGTTCGTCAAAAATATGCTGGCCCCATTAAATTTTGAGGAGGAAACTAAAGATGAACATCAAAGTGGGCATTTGGAACAAGTTGACAAACCAAGACAAGATGATCCTATTAAAAGCCGTAAGCCAGCACTCTCTTACAAAAAAATCAGCGTAAATATACACAGCCTTCCACGATACTCTCTTCATACCATCGCCATACTTTCCAACACATCCCGGAAGCAGCCTCTATATTCTTCTGACAAAACCTGCCTAAGCAGGTTTTTTTGTCGTTCTCTTCTTTTGTCAATTTCACGTAAAGTTGTTTTCCTTTCTTCCTTCTCCTGCATAAACCCTTTTTTCTGCGAATAGATAAGTACCGAAGGACAAGGTCGCAGCGTTTGTTGCTTAAAGGGGGAACGGAAGATGAAAGTGGCCATTTTTACAGATACGTATGTACCACAAGTCAATGGAGTCGCTCGTACATTAAAACGGTGGACGGGATACCTCGAACAGAAACGCATCCCCTACAGGGTTTATGCGCCTGACTTAAAAAGTAAAGAAGAGTACGCCGATCACATTCATAGATTTAACAGCGTCCCTTTCTGGCTTTACCCGGAATGCCGTCTGGCTCTCCCTAATTTGATGAAAATCAAAAGAGACCTTGAAGTATTCCAACCGCACCTGATCCATATCGCCACTCCCTTCAACCTGGGCCTCGCCGGGCTGCATCTTGGCAAGAAGATGGACATTCCACTCGTGGGTTCTTATCATACGCACTTCGATCAATATTTAGACTATTACAAATTGTCTTTCCTCTCCCCTTTTGTCTGGAAATATATGCATTGGTTTCATCAGTCCTTCAAAAAAACCTTTGTTCCTTCCCTACATACGAAAAGAGAATTGGAGCAGCAAGGGCTCCATAATCTTGGACTGTGGCAGAGAGGTGTAGACCATCAGCTCTATTCTCCCGATCATAAGGATGACGATGTGAGAAAACATTTTTCAATCGACGCCCCTATTCTATTAACCTATGTCGGACGACTCGCACCCGAGAAGGGGCTGGACGTCCTCATGAAGGTGGCCAAAAACCTCCCTCATAGAATGAATGAAAACATTCACTGGCTTATTGTTGGCGACGGCCCCTTAAGAAATCATCTTCACTCCATCGCTCCTGAAAACATGACGTTCACAGGTTTTCAGGATGGAGATATGCTCGCTCGCATCTATGCAACTTCTACGCTATTCGTTTTCCCTTCAGCTACTGAGACGTTCGGTAATGTCGTCCTCGAATCCCTATCCTCCGGAACACCTGTGGTGGCAGCAAATGCCGGTGGTGTAAAAGAAATCGTAAGCCATGGAAATACAGGGGTGTTATGCAACCCAAATGATGTCCAGTCGTTCACTCAAGGAATCATGGATCTACTGTCAGACCCGGATCGACTGGATGCTATGAGGAAACAGGCGCGCCAGGAAGCCTTAGACAGGTCATGGGAAGAAATCTTTGAACAACTACTCAACGATTACAAAGATGTGATTGGCGAAATGAAGCTCGCCTCTTTCGCTTAGAGACAGGAGAAGATGAATATGAGAAAAATCGCGGTTATCGGCACAGGATACGTCGGTCTGGTCACAGGAACCTGTCTTGCGAGTCTAGGTCATGAAGTCACCTGTGTGGATATTGATAAAAAAAGAATATCCACTCTACAAGATGGAAAGTGCCCTCTCCATGAGCCCGGTCTCTCTTCTTTGATGCAATCCAATCTTAACGAAAAGCGGCTGCAATTCACTTCTGATCTAAAAAAAGCTGTCCAGCATGCAGAAGCCATTTTCATCGCCGTCGGCACCCCGGAAAATAAAGACGGGTCGGCTGATCTTTCTTATGTGAAGACCGCTGTCAAAGACCTCTCTCTTTATATCAACGACGAAACGGTTGTCATCATTAAAAGTACGGTCCCCCCTGGAACCAATGACAAAGTCCGTTCCTGGATGCACTTACATGCTGGGCGGGCGTTCCAGGTCGTATCGAATCCAGAATTTTTGAGAGAAGGATCGGCTATCCATGATTTCTTTTATAGCGACCGTATCGTCATCGGATCTAAAGAAACAGAAGCTGCACAATTCCTTGAAGACTTTTACAGCAGTATGAAAACACCCCGACTGCATACGGATCCCTTAAGTGCGGAAATGATCAAATATGCGTCCAATGCTTTTTTAGCTGCAAAAATCAGCTTCATCAATGAAATATCTTCAATCTGCGAAGAGTTAGGAGCAGACATCGAGCAGGTAGCCCAGGGGATGGGGATGGACCGGCGCATAGGGGAACCATTCCTCCGGGCAGGAATCGGATTCGGCGGGTCCTGTTTTCCTAAAGACACGAAAGCTCTCGTCCAGGTAGCCAAAGAAACCGGTCATTCGTTCAAGCTTCTGTCTACAGTCATGGATGTGAACGAAAGGCAAAAGAATCTCCTGATTGAAAAAGCGTTAAAACGTTATGGCAGCTTGAAAGGGAAGGCTGTAGCGGTCCTTGGCCTTTCTTTTAAACCGAATACCGATGATATCCGTGAATCTCCAGCTCTTTCGATCATTCAACGCCTTCAGGAACTGGGGGCCGTCCCCATCGCTTATGATCCTGTGGTCAGGAGCATCCCCTTCTGTACCGTCGTTGATACCATCCATGAGGTTTTAACAGGGGCTGATTTTGCGATGATCTGTACAGAGTGGCCTTCTATTAGTGACTTATCTTTGGAAGTGTACGAAAACACAATGAAGGAAGCCGTCGTATTTGATGGGCGTAATTGCTATACACGGGAAGACCTAGAAGGGAGAAACATTGAGTACCATTCCGTAGGACGTCCTTCATATAAAGGAACCCGGTCAAACAAGCCGTCCTCCAGGCTCTAAGCTTTGGTGTGTCCCCTCTCTTGACTCCTCTGTCTCCTTGCCTGTTTATAAAAAAGTAGAACCTCGAAGCATCATCCATGCATCGAGGTTCTACTTTTTCCGATTGACAGGATGATGGTAAAGACTAAAACATTCTATCCTTACTAATAAGAATAAAAAAACAACCATGAAGTTTACATAATATATAACTAGTAAACTGAGTTGGATGAGTTGTCCTCCCATCCCGCCGAGGAGTATAATGGTATATTAGTTGATTCATAGGAGGACGACATTATGACATCCAAAGGTACCAACAAAGTGCTGATGGCTGCACTTTTACTCGCTGGTTCCTTTATTACGATATTAAACCAGACGCTTATGATCACAGCCATTCCTCCCATTATGGATGAAATGAATGTGACAGCGAACTCAGCCCAGTGGCTGATCACTGTATTCATGCTTGTGAACGGTGTGATGATTCCCGTCAGTGCTTTCCTTATCGAACGGTTCACCACGAGACAGCTTTTCATTTCGGCCATGAGTGTATTTGCCTTCGGAACCATCCTTGGCGGACTCGCCTTAAATTTCCCTCTCCTTCTTTTGGGCAGAGTCGTTCAGTCTGCAGGCGCAGGTGTGATGCTTCCTTTGATGCAGACCGTCTTTCTCATGATTTTTCCCGTTCATAAACGCGGGACGGCTATGGGATACATTGGACTTGTCATTTCATTCGCACCAGCCATCGGACCTGCGCTCAGCGGCTACATTACCTCCGCTTATACGTGGAGATATTTGTTCTGGATGATCTTGCCTCTGGCTATTTTAATCATTGTTCTCGCTTACTTCATTCTGAAAAATGTAACCGAACTCTCTTATCCTAAGGTCGATCCGGTTTCCATCATCCTTTCTTCCGTAGGTTTCGGGGGGCTCTTATACGGTTTCACACTCGCTGGGAACCAGGGGTGGACGAGCATCGACACGGTTACCGTTTTGACCATCGGCGCTGTAACTTTGACCTTGTTCATCCTGAGACAGCTGCGGATGCATCATCCCATGCTTGAATTCCGTGTCTTCAAGTACCCTGTCTTTGCCATAACGACCGTCATCGCAATGATTACATTCCTGGGTTTAATCGGTGCAGAAACCTTGATTCCTTTATTTATGCAGGACATGCGTGAATTCTCTGCCTTCGAATCGGGACTCGCCCTGCTGCCGGGAGCGGTCATTACCGCACTCATGTCGCCAATTACGGGCCGTATTTTTGATAAAATAGGTGCACGTCTGCTTGCTGTTGTCGGGCTCACGATCATCACAGGGGCTTCTCTTGCTTTCTCTTTCTTAAATATCGAAACGACCTTTACAACGATCACTGTCTTATACGCGATCCGGATGTTCGGGTTATCGATGGTCATGATGCCTGTAACGACGGCTGGATTGAATCAATTGCCTAAAAAACTCATTCCGCACGGCGCGGCCATGAGCAACACGATGCGTATGGTCGCAGCTTCCGTCGGTACAGCGATTCTTGTCACGGTGAT
Organism: Halobacillus sp. GSS1; assembly: GCF_017307035.1. Lineage (NCBI taxonomy): Bacteria > Bacillati > Bacillota > Bacilli > Caryophanales > Bacillaceae > Halobacillus > Halobacillus sp. GSS1. The sequence continues at coordinate 530,395 of NZ_JAFLHE010000001.1, forward strand.
GACGACAACCGCTCAAACCGCCGAGAGCAATCCGTCGATCGATCATCCATCGATATACGGCGTGAATATCGCCTTCTTCATCGTCACAGCTTTATCCCTTGCCGGATTGGTTCTGGCTTTCTTCGTAAAGCGGACCTACCCACCAGATGAAGAGCAAGTCGATGAAACCGAAGAAAAGCAATATCAAAAGGCCGAAAGCCAATAATTCCTTAGACTTTTGAACACCATCACTTTTGATAGGTACAAATCTTATTAAAAAAAGCCATGAAAAAGTTCCCTTCATCATTTAATGAGGGAACTTTTTTTGTTATATGAATAAATGATCCGCTGTATAATTGGAAAAATCGAGTTCCGTGTCTGCATCTAATAAATATTTCGCAAGCTCAGATCCAATGTAAGGACCACTTGTCAGACCAGAGGCTCCTAAACCATTCGCCACCACGACGTTCTCAAGACCAGGAACTTTCCCAATGACCGGTGTTGAGCCTGGGGTGAACGGCCGGAATCCGACCTTTGTTTGGACATAAGTAGCATCTGCTAGTCCAGGAGCTACTCGAAGGGCCTTATCCATCAACTGATGAACAGAACCTGCCGTGACTCTGGAGTCAGACGCCTTTTCTTTCGTTGCACCAATGACCACCCGTCCTTTACCGAACGAGAGGATATAGTGGTTGAAAGGCGGCAGCATCACAGGCCAACTCCCTGTATCGAAGTCCTTCATATCCACGTGGACTATCTGCGCTTTTTCAAAAGTGACGTTTGGTCTCATTCCCAACGGCTCAAACAACGGCTTCGTCCACGCCCCGTTCGCGACCACAACCCGATCAGAAAAGATTTTTTCCCCATTCACATATACGCCTTCGACTCGCTTGTTTTCATAAAGGAAGGTAGCCTCTCCACTTATAAATGCCGCTCCTTTTTTTCTGGCCGCCCTTAATAAGGAGGAGGTCACTTCCCCTCCGTTCACGCGGGCACCCCCTGAAATGTGAAGCGCTCGATAGTGTTCAGCTACGGGCGGAAATATCTCTTTCGTTTCTTTTAGGGAAAGGCAGGAGATCTCCCCCATTTCCGGTGCCTGCTCTTTCCTTTCGAGAGCAACCTTCCGTTTCTTTTCCAGCTTTTCTTCTGTATCGAAGATATTGATCGCTCCTACCTGCTTGTAGCCGGTTTGTGTTTCACCTGCCTCCGCAAGTTTTTCCATCAAGGTAGGGTAATACTTCGCCCCGCCTTTAACGAGAGGATACCACACTTGATTGCTTCGATTCGTCAGCCACGGGCAGACGATTCCCGCTGCATTACGCGTCGCCTGTTCCGGATCGTTCCGGTCAATGACTACCACTTCTTCGCCTTGTTCAGCGAGATGGTACGCTGTCGACGCTCCTAATATTCCTGCTCCAATAATGATTGTTTTCATAGTTACACCTTCAATCCCTGTCATTTCACCTGTTAATATTGTACATGAACAAAATGACAGGGTACAGAAAACAACGACTTACCGGCTTCCAGTTTCTTTTTTTGAGAGACGGAGTTTAAGACCATGCTTCATGCGCAGCGTCACTAATGGCTCGACCATGACAGGAAAAGCTTCTGAAGAAGGGGCAAACTTGAATGATCGAATGAGAGACGAGAGAATGACAAGCATTTCGAGCATAGCGAAGTGCTGCCCGATACATACGCGGGGCCCACCACCAAATGGCAAATATAAATAATCAGGTCCTCCAAGAAGACGTCCGTCCTCAAAGCGTTCAGGAAGGAATTCCTCTGGATAATCGACATACTTGCTGTGCCGATGCATCAGATAAGGACTCACCATAACGGTCGCTCCTTTTTTGATGAACGTGGACCCAATGTTCACATCTTCCCTGGCCCGCCGGCCAAATACCCAGGCAGGAGGATACAGGCGCATGCTTTCGAGAATCACTTTTTTTGTGTACAAAAGGTTCCCTGTTTCCTCCACGGACGGCGTATCACTGGAAAGGACTTGTTCGATTTCACTTTCCACTTTTTGATAACAATCGGGATGCTCCATGAGTAATTGGAACGTCCATATCAACGCCGACGCCGTCGTCTCATGACCGGCAAGAAAAACAGTCATGACTTCATCACGGAGTTGTTGAGGACTCATTCTATGACCCTCTTTATCTTCTGCTTCCTTCATGACATGGAGAAGGTGTTCTTCACTTCCCTGCTCATCATGGATGATGGAATAGACGACCTCGTCCAACTTTTCCACCGCGTCATCGAACAATCGATTGCGGACCGTTTTCCATGATCGGGGCGATTTGAAGACACTGCGGATTCTCTGGGAGGCGATTTCCATAGCGGTATCCAGCTGCTGCCCTACTTGATCATGGTGTGCTTTTACCTCCGTACCGAACATGGTCTCGGTGATCACTTGAAGGGTGAGACTTCTAATATCTTCAGAAATCAACCGTTCTTCGTCTTTCCAAAGAGACGTATGCTCCGTAACGATTCGCCCCATCGTTTCACAGTAGCGCTGAATATGCTTCGGGGTAAAGAAAGGCTGGATTTTTCTGCGCTGCTGTCGATGAAGATTCCCCTCACTCAATAAAAGTCCTTTACCTAGAAGTGGTTCCAACTCCTGAAAAGGTTTGGATTTGTAAAAAAAGTCCGCTTTTCTAACAAGTACTTCCTGAATCAAAGCCGGATGCATCAACATGAAAACCGGCCTGTGAGCAAACCTGAACCTTGTTACCGGCTTCTGTGTCTCTTCCATTTCCATGAGAAAGGCGAGTGGATCCTTTTTGAATGCCGGCAATTGCCCGAGTGGTGAACGACTCTTCCATTTCTGCATAACGTACCCCCTTAAACCTTCTATTAGAGGGTACTAGAGTGCATTACATTTTATTCATTCGTTTAAGTAACAGGGAAACTTTCCTTATGGATTTATAAGAATAGGGCAGGGTGTGCAAGGTTCGACTGCCCCTTCGGTTCGGAGAAGCTACTCACATTCCGCGGGAGACGGTAGCATGAAAGAAAGCAATCAGGTATGTTAATCTAGTAATGGAAAGAAAGGGGAGAAATCCTATGAATCAAGAGATGAAAATAGGGATTGCACTGATCGGCAGTTTCTTAATACTTATGGTCGGTTTGTTCCGACTATTTACCGCAGAACTTCAAGATGTCCCACTTTTTGTCGCTTACATACTTACCTTATCCGGCTTAGTTGGAGTGATTACGAATGGATGGAAGTGGAAAAAACGAGAGAAATAATTCTCTCGTTCTGCACGGTCTTCAAGGAATCGTCTTCCCTTTAGTATCCTATGTGTTTGTCCCAAGCGAATATCTGAGGTACCCTGCTCTTAAAAGCTGTATAATGATGAGTCCCGCCAACGATGACAGAAGATGTAAAGTTGGGGACCTTATCTTTCAACAAATGGGCCACCCTTTCGTTTGAAACGTGAAATTTTCGATTGATCTCTTCATCTTCACTTTCACAGTCTCCCCAGTCCATATAAAGTCGATGGATGGATGAGAGGTCAGATTTACTGATAAGCTCCTCCATTTTCTCCTGGTTACGCCAAAAAGCCGAAGAGAGAACGGCGACCTGTTTATAGGTACGAGGATATTTACAGGCTGCATAGACAGAAATCAGTCCCCCTAAGGAGATGCCAACCATTGATGTATTTTCTTTCAGGGTAAGGTATCTACGATCGATGAACGGCTTAAGCTCTTTCGTTACGAAATCAATGTACTGTTCCCCTTTACCCCCTAGATGACATTTATACCCAAGCATATGTTCACTGAAATCCCCATTCACCCATGGACAATATTCATTTATTCTCTCATCGGGGTTCTGATCAATGCCCACAACTATAACATCGATGTGATACTGATCTAAGTAGTCTTCAAGCGATAATGAAGTGCCACCTAACGCATCCGAATCACGAAAGACGTTCTGACCATCATGCATATAGATGACAGGATAACGCTTTTTGCCTTTAGGGTGATATGTGTGCGGCAGGTAAACGCTTATTCTTCTCGTTTCACAGAAGGGCGTCATATAGAGGTTCAGGAATTCAATCATATCGTCTCCTCCAGCTGAATCATTCCTTCAATAAGTGTTTGTTCACCCTAAGACTCCTGCTCTCTGAAAAACAATGTAAGAGCCCTAATCTGCACGTCCTGACCATGAGCTTTTTCTAAAAGATAGAGGCTTCTTAAAGTGATTCGTCTTCTACATAGGAAACGATCGCCTTCACAAGCGATGATGCGGATTGGGCCCGGCTTAAACGGGGGCTCTGCCCGGACCAAAGCGATAGATATTCCGGTCGATTTTGGCTGGCTGCTTCCTTGCGAATCTCTTTCGTCAGCATATTTTGAAGCGGGTAAGCTAACAGTTTGTGACTTTGTCCTTTTTCCATTTCCTCGATAAAAGAATTCCGAATGCTTCTTGCTGGTTTACCGCTGAAGGCTGAAGTGAGAACCGTCTCCGTCTCCTTCGATTTCAAAATCGCATCTTTATGTTGCGTTTTTGCTCCACTTTCCCGGCAAGTGACAAAGGCCGTTCCAAGCTGTGCTCCTTGAGCTCCTAAAGCAAGAGCGGCTTTAACTCCGCGTCCATCCATAATTCCCCCGGCCGCAATAACAGGAATCTTCACATGATCAGCCACCTGAGGTACAAGCGACATCGTCCCAATCATGGCTCGGTCAAAATCTCCGTTGAACGTTCCTCTGTGACCGCCCGCTTCACTTCCCTGGGCGACGACCATATCGACCCCATGCTCTTCATTGATGATTGCTTCTTCCACTGTGGTCGCTGTTCCAATGATGACGATTCCCTCTTTTTTCAAATCCGTGATCACTTCACGCGGCGGCACCCCGAATGTGAAAATGACAACAGGAATTTGTTCAGCCATCAGTCCTTCGATTTGTTTTTCAAAAAGAGAAGCGTCCTGCTCCACCCTCGGTTCTTGTTGAATATTCAACTCTGTGCGATAAGGAGCAAGCCATCGATTCGCCTCCTCTATTTCTTGCTTTGTCGCTTGTGGGTATTCCGGTACAAAGACATTCACACCGAACGTTCGACTTGTCAACTGCTTGATTTCCCTAATCCTATGTACCATCGCTTCAGGAGCCAGATAACCGGCTCCCAAATTCCCTAATCCACCTGCATTTGAAACCGCTGCGACGAGTTCGGGCGTCGTCACTCCACCCGCCATACCCGCTTGGATGATTGGATAATCGATCCTCAACGATTCAATCACTGAGCTTCCCTTCCACATGGGTTCAACTCCTTTCAAAATGAAAGTAACTGCGGATGGTGACCTCTTTAATTACTTCACTCTCTCCCATCCGAGCTCATGGGAAGATTTCAAATCAATAGCTGCTGTTTCACTCCAGAAATTTGTCAGCGTATGTTGAGTGTGGTCGATAATCTGAGCAGCTGTCAAAAAATCGTTCGAACAAGTGGTATGAGCGTCTGAAATTAAAGTAACGCGATAGCCATGATCAAAAGCTCCCCGTGAAGTAGAGTCGACACAATAGTCCGTCTGTGCCCCGCAAATAAAGAGATGGTCCGCTTCAGCCTTATCAAGCGCCTTCTTTAGGGATGTATTCACAAAGGCGTTCGGAACCGTTTTGAAAATCACTCCATCCTGCTCCAGAGGCTTCTCCAGGTCCGGATGCAGCTGCCAGCCCTCTGCGCCACGTTTCATCGGACCTTCCGGATATTCATGCTGCACGTAAATCACTGGAACCTGCTTTTCTCTCGCCCGATGGATGGCGCGATTCATATTGTTGATTTTCTCTTCACACTGATAGCTGTTTTCCATGACTGAGTTTTGCACATCAATGACGATTAATACCTCTTTCCCCATTCATTCACATCCTTTTTTGTATTCACTTGTAACTTTCTCTAAAAGCGTCCAAAGTTCCTTCATAAGATGAAAGGGTTGGTAAATAGTTACATTTATTCCAGCTGAGATTTTCAATGGAATAAAAAAAGAACCTGCCTTCAAAAGCAGGTTCACGCCATCATGTCTTTCTTCACTGATTTCAGTTTCCGTTTCATATCCTCTACCATTTCCTTGTCCGAATTCATAGGATAATGGTAATTCTGCTGGTAGCTCTCATGGCCTTTCCCAGTGATGATCACCCAATCCCTCGCTCCGCTGTTGACAATGGCTTCTTCAATCGCGAGCGTCCGATCCGGGATAATCCTGCCTTTCGAATCGCCATACTCTTTTTGCAGGTCTTCAAGCGTGGCTACCATTTCTTCGTAGCCCGCTGTATTCAGATCATCAAGTGTAAGGATGTAATGGTCTGATCGTATGGCGGAAGCACCAATCATTTCTCCCCTTTTTGATACATCCCTGTCCCCACGAAAACCGAACACATGCGTCAGGGAAGCAGCTCCCTGCTGCCTTGCTGTATCCAGGACATGTTCAATGCTGTCTGCAGTATGGGCATAGTCAATGACGACGGTCGGGCCGTTTTCAAATTCATAAAGTTCAAATCGACCGCGGATACCAGGTAAGGATTGCAGCGCGCTCTCCATGTCAGAAAATGAGAAACCGAGCTGAAGACCGACTCCATAGGCCTCCAAGGTATTATAGACATTGTGGGTACCCTGGAGCGGGGACCTTACATTTCGTTCTTCTCCATTATATTGAATGCAGGCGCTGAAATCATCGGTATTAATCTCCTGCACAATAATCTCATTTTCCAGATGGTGACCCACCTTACACAAGGATCTGCCTTCTTGCTCCAAAAGGCTCGCGAGCTTTTCCCCCCAGGCATCATCCGTATTGATGATCGATTTGCCTCCAGGTTTCAACATATGGAAAAGCTTTGATTTGGCCTCAAAATATGAATCCATCGAGTCATGGTAATCCAAATGATCTTTGTATAAGTTAGTGAATACGGCGTAATCGAACATTACTCCTTCCAGTCGGTACTGAGCAAGTCCATGGGACGAAACTTCCATCACGACGACATCATCCTTGCTTTCAGCGAGAAGCTTTTGAAGCAATGGAGCGCTCGGTGTCGTCTGAATTCCGGGAACGACTTTGTCATTGACCACATAATCGATGGTTCCGAACATCCCGCATGAATAGCCATTCTTTTCGCAAAGGTGCTTAATCATATGAGAGGTTGTCGTTTTTCCGTTCGTACCTGTAACACCGATCACAATTTTATCCTCAGAAGGATTTCCATAAAAAGCAGAGGCAATCTGTCCCAGCGCTTTCCTGCAGTTATCGGTCTCTAGACAAACCACTCCGTCGTGCTCCACTTTTTCTTCACTGACTACGACAGAGGCACCTTTATCGACCGCTTCGTCAATAAAGTCATGGCCGTCGACTTGATAACCTCGGACGGCTACAAAGACATACCCTTCTCTGACGTTCCGCGAGTCATCTGTGACACCGGTAATGAGCGAATGAGCATCTATTTTCTTTTTTGGATTTTGATTGAGTAATTGCATGATCTGTTCAACGTTCATCGTCGGTATCTCCTTTGATGTGTGTTACGTGTTGCATGCCCTATTTTAATGGAAAATACACCGCTACAGGCGGATTATCGACGAGATGTAAATGAATCTTAATATTCCCGTCAATAATATGGAAATCAACTTTTCATGAGACCGAAAGAATCATCTCCACAGAAAGTTCCCACCTTTATAAACCTGGCCGCTGCCATGAGCCACTTCTTCATAGTTTACCTATTCTTTTAAGCCCCTTGCTTTTCTTTACTCATTTTCTTATCAAAAACCGTTCTGTAATAGCTTCTTTCCTCCACTTTGATGTGATAATGCTCGGCAAACCATTCGAGCTCCGCCAAAACTTCTACCGAGTTAAAATTCATCACACGAAATGGAAATCCTCTCTTCTTTTTGATAGTTGCGGCGGGCGTTCCCCAGCCGGCATCCTTGAAAATAATCTTATGTATATCCTCGGGGTGCAGTGTACTTCCAATAACCCTAAGGTGAAAAAAACAGACGTGGTATTCAATCGTTTGGTCCACCTTTAATTGATAAGAGAACCCATAGATAAGAAGCATCATTGCAAAAAATATAAGTGTGAGTATAGTGGTGTCCTGTTCACGAAGGTCTGTTATGAAAATGGGGACACATGCGGGGATCACCCACCGTGGTGGTCTGGCATGATACATCGAACTCCTCCCTCCTGAAAATGGAAAAAGTGCATGGAATTCATTATAACATCCCATAATGAAAGTAAACGATAAGTCTATCCCTATGTGGAAAAGGAGTGTTCGCACATGAACGAACAGACAAAAGAGTACTGGGATCGATATTGGAAAGGGCAGGAAAAACCTGAAAACGTCAAGGCTTGGTCATTCGGAACTGCCCCTGACCGTATGGCAAGACTGGTGATGGATGGTGTCAAGACTGCCACATGCTCGGCACGTCAAGCGTATGAGATTGAAAAAGAAGCGCTTCCTGAAGTCGGTGAATATAACATCATCCTTAATGGAGAAGATGAACCAGCCGCCATCATCAGAACGACAGAAGTGGAAGTGGTCCCCTTTAATGAAGTGACCGAAGCGTTTGCGAGAGCGGAAGGAGAAGGAGACCTCTCTCATAGACACTGGTTAGAGGTTCATAAGAAGTTCTTCAAGAAGGAAGCGGAAGAGCTCGGATATGAATACAGCGAAGATATGGATCTCGTTTGCGAGAGATTCCAACTTGTTCACGTGAACCCGGATTGAAGGACGGAAACCACTTCCGTCCTTTTTCCATTGATGGTCTGTGGCTGAAGAGCCATTCGTATGGATAATCCAACAAGTCCGATTAAAAAGACAATAATGATCGTAATGATGATCACTCTTAATTTATTTTGACTCAATGTCCAATCCCTCCTCCCCTTCTCTACCCGTTCCTTCAAACATCTATGCTTAGACTTTCTCTCTCACCTATTAGGGGTAAAGAGCGTTTTCTCTTTTTTAAAAAATGAGCGTAAAAAATCAATCAAATATGAAACCTTACAAATCCTAAATCGTAGAAAAGGTGTTCAGAACCACTGGGAGGTTCATTTTGTATCATTTGGACATATCCTTATGGTATGGTTGAATTCTGAACATCAGACAGAAAGGAGTTTACATATGAGCAAAAGAATAACAGCAAGTATTATTGCCGCTACGATCCTGATTCTCGCTCTTGTCGTCCAGCTGATCGGAACCGTCTTCACCGGGGAAGAAGCAGAGAATGAGACGATGGGCCTTTTTGCAAGCAGTGAGAATTTAGAAGAAAAAGTCGTTGAACGAGGATCCGGAAGCAAACGGATTGTGGAGTTGAACCTGGAAGGCGCCATCATCGACAACCCGAGTACGAACCCGAATCCTTTCGGTGGCGGTGGATACCAGCATGATCGCTTTATGAAAAAATTAGAAGCGATCAAAGAAGACAACTCCATCAAAGGGATTCACCTGTATGTCAACTCACCAGGTGGCGGCGTTTATGAAAGTGCTGAAATTCATGACAAACTGCTTGAAATCAAAGAAGCAGGCAAGACGATTTACGTGTCCATGGGGAACATGGCCGCTTCCGGCGGGTATTATGTTTCAGCTCCAGCGGATCGTATTTTTGCAAGTAATGACACGTTCACAGGTTCTCTAGGAGTCATCATGGAAAGCATCAACTATCAGGAACTCGCTAATGAATATGGTGTGAAATTCAATACCATCAAGAGCGGTGAATTTAAGGATATCATGAGCCCGACGAAGGAAATGACTGAAGCGGACAGAGAGATTCTCCAAACGCTTGTCGATGAATCCTATCAGCAGTTTGTCGACGTCATCGTTGAAGGACGCGAGATGTCTGAAAGCCGTGTGAAAGAATTGGCAGACGGGCGGATCTACTCAGGGAAACAGGCCGTTGAGAACGGACTGGTGGACGACATCGGATTCCGTGAAGACACGTTGAAGGCATTGAAAAAAGAAATCGGCGGCGACCCGCAGGTGTTCCAGTACAAAAATACGATGGGATCTTTCTTCAACCTGCCGCTTGCTGAAAGCTTGATGCCGAATAGTGAAATCCGCTACATCGAAGACTTGATGAGCAAGCGCCAGGGACCACGTATGATGTATATGTACACAGATTAAGGAGGGAACGATATGGATTACACCAATCATAACGAAAACGATGGGCAGCTATCATTGTTGGTCCATCATCAGAAAAACGACCTCCAAAAACTGTTGTACGCAGGATTCGGTTCCAGATTCCTTGCCTACATCATCGACTTGATTGTCATTTGGAGCGTCAACAGCATTGTGACCCGGCCTTTGCTGCGGCTCTTGAACCTCGAAGACGCCGAGCTTTGGGTACCTATGTTCAGCGCAGCGAATATTACGACATCGCTCATCTTTTTTGCTTATTTCATACTGATGACGAAGTACTTCCGTGCGACGTTAGGAAAAATGATACTGGGATTATCTGTCGTTTCTTTAAAAGGAGAATCTTTATCGAATGGTCAAATCATTTTCCGCGAGTGCATCGGCCGTTACATCAGCATGGCGATCCTGGGCCTCCCTTATTTGGTCGTCGCTTTCACGAAACGCCATCAGGGGATCCATGATCTTTTTGCTGACACGTCCGTCATCAAGAATAAGTTCAGAAAGCTGAATGATACCATCGAACATAGACCACAAACGGTATAACAAGGAACGCCTGCTTCCCATTTGGAAGCAGGCGTTTTTTATAGACCTTAACGATAAGGATCCTGTTTGCCCGTACCGTTCTTTTCCCCTTTTTCACGGCGAAGTGCATTCAGGTCTTTTTTGCTCTTGTTTTTCGCTTTTTTACCCATGTGCAAAGACCTCCCTTCTCCTCTATTTTGTGATGTTCTGCGAAAATCCATGTAATGAAATAACAACCACATATGATAAAAGGGGCAATCAAGTAGACCAGCGCCTAAGGGTGATCGGTTTGTTTCACAGGGATATAACCCGTATCTTCAATCAGCCTTTGACCCTCACTCGACAGGATCCACTCGATGAAAGACTCGACGTGTGGATTTTTTGATCCATTCGTAATCGCATAAAAGTTTCCGGTTAGAGGATAGTCACCGCTTTTGATATGAGGGACACTTGGAGCGATGCCATTGATGTTCACCAGCTTGATGTGATGCCCGTCGACCATCTTTGTCGCGAAAAATCGATAGCTGAAGCCAATACTGTTACGGTGGTTCCGGTAATCAGACGCTTTTTCAATCACCCCGCCCATCCCGTTGACTCGCTGGTCTCTAGGTGGGTCCATAATCGGAGTCTTTCCCATCATGTTCTCCAATCCTGTTTGACTGCCGCTTCCTTCCGGCCGTTGAAAAGCGATGATTTTTTGGTTTCTTCCGCCAACATCTTCCCAATTGGTGATTTCACCAGAATAGATTCCTCTCAATTGTTTCAATGTTAAAGAGTCGACTGGATTGTCTTTATGTACAAAAAACACGAAGGCTTCTTTCCCTATCGCTGTCTTCTCCATTTGCTTCAAGGTCTCTTGCTGCTCCTCGGAAGGTCCAGCTGTGAAAATGATGTCCACTTGAAACCTTGATAACCGTTGAAAAGCTCCGTTCGTTTTTGATACAGTGACCGGACTCTCACTACGATCCTCATAAGAATAGGTCCCTTCCGGATAAACGGCTTCTGCGAACGCAGCATAGACAGGATATAAGGCTGTCGCTCCATCTAATTCAGGAAGCCTTTCATCCAGTTGCAGAGAAGCAGGCTCATCCAGACGAGCAAGGTCAGATCCTTCCTTGTACGGTTGATAAGTGGAAAGATCGACTTCGGCGTTCGCAATTTCGATGCTTCGTATATACCATTCATAACTCCCATACAGAACAGAAGGAACAATGAATATCAGGATCATCATGGCCCATGTCCACTTCTGCTTGACCCTCTTATGTATGTTCAGAATGAAATAGTTGCCTGCAAAAAAGACAGCCATGCACAGGAAACCGACATACATGTATTCATTTCCCGAAGAAAGAATTCGCGCAAGGCCAAAAACAAACCATCCAATCATTCCAAACAATATCGTAAAAATCCAAGCCGCCATTTTTCTGCGCTTCATACAGATGCTCCCTTCCTTTTTATATAGATTAGCTTAACACATCACTTAGTGTAATTATACACTAAATGAAAAATATTGCGCTCGTTTAAATGAAAAACAAATGTACATACTAAAGAAAAACGACAGGGATTCGAGGTGAGTATATGGATCAATCATTGAACATCGAACAAATCCTTCGTGAAAAGCAGAAGAACCACCACGTGACCATCAAGAAACTTGAGTTGGATGAGCACTCCGTCCACGTCATTTACATACCTGCCATCACGGATGTTAAACAAATCCAGGATGCGATCCTCCTACCAATTCAAGAGTGGAATCACAAAGAGAGCCCCCTCCCCCATGCTTTTTCCGCAGAACCTTTGCTGCTGCTAGAGAAAAAAAACGATGTCGATCAATATCTGCTTGATGGTTTCACCCTGCTGATCGAACAACAAACCGTGTATGCGATCGACACGGCACAATTTGCTTACCGTTCCATCCAGGAACCAGTATCTGAGATGACACTGCGTGGTTCACGTGATGGATTTATCGAATCACTCGAACGAAACGTCGCTCTTTTGCGTGTACACCTACGCTCGACAGATTTGAAATTTGAAGAATTCACCATTGGTACCCGGTCCTTTACCAATGTATCCATCGCATATGTGGATCGTACGGTCAATGAAGAACTGTTGAAGGACGTCCGAGCAAGGATTCATGCCATCGAGGAGGATTACATCCCTGATGGTGGAGTGATGGAACAATTACTTGAAAAGAACAACTATTCGCTGTTTCCTGAAATTCAGGAAACCGAAAGACCTACGAAAGTGGCTAGCGCCCTTGTAGAAGGGAGAGTAGCGATTTTTGTAGAAGGTTCTCCTTCTGTGCTGCTAGCTCCAACAACATTGAACAGTCTATTTCAACAGGCTGATGATTACAATTTTAAATGGATTCCAGCTTCGCTCATCAGGTTGATGCGGTTTATGGCGGCTTTTTTTTCTGTCATGCTTCCTTCAATTTATATATCCTTGATCTCCTATCATCATGGTTTAATCCCTACGGATCTTGCCATATCCATCGCCAAAACCCGTGAAGGTGTGCCGATCCCGTCGTTCATGGAAGCGTTGATCATGCAACTCACCATCGAAACGTTGAGAGAAGCCGGTATCCGACTGCCAAAACCGATCGGACCTGCCGTCAGCATTGTCGGTGCGATTGTATTAGGAGAAGCAGCTGTAACCGCAGGAATAGTGAGCCCTTTGATGGTCATTGTCGTATCTTTCGCTGCCATCTGTTCATTCACTATCCCTGATTATGCATTAAGTCTGGCGCTTAGAACCATCAGTTTCGTCATGTTGTTTGCTGCCGCATTTCTAGGAATATATGGCTTGATTTTAGCCGTCTTCATCGTCAGCATTCACCTTATACATCTGCAAAGCTTCTCCGTGCCCTATATGGAACCATTCACACCTTTCTATGTGAAACGTTGGAAAGATTCCTTAATCCGATTCAAGTTGAAAAAAGGAGGCGGACGCATTGAGTGATTTGAAACAACTGACCATGCTTCAGATGGTCGTCGTATTCATATCTTCCATGATCGGCATCGGGATCATCCTCATGCCTCGGGACCTTGCCAAAACTGTAAATTCTCAGGACCTGTGGCTGAGTATTATTTTTGGCGCGGTCGCGGTGTCTGTTGTTTCCTGTTTATATGTAGCCCTGGCTGCCCGCTATCCTGGTCTCACTTTTTATGAAATGAGCACAAGAATCCTGGGGAAGTTCATAGGCTTCACTTTCAACTTTCTCTTCACTGTCTACACGCTCATCGTTGCTGCCTATATCTTAAGAGTGACTGGAGGAATCATAAAGAATTACCTGCTGGATACAACGCCTCTGTCTGTGGTCATTGGAACCTTTATTCTCGTCAGCATGTATTTGATCTATAACGGAGCGGGAGATATCGTCCGGTTCTTCCAACTCTATTTTCCAATCATGATGGTGATGTTCCTGGTCCTTTGTTTATTAAGTATCAAAAACTTCGACATCAACCATGTACGGCCCGTACTGCAAAACAATATATGGAGCACCATCAGTGGCGTGAAGATCACGTTCTTTTCTTTTTTAGGCATGGAGCTTTTATTGATCTTCGCCAAACTGATCAAAAAGAAGAAAGCCAAACATCTTCTGATCACGATGTGGACAAGTATCGGTTTGACCGCGCTCATTTATGTGGTCTTCCATATCATATCGATTGGAGTCCTTGGTGTGGAAGAGCTGAAAGAAATCACGTTCCCAACGATTGAAATGGCCAAAAGCATCGAATTTCAAGGTTTCTTTTTCGAGCGTTTTGAGCTGATTTTCATATTCGGATGGTTGACGACGGCCTTTACTTCCTTCACGGCTTATATGTACGCGTTGACTTTAGGGCTGAAACATATGTTCACACCCACTGGTTGGTTTCTGCCGGTCGCTGGTGTACTGATTTTTACTTTGACCTTAATTCCTGGAGGTCTTACGGAAGTTTTCCACTACTCGCCGCAGATCCAATTGATTTCGGTCGCAGCAATCATCGTCTTACCAGGACTTCTGTTGATTGTCTCTTTGATCAGGGGGAATACGTATGCTGCGTAAAATCATTTTCCCTTGTTTGCTGATGCTCTTTGTGTTGTCTGGCTGCTGGGATATTCGAGAGATTGAGGATGTCGGAATCATCACGGGCATGGGCCTGGATGTCAACGAAGAAAAGGATGAACTGACGATGATCAACCAATATGTCGTTCCGGGTAAGATTCCGACACAGCAAACCATTTCTCAGCACACGGTCCCGTATCAAAACATTTCCCAGTCCGGGAAAACCTTTTTTGAGATTATTCGTAACAACTCATTGGAAAGCAACCGACCTCCCAATTACACACACTTGAAATCAATCCTGTCCTCTACGGCATTATTTGAAAAAGAACGCGCCGACAAAGTGATCGACCTGTTCATCCGTGACCATGAGTTCAGAAGAACAACGCCTGTCTATCTGACCCGGGACCCAGTCCCTGATATCCTGAGTACCAATCCAGTAAAGGAATTTTTTCCTTCCATTCAAATCAAATCTCTCAGTGAAAACTCGAATAAAAATAATAAAAACTCAAAAAACTTCACAATTGGAGACATGTCACAAATGATTTCCGAAAAGAAAAGCTTTTTAATCCCGGGCATTGCATTGAATGGTGGAAAAATCAAAGCATCCGGAGCAGGAATCATCGAAGCGGGAAGTTCTAAGTATATCGGTTGGATTGATAGTGAGGATATGGAAGGAGTCCGCTATATCCAGAACACGGTGCAAGGCGGCTTCCTCTATTTAGACGAAGAAAACGTGGATGACGGACCGATTGTACTTGAAATCAAGGGGTCGAAAACGAAGTTCAAGACCAAAGTGAGCGGAGATAAACCGGAGATGACGATTCAGATCAGCACGTCGACAGTTCTGGCAGAAGACTGGGGAACAGGTAGAAATGTATACAATAAGGGATGGAAAAAAGGGATTGAAGAAGCTGCGAATACAGTCATCCAGAGAAAAGTGGAGCGTGTGCTGAAACTCGCCCAGCAGGAATACCAAATCGATTTTCTCAATATATCCAAATGGGTAAATATCCACGAACCGAAGTATTGGAGAGAACATAAAAAAGAATGGAACGAAATCTTTCCTGACATGGATTTCAAAGTTGAAATAACAACAGAAATTACAGACTTCGGCACCCAGAACTTCAACACAGAATAAAGGGAGGTTTCCCCTCCCCTTAGTTTATTTCTGCAAAAGTTCTTCCACCGCTTGGACGATTTTAAATGCCCCTCCCCCTTTATTGGAAAGAACTGTCACAATCGCTTGACGTTCTGGATAAACGCAAGAATGGAATTGAACACCAGGATCATAGCCCATCACATGGTAAACGGTCTGATCATGTACATCATCGAGCCAAATTCCATATCCGTATGAAGTGCCACTTTTGACTTTTATGTGTTTCGTTAAAAGCCGCTCGACATGGACGGCACCCATAAGTTTTTCACCCAGCAAGGCTTCCCAAAAACCAATCATGTCCAGACCTGTAACAAATGCTCCCCCATCCGATCCACCGACGACAGGAACGTCATACACATTGGTTTTGATAACCCCATCTTTTTCTATGTATCCAAGGGCAGTGTTGCCAGGCAGCTGATCCAAACGGTAATGACCAGAATCCTGCATGCCGGCCGCTTTGAAGATGTTTTCCGTTACATATGTGATATAAGACTGGTTCGCTACAGCTTCCACCACCAACCCTAAAATGATGAAACCTGCATTATTGTAGTGGAATTTCTCTCCTGGATCGAACATTTTCTCCTTATCTACAAACATCGGCAGGAAATCCTCGAGATTTTCCATCTTATACATCGGCTTCTCTTCCCACAGTTCTGAAAAGTCGTCCATGACTGCTTCATCAAAATAATCAGGGATTCCTGACGTATGTGTCAATAAGTGGTGAATGGTCACTCGTTCATCGATACAATGGAGGCTTTGCTCCAACAACTGATGAACGGGCGTATCGTAAGCGAACTGATTCTGTTCCACGAGCTGAGCAATAGCTACAGCTGTGAACAATTTGCTGCCTGAAGCTATACCGAATTTTGTATCCTTTTGATTAGGAAGGCTTTCAGCAAGATTTCTGTAACCAAACCCTTCTGAATAGACGACTTCCTCTCCCTGTTTAACAACAATAGAGCCTGAAAAACCTTCTCTTTCTGCGATTTCACGAACCTTGGCATCCACTCTTTCCATCTCCTTTTTCTATAGAATCTGATGATCATACGACCGACCTGTCTTCTCCTTTTGGTTTTACTTCGCCCCTGTAAGGAAACGAGTATGGTAAAAAGGAGTCTTTCTTATGGAAGTACTGGCTGTTGTTTTAATCGCTATCGGAATCATAGCTGTCCGGGTCATCAGCTTTTTCTATCCTGATTGGAAAGCGATTAAAGGAGAGCACTTATCTGAACGGAAACGTTTAGGCTACAGTTTAGCAGGCATCGGCATCTTACTTTTCATGTATATTCTAAGTCAATTCCTTATCAGGCTATAGGTCAAGGAGACTCGTAAAATTCCCGTTTCAGGATACTCATTACTATGGAGTCATGATACTTCCCATCGTAAAATAAGTCTTCTCTCAGCCTGCCTTCTTCTCGAAAGCCTAACTTTTGATAACATTTCCATGCTCTTTCATTAAATGAAAACACATCCAGTCCAATCCTGTTCATATTCAACATCTCAAATCCATACCGTATCAATAATGACAGGGAGGCGGTACCATACCCGTGCCCCCAATAATTTTTATCAAAAATTGAAATTCTCACGACAGATTTTCTGTTTTGATAATCGATGTCCAGCATAGCGATATCTCCAATTATTTGGTCCGTCTCCTGTAAACAGATGACCAGATCGATCCTTGAATCATCCAATGCGATTCGATCGAACCAGTTTTGGACCCCCTGTCGACTGAACACCGCTTGTGTGCCCGTAAGCCTTCTTCCTTCTCTATCCCAGAGAGCTTTTGTATAAAATAAACCGAGATCCTCCTGTTCCAAAGGCCTTAAATAAACCCGTTCGTCCTCTAACAGTTTTATACTGTCTTTCCCCATAACCCTTCCTCCTTTATCGATCCTGGTCTTATCATAACGGTAAACAGGAGACCAATAATAGGACGAGTTTTATTTAGAATAGAAACCATCAAAAAAATGATTACCTGGTCAGGTAACCTCTTTTCGGGAATAGATGATTTTTTTAATGGTTTCTACGGACAGATGGTAATTCCATGAAATCTCTTCCAATGACCTTCCATCTGAATATTCTTCTTTGATCTTCCTGTTTCGTTCCTTCAATTCTGCTCTAATGCCTGTCCGCGCTCCCCACTTTCCGCGGTTACTCGCAGATTTGGGCACATAAAGGGTCTCCCCTTGGATATATTTCTGGACTTCTTTTAACAACTCGGCCGGTAAAGCTTCTTTGGCATTCACATATTTCATTTATCGCCAGCTCCTTATTTTTATGTTCAATAAATATAAGGGGCAAAGCCAAATGAATAAGCGATCTTATGACGATATTAACCCATTGATCCCCATGCAAAGAATCGCCATCTATTCACAGGCTTTGCATGAGTTGCTCTCGTCTTCCCCACCGGGGTATAAAAGTTTTCCATATCGTTCACCTCCGTCGACAGGTGATCATTTTACCGGTAACCATCATCTCAAAATATTCTGAAGAAAACAACGATTTAGAGGAAGGATTCTTTCCTTGTCCAAGTGAGTTAACCTTTCTTCTCAATCGTTTCATAATACTCGAAACATAAGATGACGAGCCCACCAATTGTAAGGATTACACCAAGTATGAATGGAAACCCTAAAAATAATGAATCTACGGTCTCATCCCCATATTGTCTGCCCCCGAAAACGGCATACCATAACTTTGATTTACCAGACCATGAAGTCATATGAGGGGCATAGATCGCTCCTGCTATGATCATCGACATTGTTATGAATAACCCACCTAACATGACGAATCCACCAATTAAGGTTCTTTTCATCATTCACCCTCCTTGAAACGATCACTATGTATAATTGTAATCTAAAAGACACGGGTGTTCTTTACATAACACCAAATTAATCCTCAATTGGAAAGATGTAGACGTTATAGTTTAAATACATATCCAATCCTAATTTTTTTGCAATGGTATTGGAAGGTGCATTCTTCACTTCACAGTCCCAGTAAGGAATCAGCCCTTTCCTTAAACATTCTTTCACCATATTGTGAGCTGCCTTCTGGCCTAATTTATTCTCCTGGTGTTCCTCAAGGGTTTCAACATCGATCGAGTGAACTTTTCCTGCTACAAAGCCAGAAAAACACAAACTCACAACCTTATTATGATAGATAATTCCATAACCCTCCCCCTTTTGAAAAAATTCCAAGGGAGAAGACCAAAATTCTTTTATTTTTGAACGTAAAAAACCTACGTTTTCAATTTTATTATCCGTATTGTCTAAAAGTTCTTTGTTGATTTTTACTACCTTATAATCTTGGTAAATTAAAGGTTCATTTTGATTTATATCATCTATTTCTGCCATCTTATAAACATTCTGATTTGATTTCTGCATGCGCTCGTATTTAAAAACCCTCTCTAGGGTCTCTTCCCATCTTGAATGATGACCAATGGCAATAAAATTATGTACCTTCATCTTCTTTGCTTCAGGAAAAATCACCTGAGCTAAAAAATCGTTGATATGATCGTTGAATGCTCCATTTTCTTCGTCTCCAATAAAGAAAAAACCATCATGATTCCCCAACCAGATCATTCCTGTTTTAGGAGATTCTTGATTATCTACAAAAATTCTACCGGGATTATTCCCCTGTATTACCGCTTTAACTTCCAGGTGTCCCTCATCGTTCACTAATTTTTCACATTTGTGGAATTCAGATTGACCCAATTCACGAATCATCTTTACCCCTCCTAAGATGGGGAATTAATCACTTTTTGGATAAACGCCCTATGTAATGTTTCCAACACTCAATTCTCATTATTTTGAACTACTAAAAACTCTTCTAAATTAGGATATTGATGATATTTTACTGCTGCTTGCTTATCCTTTTTTAAAATGGCCTTTGTCAGGTTGATATGATTTACACTTGCAATCGCCACTGCATAATGGATCACATCCACTAACTCTTTCTCTAAAGAAGAATCCCCTTGCTTTTCCTTCCTGCCTTCTGTCTGGTTAAGGACCTCTGCTACTTCCCCAACCTCCTCTACTAATTTCATAAACAAAGCAGAAGAGGTGCCTGAATCGTCATACTTTAATGCCAGGTAGTTCTGTAATTCCTGGAACGATAAATCCTTCATACAAACCCTCATTTCTTAAAATGGTTCCTCTTAATTAACAGTTCCACCTACTATTTATTCAATACTTGTAGAATAACACGATCTTTTCTAAGGCTTAATTTAGGGATATTTCCAATCACCTTATGTTTATTTCTTTGAAGAAGGCAATGTTTGCATTAAGTTATAAAAATATTTCGGATCACCAGTTTGGAAGTAGTTATACCATGCCTCCAGGGTTTCTTCAGAAAAAACATCCAACTTCGCTAGGATAAGTTGTGCAAAAAGCAACGCTCCTGCTGAGCTAGCTGTTATCAGGTTTTGATCTGAAACTGCTTTGACATCTCTATAATGAGATTCTCCTTTATAGCTCGGGCTCACCATTTTGAGATATTCAAGACTGTTGCTAGTATGGACACGATTGTCAAATACACCTGCTTCAGCCAGGACAGTAGTAGCCCCGCAAATGGCAGCTATAGTCCCTCCACAATCCAACAATTCTATTGCTTTATCAATAATCGGTTTGTGCTTTGGATCATTCCACGTATCTGCTCCAGGAAGCAGCAATACGGATGATGGAGAAACAGGGACGTCGTCAGTGGTGATCTCTGGTATTACTCTCATTCCTCCCTTCGTTACAACAGAATCCAGATCAGCCCCTACAGTCTTAACGCACACAGGATCACTACTTCTCTTAAAATATTGACCTGAATTTAACTCTGAGGTCACATACCCAAGTTCCCAATCTGCTAATGTGTCCAGCGTGTAAATATATACATCAATCATATGTATCCTCCCGTTTACTTTCTAAGTACGTCGGTGAAAAAGCCATTTATAAGGTCCTCTCACAGCGTTGGTTTGTCGGCTTAATCACTGCCCGTACAACTCTTAAAAATATGATTATGGTACCATTAAGTTGAGATATTGAAGGTGGGTGGTGTATGAGTAAATTACTGAGTACATTGATTTGTGGTAACGTTACGTCAATAATTTTCGCGATTTATTTTACAAAAGATACAGATCTGTTCATAAGTCATTTATACGGAATCACTTATTTAGTTTTTTTAGGTCTATTTTTATTAGTTTTTCCTTTTTCATTCCTGATAGAAAAGATTGTAAATAAGCTGGATATAGAAATAGGAAAGGCCTTCATTGAATTTGGCTTTTATATCATTGTAGGCGTTATTGGCATGGTTCTGGTTCTTCCGTTGCTCTTCCAATGGAGTTTCATGGCAGTCGTGGTAGCTGCTTTCTACCTGGTTATCCTCAAATGGGTGGAGAAAATATCAAAAAAGCATGGAATTATAGGAGTGATCATAAGTAGTATTTTCACCTTATTGATGTTCCTTTTCCTCTACAATAATATTGCTTAATATTAAAAGACGGGCTATTGGCGATTGGTCAGCAGCCCTTAGTTCCTTTTTTCATTTAAGAACGGAGGGTGTTTTGTAAAGACAAATGAAACAACCAGACCTAAAGCAGAAAAAATCGCAGTGTTAACCACTCCAAATCCGTTCATCGTAAAGGTTTTATAAATCAACCAGCTAGTCATTCCAAATACAATAAGGGCAGGTAGATAGTATTTCTGTTCGTTACTGTTTTTAACTTTGATCACTAAATATAGGAGTTGGACAAAAAGAACAATCAGGAGTGTCCCCATTATCACCATTTTAGTATCCCCCTCCTTTCATCTACTTTTCCTTGTATCTTAGAAAAGTAGATTTTTCCTATTCATAATAGACCTCAGGCAATTATATTAGTTAAAGTTCTTTTCTTTCTCATACACAGGAGTACAATAATTCATATAGGAAGGGAGATTCCCCCGCACAATTAATTGATAGATTTCTTGAGCTTTAGATGTCATGGGACCAACCTGCCCGCTGCCGATCACTCTCCGATCGATCTCGGTTACAGGTTTAATCCCCATCGCTGTTCCTGTTAAAAATACTTCATCTGCTTCATATAATTCGACCCTTGTTAAACTTTGCTCACGTACTTGTATGTTCATCTCATTCATGAAAATTTGGGCGGTTGTATCTCTGGTGATCCCCGGAAGAATGTCATCTGATACAGGAGGAGTGTACACTTGACCATCCCGGATAATGAATAGATTTGCCGTCGCTTCCTCACTGACATTGCCTTCTGCGGTTAACAGGATTGCTCCATCAAATCCATTGGTCGCCGCCTCTTCACTCGCCAAAGCAGAATTCATATAGCCTGCGGTAGGTTTGGTTTGAGGAGGAATCATATTACTGCCTATTCTGGTCCATGAAGAAATACAGAGCTTCAAATATGGCTTCGGTTCATACTCTGTATAGTGTGTATAGATAGCCAGATGATTGAAAGGATCATTTAAATCCGGACGTAACGTATTGGCTCCCTTGAAACAAATGGGGCGGATGTAAACATCCTGAGTGACCTGATTTAAAAGCAGCAACTGTTTCGTTATGGAGGACAATTGCTCTACCGTATAAGGGATGTTAATAAACAAACTCTTCCCGGATCCGTGCAATCTTTTCATATGATCCTCTAATCGAAAGATAAACAATTGCTCTTTCTCATCGTTCCAAAAAGCCCGGATTCCATCTAAGCAGCCTAATCCATAATTAAGACCTTTATTCTTTACGCTGACACTCAACAAACGTTCATCTACGAATCGTTCTTTATCAAACATTAAGGCCACATCATCCACACCTTTTCATAGAACTTTTAACCGAATGAATACCACATACCTCATGATTGATGTAATGAACATCATGAATGAAAGGCTGCCAAACCATACTTCTATAAAAGAAAAGGATCCCTTTGTTTCGCATTCCCAAATATCGCATCTGGATTGATTTGTATAACATATGTTTCAAAAAACGAATAAACACCCTCACCCATGTACTTATATCCTTGGAGTCTCCACTTTCCTTCCATCAAAAAGCGATATTTTCACCACAAGAACATACGACTATCAACATCCCGCTGTAAATATTGCCTGTACTTGGATGAACGCTCCCTTTAGACGATTCGATTCTGAGAGATGGTGGAGGATATTCTTTTTAATTGTCCCTTTCGTTGAACACCATCTCCATTTTTCTGCTCCTGGTTGTCATCCCGAGGGACTTGTAGAATTCTATGGCTGATGTATTGCTCTCAGATACTCCCAATTCAATACTTTCAACGTTGAGGCTCTTCACAAAATCAAAAACATAGGCCGCCAGTTTTTTTCCGACACCTTTGTTCCTATACGTTTCAGCTACGCATAAACTGTTAATAGATAATACTTTCCTCGCTTTGACAAACGAATTTTCAGGTATTTCTTCTTCCTTCGTCACGATAACTCCTATGACCTCCTTGCCTGTGACCGCCACAAAGAGATGTTGTTTGCTATCCTTCACCTGGCTTTCATAAAACGCTTGTTGAACCGGAGTCGAATTCTTTTTGTACACATCCGGCCTTGCCTGCACGTGGAATTCGTGAACCTGCCTGAATAAAGGCAATAATGATTCATAATCGTTCAGCTCGGCAGTTCGAATACATATGTCCATATTTCCTACCTCTCATCATGATAGATTTGGTCTTTGGTTCATCCCAAGACCTTGAAGTCTAGTGGTTAACCCTACTTGGCTAAGTTTAACATAATTATCCATACACCCTATTGATCACTGGGGCATTAACTATAAAAAATGTCAGAATAGATGGCTGGCTCCCATCTTTTATATGTAATCAAGAGGGTCTATAGTCTATCTTCTCTACGATATAGAGGACAAGCAGGTTATTAATCTATACAAGAAAGCATGCGACCTCATAGAATAATATATCTTGCAACAGGGGAGGTGTATTTTTGTGAATAATAACCCTAATTATAGAAGTTGCAACTCTTATGATCATAATGATGCGACAACCTGTAATTGTTGTGTTACTGGTTTGGCTCATATCATTTCCAATCGATTTTGTTGTGGTGATACCATCGGGATCACCTTTTTCGTAGAAGAAGGTGCAGGTATATTTACTGGTAGATTCAGGGGGCTGGAAAACTATGTCCTTGAAATTGAAGATCTGCTCGTACCTGGGACAACTAGTTTTGTACCTCTTTGTGACATCGGGAGTATCGAGAAAGGTCTTCCCCTTCAGGAACAGCCCCTTCAAATTAGTAAAAAGAAAGAGTAACGATATTCCACATTAAAGAATCAGAAAAAAAGAGAATCTACTAAAAGACAGAAATAAACAAATAATAAGGGGGTCACTCCATAAGTGACCCCCTTATTATTTGTGGTAATAAAATTTAAGAGAATGAAAGAAGCACTTATATAGATTTTTCATAATACTCCATAAACCAACAATCTTTATACTCCCCTTCGTGAAACTCACGATTTTGCAGAAGCTTAACTTTTTTAAAACCACATTTCTCATAGCATCTAATCGCCCGCGTATTGCTTGTCTGCGGGTCCATGACGACCCGATCTGCTTTTTTATTTTCGATTAGGAATTGAACCATGGATGTCACAAGTAATGTTCCTATCCCTTTATTCCAGTGTTCTATTTCACCAATAAATTGGTCGATTCCATACACATTCCCGTTGGTCAATCCATAAACATTTTTTTTTATCATCCAATTGATAAAATTGTATGTAACCTATTCCTTTGCCATTAAACTCTACCAGACATTTACCTTTAAAATCCCCCGAACTATAAAATACTTGATTCACTTTCGCTAAATCAAAAGGTTGATCTCTTCCTTCATAAAACTCAAGAACCGATGGGTTGGAAAGCCACTTCGCTAACAAGTATTTGTCTTCTTCTTTTAACTTACGGACTCTTAAGTTTCCTTTTTCAAACAATGTCATCTCCCCCGTGGAGCCAATTATCGGTTTCCATCATTTTCTCTTTCAATCATCTATACCTTCATGATTTCTTTCCTGTACTCTCATTCAGTTCGACTAAGATAAATGGTGTGCATCTGCTTTGTCCCCTTTATCATCACCGTTGCAAGTAAGATACAACCTCATGCGTACTTGAACTGTTATCAGGAACAGTCTTGAAATCCACTCCCTTTCGTCTACTAAAACCAAGATTACCATAAGTTTCTATTTTTTTGGAGAGAGCTTTCTTCCCCTCCATCCAATCAAGTGCTATGTTCATGAATAAGCACTATCTATACACTCATAAGGACCAAGCACAATCTCCAGTGAGTCATCCAAACCCTGCAAGCACTTTCATAAAAGTAACCTGAAACTTTTTCTGAAAATTCTATTGATTCTTATTCCGATTTCCTGTATTGTAAATCGCAAGCGAAATTGTTTTTCCAAAAACTACATATCCATCAAACTTATCCAGAGAGGTGTAGGGACTGGCCCTTTGATACCTCAGCAACCAGCCATTGGCACGGTGCTAAATCCAGAAGGTAGTTGTTATACCTTGAAGATAAGGAGACTCTTTATATATAAAGGACCCCCTTATCCAGGGAGGTCCTTTTATTTTTTCGAAAGAAGAGCTCTCGGGCGCAAAATGATGGAGGCCCTCGCAGACAGAAAGTCAGCGTGTCTAAAAAGGACATTCGCTTACTAAATAAATAACTCTTACAACATGGAAAGGTTGTGCAAGGACATGAAACGATCATTAGAACAAAGATTACAGGATGGACCCGTGATTTGTGGAGAAGGATACTTATTTGAGCTCGAGCGAAGAGGCTATTTACAGGCCGGATCGTTTGTACCTGAAGTGGCTCTCGATAACCCACAGGCTCTAAAGCAGACCTACCGCGACTATATGCTCGCAGGATCTGACGTCGTCTTAGCCTTTACTTATAACGGCCACCGCGAGAAGATGAGAATCATTGGCAAAGAGGAATTGCTGGAGCCGCTTAACCGCCAAGCGATCCGCCTGGCCAAAGAAGTCGCCAAGGAGCATCCTGAAGAAGAAGCACTCGTTGCCGGGAATATTTCCAATACGAATTTGTTCAACCCGGATGATCCTGAAGCTGTAGCAAAAACGAGGAGCATGTTTGCCGAGATGATCGGCTGGTGTAAAGAAGAAGGCGTAGATTTTGTGAACGGCGAAACCTTCTATTATTATGAAGAAGCGCTGATCGCTCTCGAGGAAATTCAAAAGCAGGACCTTCCTGCTGTGATCACCTTCGGTCTGATGGGCGAAAATATTCTCCGAGATGGTTACGAAGTGGAAGAAGCCTCCCGCTTATTAGAAGAAAAAGGCGCCCTTGTCGTCGGGATGAACTGCTTCCGCGGACCAGCGACGATGCAGCCGTATGTAGAGAAAATCCGTCAGACGGTGGATGGATATGTCGGTGCCCTACCCATCCCTTACCGGACAACAGAAGAGCACCCGACCTTCTTCAACCTGCCGGACGGTGGATGTGCCTGTACACTTCCAACGGAAACAACGTTCCCTACGTCCCTGGATCCGCTCTACACGAACCGGTACGAACTTGCCGAGTGGGCCAGAGAAGCCCAAAGCATTGGCGTGAACTACTTTGGCCTCTGCTGTGGAGCTTCCCCTGCTATGCTTCGAGAAGTAGCAGAAACCGTGGGCCGACCAGCGGTGAACTCCACGTACTCCCCGGATATGGAAAAACACTTCCTGTTCGGCAAAGACGACACGCTTCAGGATCACATCACCTCTTATAAAACGAAAGCTTAAGTGAAAACACGTATTCCAATAGACAAAAGAGCCCGCAAAGATGCTGGCTCTTTTGTCTATTTATTTCACTAATCCCGGCTTGTATATGACTTTCATTCAAGATATATTTGTGTAGGTAAAGAAAAGTGGAGGTTAGTCAAAATCGGCAGATCGAATATGGATATCAGCACAATATGTATGAAGGAGTGTAGGAATTGCGGAATTTCCTGGCCGTTTTAATCGTTTGGAATCTTGCCTTTCTGATGCTGCTTCCAAGGTTCACAACATCACCGGGAACTCCATATGATAAGCACTATTTCGAATTTCCGCTGGAAGAAATACATGGCACTTACATAGCATTGTTTCTTCTCTTGCTGGTCGTGCTCTTTCCGTTATCCCTGGTCATCAATAAAATAGTGAAGCGGTTGGAAGTAGGAAAGTTTTTCATAAAGCTGGGTTTATATTTGCCCTTGTGCTCTACGGTATGGATCTTATTTTTTCCTTATCTTACTTTCGGAAATGAAATGATCATAGTGGTCGTATCGTTTGCCATGATCTATGAATTACTTGGAAAGTTGAATCAGCAGACTATAAAAAAGCTGGTCAAAGCAGCGCTCGCTGTCAGCTTTGTGGCTGCATCTGTCTTTTACTTTGGGTTTAGTTTATAAGAATTCCATTTAAGGATTGACCAGAGGCGTTTTGTTTGAGGAGTAGATAAAAGTGAGGATACGAGTGGGGATTTCTTTCGAAAGAAAAAATAAGGATTGGACCAGTTGAGCATTTATTTTAATCTCTGATTGATACGATCCAATCCTTCTACTTTCGCTTTCTCTACATTCAATTCCCTTTTTAATAACACATTTTCGGCTGTCATCCCCGCTAATATAGAGATTCCAATAAGCGATCTTAATGCATCCGACTCAGGGGTCAGATAGGTGACGGCGAAAATGGAAGCGGCCGCCCCAATAAAGAAATCTGCCAGGAACCCTAGATAAATCCCCTTGGGACGTGCTCGTTTTTTAGGAAAGATCAGAACTTTTCCATTTCTCATCAAATGAGCGACAATACCTGTCAGTCCTCCAATACACCCCGCAATGATTAGTGTATTCATAAGAAATTTTCCCCCTAGACTAAAAGAGCGGCAATTGGTAGAAACTTAGAAACATACGCTACTATGCACTAAATCCTCAACCAAGCTCGCCGCTCCGTTTAAGTCCGTTATTTTTTTAAATACAGGTCTCCCACTATAATGAACACCTTGACTATAGTTTACACTATTATTATCAGAAAATAAATACTATTTTGCAAATTTTTGGATTCAATAACAACTTATGTCAGCTTAGTATAATGGATTTTATTTAACCATTCATGGATCTGGTCTTCATAATACCTTACTTCCTTTTTCGACGTTGCATCAATTAACTCCTTTCTCAACCGTTGATACTCTTCTAATTGTGGCTTTGTTATGGCCAGTTCATCGGTTGATTGAAGGTTGTCCAAATAAAGCTGGATTTCTCCAAAATAATAGCGGCTCTCCTCTATCGACACAGCATTTTTAAAGGAATGTATAAGGTTGTCATAGGTCTCTTTATCTTTATCGTTCATCATATTCAATCATCGGCACCTCCTCTGGATTTTTACTTAACCGGAAACATCTCGATGGAAAAAACCACAAAAAAGCAAGGTCCCCTTCTAATACTCTGTCCATTAACTCCTTAATACCGATTTATACTTCATACCCATTATACAAGATTTTCTAACGGATATTGTTAGTCCTTCATCATTTATCAAATATTTTTAAACTTAATTTAATCGGATGAAAAAAATGTAACATCGAATTTCAAAACCCTTAAATCCATGACATATTTTTTTAGGGAAATCAGGCGTTCGATACCCTATTCGGTGACATCCATTAGAATAAACAATGGCCACATAGAGTAACCTGTTCCGTTAGATCATTCCTTTTAAGAAATCAATTTTTCTAAAGTCTTTACGATTATTGTTATCCGCGCGGTAACTATCCTTGGATGAAGATTCATAAACCCTTAGATATTGCTCTCGGTTCAGTAAATAATATATGCATCTCCAATTCATTCAGGTGGATGCCTGCAAAACTCGGGAGCGTATCCATGATTCCAAACTCAACCGATAACCCCAGTTTTACAAACTCATGCTCATGCAGATCAACCAAAGTATAATCCATCGAATTCATCACCGTTACAATATCATCCCAGTTATGTATGTTCGATTCAGGAGATACCTCCCATCCCCTTTTATCCCCTGGAACATGAATATCCAGGTCCTGGGCTTCCCAATTCATGTTTGTTATGACTTCAAGCCCCACCGATCCCATCAACAATGGAATGATTTCTATATCATTTAGTTTTTGTGCGATTTCAAGAAATTCCTTGAATTTGTAATTATCCATACGCCACTCCTGTTTTCTTTATTTCATTAGATGCTTCTACTCGATACTCCTTCTTCAGCTAACGATTTCAAGACGTATTTTTAAGTACGGATCGATCTTCAAAGTAATTCGATTTGTTTGGTATAAGAATGAGCTTGATCTGCCAAATGCTTACGAACAGCATCAATATCGAGGCACCAATAATGCTGTACCTAATGGGAATGATATCCCCCGTGAAACCAATCAAAAGAATAAAAAGAATCTGCAATAAGCTCTGGAAAATACCGAATATACTTGAAATTCTGCCCATCATCCCTACGGGTACGTTGTTCTGGTAAAATGTCATAAATCCAGTCCCTGAAAAGGAATTGAAAAAACCTAAGACCATGAACCCCAGGGCCACTGTCACAAAGGAAAAGGAAAAAGCATAAACGAGATAGCCGATCGAAACCATCAAATAGCCACTGATCATTAAAGCCTTTATGGATATTCGTTTAGCAAGGGAGGAAACCACAGCCGCCCCTAAAATAGAACCGACTCCTGTGAGGCTTATAAGCAAACCGTAATCTGTTTCAGACAAACCTAATACCTGCTGGGTAAAAACTACTTCCTGGGCATCCATACCAAGAGCGATGATCATGGTAAACTGCGCCAGGAAGTACACTTTTACAATGAAATGGTGTTTGTGACTGTATTTAAACACTTCACCCCAGTCATTTTTAAGCATTTGGAAACTAATCTTTTGCACGGTTTGATTACTGCTGGCATTTACGTCTGGTAAGAAATACACCATGATAGCTGAAACAACGAACGAAACAGCGTTCAGCCATATGGAGATATCAACAGAAGTAACGAGGAGTAAGGCTCCGGAAATGGCAGGACCGACTAAAAAAGCACTGGAAGTAATCAAACTTCTAAAAGAATTGAATTGTTTTCTGTCTTCCTCAGGAACAGCATGGGTGATGTAAGTAAGGGCGGCAGGCTCAAAAAACGCTTTAGAAACAGATAAAAATAACAGACATATGTATATCGGCAAGACGGTTTGGAAGAAAGGAATCATAGCTACCAGTGCCGCCCGGAGAATATCGGTTCCAATCATGATCCCTCGGATGTTCAGCCGGTCAATCATACTTCCAGACCAGAATTTAGTCAGTAAGGAAGCGATTGGTCCCATCATCCATAAACCGGCGACGGCAGCGGCTGAGCCAGTAAGCTTTAACACTAATACATTTATCGCTACAAGGTAGATAAAGTCTCCTAATGTAGAGATACCCAATCCAAATAGGAGCAGAAAGGAGTTCTTTCTTTCCATCAAATTTGATTTTCTAATCATAACACCTCGCTTCATTGCACCTTTCTACACCATTTGGAAAAGTAAAGGCTCTATTGGAATTTTCATTCTACACGTTCATTCTTACCTTGGTCACTTTACATCATGTAAACTTACTAAGACTTACTAAGTAGTTTTAGATCACTATCCTGTAGCAGCGACACCTGAGAACCAAAACCAGGAATCACTATTTTTCATTGTTCCTTGCAAAGAAAACTTGCCAATACGCGATCAAAGTAACAGGGATCACTAATACGATCTGTCCTAATCTATCTACATCCACATCAAAGAGCGGATAGATCAACAAACTCACCCCATAAATATAGAGCGGGATTCCAATGATTTTAAGGACAGTTACCATATAACCTCTCCTTCTAATCGTCCTTTTTCAAAGATGGATGGTTTCATAAAAAAACGTCCTTGCATTTAGTGGCACTGCCTGCGCGATTACATATGTTTACTTCTCCATTATTTAATCAATCACAGGACCACTGGGTAAGTTTAACATAATTAACCATTTAACTAATTCATTTTTTGAGCAAAACGTCCGGTGCTAGGCTTATCACAAATAAGAGAGCCCACATTCATGCCGGCTCTCTTACATACTCTTTTGTTTCTTCTAATTCTTGATAGCTTAACGGGAAGTCTGTGTATCATCTTTAATAACAATATTCCCTACGTACTGGGCCGCGTTACTTCCATCTTTAAATGAAGCTTCAAAAATATATTTCCCTTCTTCCGTCGGAAACTGAAATTCTCTTTGCTCATTCATCTCGATTTTAATTTTTTCTCCATTTTTCCATAGAACAGCTGCGATCGTTGGGGCCGACCAAATATCTCCGCCATTTTCTTTATTCTCTTTAAAATCTAAAGAAGCGTCCTGCCCTGGGAAAACCTTTATTTCATCTTGTGATTGTACATATTCTTCAATATCTTCTATTGTTTCTTCTACTTTCCCGCTTGATGAATACCAATTGATATTCGCTTCTGGTAATTGTACAGATTTACTAAGCACGTGAGCATCTATATTTAAATGAGCCGTCGGAACTCCAACATCATAATCTTCACCAATGCATCCTGCCAGTACAGAAATCAAAAACAAGCCTGCAAATAATATCAGATTTTTTTTCATAACCATACACCACTCCTTAGATCGTTAACTGCCAAACCTCTAAGTTCCACGCCTTTTGTTGAAGATTTTGTTCTATCAGTCTAATAGCTCCATACCTCGATATTTTTCAGACTTATGTAATTAAAGATCTAAAGCTTTATTGAACTATATCCTTTGTTATTGAAGACTCGATGTTAAGATATTATGGGCAACCTACACCTCTTTCGCAGGTTCAAAAAAAGCAGGAAGTCTCCCCTGCTTTTCTATACCAGCGATAATATGGTCACCATGGAGGACTGCATTATTGTAGATCATCCAAGGGAGTGGCGTTGAATAATAAATGAAAAAGATGTGGAAGCAGAATTCGCCGCTAAAACAAATTCCTGTTTCGAGTGATATGTATGTAAACCCTAAAAAGTCGCCATATACTTTGGCTACCTTCAAGTTTCCGCTTCCACTCTTTCTTATCATAAATCTTCCTCTTCCAATAACCCTTTATTATTATCGATGTTGATCGATTAAAATGGGGTTGCCATCCGGGTCTTCTAATGTAATATGGGCAGGCCCTTCTGTAGATTCATCAGTTTCTTCAATCAGTTCTACTCCCTTTTCTTTCAGTTCTTTTTGCAAATCACGGACATCTGTAAAGCCTTTCAGCTCTTCAGCATTATTATTCCATCCTGGATTGAAAGTCAGAATGTTTTTCTCAAACATGCCCTGAAACAACCCGATCACCTTATCGTCATTTTTCATGATCAGCCAATTCTGATCAATATTTCCTCCAGTGGCTTCAAACCCAAGGTTTTCGTAAAATTCTTTGGATCGATGGATGTCTTTCACATTTAAACTAACGGAAAATGCTCCTAATTCCATTACTTCTCCTCCTTATGAGTGGCTTACATAATATTTCTATTTATCTTCCAAAATACCTTCTCGTTAACCTCTTTTAACGAACTAATCACTGACTTTCACTAATTGTTAGCTTAATTATCTTCTTTCCAACCAATTTTCTTAATAATAACAGCGATCACTTCTTTTTCATTAAACCCAAACTCTATATTTATCCTATTGTCTTTATCAAAATATCCAAGGGTATCCAAGCCACTTTCAACCCTTTCATAATAGTTTTCACCGTATTCTTTGATCACCTCTTCTTTGGCATCCCCGATTTTAATTTTTTTTGCAGTTCCATAGATTTTGGAATTTTCGTGTGTTCTTCGAATGAATAATCGCATAACCTTGTCATCTACAAACCCAAACTCCACACCATCGTAACTTAAATATTTTGACTTTGGATTTTCTATTTCCTCGACTTCCATTGGTTTTCCAAAAGTGTTTATTACATCGTCTTCAGATGAATGTATGGATATAGAAAGGATATTTTCACCAGAGAGGTCGATACCGTCTGTGCTTTCATAAAAGTCCATCGTTTCCTTCGAGAATGGTTCACATCCTATTAAAAGGAACAACATAATCATAGTTGAAAGGACCGTTGAAATTTTCATATTTATCCTCAATATGATTCCCTCATTTTTACCAGTTGGAATATTTAACCATATGTTCCGAAACCATGATTCATGATTACTGCTGGTTAGCTCACTTTATTAAGCGCTGGATCTCAGGCTTCTACCATATGATTTGGTTTAAAAGTGTACACCAAAACATTCAATAGACTTACCGGGAATAAAGCGATGTATAGATAGAACGAAACAGGATCGCCACTCATTCCGAACTCATCCACGATAAAACCGCTGCTGTTCAGGCAGACGCTGCCGATGATCAAACTCATCGATGTAATGAAGAATAGTGTCCATCCATTCACCTTCTTTTCCTTTTGAAAAATGATAAATAGAGTAAGCAGAACGGAGACAGTCACTAATAATAAGAAGACTGGTCTCAAAAGCACAAAAGTTTCCATAAAATCCCTCCCTACTCTCCTAGTCTATCAAAGGATTCCTCCTGAAGGTAGTTGCTATCTTTTGCTTTCAATAAAGGAAACTCGTAGACTTGATTAAAGAATAGGTAAAGGAGTGAGAATCATGGCACAAGAAATCAAAGGAAAAATCGCTTATGTTACCGGTGCAGGTCGCGGAATCGGAAAGGCTACGGCTTTGCAGCTGGCAAAAGAAGGCGTTCATGTGGGGTTGATCGCCCGGACCGAAAGCCGTCTTGAGGAGGTTGCAGAAGAAGCCCGTTCCTATGGTGTACAGGCAGCAGTGGCATCCGCTGACATTTCTGACCTTGAAGAAGTTGAAAAAGCCATACAGCAGTTAAAAGAAGAAATTGGTGAAGCGGACATTCTCATCAACAATGCTGGGATCGGTGTGTATGGGAAGTTCCTTGAACTTGAGCCGGAAGAATGGAAACGGACGTTTGAGGTGAATGTTTATGGTACATACCATGTCACGAGAGCGGTCCTGCCAATGATGAAGGAGAAAAACCAAGGGG
This sequence comes from Halobacillus sp. GSS1, assembly GCF_017307035.1. NCBI lineage: Bacteria > Bacillati > Bacillota > Bacilli > Caryophanales > Bacillaceae > Halobacillus > Halobacillus sp. GSS1. The sequence continues at coordinate 564,229 of NZ_JAFLHE010000001.1, forward strand.
ATATCATCAATATTTCCTCTAGTAGTGGGCTTAAAGGCACAGCCGGTTCTACGGCTTACAGTGGATCGAAGTTCGCCCTTCAAGGCATGATGGAGGCGCTCATGCAGGAAGTAAGAAGAGATAATATCCGCGTCTTCACCCTAAACCCGAGTCTTGTCGCGACAGAACTCGCTTTAGGCGAAGACATGGAAGGACAGGATAAAGAGAAGTACATGCAGCCCGAGGACCTTGCTGAGTACATGGTTTCTCAATTGAAATTACACCCTAGAATTTTCATCAAACAGTCGCTTCAGTGGGCGACCAATCCTTTTTAAATCAGGCACAATTCCTGGAAGGATTAAATTTAAAGAAATTAAATTAAAAGCATAGTGAGAACCGCCTGAATCATAAAGATCCAGGCGGTTCTTTTTTTATGAATGTACTCTCCGATGATTTAAGTAATGTTGACCTGTTCCAAACAACGCGTATGGTTGTCTGGAACGATATAAAAAAAGAGGCTGACGTGTAAACGCCAGCCTTCCTTTTTATTCTTTCATCCACTGTGGTTTTCCGAAGCCTTTAAATTCTTCATCGATGATTTTTTCAAACTCCTCTGACTCCACCACTTCTTTAATATCTTTCACAAATTGAGCGTCCAGATCTTCCGTCTTCACTGCTACACGGTTCCGGTAATCATCAGGCATGTCTTCCAAAGCTAGAGCATTCAGAAGATCCATTCCGGCTGCCAGAGCATAGTTCCCTGGAACCATGGACAAATCTTCGCTGTCAACAAGACGTGGCAATTGCCCTGCTTCGACTTCGACAAACTTGATGTCTTTCTTATTCTTCGTGATGTCGTTCAATGATGCACGTAGAGGATCGACACTGTCATCAACCTCAACAAGGCCTTCATCTTCAAGCACAATCAATGCACGGGCAAGATTCGTCGGATCGTTCGGCACGCCCATCGTGCTTCCTTCTTCAATACTCTCGATATCCTCGTATGTATTGGAGTAAATCCCCATTGGTGCCGTCGGTACGATGATCACTTCGGATAGATCCAGGTTGTTTTCCTTGGCGAACGACTCTAAGTAAATTTTATGTTGAAAAAGGTTTGCGTCCAAATCTCCATTGGCAAGGGCTTTGTTTGGTTGAACATAGTCTGTGAATTCTTTGTTCGTCACCTCGTATCCCTTTTCTTCCAACAAGGGAGCGATCGCTTTCGTGACCATGTCGCTGTACGGTCCAGCCGTAGCGCCGAATCGGATCGTGTCTTTTCCAGAAGCGTCCGCACTTTCTTCTTCCTCTCCGCACGCAGCTAGAAATGCAATCGATAATAAAGTGACACCTAACAAAATGAGTTTTTTCATGATGGTACCTCCTAAGTTTTCTTTAATTCTTTTTCACCGTTTTGGCAATGTAATCGCCTGTGTATTGTACGATTTGAACAAGAACAATTAGCAGGATGACGGTTGTAAACATGACAAAGTTATCATAGCGGTAGTAACCATACCGAATCGCCAAGTCTCCAATTCCACCGCCCCCGATGGCCCCTGCCATGGCCGAGTACCCAATCAAACTGATGGCAGTGATCGTCAATCCGCTGATTAATCCGGGTTTGATTTCCGGGAAAATGATATCTTTAATGATCAACCAAGGAGAAGCCCCGCAGGCGATGGCCGCTTCGATCACCCCTTTGTCAATATCACGCGCCGATGATTCCACAATCCTTGCGTAAAAAGGGATCGCAGCTACAGAAAGAGCGACGGATGCCGCAACCGGCCCTGTCGTAGTTCCGATCAGGAAGTTGGTAAAAGGAAACAGAAAGACGAGTAAAATGATGAACGGAACCGAACGGATCAGGTTCACTACGACGCCGACGATGCTTTTGATGGTTCGATTCTCCAAAAATAAATCACGGTCTGTCACAAACAGAAGTAATCCAAGCGGAAGTCCTGCAATTAAAGCGACGAGGAGTCCGATACCTACCATGATCAGTGTTTCCAGGAATGATTTATTCAGCTCTGGCCAGAGATTGATCAGCTGTTCGATCATCTTGCAGCACCTCCACTTCTCCAAGTTTCCCTTTCAAATCATCGATCGCCTGTTTGACAACTTTCTGTTCTCCAGTCAATTCCATGACGAAGTTTCCGAGCGCCTGGTCCTGGATGTAGTCGATTTTCCCGTGGAGAATATTGGCCCGTACTTTAAATCCTTGCAAGAGGTCTGACACAATCGATTCGTTCGCCGAGTCCCCTTTGAACGTCATATGTACGATGGTCCCTTTTCTTTCGGAGAGAATCTTTTCAGGAATTTTGAAGTCGATCACCGTTTGAATGAAGCGTTTGGTGAGTTCGTTTTCAGGCGCTGCGAAGATTTCGTACGTAGACCCCTGTTCTACGATTTTCCCGTCCTCCATCACAGCACAGCGATCGCAGATTTCTTTCACGACTTCCATTTCATGGGTAATGAGAACGATCGTGAGTCCGAGTTTGCGGTTGATCTTTCTTAACAACTTCAGTATGGATTGTGTCGTGTTCGGGTCCAGAGCAGAAGTGGCTTCATCACATAAAAGCACTTTAGGATCATTGGCGAGCGCTCTCGCAATGCTCACTCTCTGTTTTTGACCTCCACTTAACTGGGCAGGATACGCATCAGCTTTATCTGACAAACCGACAAGGTCCAAGAGCTCCTGGGCCCTTCTTTTTCTTTCCTGTCGGTTGACGCCTGAAGCCTTTAAAGCGAAGGCGACATTTTCCAAAACGGTTTTCGCCATTGCCAGGTGGAAACCCTGAAAGATCATCCCGATGGATTGCCTTGCCTTCCTCAGGTCTTTAGGATTCAATGTCATGAGATCGATTCCATCCACCATGACCTTCCCTTTTGTCGGACGTTCCAGAATGTTCATACATCGCAGCAGCGTACTTTTACCAGCCCCGCTGTACCCGACGACTCCGAAAATCTCACCTTTCTTGATGTCCAAGGAGACGTCATCGACTCCGATTACGGTTTTCTCCTTGGATTGATAGACTTTGCTCAATTGTTCCAATGAAATCATCGGCTTCCCCCCTCATGATTATGTTAAATAAAGTCCCATAAAAAAACTCCCGCCCTTTACGGGAGAGAGTTTCGCATGAAAGACTGCTAAACTCTTATCTCCCAGAATAGAAATATTCTGCAGGAATTAGCACCACTCCAATTGGAAGGTTGCTGTGATCTCTACGGGCCTTTTCCCTCAATCACTCTTGATAAGAATTTCGTTTATGTTTTAACACTTTAACGCAAGTGATAGGTTTTGTAAATAATTTTCTCAATTTTTTCAATTATAATTTTTCTCCGTTGACATGGCATTTTCAGGTATGGATAATAATGGTCATATCTTAGAGGGAGGAATTTTGAATGGAAACGATCCAAGTACAAGGGGCGCCGACTTATTACCGTTGCGAGCCCGGCATTTTGCAAAAAGTACCTGACCTCGTGAAGGATGAAACGTTCACGCATGGGACCATCATCCATGGCAGCGATTCGTGGAGCATGGTCAAACCTTACATCCCTGAATTTCCATTTGCTGTCGAAACCATCCCCTATGAAGGGGAATGCACACATAAAGAAGTGGAAAGAATCGCGGAGAGAATCACAACCACAGATGTCCTGATCGGTGTTGGTGGAGGGAAAATCCTCGACCTTGCGAAAGCATGCGGGGCTCGCCTGGACCTGCCTGTGATTCTGATTCCCACCTTGGTTTCCAACTGTGCCGCTTGGACGCCTCTCAGTGTTTTTTACGATGAAGAGGGGAATTTCCTTGAATATATCATTTACAAAAGAAGTACATACATGGTCATCGTCGATCCGGGTATGCTCGTTACCTCACCTGTAGAATATCTCCGGGCAGGGATTGGAGATACGATCGCCAAATGGTATGAGGCCGACGTTTTGACGAGCCATATAAAAGAAAAGCCTCTCCCCTTGGAAATGGCTCTCCACGCTGCAAAATTGTGCAGAGACGTTCTATTCCAGGAAGGAAAAGACGCTGTGGCGGCCAATGAAAACACTCAATGCACGTTCGCATTCACACATGTCGCTGAAACGATCATCATGGCTGGAGGTATGGTCGGGGGTTTTGGAGATGGTTACGGTCGTATATCCGGCGCGCACTCCATCCACAACGGCCTGACGAAAGTGCCGGGGACACATAAGTTTTTGCATGGAGAAAAAGTAGCCTACGGCATCCTTGTCCAGCTGGCTCTCGAGGGTAAAACCGATCAAATCGAGCAGCTGATTCCCTTTTACAAATCCATGCAGCTCCCTCTCACCCTCAAGGAGCTGGATGCAGATTCCCTGGAGGATATAGAAACCATTTCCTACTATGCCACTCGTCCCAGCGAATCAATTCACCTGATGGGGATTCAAACGCAAGCCCAAGTAAAAGAAGCGATCCTTACTGTAGAAAAAAGCTTAGCCTCCTTGTAAAAAGGCTAAGCTTTCATACAGCGGGCTAAGTAAATGCCACTCGCTGCCGCCTGCGACAAAGAGTGCGTCTCCCCGGAGCAGTCTCCGATCAAATACAAACCTTGTAGCTCCGTTTCAAAATGCTTATCTGTAAAGATCTTCGCTTCATAAAATTTGCTGTCCATTCCATATAGGATGGTGTCACAATCGATTTTTTCTCCAAGCAGCCCTTCCAATGCCTCGAAAAACTCAAGAAGCGCTTCTAAATAAAGAGGCGGAACTTCATTTTGGAGATCTCCTGCTTCTGCTTCCAGCGAAGGATGGATCACTTCTGAATCAAGACGAATCGACGTTTTTCCTGCCAATAGATCTCCCAACTTCTGAGCCACAATCCTGTCCTGCCCTTGATTGATACCTCCAATGACACGATGAGCTTCTGCCATAGCTTCGGCTTGATTTTTGAAATACCGCGGAACGAAAAGAGTGAAATTCAAATTCTGACTCGGTTCCTCCTCGTTCTGATTCTGACCATCTGCCATCACCAGGCCATGCTGATACTTGCGTATGATTCTCCCGCGTGGATTCATGCAGTAAGTGGTCGCGGAAAAGCGGTCGTTTATGTAATGCAGTTTCGTTTCAAACGTTTCCTGAAGGATGGCATCAAGCTGATTGCCGCGCATCTCCACCCGGACCCCGAGATCCAACCGAGTCTCTCCTGCTTTCAGCCCTAAATCCCGGGTCTTGGATTTCAGCCATTCTCCCCCGCTCATGCCTGTCGCGAACACTACTTTCCTGCTTTGAAACCGCCCATGGTTTGTATCAATGGAAAATCGGCCGTTTTCTTTTGTAACCGCCGTCACATCCGCTTCGAAGGTAAACGTCAACCGTTCAGACATGACCTCATACATGCTTTGAAAAACCCCCCGGGCGAGCTGCGTCCCCAGGTGGCGGACTTCTGTTGAGAAAACCCGTAAGGAGTGCTGGGCGGCTTTTTTGGAGAGTTTCTCATTTTTCGTACTGTATTTTTCCACAAGGTCGCCACCATAAGAACATAAAAGCTCATCGACTTCTTCCATGAGCGAGAGCGTTGCCTCTTCCCCGATCTTCTTTCCCAGTTGTCCTCCAAAGTCGTTCGTATAATTGAATTTCCCTTCGGATTTTCCCAACCCGGCAAATCCTATGTAGCGATCGCAAGGGCCATCACAGATACAGCTCTCCTGCTGCAATCCACACGTCCGTTCAACCAGAGGTTTTCCTTTATCGATCACATGGATGTTCACATCCGGATGTTCCTCGGCTAACGTGTGAGCAAGAAACACCCCGCTGACGCCGGCACCAATGATCGTTATGTCATACATGGGATCACTCCCCTTTTTCACGGACTTTGGCATAGATACACGTATCGGTTAAACGTTTTCCATCGACAGAAAGATCGTCGTTGCGGAGGATTCCTTCCAGTTCAAAACCAAGAGACTCCGGAATGGCGCGGCTTCTTTTGTTTTCCGATTCACAGCGGATTTCCACCCGCGCTCCACCCAGGTCATGCAACGCATAGGTCGTCAAAGCTTCCACCGCTTCCCGCATGTAGCCTTTTCCACTATGAGCGGTATCCATCCAGTAGCCCAGTTCAAACTTCGGCACATCCCAGTCCATTCGATGAAAACCTGTCGAACCGACGAAGGTTTTTTCCTCTTTTAGAAAAACGAGATACCTCAGGTTCTGTCGCAGCAAAAACTTCGCATGCGCTTCTCTTGCGTTTAATTCCGTATCTTCGACCGTCGGTGTCTCCTGGACGAATCCGAGCCAGGGTTTCAGTTCATTCACAGACCTCTGGATCGCCGCATTGACTGCTGTCCCATCTCCTGGCTCCGGCATTTTCAGAATCAGCCGTTCGGTTTCGATGTGTGTGTTGACTTCTCTCATTACTGGATTCATTGTCCCATCCCCTTGTGTTTCGATTTCATCCTTATCCTCTATCAAACAAGAATTTCTATTTTTTTGCAACAGCTATATTCAAACCTTTCTAAATTTTTGTATAATAGACGGACATTCAAGGATGAAGGAGGGATCCAGGTGACAAGAAACCGCGCGTTTATCCTCATATTTCTCGGCGCATCCCTATGGGGGATCATTGGCCTGTTTGTGAACGAATTGTACGAGTATGGCCTCTCCCCCATCCAGGTCGTCGCTCTCCGGGTGACCTCTGCAATGGTGATGCTGTTCAGTTATATCCTCGTTTCGAATCAAGCACTTTTGAAAATAAGGCCCGCAGATTCCTGCTACTTCTTCGGCACCGGGGTCATCAGCATCGCTTTGTTCAACTGGTGTCTGTTCAGCGCGATTGAAGCCACTTCGATGTCGATCGCTTTCGTGCTCCTCTATACAGCGCCTGTTTTCGTGACCACCTTCTCGAGGATGTTCTTCAAAGAAGCTTGGACAGGAAGAAAACTGATGGCTCTTGTCACCACGTTTATCGGTTGTACATTCGTCATCGGGTTGCTTCCGGAATTGGAGGCTTCCTTGTCGCTGGCCGGCTTCCTGTTCGGACTGGGTTCCGGCTTGTTTTACGCGCTTTACAGCATCTTCGGCAAGGTCATTTTGAAAAAGTACCCTTCCTTGACGGTTACCTTTTACACGTTCGTCTTTGCAACGATCGCTGTCGTTCCTTTCAGCCGTCTATGGAACGATGCAGATGTCCTGACTGATGTGCGGGTCTGGCTGTTGATCCTCGGACTTGGACTCATCTCGACGGTTATGCCCTTTCTTCTTTACACGAAAGGGCTACAGCATGTGGAATCGAGCCGCGCTTCCATCGTCGCCACTATCGAACCGGTCGTCGCGACGCTCGTCGGTTACTTCGTTTACTCGGAAGTGATGACGGTCTACCAATATGCCGGCGTCGTACTCGTCCTTTTATCAGTCATCATAGTGAATGAGTCGAAAAAGAAGACAGCTCGGTACAGGGAAAAATCCGCTTCTTGATCGTTAAGTCACTTTGGGGTGTCGTTAGGGCACTTTCGTGGTGCTTTAGGGCACTTTGGATTCCCGTTAAGTCACTATGCCTCCAAACGTTGCCCATATCAAAAAACCAGCTCCCCCAAAAGGAAGCTGGTTTCTTTTTATTTCGTATGAATCACAACCGTCGTCAATGGATCGATGGTAATTCCATCTTTGCTGAGCTCGAAACCGGACGGATCTTTCACTTTTTTACGTCCAGCTTCGTCATTGTCGACGAGTACTTTTCCTTTCTTCAAGTTCTCACCAAGCGTCAACGTACGCTCTTCGTCATCAGCGTTGATGAACACGTAATAGCTTCCTTTTGCTTTCTTGCCAGGATCGACAGCTTTAAAGGCGAGCATCAAATCCGTCTCCTGGATTTCAGGTGCATCCAAAAGGGTTACGTTTTCTTCAACGGCTTCCTCAGAACCGAGGCGGAAAGCATCTGTCCAGCGTCTCAGTTCGATCAGACCTTTCGTATATTCCATCGTTTCCTGCTGGATGCTTGGCTGGGACACAGCCTGCCAATCGAACTGGTTGATCACATCCGTAGAATCATAGGAATCATGGATGAAGTAAGGATCCTCGAATGGATTCCCGTTTTCATCTTCCATGTAGGTCCACTTGTCTTCAGGAACACCATCGGCTTTCCACTGCTTCGTGCGGCCATATTCCTGACCGGCATGAAGGAAAGAGATTCCCTGACTTGTCAGAATCATAGAATTACCAAGACGGATCCGTTTCTGGATTTCTTCTTCATGCTCCGCTGGGTCCTTTTTGATTGACTGTGCAATGACATCATGAAGCGTCAGATTGTCGTGGGCTGCGATGTACTGCACGATATCGCCTGGATCATCTTCCGTCACATTTCCAGGCTGACCTTTGATGTTGTTGAAAATGGTATCGATGTCACGAGCGCCATCTGTGATGAAGCGCGGTTCGCCTTCACTGCCGTAACCGGACTTCAGTTCGTTCCTGATTTCATCAGAGAACACAGCGACTCCATCTGTTTCATCCATCCAATCCTGGTCGGCCGGTTGAACACCTTCGCCATCGTTATCTCCAGCATACGTTCTCCAGCCTTCTCCAAGCATCAGGATGTTCGGATTCAATGCTTCCGCTGCCTCGTAGGCCGCCTGGACACTTTCGGCATCCAAGTCACCCATCAAGTCGAAGCGGAATCCATCCACTTTGAATTCATCGACCCAGTATTTGATCGAATCGACCATAAGCTTGCGGGACATTTCGTGCGTCGTTCCCACTTTTCCTCCGCCGTAACCGACTTTGGCATTCCCTTCCTCATCCATGAAATGATAGTAGTTCGGGACAAGGTCTTCCAGGATACTTACTTTTGCGGTGTGGTTGTATACGACATCCAAAATGACGCCCATCTTGCGTTTGTGGATTTCATCAATCAGATTCTTGAACTCTTCGATTCTTTCTTCCGGATCCTCCGGACGCTCCGAATACATGCCGGAAAGAGCGAAGTAGCTGTGAGGATCATAGCCCCAGTTGTAATTGTTCCCTGAAGCGGAATACTCCCGTTCACGCGTGCTGCTGTCGAACTCATCACCGAAATAATACTTCATGACAGGAAGCAGTTGAATGTGAGTCACGCCAAGTTCTTTCACGTAATCCAGTTTCTCAACAAAAGCATTGAACGTGCCGAACTGGGAATCGAGTTCCCCTTCGATGCTCGGGTCAGATGTGAAGTCACGGACGTGTGCTTCCCAGATAATCGCATCTTCACGTTTTTCATAGCCTTTGATTTTGGCAAAATCAAGTTTCGGACCGATGTCAGAAGGATCGACGATCGCCGCTTTTCCTACATCATCACTATCCTCATTGTTCGAAGCCGCCATCGATTTCGCATATGGGTCGAGAGCAAGCTTCTCTTCGCCATAAGCTTCGATCTTGTATTGATAATAGTAGCTATTGAGGTCTTTGATTCCCGTATTCTCTTCATCCAACGTCACAGACCAGACGCCATCGTCCCCTTTTTCCATCGGGATGTCCTCGTTCACGACTTCATACTGATCGTCCTTATCATAAAGAACGACAGAGACATTCGTCGCGATCGGCGACCAAAGCTTCAGCTCAGCAGTACCGTCGTCGTGTAACGTCGCACCGAGGTCGTCCCCGTCATACGCAAATTTTTCGTCCATCAGCTTCCAGTCGACAATCACATTCGTTACTTCTTCTCCATACTGGATGGTGTACGTTTGAGTGAGATCAAGGGCTTCTGCTGTTTGCAGCTGTACATCTTGTCCATCTGCCTCTGCAGACTCAATCATGACCTCTTCTCCATCCGCGCCTTTCAGAACAAAGTCAGAACGATCTGCACTTTCGATCACCTGACTCATTTTTGCTGAAATGAGCGTATCGTCCTTGATTTTCGCAGACTCGACGTAAGTGGTCAGCACAGGTTCTTCCAAATAAACGTCCTCCTTGCCTTGGACCAGCCAGAACTCCGTTTCACCGCTCGTTGGAAAACTTCTGTCGTTCGGAGTATCTTTCATGTCCCCCTTATGTACGATGAAGTTCAAGCCGTTCGTGATATCAATAACCGGAATCTCCACGGATACACCATAGTCGGTTTCATTCGTAAACTCCACAGGGTCCGACCAATCCGTCCCTTGTTCAATCGCAGGATTGGAATCGTCCTGATTCCATAGGTGCAGCCCCCACCCTTCATAATTTCCATCTAATCGTTTGTAATGAATGGTAACGGTTTCATCAGTTTCCGCAAAAGCTTTTGTTGTAGTGTCCGAAGAAAAAGAAGTCGGAACCGCAAGCAAAAATACGAGCACAACACTGATGACAACTTTCCACCATTGTCTTTTCATCCTCAAATCATTCATCCTCCTTTAATGAGTTTCCGAGAGCGATGCATGACGTTTAGTGCAAACGCTTTCACAAACAATATACCATAGATTTCCTGTATGTGAATAAATATTCAGAAAATGATTCAAAAGGGAACGTTTGTCCTGTTTCTATAGTCCCGAGTTCTAATCCTTGGTTCTTTGAATACATTGAAAAGGATAAACGGGAGGTGTTTGTATGTCAGCAGCACGTGTTTTCATGTGGGTCACCGCCTCTTTAGAAGCATTCTTAGGTATACCTTTGATCGGAGGATCTTTTGTCATCACATTATTGTGGACTCCCCTGGCCGTCATGCTCATTCTTCATATCATCACCCTTGTGCTTTCCCAGCAAAAAGGTCGGGAAACGAGAGGAAGCATCCTCGGAATCGTCACCTCGTGCGTCGGCTGGGTCCCTTTCGTCGGCATGGTCATGCACATTTTGACAGCGATCTTTTTGTTCATTGATGCAGCTGAAGCCGATCCGGAATTGGAAAAACAGCCCGCCTAAAAAAGGCGCCTCATGACGAGGCGCCTTTTTTTACATAGGGATGATATTCTGATGTTCTTTATGGTACGTTCTTATCAAAACCAGAAAAGCCATCTCCATGATGAGCAACGCACCTAAACCTATAATAAATAAAGGTATCGTCACGTTCTCAGGAATATTGATCGAAAATGGAATAAGTGCAAAATAGAGGATATGAGCCCCTAGATAAAACCGGAATAGTTTGTGGGTTCTCTTTCTCAGCTCTTCCTTGCCTTCTTTTCTCGACCAATCCATGAAAACATAAAAAAGGAAGTAGGCCAGGATCAGATGAACGATAGTCGTGAACTGATGGTAAATCGTAACAAGATCGGTACTGATGCTGACACCCATCGTTGTCCCTGGAGGCTGACCAATGAAAGCAAGCGGGATGGCAAGCATGCTGATGATCAGGGCTGTGGTTCTCGCACCTTTCATTCCTTTTAAGTTACCATCCATTCCATTCAAGGCACTTAATACCATGAGATAACCGATAAAGTCAGCCAAGATTTCAATTTGGCCGAGATGGATGTCGATTAAAACAAGTAATAAACCTCCGAAGATCCGATAAAAAGGATTCACTGACTTCCCCTCCTTTCGATCAGGAGTTCCATCTGTTCTGATGTAAACTGCGGATCATTGGAGACGAGAAAAGGCTGCGTGAACGACTTGCCGTTTTCTAACGTTACCTTTAATGTCATCTCATAGGAATAAGAGCGAATCGTGTCCGGCTCTTCTTGCATCGTCAGCCTGATGCTATCTCCGCGCTTCATCTCTATAGGAAAATCAATGTTCTCCAAAAGAGCTCCTGCCACTTCGCTCCAATCCTGATCCAGTTCTTCTGAGTACGTGCGAGGCCCTCCCCCGTCAGGTGTACCGGTAGAATCAATCGATGGCGCGTACAATTTCATCCTTACATCTTCAGCCACTTCAGGGAAAGGGAACGATATCGATTCTATTTTCAAATCTTCCATCACTGTATAGGATTGAAAAGAGCGTCCGTTACTGCTGCTTGAGCGTCCTTGAGAACGGAAGATGCTATTTCTATCCTGTATTTCACTGGATGTCACCTTGCCAATATCCGCTACAATTGTATCGCCACCATTAAAATGAATCGTAGCTTTCCCCTCATGATCGACTCCCAATTCTCTCATTCTCTGCTCATCAAACCTAGTCGCTTTCAGCAGATAATGCGTGGATTTGCCGCGGACATCCGGCCCATAGGCAGGGTTTTCATTTGGAAAGGCATACTGATCCGCTTCCGCATGTACCGCCGTTCCGTCACTAAACTCTACACGGACGATATGTGACGGGTCATCTCGATTCGTTAAGTAATAAAGCTCGAACATACCTGCTCCATCATAAAAATGTTCTAGAAATATCGGTTCCTCCAACTGCTTGGAGTGGTAGAACCATAAGTTGCCTCCCCAACTGATGGCGATGATCAGCAGAGAGATGATCAATGTTTTTCCTTTCATATGTATCTTCCTAACTTTAATTCTTTTCGTGCGGTTCGTAATTTTTTCCGCGCCTCTTTGGCGCGATTGGGGCACCTTTGGCGCGAATCAGACTCCCTTTGGGTCGATTTGGGCCTCCTTTGGCGCGATTCGGCTCCCTTTGGCGCGACTCGGCTCCCTTTGGCGCGACGCGTGCCCCCTTTGGCGCGACTCGGGATCCCTTTGGCGCGACTCAGGCTCCCTGCGCGCGACTCAGGCCCCTTCACGCGCGACTCACTTTTTTTAAATGGATGAAACCACTACACTCACTTATCCGTACTGTTTAGTAATACCTATTATAGAAAGCGAGATGATTATGTTACATCCTTCTACCTACTACACACTACAGACCGAAACTATCATGACTCATCAAAGCAAACAATACAGCATATCAGATAACGAGAATCAGAGAGCGGCCACGTTTGAAGAGGACTCTTCAAGCTCCGGAAACTGGCTGAACCATGCTCTGCAATTGTTCAATCTAAAACAAATGACCAGCTTACATATCAAACTTTTATCAGCGAAACAGGAGGTCATCGCTCATATCCACCGTAAAAAAGGGCTCACGAGCGATGTCTCTATCCAAACAGCCGATGCTACGTTCGACCTCCGTTTCAAAGGAAGCATTTCGCAGAAAATCATCGCTGAATCTGCCGGGGAAACGCTTTTTGAAGTGAATGGAAAGAATATGGCATCTGATTTTGAAGTGAAATCAGGAGATACGCAAATCGCTACCATTCAAAAACGCTCCATCCCGGCCCCGACCACAAAAGAAGCCTGGCTCTCGGGCGACATCTACCATGTGAGAGGCAGCGAGTGGACGGAGGAACAAGCGATTCTGTTATTATGTACGACTTTAATGATCGATCTAACTTACCACCACAAATAGAGCCAGCCCCTGGCTATTTTTTATATTAGAAGTGATAGGATTGGAATGAAGGCCAGGAGTATGTAAAAAGCGGCGTATTTCTTTTGATCATCGATCCAATTTTCTACACCAAGAAATATAAAGAGCACCCCGATGATTAGAGCATTAATTAGTGGTGAAAGATTGATACGTTCATGAAAAAAACTGACCGTAACCAAGATGATGGTCAAGACTCCACAGATGGCGATAAATATCCTGAATGCTTTCATGCGGCCATGCCCCTATCTTCCAAGTATTCCTGGTAGTAATGCTCTTTGGCTTTCCATTTCTGTATGCCTTGTCTAAAGCCGGTCGCGAGCCCGATAACCAGGAAGAGGCCAAACATCATCCACGACGCGTTTGCTCCGAGAATGGCAGGGAACAGCACTTCTATACTTTTGGACAGGGAAGAACGGAATTGGAAAAGAAACCGCCGGTCCCTCCACCGTTCATCCCAGATCTGCCACAACTCTTCGTTCGTTTTCCTGCTCATGTACGTTTCGTAAAGGAAAGATCCATAAAAGATGACAGCCCCCAAATAAAAGAGACCCTGAATCATATTGAAAAAAATCTGCCCGAAGCCAATACACAAAACCATCAATAAGAAAAGGTACCACATTGAGCTCCGGGCTTTGTTTCTAACCTTTTTCTGGTCGACACTTTCTTGTTTTAAAGCTTCTTCCATATAAAATCCCTCGCGATATGTAATCAGAAAAATAATAAACCGTATAAAGAAAGACTAAAAATGAGAACACAAAGGCCGATGGTGATGAGCGACTCTATTGTCTTTCCTGTTTCACGCATGTCCGTCACCCTTGTAATGACAACTGATGGCGCCAGGAAAATCCACCCCCATTCTGTTCGGAATGGTTGGTTGGTCGGTGAGCAGCATCCATAGAAATATGAGAACGGCAGCCCCGAAGAGAATATGTCCGATCCATCTCCAAGTCTTCTTCAACATCATCCCCCCCTCTCCAAACGACTACGGTCCTATAAAAATATGTATGCGGTCAAAGAGTTCTATCATTTTTTTATAAAGGACTGTAGAACAAACTGTACAGCGCAAACCCAAAAATAAGTACACAAAAAGTAATGACAAGGATCGGTTCCACTCTCTTCCCATCCTGAATGTCTTTCACCCGCATAACTACTGTGGATGGCACAGAGCAAATCCATAACAACTCCCATCGGAAAGGGAAATCTGTAAACAGCGGGAGGATGAGAGCGAAGAGTCCAGCGATCAGGAAAATACCTCCAATCCCGTCCCATACTTTTAACACAATTATCCTCCTTCCACATGCCACGGGTCTTATTGTAACAAAAATTTCCGTTTTTATGGAAAAAAATAACCCTTCCCGACCTAGGAAAGGTTAAGATTCATCGACCGGATACACACCTTCTTCATCATGGACTTCATCTCCGCTGATGGGTGGGTTGAAGACGCAGATCATTCTCATATCCGTTTTTGCCCGTAACACGTGCTCATCATGTTCATCGAGGGCATAGAGGACCCCCTGCTCGATCGGCCAGGTCTTTTGATCTTTCAGCGTGACGACTTCACCCTCTCCTTCGATGCAATAGACCGATTCCAGGTGGTGCTTGTACCATATGTGTGTTTCCGTACCTGCGCGGATGATCGTGTCATGGACGGAATAGCCCATCCCGTCTTTCTTGACGATGAGACGCCGGCTGTTCCACGTCCCTCCATCGACATCCTGACTTGTCCCAATCACATCTTTCAAGGCAACCACTTTCATGACATCTCCTCCTTCTTTTCCAATCTATTCCCTATTCCATCGAGTAGAACGCCCCTTTTCCATGGAAAGAAAATACATCTCGAGACCTACAAAAGATACACCCGCAGCCAGTGAGTCATTTGGTGGAAGCACGCTATACTATTTTCAGATGTAAAAAAGGAGCGATGATGATGAAGAAATTAGTCAAAACTCTGTTAGGTGCAAGTAGCTTGATGACACTAGCCGGGTGTTCATTCGTTCATGCGGGTGAACAGGTGGAGGAGACTCAACGGATTGAACGTGATGATGCCGATCAACTGAAGATAGAGATCGAGATGGGGGTCGGAGAGCTTACCTTAGCAACAGGATCGGAAGACTGGCTGGAAGGGTCGTTCCTTTACCCTGAAAACTTTCTGACTCCTGAACTTTCCTATCAGGATGGCACGATCACACTCTCCCAAACGAAAGGTAAAAAGAAATTCCTCAACAATCAAAAGAGTGAGTGGGACGTTCTGTTGACCAATCAGATTCCCGTCGATCTAGCCATCCTGACGGGGGCTGCCGAATCGAAACTGGATCTAAAAGAAGCCCGGTTGCAGAACCTATCCATTGAGGCAGGTGTAGGGGAATTGACCGTCGACCTTTCCGGCGATTATGAGGAAAGCTTTGATGCAACAATCGAAACAGGCGTTGGGGAAAGCACCGTTTATCTGCCGAAAGACACAGGGGTCAAAATTACAGCTGAAAAAGGGATTGGCGAGATCAAGACGGATGGTCTCAAGCAATCAGGAGATGCATGGGTGAACCAAGCGTATGATCCTGGTGGTAAACGCATCCACATCAACGCTGAAATGGGAGTCGGAGATTTGACGTTCATCGTGAAATAAGAATGTTTTACGTGCATCAACCTGGAAAGGCGCTTGGATTAGATCCAAGCGCCTTTCCTTTATCTGCTTACGATTGCAGCCGGACCTTCCGGCTATTTTTCGCTTGATACATCTCCTGATCCGCCTCATCTAAAATGCTGACGAAATCTTTTTGTCCGAACACAAATTCACAAACGCCGATGCTGATGCTGACAGGAATCCGGTGTCCCCCTTGATGGAACGGTTCAAGAAAAGCATGATGGATGCGGGCACATAGTTCATCCGCACTTTCGCCGTCCTGTATTTTTTGAAGGATGACGAATTCATCGCCACTCAGCCTGTACACGTGGCCGCTCCCTTTCACGGCTTCATGAAGGAGGGCAGCGATGGATTGGAGCATCTCATCTCCCATCACGTGGCCGTATGTATCATTAATCCTTTTGAATTCATTCACGTCAATAAACAAGAGAACATGTACTCCGCTCTCCTCCCCTTCGAGGAAACGCTGCTGCAACGCCTGTCTGTTCGGAATCCCTGTCAGGTCATCTTGGAGGATGTTCTTTTGAGAAAGCTCCAGGTTGACCAGCGTTTTATTGATGTTTTTATTCAATTCTCCGATGATGCCTCCGGACCGAAACTCCGTCCTTGCAGACAAATCCCCGTTTCGGACCGCATTCAGGACCAGATTCACATGACGGATGAATTTTTTTGTAAAGTAATAATAGATCAAATAGTTGACCGCCCCTAACAGTGCCCCAGCAAAGACCGAAGCGATCATGAAGAACAGGAACAGCTGATCCGGGATCGGGATGAACTGATTGAGGACCAGTGAAAAACTGATGCCCATGAAAGTCCCGAGCACGATATAGATGATGAGCATCCATCTCAAATAATTCATTTTCATACGAAGACGACCTTTCCAAAGGGGTTCGAATAAACAGCGTCTTTGAAGTCATTTAGACCTAGGTCTATTTACTCTAAGATGAAGATACCCCTCCTCCTACATCTGAAACGTTTCAATGTTCAAATGATTCCGGATAAGGCTTCTGCTTCTTTCTTCAGTGCTTCGGCAGCCCCTACGATTTCCTTATATCCTGCAGAGGCTCCGTTGATCTGTGTCTGGCTGCCTTCCACATCTTTTCTGATCTGCTCGGTGCCTGATGTGATATTAGAAATCTCTTTCGTTATGTTATCGATATTTTCGCGCACCTCTCCGATCGACTCTTCCACTTTCGTCGAAAGTTTCCGCACTTCTTTCGCGACGACATCAAATCCGCGTCCATGCTCCCCGGCACGAGCCGCTTCAATCGCTGCATTCAAGGACAACAGGTTCGTCTGGGCGGCGATGTCCCTGATCGTCTTCACGACGCCCTGGATGTCTTCCGCCTGGGCGCGCAGGTCTATAAGGATATCCGTATTCCCTTTCGATTTCACCGCGATTTCATTGATTTTATCGTTCAGTTCTTCGTGTTGGCGAACCCCTTCTTCGGCCCTTGTATTCAAGGTGACAGACATCTCTTTCAAACTTTCCACCACTTCGGTGATTTCACTTTGGCGTTTCGTAATATCTGTCGCAATCTTCATGACACCGACGATTTCTGCGTCATCGTACACAGGCATGTAAGTCGCTTCCAACCAGACACGACGGCCTTTCGCATCTTTACGTTCAATTTTATCCTGAAAACTGCGCCCGCTCAGCAGATCGTTCCAGAACGTATCGTATTCTCTACTCTTAGCAAAGTCATCAAAACAAAAGTTCTTATGATGCAAGCCCATCATGTCTTCGGTTGAGCGGAACTGCATCGTCGATGAAAAGATTTCATTCACGTAGGAAACTCTCCGGTCGGTCCCGAATTGGATGATGGCCAGATTCTTTTCTGCCGCTTCAAACATTAGATCTTTCTTCACATTCTTTTTCTCTAAACTATCTACCATTGTAACAACCCTCTCCCCTGTAATAATCCATAATACCTATCCCTGTATATTCATTATTATACCCACTGGAAAGATGTCTGGCAATTTTAATGTTTTAGACAATTAGCGTGCAACAGGATAAAAAAAGTCCGGAACCACCGTCCCGGACTTCCGCTTATTTTTTGATCATCGTAATGAATGGACACGCATCTGTCTGGAATGAAGCCTGTTCGACAAAGCCCATGTTTTCATAAAGACGGATGGCTCGCTCGTTGAAGGTCGCCACTGACAGACGGACGGGCATCCCTTCGTGATCCTGCTGTATAGAGGCAAGGACTGCTTTTCCAAAAAGCTTCCCGTGCCCCTTTCCTGTAAGTTCCGGTTGCAGGCCGAGACCCATATCGACAGCGGGTTCTTCATAGACGCCGTCCTTTTCCCCGGCCGGGACTTTCGCACTCTCTCCCGTACAGAAGAAGCCGATAAGCGTTCCCATGTCATCCAAAACCGAACGGTAAGTTCCGTCCAGCCGCTCGGCAAGCGCTTCTTCGGACAGTTCTACGTTGTAAAAATCGTAAGGCGGTTCATACCTCCACCTAAGAGATTCGGACGCGAAGTCTTCCGTCATTTCATGTATCGTAAGGTTCAACTTGTTCCCCCCTCTCTCAGCATCACGTGTGACATTTCTCTCTACGCAAGCAGACATTCGTGTTCATAGAGATACGCATACCTCAAATCAATGAAAAGGAAATGCTGATCCGTCAGCGGAAAGCTGAACGTCCGGACCATTTCCTTCGTTTCGATATCGGAATAAAGACCGGAAAGCAGCCCGGTATTGAGGGCTTTCATCTGCATGACGTTTTCGAGGAAATACGGACGGAACGCCCAGTTCGCTCCACGCTTGTGGGGTTCGAGTTCCCATACATCAGTCTTTTTCCTGAAGTTCGAGGACACCTGCTGGCCATCCATGTGGCAGACGAACATCCGGAAGCTCTCTTCATCGAACTGCTGTGTGACCGCATCTATGAAGGTGTCCGCTTTCTTCGGTCCTTCCCATCTCGGCAGAAGATTCTTCACTTTCTTCTCCCACGCTTTGATGAAATCATGGCGCTGCTGCAGCAGACTTTTTTCACGCTGGACGTAGCCGGCCATCTTCTCCCCGATATTCAAAGCGAGCGATTCCCGGGTGACCGGTTGGAAGGCAGGGTACCCGAGATAGAACCCTTGGTAATAACGGCTGCCATGTTTCCATGCGAAATAGAGCTGGTAGTCATCTTCTATGTTTTCAAAAAGGAGTGCTGCTCCGATCCTGTGTGCGAGCATCGACAACGAGAACATGATGTCATGGAACGTATCTCCGTTCTGCTGGCGGATGATCCTCGAATCTATTTTCAGGATATGCGGCTCCAGCTGCCGGATCCGGTCGATGTTCGAGCTCTTCGCTCCGACATGGTCGACCGCAATCTGGATGCCGTACGTTTTGTAATAGAGAAGCAGATGGTTCAACGTCTCGAACTCTTCATCGAAATCATGCTCGGTGACTTCAATGACGATCCGGTTCAACTGCAACCCCTTTTGTTCATATTCAAGCAGTGACTGTATGAGGTCGTCCCCATCATTGATCATCAACTGCTTCGCATTGCGGTTGATGAACAACATCCCATCAGTCCCTTTTTCTAAAAACTGGTCGACCGCAAGCTTCAGTACATGCTGATCGACTTCAACCTTGAATTCTTCCGGGACGTCGGGGTCCAGGAAAAACGGACCTAAACTATGCCATTTCCCATCTTCTTCATAGCGTGCCAGGACTTCGTGGCCGATGACGCCCTGGTTGATGGCACTGACGATCGGCTGGAAGACTGGTCTGATTTTATGTAAATTGCCTAAGATATCGAGTGGATCCATGTGTCCCCCTCCTGCTTTTCTTTATCTGCCTCCATTATACATGATTTTTTCTTGGAATTATAAATGATAGGTATAAGGAAAGGGGAGGAAAAGTAAGAGCGGGTGTAATTTTTTTATCAAGATTAACAGAATTGTGATGTTTACATTATATGAGACTATACTCTTTGTCCGATATTTTCATATAATAGGAGGAAGTCAGAAAGGAGATTGACTAGTATGAAAACCATCGTTATCGATGCTGGTCACGGAGGGTCGGATCCTGGTGCCGTTTTTCAAGGATTCCAGGAGAAGACCTTCAATTTGTCTATTGCCATGAATGTCCAACGTATCCTTTCATTGAATTATGAAGTAAGGGTTCTAATGACCCGAACGACAGATGTTAACGTATCCCTCAGGGACCGCACAAACCTCGCCAATCGTGTGAACGCTGACTTCTTCTTATCGATCCACAACAATGCGGCAGGAGGAAGCGGCTTTGAAAGCTATATCTACAACGGTCCTTTGGCTCCGAATACACGAACCTATCAAAATATCATCCATGACACCACCTACCGCGCGATCCAAAAGTACAATGTACGCGACCGTGGGAAAAAACGGGCTAATTTATTCGTGACGAGGGAAACGAACATGAGCTCCCTGCTCATCGAAGTCCTGTTCGTCGACAACCCCGCAGACCTTGCCCTTTTGAGGAATTCCACCTTCATCAATGATGTCAGCCGTGGGATCGCTGAAGGGGTTGCCGATGCACTCGATCTGCCAAGAACCCCGTCACCACCTTCACCACCGGGGGATGGCACCTTGTATCGGGTCATCGCCGGATCGTTCCGAAACCGTGAGAATGCTGAACAACGGGTCGAAGCACTTGCCGCCGAAGGGTTCCCTGGCTTTGTCGTACCGACGACGATTTCAGGAACGACGTATTACCGGGTGCAAACAGGCGCTTTTTCTAATGAAGAAAATGCGAAAGAACAGGTGGAGCGTCTCAAGCGCATCGGAATTACGGATGCCTTCATCATCCGCGGAGAAGATGCCCCTGCCCCACCTCCACCACCGGAACCTGGTGAGCCTGAAGACGGCTTGTTCCGTGTCATCGCCGGGTCGTTTCAAAATCGAGTGAATGCCGATCAACGCGTCGCCTTCCTCGCTCAAAATGGCATCGACAGCTTCATCGTGCCGACCGAAATCAACGGGGTGACCTATTTCCGAGTTCAGACCGGGGCATATGCTGAAAGGGAAAACGCCGAAGCACAGGTCGCACGTCTTAAAGCCATCGGCATTACAGAAGCTTTCATCGTGCGCGATGGAGACACCCCTGTTCCGCCACAACCTGAGCCAGGCGATGGATTGTTCCGCGTCATCGCAGGTTCTTTCCGCAACCGTGAAAATGCGGAAGAACGAGTCGCGTTTCTCGCCCAAAATGGCATTGAAAGCCTAATTGTCCAAGTGGAAATCAACGGTGTCACCTATTACCGGGTCCAGGCCGGGGCCTATTCTATGAGGGAAAATGCCGAAGCGCAGGTCGCACGTCTCCAATCGATTGGCATCACGGATGCCTTCATTGTCACGGACGGATCGACCCCGCCAACGGAACCGGAACCTCCCGTGGACGATGGCGGTTACAAGATCTTCGGCGACATGTATTTGACCGCCTGCCAGCTCGATGATTACGCGAAGACCGTCAACCCAACCGCTCCGGACCTCGGCCGCTACTATTTGCAATACGGAGAAATCTACGGCATCCGTGGCGACGTCGCTTACGCCCAGGCGCTTAATGAAACAAACTACTTCCGCTTCACAGGAGATGTGAAGCCGGAACAGAACAACTTCGCCGGCATCGGAGCGACCGGTGGTGACGTAGAAGGAGCCTCTTTCGAAACACCAGAAGAAGGCGTCCACGCCCACATCCAGCACCTTTATGCCTATGCATCCAAAGATCCGATCCCAGCCGGTTTGGAAAAAATCGATCCGCGCTTCGACCTCGTCACCCGTGGCATCGCCCCGACGTGGACCCGCCTGAACGGCCGATGGGCTGTTCCTGGTGACACGTACGGGCAGTTGATTTTGCAGCTTCATGAGCGGAATATCAATTTTGTACTACAAGAGATGGATGAGCAGCGTGTGCAGTTGAACGATGTGCTTGATGAAATATAAAAAAGAGCCAGTCTCCTACTATAGGAGTACTGGCTTTTTCTATGATTATAAGCTTGTCGCTATCCAAATAAGTAAAAAAGCGAATCCTGCCGCAGCCACGAGGTGAATTCCGTTTCCCTTCGTTATCCCTTTTGCGATATCAAAGTCTCTAAGGATAATGGCTCCCCAACCCGCTGAAACCAATAGAATAATGATGACTGACATCAGCGTATCATTCATAACAGCCCTCCATTTACTACTCTTTAGGACTCTATTACCTGGAGAAACCACTGACAAACCCTTTCTACCGGTTAAAGGAGAAATAGATGATAGGCTTCAATAAACACCTGTAAAGATACAATCCAACTCTTCCCCTTGCACTTTTCACGCGATACCATTAAAGTATATAATGGTTCAAATCCTGCCTAAATGGTAATGGATATAATAGAAACAAGACATTCACAAAAAATACTACGATTATTTTTAATAAAGAAAGGGTTCAGATATATATGAAAGAGAATTTCTGGCATGAGTTGCCGAAACCGTTTTTTGTCCTGGCACCGATGGAAGCCGTGACGGATGTCGTGTTCCGTCATGTCGTGAGTGAAGCGGCGAGACCTGACGTGTTTTTCACAGAGTTCACGAATACGGAAAGCTACTGCCATCCAAAAGGAAAAGACAGCGTACGCGGACGTCTGACGTTCACTGAAGATGAACAGCCGATCGTCGCCCACATTTGGGGAGATAAACCCGAATACTTCCGTCAGATGAGTATCGGGATGGCCGAAATGGGCTACAAAGGAATCGATATCAACATGGGCTGTCCGGCTCCGAACGTCGCGACGAAAGGGAAAGGCTGCGGACTGATCCGCCGTCCTGATGTCGCCGCAGAAATCATCCAGGCATCGAAAGCCGGCGGACTTCCCGTCAGTGTGAAAACCCGTCTCGGTTATACCGAAGTGGACGAATGGCGCACATGGCTCAAGCACCTGTTGGAACAGGATATCGTCAACCTTTCCATCCACCTTCGTACGAAGAAGGAAATGAGTAATGTCGACGCGCACTGGGAGTTGATTCCGGAAATCAGGAAAATGCGTGACGAAATAGCTCCAGACACACTTCTGACGATCAATGGAGACATTCCTGACCGCCAAAAAGGACTCGAACTCGTGGAGAAGTACGGCGTAGACGGCGTCATGATCGGACGTGGGGTCTTCCACAACCCGTTCTGCTTTGAAACAGAGAAGAAAGAGCATAGTAGTGAAGAACTGCTCGACCTTCTGCGTCTGCAGCTCGACCTGCATGATAAGTATTCCGCAGAACTTGAGCCGCGGCTCTTCAAACCGCTCCGCCGCTTCTTCAAGATTTACGTGCGCGGTTTCCGTGGAGCTGGTGAGCTCAGGAACCAGCTGATGAACACGGAATCGACCGATGAAGTGCGCGCTCTGCTTGATGAATTCACGGAAAACGCCGGCGTACAGGAAGAAAAAAGTTTCTCCATTTCTTAATTTTAGAGAGAGAAAAGCCATCGACGCTTTTCTCTCTTTTTTTATTTGGCGCCGGTAGATGGCCTGAAGTAAAAAATAAAAGCATGGATCGCATCCATGCTTTTTCCTAAGATATTAAGCTTCAAGTCCTGTGTAATGCACATCTCCATATACACGTCCCAATGATGTGTGCAGGCGTTTAGAAATGTTTTCAGCCTTTTCCATTGGAATATCCGTTTTAACGACGATCGTTTCAAAGTTTCTCTTCATACTTTTATTGGGCCATACATTAACGAAAACGTCATATAGCGAGTCATCTTCCTCGGTCGCCTGCAAGTAAGATATGGTGATATAGTTTCCGCCAATATCTTCAATTTTCTGTGTAATTTGATTGTAGTCCATCTGTTTCACCTCTAATAATAATTGATCTTCTGCTTAATAAGCCTAAGATATGCCTTACCTACTATACATGAATTAGAGGGAGGATGATAGTCCGTTTTTGATCGATGACAGGAAGATACCTTTCCTGTGTAGGGAAGTATTCACGTAAGCTTACGTATGCGGTGATTTTCCGGTTAGCTATTGATTTTAAGGATAGCGTTTGCGCTCCCAGTCCTCCCCCTGCTCATCGTTGATCCCCCTCATGCAACGATCAATCACCAACGTTGACAGAGCCTCTCACCCTCACAGTCTTCTCTTGAAGGGAGGCCTCTATTTTCTCTTGATAATATCTTTTGAAAGATGAAAGTTCTTCTTCTGAGATCGAAACATCATCCCCACGCCTCCGCTTCAATACTTTCACCACGGTTTTTGAAAAAGGAGAACTCAAGGCCCACTGGCCGGCCTCATCCTTCGAGTAGATGCGTTCGTCCTCCAAATAATAATAGACCCGGAGGATGTTCAACACACTATAAACCGGTTCCACCTCGACATTTTCCAGACAATCCTCATAGTCGCTTAAGATCGAATCCAAATAGTCCTGCTTCGGAACAGGAGGGAATACTTCATCGACCGGCTTTCCGAACAACACACACCCGCTATGATGGATGATGGTCAGATGAGCAGCCAAGTCTGGATCTTCCCTTTCTTCGCCATAGGTTGATCCGCCTGTGAGAAAACGATTCCTCCAGGCCTCGCTGTAGTGGTAATCAAACGGACACGGGTGCTGCCATTCGTCAAGCTGACGGCGGTTCAATACAGAGATTTCGATCGGATAAGGAGAGCCCGACTGTTCTAGAAGAAAATCTGTCAGCTGAACGGCATCCATACGAGACATCGGTTTTTCCGTCACGACAATCAAATCGACATCACTTTTCGCAGGCACAAATCCACCTAAGACAAGCGAACCATGTAGATACACACCTGTTATATTCTCACCGAAAATTTCATAGAACTTCTCCGTACATCCTACGAGAAAAGCATCGACCATTGATTTACCCTCCTAGATTCTTTGAAGATGCGTGTCCTTGAAACCGGTCGGATATTTCAACCCATACCCGAACATCCTGTCCATCCCGTTATGCGCCATCCAGATCAAGCTGATCATCAAGAGGGCATCCAGGGAGGCAGCGATAGCAGCTACGATAAGCAATAACGGTAGAACATAACTATGGGAAAGGTTATAGACAACCGCCCCGACTCTCTCATTGACGAGGTATCCGAGCATGGAAATGTCGAAGATCAATAAAAGGAACACAAATGCGAGCCAGCTGAAATCATTCTGCTGGTAGAAATATAGACTTGCCAGGAATACGAATGCTCCTTCCATATGAAGCAAAACCCTCGTCACTTCAACCCCTCCTGTTCACCACTTGTGATACCAAACTCTATCTGCTTCCATTTTAATAGGAATCCTTGTATGACCAACCTATCATAATTCATTGGACAAAAGTTCAAATTTTAATAAACTTAACCAAATGTTTAGGTGTCCAGCTTTGGTAAGTATCGCGGTCCTGCTTTTAAGAGGAATCCAAACATGATGCTTAAAGAAACTCACATACTCTCAAGCAATCCGCCTCGATCGGAATATCGGAGGAAGCTGAACTTTCCATCCTCATCCAAATTGATTCTCCCTTTTACGGTTGTATCATTTGTTTCGCCATCTTTGCTGTATTCCACATCAACTTCAAAAGCGTAAGCACTGATTTCTTCATCTTTATCAATATTAATGTCTGTTGCGTTCAATTCATAACCGCTCCTACTTGCTTCCCTGATATACATCGAAGCTTTTTGTAATTGTGTTACGTCTTCGTATCCTTTTTCATTAAAGTAAGGTTTGTACGTCTCCTCTATATAATTCCGGAGCTCTTCCGTCGTCCCCTCCCTATAGATTTCTTCCGTTTTTTCACTCGGGCCGTTAAATTCGTGTTCGAGAAACTCCCGTACTCGCTCACGATTCTCATCTGTAGAGGTTGTGGCTTCGTTTCCCTCACTTGAATCTCCCTCTTGTTCACCTGAGCTTTGATCCGAATTTGTGCAGGCGCTGGTAACGAATAAAACGGATAGGATCGTTGCTATGACGATTAAAATCCTTTTCACCTTGAAATTCCTCCTTATATTCCTTCTTGCTTCAACAGCAAGTGTCCTTCTCTTTTGGAACTAATTCCCTACAAAGGAAAAAATATGCATAAATACTCCCAGTCGAACTTCAAAGAGTAATATGTAAAATTGTGAAACATTCTAGCTCGTAAGTACGTATATTCATAGTGAATGGAAGGTAGATTTCCCAGAGATGATGTCACCTCTCCCTCCTTTTTAATGGCAGATGACGTAGGCATATCTTAGTCTCAACCCCCATTTTGTGGTATTCTTGAAGTATCATAGATTCATTTAGTCGTGGAAAAAGGAAAGACGGAAAAGGGGCTGACGAAGCATGGAAAACCTCAACTCTTTTATGCTTGAGAATTTGGAAAGAACATTCATGCCACATACCTCCGAATATCAGCGCTACATCGATTTTCAAACGATGAGAGATATGAAGCAGGTGATCAAAGGGAAACGCCCTGTTTATTTCGATCTGGATATAGAAGAACTGGTAGAGATGAAGAAAAGATATATTATGGATGGATTTTGGAACGGTGTCTTATTCTCTGCCGTGATACCGAAGTCTAATACATTCAGGGGAACCCTTGAGTTTTACGGCAAACCGCCGAAAATGCTGCTGGGCCGCTTTGAATGGATCGAAGAAGAAAAAGCCTTCCTCCCTACTTTTCTGAAAGAAGAATTCACGAGAAAAAAAGGACTCGGAGGCACGCTGAGGGATTTTTCAGAGGTCCTGTTCAAACACGTGAATACTTATGTCGAGCACATGGAAGTATCCGGAGAGAGTACAACGTTCGAACATCCTGAGGAACCGATTTTCGAAGATTGGGACTTCCCGTTTCTTGAGAACCATCCTGACCTTCAACAGGAATGGACGACTTTGAAGGAACGGACAGAGAAACAGTTCCGACGGATGGAAGAACTCGACATCGAAGAACAATACGCCCTTGAGACGATGATGGACAAAGACGTCCCCGACTTCATCGCATCGTTTCAGCGATTATCCGATGAGAATAAGGAAAACCGGAAACATGAACTGATAGAGACGATGTATGATTTGCAGAAGTTCATTGAAACACTGGAGCGAAAAGAAGAAGAAAGCCATACGCAGAACTTTGCCAGAAGCAAAGGAATCATTGCTTCCAAATATAATAAGGAAGACGAAAACTTCCTTTCACGAAAGTAATCGGCCGTTTTGTTTTCTTAAAACCAACGAATGACATACAGGAGGTATGGACATGAGTAAACATTCTCCCTATAAAGATAAAGAAGCAGAAATGAACCAACAGGACCTGAGAGAAGCGATGACGCTTATTGAAAAGGAAGATATCGACCGTCTGAACGAAGAAGCCGAAGCCTACGCCGGAAGGTTCGACTCATCCAGGGACGATTCCCTATCTGATGTGATGAGAGAGCTCGGAGACCTCGGAGAAAAAGAACAGCGCGTCGCCGGCGAGACAATGGAAACATTGAAGCGCCCGGTCAACGACCTCATGACCAAAGGCAACAACGACATCCCCGATTCGCTGAGAGAACTCGAAACGATCGTATCGGACCTTGATCCAAAGCGCACCGAAGGCAACGGCGTACAGAAGTTCTTCTACAAACTAAGCAAAAAGCAGCCCATCGACCGCTACATGAAGAAATATGAAACGGTCGACTCGAAGATTGATATGGTGGTCCGCAGTCTCCTAGCCGGGAAAGACCGCCTGGAAGAAGACAGTGTTGAATTGCAACTGATCAAAGAAAATGCCCAGAAGCGTATTTATGATCTGGACAAGCAGATCTATCTCGGGAAGAAGCTGTTTGAACTACTGAAAGAAAAAGAATCGACAGGCGAATACGACCTGGCGCTAATTACCGAAGGAAAAGAGAAAATCATTACGCGTACGAGAAACATGACGCAGATGAAGAGTGTCTTGCATCAGAGTATTTCTTCTGTCGATATCATCAAGAAAAACAATGAAAAGCTGAAGGAATCAATTCGTAATGCGGTGACACTGACGAAAAATATCATTACCGTTTCCGCTTCTATCCAGCTCGCTTTGAACAATCAGCGGAAAGTGATCGATACGGTGAACGGCGTCAATAAAGCGACTGAGGAGATGCTGCTTTCCAACTCCAGGAATTTGAAGGAGAATGCGCAAGAGACGACAGAGATGATGGAGAATCCGGCGATTAGTATGGAAGCTCTTCAGGAGTCTTTTGATAATGTTTTTGACGCATTGAAAACGACGGAGCAGTCATCGGAGCGTATTATTGCTTCGAGTGAGCAGTTTATTGAGGAGATGGATGCTTTGAATGAGAATGTGCGGAAGAAGTTGTCCCAGACTAGTAGCCATAGAGAAAGAGCGCTTCGTGACTGAAGCGCTCTTTTTCACGTGGCATATTGGTTAACACTTGTATTTGTTTGCCTACTTGTGACACACGATTTGAGTCGTGCTTGAAAACTAATATTGTTGAAAGGTTTATGTAATCAAGGGTTTGGCTCCCTCATGTAGAACCAACTCATACGATTGATTAATATTGTAATCATACTTTGAAGAAATGAACGTTGTCAACGAACAATTAGGAAGCTTTGAGCAGGTCATGGTAAGAAAAAGCTTGTATTTTTTTAGTTGATTTTCACAAGTACAATATATAGGATCAAATCTTAGTGAAGAAAAAAAAAAGACTCCAAATCTGGAGTCCTTCATTTCTTTAATTCATTTGGAATTACTTGTCTAACTTTTTGAACAATGGAGGTGGTCAATTCTTGTTCAACACTTTACATTCAAATACTAACTTAGGTTAAACATTAGTGGAAATTCACATTAATATGAGGATGTGCGTTTAAGTCTTTTGCTGCTTCATGAATATCACTTAAAGTAAATGGGATTATATTGAAATTTTTATTCCTAAATTCTGATCGGGAAGGTGTGTGAATAAAACCAAATGTTCCCTCACATTCTTGAACGTACTTTACAGCCATTTTGTGCGCTTCCTTTATCTGTTCTTTGTAATAATACATCTTCTGAATACTTAGCGCATTGATTATGGGGATAAATTCTTTTATATATGGTACCAAATCAATTTCTTCCTCTAATTCTTCTACTTCATTTTTTATGGCTCCCCACTTTTCAAATTCCAATAAATCCTCTTTCCTTACCTTCAAAAATGTCCTTTCATAACTTTGCTCTACGGTTGTGAAAGGAAATGAATAGTGAGTAATGAAGTTTCTTAGTTTATAGAAAAAACGGTAGGAAAAATTCGAATCGTAAAATCTGCTAATTAGATCTTCATAATCCTTTTTGTGGTTCTTAGTTAAATAACCCTGTGAACTGTGATCTAAAAAGGCTCTGAAGCTATTAAGGAAATTCAACAATAAACGATTCCCTTCAAAAATAATTTCAAGTTCATCCATATCATTAAAAACTTCGTCATTGTCTTGTAATCTTCGCAAGTAGGAATATAGTTCATTACCATTATCAATAACCATTTCTCTCATTTTTTTATTTGCTTGATGGAATCCAATTACTTTTTTACTTGAAAATAAATCATCAAATTCTTTCTGGTGCATTTCTCTTTTAACTTCATAAGTGTGGGTTCTCTTACCTTCACTATTTGGTTCATGAGTTACTTTTGTTAATAAATAAATTTATATCCTCTCCTTTATTATTAAACCACTTGCCTACGTTTATTGTTTTCTGCATAGTAACCAGAACTCTCAATTCGAGTTTTATTTGTTCGTGTAGTCTTAACCTTAATTTTGTTAATTCTTCGTTTTGCTTAGTAATTGTGTTGTTATCATCTAGTTTATTGCCTAAGAACCCAAACAAAATTAAAAATTTCAGACTGTATTTCAACTATGTCCCCGCAAATTTCGTGTAGCTTTGATGATTGATAAATAAGTGATTCGTAATATTTCCGATACCCATAATATCTCAATTCTTCAGCTTTTTCCCTATCATTTTCTACTATTACTTTTTGAATTTCAATATCCATTTGGTGTTTTGTTTATCAGTAGAAAATAGTGATTTTATTTTGTTATGATAGTGCCTGACCCCACCGCTTTACCACTATAAAAGGTTGTGGGTCAGGCACCGACAGATTTTCCCCTTCACCATGTTCTTTATAGATCTAAAATGATCAGCTCCAAAAGCTTGGACTCCGTTCCGGGCTTCTTTTACATTCGCGTCCATCTCATGTGATAAAATCGGAATAGAAATCGTGATTTCATACGCACCTAAGGGAGGAGCAATCATGGATCAGTCATTCATTCAAACGAGAGAAAAATTGATCAGTTTGCTAAGACATTTAAATGATTACGAGTTAAATACTGCTACGGAACTTGGAGGTTGGACGGTTGCACAGGTGGTCGAGCATCTGGCAGTGGCTGAGATGAATTTTCTCGGACTGGTGGAGAACGCCATGAAGCAAAAACACATAGGTCATGCTGAGGAAAAAGATTTCTCCATCTTGCGGGATCGTTCCGTGAAAATGAAGGCACAACAGGAGCCCTCCACCGTCCACAGAAATGCAGAAGACTGCATCCAAATGCTGCAAAACTCAAGAAACGCAACCGAAGCTTTTTTAAATGAGAACAAATGCATCGAACGATATGTCGTGTCCCATCCGCGATTTGGAGATATTCCTGCCAACAGCATTTTCACTCTCATAGCCGAGCATGAACGACGCCACATTCAGCAGATTGAAGAAATTATGGAGGCTATTAAGTAAATCATTCTTCACTTACCTGAATCCTGAGTGAGAAAAAGGGGGGACGCATTCTCTGTTTGCTTATAATCATACACTTCACAATTGGCAAGTTATTTGAGCATACAGTGATACGTCCCCATGTTTTCTCGCCTTTTAAATAATGGAATATACTTTACTCTGCTCAGCAGTCAGACCTGCCTAGAAACTAGAATTAATCATGCACCCCACTTTAGACAGGACGCGTCTTGTTATAAATCTCCCTCTTAATAACGGTTCCTGATCCCCACCACGTTAACACTTTAGCGCAGTGAGGTTCAGGCACCTTTTTTGTAGCCTCTACTAAATAGAGTAAGTTAATATGAAGCAAATACGAAGCAAAGCAATATTTTACTTACTCCGAAGATGGAATCGATACATTTTAGTAATTTTTATATAAACATGACAAGTCTAAAATTTTAAGATTATTTGTTTCGTATTGAATTCTGCTGGCAGCGGAGCAGGTCCTTCCCTTGCAAATACGTCTTAATTCCCACTAAACGAATCTCTATGAAAACCACCTTTTGCTACATAAAGATATTTATCAGGTACTGCTTCTTCGATCAATGGGAACAATTCTCTTTCTTCCAGTCGTACATGCTCATCCAGTAATTTGCCTAATTCATTAACTTTATCATAGGATGTATTTGGGTTTTCTCGCAGATGACGAATCAGACTTCTGATCTGCGCATGTTGATAGAGTATCTGTTTGACCAAACCTTCATTAGGTTGTTCGGCATATTCGAGATAAACCGGCAGTAGAATTTCTTCCTCATCTCTAAAGTGGGCCTGGCCATCTTCTTTCCAAAACACAATCATGTCCCTTATGAGTTGCTTATAGTTCTTTTCGCTTTTTTCTGTCCCTGCTTTTTTCATTTCACGGGCCATTACTAATGCGTGATGGTGGTGATGGGAAAGAGGGATTAAAGCTTCGTGTCTTTTCATGTCCATCCTCCATTCGATAAGCAGCCTCAGTGATGGTTCCTGACCCCCACTTTGCTAAAGTGTTAAAGCGCTGGGAGGTTTTATAGAAAGTCCCCGAACCGTGCCCGCTTCAAGTGTTTTTATTTAAGTGTCTAACTTAACTTTTTATTTGTTATAAAAAATCCTACTCCTGACAATATTGCTGTGAGAGACGCAATGAGTCCAGCAATAGCAATATCACCATACATCATCAAGCTCAGTAACAACCCAACGATTCCTAAAACAATTAGAGTAATGGATATAGATTTCATTATTTCTCTAATTCCACTTCGATTTTAATTTTCTCTCCAAGATCTTCAAAATCCATGTCATGTGCTGCGTCATAATGAAGTGTTACAGAGGTAACATCTTCAGCTTTAGAATTCTCGAGAATATAAAAAGATGAGCCTTCTTTATTAACTTGCCCTAAATATTCGCCATCAATATGATCGCTCATCATCATATCAGGTTCTAACTGTTCCCCAGTATTTGTTGTCATCGTTGCCTGGGAAGCATAGAAGTTCACATCTTCTTCCGAAGAGTTACTTACTTTCATGTCTACTTGGATATACTCAATTTCTTCC
The DNA here is from genome assembly GCF_017307035.1 of Halobacillus sp. GSS1. Taxonomy (NCBI): domain Bacteria; kingdom Bacillati; phylum Bacillota; class Bacilli; order Caryophanales; family Bacillaceae; genus Halobacillus; species Halobacillus sp. GSS1. The sequence goes on from NZ_JAFLHE010000001.1 coordinate 596,301, forward strand.
ATATCCATGTACTCGGCAACTTCACCTTTAAGGGTACCAGAGACTCCATTGACTTTTTCGATTGTTAGCGTAATAGGACCGCTCTCAAATTCCCCTATATCATCTGTCCGACTGACCAAAGTCTGTTCTCCTGCTTCTGATGTAACTGTATCACCAACTTCTGCTTCTTTGTTCTCGTTTTCTTCTGCTGTCATCGTTTCCCCTTCATCACTATCTTCATTATCGCTAGATGACACATCGGTAGTTTCCGTTTCATCAGTTGTCGTTTCTTCTGCTTTCTGTTCTTCCCCTACAGATCCACTAGTTTCTGTATTATCTTCTCCACCACAAGCTGCTAGAGCTACAATAAGTAAACCGATTGCTGAAGCTTTTAGTAATTCTTTCATGAAACTTCCCCCTAATTATTCATAATACAACTTAACTAGAACAAAATTAATGATTATCCTGTTTGATAATATCCACATCTTCCTTCTTCAAATTGATCCAATATAACAGAAACAAGTATGAGTTTACGACCTTGTAATTGGAGTGAACATTCGATGAAGACGGTAATTTACATTCTTGTAGTGATACACGAAGTCTTTCTGATACATGGTTTGTGCTTCTTAATTATATGGACTCCATACCTGGACACCCTCCTTTTACCTAATAAAAGGAGAGGTCATATATGGGCCAACTTTACAATATGCATCAACTGTAAGGTCCGCCCATACACCAAGAAGAAATGCGTAAATCCTTTTCAAACCAATACCTCCTTCCCTATTACAAGTTTACTAAAAAAGGATATAAATGGAAACAGAAAAAGTGCCTCCCCCACCGCCTCGTAAACAACTTAGCGTAGTAGAGATTAGGCACTTTTATTAAATAAAGCATATTCCTTACCTATAATTTTTTTATCTAACCCTGCTTCCGCCTTGCGATTATAATCCCCACTTAAGTTGCATCTTCTGTCCTGAATAAAAATTGCCTGAACCCAACACGTTACAATCTCAACGAAATGAGGTTTAGGACCTTCTTCAAAGATTTAATACACGTCCATAGAACACGACTCCTCTTGTAAGCTACCCTACATTTTTTAAACTGTTAAACGATACCGCGCTGCTTCAAAAACAAAAGCCCATATCTCCACCCTCTGAGATATGAGCTAACTTAGAACACCTTAAAATTTCCTGACTTCACCTAATTACATTAAACTTTGAAGCCAAAACCCAAGTCCCGTACCAATATAGTTTCCAATGATATAACCTAGCGTACCAACAAGCAGAATAGGAACGATCAGTTTATGCCAGCCTTTCGCAATCGCCATGGCTGCTGCTGTAGTTGGACCTCCCATATTTGCGTTACTCGCAAGAAGGGTCTCTTCTAAACTAAATTTAAACAGTTTACCCAATACCAGAGAGACTAGCACGTTCATCAGAACAATGATTAAAACAAATACCAATAATAAAGGTGATGTTGTGACTACGATTGCGATGGAAGCTGGTACCCCGATCACTACAAAGAATAAATAAATCAAGAACGTTCCAAGTTCCTGCGTTCCTTTGATGCTTTCGAATTGTTTGGGTAACAATGAAACGACCAGCACTGTAAGTGTCGTAAGCATCAGATAACGATCACCGATGATACCGCCTAACACCTGATAAATGATGTTTACATCCTCGCCACCAGGTAGGACTCCGGCAAAAAAGTCTGCTAGATTAAAAGATACTGTCACAAGCGCGAATGCACTTGCCACACTGATCGCAATATCTTTAAGTGATATTTCTTTTCCTTTCCAGAAAGAAGCGGCCTGCGTTTCATTCTCATCTCCAGCAACGCCCGCTTCTACCTCATCAATATGAGGGGTTTTGAATCGATCACGAAAAAATGAAAATGTGGGGATGGCCATCAAAACAAAGAAGAAGGTGGCCATCATCATATTGTCTGCAACCACGGTAGCCGAAACGAGTTCACTTGGCGTCTGGAATTTTGCGGACATGGCTGCAAAGTTTACCCCGCCCCCCGTATAGGATCCTGCCATCATGGCTCCTATTTTATCCAGATGGGGAATAATATCTTTTAAGAGCAGAAATGAGATAATGGTACCGGCGACCGTACCTATGGAGCTTAATAAGAAAATAGTCAACATACGTCCGCTTTCCTGCCAAATCTTCTTTATATTCGCCTGAAACAGCAGTAACGGAATCGCCAACGGTACGACATAATTCCATACAGCATCATACACACTTGACTCAAGCGGGATTACATTTAAATTGGCTAATACCATGGAACCGATTAAAGCAATGATTGCTCCGGAAATTTTCGATGCCCACTTGTACTTTTGCTCAAAATAAATACTGATAGCAGCCCACCCTGTCAGAAAAGACCAGAGCGCCCACGTATTGTCTGACGATATTAAAGTGTTATCCAATTTGTTCACCTCTTTGTTAATTTTTAGGTCTGGCGTTGTCATAGCCCCAAAGAAAGTGCCTGCCCCCACTACACTTCACTAAAGTGTTAATGGCTTGGGGGCAGGCACTTTCAAGCTAACTTATAGCTATTTAATTAAAATATAAAATAGGCCCCCAACAGTGACCTGTAACTGCTAATCTATTATCTTTTTCTCTTTTGCTTCTTTAATAAGCTTATTAAATTCCGAGTAAGTTACATCAAGGGGTCTGGGAATTAAACGTAAATTCCCATTCTTGTCTAACTTATAATAAGCGAATCTGATCTCTTCACGATTCAACTCCTTTACAGTAATTAATTCGATAGCTGCAAACCTGTCCTCTTCAATTTTTACACTGGCACGTTTCCAAATGGTACAATAGTCTGTCTCGTGCTCTGGCTCCTTACTAGTCATTTTTTCTTTTTTAGTTCTCATTCCTTCTCTCCTCTTTTTTATGGATATGAACCATTTCGACAAAAGGAAGGAATTACCTGCAAATAATGAGTCGCAATCCGTTCTAAATTGAATATTCGTAGAGATGGACCATTTTATTCTCTTCATAATTCGAGAGGTCTTGGTAACGTAAGAAGAGCTCCTCGTAATTGATCACCTTTTCGTTCCCCGTAACCACATCAACTAGGCATTCCCGAACTGCCAGCTTGAGGATCTTCGACGTATTACATGTGCTGAAGGATAATACCAACGCAAGGGGGCGGTCCCATTCAGAATGGAGTAAGATCCTTGGGGATGATGTTTAGCAAACGGCCACACTGGATTTTCTAATCCATCGTTCCACGACTTTTAATAAGGAGACTTTTAACTTCTGAGGGAAAAGAAAAAGGCTGGCATAGAGCCAGCCAAAATCCGCTGATAATAGGGAATTTAATTCCAATGTTTACAGTGAAAATGTATCTATTTGTTAGTTGATTGCAAAACATCTCCTAAAGCATTTGTAATTACATTTATGGCGACAATCCCTACATAAGAAGCCCCTTTATCATAGGCTTTGTTAGCCCCAATCGCATCATTAGCAACCGTCCCTATCTTTATATTTCGCTCTTTGGATTCCATGTAAATCCTGTCTACAACTTTCCTAACTTCCGGGTGATTTGGTCCTTCCTCTTTATAACCCATATTCACTGATAAATCTGTGGTTCCAATAAAAGGGAAATCGATCCCTTCGACATTGATAATTTCGTGAAAATTTTCTGCCGCTTCTAAAGTTTCGATGTGAGGAATGACTAAAATTTCTTCATTGGATTCATCTAAAAACTTTTTTCCTTTTTCTTTTCCATAGTGAGCGGCGCGATGTGAATATGCTGCTCCCCTCCGGCCTCTAGGAGGGTATTTTGCTTTTTGTACTGCTTCTTCTGCCTCTTCTTTCGTATTGATCATCGGAACTTGAATACCTAATGCACCGCGGTCTAATGCCTTCTGTATACTCGATTGATCATAGGAAACACGAACAATTGGCACAAGGTCAACGGAATCAGCGGTACGAATCATATCTTCTAACTCAGTTGTGCTAAAGGCACCGTGTTCATCATCAATAACAACAAAATCATAGCCTGCATACCCGATCATCTCTACTAGAGGGGGAGAATAGATCCCTAAAAAGCTACCCAATACACTTTTACCATTCTCCAATTTTTCTTTCAGCGGATTCTTCAAAAGTCACTCCTCCCTTCGGGTGTTTCTAATAACCAGGCACGTAGATTTTCGCTAACTGCCTCCGGCCGCTCTAAACTGCTCAAATGGCCGCATTGATCAATGACTTTCAAGGTAGAGTTTGGTATTAATTCTTCCATTTCTTCATGAAAAGCCGTGGGGCACACGTTATCTTGCCTCCCTGTCAATAAAAGAGTGTCGCACTGTAACTGCTCCAAGTTCTGTCTCGCATCTGACCTTGTAGCAACGGCTTTAAGCTGGCGGATATAGGCCTCAGGCCCAATCTTTTCTGCCATGCTTACTATGGTGGAGACTAACCTCTCATCCTGTTGTCGATTGGGATGAATCAAATTAGGCAATAATTTCTCTTTCAAGACTTCCATAAACCTTCCTTGTTCCACCAAGTGCTCGAGGTGATCCCATGTTTCCAATTGCTCAGGTCGGGGAGCATAGGGATTCGAATTGAGAAGAGCAACTTTGCTGACGCGCTCTGGTGCTTGACGGACGACTTCCATCGCTACGATGCCCCCTAATGATAATCCAGCAAGCGCAAAAGTATCTGGAGCTCCTTCCAGTACAGAGTGAGCCAGCTCCTTTATAGACGTAGCTCCCGTAAGGTCAATGACAGTCATATCTGCAATGTCGTCAAGGCTTGCTAGTTGATGCTTCCATAAACGTTCATCACATAAGGTGCCTGGAAGAAGGAGTAATGGGGTTTTATGAACCATTACCTTTCTCCAGACCGAAGTTTTTCAGCTATTTGTTTCTCTAATTCTTCAAAATTATCAGGTTTAATCATTTTTCCTTTTTCATCGGCATGGAATCCATATTCCGAGGCTTGCTTAATGATTTCGGGCGCCCAGTATGGATCTTTCCCGTCATACACTTTGTGTTGTTCTAAGACAGCAAAGCACCAAGCATCTTCCTCGCTGATATTTTCAAATCCTCTCCATAACCCTGGAGGTAAAGAAATCATATCCCATTCATCAATAATCGTTTCCCCTTCTATTTCTTCTGGACCATCCCCCCAATAAAAACGCCACTTTCCAGTCAATGGAACAAAGGCCTCAATATAATCGTGGCTATGGAAGGCTGGGCCATTTCCAGGCGGCGCCTTCACCATTCCAATTTGAAAACCATGGGGTTCTGTAATTTCCGGAGAATATTTGTCGTTTTCACTGGCTGTATCACCGATCAAGGCATAATTCAATCGTTGGTGTCCGGGGATAATGCTGTCTATAAACATTAAAGGAATTGATTTTGATTTTAACTCATCAAAGCGAACAATCCAGTTTTTCTCCATTTCCTCATTAGTTACGGATTTTTTTACTTTCGGCTGTTGATTTTCCATACAATCCTTCCTTTCCAATTCTATGATTCATTGTTTTTATTTTTACTGAGACTACTCCCCTCCCTAACTGCAGAGAGGAACTACTTTTTTATAATTTAAATGTGATGAGTTTCATTTCTGTCATCTCTTCGATAGAATACTTGATCCCTTCACGTCCTGTTCCGCTGTTTTTCACTCCTCCATACGGCATTTGGTCTACCCTGAATGTCGGAACATCATTGACCATTACGCCACCAACCTCAAACTTTTCAGCTACCTCAAACGCTTTATTAACAGATTCTGTGTAGATGCCCGCTTGAAGACCATATTCTGAATCGTTCACTAGAGATATCGCTTCATCCAACTCTTTATATTTTGTAATCGTTACAATAGGAGCAAAAGCTTCTTTACAATTGACTAGGGAATTCTGATCCGTCTCTGTAAAGACGGTCGGCATGAACATATTCCCCGATCGTTTCCCCCCTTCAACAATGGAAGCTCCCGATTGAACAGCTTCTTCCAGCCATTCTTCTATCCGTACCGTTTCATTTGGATGTATAAGAGAAGAAAGGTCGGTTTCCTCTGAAAGGGGATCGCCCAATACCAGTTGTTTTGTTTCGTTAACAAAACTTTCGATGAAATCTTCATAAAGCGCTTCTTGTACGTAAATACGTTGAACAGAAATACATACTTGACCAGAATAGGCAAAAGCACCTTCTACACAACGCTTAGCAGCTGCCACAAGATTTTCTGTACTATCAATGATTACAGCTGAATTGGACCCGAGCTCCAACGTCACTTTTTTCAGCTTTGCTTTCTCTCTAATACTAAGACCTACTTCATAACTGCCAGTGAAAGTAATGTATTTCACTTTGTCATGCTTCACTAGCAAATCCCCAATCTCACTGCCTTTTCCAGTAACAACATTCAATGCACCATCCGGCAAACCAGCTTGTTGAAAAAGGTCCGCTGTGAACAAAGCACTTAGAGGGGTTTGTTTTGCTGGTTTCAAAACTACGGGATTGCCCGCGGCAATAGCTGGTCCAAGTTTATGAGCAACAAGGTTGAAAGGAAAATTGAAAGGTGTGATGGCTGCAACCACACCCACAGGTTCACGAACGGTATAACCAAACCGTCCACGTCCACTTTTGGCTGCATCCATAGGAATGGTTTCCCCATGAATACGCTTGGCTTCTTCTGCAGCAAATTTGTAAGTTTCAATGGTTCGGCCCACTTCGCCCCTTGCAGCTTTCAACGGCTTGGCACATTCCTTAGCCAGTATAAAAGCGGCTTCCTCTGCATGCTTTTCAAAAAGAGAAGACACTTTCTCGAGAATGTTCGCCCTTTCTAACGCGGTCAACTTCTTGATTTGACTCGCAGCATCATCTGCTGCCATAATCGCTTGTTTCACCTCGTTTTCAGAGGCCAATGGGATATATCCTAGCAATTCTTCACTGTATGGAGATGTCAATTCATAATATTCATTTGCTTCCTGCCAACTGCCATTGAGAAACAATGACTTTTTTATGGTAGTATTCTGCAAATCATCTACTCCTTTATTGGCCACGATAGGCATTTTCATAGATTTTTAATATTTGATTTTCTGATAGTTCATAAGGCGTGTTTGAAAGAAGGCGATCTACTTTTGATGCTTGCTTTGCAAGTAACGGAAGATCTTCTTCTTGAATCCCAAGCTCTGATAAGGAGGTAGGGAGGTTTAATGTTTCTAACAACTCATAAAGGTAATGGACAACCGCACCTTTTGCTTGATGGGGATGGTTTGTGAAATCACCCAGATGCAAAAATGAAGACACTTCCACCATTTCTTCCATACAGGACTTCCCGATCACATCGAATACAAACGGCATGAGTAGCGCATTCGCCACCCCGTGTTCTACATGGTACTTCCCACCTAATGGGTAGGCGAGAGCATGGACCGCACCGACTCCTGCATTAGCTAAGGAAACACCAGCAAGTAGACTAACCCAGCTCATCTCTTTTCGCGCTTCTAAATCTTTTCCGTTATGGACGGCTTTCGGAATATTGGCAGCGAATAATTTCATCGCTTTTTCTGCATACATTTTCGTCATTGGAGTCGCCCGCTCAGCGACATACGATTCTAGAGCATGCGTGAAAGCATCCACACCTGAAGCGGCTGTCACTTTTGGAGGGCAAGATAAAGTGAGGACAGGATCCACAATGGCTACGTCAGGCAACAAACTTTGACTCACTAACCCTCGTTTAACTTCCTGTTCTTCATCACCGAAGATAGCGTTCATCGTGACCTCTGAACCTGTGCCAGAAGTCGTCGGTAACAGAATGCATTTAACGTTTCGTGTCTCTATGGGTTTTTGCCCGCTGAAGCACAAGGACAGTTCCTCCTCATGCGCCAGTGCTGCCGTCGCTTTAGCTACGTCCAGAGCACTTCCCCCTCCGATACCGATAATCATGTCGCTCTCATGCCTTCTCACCCGATCAATCGAATGAGCAAGCAGATCAAAACTTGGCTCCCCTGATATATCAGTGAATGTAGTGATATCTTTGTCTAGAGGTGCGAGTAGATCCAAAACTTTTTGTACAACTCCTACTTTTTCCAACCCTTTATCGCTGATAAGGGTGATTTTACGGGCATCTAGTTTCGTCACTTCTTCTGCAAGAGTGAGGTTGGCATTCACTCCGAACCGTACATACCCCGGCATGAAAAAATCCTGAAAGTCTTTCGTTTTCACTTGTGGCTGGGTTGTTTGCATTGACATTTCATCCCCTCCTAGTATTTGAATCCGCATTCAAAAAAACAATACATGTTTACTCACTTTCTTCTGAATGGAAATGATCATCCTCTGAATCCATGTGCACCTGCCGCAGTACATCTAAGCCGTCAAAGGTAATCCATTCTTCCACCACCTTCTGGTTATATACTTTCAGATGACTAATGCCTGGGATTTCCACATGGTTTCCACTAGGCTCTCCAAAATATCCAATCCCCTCATGAAGTCCCATCAACCTCCATCTGACCGCCACATCCCATTTTTCATCAGAGAGTTCGTTACAAGTCACTCTTTCCACGATGAACTTGGCATTTGGAAATGATGCAAATAAACTCACAAGCATCCCTTGTATTTGTTGGGTACCAATCAAGTCCTTGTCACAAATATAGTGGACGGTCGAATGATCCATATAAAAATCTTTGACCTTGTTGAACAGCCTCCGCTCCCATATGTGGTTATAGAGTTCTAGAATAAAATCTCCGATTTCAAATTCATCATGTTTAGGTATATAGGCGGTCGGCATGTACTGGCCTTCCATTGTTTCATTTGCCCCAAACCTTGTTTGTAATGAAACCTTTTTGTTCTTCGTTTTTTTCGCCAATTGCTTTGCGACTTCAACAGGATCAAGATCTAGCTGCTGAACAATATAGAGGTTATCCCTGATCAACCATTCTTCAATGATGCGGTTGGAATGTACGAAGCAATCCACGATCGTCCGGAAGAATGCTTTTTTCCCTGTCGAAGGCCCAAAGGATGAATCTCCAAGATTCGTAGCTTTTGATGCAATACGATGGGAAGAGTAAAAACCTTCTTGGTCATTCCCCGACCAAACAACGTTTTCTCCCAGCAATCTTCTGTCAGGGAAAGCGTGCAAGGTTTGTAAAGTTCCGGATACGACTTCATTGATTCCATGGATATTAATGGTACCTGTATGCATAACGACATTATTGTGATACGTGTCATAAATCACGCCAATGCCTTTTTCCTCCCAGATGTTATGAGTGATTTTCAAGATATAATCTACAAAATCCGAATATTTCTCATCGAACCCTTTCATGCTCTGCTTTTTCTCTTTATTCTGAGAATACTCATTATAATCCGCGTACCCGACCGAATTCACTTCACTTGTGTCGCCATAATAAACGCGGTCATGACTTAAGTTTGTTTCATGATTCAACTCACTTTCTGTGCTTTCCATAAAGACGCTCCTTCCGATTTTTGAATCCGCATTCAAAATTGGATACACATTTAGATTGCTGTCCAGCCTCCATCTACTTTTATCGTTTCCCCTGTAATAAAATCGGCCATATTCGATGCCAAGTAGATCACAGCTCCCGTCACGTCCTGAGGTCGAGCAAGTTTTCCTAAAGGAATCCTGTTGATGACATCTTCTCGGAACGAAGGCTCCTCCAACATCTGTTTGGTCAATTCTGTTTCAATAAATGTAGGAGCCACTGCATTCACATTAATATTTTGAGAGGCCCATTCGACAGCCAAAGATTTTGTTAGTTGTACAGCACCGCCTTTACTTGCACAATATGGTGCTCGTTTGAAATAACCGACAAAAGCCATCTGTGAAACAATGTTGATGATCTTCCCTCTCTTCTGCTTAAGCATGTACCGCCCTGCCTGCTGAGAACAGAAAAAACTGCCTTTCAAATTCGTGTCAATCATGGAATCCCAGTCTTCTTCTGTCACTTCAAAAGCTGACTTTGGCAAGTTCACACCTGCATTATTTACGAGGATATCAATACCTCCCATGAGCCCAGCAGCTTCATCTACCATCTGAATAACATCTGTGACTTCTCTCATATCAGACTTGATATAATAATGCGGTGAGCTAAACTTCATCAGTTCATTCTTAGTCTCTAGTAAGGCATTCTCATCCCTTCCTGTAATGACAACAGAAGCACCGAGTTTAGCGAACTCGATAGCTATATCTCTTCCAATTCCTTTACTTCCACCGGTGACAATGACTTGCTTTCCTTTTATATCAGAGAAATGGTCAGTCATCATTTCACTCCTTTCCTCTTTATTTATGGTTTGTGTACGCCTGTCGTTTTTCTAGAAATAAGCTCAGGTTCTAACACAATCTGTATTGGAGCATCCACGTGTTCTTTCTCTTCAATTAAAGACACCAGTTTTTCTAGAGTTAACATCGCCATCTTCTCTTTAGGTTGAGTGATGGTTGTCAGTCCTATGAATTGGTTCTTGGCAAGATCTATATCATCGAATCCGATAACGGAAAGTTGATCAGGTACTGAAATACCTTCACTGGCAGCAGCATCTAAGACGGCCAGCGCCATTTGGTCAGAAGATGCAAAAAAACTAGTAGGCCTACTCTGTTGATTTAATAGATTCTTCGCAAACAGATAAACTTCATCATAAGAAAATTCACGATCATATATGAACTTCTCATTCATTTTCAAACCAAATTTATCAAGGGCATCTTTAAATCCTAAATTACGCAGATGTGTCGTTACATATTTAGAAGGACCTGCAATGTAACTGATTTCCCGGTGGTTAAAATGGTAGAGGTGTTCAACAGCAAGCTGAGCCCCTTTATAGTTATTGACAGCAATGTAGTTGGCATGATCATGCTCCATAATGCTGTTGTAAAGAATGATAGGAAACCCTTTATCGTAAAGTTCTTTGATTTTTTGATTATCCTTATCTGCTGAGGCAATAATGATGCCGTCTACACGTTTCCCCATCAGTGTCTGAATGTACTTATTCAAGTTTTCCTCACTATGATTGGTATTACAAAGGATAACGTTATAATCCATTTCCTGCGCTTTCCTTGTAATCACTTTTGCCGACTCTGAAAAAAATGGGTTCGTAATATCTCCAAGAATCAAACCAATGGTTCTCGTTTTCTTGCTTGCCAAACTTCTGGCAATTTCATCTCTAGTGAATCCTAATTCCTCAATGGCGGTCAGGACCTTTTGCCTTGTTGTTTCTTTCATAAAAGGATAGTTGTTCAATACTCTTGAAACCGTCGATTGTGATACTCCGGCTTTTTCAGCAACATCATAAGCACTAATACGATCTTTCATGTTTTAAAATCCCTTCTATTATATACATTTCATCTTTTTTAATATTAGAACATTCAGTCTTCTTTCATTATAACTGAATTAGGAGTAGAAAGACCGTTTGAGCGATAAAGAATCCTAATAAAATGTAAGTGTACTTGTCGATGGCACCAGGTAAAATAGACGTTCCTTCCTGATCTTCGATTCGACCCTCTGCCTTGAGCTTTGCTCTTTGACCAAGGATTGTGAATTCTTCGGAGCCCACTTTTTTTGTTTTGAAAAGAAAACTTGCTGTGTAACCAATGATTAGTGTAAAAGCACAGCCAATTGGGTAATTCCATAACCAGTTCACAATTCCCATCTTGCCTATATAGGCTGTTAGAATGATCCCCACTACAAAACCGATAGCTACCCCTTTATCATTTGCTTTCTTCGTCAACATTCCAAGCAGGAACATAGCAAGAATTGAACCAGAGAAGTAGGAAAGATAACTTCCGACTACTTGGAGAATCGAAGCTGTGGTGTCTCCGAAAGCCAATAATGTAAAAACAATCAACAATAATCCAAAAACCAATGTGAAAATCATAGAAACTTTAAGCGAAGCCTCTTCGCCTTTTGTAATGAATTTTTCATACACATCTTTTATGAACACCGTGGTGACAGAGTTTAGGACAGAGTCAATACTAGACATGGCTGCTGCAAAAACCCCAGCTATCATGAGTCCAAGAACACCAACAGGAATATTGGAAGCTATGAAGGTGATCATAACATTGTTGGAATTCTCGAATGAACGGCCATCCATCGTGATATACAACAACACACCAATTAACATAAACACAAAATACATAATGTTCATAACAAAACCACTGATACAAATGGACTTCTTCACTTCAGTGACGGATTTGGCAGCAAACATGCGCTGCGTTTGGGTTTGGTCTGTAGCATAATATTTCAACCACAAGAATGTACCACCAATAAGCGCCACCCAAAACCCGTTTTCGAGTTGGACATCCAAAGAGAAATCAAGCGCTGCAAGCTTTCCATCTTCCTTAGCTTCACCAAGGGCTTCAAAGAAACCCACCTCCAGGTTAGCGATGATAATCCCCATGGTCACAATGAGTCCTCCCCATAGGACAATCATTTGTATCGCATCGGTCCAAATGACTGCTTTTATCCCGCCAAGAAGCGTATATATGATCGATACGACGACGACGATAGGAACCACCACAGACAAGGACCACCCCGTAAATTGCTGAATGATTAAGGAAGGGATAAAAAGAAATGATCCGACCTGAATGATATTCGATACAACAAACCCAAAAACTGCCAGCATGCGGCTGATCCCGCCAAGCCTCATTTCAATATATTCATAGATAGACGTAACATCCAAGTTGTAGAAGAATGGCAGAAATACGGACAACGTAATGATCATGACAATAGGGATACTGTAATTCAACATAAACGCAATCATACCTGATGTATACGCCCACCCTGGGCCTCCAATAAACCCATTAGCACTCATCGTGGTAGCAGCAATCGATAAAGCGATCGGTAGAGTTGCTACGGATCTGCCACCAATGAAATAATCTTTCTGTGATTTATTTCCCTTCCCTAGCATGTAGCCCATAACTATTAATCCTGCCATATAAGCTACAATAATCGTTATATCAATTGGATGCATGTGATCACCATCACTCTCCTGTATTATTCAAGATCTATTACCTTCACCTGATAAGGTATTGTCTTTTTCTAAGCCTATCGAAAATATCAATATCTAACTGTAGCAAGTATTCTACAATGTCTATCAAGACCCAGTTTTCTGCTAGTAAACCATCTTCTCTCCTCCACCAATCCATAACTCTCATCGTCACTTTTTTATTTGGGGCTGGTATTCCCAACCATCCCGCGCCTGTGTGTGTCGCTTCTACACTAGGCCATCCCGTTGAAGCGATATAAGTGTCATCAGCAAACCTTGACGCATGATTGTGCCCACCCACACGGTCCGGCAGCGCTTTGACGAAAGGTCCTTGATGGTAATCTTTGAATCCTTTTATTCCCTTAGTCGACCCTATTCCTCCAGGTCCATACCACATAAAGTCCTCTTTCCAAAATGCTTCCAATCCCTGCTTTTCTAAGCCGGATGTTGCTTTCCTGAGTCCTTTAAAGATCATATCCTCTACCAGTTGGAGAGACTTCGCTCTCTCGTGAGAATCATCTTCTTTCAATAAAAGTCCATCATATGTAGAAGGGCCGGGTACGTTAATTTCAGGAGCTAATGTTGGAATGAACTTGAACCCCGCTTGTCTCATAACGTCAAGCATATCGATTAATAATCTTGTTTCAATAATTTTTCCATCCTTGATCTTATGGAACTCACCAAACCTTATCCACGTCGCATGTTGACTAGCAGGAATCTCCAGCCAATCATTTTCAAATGTACCGACAAAGTTTCCGGTGGCAGTGACCCATTGATTCTCTTGGTACTCTCCTGCCATGAGAATATAGGAGTCTTTTTTCAAATCTGGAAAAGAACTAACTAATGGTCTGTAGAAAGTGTTTATAATCTGCTCAATACCCTCTACTTTGTTAATAGGATGAAAACCATAAAGGACTGCATCCTCATGATAATAATCCTTAATGTCCTCAGCGATACTATCCTTATTTGAGTTGTACAACTTTGATGAAAGTTCGTGAATCATTTTCTTATTTTTCAAATGTACAGATTCCATTTAACCACTACCTTATCTAAATTTTTAAATCTTGAATCCGCATTCAAAACACACAAAAAATTAATCCTTAAAGTAAGTCTTATACAATATGAATGATTGAATCCGCATTCAAAAATACATAAAAAAAGATTTTTGAACGATTCAGGAAGTTCCCCCTTCCTTTATGAGTTACTGAGAATTATAAAGAAAAAAAATACAATAGTAAAGGATATTTTTTAATTTTCTAAATATTTAGCCACTATTGAGTTTGGTTTTACTTTAGAATCCAATTAACATCACCCTGGCCACCTTTTGAAGGAGAATGTACTGAAGAAACGCAGACCGGTAGTAATAGGCAAAGAGCGCTTCAGTCACGAAGCGCTCTTTTGTATGTGATGTGTAGGATCATATTCGACCTGTTAAGTAAGTCCAACCTTTTAGCACCTGTAAATTTGTCTTTTCACCTGTTCCGCTTCCACCTCGGGATTACAAACCCACTTGACTAGCCGCGTAAGCTGCATGTTCTTGGCTGAAGCCTTCAAAAACCAATTGCTCGATTAAACCCTGTCTTGAGAACGCCATAAAATCAAGATACTCCTCAGCCTTAATCACCGCCTGTTCCTGCCAATCCACCGAAATATTCTCCACACCATAAGTAGCATCTTCTGTGCTAAATCCCTCAAACTCCAATTGATCGATCAACCCCGATTTCGAGAATGCCATGAAATTAATGTAATGCTCAGCCATAGCAACCGCCTGTTTTTGAGAAACGGTTACGCTGTCTTCTTTAGCTTTACGCTCTGCTTCTTCTTTTGCTTTCCTTTCTTCTTCCTCTTTAGCCTTACGTTCTTCTTCTTTCTTCTTCTGTTCTTCAGCCTCTTTGGCTTCCTGTTCTTTTTGCGCTTTTTCTTTAGCTTCCCGTTCTTCCTGCTCTTTCTGGGCTTGTTCTCTTGCTTCTCGTTCTTCCTTTTCTTTCTGCGCTTGTTCCTTAGCTTCCTGCTCTTTTTCTGCTTGTTCTCTAGCCTCGCGCTCTTTATCTTCCTCTTCCTGTTTCGCCTTTGCTTCAGCTTCTTGTTCTTCTACAGAAGCATTTGCTTTAGCGTCTTCCTTAACCGTTACATCCTCGCTCATCGCTCCCGTAATTAGGGCAAAGACAAGCAATGCGAGAAAGCAGCCCCCTGATATCAGGAAGTTTCGCAGTCTGTTCCCCTTTCCTTTCACAAGAGCTAATATGAAAAAAACGACCATCCCTGCTAAAGCTGTTATCATTAAAATCACTAAGAAAGTTAGAAAAGCACCTTCCTCCGATCCTAAAAACATAGCCAGGACGAAAGAGGCGTACAGACACCCACCTGATTTTAGAAAGTTCCTACGCCTGTGATTCTTTCCTTTTACAAATGCAAAAACAAAAAAGACGATCGTTCCTGCTAGCGCCAACGACATTAAAATCAGTAAGAATGCGTCCACAATAAACCTCCTCTGATTTTTATCACATCTCCTTCCAGTATATTAAGCAAAAAGCGATACTTTCCTTTTTCATTCGGGTTATGTAAACGTTCTAAAATTTGCAACGTGTTATCGCATCCCCTTTAAATGATGTAGCATAAAAAAGAGCGCTTCGTAACTGAAGCGCTCTTTTATACTCATGAATTAATAAGATTATCCTGTAATCCCCTATTTGTTAAAGAAAATGCCTGACCCCCACCACGTTAACACTTTAACGCAGTGGGGGTCAGGCACTTTCATACGGCTTACTTTTCGCTGACACATTGAATCATTTTCTTGTGGGGTTAAGTCACATCATAAAAATGGAGATGACAAGCATGATAGAAGTCGCATAAAAACTCATTTTAATTATGGAAAAGGGAGAGTTTTCAAATTTAGAAACGATGGATACCATCATAAAATAGGTTATAGAAATGAAGAGCACAGCCATCAAATACATGACCCAACGATTTTGCTCAACGATGATAAAAATGTCCCCAGTAAATCCAGATACTAAAATAGTCAATATAAGAATCATAAGGGAGAGTCCAAATACTTTTATTCCGTTTCTCCAAAATTTATTGTGAAAAATATTCCCGCTGCTTTTCTTTACCTGGCAATAAATCCAAAAGTAGTTGAAGCTGACCGTTAACAAGATGGCTACAGCAAAATAGATTTGCATCATTATAGAAGAGCCGTTTGATAAAAACGCATCAAATAGTATGTACCCAATTTTTTCGAACAGTATAATAAGGGTTATTAACGCTGCTAAGTTCAACAACTGAAAGAAGCTCCACTTATTAATGTCATTCACCATCTTCAATCCCCTTTTTTCTTTGGATGTAATTCAATTATGCCTTGATAGGATGTTGGAAAAGGTTTAGAACCATGATCCAGGGCTTTCAAATCTGCCAAAATATCTTTTCCCCTATTATTAGTCACTTTGATGAATTGTCGACGATCCTTTTCATATAGACTTTCTATGGTCGCTTGGTCAAAGGGAATAAACTTGCTTTCATTTTCATTTAGGACTACATCTTTTTTCAGTACAGTCGAATTTCCATGTTCATCAAAATGGACAACATCAACACTCGTTGAATAAGGGACGGGATTTAACGTAATCCCTTCGATGCTATTTTCAGTAGTAAGCCTATCGTTGTTTTCATAAAACTTCACAGGCTTACCACCATCCGTACTCCACGATGGAGAAGGATAAGGATCTTTTAATGTACTCATCTGCTCTTCACTTAATGTGAAGGAATGATCTCCTAATTTTCCATTATCAATGGTAACATCGCCCAATTGTAAAAAAAAGCGATAGTTGCTTACATTTTCATTCCCTATTTTCTCCTTGTCGGAAAGATCTGCTAGAGGTATGAATGATAATTCTTCCTGCCCCTCTTGCTCAATAGAAATTTCCACAGGAAGGGTTATGGAAGTTTTAGGGGGAACCTCATATTTTATCGACCTTGACCACTTTTCGTCTTCTTCTGGTCTAACTTTTGCCGTATGATCCCCCTGCATGAATATTGCTTGCATCTCTACATTTTCTTCCTTGTTATTCTCTACAATAATGTTACCTGTTAAGTAATCTTTGTCTTTAGGTAACGTAAGAAAGGTAAATTCCTCACCTTTTACGGAGGTTTTATTTTTGAAATCATCATCAGGAACGAAAGCTTTCACCAAAGTAAAAGGGACAGATGATTCTGCAACTTGATCAGATTTACGAAGCAGTTCAAGATTCTTAGATTCTTCTAAAGCTGGATCCCCACTGGATATCATGGCGACATCTTCCCCACTAAATTCATTGTTTAACTTTTCTCCCGAGCAACCACTTAGAGCAATGATTATGAGACTAATAAGAATGAAGGTTTGTTTCATATGTATATCCTTTCGAATGAAAATTGCACTAAGCTAAAAAGTAGCTTAGTGCAATTTTATGTATTTTACTTAATAGTTTAGCACACTATCAAAAGTTCTCGCTTCATACAGCACTCCGGAATCTGTAGCTGTATGGATGGTCAGGCCGGAATATACAGTGTTGAATGATCCGATCATTTCTGCTGTTGATTCAGCAGTAAACTTAGCAACTGCCGTAGACTTATCGCCATTTACAGTATATCCAGAACTTGTATTTTTAAGGCTCGTAGTTGCGGATGTAACTGTCGTGTAAACCTTACCTTTTGAAGTACCCGTGCTACTAACCGCATCTGAAAGATAGTCGGATGCAACATTTGTACTTCCGGTTGCTAATGATCCCCAAGAGGATGCTGCCGCTTGAAACTGGCCACCTGAAGTTGCGCCGGCATTCCCAAACTCTACTGACTCGTTGAGGTCTTCTGCTTTTTCCCATTCACTTTCCCAGTTGATCGTGTACTGTTGAGTCTTTTGGTTATCTTCAGACAAATCTTTGCCCGTAGATTCAGCTGCCCCAACTCCCGTTGAAATAGCTGCAGAAGCTAGTAATGTTACACCCATAGCAGAAATCAATTTTCTTTTCATAATAAAATTCCACCTTTCCCTTTTTTTCTTACAGGGAATAGATTATCACACACAACTCCTTTTACAATAGATTACAGATTGGGAAATAACCTCCATATTTTTCTGCTTCTCCACCCAAAATTCTCACTACTTTCCCAAGCTTAAAAATAATAGAATCCCATTTACAAAACAAAGAGTTTATATGTACGATAATCTGATGTTCTTCACTCCACCATTTATTCACATCCACCCTTTCATCATTTCATTCCAAGAGAGGCATGGATTAAATGGGGAAAGACCTCAAATGTATTAACTTTTTATGCTGGTACTCTCAAGAAAGGGAAACTAGCCTTTCTCTACACTAATCACTAGTCTCACTATTTTCCCCAGTGAGCTCACTGTAAGCTTTCACTTGTCTTGGACTCTTCCTTCCTCTGTTGCTATTACTAATCCTTATGCAAGTATTCACTCCAGTCGAATAGGTTGGAGAATTGTTCGGGGCTTTTTTCTACTCTCCACTAACCTACTCTGGTATGATAGGTCTGGGGTGACTATATACACAGGTATAAAGATAGGGTTAGGGAGACCAATTGACGTAAGGAAGATTATATGCCTACTGCAATATTGGTAGATAATACTCGAGATAAACTAAGATTGAAAAGTATATTAGAAAGACACTCCTATACAGTTTTGGCGGAAACTGAAAATGGCACGGAAGTAATCTCACTGTATGATCGCTATCAACCAGATTTAGTGCTTATGGATGTCCAAACCTCTGATATGCAAGATCTAAAAGCACTTCGCAGTAAGTACCCAAAAGCACAGGTGATTGTATGCTCGGAACACAGTGATATCCATATACTTGACCAGTGTGCTTCTATAGGAGTGATTGACTTCATTCAAAAGCCACTTCTCCACAGATTGTCTCCAGCTATAGAAAAATTAAATCATAGATAAATCACCCCTACTTGCCAGCGTGTTTTCATACTCTGGCTTTTTTTATGTATAAATGTTCGTTCACTGCCCATAATGGTGAAGGTGACTCTCACATACACATCCCTTATATCTAACTCATGTGATGAGTCCCTCGCTTAGTTACGCCAGAGTTTTGCTCTGGCTATTTTCTTTGTTTAAAAACAAGTGCATCCGAGTCAAATTCACTATACTAAGATAATTTTATCTGTTAAGGTTACGTGTGGGTGAACAATAAAGGGGAATAAAGAGAAAAGACGTAAGGACGATTGTATGATTAACGCACTAATTATTGATGATTCTTCATTTATGAGATCATGGTTGAAAAAGGTATTAGAAATGGAATCCATTTCAGTGATCGCTGAAGCTGCGAACGGAATTGAAGGGATTATTGAATATAAGACCCATAGCCCCGATCTAGTCATACTAGACTTTGTCTTGCCTAAGGTAAATGGACTGCAAACCCTTATCCAGTTAAAGAGGATTAACCCTAACGTGAGAGTCATTGTCTGTTCCTCTTTAGGCGATAAATTCACTATTGAGAGATTTGCTAAGCATGGAGCCTATGACTTCATACAAAAACCTTATTTTGGACGTTTACCAACCGTCATCGCCAGGCTGAAACCAGAGATTATAGAGTAACCCATTTCACCCTACTGGTCAGAGATATATTCTTTGACCTTTTTTTAATGTAAAATTCACTTTTCTCTAAAACCTAAGATTAGGAATTACACCCTGGGATGTTTTACCTGTTTCAAACTGCCACTATAAGAATCAATAAGAATGAAAGGTTATTGTAAAGACATGTGTTAACCTTTAATTGGAAGAGCGTATGCGGAGGATTACATATGGATGATATCTCACGGTTAGAAGAAAAATAGAATCTGTTCGACAGGAAATGTACGACGCCTATATGAATGGAGCAGACGATAAGGAAGTTTTGAGCATATCTCAAAAGTTGGATAGACTTCTCAATCAACTCCACTCATTATTCTAGATGTGCTACTCACATCACTTGTTTTTAAAGAAGGATAGGTAAAAAAGACCTGCTAAACCAGCAAAAGTAAAAAACAGGATGATCGGACCCAGGAAGCTATCATTGGACAGGAAAGATGTTAATACCATCTACTTTCAGCTCCGAAAGAGTAATTTTATATATTCTTCCCATATATTACTCTTTCATTCTTTTCCATTTATCACAGAGGGATCGTAGTATGAAAAATTCCAATTCACCATAGAGAAAGAACGCTCCATGATTGAAGCGCTCTTTTTAGGTAGAAAAAAATGTTGTCGATTAAAACTCCACCTATTAAAGCGTATTTCTCTCGTTTCCTTATCCTCACTCTGCTAGATTGGAGGCAGGCATCAGAGAGATTTTCTATCAGCCAAAATACCGATGATAAAGCGTCTTTGCTTCTCTCACATCCTTTGTTCCATGTATCAAAGCACGACCGTCTTTGAATAGTACCATCCGCGTGTTTTCCTTAGTAAAAGAAACAAGGTATGGATTTTGTTCTATCTCCCCCTCCTGTTTAGCAAGGGTTCCGGCAACCTCTTCTAAACTCCATTTTCTATTAGACGGAGGACGGATCTGGACCGAATCACGTCCACATAATACGGCTGTTTTCATTTGATGGCTGTATTCTAGAAATGGATAAGTAGGATGGTTTCCACAAGAAGGGCAGCTTTCCTTTTTCATCTTGGATACGTTGATAGATGTATGCTGATTCTGCCACAGGTCAAAGGAAACAAGCTTCTGGCTGACGGCTGCCCAGTCTTCCACTAGTATTTTCAAAGCTTCAACGGTTTGATGAGCGACGATCATCTGCACAGCAGGACTGATAATCCCGGCGGTATCACAGGTCATACCACCACGGGGCACTTGATCCAGCAGGCAGTTCAAACAAGGGGTCTCCCACGGAAGAATGGTAGAGCTGATGCCATAACTGCTCACGCAGGCGCCGTAAATCCATGGAATCTGGTATTTTTGAGAAAGATCGTTCATCATCATCCTGGCGTCAAAGTTATCGGTGGCATCGATCATGAGATCGACACCTTCTAACAGGCGTTCCATTTCGGATGGCGTCGCATCCATGACGTAGGCATCGACTTGTACGTCACTATTCACCTCCGACAACCGTTGTTTCGCCGCCACTGCTTTGGGGATTCGATCTTCGGCATCCCGTTCTGAGTACAATTGCTGCCTTTGGAGGTTGCTCCACTCGACATAGTCGCGGTCAATCACTGTTAACCGTCCGACTCCTGCACGGACGAGAGCTTCTGCATTCCCTGTTCCAAGCGCCCCTGCTCCAAGGAGCAAAACATGTTTGGCGCTGATTTTTTTCTGACCGGCTTCTCCAATGGGAGAGAAAAGCGTCTGCCTGGAATAGCGTTCATTCATGTCCGGCTCATTCCCTCCATCGGGCTGCTGGCTGTGGCATAGCGTTTCTTCGGAATTCTGCCCGCTTCATATCCGAGGCGCCCAGCTTCAATCGCTAGTTTCATCGCTTCGGCCATCTTCACTGGGTCACTCGCTGCTGAAACAGCGGTATTTAATAACACACCGTCTGCTCCAAGCTCCATCGCCTGTGCTACATCAGCCGGGGACCCGATCCCGGCATCCACAATGACTGGCACCTTTGATTGTTCGATAATGAATTGAAGATTCTCACGGTTGATGATCCCTTGTCCAGAACCGATCGGGGAAGCTCCCGGCATAACCGCATGCGCACCCAATTCTTCAAGTCGGCGGGCAAGCACGACATCATCGGACGTATAAGGAAGAACCGTGAACCCTTCTTTGATCAGTTCTTCTGTTGCCTTGAGCGTTTCTACTGGGTCCGGAAGTAACGTCTTGTCACAGCCGATCACTTCTACCTTGATCATATCGCAAAGCCCTGAAGCTTTAGCGAGGTTAGCATGTCGGACCGCTTCTTCTGCCGTTTTCGCACCCGCTGTGTTCGGAAGGAGCGTATATTTTTCTACATCAAGCTGTTCAAGGAAATTCGGCTGGCTCGGTTCGAAAATATTCATGCGCCTAACAGTAAAGGTAAGGATGTCGGTCCCTGAAGCCTCCACCGCCTTCTTCTGAACGTCAAAATCCGGATACTTCCCTGTGCCTAACAATAAGCGAGACTTGAATTCTTGGTTACCGATTTTCAACATCTTCATCCGCCTCCTACGAATTGTACTATCTCTATGATATCTCCATCCTGCACCTTGTGATCTGCTCGTGATTCCTTCTCGAGAATGGATTCATTCTGTTCAACAATCACCACCCGCTGATCCAATTGAAAATGACCCAGTAGCTCACCAATCGTATTGACCTTTTCCGGAATCGTCAGCCATTCCCCATTGATTCGTAGTTTCATAGGTTCACTCCTCCACGTGATAAAATTCCAGTAGTTATCCATTCCTGAGGGACATCCTTGTCTTCAATTAAGTCAGCAATTACTTTTCCTGTGATCGGTGACAATAAAATGCCATTGCGATAGTGTCCTGTGGCGATAAAAAGTCCGGCATACTCTTGGTGCGGGCCCAGATACGGAATGCTGGCTTTCGTTTTTGGACGAAGCCCGGTCCAGGCTGTTTCCCACT
This sequence comes from Halobacillus sp. GSS1, assembly GCF_017307035.1. Classification (NCBI taxonomy): domain Bacteria; kingdom Bacillati; phylum Bacillota; class Bacilli; order Caryophanales; family Bacillaceae; genus Halobacillus; species Halobacillus sp. GSS1. The sequence continues at coordinate 618,770 of NZ_JAFLHE010000001.1, forward strand.
CCGCAAAAACAAGTTCAGGCACCAACTGAGTCGCCTCTTTGATCAATGGAAATAACCCGCCCAAGGTTACCGTTTCATCAAATGTACCAGGCTTTTCTGTTGCACCGATCACCAGACGCCCCCCTGCCTTCGGAACGATGTAACATCCCTTAGAAAAGAGCGTCCCGTGAATGAGCCTGCGCTTCGTTTTCACGGAAAAGCATTCACCTTTTACCGGATACAGATCCATCCCGGAATTCTGTTTTCCAAGCAGATCTTCACTCCATGCCCCGCAAGCGACTACGACATGATCGGCGCTTACGTCTCCTCGATTTGTTCTCACGCCTGTGACTTGATTCTTTTCTTTAATTAAACCTTGTACATCGGTGTATTCTAAAAGTTCGGCTCCAAGCTCTACCGCTGACATGGCAAAAGCCTTCGACAAATCGGGAGCGGAAACTTGCCCGTCATTCGGGAGAAATAAGGCACCGCTCAGCTGGGAGGACACCGCCGGTTCTTCTCTTTGCAATTCAGAAGGCTCCATCCATCTCGCTTCCTCCCCGCGGTTTCTTTGAACTTCCCCATAGGCGATTAGCTCTTCCCTTTCTCCTTCATTTGTAGCAATTTTATAGATGCCGTTTTGCTGCAAACCAATATCAATGCCGCTATACGCTTTCAATTCTTCAGACAGCGCTGGAAACATCGCGCGACTTGCTGTAGCCAGTGAATACAATGAGTCGTTCCGGTCTTTTAGTTCCGATTGCGCTCCAAGCATGCCAGCTGCAGCTGAAGATGCTTTGCAGGCGATCGTCCCCCGCTCCAGGAGAAGAACAGAGCGTCCACGCTGTGCCAAATGATAGGCGATGGAACTGCCGATCACACCAGCTCCGACAACAATCCTTTCATAATGCTTATTCATAACATCCTCCCTCTATCGATTTCCTTCCTGTAAGCCTGTGCTGCTTCCCCAGGATCCTCCGCCTGTAGAATGCCAGACATGACTGCCATTCCCTGCGCTCCGGTACGAATGACATCACCTGCCCGCTCAGGAGATATCCCGCCGATGCCAACAACCGGACACCCGACATGCCGTATGATTTCACGGAGCGAATCCAATCCTTTCCCCGCTTTTCCCGGCTTGGAGGAGGTTGGATAGATATTTCCGTATAGGAGAAAATCCGCTCCTTCCTCTTCCGCACCTATGGCCTCTTTTAGTGAATGAACGGATTTTCCTACATTCAGACCGGGAAAGGATTGCTTCACTTGTGCGACTGGGAGACTATGGTGAGTCAACTGCACCCCGAAACATCCTGCAACAGAAGCTACATCTGCCCTGTCGTTGATGATAATACGATCCATTGGAAAACCGGTCTCCGTCACCTGTTGAATCCCATCAAAAATTTCAGCAGCGGACCGATGTTTTTCCCGAATGTGGAGAAAATCAACTTGCTGTTGGACCGCGCTCACTGTCTCGGTTAGTTCAGAAATCGTCTGCTTTCCTGTCGAGATCAAGTGAATGGAAGGACTCACGATTCATTCTCCTTTTCCTGCCAAGAGAGAAGTTCTCATATCAAATGGCCATTCTTCCATGACATATGCCATTTCCCAAAACTGGTACTCATACTGACTGCTGATCACAAACAACTCTTTCATCCGCTCACGGCCAGCTTCCGATTTCAATTCCGCCAGATCATCAAGACGTTGAATCTGCTCCTCTACGAGCGTTCGGAACCAATCCCCGCCATAGGTGCCAATCCATTCCTGATAAATCGGTTCTTCCGGCTGATGATCTTTCAAGTGCTCCCCGACTTCATAATAAAGCCAATAGCACGGAAGAATCGTAGCGATGATCTCCCCCAAGTCCCCGTGGTAGGCTCCTCGGTACATATGGGATGCGTACGCATAAGCCGTCGGAGAAGGAGTGAACTGGTTGCGCTCCTCCTTTGTAATCCCTAGCCTTTTTGAAAAGTTCTCATGAAGCTCCATCTCTGCTTCATACGTCCCTTGAGCATGAGAAGCCATACTGGCCATTGTTTTCATGTCCTCTGACTTCGCGGCTCCCATCGCCTGCACTCTGGAAAAGTGGGATAAATAATAAGAATCCTGAAGGACGTAGTAGCGAAACTGGTCGAGCGATAACGTCCCTTCTCCAATCCCTTTTACAAACGGATGGTTGAAACTTGCCTCCCAAATAGGATCCACCGCTTCGCGAATCTGTTGTGAAAATTTCATTGTCACTCTCTCCTTTTCCCGACGATCCACGGTCAAGGAAAAAAGAAATAAGACGCAAGCAATCTATGCATCTATTTCCAGACACAAAAAAAACCACTTTCTTCATATGCGTGAAGAAAGTGGTTTCATGTGTAAACATCTATATGTAGCTTAAGATACACGTAACCGCCACTTCCCTACGCTGGTATCAACCAGATCAGGTTCTAAGAGTCTTAAAGCTACACTTTAATCTCAGCCTTATGAGAAGGCACCCCTAGTGGATCGTCTATGATTTTTGATTTCAATGATATCGTAACATGTTCTAAATAATTGTCAAAACATTCCTCCAAAACTATCATGAATGGTAACTTTTAGAAGCATCTAACATTTCACAGAAGAGATGGATAACAAAGAGCGCTTCGTGACGGAAGCGCTCTATCGCATGGACCGATTTTGACCGGTTACTCTTCAGTAGTTAATCCAGTTCTGAGAGAGAAATTTTATATAGCTTGTCATCATTGTCCTGTGGATTTCCACGACCATCTGTATTATTACTAATGAAATAAAGATTGTTATCTTTTATTTGTACATCCCGAACCCGGCCAACACCAGCGATCACTTCACGGTATTCACCTGTTTCAAGGTCGAATTCTAAAACGGCAGAACCCCTTAATGCTGCAACATAAAGTTTTCCTTCAAAATTGTCCATTCCAGATGGTGCCCAGGTGGAGCTATCTCCAGAAGTGAATAGAGGCGAAACCATTCCTTCTTGTTCTTCAGAGCCTTCTATAACCGGCCATCCGTAATTTTGACCAGCTTCAATCAAATTAATTTCATCGTTTGCATTATCCCCATGTTCACTTGCATACATCGTACCATCTGACAACCAAGTCATCCCTTGAGGGTTGCGATGTCCAAAGCTATATACATAGGAATCCTCAAATGGATTATCATCCGGGATCGATCCATCTACGTTCATTCTTAAAATTTTTCCACCTAATGAATCCAGGTCTTGGGCTATTTCAGGATCAGATGCATCCCCAGCTGTAGCGTAGAGTTTTTCATCAGGACCTATTTTAAGTCTTCCTCCATGATGGTAAGTACCGCTGGGGATTTGGTTAAGAAGCAGATCCTCTTCTCTCCATACACGATCTTCCAACCGAAGCATTACGATCCGATTAAATTGTTCTTCCCCATCTTCATACGTGTAATAGGCATAGGCAAGGTTCGATTCGGAAAAGTCAGGGGCAAGAACAAACCCAAGCAATCCTGCCTCTGAAGCTGTGGAAACCTCTTCTTCAAGCTCTACGCTTTGCCTTTCTACTTCACCATCTTCAATTTTGACAATGTTCCCTGATCTTTCTGTTAAATAAAAGGTATCTTCCATTTTTTCGATGGACCATGGAACTTCCAAATTATCTGCTATCACTTCTAAACCTTCAGCAGGTAGTGGCGATTCTCCCTGTTTATTATCATCCGGGTTATCAGAACAGCCTGCTATAAAAAAGAAGGTAGTAATTAATAGCGCTATGATTTTTTTCAATTTAAAGCATTCCTCTCCCTCTTCGACTTTTATCTGAAGTGGGGGCAGTTCTAGTGCTCCCTCATCTCACTCACGTATTTCTAAATGAATAGAAGTGTTCTATTTGGAAAATATGCTATTTTTCTGTGTATCATGAAGGAAGAGTAGAAGCGGAAGAACCCCCTGGCTTCATTACTGAGGTTACGAGGAGCCCTTCACCAGGTTAATTTCTTCTATTCCTCATGACGAAGAAATGATGTGCCTTTAGAAACAAAGCCTTCCATAATATCTTTTGGCACCAAACTTCCACCTGTTGCCCAGACTAAATGAGTAGCATGATTTAACCGGGAGCCATACATGCCGTCTAACTGTTGTTGAATGTCGATGGAAGCAGGGCCGTACATGCCTGCAAGTGCCGATGGTTCGAGGGAAATACCTTCTGATTCATTCAAAAGGGCTAAAAGCTTGTACAAGTTTTCGTCGTTGATCGTATAAATGCCGTTCACCATATTTTCTACCAGCCTGCCAGCCAGAGCTGATGGTCGTCCAACAGCTAATCCATCAGCTTCCGTCTTATTATCAAGCCCGATATCCTGAACAGAAATGTCCTCATGTTTTCCTGTGGCAAGTCCAAGCATCATGCACGGAGAGCTGGTCGGCTCTGCAAAATAACAGTGCACATGATCCCCGAAAACATACTTCAGTCCATAAGTGATCCCCGCAGGACCTCCTCCTACACCGCAAGGTAAATAAACCACCAGGGGGTTGTCCGCATCAACCGTGATATTCTCTTGTTTTAATTGCTCTTGAAGGCGCAAAGCAGCCACGGCATAGCCTAAAAATAAATCCTTGGAATTTTCATCATCAACGAAGTAACAGTTCTTTTGCTCCTGACATTGTCTTCGTCCTTCGTTTACGGCAAATGAAAAATCCTTATCATGCTCCACCACTACTACACCTTTATCCCTGAGTAACTCTTTCTTCCATTCTTTCGCGTCCACGGACATATGAACCGTTACCTGAAAACCTAAAACAGCACACATGATACCTATACTTAGAGCCAGATTGCCTGTGGATCCTACAGCGATAGAAAAGTTGGAAAAGAACTTCTTGAATTCGGGATTGGCTAATTTTGAATAGTCGTCATCTTTTGTAAGCTTTCCATGCTTTATTGCCAGCTCTTCCGCGTATTTTAATACTTCATAAATGCCTCCTCGCGCTTTTATGGACCCAGCTATCGGAAGATCATGATCACACTTTACATACAAATGGCCAGGGATGGATTGCTGGTATAGCTTTTCCAATTGCTGCTGCATAGAAGGTATGCCATGGATGGGAGATTCAATGATTCCGTTCATTTTCTTGGTTTCTGGAAATACTTCAGCTAAATATGGAGCAAACCTTCGGAGAAGCATTTCTGCTTCATGAAGGTCTTCGGTTGGGATGGGCAGATTTTTTTGAAGCGTGTAATAAGGTTTAAGAGATTCATTAGACCAAAACGTTTCTTCCTTGCTTTTTAACTGCTCAATCAATTCTTCCTCGCTACTATAATTACTTTCAGAACTCATAAAATCCTCCTTTAGTTCATTAATTAATGTAACAAAATTTGGAGAATGTTTAACATGGTTAATTATTAAAGACATTCATGCAATTAAATTATAACGTGGGTCAAAAGAGTGCTGCTACATCTGCCCCATTCTTAATATTATAAGAACCCCAACAATTTTCTGACTTCTCCGCCGAATATGTATTGCAAAAATCCTGTAATTTCCAGCAAGCAAACTAATATGGCCAGCAAATATATAGCTAGTACGAAACTTTTAGCGTGGTGCATCGTTTTCTTTAGTAATTGTGTATCTTCCCTTTCTCCTTCTCCATCTTCTTCCTCGGGTAGTGTTGTAGGTATCATAGCTATGATAAGCGCACAAGCAATAGATAAACCGAGAAACAAGAAAGGACCTCCATCATTCGGAAACATTTGTCTCACCTCAAATCCTTAATTTACAATGTATATGTCACAGGCCATTTGCATTTGAAGGTATTCCTATTCAAGACTTTTCTCATTAGTGAGGTAAAAAGTTGAAGCGAAAGTTTAGGACAGCCATATGATGGAACTGTGGGAGCTTCCTTAGAAGTTCTCAGGCAACCCCAACCCTTCTCCTCTTTCACATAACATTACAAGAGTTCTAAAAAAGTGCCTGCCCCCACCAAGTTACTACGTTAGGGAAAGGGGGGGCAGGCGCCTTTTTAGTCCAAGATGAACCATATTTTTTATTTACAAGATACTACCTTTAATTAACCGACATTTCCAATGACGAAAAAGCTCCAATCGAAATCTTCTATTAGAGACCATGGATCTATAAAAAAGAAGCGCCTCAAACGAGACACTCTCTTTGTATATTATTTATGGAGTTCGAAAAATATAGCCTTCCCATCCTACGAAACTAAGGGTTTATATCCTATTAAAACTATCCAAAAAGGAATCCAACTCATACTCCGTCTTAAACTTAAATGAATAACCGTACTGAATGGGAGTAGCCCCTTTATTTTGTTCTTTAGGAAATGATGTCAAAGCTGTGCTATGAAGTTTTCCATCACTTCTCAAGATCGCTTTTTTTTCCACGATGTTTGGATTTAAAATAATGTTGATTTGTTTATTCGGTACCAGGTAGATCACTTCACTCGTGTCTTTATTTTCAAATTCATCTGCTTTACTTGTTTTCTTTGTAAGATTGAAATTGTTTTTAGTAAAAATACTACGAATGTATTCCATCAGACTATTCTCCCTTATTTTTCACTTCTACATTTATAAACATTTTTATAATTTGGTACTTATCCTAACATGACAAAGAGGGTTCACATACTATTATTTATTTTTATCTATGTGAGCAAGAAGGACATCATCTACTGTTAGTACCTGACCTCCGCGATTTTCAACGCCTCGTCAAATCCTAATTCCGTTCAATTCGTCCATATTATCGCTTCCTTTATTTAATCACTCTTCACTAATATCTTGTTTCGGAATACTTTGATCCATGGCGAAAATACGTTGAACCGCTTCTTAATAATATATGTAAGCTTCTTCCCAATCAGGACCACTAAGCGTGCCAGCGTGTTCCATCACAAAATTTAAAAAAGGAAATAAACGATCTATCAAACTACCATATATATGAAAGGCCGCAGGAATTAATTCCTTACATAAGCTGCCGATTTTGAAATTTTGTTAAGCAAGGGGAATCTCCCCTTACTTTTTAGTGAAGGTATCAAATCCCTAACACGTTAACACTCTAGCGCAGTGAGGGTCAGGTACTTCCAATAGTGAATACTGTACAAGTACACTGTAATAATTATTGCCACTTTAAAGAGGTTACTTATACTCTATAGGGTTATTAGTATTTTGTATCTTCCATTAATTCAATATATTTATTTTTGTTAATCTCCTCTCCTACCTCTTTAAATATTTTCTTCATTTTCTTATTAGGTATTTCTTTTCCTTTTTTACTTTCTAGTTTTAATCGCTTCCACTCTGATTTAAGAATTACCTGTTGCAAGTACTCAAGGTCTTCATGAAGATCATAATAAAATTCATAGCTTAACTCACAGAACTCTTCCCTTAGTGTTTGTAACATTATAGTATGTAAATCCATTAAAACTAAATTCATTTTCTCAGTTGGATTCAGATATAATTCAATCATTGTTGTTTTATAAACTATATCATCATTAAGGTTTTTTTCATTAAATTCTTCAGGAGCAATCTCTTTATTATTATAGTCTTCTACAGCGTTAGCATAAATATAAACCATGTTAGAGTAATCACTAAAATGCTCTCTTAGTTTATTAATCCATTTTATTCTCTCTGCACTTACAGTATTTATATAAACTCCTTTTTTGGTAGAAAAGTAATTAAGTCCTCCCAAAAGTACAGATATACCTATACCAATAAGCATAATTGTCTCTCTCGACATATAAGCAACTTCCTTTTCCTTTAAAAATATTAATATACAAGACCATGGGAGTATTACTCTCTTAATAATTAAAATTATTAATTTTCCTTCCTCGTACTACTTTTAAGAATGTAGGCGACTGCCGTATAGGCCTTCCTTTGTTTCGTAATAAGAGGCCAAGACGTATTAATTCACAAGCTTCTTCTCCACACGCTTTAGCGTGCGGAGGATGGTCTCATTTAGTTAAAGCAACAGATTCATTTTAAGTTAATAAAAGAACAGCACCAAACAAAACCGGGCATATAGTTTGTAAGAACACCTCTTCAAACATACTTCTCGTTCTCCATGCGTCACGGTAGCCAGAGGTCTTCATATCCGTTCTGAATCGAATATTCGTAGAGATGGACCATTTTCTTCTCCTCATAATTCGAGAGGTCCTGGTCTCGTATAACGAGCTCCTCGTAATTGAGCAGCTTTTCGTTTCTATCAACCACCTCACCCAGAAATTCCCGAACCGGCAGCTTGTCGTTCTTAGACGTATTGCATGTGCTACAGGATAATACGAGGTTCCACAGGTGATCGGACTGTACGAATGACCAAGGGATGAAGTGGTCGACATGGGTCTGCACGTTCTCCTTATCCAGAGACTTTTTGCAATAGAAACATTTCCTCTCAAAATACTGCATCAGCACCCGCTCAAACGGTTTTAAGGTGGAGCGTTGAGCGATGCTTTCGACTTTATCCAAAAGATAGTTGATATGCGGCACTTCGTTTAGCTGCTCAATCATTTTCGCCATATGGTAGTTGACGAGATCTACCAGCAGGCGCTGATATTTTCTCATGAACGTAAGAACATACGGATTGAAGCGGAATCGCTCCTTCTTATGATCAAACGCATAAAAAGACCCTCGCGTATCTCCGTAAAGCGCACCAAATACGTTTGTCTTCATGACGGATTTTATTCGTTTCGCTGCCTTGATCTGGATGGAGGTATCCAGCCTGTCGAAGGTGATCTCTTTCGGAATCCGGTGCTCCTCACTGATTTCTAACAATCTCTTAACGACAGCGGAGCCTCTCGTCCCCTGCTCCAAGTCGTGGTGGATGACGAGGTTCCAATAGATTTTGGCGAACGAATAAGCGAGCTGGTCGTACGTCACTTCGCTTTGGGAGTCGACCTGGTACAGGTTCTCAATCATCGCTTTCAACAGTCCGTACTTATATGTCGCCGACTTCTTCGATTTGGTTGTCAATACTATCGTGAAGATTCGCCACACTTCATCTTCGGTCAAGTAGAAAGCTTGCAACTCTCCTACCCTCAACTTATGACTCATCTTCGACCTTGACCAGATAGATTCTCTCCTCGAAGGCGCCCCGTTCTTCCGCTTTACGTCTTCTTACCTCTTCGACCTCATCAAACGAGGAACCGTGTCGTACAGCTAGAGCTCTTACCAGCTCGAGGATATCAGCCAGTTCTTCAACCGACTCACCGTTATTTTCTGCTTCCAAATATTCTTCTGTTTCTTCGACCAACTTCTTCTCTAGTTCTTTGGCATAGGCTTCATTAGAGAGAGGCTGGACTTCATAAGCCTTGCCTGATTTTGCGATGATGTCCGGAATTTTGTCCCGGACGAGCTTGTTGTAAATGGGCACCGTTACCCCTCCTTTATGTATGGTCTACCAATTATGGCAAGTGATCTCTCGTTCAGTGTACGGATCAGGATTTCCTTTAAATTTCCCTTCCCATACCCGGGCTCAAGCGGAAATCTCCTCACCTCGTAGGTATCATATTTCAGTGCCTGCCCCCCTTAAAGGGATGGGAGAAGAAACGTAAATGGGTAAAAATTCCACAAAATCCCTGAAGCCACACTAGGCGTCCTCACAAACGCCAGTAAAGAGTCTTGGATAGAGAACAATCGAGGCATCAAGACCAAAACTGAGGATGTAAGACGAAATAAGAATAGTAAATTCTTTATTTTCTTTCTCAATAATCTATAAAGTTATGCTTACATCTGGACCTTTACATAAGAATCTCCTAATTGGCTTAATGAATCTATTTCAGTTAATATTTCATCTTTCCAAGACCAGAATTTAGAATGTAACTGGGATGGTTGTTTTTTTCCACGAGTTACAAAACACATGGCATGCTGAGCACGAGTAACTGCAACATAGAATACTCTAGCCTCCTCAGCATAGAATTCTCCTTCAAACTCTTCCATCCATTCATTAAAACGGTCAGATTGTCCAAACCCTTCAATATCTAGATCAATTCCCCAGTCACTTTTCTCTTCTTGAGGGTCAAATATGTCAAAGAATTTAGGAACTTTAAAATCATCTTTTAATGGTCGCTGTAAGTGAGACATAATGATAATTGGGTACTCCAAGCCTTTACTTGAATGAACGGTAGAAAAAACAATTTCATTTGGTTCTTCTGCCCCAACATCGGCTTCATCCATTTTTTCTTCTGTAAGTATAGCCATTTGCAATCTTTCAAAGAAACTTTGCATAGTTAGGGCTTCAGCATTTTCAAACATATCTCGTGACCATGACACCAATTTTTCTAAATTTGCTATAGCTTGATAATTTTCTTTTTTTGCATAGTATTCTCTTACTCCTGTGAATTCGTACAACCTAGTTAGTAACTGTGGCACAAGATCGGACTTAATACTCTCACGTATTTCCATCATTCCGTTATACCATCTCTCTACACTAGATGTATTCTTTAGCCAAGTGGATAATTGATTACTTGCCTCTACTGTCTGGTGAACAGTTACTGGAGGTCTCACAGGGAAAAAAGGTGTACCCATAACTAAATCTAAAGTAGTATCATTTGGATAATTCAGGATAGCGTTTAGCATATAATAACAATGTATGATTTCGGATTTTTGAAAAAAATTTCCACCAGTATCAATTTTTACAGGTAACCCTGCTCGTTGAAAAAAGACCTTATAATCTTCCATTTGACGATTAGTTCTAAACAGAATACAAATGTCTGAATACTGAACTGGCCTTACTGATTCATTTGGTTGGTCGATCTGTTTATCTAAGTAAGAATGAACTTTTTCAATCGTTTTAAGAATTAATGTTTCATCATTTGCTGTTTCTTCTATGTGAATATATTCCATTGGAATAATATCATCATTTGGTTCATAGGCATCCTCAGGTTCTTTTAATTTTTCCTTTAAAAATGTGTACCTATTACTCATATTTGAAAATAGGGTATCTTGTACGCGAAATAGGTTTTTTGTAGGTCTTCTAGATGCCAATAAAGGTAAGGGTTCCATACCAAAATCATTAGCTAACTCTAGAAGCACCGAAGGCTGTGCTCCTCTAAAACCATAAATTGATTGTTTTCGATCTCCAACTACTAAAACATGTGCTAAGTATGGGATTAGAGTTTTTACAATTTGTAATTGGGTCCGGTCTGTGTCTTGAAATTCATCAACAAATAAATATTTGTATTTTCTCTTCATAATTTTTCCTATTTGACTTTTATGCTTTCCCAGTAAGTCTGCACATTTCCTTAATAAATCATTGGAATCTTGAGACCCTTGTTCTTCTTTAATCTTTGTATAAATCTCATCTACCTTTTGCAAAACATTCGCAACAGCTATTCTATAACATAAATTATCAGAATTTTTATCTTCAGGCTGCTCTAATGTTTTATGTACTACATGATTAATACTACGCCCATTGTTACGAACATGTTCATATGCACTTGCAAAAAACTTTTCCCATTCATAAGGTTCCCAAGGGATATTCTCATAATTAAATAGAATATTAGTATCTGGATTGTCCACCGCCCAGTCCATAGCTTCATTTAATGCATCGTTAAATTGTACTTTGGATAGCATCATTTCTGTTTCATGAGGAACCCCTTCATCGTAGCCGTGTTGTTTAAGTATCATTGTACAAAATCGATGAATAGTGCCTATAAAGCAATTAGCTAAACGTTCTGTTTGTTCAAACCACATTTCTGCTTCTTGCTGATCCGTTGTTTTTTGTATGTGTTTATCTAAAGCTTCTTCCAGCCTCTCCCTCATTTCATCAGCTGCCTTATTCGTAAACGTTATAAGAGCAAAGTCATCAACGTTAACATCTTCTTTTTCTTTAATTAAATGAAGGACGGCCGCTACCATGGTTCTAGTCTTTCCTGATCCTGCTCCTGCTGAAGCAACTGTAGGTTTCGCATAACTATTTTGTATGACATGGTCCACTATATCTGCTTGTTCATGAGATAATGGTATCCCACCACGTGAAATCATTTAAGTTTCCTCACTTTCTGTTGCAATTCCCAAACACTCAAGACGCACTGGACATTTTTTACAATGATCTCCCGGGTTTTTAGAGAATTTATTGCTTTGGATCGCGGATATCCACTCAAGAATTAAATCTGGTGAATTTCGGTATATACTTTGCGCTTTTTTATTATAGGATCTACTCTCACTTCCTTTGTTCTCATAAAAGAATCCTACAATGGTATTTCGCCACCAACTTACTGCTTCCTTTAATGAAGAGAAGTGTTGCACACCATTTACTGTAGTTAGATCTGTAGAAGAGTTTGAATCTGCAGGAAGCAACCATTCTTTATTTAATTCATGGTCCAAAATAGGGACATCAAATTTGTAAGTTTTCCAAAAATAAGGGATAGTAAACTTGATATCAATAACTTCGTCTTCCTTTTCGTCATAGACTTCAATGGTTTCTTGAGATTCACCAAGCACATCATTCAACCACATCCACCTTTTAGAATAGTGGTAATTAATTAAACCACTATTAACTTGATTTTTGATTCCATGCCAGGTTGTTGGGGATAAAGCAGAAAACATTTTTCTAACGTTCTCTTCTACTGAATTAATTGATTCGAGAAAGTACTTTTTTAATTCTTCTTTTTTTTCTTCCTTATTATCTTCTTTTTTTACATATGGGATACTCTCTCTTTCATTTAACATCTTTTGCAGAACTTGATTAACCCATTCTGATTGGGCAACATATTGAAGTTGCCATTCCATACGATAGGATCTAGCTTCTGGATGCAATAATTCAAGCCGATACCTTGCAGGACATAGTCCATAGTGTGCTAGTTCGCTTAACTCATATGTTCTTCTATCTGCTGAATTTGGTTCTGGGAAAGTTGGTATATGAGGAGCACTCTCCATGTCTACGATATCTTTAGTTTCAAATTTTGTTATATGGACATTTAAATTTTCCGCTACTAATCTCACATAAGCACTTGGTTGATAAGAACGATCTGAATCTTGTAAAGAGTAGGAGAAAATTAAACGATCCTGCGCAGCCCTTATAGCAGTTAAAAACATATACCTTTCTTTTTCTAAATGCTCATTACGCTCATCTTTATAAAAAGGCCATCCTTCCATATACTGTGATGGAACATGTTGATTATCTACTGAAGCAAAAATCACCACTGGCTTATGAATATTGTCTATAGTTTCTGGACTATATACTTTTAATTCTGATTCCCCTTCCGAGTCTTCACCATCTTCATCACCTTCATCATTTTCATCTTTATTAGAAACTAGAGCATGAAGAATTTCGCTGAATTCCTCTGTATCCAAATCAATTGAATATTCTTCTTCTAATTCTTCAAACACTTCCATAATCTTATCTAAAATTGCTCTCTCTGTTCGTCTCAGATCTTTGGGAATAACCTCGAATAGTTGGTCTCTTAATCTTTCAATATGCTCACCAATTGATCCACTTCCAGCGTCAAACAGTTTTGAGCAAATTTTTTCTAATAATTCTATCACTTCTTTCCAAGCATCTAGAACCCTGTTATCTAGAGTTTTTATAGAAATTCTATCAGAGAGGGTATTCGTGCGACAAAACTTATATAAGGAGTTTATTTCTCCTATCCACTCACCCTTAGTTGAACAATTTGAAAAAACTTGGTATTTGACAGCCCGGAATTTCGGTGTGAGACTTTGCTTTTTTGCTCCTAACCATCCTGAGCCTAATAAAGTTTCTAACTGATCTGCATCAATTTTTAATTCATTATCTTCCCAGATGTCATACAAAGTGAGAATAAACCGACCTACAGGAGTAAGCAATAGCATCCTAGGTGAAACTGGTAAAGAGATGTTTTCACCTTTATATTGAATAGGATGAAGTTCTAACAGATCACTTAGCCTATAAATAAATTCATTTCTCCTCCTAAAAACGATAGCAATATCTGTAGGGGAGTATCCTTCCTTTATTAATTCTTCGATCTGTTTGAGGATGTCAAACAATTCATAATCCCGGTTCATGTATTGTTTTATAAATATATTTTCCGTTTTATGCGCATAAGGAGTGCTTACTTTTTTGAAAATTTCTTTTTGTAAATATCGAAGGTCTTTATATGTAGATATCGGATTATTATCATCACTACTAATCCACTTAACATCCAACCCTGGAATACAGCTATATGTCCTTTTTATGATATCAAATCCTTTTTGATTATCGTTAAAAGGGACAATCAATGATATATTAATGTTGTTTTTCAGGCATACATCTATTAACTCTTGTTGTAGTGGTTTCAAAAAAGTAAATCCTTCCATAACCACTTTAATTTCCTTTCCAAACTTATGAATAAACGTATTATTAATAAAATACAAAGCAAGTTGCTCGTACATAAATTTGCCTTCGGATTTCAACTCATGATAAAACTGCTTTTGAATACTTGGTAAAAGACTTCCTAATAAAGGATCGAGAAGTTCATCTTGTAATTGGTGAGGGATTCCATATGTAAGGCGGATTTTTTTTTCTTCAAGTTCCTTTAGAGCTTTTAAAATTGACGAGTAGTCCTTCCTCATTAATTGCCTTTCTTTCTCATTGGAAGCAACTTCCCCGATTGCTCTTAATAGGAAGGTTCTTTCCTCTAATGCCCCCGCCAATTTACCTGGGTATGCTTCCTGGATCCACCCTTTTAACACATTATCGAAAAGTGCCTTTTTCTCTTCACCCTTATGATTAAAATTAAATTTTTGGCCATCAGGAATTAGGTCTTCTCTCTCTTTTGCCATATTCCCTGTGGCAGTGATGTACACATAATCGCTATTATCTAGCTTCAGGGTTTCCTTTACTAAATCATCTTCAGGTCGCAACCCATTATAATGGTATAAAGTGCCCATTTACTCTCTCTCCCCTATGGTAATCTATCTCCTTTGATATCACAAAATTGCCAAAACATCTCTCTATATAGTAACGAATGACTATTTTCATTGTCAATTTTTATATTTTAATCTACATCTTTGTCATATAAGAATTAATTTTCAAACTTATTTTTTTCAATTACTTTACTTCATGAATTAGTATCCTATAAAAAGTGCCTCGACCCAAGTTAACATTTTTAGAGCAGTCTGTATCAGACACATCCATTTCCCTCATGGAAACAGGCGGTTAACTTAGCTATTAGAAGCTCAGGTACCGGAAAATACACGGTGGTTACTAGAAACAAATTACAGGAGTTGCATTTGCAAATGGAGAAATTAATGAATTACGTAACTAAAAGACAATATGAGGATGAACTGCTTTCCTTAATCATTTTTTATAACTGCCAATTACTTTTATGCATTTCTAATTGAGCGAAGACAATAGATAATGGAGAAATACGAAAGTTTGAATCGAGATTGTAACTTCCCATCATTTGTACAATAAAGTAAATGAATGCTATAAAATATTCTTATATAAACATACCTCTCAATGTTTTGCCAACTAGATAACAATGTTCACAAAAAGACCTATGCTGAAAGAAGTCTGGCATCCCTTCTTTCAGCATAGGTCTCTACTCTATTATCCGTTTAAATCACAATCTTTAATTGATGACAGAATTTCCTTTATCGCTTCATTTTTACTTGCAGCCTCCACTTTATAATGTCGGTTATATAATTTGGTCATAGCAATACATTGATCAGCTTGATAAATCTCAATAAATAACGGAAAACGCTTAACCTCAAGGTACAAATACTCTTTATAAAATATGTATGTTCCCTCCCTATATTTTTATAGATTATTCCAGTGTTTCATCGATTTCTACTAATAGCGCCCCTGGATGGACTTCAAGGACATTTGCCATTCTATAAAGTATAGGTAGTCTCGGGGATCTTTCCCCTCGCTCGATGAAACTAACATATGTCCGATCAATACCAACTAAAAATGCAAATTCTTCCTGTGATATTCCTCTTTCTTCACGTAAATGCTTAATTTGTTTTCCGATAGCTTTTCTTACTTCTAAATCATAATCTTTTTTCATACATAAATCTTCTAATGGTATGGAAAAGAGCACCACGTACGGAGAGTCACATGTAATATATTTCCTACAAAGGAATCCCCCACGCTAAATATTTTAGTGAATACTCACATCAATCTTGCTAGTTGGAAATTTGTCTTTTCTTAATAGGCATCTAGTTGTCCATTCCCTTATTGTGACCGTCTCCCTGCTTCACTAAAATGTTAACGTAGTGGGGGCGCGCACTTTCAAAAAAGCACGCTAAACTGTTATATGATTTATAACAAATAGCGTGCTAATCAACTTGAGTATTTCATTGAAAATTATACTAAACTATATGAAATTATTTCCTAATAGAGAATAAAAAAGTTACTCTAGATACGATATTAATTAGTACTAGCATTAGCTTTTAATAGATAATTAATTGGATTTAATAGCAGTGCGCCTATCGATTGAATGACTGTTTTAACAATAACTTGCCCTAAAATAGCTGCGGGAACAGCCTCCCATGGTAAAAATTCAGCACCTAGCGGACTTAATCCAATTATTACAAACACAACTGAATCTAGTAATCCACCGACTAAACCACTATAAAATACTCTCCAGCTCATAGGTAATTTTAGACGTGTATAAATTTCGGTATCAGTAGTTTCAGCAATAGCAAATGATAGTGCTGATGCTATAACAATTAACATTGTATCTCCCAAAAGAAATGATACTATAGCAGATAAAACTAGTGCCGTTGCAATAAAGAAATAGGTTTTCTTTCTCCCGTACTTATTCTGCACCAAATCCCGAAAAATAAATGTAGCACCAATTAAGAATGTCCCCATTGGCACAATAAATATTCCAAGATCAAATGGAGCAAAGGCAGCCGTTACTACGTTTGCAGTAACAATTGATAATAAATAAAATAATAACCTCATATAGTCACCTCAAACTGTAGGTAATAAATAACGTTAGACCAAAAAAGGAACATACGTTCTATTATATGATAAACTTTTATGATGAATTTGTAAAACAATTTGATTGTGTAACTCATTTATTTAAGTCTTGCTAAACACCACGCTTGTTTCCCCAAACATAAGTATGGAGTTGTGGGAGTACTTTCACATCTTTAAATTCATTGTCTGCCATGGCCTTGTCTATTAACCATTCATATTTTTGAAGTAAATGGTTTACTAACTGTGAATTATCAGTGGTTTGACTATCGTTATTACCTACTTGTAGAAAGAATGGAAGTTCTGGATAACGATGATGAATTTTTTTCGCATAGTTGTAGTCTTGATCATCAAAGACAACTACTTTCAAACTGGCATTTTGACCCGTGGTGGGTCCATTTAAATTTTTGATAATCATATCGAGAGCATCAAAATTTGTGTTCATACCAGAGCTAGGTGGCTTAGGGGAAATCGTTAGTTCATCAATATCCAAGAACCAATCTTGCCATATACTTCCTTGTGTTTCTAAAGCAACTTTTATATTGTTTGCTTTTAATAAATCGATTAAGTAACGAAGGTTTTTTAATAATGCAGGGTTACCTCCAGATATTGTCACAAATGAAAACCCTTCGCCACCGAGTGATTTAAGCTCTTGCCAGATCTCTTCTGCATCCATTTGGTTAATCAAAGATTTTCCTGAACCGTCCCAAGTAAAAGCAGAATCACACCATGCACAAGAATAATCACAACCTGCCGTTCTAACAAACATGGTTTTCTGGCCAATAACCATACCTTCCCCTTGTATAGTAGGACCGAAAATTTCCATTACTGGTACCTTGCTCAAGATTCCATCCACTCCCTTTTCACCTCTGCAAAACTAGTAGGTGTTTCATATAAACGAACAAATTCTACTCTAGCATCATTATATATTTCAGAGCTATTATTCAAGGACTCACTCATTTTTTCATAAATCCAAACTACCATGTTTTCTGCTGTTGTATTCATTTTTGGTAATGTTTCATTAAGATAACGATGATCAAGATAAATTTCAATGTCCTCTTTCCAAATTTGTTTGATATCACCAAAATCTATTACAAGACCGATTTCATCAACAAACCCACTAATACCAAACACAACTTTATAGGTATGCCCGTGTAGATTTTTACACTTCCCTTCGTAACAATGAAGATGATGAGCTGCATCAAAGGTGAATTCCTTACTAACAAGCACGCGTTTGGTATGATATTGAAGCTCTTTCTTTTTTATATCTTGGTCTATTTTTTGAAGATTTTCTACTATTTTAAAACCAAAAAAGTCATTTCCCATTATCCCTCAGCTCCTTCTATTGAGCTAAGATATCTTTCTAGCCCCTTCTTTCTTAACTTACACGCTGGGCACTCACCACATCCATCACCTATTACACCTTCATAACAAGTTAAGGTTTTTTCACGAACGTAATCTAGTGCCTTTAATTCATCAGCAAGCTTCCATGTATCTGCTTTATCTAACCACATTAATGGGGTATGAATTACAAACTGTTTATCCATTGACAGGTTTATGGATACGTTTAGAGATTTAATGAAAGAATCTCTACAATCAGGGTATCCACTAAAGTCCGTTTCACACACACCAGTTATTACGTGCTTAGCATCAACTTGACTTGCTAAAACAGCAGCAAACGATAAGAAGATCAAATTTCGTCCCGGAACGAAAGTAGAGGGTAAATCTTTACCTTCTCCTTCTTTTATTTCAATATCATCTCTTGTTAATGCATTAGGAGCGAGTTGATTTAAAAGTTGCATATCTAATAAATGGTGTTTAACATTTAACTCTTTCGCGATATTTTTTGCACACTCAATTTCTTCCTTGTGCCTTTGATTATAATTAAAAGTAACAACCTCTACTTCTTTGAAAGTTTCTAGAGCCCAAAATAAACATGTTGTACTATCTTGACCTCCACTAAAAACGACAACTGCTTTTTCATCCTTTAACATTTAATAAGACTCCCTTCAAATGAAAAAACAGTACCCCAAGATGAAGTACTGCTTCTCCTTATTTTTTTAAAGAGGGGTGCTAGAACCTCTAATAACTTGATTAATTTTTATGTTAACACAAATTTCGACACAAAATAAGATGAAAACCTTAATTGGAAATAAGTAAATACCACACTTGGATAATTGGAGATTTCCCTAGGAAACTCCATACATATCATATCTATTTTCCAAATACGATTCAAGTGCTTCCACAATCGCTGTTTCCCCTGCACTTCTCGGATAAATAGGGTTATCTTTAATAAATGGTGAAATGCCATAAAACAACGCATGGGACAGACAAGTCGTGACAATGATCACCAAATCCGAATTACGCGCGTAAGATTTCGCTTCATTAGTGAGTTTACTATCTGTACAAATACGTACTTTAATATTTTTATTGCGCTTTTTAATACGATCAACTGCCCGAACTGCTGCTTTCTCCCTTAAGGAGTATATCGTAATTGTTTCATTGTCTAGTGTTGAAATAGGATCGACATATTCTGTATTCATGATGCTATCTTCAATTGATTTAATCAAATAGGTATCTCCACCAATTTCCTTGCCGATTTTCACCCATGATTGAATAACTGTCGTTTTCTCATCAACAAAACGCTCCATTAAGCCTGTTGCCCAGTTACTCCACAATGGAAGTAGCTCATGATTGGAAATACCAAAGTCTTTAAACAGTTCAATTGTTTCTAATAACTTCTGGGATAAACGTTCCACTGGTGAAATATTGAACCATTCTTTTGTATTATTCCAGAATTTATCCGCATACTCGAGATCTAATGTTAAAACTGCTTCCATTAAGTTAAGAATAAAAGAAGTATTGTCGGAATTTTTTTTCGCATGGATTAACAACAATTCAATCGTATATTCATAGACCGTAATAGCCTTGTAGTTCGGAAATTGTTTATCTAACATTAAATGGCTGACAAACATTGGAATTGCAGTGTTCAGTAAAAGCTTCTGATGATGGGAAAATTGTTCCACCGCTAATTCCATAATACAATTTGACAAATCCTCTAATGTTTTTAAGGTGAATAAAAACGAATCAGATTGTTCATCCAATTGATGGAGTTGTTGTTCAAGCACATCCACATCTGCATCCTCGCTCAGTAAAAACTTAAACCATTGGCCCCAAGATAATCTTTGTACCTGTTCTTGCTCTGCGGAACTTGCCGAAGTACCTTTTTTCCACAGTAAAACATACATCATATTGCCTTTTGTTGCATGCTGGTTACAAAGCAATTCCTGATCCTGTTTCTTTAACTGTTCAAATTGTGCATAAGCATAGGCTGAGATATCATCTAATTCCAACATCGTTGCGATGCCAGCTAGTAATGCCACTTTTTCAGGGGTTGTTTCACAGTCTAGTAACGTTATATACGCATCTTCATATTGCTCAACTTGATAGTTTTCCATCGCTTTTTCTATTAGCGGTTTATCTTCTTCTGGTTGTTGTGGTTGTTCAGATCCGTTTACTTTCTTGATTAAAAAGTCAATTAACTTCTTGGTTAACTCATCTTCCGCCTTTTGTTGGTAACGTTCCAACTTTTCCAACTGATTCGTAAATGCTGCTTCATATGCGAAAACGCGTAACAGATATTCTTCATCAAGTCCTAACTGGGAACGTAACAATCCACCAAGTCGTTGTCTCGTTTGCTTAAAAACAGTATAGGTTTGTTCAAAATCCTTAATAATATCTGTATCTACCAGTACACGTTGATAGAAGGCATGTAATAAGGCAGAATGAACCCGTCTGGGAATTTTCGACAACCCTGCTAAAAGTTCAAAATCGTTAGAATCCCAAATTTTCCCCCATTTGCTTTGACTACTGTACAGTTGGATGGATAAGAACTTGATGTTTTCATCTGTCAAAAAGTGACCCTTTTGCAGTTCGATTAATATTTGATATGCTTCATCCCATTTTTTCAAGGAAATGGCTTGCTTAAATTTACTTCTTAACCGAAATGCATTCACTTCTAGTTCCTCGTATGCGATCAGTGGTCGCTGTTCATCAAGGTGCAACCACATACCTAGTCTTTCGAAGATGGTTTCCTGTTGTGTGGCACTGCTTTCCAACATATAATAACCATCTGGATACAACTGACTGCCGTATTTTCCTAGTGCTGACTCGGGGTCAAAATATTGCTTCGAGTCGGTAGACTGTTTCGAAAAATAGGGTAATAACAAATGATTAATCTCACCAATCGTTCGTAAAAGCTTTTGTTCATTGTTTGCTAGGATGAGCCAATTGACTTTTTTTCCTCTATAAAATGGCAACAATGTTGGTTTTCCTTGATTTGCTCGTTCCACTAACTTTAAGATGATGAGATAATCTGCTGTCCAGACATTATCTTCAATTTGAATGTCATAGGGATTGGATTGATTAACTTTCAATAATCCAGTTAAAAATTGAGCCAATACATCATTTTCCATCTTAATATTCAATACGTTCAGCCTCCTCCCAGCGCGCTTGGGTGGACATCATCGCCTGATTCACTTGTGACGTATCAGATGTTATATTAATTTTCTCACCATTTATGTTAATTCCACTGTAAGTAAAGTTCATCGAACCATGAATATAAAAATTGGATGTCACTAAACCTTTTTCATGGTTATTTACTAACCTTTTGCATTCTACAACCCCATCCATCGTTTGAAGGAATCGTTTCGTTTCTTCACGATCCGGATCACAGATAATTCTCACTTTTGCACCTTTCCACACTAACGTTTTAAAAATGTCAGAGAGATGTACGACTTTTCCCTCTAGTAATGGGAAGATGTCCGTATATTCGCCAAAATCATTGTTCATAATCGGAGAATCACTTAAGTAAGGAGAAATCAAATAAATTTCCCTACTCGGGATCATCGTTTCTGCTACAAATAATGAGATGAGACAATCTTTTAATGATTGTGATCCTCCATGGGACCTGATAACACGATTATTCATGGCTTATTTCCCTCACACTTAAATCGATATACCATTCTGTACCTTTGTTTGTTACTTGATGTATATATGGGTGGTACATTTCAAAATGATAATCAATTGGATTTTGAATAAAATAGATTAATTCTTTTTGACATTCATTCATTTTTTCAAAAGGACATATCACCCGAACATGAATTCCTTGTTGTAAGGATGCTATCACTTGCTCTTTCCAGTCCTCATTCGTTGCATCAACCGCCCGGTAATTGGGTTGTAAATAACTTTGTAGTAATATTCGTGATGGCTTGGCAAACGATTGATATGGGCTATACATAGTTAAACACTCTGGACAAGAATCTTTGCAGTCGCTCCATAGCAAAGATTCAACAAAGATAAACAATTGTTTTTCATCAATATCCATCCCACCATTTAAGTCCATTAGAATCTCCGTTAACTGTTCACGAATGTTTTCTAGTCTAAGACAAGCGACTGTGAATACACGTGAATCTATCTTACATCCAAGGCGTACCTCTTCCTGCTTCCATAAATTGTGCAGTGTTGCTACCAAGTCGTCTGTTTTTTCACTCGATCCTTCGTAAAGCAACTTCGAGGTCATACTTACTATCAATTCCTTCTTAGGTGTAATCCCGTATTGCACTAATTTTCGTTGTAACACATCCAATTGTTCCTTCTGGTCATCAATGGTTACAATCTTTCTAATATCGAAAAAGATATCTTGCATATCATCTTCACTTAATAGACTCGTTACTTCGGTTAACCCTCTGGAAATGTCATCCCTCGAGCAATGTTGAATTGAATGATGAATGAATGATTCAAACCGCGAGGGAGAGTTTTGTAATTCAGAAGCAATGGCTGCAATAATCCCCAAGCCACCTGACTCCTGTTCAGAAAACCATATTTGACTGCCAATAATGTCGAGGTGAATATCTTCGGTGTTGACATCCGGAACTAATTTACTAAAGGCTTCCTGGATAGATGCGGCAAGTGTTGCAATCGTTCGTTCTTTAACCCAAGGGATAAAATTGTTATAAGTTGTTAAATCATCATACAAGACCGAAACTTGATCCATTAAGATTTCCATTATCTGTTCATTCTGTATGTGATCCAGTAACCGTTGCACTAACTTAGATTCTTCATTTTCTTGATCTGCTACTTCAGTCGAAACAGTTGTTGTATTAAAAATAGCATGTAATGTACGTTTCGATACTTCAACAGCACTTTTTCTATACTGATTGGCAGCCTGTTCCAATGAAACTTGTTGACTAATTGAAATCGCCACAACAGATGACATACATACTTGCCATAGCCATTCAATCTCAAAATATGTTAAGTGAGATGAGAGTTGGTCATCCTCTTGTAATTGATGAAAATAGAAATATGGTCGAAGTTCGATTTTCAACTGATCCCAATTTGGTAGGGATGTTAAATCGTCAAAAGTTATATCTTTCAATTGAAACGAAATCGCATCGACATCTACCTGAAATCCAATTGCTGCCGGTTCCTGATGATAAAGAAACGACACGTCTTTTCTCATTGTGTCTCCATTTCTCATCTTTCTTTCTAAGTTAACAACCGGAGAATATCTTGTGACTCGTACATACTCATTCTCATTGACTGTAAATAAATTCACATTAGAAAAAAAATCATGTAAGGACGAATGAGGTAATAATGGCAGACCTAGTCCTTTTGCTTGTTCGTCTGATTGATTAATTGTTTGCAAATCAAGTTCCCATTGTAAGAACCCACTCGACCGGTCAGTGACATCACTTGGGATTTGTTCCAGCTCATAGTTTACCGGCTGAAAAATTGAAACGTTCCCTTGATCTGTTTCTGTAGTGTGTAGTTGTACACCTTTAATTGGGCCATCTGCTAAATCAAACTGGTCCCCTTCACCAGGATTTATCCAATGTGCTTCCCATGTGTTATTAACATTTACATACCGTTTCGTTACATTACCTGGAGCAAATTCTCTGATGCCAGATTGAAGTCCTTGGTAGTTCTTTTTTCCACTTGGGTGAATAATTTGTAACTCATGCACTTCTAAAGATGTAAATAAATTTCTAGGAACATATCCATGCATCGGGTAATCATAAATAATTGAATCTGTTGGAAATTCAGTTAATGTTGCGCCCCAGTTTGTCTGCAAATGAGCATGGATAGATGGTAATACATGCATCATGATCGAACGTGGTGGAGTCCACAACACCCGATCGAGTTCCGCACCAGAAATATTTAATGAATCACGAACAAATGGAATAAAACGACTATCTGTACCATTAATAATATCTTCAATAAAATGTACTAGTAGTCTTCTGTCTGAATAATAGTAATCCTTTTGCTTAGGTCGCGACATCAAGTTCCAAATTTGTACATTGCGATTGCTTTCTTTTAATTTAATTGCTAAATAGTCCATCACAATAAATGCTGCTTGAATCCGTTGGATATACGCATTTTTAATTGGTAATGAAAGTTCTGGTAATGTTGGACTATAGATTTGTTCTGGATAATCATACACAAAGCGATCACGACCATACGCAGAAGCAACAATTACTGTCCAAGGGCGCATTCCCCTTGTTCTACCAGCTCGTCCTTTTCTTTGCATAAACGATGCCAAGTTCCGTGGTGCTTTATGTTGGATTACAGCACCGACTTCAGGATCATTGAATCCAACTTCTAATGTACTTGTCGCAATAACAAGTCGGGCTAGTGGATCAACACCCTTTTGTTGGGACGAGGTAATATCAAGTTTTAATGGATTTCTTAAACTCTTATTATCAATTAATTTTGCTGCATCCCACAGTTGGCCAATTCTGCGTTGCTCAACCGTTGTACGACCTAAATGAGGTGCTTCCTTTTCTAGCAGTTTTTTGTCTCGGAAACTACTTAATACTTGTTTCCCTTCCGCATCCCGTTCGATATGATACCAGCGATTAATGACATCTAATTTATCGGTAAAACCAAATGTTTTGGAACCAATTGCACCTTTAGAAACGTCCATTCCGATCGGGTCAAGCATTCGACCGAACAACATTGCCGTTTGAACCGATGTAGACAAAAGCGCAGTCGCAGAGAATGGGTCACCACGCACAACAAGATTGTACTCGACTCCTTCACTTTCCAACTCTTCATCTTTTGGTGTGATATAATAGCTGTGTTTTGCCGATATACCAACTAACTGGGAAAAGAAAGTTTCCGGGTTCGGGAGTGTTGCGGACAGGCCAACAAATTGTATTCCGCGATTCTTGTTTGAGAAATAATTCACTAAATTTCTCCATCTTCGAATCACATAACCAATATGGCCACCTGTAACTCCTTCATAAATATGTACCTCATCAAATAATACGTAAAGCGGTGGGTATTTACTGTCGATACCAAAAATATGTTGTTCCGGTGCACTGGAAATCTTTCTGTTTAACATTTCTGTGGTTGTAAACAAAATATCTGGTGGGTTTTTTTTCATCCTTTTTCTAGTTAACACAACATTTTCAGATTCCACTACTAATCCACAATCATGATCAGGTGCCTCATTCGCACAAATCACACGTTCATAGTTGCCGTTTTTGTCCAGTTTCTCCCGTTGATAATCTGCTTCATGCCAGACCATTGCAGATCCACAATTTGGACAAGTGAAAAACGGACAAATATATCCATCGTCATTTTTTTCCCATGCGCGGTAATTGTGTGATTCGACATCCTCGACTTTATCCGGTGTGTCTCCAAAATAACTTCCAATCGTAATTGGACGAATTCGATTAGATTTCAAAAACTGATTCAACTTCAGAATTTCACTGAGTGCTTCTTTATATTGGTCTTTCAGTAATTCATTTCTAGGATAAATGCCCAGAATCCGTGACCAACTACTTGGATCATTTTTAAGAGAGGTGACTATTTTAACAAAGGCAGGTAAATAAAAGGCTTTAGTTTTACCTGAACCGGTTCCTGCCCCGATAATTGTTCCGCTATCTTTATATACTGTTAAATTTAACAAATGCAGCAAGGAACGGATTTGGAACTTGGACAATTTTAGTTCTCCGTTCCCTAATAAGATTTGCAAGGTATGTATGACAAAATCACTTGCATTTGTCTCACTATTCACGTTTGCCATGACAACATCCCATGATTGATCACGTTTTGGGTATTTTCGATACGATAATAATCCTTTAATATTACTAACGAGATTTCGGCCAGATAACCAATCTTTAAAGGAAAACCGTTGTTTCAGTAAATGAAGAAGTCGCACTGTCTCTGCGAAACGAGTGCGATATCCTTCACCTGTCTTAAATAAAAGACGACGATCATGTAAGTTTTCCACGATCATTTCTATACTAACAGTGTCATGTAGTTCCTCCCAAAGTTCTTCTATCCGTGCGGTTGGAGGATTGTAAAGTACGTCCTCCAGTTTCTCTATCGCATCTAAACTACCACCGAGAAACCCCCAATTTAACAAATGGTTTTCTTTCATCTCTAATTGTGTCAACACTTCTTCAGATAATAGGTCAATCTTATTTTTATCCATGCTATCCCCTCTTGAAACTTATTATAAGGTTATTCGAGAAGTCTTGTTCTTGAAGCCAGTCAGCTATTTCTGGCGTGATATCGGATAAACTTGCTTGTTCGTTCATCACCTTTTCTAAAAACGCTTGAATCGATGGACTAACTTGCAAATTGTTTATTTTTGATTTTACATCTTGTAAAAGGCGATCAAAATACGTTACATTTTTTTCTGTCACGGGCCATCGCTGAGCAATTTTTCTTAGGGATGTGATAATATCATCGATTTCTTTCTTGTCCTCGACTAAACCACGAATTGATTTTAGTGTTCTTGTTGCATCTTCCATCTCTCTCGTCGAAAACGCATGCCACTTTTCTTTATAGGTATTTCCTTTTTCTTCGATCTCTTTTCCTATCCCAATTAACTGACCTTTCTTCGGTTCTGATTCAAAAGTTTCCAGAGTGTTTTCCAACTTGGAAATCACAAGTCCAAGATCAAGCTTCGTAAAGTATATATGGTCATATTGATGTAATGTTGAGATTGCATCAATAATTGGTAAAACCTTTTGGTTAAGATTTGTGACAGCCTGATCAAATTCGACAAACTTTTGATGCTGTTGGATTTTGTCATCCAAAACCTTTGCTTGCTCCATCACATCTTTTGTTGTTGCAATTTTATCGGTTAACACGGACATCCTCCTCCCGATGAAGTGCAGTAAGTGCTTTGTGAAGGTCGGCCAAAACTTGCTTAGAATTTTTAATTACAACTTCAGTTTTTTGCTGTTTTAATTCTTCTTCTGCTTTTGTTCGTTTCTTCTCATACTTGTCATGCATACGATCGAGTAATTTGTCCATATTCAAAAATGTCGCCACAAATGGTTGTAATTGTAATAATGGATTTTGAGCCAAAAGAAGTACGCCTTCATGTAATTTAGCATTATCTAATGTAGCATTTCGTGACAGGATCTCAGATAATTTACTCGCATCTAAGTTGCCATTTTCTAAACCTGCAAATTCACCGGAAGCATATCTTTCATTTTTTTGATTTAGGTAGGCTAACATGCTTCTCATTTCAGTAAAGGTTTGTTTTAATGCTTGGGCATCTGCTGGTGTGCCGATATATTCTTCGGTAGATGTGAGCAGTTGATTGAGGGTCTGTTTTTCCGCATCATATGCTGTTGGAATCGCTCTTTTAAGCAAATCCAGCATATGCAAATACCGCATTCGTGCTGAATTTTCACTTTCTGTGGTAATTTCCGGCTCCGGTAAATAGCCCATTTCCCAATCCTGCTCGTCTAACTCATTGATTACAGATAGTATTTCGGCTGCATCAAAGTAATTTGATTTTGTATCTGCTGTGATTTCTCCTTGAGGGCAGCTATCAAATTGTGTAAAGAAGTCGAGATAAATCGTAAAGTGCTTGTTTGCACCTTTTAATTTTTTTTGCAGCAGAGACCATTCTTTTGATCGATGAGGTTCTTCAGTAATTTCAGGGAGTCTAGGATTCATAATGGCTTCATAAATTACTTTCGTTGATGCATGGGGAGGTATGTTTCCACCAACAGACTCCAAGTAATATCTTGTTAAAATCCCCCATTTCCGAAGCGTCCATTCATCATGTGATACTTCCTCAGGCCTAGACACAAACGCAATCACTTCTTCTTGAAAGGATTGAAGCCAATTATATAATGGCAGAATAAAATCAGTCGCATTTTCAAATGCCCATGACCGCTTTCCTAATTTAGTAAATGCAGCAAGACCTAATAGCGCATAATACGCATCTCTGTTTCTCGGTATCAACAGATAATTTTTCGTCGATGGTTGGGCACTTTGCGCTTCAAAATTAAACATAGTAGTCTTCAGGTGATGCTTGACAAGCGGAACTGCCACTTCCTCTGCTTCCCAGTCTATAAAGTCGATAATAGCTCGATACACTACTTCCCGAAATAGGCGGATACTTGTTAGTTGACCTGTTCCATTCATCCAATTTTCCAGTTCTTTTTGTAACTTTTCAAACTCTTGTTGCTCTTTTGACTTTGCCTCTGCTTGTGGCTTCTGCACAGGTGGAACAGGATGCTCAGTCTTTTTTTCATTGCCCATATGACTATTACCTGTAGGAGGTTTACCACCTGAACCGGGACTTTTATTTTTCTTTGCATCATCACCACCGGATTTAACCTCTGTCACTTCACCTGCAAGAAAAGGTAAACTGAACGCGTCAAACGCCTCTTTTGGTAGTCCCCCTACTGTTTTGTCCCCGTTTTCTTGCCGTGTTTCTATCGATTGATCTCCCCACAATCGCAAAAATGTTGCCAATCGCTCTTGGTGTCTTGGAGACTTGCGCTCAATAAAACGCGGTGCATTAAGTGGATCTTTCCAACTAGGAATTTGAAATTTTTTCGAGAAATCGGTAATCCCCGATGGAAACTGCTTTTGTGGCGCTTGGTTAAAATATTCATGAAGCACATAAGAAACATCTTTTAAAAACATTCTTGGTGTTCGATTATTTTTGTTTTCTAACCCATGGAAAATTTTCAGTAACACGTTCTTATTAAAGGGATATAACGGTAATACTCTTCCGTCTTGCAATTCAAAGTTTGCCCATTGCTGTTGGGTAAACGGGGTTGCAACAGGTAAATTCTCTTCTTGTCCACCGTCTCTAGCCCAACGCTCAATCTCTTCTTTGTCCACATAGATCGCATTAATATAGCGTGCAGCCATTTCAACAATTTTATCTTTATCAGTAAAGGTTGCCTCATCAATAAACACACGACCGGTAACACGTTCTTTTAAATTATCAGGAAATGAGTTTTTATAATATTCATTTGTAATCCCGACGACGGAAAAAATACGACAAAAACGATTTCCCCCGTCATTTCCTTGATGCTCGGTGACCAATACTTCAACAAGTGCTCGGTCAATCCCGGTAAATGAGGTAATATCTTCAATGAACAATGTCAATTTTTTCCCTTGTTCTTTTAACTCTTCCCGTAAGCGCAAGAATACATCTTTTAGATCAGACCCACGTAAGTTTGTACATTTTTGAACAACTTCATCAAGAAACTGATTTAGGTAAGATGCAAGTTGTTGCTTTAAGTCATTCTTCTCATCATAGAGATGAAGAGTTTCTAACAATTTTAACGCTTTTTTAGAAGGGTTAGCTCGTTTGATCGCTTCTAATTGTTCTTGATTCACCTTAAAATCCTCGGGGAGAAACCGTGGTGTCACATCTACTAACTTTTGATTACTCGCCTCAGCAGAAAGTTTCAGTTTGATTCGATCAATCGGACCTTTTTCTCTAAACATAAACTCTTGAATTTCCGAATCAACTAAAAAAGCATACAGTCTTCGCTTGTCTTTTGATGAGATCTTGACTTGCTGGTTTTCTTCATCATCTTGAACAGCTATCGCAAATTGGTGAATAATGTTTCGCTTTAAGTTATCATCACTTAAATGCTCACTCGCTTGAATTAACTTTTTTATTTGATCTGCTGTTTCACTACCTTTAAAAATATCGGACTCGATAATTTGTTCGAGTGCACCGCGAAGCGTACTTTGCCATCTAGAAATAAACAAGGTCGCTTCCTCATCTGGCGATACTTCATTTTCATAACGTTCTTTAATCCAACGAATAAAGTGTGATTTCCCTGAACCATTATGACCTTGAACAATGATGAATTGGTGGTCCTCTCTTGCTTGTAGTACTTGCTTATCCATGAAAGATTCTTCACTCATATGCATTAACCGAGAATCGATAATGCCACTATTAACATAACCAAGATTTGTAAACGGTGTATGTGTAGCAAGAAAGTTTTCTTTTGAAATATAAGTGGCATCTGTGCGAATAATATCTGAAATACGAGACAGATATTTAGAAGAATTATTTAGTAGTTCTCTCATATCTCCACACCCCTTATCGTTATTTCAGATACTTTATCAGTAATATCATGCGATGCCTTTTGTAAGTACCATGTATCAATTGCATCGGACACATATTTCAATTCAAGCAGACCTTGATCATGTAAGGCACGCAATCCACTAGATAAACCCAGCGATAATGTTTGTTTGGTGTACGGTGAATCACCTTGATTTACTTCATTTATTTTTCCGCCGTCTAGTTCAGGTGCAGCAAGGTGAAGCCAGTCCATGAATTGCTTTAACGGCATACTTTTATCTTTAGGAATATTTGCATCGATTAGTAAATCGTGTAACCTTACTGCTGTGTTCGGGATCAGTACTTTATTGTGAATATAACCAAACCCTAGAAAGGCTGCCCATGTCCGCCAACCCGTAATATTCGTTTTATTGTATTCATTAGGTAAAGTACGGTCGGCATTCAATTCCTGATTAAATGCAATTTCTAACGCTTCTGCATTTTCCTCAAAGACTTTTTCTCCTCGCATCAGGTACCAACTCGTAAACCGGCTAAACATATAGTCTTCGTGTTGAAACACACGTTTGGCAATTATTTTACGAAAAGCTTTCATTGTAGCAATTTCTTTTCGATCAATATCCAACTTGATGTTGCCATCACTTGATTCTGA
The DNA here is from genome assembly GCF_017307035.1 of Halobacillus sp. GSS1. Classification (NCBI taxonomy): domain Bacteria; kingdom Bacillati; phylum Bacillota; class Bacilli; order Caryophanales; family Bacillaceae; genus Halobacillus; species Halobacillus sp. GSS1. Next base: position 649,612 of record NZ_JAFLHE010000001.1, read on the forward strand.
GATTAACTGGGCGTTGTTAACAAAAGAGTAAACCTTATTTGCAATAAAGCTAGTATTATCCACAAATTTCGGTTGCAAGTAATTGACTACTTCTTCTTTCCTCATCGTTTTTTCATCTACTAACTTTAAATAAGCATACACCCGTTTCGGGGTGGTTTCATTGGTTAATCGTTCAATAAAAGGCATGTTCACACCACCTAAATAAATTCTTCTTCTCCCAGTTCTGCTTGGATTAGCAACTCACCATTAAATTCATTTCCATCTACTAATTCTCCTAGTTTTTTTCGTTCACCAAAAATGAACGTATCTTTCGGTGCGATATGGATGATTTTATTATGTTCTGTTTTATTCACATAAGCTTGTGTCCATTTATATATTTCCGTTACTTGTACTTCATCTACTGGATATAAGATAGCCACTACTCCAGCAATATCATATAAATGTTCGTGTTGGAACAACTCGCTCAATGTAATGACAATATAGTTAATTGGTGCTTCTTCAAGCAGGTTCTTAATAATTTCTTTCCGTTTCTCATAGAAAAAGTCAGGAATCACAATAGTAGTTATACGCGACGCAACCATTTCGTTCAGATAATTTGTTACTGTATCCAGATTATTTTCTTGCACTATGTTGGCTTGGTTAGTCACAAACAATTCATTGTATGCACCTAGAAATTGACCTACCTTACCTGTGATTAGCGGCATATCCTCTCGGTTCAAAGCATTGATCCGTTCAGTTAAAGTCCCACGGTAAAAAGGGGCATTACCTTTTGCAAAGCAAGCAGGACACCCCCCACAACTTTCCTGTGTATGCGGATAGACTTCTTGAAAGGTTTCACCAAAGCACTGATCAGTGGCATCATCAATCATGTCGATCATTTGCTTAAATTCATAGTTCAATCTCATACGTTCCTTCTTACGTAATGGATCTATTTTAGCTATTAACTGCTCACTATCTAGTAATACTTCTAAATCAAGCAAATGAATCAACAACTGTCTTTTATTTGTTTGATCATCTTTCCTTACATCTAAAATGTCGATTAGACCCCAGCGGTATAAAAATAGGATCACTGTTTCATTCCAATTCACATTTTGATTTCCAGTTTCTTGGTCTACTAAATAGTTTGGACGAGCACTCATGTTTAGCCACAATTTGTCTCCTGCAACTTGATCGTAAGAAGTAGACCTTAGAGCTTTCCATCGTTTTGCTAACTTTTCTGTTTTTAGAACCGAACTCTTCGTTAATGACGCAGCCTCTTGCTTATCATCTTCAATATAACTTATTAGACTAATAGAAGCATAACCATCACGACCACCACGACCCACTTCTTGGAAATAACGATTAATACTTTCTGGGATACAACAGTGCACAATAGAACGTACATCAGGCTTATCTACCCCCATTCCGAAGGCAGAGGTTGCAACAATAATATCTAACTCATTGTCATTCCATTGCCGAAGAATCGACTCCCGCTCACTACTTCCTGTTTCCCCAGTAAATGTCTTTACAGAACGATAACCATTTTGTTTAATGAGTCGTTCCCATTCACTTGCACTTTTACGACTTGTCACGTATAAAATGATCGGCCGTGGTAAAAGTGGGAGTGCTTCTAACACACGTTCTTCACGTTCTAGTTCATTTTTCGGGCGATCGACTAAATATATTGGTTCAAAACGCAATGAATCACTGCGAATTTCAGTTATTTTTTCGTCCTCGGAAAATAGTTTACGAAGTGTCCTGGTCGCATAATCTGTCAATGTTGCTGAAAACAATAATGTACGTAATTTGCCGTTTGTTGCAGCTAATAACTTTCTTCGAAACAAGGTAAGCAGTTGAAAATCTGTACGGAACCCTCCGCCCCAGTCAACCACAATATGGGCCTCATCTATAACGAGACGAGAAATCCGGTTATGTCGTCCAGCATCCAAGATGATTTGATATAGACTACTATTAAATACAGCCTCTGGTGAAGTGTACAATAATGGTAACGTACCATTTAACAGGCCCTCTTTAATGATCTTGCGTTTGTCATCACTAATCCCACCATAATAAGCCTGTGGCATATATTCTTCACTAATAGCATTGGTGAAATAACGCCGAGAGGCGCGCTCCTGATCAATTGATAAAGCAACCGTTGGAACGATAACAATAGTAGTACCAGATCCAACAATACTACCATGTGTTGTTCCACCACCTGTATTAAAATGAGCAGGGAGTTGGGAAATAAGGCTCTTGCCACCTCCTGTAGGTAAACAAGCTAACAGTGTCTCCCCCTCATTCATGTTAAAACTAGCACGAATCAATGCTTTCTGCTCAGGGGATGAGTATTCATAATAACCTGTTGCTTGATACAAAACGCTATCACCAATTTGAGGACGCTGTTCACGACGCTTTTCTAACTGATACACAGATCGAAGTTGACCAGCATCCGTAAACCAACTTGGCGCCTGTTCCACTGCATTTACTTCATGCAGACTATCAATGGACAACAACATCTCAGAGGCAATCGGTCTTAACTGCTCTGCAAGATCAGCATGAAGTTGCAAGCGATACTGATGCATCAAGATAAACTGTCGCAAATGGACAGCAAAGTCAAACCAAGTATCATTTCCATTTTGCATTTCAATATTATGCAAGGACCGAACAAGTCGAGAAGCACATGTTGCTTTTGATTGTTCACGAGCAGTCGTTAGATCGTTTACTAGACGATCGATTTGCTGCTTTGCTCTAGCAGTATCGATAGACTTCAAGACTACTAGCTCAACAATGTCTATGTACTGTTCCAATTTATCACCTCGTTATTATCGTCACGATTATTTTTTCAACCAAGCAAATGCAATTGATTCGAGTGTAATCTTCGGATTCTCTAACCCTTGCATAATTGCACCATAGATTAATTCCAGACGCTTTAACTCTTGAGAGTTTTCTTGGTTCGTCCGGTTGTAGTACAAGTTGGAAGCTTGCAATCCATGGATTTTTTGTTGGAAATCCATCTTCGCTCGATCTATGTCAATCAACTGTTTGAGTTGCTGTTTAAGTTTTTGATAGCTTTCCTCATAAGCACGATTTGTTTGAATCAGCCATTCTTCTTTATCAAAACGCTCTTTAAACACATCAACTTGGCCATTGCCACGTTTTCCTAAATGGTGCAATGACTTGCCGTTTTCGTGTGTATTACAAATTACTTCTCTCACCAATTCTTCTGGAGCATTATCTTCTTCATCATAGCCTATGGCATGTGTAATTGGCTCCAGTGGTAAATAACCTTGGGCTGCCATTAAATTTTCCGATGATTCTCCAAGGTTAAATAGTGGAACAGGATCGATTTGTACTGACCATGTTAAAAGCATACCTTTCCAATCCAATTCAGAATCAGTTTTTATAAATGCACAAGATCTGCCTAATTCTGACTGCGATGCATTATTAATAATCGCATCAAAGAAAGGGTCACCCGGTGCATAAAACACTAAATCTTCCCGTTTAATTGCATAGTTCCGGTCAAATGTCCCACGAATCTCACCGGTACGTTTCGCTCGTTTATGTGCTTCTTTCATATCAGGTGGAACAAATAACGTGTTTTTCATTGACTTTATACTTACATTACCCGAATCGAAAACTGTTATATTGCCATCTTCACCATATTTACCTCGCAATCCTGCTAGCGAGGACCAGGCCATCATCGTATCGCCTAGCTTTTTACCATTAGCGCCATCAAAATTATCGATCAAGGTGAGCAAATGTTCTTCCACCGTTTGATCAAGTTGTCTTGCCATATCAAAATAGCGCTCTTGTTCGACACGTTTTCGCATACCTTGCAAAGATTCATGCATTTTTTCAATAATTGATTCCATTCCATAACGCAAGTTTTGCACTAAAGCTTCTTGGATGTTTTCCTTGATATCACCTAAAGCAATCTCGAGACCACTTAATGATTCATGGAAAATATTCAGGCCACTCTCCCATAACTTAAATAAATCTTCGTCTAAGCAATCCATCGCATATGGAACAACAGACACCACTTCTTTTGATCTACCAATACGGTCTAACCGTCCAATCCGTTGTTCTAACTGAGACGGGGACCAGGGTAAATCAATATGGATAACTTCGTCTGCCATTTGGAAATTACGACCTTCACCACCCAGTTCATCACAGATCATAAACCGAACTTGTGACATGCTTTGAAAGTCACTTGCATTTTGTTGTAGTGTAGTTTCATCCAATCCTTTGTGGAAAGAACGCACACTATCTTCGCCAAATTTCTTAATTAGTACTTGTTTTAAAGGATGTAATGTCTCAGTCCAGCTCGTGAAAATAATAAATTTATTTGACATCGATTCTGACAAATAATCAATTACCTTCATTAATCTACCATTAATTAAATCTGGGTCATCATACAATTCCTCTAATCGATTGAACTCCGAACGGCTAGCTTTAACCCATTGGTTTGTTACCGTATGTAAACCCTCTAACAAAGAACCTTCCTCATCAAAACTAGGAATCGTCTGGATCACATGATCGATACCAGTCCTCTCTACTTGTCTATCACCTGATAAGAAATGCATTCGCTTTTCTATGACAGAGGATAATGCAAATGCTGAACTAAACATTGCAGATAGATAAAGTTGAATGTACTCGCCAATAGCAGTATCCTCATTTGATTGTTCCGTAATCATTTCCAAGTAATTTAACAAGGTTTCATAGGTTTCTAATTCATAAAAACCTTGATTTGAACCACTGAATGTATATGGTATTGTATCTAACTCGCGCGGTTGTAGTTGATTTTCTAATTCTTTACGGCGATGTCGAATGATTTTTCGTTCAATCTGGTAATGCTCCGCAATATATGCCATCGCAAGTTGAACATCTAAGTATCCTTCATCATCGGATTCTATATCAATGTTTTCTACTAAATCATCGAGAATTGGATCGCTTAATTCTTCGGCAATTTCCTCTAAGTCATCAACATAGTCTTCAGCTAATTCATCCCGATAATAATCATCCAAATCACGAACAAGAGCATGAATTTTTAGCGAAATAAAACTTTGCTTATCTAATAATTGTTCAAACTCCGTTTCACTCATCTGTATATATTTCGTAGGCTCTAATAGAGCAAGTAGTTTTAAATATTCCAGTCTTCTGTATTGAATTGGGGTAGCTGTTAATAGTAATAGATGCGGCACACGTCTACTAAAAGCTAACAGCGTTTCATATATTGCAGGTGCTTTTAATAAGCGGTGTGTCTCATCTACAATACTCAAATCCCAATTCTCGTTTAAGATTCTTCTTCCTTCAGGTGTATTCACCTTTTCGATTGGAAAGATTATTTGATCGTCGTATGTTGTTGTTTCATCTTCCCAAACCGGAATATCTTCCCAGAATTTGTAAGATAATTCGTTACGCCATTGATAAGTGAGTGATTCTGGTGCTAATATAATAACTTTTAACTGATAAATCCGTTGTTGTAGTCCTTTTTTAATTACGGCAGCTTCGATTGTCTTTCCTAATCCAACCTCATCTGCAAGCATAAAGCGACATTGTTTCTCAGAAAGCACTCGAATAATCGTATCCACTTGGTGTGGCATTAAAAAGACTCGAGAACCTATTAAGGTCTCAAATCCAAATGTCGCGTTGCGAAGCGATTGAATTGAGTTCATTACAATCTGCCTATGTTGATACCATATAGGATTGTGAAATTCGTAGTTTTGGAATTGTTTCATAGGTGATATATCTTGTGCTGAAAATGGAGCGGTGATGTGTTGTTCAGAAATAACCAAAACCTTTTGTTGTTCTTTCTGCTTAGTTGATATGAAATATTGATAATACCCATCCTTGGTATCAGCTAAAGAGCCAATGATTTCTGCTTCCTCTTGACCAACTTGTACGACAGTGTTTTGTTTTATTTCAGATCTTATTACTTCTTCTGCAAAGTATTTTTTGTTAGTATCTATTTCATATGCTTTTAATAACCCTTTTTCACCATAGAAACAAACGGATATTTCATTGTATATTGGATCAATATTTGTAATTTGTCCCATAGCAAACCGACGCGGTTCATCAGGAAATTCTTGATCAATAGAACATCTTATGTACATTCCGGTTTTTAAGTTATCCATATATAGTCCCCCACCGTACAATAATAATCTTTTATTTTATTATACTAGATTACAGTGACATATGTCATTTATCCTAAAAAATTGTTATCATTAGTCATAATAGGGGATACTATTCATTTTTTGTCATGTGACACCAAATAATAAATACAAAAAAAGAGCAAGGATTACTCCAAACTCTTTTGCAAAATTACTATTTTAGTTTCTTACAGACATATGAATAATTATTTTTTCAAATAACTCAGGTGATAAACTATCCAAATCACGCAAGATACCCTTCCATTGCTTTTTTGGTAATTCAGTTTTACCATCCTCAAGCAGTTTTATTAAATGGTGAGAAACTTGTTTGCGAATTTTTAAATTGTCTAACATGTAACTTTGTAGAGTCTCAATAGTATTAACATCTTTTGGTATGACTTCATCCTTACCCACATAAGGAAGAATTTGTTTCATATTAGTCATTATTTTCTGCTGTTTCTTCCATTGCACATAATAATCGCTATAATTTTTTATAAACCATTTTTCCATTTTCAATAATTCTAAGACGCTATTAAGCGATATCTTTCTCTTAATATTCTGGGATAGTGTCTGTAGTTCTTGATAAGTATCTGGTGAGTGTAATTTTATAAATGGTTTAACTGACTCTAGTTCTGAAACCTTTTCTTTGACAAAAGGTGTTAATTCTAAGTAGTACAATTTTATATCAGACTGCAAATTCAAAAGAAACGTTTGCAATGGAGTCCCCTTGATACTATATTTATTTAACGATTTAGGTGGGTTAATAGTCAATAACCATTTCTCAAAATGTTGATCTTCAGACATGGTATCTAATTTATTATAGTCAAGCATATTGTCACGTAATGAAAACCAATCTAAGAATAACTCCTCTATGGTCTCAGTTAATTCAAAAGTAACTGGTGAGACAATTTGTATAAAAGCTTCATCTTTGGATAGTTTTTTAAGTTTTTGAACATAAGATCTTAACTGATAAGCAAAGAAGTCCAGTTCTAAACCAAGTTGACTTTTTAAATCCGCTCGCCATTCTTCTTTTAGTTTTTCTCCCTCATAAATCCATTCAGATACATTGTAATCATTAGAAATCTCGTTGAATAGTAACGGTTTATCTTTAGTTTTCAAATCATGGAAGTTGATTACTTTAAACAGGTTAACATCTTTAACAATCGTTATTTGTGACTTGTCACTCTCCGCAATAGAGATAGGGTATTTGTGCCTATTTATTACCTCAGTTCGTCGCACAACAGAATTTGATTTTACCATTCTGGGTGTATGTTCTTTACCAATTGAAGTTCCATTAACTAATTCATTCACAATGCCAGACACACTTGCTCTTAACGGTTCCAATAGTTGGGCGTTAACCTTCCTCCCTTCCAACCAGTCCCTTACGTATTTCGATAAATTATCATTTTTTGAAATAAAGTCTTCTTTTATTGATTCTGTCTGAATTAATCCAGATAAGTTGCGAATTCTAACCGTGACACTGTCGCTTTCTAAATCAAAATGATGAAGCATCTTCTGAGGAATGGTAATTTCTTCAAAACTATTATCGCCATACATTTCAGCAAGTGTCTTAATTAAAGGATTACTATGTTCAGCATATATATTTCTTTCAAAAAACTTTTCAACTTTAGATACTTTATTTGTATTTCCGTCATTAATAAAGGTAAGTATTTCCTTTAAATTCATAATCATGTGTCTAAGCAATCCTTTCCCTTCAGGAACGGATTCATATATATGACTAATAAGCCCCTTGTTTAGAGGAAACTCTTCCAAAGTATCGTTTGAACCTACTAACAGTTCTTTACAAGAATTAGCATGTGGACAACTATTTGAACATGCATATCCGTTAGATTTTTTTATAGCAGTTATATAATTACCCAAATATTTAACAGATTGTTCACTGTCTATTGTGAAAAAATTTTTCCCTGACTCGTCTGATAACCAAAGTTTTTTTACACGGTCATTAATAGTATCGAGATTTCTGATTCTATTCTTTAATTCGGTATTGTTATCATCATCTACAACAACACCTGGAGTTAAACCAATAACTACATCCCAATTCCCATCCTCCAATGTAATGAAATAGTCAAGTATTTCAGCAGAATAAAGATTCATAGACTGAACTAAGTCATCAATTAGAATCACTGGTCGAACCTCATTTTTAGCAAGCATTGCAGATAACTGTTTAAAAATGGAGCTCATATTAGTTCCTTGGAATAAAAATTCATCAAGTTTCTTAATAAGTAAACTTCTAAATTTATGGTAACTTAATTCAACCGAAAGTGATGTACTATCTAAGATTTCCAAAAAGTCTTTTTCAGATATAACTTCCAACGGTTTTTGTATTTTTCCTTTTTTAATTTGCTTACCAAATTCTAATACATTCTTTTCAATTATCGGCCTTAGAAGCATGGTTGCCGGAACGATCTCCTCATCTGACTGATACATTTCTGACATTGCTGACCATACCATTTGGTTGATAATAGTGATTGGCTTATTTACTAACAACTCCCATTTACTCTCATCTATAACTACATCTTCTTGTTTTACACCTAAGGATTCGCAACATTTTTTAACTAATAATTGTGGGTTTAATTCATTTCGGGATATTCTTATAATGGGTCTCTTCTGATTTCTAACTTCCCACTGATCTCTCATCCAACATAACAATTCTGATTTACCAGAACCAGTAGATCCGTACAGAATATATATTCTGTTACCACTTAATTGATCCTCTTCTATTTCTTTTAATAATTGTGTATCGGTTATTTTTTCAATTAATTCGTTATTATTATATACATTCATTATTTGTGGATGGTGAGTGTCACGGAAAAATTCAGGAGAAAAGTTATATCTCTGGTCTGCAGTGTTAAATAAATTATTTATAGACTTTTTATTTAGACAAGGTATCATTCACCCTCACTCCTTACTGTTATCCAGTTCCATTCATTATTTCCTCCGAAACTTCCGAATGGAATATCTTGTTTACGCGATAATTGAACAAGCCCCACTTTATTAAGGTATAATAACCCGAATACTATACCACGATAAATGTCTCCCTTATAAAGACAAGGAATAATAGGATAAATAACTCTTTCGAAAAACTGTTGTAATGGTCCATCCCATTTCCCTATTCTACGTATAATACTTTTTAACAAATTATAATTAGGTAAAGCATAAAATCCACCGTTATATCGATAACCCAAACCAAAATACTCCATCATTCTTTTCCAAGCGTTAACTTTTTCCTTACTAATTGAAACTAGTTCATAATGCTTGTTAATTTCATAATGTAGGTCTCCTATAAACAATTGATTTGGTTTCACAAAAAGATCAATATATATATTAGTGAACACATAATTAGGATCACCAGGATTATTTGACCTTTCAGATATTAAATTAAGCTTTTTCAAGATATCGACTACATCTAGATTGGTTTCACAAGCTTTTATTTCTTTATTTTCATTTATATTAATAACTTTTAAAGAGTCAAGAAATTGAAGTGTTTCTTCAATTAAAGAATCAATATTCCCATCCTGCTTATACTGAAACTTATTAACTAATTCTTCTTTTCTGATATTAGGATACGACTGAATGGTATGAAATATAGAATGAATTTCCGGGCCATAACATAATTGGAACAATGACATTTCTCAACAAACCTCCTAGTTCATTTTGATTGCAGACGTTTTCCTAACAGATCTCTACGCTAGATTTTATTTTTTCTATTTCTTTAACCAGATGATAATAATTGTGAATAGAACGTTTTTTCGTAAAGCTTCTGTGAGTTGTGTTTATTATTTCATCAGGATTTACAATACAGATTGGGCAATCACAACTAAGAGGTTTATCTATTTTTTCTTGTGTTTTATTTACTCTTGTTGAAGAAATCAAATATGTTCGAAATGGTTCACTATACATGATTTGGAAATACACCGCAGCCATCGAAGGCCTACTGGAATCAAATGACTCAACACCAAGTGATGCCATTTCCTTAATTTGTTCCAATCCTGTAACTCCAAAGATATGTAGGTTTTCAGGCCCTACAATATTCGAAACGTAAGTTATATATTCAATTTGTTCTTTGGGACTTTTATCTAACATGGACCCTAATCCAAAGTGCTTATACCCCATTTTTTTAAGTTCATGTATAGAGTATTTAATACTCGGAAAATCAAAACCTTGGATAACCCCCATTAGCGAAACATTCTTATCCAATCCATTCCGTTCAAACAAATTCATATGTTCTAAAGCATTAAAAAGAGTTCTCTCTACGGACTCATACCTTTCCGATAATGTATTTCTATTTAGCAATGGTTCGTCCAAATGAACAATCTTTATAGGTGTTGTTTCAGGCATCGACTCTATTAAAGACAATTGCATTTCAAAAATCTCCTTAAGCTTATTTCTTCCTTTTCTAGAATAGTATACTGCTCCAGAGTCAATTATTAACTTACTTGGATAGTTGGTTAATTTTTTAAATACATTTTTATTTCTATTCACAGCAGAAACTAACGTAGGGCAATATTCAAAATAATCACTGAATCGTGCATCACTATGTGACCAACTAATATAAAAATCCAAATCAAGGCCCTCCTTCTTCATATAAACTAATCGGCTTATTTCGATACGTGAAGATACGTGATAAATAGATTATACATTATAATCTATTTAATTGAAATATATTTCCTATAAAAAAACCTCCTAATAAGGAGGTTTTTTCATTGCGTTAGATTCAACCAATATTTGTATATTTTCGCTTTATTCTTTGGAGATGGGTAGTGCAGTCTAGAAGATTCAAATATTTCTTCCCATATAGGATTGTCTCTATCAAAAAAGGAACCTTTCCAATTTTTATAATTAATTTTTTTTGTTAAATCAGGAACTATGATTTCTTTTCCTTCTTCTACCGTTTCTCTGTAAAAACGTATAAATATATACCAAGAATTCAAAGTTTGTACTACTGTTTTGTCTCTAACAGCTTGTATCTCCCGTAACGTATCCGGGAAATAAACAGCATTTCGGTTAACCAATTCTTCAAAATAATACTTAAAATCATCTCCGAGTTTTTCTACATCCATTTCTATATTTGAACGAAAATCAAAAACTTCATAAAGCAACTTTTCTAATGCTGAATAAGTAATTAATTTTAAAGTGTTTTTGCTTAATTTTGCGTTGCTTACTTCAACCAAATTACTTAAAACATTACTACTCATAAATGTATTAAGTAAAAATTCAGGTGTATTCTCTATTTTAAAGATCACTAAGTGTTCGTCTTCACTATTTTCTAACCTGTTAAGGAGACGTGGGCTCGCTAATTTAAGATTTAAGGAATCATCTTTTAAATTTTCACTTATATCTTCACACGAAATAACCACCACCCCTTCAAAAGATAAAGTTGCTGTATTTATCGCCTGTACCTTCCACTGTAATATTTGTTCAGTAGTCTTAACTGTATAGTAAATCACTCTGCTATTTTCCCTTTGGATTTTCATTACATTATCGATATTTAATGTACTCAAATTAATCACCATTTTTAGTTATTTACATTCCTAAGCAAGAACTATACCCCATGTTTTTGCAATAGTTACTTTTTGGATAATTTTATTAATACCTTTTTAAATAAAACATAAAAATTAAAGAAGATCAGTACCTGATCTTCTTTAATTCACTTTAATTCACTATTTCCTGTAATTGATTATAAAATACAAAGGTATTGTGGAAACCTCTTCGTCTATTTCTGTTATTTCCACGAAAAATAATTACTTCTACTCCTATTCCATCACATATCGTGCAATCGCAATTCTTCCAGGGTTTATCTAACAATACTTGTTGATAAAGAGGTCTAAGTTTATTCTCATTAAATACACGATCATAGTTCTCTTTAAAATAATCTTTTAAAGTTGAATCTAATATAAATAAATTTTCTGCTTCAATAATTTCTTTTTCATATAGAGCTACCTTATTTATAAAATTGCAAGCCTCTTCGTCGAGGTTTGATTTTATGACACTTTTATTTATATTTACAAACGAATTAAAACCTATATCTCCAACTTGAAGATTATCGAATTCTAGTATGTCATGTAGTTTAGCAACGTCTTTCATCTCTTTCATGATACCTTTTTCAATATTAGTTAGTTCCTGCATATCTATATTTAACTTTCCGCTTACATATCTGTCTCTTACTTCTTTCATCTTTTTATACTTCTGTTTATAATCCTTTAAAGTTTCAAAGTATGAATCATATTTTAGTACAGTCTCAACTGCATCTTCCAAATTTGAATTCCCTTTATCAAAATCTCTAACAAACTGTAAAGAGTTCTGTTCTAGTTGTACTAATTCATCAATTGTTATTACACCACGATTAATGATTTCCTTGGCTCTAGCATTCTTTTTAACATCAGCTTGTGGTATCCGAATTGCAGCATATTTCTTCCTATTTTTAGTAAAGTAATTTCCACCACTGGCAGAGGCCCAAGCTTTTTTAAGGAATGTTGTGGAGTCAAATGACGTCACACCTAGCTTATGAAAAACATCAAGATATTCTAACCTCGCAGCTCCTAATAAATGAACTTCTAGGTAATCTGGTATAATTGGTGCTATTGTTTGTAAAATTTCTAATAATACCCCAGATGGTGTTCTGGCAAGACCGCCAAGTGAAATATGACTGTAACCCATATCTATGAGTTCTTTTACTGAATTATAGTACGAATCAGCATCCCAGCCTTGGGCAACACCAGATGGAGTGAATGTATAATTACCTTGTTTATGCTTTTCGATAAAATCCCTTGCATTCCTTAAAGTTAAATTATATCTGAAATTTCGCAACTCTTCATCTTCAGCCATTTTACCTATAATTAAATGATCAATACTTGTACCTATATCAAAGTCCAGTTGTTGATAATATTCAAGGATTTCATCTGTCTCATAAGGAGGAACTGTATCTTGAATATAACTAAACGCCCCACAATCTCCATATAATGGAATATCTAATGGGAGTCTTAGAAACTTATGCAAACCTCCTGCATTTAAGATTTGGTCTTTTCTTTTTGTTGATTGATCGATATTAATTTTTGAAATAAGAACCCCATCACAATTAGGTTTGTTATATATTTCATGAGCATAAACATCATCTAAAACTGGATTTCTATCCTTTGTATGTTCCTCACTAATAAAATTAAATTTTGGATCAACACGATCATCGTTTTCTGGCATAAAGAATTTCAGTGAATGCTTTCCATAGTTCCGTGCATGCTGCGATTCTGGAATATTAACATCAACTTGGACAAGTTGATTATCATTTTTTTTCTTAGCTAATTTACTACCAGAAGGTTGTATATCATTGTTATTCTTTTTGTTTCTTTGATTATCTTCCTCATCAAAAAATGTTAGTTGGTCAACCGTTGGTTTCTTTACTCTATAACTATTTAATAAATCCATTATTAAGTTAGGATTGTTATAAATATCTTTAAAAGTTACTTCACCTTTATTAACCATTTCATCAGACAGTAGTTTAAACAATAACCCTTTCAGCCCCACTAAACCATAACTAAATTCCTTAGCATCATTTTGGCCTACCTCTAAAAAGTAATATTGACTATTATTAGGAATTAGTTTCTTACTAGTCTTACTAGCTATAAAGACTAATTTTTGTTCAGGTTTAACCTTGTCAATTGGTAACTGTAAAGATTTAATGTATTTGTCACCTAATAAAAAGATTACCAAATCATAATCTTTTATTTTATGCTCTAAAGAAGAATTAACTTCTAAATGATTTGACCAATCTATTATTTCTTTACTATTCATGGTATTAAAGGTAACCTCATATGGAACTATTTTTTTCGTTTCATCAATTAATCCGTAGCCTGCTGAGACAATGGATAAATCAACAATGTTTTTCCCCAATGTGTTCCTAAGATTTTCTATCCCTTCCATTAACCTCAAGTGCTGCATTCCAGTATATAAATCACCTGCGTTTGTTTGGTATTCTTTTAATTCTTTCTCTCTTGTTGCAAGCTTTGAATTAGACATAAAATCGTCCTGTAATAATTGGTTGTCTGGTTTGAATTTCTTTTCACCAGTACAAGATGTAATGATTAATGTTCTAATAGCATTTGTCACAATGCCCACCTACCTTCAATATCAACTACGATATAAAATGTTATATTTAATAAATAGTTATTTGTGTTAAAGCATTATTATGGAGTTATCCATTTTACTATAACATCATAGTCAATCGCAATCGACAAAATAGGCTTTTCTTGCTTTTGAATACTCAAAATATACTTAAAGAATTTCTATATATTTTTTCTCATTAAACCTAGGTCAAGCAAAACGCCCAATCTCTTTTTCAAATCCCAACATCACCGTCCCCACCGGACCATTTCTCTGCTTCCTCAAAATTACCTCCACCACATCACTGCCTTCCTGAGAATAGTAGTCATCGCGGTACAAGAAGCTGATGACATCAGCATCCTGTTCGATGTTGCCTGATTCCCTCAAGTCCGACATCATCGGGCGTTTCTCCTGTCGTTGTTCGACGCTTCGGGAGAGTTGGGAGAGAAGAATGATCGGGATGTTGAGTTCACGGGCGAGGAGCTTCAATTCGCGGGTGATGGCGCCGACTTCGAGGTCGCGTCGTTCATAGCGGCCATTGACGTTCATCAGTTGCAGGTAATCGATGATGGTGATGTGATCATGGTCGGGGTCGGAAGCTACGGAGGCTCTGATTTTCGTCGTGATGTCCTGGACGGTTTGCTGGCGCTCGTGGATGGACAGGTTCCACTCGGCGATTTCCCCGATGGCGTGGAAAGAACGTTTGTAGTCTTCGGCGGAGAAACACATACTGCGCCACTTCTGGCCGTCGATGCGTGCTTCTGAAGAAATCATCCGCTGTAGCAGCTGCTTGGATCCCATTTCCAGACTGAACAAGTCGACGGCTCCTCCGTTCTTGCAATGGTTCATGGCGATATTCAAGGCGAAGGCGGTCTTCCCCATCGAAGGTCGGGCAGCAACGATGATCAAATCACCACGCTGCGCGCCTCCGGTCATTTTGTCATAGTCTTCGAATCCGGTGGCTAAACCCGTCTGTACAGGTGAGGAGATCATCTCCATAGCTATGTCACTGAGCTGCTCTTTCACCGTCTGCTCATCCGCTTCCGGGTTCTGATCCATCAGGTGTAGCTGTTGCTTCAAGCCGAGCAGTGCATCAGCACTCGGGTTCTCTATGTACTTGATCGCCGACTGCCTCATTTGTTGGTTGGTGTAGGATTCGACGAGGAGTTTTTCATAGAAGTGGAAGTTCTCGGTCGTCGGGACGGATTCAGCCAGCCCGAGCAAGTAGCTCACGCCTCCCACCTGGGCGATTTCATCTCCGAGACTCATTGTGACCGTCACCATATCCACGGGTGTTCCGTTGTTTTCCACCTGCTGCATCGCTAGGAAAATGCGTCGATGATCATGTCGGGAGAAATGCTCAGGGGCGAGCGTTGTCTGCTTGATTTTCTCCCCGTCTACGAGAAAAATACCTAACACGGCCTGTTCTGTCTGTACATTATGACTCATGAGACTTCTCCTCTGCCAGTGAACGGAGCTTGTCCATGAACCGCTGGCGGATCTCATCAGATACTTCGGCTGCTTCCGCCTCCCACACTTTCATCTGCTCCAAGTGAGGATTATCCTCAGGTTGATAAACAGCGATTTCTCCGAGGGTCGGTGGGAACGGACTGCGGACGGCGAAATCGGAAAGCTTGGCCATCACCCCTTGATAATCCATTTCCAACAGCTTCGGAATCAGCATATTCGCGACACGCTCGGTGATATCGAATTTCTGCGGATACAATTCACTGATCGTCTCGAGCACCTCGATGGCTTCTTCTCTCTTCATACCTGGTCCTCCTCTCTCAACTTATCGAACACGGATTTATTTTTCCCATGCTTCGACGTCGTCCTCTTTTTCTTGTGAGCCTCCTGCGCTCGTTCCGCTCCTCTCAGGGTGCGGACGCCTGCTTGCTGCCACTGTTTCAGAATGCCTTCACAATAGCTGAAGAAAGGCTTATTGCTCTCGACCGCAAGCTTCATCGATTGGATGACGAGTTCATCAGACATCTCTTCACACCACTGAGTAATTTTTTCTGCGATGAACGGCGACAATGTCCCGATGTTGTTTTCGTAAAAATGGTGGGGATTCTCAGCTGGCGTTTCTACTACTGCTTCTTTTTCTTTCGTTTCGTTTTGTTTATTTAATGTGTTCGACTTGCCGGTATCGCTGCCGTTCGACTTGTCGCCACTGTTCTCCTCCACACTGTCGTTCTCGCTGTCCATTTCTTCATATAAAGGGATAATCCGATAGATAGGAGCTTGGTTGCCTGGTCTCGAAGTGAACGTCACATACCCTTTCTCCGCGAGTTCCTTGCGCGCTTTCCTAATACTGCTCTCGCTCAAGTTGGATTTCAGACAAAGGACGGTCATCGAAGCCGTGAATTCTTTTTTCCAACGGGATTTGTTGTTCACATGCATGAGGCTGTGCCAAAGGTTGATGGCGGCAGAAGTTAGCGGGTTGAATTCCTGGTGATCGTAGAAGGCGTTGATCGCTTTGATATAGTTCATTTGGATTCTCCTATTCTTATGGAAAGATGGAGGATTTGTGCATAGAAAAAACACTTCCTCAATTCTATAATCGAAGGAAGTGTGTGTTTGGTGTCTATGAAATTGAAAGTTTTTTATTTTTTTCGAAAAGGTATGTCCCTTAATTAAGACGGACTTTAAAGAACCTTCGTCAAAATAGGGAAAATGTAAGGATTGGTCGGCTCAGGAATAGGGGTGATTTCTTTTATCTGGATGATTGGAAGTTCGACACCATTATACTCACCAACATCAATCACACCACGCACTTCCACCCACGTATCTACACCAAAGTTAACGGCCTCGTCCGATTCACTCAACCATCCAATGACCCTGGCATCGGCGACGCAGTGGGTGATCAGAAACCTTGCCACAACGAGCTGATTGGGATCCAATCCTTCCTCTTTGTACACAAAACCTTTCATTTGAATCGTTTTCCCTTTATATTGATGGAGATTTTCTTCTATTTCATGATAATACGAAGCGAAAATATCCTCGTTCATTTCAATCACTTCATCGTTGAGAAGGCCCATTTTCTGTTCATATTCTTCATCCGTCAAATAGTTGTTGTTGGGGATCGGCTTGTTCTCATCGAGAGTCGGTGGTTTCGATGATGCTTCCTCTTGATAAGCATTTCCTCCTTGGGGGAGAAGGGAACCTTTATTTTTGGCAATCGTAGCATCCAGGGAGGTGAGCTCCAGTCCAAATCCTGTACATAAAGGAAAAAGGAGAACCAAGTAACTCACCCACCTTTTCACATACGACTGCTTGTGATCATGGTCCTCCGTGCACCCCGGAGCGCAGAAGTCATGTTCATTGCTATTCCCCTGCCATACTCTCCCCAGCTGGACGAAGAACAGAAGAACGATCACACCTGCGGCCACCTGACTCATCAGGACATATTTGGGGTTGATCAATTTCACAATATCCCCGGTATGGTGCAATTGGATAAGGAAAAAAGCGAAGGCGGCTAATAGGATCAGTTTCATGAATTGATAAAAGTGAAAGCGCACCGCCTATTCACCTTCCCACCATAGATATAGTGATCGTACATATGAATACAATGACCGTGATAGAAAGGAACAATGTGAACACGAACCTGGACTTGAACACACTCAACAGCATGATCGTATTTTTCAAATCGATCATAGGTCCATAGATTAAGAAAGCTAAAACAGCGCCGGAAGGGAACAAACTGCTAAAGGAAGCTCCGATAAAAGCGTCCGCCTCTGAACATAAGGACAACACGAAGGCAAGCCCCATCATGACGACCGTCGCCCCCATCAATCCTTCGCCGAACAAAAAGAGGGACTGGGCTTGTACATACGTCTGAACAAAGGCAGCAACGAAAGCACCAATGATTAAGTACTTCCCCATATCGAAAAATTCGTCAATCGAATGGACACACATTCCTTTTAGTTTTTTCATGAACGATACCTCTATTTGCGGGGACCCTTCAGAGCCATACAAACCGGAAACCGAGTGTTTGAGCTGGTTGGTCTTGAATAAAGTGCTGATGAAGAGGGCGATCAGCAGCGCCGCAACAAAACCCACACCCATCCGTAACCCTGCCATTCTCATATCATTCCCAAAGGCCATATACGTAGATAAAATGACAATCGGGTTGATCAATGGTCCCGTCAGAAGAAATCCAATACTCGCGGGCAAGGGCACTCCTTTTGCTACCAGCCGCCTGACAATGGGGACGATGCCACATTCACAGGCGGGAAAAACAGATCCCACCAGACAGCCCATCAGGATCGCCCGGTACTTATTTTGCGGGATCCACCGCTTCACATGTTCTTCTGTAATAAACATTTGAATACATCCGGCAATGAGAACGCCAATGAGTACAAAAGGTATGGCCTCAATGATGAGGCTGAGGAAGATCGTGTTCAGCTGGTTGAAGGAATCGGGCAGGATCATTGAAGCATTCTTTCCAAGCCATTGACTATAAGTAACAAAATAAGCAACCATAACAAAAGCTAAAACGGCTGTCACATCCAATACTGTGTTGTAAAGCCTAAAAGTCATAGCTTCCTCCTATCCCGTACTTTTTCTCGTTCTACTGTTATCTTCGAGCGTCCATTCTGCATCGTCTTAGCTGCTTCACCAATTTCAGACCTTCCCTAACCGGCTGAAGCTGTGCATGAGTTCTGTTCGCTGGAGCTGATCACCAATCAAAATAATTGCCGGATGTATGCCTGCTGGATGTTTAATCTTCTCAAACTCGAGCATGTTGGAGGAAAATTGAAAGGAATAAAGGCCTTCATGACCTTCAAGATTCACGACTCCTTTTCCTCTTAAGATGGTTTCAGGTAAGTCGCTCAACCAACTCTCCAACTCTCGTTTCTTCATCTTTGTTACGGGCACGAGCTTCACGGCACGCAACCCGGAGTGGTGATGGGAATGACCTTCCTCTTCTCTCCTTTCCGCTGAAGACTGGATAGAAGGTTGTATTCGCTTCTTCCATAACTCGAGTGATGGGACACGCCCATAGGATGTCTGAAAGATCGGGACGGACTCCCCTGTAAGACTTTTGATTTTCCTGATGGTTTTATTTAATGTCTTCCCTTTGGTCAGGTCCTGTTTATTCAATAGAATGAGATCGGCGCTGGTGATCTGTTCTTCCAGCAGTTTCCGTATGTCCGCCGTACTTGAAAACACACTCTGATACTCTAAAAAGGTACTTGAATCTATCAAACTAATCATCGAATACAAACGAAAATGAGACGAATACATAGGATTCTCTAATACTTTCTTTACTTCGAGAGGGTTGGAAACGCCTGTTCCTTCAATGATCAAAAGATCCAGTTCATTCTTTTGCGCCTCTAGTATAAATTCATTCAACGTCGTCTCTAAATCCTTTTTGATAGTACAGCATATGCAGCCGTTTAATAGTTCTTTCACGTTTTGTTTCTGAAAGAGAGGTTTTTCTATATTTACTTCTCCCAGTTCATTTAAAATCACGCCTACCCGTCGGTTCTTCCTCTCGCATTCTTCTATCATTTTTAATAAGACGGTGGTTTTTCCACTACCTAAAAAGCCACTAATCATATAAGTCGGTGTGGGCACGAGCAGCATCCTCCTCCATTTGATAAATAGTAACTGTTACTATTTAATACAATCTACTATTGAAGGAGGAAAAATATGCGTATCGACCAACTTCTTTCCTGAATGTAATTCATAGACCTCAATTGTTCGGAGCACACCGAGTAGGTAGGTTGGTATTCTTCAATACGATGATCATAGGTCGCTTGGTCATTGGTGGATTCGATCCAATCATTGATCTAGAGTGATTATTAATAGTGAGTCATTCGACCATGAGATCGTTCTATTAATAGAGTATGGATCACGAAAAGAGCGAACCACATGATAGTGGTTCGCTCTTTTCGTGATGACAATGTTCTAAGGCATAACATTTTAGGTAGTCTCTGACATTAATATACTATTTGTTAAGATGTGTGAGAACCGTTTCTTCTTCCTGCAAAGGCTTCATGATTACAGCCTTCTCTCCTTCTTCTATATCCATTTGGAAACGTTTGAAGCCTTTCTGTTCAAAATACGTACGGATTTCTTTCGGAACATAAATTAGTCCCTTCCTTCCTACCGTGCTCATCACGTCGAGGGTTTTGTGATAAGCGGGCTTAATCACAATCCGATGATTCTCAACGTTAAACATCACGGTCATGCCTTCTTCAATTTTTAATTTCCTTCTCCATACGACAGGAATAATGAAATCATTTTTGCGTGTGAAATCAATCGTCTTACGAGTCTGTTTCATACTTATTCCTCTCCACACTCCAAATGGAAGTGTTTTGTGTAGAATAAATCATTGAACACCCATAGATATGGATGCACGATTACTAGAAAAGCTGAAGAACAGAATCAGTCTTCAGCTCTCCCCATTCCTCTTTAAATCAGCTGGAACAGTCACTCTAAACAAAATAGCCTTCTAATGGGCCATCATTTCATGGGCGATCTCCTGTCCATCCATATCTAATGGATAGTAGGTCGGCCAGTGACTCACTTCCTCAAGCAAAGCCTCACGGTCATCGCCCCAGTAAAGATGATAGTGGTCCGCTTTGGTTGGATAGATACTGTGGTCACTGAACTGAATATACGTTGGAAGGCCTTCCGCTTCTTCCTCCAGTTTGAAGATGTATCTTACCCCTCTATTGCCTTTATCGTAAGTCAAGATTTCGTACCCATCCGAGACATATTCCCCGGATCGTTCTTTTCCATCTTCATAAAAAGTGACGGTCTTTCCGTGAATATCAATACGATTCACATCTGTCTTATACCCCTGCTCATAATATTCCTTGTATTCTTCCGCTGTCTTGTCCCCTTCTTCTGCTTTATGAGCATAGACTTCATCAAGCGTTCCGTCTTTATGGTGTGGGTACACCGACTGCCAGTCTCCTTCCCAATCGGAAAGTTTTCGGTCCTCCACTTGGCTGTCTTCAAAATAGCCCTCATAAATTTTCTGCGCTTCCTCGTCATGCCCATGTTCATGGCTGTGGTCATGATCGTGCTCCTCAGATTCTTCAGTGTTGTCTGAAGCTGCCGAAGGATTCGCTAAAGCGGTTGAAAGGACTTCTAAGTTACGCTTCATGAGGCTGAAGTAATCCTCATCATTTTCAAGATCTTCTTCTGTTAAGACAGATAAGTTATGGATGCGTAACGTCTCGGCGTCGATTTCCTGGCGTACAACTTCTGCTACTTTAGGGGTTACATTCTGTTCGAAAAGTACGTGATTCAAGCCATTTTCTTCAGCCGTTTTCACGATATTTTCCAGGTCCTTCTGTGAAGGTTCATTCGCAGGGCTTAGTCCAGACACCGCCACCTGCTCTATTCCGTAATTTTCTTCCCAATAACCATAAGCGGCATGGGATACGATAATCTTATTCCCAGGCAGGCTTTCCATTTTCGTATGGAACTCTTCGTCTAAACGTTCAAGATCTTCTTTCAACGTCTCAAAGTTTTCTTGGAATACGTCTTCCTGTTCAGGGTTTATTTCAACTAATGTATCTTTAATATGTTCGGCCATTTCAATGGAACGAATCGGATCTAGCCAAACGTGAGGGTCCTGGTCGCCATGATAATGCCCCTCATGCTCCCCTTCATGACTACCTTCGTCCTCATGTTCATCATGACTGCCTTCTTCGTCAGCATGGTCGTCATGGCTACCTTCTTCGCCGTGGTTATGACTGTGATCTTTTAAATCTATGCCTTTGGATGCTTCGAGAATTTGAACCTCTTCCGACTCGATAGAATCAGAGATTTTCTTCGCGTAAGGCTCTAATCCTGCACCGTTATAGATGAAAGCATCCGATTCAGCGATTTCTATCATTTCTTTCGTCGTTGGTTCATATGTATGCGGATCGGTTCCCGGTGGCAGAATTGTTTCTACTGAAGCTAATTCGCCAGCGATTTGTTCTGTGAAATACTGTAGCGGATAAACCGTTGTGAACACCTTCATCTCTTCTGTTGAACCCTCAAATTCCTTTTCACTACCTTCACTGCTTGCCTCTTCCCCATTACATGCAGCAAGTGTAAAGATAACCAAACATAAACTCCAAATTCCTAAAAATTTCTTAAACATTTACTTTCCTCCTTTAATTGCAAAATTAATTTTATAGTAATGATTACGATTTGTAAATAGTAATCATTACTTTTAATGTGAGCAACCTACCACTTCAATGGCATGGAGGACAAATCCCATAAACTTCAAATTTGTGATTTTCGAAGAATACCCTTCCGAATCATTTTCCGAAGCTCAAGTTCCCCGGAATACATTTTCACTCGTTTACACTCTAACGAAGGGATGGTTGATCAACTTTCCGGGGTTGCGCTATAGAGACAAGGTCTATAAACCCGATTATTTTTTGAGTTGTTGTTAAACCTACAAGTATGGAGGTGATGGGTAGTGGCAAAGAACCAGATAAAGGCAGGAACCGAAGTCGGACAAGGAAGAATAGAGGAGCCGAAATCATTAAAGCCAGGACGTTCCGGAACAGATCCAAATAAAGTAAAGCAGGAAATTCAAAAGGATGTAAGCGCAGGGATAGGCGCCATGACATCGCGTGAGGCAGGATCCATGAAAGACTAAAGAACCACTATTTTGTGGTTCTTTTTTACATACTCACTTTCTTGCAAATCTCAATCAGCCTAATGTACCTCCTCTAGTTTCCGCAAGAGCAACCGTACATTCACCATATTTCGATGACTGGATTTCAAGGTGTCTTTTTATAGCGCTCCCTCTTTTTATAAGGGGTTACCGACAAAATATTGGCAAGCTTGAATGAGCGAACCGTCTTACGGGTGTAACAATAAGCAAGGACGGCCTCCTCTTTGATGGATACTACGCGGATGACCCGCTGTGAGATCTTCCCTTTGTCAGCCATGTAGATGAGTTCCAGTTGTTGCTTCTCCTCTAAACCTCTTCTCAATACTCCATTCATTGATGATCACTTCCTTAATATAAATGCGAACGTTTGTTCTAATTATGTATATGTTACCACACGCGCATTAGAAGTAAACTGGTAAATGAAGGTCTTTAATCCTGCGTAAAACTAAGGATAAAATTCTGGAGAGAAGCGAACGGAAGGGTAAGTATGCTAAAGCATACCCTCTCCTAAAGTAGATGAAATGAAGTGGCTGATATGATAAATTTAAAGTTTTTCGAGCTCAAAAATGACAACGAACATTACTTTTAAAAAAGTCGACAGGAAAAGATAGTCCCTGGCAGAGGCCAGGGCTTTTCTGATGTACAACGAGGTATTGTATCAGTTATTCATCCATTTCCCGGTTATCGTCATGATTGTTTTTCCTATCAAAAGGTTCCTCAAGGTCAATCTCCCGGTTACCAAAATCGACCTCCTGATCCTCATGATCGATAATCGGATAATCAACATCAGGCCTTGTATCCTCTCCGTTATCTCTCTCCAAGCGGTTTCTCTGATCGTCCTGGTCATATCGTGTTGGTTGGTAATTTACATCTTCCGGTTCATTTGGTTCGTTGCCTGCGCAACCGTTCAAAATAGCTGCAATTAATATGCCTAATAAAATCGGTCCTTTGATTTTCATGCATTCACCTCCTGTTTCAACCTCTAATATTTGCTAAAAACCATGAAATAAGTCATAAAAACACTTTTATCGTGGCAAAATATCCGTGTACTCTTTTTTACAAACACACTTTAAATAATTATGGAATAAAAAAATCCCCACCATCTAAGAAGGTGGGGATTGCTCTGCATAAACACTCGTAAGCGAATTTTTTCATTTGAATCAACAGTGCATTTTGTTATAAATTCAGCATTAATTATTTTGGCATTCCTACTTTATAATTTTCAAATTAACCAGAATGGTTTCTCATTACTTTATTCGTCATCATATGCATTCAACGCATTTACACTATGAGCTAAAGCAGAACCTGCTTTCAATGCCGTAGCAACAAATATCGCTTCCGCTACCTCCTCTTTTGCAGCACCCTGCTTTTTCGCACCTTTCGTATGAACATCGATGCAGTAAGGACAGCCTGTTGTATGCGCCGCCGCTACGGCAATGAGCTCTTTATCTTTAGCGGAAATCGATCCGTCTTTCATGGATTGCTGATCAAAATCGACAAACGCATGAAACGCATCCCCATTAAGATTGGAGAGCTCTTTCAGACGGCCGAAGTAAGAAGCTTTATACAAAGCATCGTCGCCTTTTTCATCGTATGTATTCAATGCATTGACACTGTGTGAGATCGAAGAACCTGCCTTCAGTGCTGTTGCTACAAGAATCGCTTCTGACACTTCTTCTTTCGTGGCTTCCTGCTTCTTCACATTTTTCACATGCACATCGATGCAGTAAGGGCAGCCCGTCACGTGAGCAACCGCTACAGCGATCAATTCCTTTAATTTCCCGTCCAGCTTTCCTGGTTCAAGTGCTTTTTTATCGAAAGCTACAAAAGCCTTGAACGCTTCTGGTGCCAAATCTCCAAGTTCCGGCAGTCTCTCAAAATATGATTTTGCATAGAGTAGATCGTTTCCCATTGCCCTCTCTCCTTTGTATTCTTTACTTCATTACAATGATAAATTTTACCACCTTACACTTAGCTCGTAAATGAAGTGAGGGAATTTTCTGTCTTTTTATTTTGATGAGAAATCAGAGAATGAGGTCCCCTTCCCTGAAACCTTTCTCTTTGCCTTGCGTATAAGAATAGAGAGAAAGAACAGGACGGAGGTTCTAACCAATGGAATTTTCACTCGATGCTGTCATCCTGGCAGCAGGAATCGCCTTAGCCGGCTACTTCATCGGAGACGGACTAAAAAAAATCGGACAGAGAGATCCCATGGATGAGTACTTGGATCAAACCATTAGTGAACAGATTAGAAAGGAGGAAGAAAAATGATGTTCGTAGGACTTTTGTTGACACCAATCTTTCTAATAGCGCTCGTTTATCTCTTACGCTTTACTTGGGGGAAGAAGGGAAAAACGGAGGAAGGAAAGGCAGCCCTGAATGCTTCCTATGCAAAAGCGGCGCCGATTTTCCCGATCGGCTGGCTCGCGATCGAACTTTATCACGACTGGATCCAGTCCCTATCATTTTCTGCTTACCGGGATGCGATGTGGATCCTTGTGTTGATCACATTCATTTTAATAAGTGCAAGCTTGTTCCGATACCGGAAACCAACTGCGTCCTGAGTCTCCTATTCCGGTGGAGGCTCTTTCCATTTTATCGTCGTAAAAGAGATCATCTCACTCCACCCTCTCCCTTTCGGATCCATCAAACCGGTAACGAAGGAAATCCAATACCACATTCCCTGGGTAAGGATGACCGGGCCGAACCCGAGGATCACACGGATGAGAATCTGCATGAAGTTCGGCGGCTTTCCTGCATTCGTTTCAATGGTGAGATGCATCAACAGCATGCCGAGCGTCCTTCCTTTCGCAAGCAGCGGAATGACGAGGAGAAGCGAGACATGGATGATGATGAAGGCTTTCCAAAAGACGGGGTTCGGATCGAAGCCGCGCCCAGTGTCCTGCGTTGCTGTGTAGAGAATGGCGAGGAAGCCGGATACAATGAATTCGAGTCCTGTGCCTATGAATCTGAGGAACAAGTTTCTTTCGGACATCGAAGTCCCTCCTTTCTGTGTAGTATCCTATGGGTTTTCGTCGTCATCGGTTTGCCCATTCACCCAGAACGAAGAAAAAGAGATGGAGCTTTTGCCCCATCTCTTTATTCATGACATGCCTTTTTTCATGTTTCGAAGGCCTGCGTGCGTCCTGTTTTCAATTAAAATGTGTTCCCTCGACAAATTGTGCGTTTTCTGTCATAGCATTCTCCTCTCTCTTTCTTTATACTTGACTAGGATTCTATATAAAGAGATTGAGAAAGGATCGATACCATGAAAAAATTCAATTACGTCCCATGGGTCGTGGGGCTTTCCATCGCCATCAACCTTATTGTTGTGGCCTTATTGTTCTTACCTAAAGTCGACGGGGATCTCGGTTTCAATATTAAACTCCTCCCCCTTCTGAATGCGGTCTTGAATTCCTTTACGTTCGTGTTCCTGGTTGCTGCCTTGTTCATGATCATCAGGAAAAACGTGAAGTGGCACAAGCGCTTCATTTTCGCTGCCTTCACATCGACGGCTCTTTTCCTCGTTTCGTACCTGACGTACCATTCGATGGCAGAGTCGACGTCCTTCGGCGGCGAAGGGATCGTTGCCGGCATCTATTATTTCATTTTGATCACCCATATCGTACTGGCAGCCCTCATCGTACCACTTGCGCTACTCACTTTGTTCCGCGGACTTGCGATGAAGGTCGATAAGCACAGGAAAATCGCGCGTTGGACGATGCCGTTATGGCTGTACGTCAGTCTCACTGGAGTCATCGTCTACTTGATGATTTCCCCTTATTACTGATGGACGACAAGAAGCGATGCAGCTCCTGTTTTTTTGTCGAAACTCTTTGCTTCCTTCTTTTGTCTTATTATAGTAGAATAACAGTTAGAGAGATGTCGTGAAGGAAATGTCATGACCGATGTTTCGGAATTTGCTATTTAGGGAAAATGTAAGGTTCAAGGTCAGATAATAAGGAGACTACAATGGATCTACTCCAATTTATGAAAAATGAAGGTTACACTTCGGCCAAGTTCTCCTCGATGACTGGTGAAGACGTCCAATTGGTTTTGAATGATGTGGCTTCAACAGAGGACCTGTATCAAATGATGGAAGTGATCCCCACCTCCCTCACGTATTACCCTTATGAACGCGTACCCTATATCGATTGTTTCATAGATGAGAATGTGATGAAGTTACGCTTGTCGAAAGCATAAGGAATGGACCGGATCCGCCGTTTGGCGGTCCGGTCCATTTGTTTTTTCAGGAAAAAGGTGGTTTACAAATCTATGACTCTCCGCTACGATGGAAGCAACGTACAAGAATTGCATACGCGTGTTGCACTGGGGGAGCTGCTTGAGGCGGCTGAGAGGAAAAATTCCGACCCTTGGAACCCGAACTAGATAATACTAGCGTGGGGAAGTGCAGTCGACATTCACAAGGACCTGACTGGTTCTTCCTTTATGATTGGTAGACTGCATTCCCGTGGGATGCAGTTTTTTTTGTACTCAAAAAAAGGAGGAATTAGAAATGGAAAACAACTGGGGAACTTCAAGAATCGCGGGGTGCTCTTTTTCCGTGCATCCGATGGCCGACAACTTCGTGGATTACATCAAGGCTAGTCTGAATGAGGTGGACAGCTCGAAAGTGTGGATGAAGACGGATGACGTCACGACGACGGTGCGCGGCCGGATGGAGCATGTCTTTGATGTCACCGAAGCGATTCTGTTACATATCGCGAAAACGGGTGTTCATGTCGCTTTTCAAGGGACCTTTTCGATCGGCTGTCCGGGCGATTCGGCCGGTGATGTTCATATGGATGAATCAGAAGAACGATTGAACAAGCCTCACTCCAGAGAAATTGAACAACACATCGCGGCGAAGTTCTCTTTGTATCCCATGGGTGGCGGGGACTACATGGACACAATCTACCGTCAAATCGAAGCGATGAAAGAAAAAGGCGTTGAAGTCACGCCTGCCCACTACTCCACCCGTCTCGACGGAGATACGCGTGACATTTTCAATGGACTTGAGGATGTGTTCAGAGAGACGGAAGCGAGCGGCTCTTCACATACGGTGATGACCGTGACGGTCTCTGCCAACAGCCCTTCCCATAAGGATGATCACAAATGAACAGCTGGAAACTGAAAGAAATCGTCGTCATGTCCGTCCTTTCTGTCGTCTTTGCGGTCGTGTATCTAGCCTTCCTTCCGGTCGGGAAAATTCTCGTCGGGTTTTTCGGTCCGATCGGATATGACCTCATTTTCGGCATCTGGTTCATCGTGTCGATCATTGCGGCTTACATCATTCGTAAACCTGGCGCCGCGTTTTTATCAGAAACGATTGCGGCAGCCGTTGAGGTATTGCTCGGCAATGCGGTCGGTCCGATGTTGCTCGTTTCAGGGATGATTCAGGGGCTCGGAGCAGAATCGGCGTTCGCTATGACAAGGTATAAGCGCTATGACCTGTTCACCCTTATGCTTGCCGGTGTGATGGCTGCGGTGTTCAGCTTCGTCTGGGGGTACTTCCTTTCCGGCTACGCAGCTCTCAGCACAGGGTACGTCGTCGCCATGTTCATCGCCCGCATCATCAGTGGTGCGATCATCTCAGGTGTCGCAGGCAAAGCGCTCAGTGACGCCTTAGCGAAGACAGGTGTCCTCTCAAGCTTCGCTCTAGGAAAAGAACATCGAAGGAAGCATGCGGCATGAGTCAGGAAGTGATCCGCGTCGAGGACCTTACCCTCCGTTATGAGGAAAGGCAGAAGCCTGTGCTGTCGCGTCTGACTTTTTCCATCGAGGAAGGAGAAAACATGCTGATCCTTGGTCCGAGCGGTTCGGGAAAAAGCTCCCTCACCCACTGTTTGAACGGGCTCTATCCTCGTGAATTAGATGGTGCCATGAATGGAGAAGTTCTCGTGCAAGGTCAGCGGACCGACTCCTATCCTGCCGGTGAAATGGCGCAGAACGTCGGCGTCGTTTTTCAGGATCCCGAGACACAGTTCTGCATGATCACGGTCGAAGATGAAGTGGCCTTTGGTCTTGAAAACTTGAATACACCTCATGCGTCAATGGTGGAAAAAGTGGACCAAGCACTGCGTCAGGTTGGAATGGAAGTCTACAAAACAGCGGACATCTCCTCCCTCTCCGGTGGCCAGAAGCAGAAAATCGCCCTTGCCTGCATCCTCGCCATGGAACCGGAAGTATTGATTCTCGATGAACCGACGGCGAATCTGGATCCGGTGGCGAGGAAGGAATTCATTCAGCTTCTGAAAAGGTTGAAACAGGAGAATTCTTTCACTCTGCTTGTCATCGAGCATAAGTTGGAAGGCTGGCTCGATTTGTTGGTACGGGTCCTTATTATTAATGAAAAAGGAGAACTTGCCTACGATGGTCCGCTGCACGATCATTTGAAAACGTACGCTCGGGACATTCATGAGATGGGCATCCAGCTTCCTTATGCCACAAGGACAGCGCTGGAACAGGGGTGGACACCGCCCTATCCGCTTCACATCGGAGACATGCCGGCCATCACTCTCACAGAAAACCGTCCTGTCCTATCTGCTGGGAAGGTGTTGTTGGAAGCAGAGGCTGTGCATTGGAAGTCGATTTTGCGGAACATCAACGTCACTTTTCATGAAGGAGAATGGGTGGCGATCGTCGGGGAAAACGGGAACGGAAAATCTTCCTTATCAAGAATCCTTGCGGGCATCCAGCCTCCAAGCAAAGGGAGCGTGGCTCTGCACGGCCGCGCCCTGAAGAAATGGAAAGAGAGTGAAATGCGAAAAGAAGTCGGGTATGTCTTTCAGAACCCGGAGCACCAGTTCATTACGGACACGGTCTATGATGAAGTCGCCTTCAGTCTCCAGCATGCCGGGATGAAGGAAGCCGAATGGACAAGGATTGTCGAGGAAACATTGAAGTTCTGCCGGTTGGACGGACTGGAGGAACAGCATCCCTTCCTTCTCAGCCAGGGACAGAAGCGGCGTTTGAGTGTCGCCACGATGATCGTCGAGGACCAGCGAATGCTTTTCCTCGATGAACCGACGTTCGGACAGGATGAAAAGTCGACCTCAGATTTGATGTCCCTTTTGAAAGAAAAACATGAAAACGGGACGACGATTGTGATGATCACCCATGACATGGAGCTCGTCGACAAATACGCGACGAGAGTGCTTGTCATGAACGAAGGCGAACTCAGCTTTGATGGTCAGTCTAAGGAACTATGGACTCGTCCGGATTTGGCCGACCATCACCTGGAGCTGCCTCCGAGAGAACAGTGGAAACAGTCGGGTTCAGCACGAGAGGAGCCTGCGTATGTTTCTTCATGACGTAAACCCGACAGTCAAAGCGTTGACGATCATCGGAGCCGTCTTCCTCCTCGCCTTCGTGTTCGACCCGGTCACCCCTCTGCTTTACATCGTGTGGACAGTAATTGTCACCTTCGTGTTCGGGACGTTCAAGAAACGAAACTACGTGTATTATTTCATTCCGTTCACGCTGTTCGCCTTCGGGATGTTCTGGACGACGGTGGTCTTCTCGGATACCAGCACCGTGACTTCTGATTCGGTTTCATTCTTAGGGATGGAGTTTCCGACGGAAGACATCTGGACGGCGGCCGCCCTCGGCCTGAGGGTGCTTGCGTTCGCCACGCTGTCCCTTTTGTTTTTGTTCACGACGAACATGGTCCATTTCATATTAAGCCTGATCCAGCAGTTGAAGCTGCCACCGAAAATCGCTTACGGCGTGCTTGCCGGCTATCGCTTTTTGCCGATGTTGAAGACGGAATTCCAACAGATTCGCGCGGCGCACCGCATCCGCGGCGTCAACCGGCCGGATTCTTGGAAGGAAAAACTTCTTCAGTACCAGCGGTTCGCAATTCCGCTTCTCGCTGGCGCCATACGGAAAGCGGAACGGACGGCGATCGCGATGGAATCGAAAGGGTTCACCGGTGCAAAGGCCCGTACGTTTTACCGGCCGATGAAAGTAAAGCGGAAGGATTGGCTTTTTCCTGTGATGATGTTCGGGATGCTTGGTATAACGATTGCCTTCTCCGTCTATTTCGGATACTTTTCCTGGTATGATGGACAGCTATAACATCAAACCGCCCCCGTTTTCCAAATCGGGGGCGGTTATTTACTACTCTAAGGCAGTACGAAGGTCTTCAAAGTTGCTATATTGGATACTTGTTAATTTGTCCTCTTCGTTCGTTTGCGCATGTCCTTCAACGTTAACCGTTTTACTTTCATTGCTTTCGTTATCCTTATAAGACACTTCCACAGTGAACGTATAATAGTCTTCTTCTTCTTCAATCTCTATATTCTCAACGCTCAACGTATAATTCGGATGTGCGAGGCTCTGAGCCATCAAAGCCCTATTCGTATTTACCAGATAATTTTCAAAGAAACGTTCAGTCAAATAGGGTTTGAAATTTTCCTCACGATAATCACCAAGCTCTTTGGCATACTCTTCCACATCGTCTTCAGGACCCTCGATTAACTTTTCCTGTTCCTCATCAGGACCGGTAAAGCTATGCTGCAGAACGGTCCGGATGTTTTCTTCGCTTCCATTCTCTTCGGCATGGGTCTCTGCGTCTTCCGAATTGGTGCAGCCTACAGATAATAGTAGAATCCCTGCCAGGAATAATGGCTTCAAATATTTTTTGATGGTTTCCATAAATGACCCCTCCGTTTTTTTCTTCTTACTTATTCCATACGGAAGAGCAGGGTCTTTTGTTTCAAAATATTAGAAATTCATTCCACTCGACGGTAGGGATCGGTCCTGCTATCCTTATGAACCACTCGCCTCAAGGACGATTTCTTCCGGTGATTTCCGGCGACGGATCGCCATTTTGGAAAAGTGGATGCCTGCGAACACGAGGCCGACATACAGAATGGCCATGCCGTACCCGCCGATCACATTCCCAATGATGATTCCCAAGGCTCCAAGGATCTTTCCGAACTGAAAGACGAGTCCGTTGAAAGCCATATACGCTCCGCGCCGTGAGTCGTCGACGATATCAGCAAGGAGCGACTGCCTCGTCGGAACATACAGCAATTCACCGATGGATAGGACGAGGACAGCGATGAAAAGGCCGGGGATGTGATTGCTGAACGCAAGGAACGCATAACCAAGTCCGAATAAAGCGAAGCCGGCATACATGATCGGTTCTTCTTTTTTCCCCTTGATCCATTTTGAGAAAAGCGATGTGAACAGGACGATGAACAAGGTGTTTGCGACCGTCAGCAGACTGAGCAGCCGGATGCCGTCCAGTTCAAATGAAAACAGGCCGAAAAGATCCATCATGTTTGAAGCGATGTCCTGCTCTAAACGGACGGATATGAAATTGTTGCGCTGGAATTCGATGCCCAGAATTGCAATTCCACCGATCGTGAATGCCAGGAACGGGATGTCTCTCATCACGAGGCTGTAATTTTTCAAGACCGGTTTCAGTCCGTACCCTTCCCTCACCTTCTCTTCGCTCACAATGTATGTATCGGTGATCTTCGTGCTCGTCATCCAGAGCGTCAGCAGGCTGATCCCTAAGAGGACGGCGATCAATTCGAACAGGTTCCTCTCGAAAAACCAGCCGCCGATCATGAGCCCGATCATCATCGACATGTTGATCGCCCAGTAGTTGATCGCATACATGAACGCCCGGGAGTCTTTTGTACTGACATCAATCAGCATCGCCTCGGCCGCTGGATTCACAAGTCCTCCGGCAATTCCGATGAGCAACAGCATGAAAAACGTCACCCACGCAGATTGAAACCACGGAGAATTGGCAAGGAACATGCCGATGAACGCCGCAAGCTTCAGGATCTCTCCTGTCACCATCAAGCGTTTCCGGCCGATGATATCCGCCAGGTACCCACCGTAAAGGCCGGTCACAAACTGGGCACCGACTTGGATCAGCAGTAAAATTCCTGCGACCGTCGCATTGATTTCTTTTGTAAAATAGATGGCCATGAATGGAAACACAGCCGCCCCGACGACCCGGCTGAGAAAAGATGTATAAATCCGGATCCGGATGTTGGGATGCAATTCTTTGAACATAAGATTTCCCCCTTCGTTCCCTCTATTATGGGGTTTCCAAAAAGGGGTAAAAAGGGTACAATTTAGAAAAATCTGTCCCCTTTTAGGAGGTGCACCGATGCTCGACGAACGGTATTTTTCATTGCGCGCTCATTTATATGAACGGGAAGAGGACCAAACGATCTCGTTTAAGCTGCAGGAACTGGAAACCATTTGGTATTGTTCTCAGAAGAATGCGAAGAGAATTTTAAAAGAAATGGAAGCTCATGGAAAACTCACCTACATTCCAGGCAAAGGACGCGGAAAACCGTCCACCCTCCTCTTTCCACAAACGTTCCAGAAGGAAGTCGAGGATTTCGTCACCGCCTGTGTTGAGCGGGACGAGCTGGATGAAGCGGCCCATCTCCTGCGCCTGCCGATCCCGAAGTCCTGGATTGCGAAAGCGTCCTATGATATCCGCAAAATGTTCAGCTACCGGGAGCAAAGCAGCCCGAAAGATGTGCTTCATGCTTTTATGGCTAGATCACTGACGACGCTCGATCCACTGGAAGTGTCCATCACCTTCGAAGCGCACATGATCGAACAGCTCGGCGATCCGCTTCTCAAATATGATGCGGAACGAGATGAAGTGCTCCCTCACATCGCCCATCACGTGGAGGTCGACGAATCGTCCAGGACTTGGACGTTCCATTTGCGTAAAGGGGTCCGGTTTCATAATGACGAAGAGCTGACGAGTGAGGATGTCCGGTTCACGTTATCGAGAACGAGGAATAAGGAAACCTCTACGTCCTGGCTGACGGATGGAATTCGGGGCATCGACTGTCCGAGCCGCTATAAAGTCATCATCCATTTGGAGAAACCGAATCCGTTTTTTCCGAGATACATGGCCGCATCGAATTTGTGCATTCTCCCATCGGCCACACCTTTCAATGAATACGAGTGGATCGGAACCGGCCCTTTTTATCTGAAGGAGCGCACAGAGAACAAGCTCGTCCTCTCTGCCTTCGACGGATATTTCAAAGAACGTCCGTTACTTGATGAGGTCCAGTTTTTCAAAGTTTCCCAGGAAGCTGCGAGCATCATCAATTTCACGGTGGCAGACGGAGAAGAGGCAAACCCGGCTCAAAAGCATGAAGTCGAAACCGGCTTCCGTTTTCTGACGTTCAATTTTCATAAAAACAATATCGTACAGGATCCACACTTCCGGGAAGTCATCTATCACCTTCTGGATATCGAAAGGATGGCGAACGATTTCGACTGGCGCTCCTTCATTGACCCTGCTGAAAGACCCGGCGAAAATCAATATGTGGAAGCGAGCAGTTACGCCCCGTCAAGATCGATACACTTGGAGAAAAAGAGCGCGATGATTCCAGAACTGTTGAAAAAATCCGGCTACGCAGGCGAACCGTTGAAACTGTATCACCTTGAATTTCCGAGTGCAGTGAAGGAAGCGGAATGGCTGGAGGAAAGAGGAGCCGCCTATGGCATCCATTTCGAACGTCATCCCTTCAACTTCTCCAATTTCTATACGGAAGAGATGGACAACGACGTGGATTTGATCTTCATGGGAGAAGTGTCCTCGCTCGACCCCCATCTCTCTTTTTTAGGAGCTTTTTACAACAAGAACCTTTTCTTCCAACGCTTCTTCCCGGATTGGGGCCTGCAGTGGATTCATGACAAACTTGAGGTTTTTAAAAGGCAGGATACGTCGGATGAGCGTGAGCGGGTGATGGCTGAAATTGAAACATACATACGACAACAGCAGCTGTTGATTTTCCAATACCATCCGGTGAAAGTCCGCACGTTCCACCCGATGATTCAGGACGTCCGGTTTCAGTCGTTCGGTCATTTCGACTTCTCGAAGATATGGATTCCAAGATAAGCGAAGGCCCGCCCCTGACTTAGAGGGACGGGCCTTCGATTTATCTTCGTGCTTTCTCCAGGTCGACCCAGATGACAGCTCCCGCAGGATGGGTATAGGCCAAGGGTTCTTCATAAAGGACTGGGTTTTGCAGCACCCATGCACATGTGCGTTTGTAGGGCATTTGTCTACAATCCTCTTCTGGAATCCCGTGCAGATGCGTACTTTTTCTATATTCCTCCTGCGACAATTCCCTGCTCTCCACGACGTCCACCGTTCCGAAAACCTGCCCGGTGCCACTTTTGATCAAGCCTATGGTTCCTCGCTTTTTCGTGTGGGTGCCTCGGATTTCCCATGTTTTCTCCCCACTCAAAATCATGTCGATCCACGGTTCTTTCACTAACAGACCTTTCATTCCCTTTCCTCCTTTTCTAAATAGACACAAAATTTGCTGTATTCCTTCATGACTGGCATGGAGGAATCGTTCGATGATCGATCCCTTAGACCCTGGCGGTTAGGGTTCTATGTTTTAGGGAAAAAGGACTATGCCTGGATGTAAATTCCAATTTTTAAAAAGAGAGATTCATAATGGGAGGATGTCCGTTGAAGAAACTGATCATGATTATTGCTGCGCTATTTTTTATTACCAGTTGTTCCAATGACGAAAACGTAGATGCCACTCCGAAAGAAGACGATGCCAAACCATTGGAAGAACAAATCGTTGAAGTGATGAAAGAGAATGACTTCTTCCCGCCGGAAGATATCGTGGATTACGAAATCGAAGACGACTATATTTACGTTTTCATGCACTCTCAACTCAACGGCTTGAGCCTGGCTATCCTCAAGCACAACTCTGATTCCGTGGAATGGTTGATAGGTGATCAAGCCATTCAAGAAACGGCATCTTTCGTTTATAAAGGAGAAAATGAGGTCTCTCCTGTTGTGACAGTTGTATTTTCAGATGCCCCGGATGTGAAAGATGTAAAAGTATTAGGAGAACATGCCAAGCGGATTCAGCTGACCCAGGAACTGACGGATGATTATTCCGTGGAACTGAAGTACTGGGTTCACTTTTCTGAAAAGGTGGAGCTTAATGAAGACGGATTTTTAGATGATCCGCCATCAAAATCAGTAGAATACATCCGTTAACCTCTTCCATTCTGAAACGGGAATAAAAAAACTTCCATAATGTAAGGAAGTTTCTTTTATTCAATCGGACCCTTCCATCATAATCATTAGTAGTTCTTTATCCATTAAAAGCCTCTCATCACTTCTTTTCTTTTTTCACACCGCTGACATTCGATGATTTCCCCGGGCCCATCCTCATTCCAACGGACGCGTTCATAGGTATGAAGGCCTAGCCGACACCGTAAGCTCTTCTCATTTTTCTCCAGTAGAGCATGGATCATGAGAGTCAGCACTCCCGGCACCATCAGGAAGAGGACGAGCCACGTATTCTTCACCCCGGAGAGGATGAGCACGGGTCCGGCCATAACAAGAAACGAACCCACGACATGCCACTTACGCATTCCATCAAATCTCCTTTTTCAATAAAAGTTCATCTACGATCGGGATGCCATGATCACCGATGGCGGGGATTTCCGGTTTCACATCCCGTGCTCGTTGAACCGCATCATGAAAGATCTCCATGATACGGAATCCGCGCTTTTGATAGAAAGACAGAGCTTGTATATTGTCATTCGTCGTAATGACAAACAACGAACGGCATCCCAGACGTGCGGCTTCCTCTTCCACCTTATCGATGAGCGATGTTCCGATCCCCTTTTTTTCTATTAAACTGTCGAGGGAGATGATTTCACATGTCCCCTCCTTCTTCACATAAGTGATCAACCCTATGATCTCTTGATCTTCCAAGGCGGCAAATCCGCTAAGATCCGGGCATTCATAAACCCCGCTCGAGATGACCATCTTCGTGCTACCCCAATGGGTATGAAAAAATCCACCTTGTCCCGGGTGGATATGTGTTTCAAGTCTATGATTCTCATGACTTTTCTCCTTGTATCCATTATGTACGTACCCCGAAAGAACAGGGTACGGTGTTAATCCGGCAGACGATTGAAAGCCTTCAATTTCTGATAGCGATCCACAGCAAGGATTCCCTTCCACTGTCTTTTGCTGACGGCAAAAGCTTCAGATCCATCTCCCCAATCCCACGTCAGATCCCAGACACCATCCTCATTCATTGTTTCCAAATAGAAATCCAGGTTTTCCTTCAACAGTCCCGGATGCTTTTCAGCAAGGATATGTTTCGGTGAGTGGATGAGATCGAGCGGAAGCGGTTTGTAGCTGCTGCCCCAACTCTCCGGGTCTTTCTCTATGCACCGTTCCGCAAGCAGCACGGTTTTTGCATTCACTTCTTCGAATGTAAACGGGGTATGAACAGCGACCTTGTCCTTATGACGGAACAGGACATTCATCAATTTTTGAAAACAATTGACTTCATGAAAGTCCATCAAATCGACAGCCATCAAATGGGCGACGGCTTTTTCTACACTCGCCCACCCCGTTTTCGCCCCTTCACTGTCTTCATACGACCAGTGAATGAGAAAACCAGCCAGTTCTGCGCCGGGGTTGAACATCCAATTTTGCTGGACGCCTTCTTTCCAATGCCACCACGGGGCATGAGGGTGATGATTGTGTTCAGGAAGAACCGAAGGCCACATGCCTGTCTCTTCATCGTACGTATCAAGCAGGTAGGAGAGCATATCAAGGACGACACGTTCTTTAGAAGCGACATCCAGTTCGTACAAGTACTGTCCGGCGGCCCATGTCGCCATCGGAGAGGATTCAGGCAGCCAAAAGTCCGGTTCAATGCCATGGCCGAAACCGCCATCCTCGTTTTGGAAAGCGCGTATGTAATGAATGACCTCACTCTTCAAACCGCCTTCCATCATGGCATGCCATCGAGCTGCCTCCAAAGGCCGTGCGTTCCTTTTGATCCACTTGCTTGTCCGTGTCATTGTCTCTCGATTCATCCTACTCACACACCCCTCTAAAATGTTTTCCCTCCGTTGACGCTGATGTTCTGACCTGTAATGAAGGACGCATCCTCACTGCTTAAGAACCGTACGGCATTGGCGATATCTTTCGGTTCTCCCATTCTTTTCAAAGGAACATCACTCAGATAAGAAGATTTTGTTTCTTCTGATACCTCTCCATGCCGTTCAACAGGAGTAAAACCAGGGTGGACCGCATTCACCGTGATACCATGTTCCCCGAGTTCACTGGCCCACGAACGCGTCATGCCGACAACGGCTGATTTCGCCGTTACATAATTGGAAAAATGCGCATTGCCAAGTTCGACGACCTCACTCCCGATATTGATGATCCGTCCCCATTTTTCCTCCTTCATCGAAGGCAGGACAGCTTTTGTGAGGAGTAACGGAGCCTTTGTAGTAAAGTGCAGCTGATCGAGATAATCCTCCCATGTCACATCTTCAAGGGAATATTCAGGCTGAGGACCTGTGGCGTTGTTGACGATGATTGTAACGGGACGTCCTGCTTGTTGTTCAGCCTCCCGAACCAGACGCTCCACTTCTTCCTCTTCGGTCACATTTGCCTGGACCGCGTGCGCTTGTCCTCCCTTTTCCCGGATATGATGAACGACCTCATCGGCCGCCTGCTGATTACGATTATAATTAATGATCACGGTAACACCAGAGGCCGCCAGGTTAAAGGCGATTTCCTTTCCAAGACCTTTAGAGGCGCCTGTCACGAGTGCCACTTTTGTATCCATAGACATCGTTTCTCCTCCTTCTACTCTCCCATTGCCAGATGATAACGTTTCGTGATTCCGTCGTATTCAGCAATCAATATGGCTGGGATTTCTTTCGATTCAAATAGGATCGTTCCTAAGGGGAGATCGCTCGCCATGCCTTCTTCAACGATAGCGATTTCTTCACCTTTGGTCAGATGCTTCTCGCTGATCCATTCTGTTCCGTGGGTATAGACATTTCCGTTCTCCAATTCCACGAAGTCCGCATCAGGATTCATGCTGAGCACCTGCCTTCTGTCCAGCTGCCCTCCTTCCCCTGCTCCAGGAGAACAGGCGGAAAGGAGCACAATAACAACCATCCCCGTGGCTAAAATCCTTTTCATAAGGCATCTTCCCTTTTTCTAATCGAATGAATCAGGGTAAAGCCAAAAATGAATCCAAAAAGGATGGGTCCCTGGATCGCATGCATCGCGAAAAATTTCGTCACCGGATTTAGTGGAAAGTTTGTGTAATACAACCAGTGGGAAACGGAAACAAAGAGACTTGGAATACCGATTCCGATAAACTCCGGCCACGCAAAACCTTCCAGCCGGGCTTCTCTATATCTGCGCCATAGAAAAGGAAGAGCGAACAACATCCCAAAAACAACCGGGAAGATCAAATCGAAGATAATCAGTGGCAGGACATTGAATTCCATCTCCGCCCGGTCAGCGAGTCCTCCACGGATACTCAACATTCCCATCATCGCAGCTATCAGAAAGACAGCAAATCCCAGATGAAACAAAAGTCTTCTCAATCACAACACCTCAACTATATGTATGTCTGTTATTCAAGGACCGTGATTTGCTTGGCTGTCACTTTCCTGCTTTCTGGATCTTCATTGATCTCTGTACTTTCACTGAGCGTCACCCGGACTTTGAGCAGCTTTTCCTCTCTCGCTTGTTCTCTGAACGTTTCCATTTTCAGATCCTCACCATTATCCGTATGAACCGGGGTATCAGGAGGAACGAGAACGAGGCAGGGCCATCCCTCTTCCGACTCAGCCACTTCCCCCTTGCGCACGGCCGAGGAGCACTCGACTTCTAAACCGCCGACTTTGACTGCTGTCACTTGACCTTGGAACGCACTTACATCTTTTCCAGCGACACTGCATCCTACGACTAAGAGTAAAAGAACGACAAGTAATTTCTTCACGATGTCTCACCTTTCTGTAAATTCGAGCACACGACGTCAGCGCTCTCCGTATGTATTGTTAATAAAAGCGTACCATGTATGGAATAAATTGAAAATACTGACATGGGTTTATTGTCATCATTTGTTAAAAAATACTAGGAACTTAGATTCACTTTGTTAAGAATCACAATCTTGTTCATCGATTCCGATGCTGGATGCACGATTCCTTCCGTTCGCAACTCTCATTCGCTCCATGGCACGAAGTCGCTAATAAAACTTAAAAACTCGCCGATAAAATCCGCAAAAGCGCTAATAAAAACGGAAAACCTGCGAATAAAAGCAATAAGAAAAGTATTAGAAAACAAAGAACAAATTATAATGGTCGATAACAGTTCGGGCAGATGGTGTGGCCATTTCCCCTTTTCATCTTTTCCCCGCAATGATGGCAGGTAATGGAAGAGGAATCGGGAGCAATCAACCCTTTAAATCCACCTTTCATTCGATTGACAGACAATATGCCGAACCTGAATCCAAGCCCAATCAGAATCCCGATGATCATTAAAGAAACCAACATCCCCATAGAATCACCTCCGCTCCTTCGTCACTTTCTGCTTGATGAAGTAGACGAGAAGACCTATCCCGAAAATGACTACGAATACAATAAAAGATCCGCTCCACTGGAAACCCGTGTCTTTGACAGAGAAGGAGTACAGCGAGTGATCCAGAAAGGATAACGAAAATTCAAAAGTGAGGTCCGACCAGATCATTGCTGCCAACACACTGAGGATGTTGATATACAAAAACACCATCAAACCCACTACGCCATATTTCAAGGATGGAACGACATGCTTGTTGATGCCATTCATGAAAAATCACACTCCCAAATTGATGGTAAGGATAGCTTCAAACCAACCATTCTTCCAAACTTAGAAAATGTTCGGATGTCATTTTCCACTTCTCCAGCGAATGGAACAACCAGCAACCTTTTCACCTATCCGATTCTGATTAAAACTGACCCAAAACATGTGACCGTCTCCAGAGAGGCAGAACTGATCCCCATAACCCATCGAAAACACCAGGGCATAATCGTAATAAAAAGTTCCTACGCATTTTTGATAAACGTCGACCCTTTCAATCGTACGGAACAACGATAAGCCTGAAGAACGCGTGGCATGAGCAAACCCACCCACTTCCTCATAAGGGAGCGGGCTTGGTGTCTGCTTTTCATGGATGGTTATTTCGAAGACATCCTAAAAATCGGGTCCTAAATCCGTGTTCAGTTCAAAAACGAGGTAATGGGCTGGTGTGTTATTGATGACTAGTGTTTCACTAGTAGAAAAAACTCCATTCTTAAAATCTTGTCTATTCATTTGGAAGAAATCCGACTGCAACACCTGAATGGATTCACCGGTCCAATTCTTCAACAGCTGCAACTCTCGTTCACTCAGTAGATGTTTCATTTTCTTCCTCATAAGCTCTTGACCAGTGATGAGGCTGAACTTCCGCAAGTGTCTTGAACAGGAGCTGATCGCCGGGGTGAGTCACTGCGACTTTCACATCATCTCCCCAGAAAAACAACCGCTCCTGACAAACACCGCAAGGCGACAACACTTGAAAGGAAGAGCTTTCATCGTCCCTGGCGATGCACAGGGAATGCGTGACCCGTTGGTTCCGTTTATGGGCTTCGAGAATCGCCCCTGTCTCCATGCAGAGATTCACAGCATCATTGATGACATCTGGAGCGACGCTCGTCAGGATGGTGCCATCCTCGATCCGGATCGCTGCTGCTCCTCCCCAACCGCTTGGATATCTATGTTCAACGAGTGCTTTGGCTTCCTCATATAACTCTTTTTCCCTATTCATCTTGTAACCCTCTCTTCTATTTCCTCTTCTTCTGTGTATACGGTCGGAAACAGGAAAAAGTTTCATAGACACCCACCAATTATTATAATTATCTTAAAATTTGGTTAATCTAAAGGAGAAAGCCATTTTTACAAGAGATTCAACCGTATAATGGAAGCGTTCAATAAAATATAAGTCACAAGCAACAAGCCTCAGGATTAACTTGAAGAAGAACCATCAGGAAAGGAGGAGCAGTTATGTCTGAGTTCAGGCTCGGCGATCGTGTTCCGAACTTTATCTTGCCCACCGTAACCGGAGAACAGTTATTGTTAGAATCCCATCAGGAGATTCATGAGAAAAGTTGGCATTTGATTGTTTTCTTCCAAGGATCATGGTCACCGGAATGTGTCCGCTTTTTGAAACAGATCGAGGATCATCTCAGCGACTTTTCCAAGGAGCATGTCACCGTCATGGCGATTGCCGCAGAAAAAGCTGCGGTGTTGAAACGTATGGCGGACAAAGAAAAATTCACGTTCCCGCTTTTGGCCGATGAATTCCTATCGATCAACGAAGCATTCGGCGTATATACTCAACATCGAGAAGTTTCCAATGAAGGGATACGTTCATTCGGGGAACCGGCCTGCTTCCTGATCAACCACGAGGGAGAACTGCTTTATCAACAAAAACAGACCGGTCCCTTCGGCAGGGCCTGTGCCGCGGATTTGTTGAAGGCCATCCGCCACCTCAAAAGTCAGCAGCAAACCAAAGGCAGCGCCTCCTAAGCGCTGCCTCTTTTCTACACGTACGGTCATCCATTTGTAAAACCAGACTATGTTATACTGGTCCATAGTATGAAAAATCAGACAAAGCGGTGAACTTGATATGCTAGAAGATACGGGCGAACGGGTCATACCGAAACAAATGGACCCGATGAACAACATGCTCCTTGAGCACATTGCACGGTACGTGTTTTCCACCCCCTATGTCCATGGGAGGGTATTGGATCTGGCATGCGGGACCGGCTATGGAAGTCTCAAAATAGCCAAAGATACAAAAGAGAAGATCGATGAAATCATAGGCATGGATATTTGTGAGGAGACCTTGCAATACGCGGTTCACAACTATTATCACCCTTTGCTCACCTTCAAGCAGGGAGATGCGATGGATGCTTCTCTGCCGGAGGAGATCGGGACCTTTGATACGATTCTCAGTTTTGAAACGATCGAACACGTCAAGGATGACCGTTTGTTCGTCCAGCGTATGTACGATCTACTGAAGCCAGGCGGCACCCTTATTCTGTCCACTCCATTCGGCGAAGGAAGGGATTATGAATGCGGTCAGCCTTTCCATTACTTTCAACTGACCCCTAAGGAATTCGAGGACTTGTTCGAAGACTTTTCTGAAAAAGAAATCTATAATCAGCGCGGCGTCACTATTGAGCCTCCACGTGAAGGCGTCTATTATCCTTTAGGTGTCGCTGTATGTAAAAAGTAGGGACTTCGTAACCTGGATAAGTAGTTCTGTTTTCGAGGAGAAACATTTTAAGTAGCATACGAATTCGCATGACTTTTTAGCACAGTAAATAACTTCCTGAATAACGCCTTGACATTTTCTATGGTCAAGGCGTTATTCAGGTTGCCTTTAAAATGGGATGCGATGTTAATTTGTTTAAGTAATTCAAGGATTAATACCATTATGTGGTATATTATATGGTAAAGAACTAAATGGTTATTATAATGCTTATAATTAAACGGGTTTAAATGGATTACATTCATAATTAACGAACGAGAGGTGGAAATAATGTTGGATTGGCTCTGGTTACCGTTAATTGTTGCATTTTCTCTAGCTTATTATGCTCATAAGAATAAACTGAACCATAAGGAAAAACTAAGAGAAATTGACTTGAAAGAGAAACAAATTGAGTTAGAAATGATGAAAGAAAGAAACGGCTCCAACACAGATGAAAAAAGTGTTTAAATGAATGATTGAAGGGATTTTTTATTGAATAAACATCACCATCAATGACAAAAAGCTTGGGATCACCCAAGCTTTTTTTGTGTTTATAGGCCTAGCCCCTCGAGGTCATAGGTGTTTCAGCTGCGTGAAGAAAGAGAACTTCACTCCGCTGAAACTCTTATGCTTGTCGGGGGTGAACAAAGCCTCTCCGCTTTTGAGTATTATCTGGTTCCGACCCCAGACGCTCGAGACATAAGCAATCTCACTCTGTGGCAAAGACCGCCACGCCGTGATTTTGCTTATGCTTGTCGCATCTAACAGGGTGTCTCCACACTTCCACCACGTCCAGCTCCAAGGCCTAGCCCCTCGAGGACATAAGAGTTTCAGCTGCGTGAAGAAAGAACACTTCACTCCGCTGAAACTCTTATGCTTGTCGGGGCTGAACAAGGCCTCTCCGCTTTTGAGTATTACCAACTGGATTTTTTCACGCCTGGGATTTGGCCTTTGTGGGCGTGTTGTCGGAAGGTTATGCGGGACATTTTGAATTTGCGCATGTACCCTCGCGGCCTTCCGGTGACTTCACAGCGTCCGGTCAGGCGTGTGGGGGAGGAATCTCTGGGTAGTTTCCTTAACGCTTCGTAGTCACCTTTTTCCTTCA
This sequence comes from Halobacillus sp. GSS1, assembly GCF_017307035.1. Lineage (NCBI taxonomy): Bacteria > Bacillati > Bacillota > Bacilli > Caryophanales > Bacillaceae > Halobacillus > Halobacillus sp. GSS1. The sequence continues at coordinate 693,736 of NZ_JAFLHE010000001.1, forward strand.
ACTCTTTACGCAGAGCTGCATATTTTTGAACCATGGCCTGACGTTTCTTCTCTTTTGCTACTTTTGACTTTTTAGCCATATCTTCATTCCTTTCATTTAATAGTAATTATTACGATTTAAAAACACATAAAAAAATAGATCGCTTCTATTCTAAAAGAGCGAATCCCGGCTAGATTAATAGTAACGATTACGAATTACATCTTATAACAGGTTATGAAATTTGTAAAGGGGGAAGCATTCATTCCTGCTTCCCCCTTTTCCATCTATGTTTTTTTACATCAGCATAGGTTTACCATTCTTTACGGGGCAGAGAATACGTATAATGGTCATAATACCTGCCTTGATAATAATGTTTATCCCGGAACACACCTTCGCACGTAAACCCTAAACGTTTCAACAGATCAGAGGAACGTTGATTCTCAACCGCTACATAAGCGTGGATTCGGTTCAGATTCATGTTTTGAAAGCCGCTGTTGATACAGGCCACCAGCGCCTCTTTCATCAGTCCTTTGCCCCAATAGTCGGGATAGAGATCATATCCGATTTCCGCCATTCGATTCTGCCTGTCCCATAAATGGAAACCACAGGTACCGACAGGAATTCCGCCCCTCTCTTTACTCTCGAGGACCCAGCGATTGTACCCTTTTTCTTCAGGGTTTGAAAACCATTCTACTAGTGCCAGAGCCTGGTCATAATTCTCCAAGTCTTCTTCATCATATAAAAACTCACAGACTTTGCTGTTGCTGAAATGCTTCAAAATGAAGTTCGTATGCCTGGAACTCACGCTTACCAGATTGAGCCGTTCGGTTTCCATTGGTGGAAAGTGCAAAGCTCCCCCTCCTCTATTTATATAAAAGTTCCAGGCGGAGGAAAAGGCTGTGGGCTTTCCTCACCTGTAAAGAATCATCTACTCCCTGATCTCCTCTTCACGATTCAGAACTCCCATTTTTCTGCCGCCCCGCCATAAAAGGTGAAGAATCCCTGCTGTAATCGCTCCATAACCAAGGAAATAGAAAACCAGGAAATAAAGAAACGAACCATAGTCCTCGAATTCAGAAAAGGAATTCGAAACAATATAGCTTTCATTTCCAATCGCCATCAGATAAAGCGGAACGAAAATCAACCAGAACCGCTTCCAGAAATAGCGCTTGAATTCATTCTTCATGACATATCCCTCCATGTTTAATAGGTACGCTTCGTACCCGTACGTTCCGTAGTGTCATCATCCGAAAGCTGTTCATTCAAGACCTCGACTTCCTGCCTCAGCATCTGAAGTTCCTGCTGGATGCCCTCCAGTTCATAGGAATGATCCTGCTGTTGAATGGTCGGGCTGCTAATTCCACTTGAAGCGGCACAGCCGGCGAACAGGATACAGATACCGACAAAATAAATAGGTCCGCGAAGTTTTTCCATCTCCACACTATTCATCCTCCTCTCCAATCACGGATTGGATATATGATGCATCCCTTTCCGAAATCGTAAAAAAGGCGGGATCCTCCCATGTATCGCTTTGTCTCTCTGCCAATACCGCCCCGTCTTCTGTGAACCATATTCTGAGATCCGTCAATCCGACCGACCTTTTTGGGCTCATCAGTTTCAGAGAGGCATCCGGTTCATTTTCCTTAACAGTCACCCCATCAGCAGGCTGTTTTCCGAGAAGAATGGCAAGCATGGTATCCATCTTTGCCGGCTGGTCGACCTCTGTCAGAACCGCCCCATTGGGAGGCTGAGTTTCTCCTCCCTCTTCCTGAATCATGATCTGATAGGAAGGGTCATCCGATGTGATGATCCCAACAAAATACCCACCGCCGAAGACCAGACCAATCCCTACTAACCAAAAAAGAAATTTCCACATATGTATTCATCCTCTCCCTTTATGCTTCTGCCTCCAAATGAAAGCGATGATAAGGATAAGGAAACCTGCCAGCGCGCTCAGGAGATGAGCGGTGAGGAACTCTCCATTACGAAGGTAACGGATAGAGAAAACGCCTCCAAAAATCAGCATCATCGTCGTTGCGAACATCAGGAAGAAACGATTGATTTCCATCAGGATTCTTCCTTTAGGAACTCATTCCGCAAACGGGAAAACATGAGTGCATCATGATTCTGATCATTTTGGAAGAGATACCCTCTCAGCACCCCTTCTTCTCTGAATCCCAATCTCCGCAGCAATCCTGATGAGGCATCATTTTGAGGAAAAGTCACGGCACCTAAACGGTAAAGCCCCAACTCATGAAACGCATATTCGATAACGGCCGATACGGCTTCTGATGTGATCCCTTTCCTCCAGAAGGAAGGGTCGAGTTCATAACCCACTTCTGCCTTTCGGCTGTAGGGGCTCCAATTGTTCAGGCCGACGGTTCCGATGAATGCCTCTGTCTCTTTCCAAATGATTCCCCAGCGGATGCTCTTTTTCACTGCAAAATTGTCCCGGAACGAACGGACGATGTTTTCTGCCTGCTCCCGTTCTGTGAGAGAAGGCATTCCATAGTACTTGGTGACCTCATCTTTCGACATGATGGCATAGTAGCGGTCAATATAATCGTCCGTGATTTCCACGAGCTTCAGGCGATCGGTTGCTAATTCTTGAAAATCCATGTTCCTGTCACCTCTCAATACAGTCGTTTTGTGTAACTTTCCTTTAAACGCTCCGTGACCGCCGCCTCATCCAGGTCAGGAAGTCTGGCGTGTTCCGCGAGCATCTTCGCAGCAGACGGCCGCTCTTCTTTTGCAAGCCATGTGCCAGGCTTCCATAGTCCGGAGCGTTTGAATGCTTTGGCACAATGGATGAAACATTCCTCGACTTCAACGGCAATGCCGAGGGAAGGAACTTTTCCCTTGTGTGCCATTTTTTCAAGGAGATCTTTATCAGCTATGATGCACGCCCGTCCATTCACCCTCAACGTTTCTTCAACGCCTGGGATGAAAAAAATCAAACCTGCATGAGGGTTGGAGAGCAGATTCCTCATCGAATCCACACGCTTGTTCCCCGGCCTCTCAGGAATAATCAAGTAGTTTTCATTCAGGATGTGAACGAAACCTTTCTCATCCCCCCGGGGGGACACATCACCGTTCCCTTCCGAATCGGAAGTCGCAAGCATCAGGAACGGCGATTGTCTGATGAACTGCCGGGCATTTTCATCCAAGTGATGGATCACCTTATTGTTCACCAGTTCACTGGGTTCGCCTGTCATTTCGCGAAGCTCCTTTTCATCTGTAATGACATGCTGGAACATCTTCCACTTCCTCTCCATGGCTTTGAAATCTATGAAAGTTTCGCTTACATGAAAAAACTCATTGCATGGCCTCTATTTTTTATGTAAATTGAACAAGTATGTTTTTTAGGAGGGATCATCTATGAATCAATCAACAACGACGCAACGGGTACAAATGACCACCGCAGACCCTTCCGCGATCGGACTTTTTGGACTCGCTATGGTTACACTTGTGGCATCTTCAGCTAAGCTTGGATGGACGGACGGGGTATCTTTCATTCTGCCTTGGGCGATTTTCCTCGGCGGGCTTGCCCAGCTGTTCGCAGCCATTCAGGATGCGAAACATAACAACACGTTCGGGACGACGGCATTTGCCGCTTTCGGACTCTTCTGGTTCGGAGTCGGAACGTCCTGGCTCATCGACTTCGGTGTCTTCGGAGAAGCAGCCGCCCAGGCGGTCGACCCGCATCAATTGGGAATCGCCTATGTCGGTTACCTGATTTTTTCATTATTCATGACGATCGGCGCCATGGAAGCGAACAAAGTGTTGTTCATCATTTTTGTATTGATCGACTTCCTGTTCATCGGCCTTTCCCTGTCGACACTCGGAATTGCGCCGCACACGACGCATATGGTAGCTGCCGTAGCTGAATTAATGATTGCGATCATGAGCTTTTACGGGTCAGCCGCCAGCGTCTTGAATGTCCATTTTGGAAAAGTCACGCTGCCCATCGGGAAACCGTTCGGCATTTTCAAATAAAAGCAGGCCGGGAATCGCTCCCGGCTCTTTTTAATTGCTCAACCGTTGGTACGCCTTCTTCAATTCTTTTGAAAACATAAAGAGGATGCCGAGTACCATGAGAATCCAACTGAGAATCATCGGAAACATGAGGCCCCCCTGCAGCACCGCACTCCAATACATCCCCGGAGGATTGTTCCAGCTCTCGATAAAGGACAGATGAATTACCGCCCCCACCGCTGTAAAACCATAAAGAATGACGCCGCTGATAAAAAATAAAATACCGGACCAATCTTTTTTTGCCATTCTACTTTTCTCCTATCTATGAATCGCTTCTTCCGCTTTGTGACGATCAATTTTTCTTATATAAAATTTGAATTCCACACGGTAATCATACCTGTATGCAGGTGAGCCTACGGAAGGTGTATGGCTGACGGCAGCGACTCGGCACTTCACGTCTCCCGCAGAAAATTTGGATGCTGTCTCATCCTATTCCTTTTGTATGAATGTAGTATAAATGAGAGTTTTTTATTAGATAAGTAGTATTGAATCACATGGATGAGACCATCCATCTGACTCCTCTTAGATAACTTTACCATAGATTTTTTCCAAGATTAACCTTTCAGGAAGCGATTTATAGTCAGTTGCTGAATTTTCGAAAAATGATTGACGGGATGTACAGGGTCGAATATGATACAAATATATCGAATCAATAGAGTTCAAGCTTTGAGGTTCCCATCATCTTGAACGATGGAGATAAGGAGGCTTTGATCATGTTAGCGAAGCTGTTCAACTGGTTCGGACCAGGCCTGCCCAAGGTCGACTTGGTACTATCCAAGACAGAATATGCTCCCGGAGAAAAAGTGACCGGATCTTTCCATTTGATCGGTGGATCGAATCAGCAAATCATTCAGCGGCTGGAATGTGACTTAATGAAGAGAAGTCCAGGAAACAAACCGAGCCTCTTACAGCCGATCACCACCGTTCTCATGAACCGTGAACTTGATCCAAAAGAAGAAAGTGAATATCCGTTTCATTTCATTTTACCAGAGACACTGGGTTTGGATGATCCGGAGACGACCTATATCCTTCAAACCAAACTTGTCCTGCAAAATAATGCGAAAACGTCAGATATGGATGAGATTCATATTGTCATCCGTTGAAAATATGAAAAAAGCAGTACTCATCGCGTAGTACCGCTTTTTTCATAGGTTTATGTTTACATAATAAAATTACAGTATCCTGTAGTGAGAAGTCCTATAATATATACATAGATTTGAGTGAACAATTCAGCGACTGCTTCTTTATTCTTCTGCCCCAGTCAATTGGAATTCAGTAATTTCCGGTGGATTGTTCATCCTTACCGGAATCAAGCTTAAGCCGATGCCACGGTTGACATACAGGCTGTTTTCATCATTGCCATATTCTTCTTTCATCCACCCATCTACACGGGCCTTCCCTTTAGCAACAAGGTCTTTCCATGACCAATGTGGGGTAAACGGGATCCTTATTTGCCCGCCATGCGTGTGACCGGCAACCGCGGTTGATGCAGCTCCCTCTGGAATTTCATCGAACGATTCAGGATTGTGCATCATGACGAAGCGCGCATCCTCTTCTTCTATTTTTTCAAACGCGCGGGAAATCTCATCCTTTTCCGGCCACCGCGCTCCGATTCCTGTCAGATAAAGAGGTTCATCTGCCCTCTCATTTTCCAGAGCTACAGAACGATTGTGAAGAATTTCAATATCAATGTCCTTCAGTTTCCTTCTCACTCGTTCAGCTGTCTCCTCGCTCGGCTCTACCTTACGGCTGCTCATATTGTAATCGTGATTCCCAAGCACAGCATAAACAGGAATGCCTTCCTCTGTTAAAGGCTTTAAATAAGATTGAACTTTTTCCATTTCATTCTGGTGGTCATTCACGGAATGATAGACATAGTCTCCGAGGAGAACGACTGCATCCGGGGATCGATCTATGATGCGGTCCACCACATCTTCAATCTGTCCATCGTTATCCAGCCACATCCCTACCTGAAAATCACCGATCGCTATGATTTTTTTATCTTCCCATTCTTCAGGGAGATTAGGAATCACAGCCTTTTCTTCTTCTACATCTATCGTATAGGGCTCCACCATTCCCCAAGTGAAAAGAATCACAAGTACGATTAGCGGAATATATAGGATCATTCTTTTATTCATTTTCACCATTCTCCCTTCATTGATTAAAATGCGAAGGAACTTGGTCCACTCAGGACCACATTCAGCTGCCTATGTTATCTTCCAACTATGTAAGCCATTTTGGAGCTGAAACACTTCTGTGAATGTCCATACACATCGAATTCGTACAGAATCCATACCTGTTTCGCTCATTTTTTAAACGTATCCATTTTCATTTTTCTATGAAAAATTGCATTCATGCTCTAGGACTCAAGTTGAGCCAAGGTGCTGGTCATGGAACATTCAAAGAAAGGGCCCTGAGTGATTACTCAGGGCCCTTTTCTTATCAACCTTATAAATCCATCCGAACGATCAAGACATACTCTCTTCTGTTAAAGTCCACAAGTAAATCGCTTCCTTAAGGCTTTTCCCATCAATCGTAATCGTGACCTCTTCCACTCTTTCACCGCCCATCGCTTCGTAAAACTGACAGGCAGGATTTTCTGATAATACTTTGACCCTCATCTTTTGGTGACCCTTTTCCTGCAAATCACGAAGGATGAAAGAGAGCAAAGCTTTTCCAGCGCCGCGGCGCTGGAACCTTTGCCGTATGTATAACGAACTTAATTCGGCATTGGAATCCTCGTAAGTTGAGGAATAGTGCCATGTAGCAAAGCCGGCCGTTCCTTCCTCATCTTCCGCTAAGATGATGTTCGAAGATTGGATGTTCTCCGTCCATAGAGCTTCTCTTTTTTTATAGGTGAGACGATCCAAGTAAGTGTCTGGTACCAGTCCTCGATAAGTCTCGAGCCAGGCATCAACATGGATTTTTGCGATGGTCGGAACATCCACCCGTTCAGCTTTTCGTATCTTCATGACTCACCTCCTTATCGTTTGATTTCTATGATGGTAAAAGTAGAACGCTACGTAAATAAGGAGAAAAGCCCCACCTAATCTTCATCTTTTCTCCCACCAAAATCGAAGCCTGATTTCCCCCAGTAAATTAGGAACATTGCTGGAGCCACAATCATCGCTATAGCCATGATCAAATTGATGAAATTCATAAGGTCCCTCCTTAATATTCAACCTCTTATAAAAACTTTCACTACAGCAAAGTGAGTTTAATCATTTTTCAGGTATTAGGACTGTTCGTTGAGTCGGAACGCGAGCATTAGTAACAATCTGTGGGTGCAACGTATATGTTTTCCCATCAATCTCAAATGTGTATTTCCCATCGCTCGTCACTTTTCTTCCTTGATTTTTCAATTCCAGCTCAATAGCCTTCACATAGTTCGTATGATCTTTGTACCATTCATCCAAGTGCATGACGATATTGCCTTTCTGATAACCAGAAGATTTGTAGGCAAAATATCCAATAAGTAAGAATGGAGTGAAAAGCACGAGAAACATCAAGATCTCCATAAGCACCTCTCCCTCCCTTTACAGTGAAAAACCAATCCATTATCTTTTGCGGTTCTTCCAAATTCTTTAGGCAGTGACAACCATCACCGGTTACTATACTAACGAATGAGCGTGCGGTTACGTTTCACCTTTTTTGAATTTTCTCTCTATTATCTTTTCCTCTCTTGGTGAATCCCGCTGCTAGTTTGTACATTCCACCTTTCTTTTGCGCGATTCACACCTTCTTTGGCGCGACTCGGGCTCTCTTTCGTGCGATTCACTCCTCCTTTGGCGCGATCCGCATCCTCTTTGGCGCGATCCGCACCCTCTTTGGCGCGATCCACCCCTCCTTTGGCGCGATCCGCACCCTCTTTGGCTCGATCCGCACCCTCTTTGGCGCGATCCACCCCTCTTTTGGCGCGATCCGCCTATTCCTATTCCTCGAGATAAGCACCATAACCAAACAAAAAAAACGCCACCATACATTGGTGACGTTTTTCCGTTTAGGCAGCTGCTTTCTGTTCCTGCCCTTTTTTAATTTTTGAAATCGCATGGATGTTAATAAGAATCCCCGCAGAAAACATCATCATGAGCAATGACGTTCCCCCATAACTGACGAATGGAAGTGGAACTCCGGTCAGAGGTAGAAGGCCGGTCAAACCACCCAGGTTGATGATGGCCTGAATGCCGATCAAACCAGAGACACCAATCGCAAGCAGGCGGCCAAAGGTATCGTGGCTCTCCATGCTGACATAAAATCCGCGCAGCACGATCAATCCAAGCAAAAACAACACCACACTAACACCAATGACGCCTAGTTCTTCAGCAATAACGGCCATGATGAAGTCGGTGTGTGCTTCAGGTAAGTATCCGAGTTTTTGTACACCAGCACCAAGTCCTGTGCCGAACAACCCTCCATTATGTATCGCAAGGTAGGAGTTGATCAGCTGGTACCCAGCATCATCCGCGTATTCAAACGGTTGATAAGCTCCGTCGAAACGGGAAAGCTGTTCTTCACTGAGCCCGAAATTGTACATGAAGATCGCCCCGGCAAGAGCAATCCCGATCATGGAAAAGAGGTGGACCTTCTTTAATCCGCTGGACATGATGATCAGTCCAGATACCGCGAGGGCAATCAGGGCTGTCCCTAAATCCGGCTGTTTCAAGATCATCGCGACGACCAGCATCATCAAAATGATCGGTGGCAGCAGAGCTCTGGTGAAATCTTCAATATACCCGCTCTTTTTCGTAAAAATCGTGGCCATGTAAATGATCAGGGACATCTTGGCCAATTCAGCCGGCTGGAATTTCCCAAGACCAGGAATCGGAAGCCATGATTGGGCATTGTTGGACGTATGTCCGAATACAAAGACCGCGGCAAGAAGGATGACGGTCCCAAGCAGAATCAGCTTGAATAACCGTCGATAGTTTTTGTAAGGAAAAATGATCCCAAGGAATAGGGCGACCAGGCCAAGTCCCCATGACATCAACTGTCTGTTGAAAAAGTAATCAGGGGTTACTTCGTAAACCATGACACCACTGACCATACTGGCACTGTACACCATCACCGTACCGAAAGCAGACAATGCCAATACAGCGAATAGGATGGTAAAATCTATGTTTTTCAAAATTCTCCGTATCATGCGTAACCCTCTTTCGTTTGGTACTATTATGTAAATTATAAGGCTTCTTGCCGTGTAAAAAAAGCATTCCTTTCAAATTACTCCGAAAGTCTATATAATAACGATTAGATTTGTAGGAGGTTTGTGGAATGATTTATTTTTATGTCGGAATCGGTGGGATGATCGGCGCATCTCTTCGGTTTTTGATCGGTGAATGGCTGAAGAACCCTGACCAGTGGTTTCCTTATTCCACACTGACCGTCAATTTGACCGGGAGCTTCATCCTTGCCTGGTTCACCATGGGAATCGTTGAGAAGTTTTCCCTCTCATCAAAATGGAAAGCGGCCCTCGGCACAGGGCTGGTCGGATCGTACACGACATTCTCCACCCTGAGTATGGACGCCGTTTCTATCTATGAACGAGGAGACGTAATCCTCAGTTTCCTTTACATAGCCCTAAGCATTTCCGGTGGTCTAGCCTTTTCTTTGCTCGGATTCACCCTCGGCAGAAGGTGGGGTTCCTGATGTTTTTGAAACTATTCCTCGTTGGCGCGGGAGGATTCATCGGTGCGGTTCTCCGCTATGGAATAAGCCAATGGATCGGAAAACGTACAGCATCCACTCTCCCTGTCGCCACCCTTTTTGTCAATCTGCTCGGCTCTTTTATCCTGGGCCTGCTCACTGGACTTAATCTTTCAACATTCTGGGTACTCTTTGGTGGCACAGGCGTCCTGGGAGCTTTGACGACCTTTTCCACTTTCAAGTTGGAGTCTGTCCAGCTTCATTTCAAAAAGAACTGGAAAACATTCATCCTGTACACTGTCCTCAGCTACACATTAGGAATTGCCTTAGCATGGACCGGCCTCCAATTGGGAGGATTCATCCCCAGTTAAAAGATTTCAAAAAGGACTTCCTCACAAGGAAGCCCTTTTTTCATGCCTATTTGAAATCATAAGCTTTGATGATCCGCATCGTCAGCTTCTCATAACCTTGTTCATTCAAATGGACTTCGTCACTAAAATAACGCGAGGACTTCTCTTCATACAAGTCATTCGTCGGGATAAACGTGACATTCTCATATGAGCCAACGATCGACTCGCTTGTGTCGTTCCAGCCTTTAATGATTTGACCGATTTCAGGGTTGTCCGGATAAGGATTGTATAATCCGAGAAACAAAATCGGTGCCTCTGGATTTTCCTCACGGATTTGATCCAGTATCGTTTTGACATTCTTCTCATAATCCTTTTTCCCACTGGCGATTTTATCTTCATATAATGGAGAAAGATCCCCTCCATTACTTTTGATGATATCGTTCATTCCGATAAAGAATAGAATGTAATCCGCATGTTCAATCGACTTCATGACAGATGCCTCATTCATCTGACCGAGCATTCCATCACTTTGCTGGCCGGGAATAGCATAATTATCGACAGTGACCGGATCGTCATGATTTTTATCAAACCACTGCTGCAGGTTCTCGACATATCCATGGCCGCTCTCATCCCCCACTCCATAAGTCAAGGAATCGCCGAGCGCGACGATTTGTTCTTCCTGTTGATGGGACATGGATGATTGGAACCCGAACACTCCAAGACCTATGGCAACCAGGACAAGCAGTCCGATCCACCATTTCCGATGTTTTTTCATAAGCTGCACCTCCGAATACGCCCCTTTTTCCCCGGAGGCGTATGGACCAAACATCATTACGATAAATAGAACAAAAGCACGATGAATGGACACATGCTTTTCGGTCCAATCCTCGTGCTTTATAAGTCCAGGGTGTTGTTTAGTCTAGAAAATGATGATGTATGTGACTGAAAACAGGGGTTATTTTCTCCTCTTTTCCTTTAACACCTGTAAAGATGTCTTGAGAGAAGCATAGCCTACGACTGCTGCATTCCCATAAAAGATATCCCTATGAAAATCCCGGCAGATAACTTTTATAGATACTAAGCTATTTCCGTCCTGTCAGGCCATACCTGCTTATCCACTAGTAATCCTTTTAGACAGGATGGATTTATAGGTAAAATAGAGAAGACCCATTCCTACACTGAAAAGTACAGAGAGATTAATAATCCCCTCGCCATGCTCTTTTTTTTCGAAATGTAGACCTCTTCTCCTTTCGTTATCTCTTGTTCCGTATAAGCTTTCAGAAGATACCATCCTTCACCCACCTTTTCGCCTGGTTTTAAATCGATGAGATTTACCATCAATAGTAAACCGGAAAGTGCCATCAGAAATGACACGATGACTAGAATCGATACTTTTCGTATCATAATGAACCACTCCTTTTTCTTTCTAGTTGATGAATGGCTTTTAACATGTTCTTACCATCTTCAGAAAAGAAAGACGACAAATGGGGTAGGAAAAAAAAAGAAGTAAAAACCAGCAATTGGCTTTCCTGATAAAAGCCAATTCCAAGTAGGACCAGTCTCTTTCGTTTCTGGTAAATACTTCAAGGGGAAGTATTTTCATTAACATAGCAGCATGTACAAATCGAAAAAAGAGGAAAAATGACAAGAAAGCTACTCGGGAAAGTCCTTGCTGAAAACGACTTTGTTAACCATGTAATAGAACCGGACTTTCCCATCTTTCAAAGCTTCAACCTTCAAGATTTCTACCCGACATAATAAAATTCGGACAAACACGTCCCCGCTCCCGTTGTATGACTTAAAACCCAAGTAAACATCATTCCTTGAAAAATGGGAGGTCATATAGATGACCTCCCATTCCCTTCGAGCTTAAGACTATGACTATTGGTTAATGACACTCACAAATTGCTCCGCTTCTTCCTTCGTATAATCTCCAATGATCTGGATGGAATCATTATTGGTCACTTTTCGAATGATTGGAGACGCTATTTCCTTATCTCCTAAGTAGATATAAACCTGCTCATTCAAATACTGCTCCGTCATTTCTTCAGGCAGCTTACTATCTTTAAAGTCTACCTTAACTCGCAGGCGGTCAGAATCTTCCTGAATACTTGCTTTTTCAAAATCCGCTGATGTCACTAGGACGTTTTTTTCCTCATCCTTAATGGAAACCTCATTATACTCATGATTGACCTCTTGTTGACAACCAATGAGTAAAAAAAGCGCGGCAAAAGCTGACAAGATTAACCTCATTCTACCCCTCCCTTCTTTGTGGAATAGCTCGGAATAATCGTTTCTTTTACGTATGTTTGGGTATAGTTTTAAATGTCCTCAGAATATTTTTTCAGACATCCGCTTTCCTCAACCATGAACGTCTTTTCTAAAGAAATTGGACAAGATGATTAGCAGTAACCCCATGATGATCATTGGAATGGATGCTGCCTCCAGTAAAGGTGGTGTGCCTTCCATTCCCACCCACTCACTAAAGGCCAATCCAAAAGCAAACGTCCATATACCTATGTAAACAAACCATTTTCCTGTCTTGGTTTTTCCCCGGGATATCATGACACCTTCTCCTCTCGAAGTCCATTCAAAAGAAATCACTACTTTAATCCTATCAAAGAATTATCCAAATGGAAATTAATCCCACGAAAAAGCAAAACTGTCTCTCAAGCGATTCTGCTAATATCATTTGAAAAGGCCGCCATTCTAATAAAATAACTGCCCCTTCACAAGCTAAATGTACGTTTCATCTTTTAGAAGAGGTCCTACCGCCTACGTATTCCATTAATGAACAACGAACGTAAAAAAGGCTGATTATTTGATAAATAATCAGCCTTTATGGAGATACCTGTTCTATTCCTTTCCTTGCAAAAACCTAAGCGAATCTGTAAGGAAGGTCGGAACCTCGTCCATATCTTAGGTGAAAAATGAAAGATGATCATTTTCTGCCATTTACATCAAACAAAGAAACGCGCAAAAGAAAAAATTACACGCGCCACCGTCCCTTATTGATACAATCCACGAATCTGGTTTAAGTCTTCTATAAATTGACTAGACTCTTCCTGACTTAAACGTACAAGCATCTGCTCATTCAACGTAAGGACCTGACCATCTTTTTCATCTATATGGTTCATCAAATAGTCATAGACGCTATCCAATTGGTCTTTATTAAGAGTGGATTGAGTCGTAAAGTGCTTCACTTGATTCAATACAAATTCGTCGTTAATAGGATCAAATTCTCCCTGAATGATTTTACCGTTAACATCCACGCTACCAACTCCTTTATGGAGATAGTTTATTCCAATCGGCATAATATAAACCCTGTGTCAAAAAGGCCACCACCGTGCTTCAACCAAAAAAGACCACCTTCCGTCATCTGGTGGACGGAAGGTGGTGAATATAACGAATGGCTATTTGTTATAAATCGCATTGGAGAACAGGCGGAATAAGTAATCCGTGTGATCACGGAAGCCTGCTTCAAGTCCAATAAGCGTTACATCCTGGTCCTTTTCTTTAACGATGACCGGCTGCCCTTGCGCATTCGCTCGGTCTTCCCAATGTCCCGCTATAAAGAAGTTACTACTGTCCTTAAAAGTGGCATAGACCTCTGTTTCTTCCACATCTGTATACCAAACAGGACGATAGACGAAACCATAATCGGTTTCTCCATAACCAGAAGTCAGGGAACCAGAATCGTAATTCACTTGGACGATTCCATTACTATTGTAGCCACCTTTATGAACGGTGGCATCCGTCAGCCCCAATTGTTTCGTGGCGTCGGAAGCACCAGCTCCAACGGCAATATATTTTCCGCCCTCATCTACAAAGGAGTCGATCTTTTCTTTAAAAGCCTGATACTGAGCCTCAGTTTCGAGCCCGAATTCAGCGTTCGGACTCCAATTGTTATAGGAAATCAAGCTAGATGTGCCACTGTAGAAAAAGACATCGGTATCCCCTAGTCCTTGTTCTGCCAATTCTCTTGGTGTCATTTCCTGAACTTCAAATCCTAATCGCTCCAAAGCTAAAAGAGTGCCTGCATGGGATTGAGCTTTGTTCATACCACCGTCTTTAAGAATCGTTACTTTTTGAGAAGTTAATGGTTCACCATCAACAGTCTCGCTCGTTTTGACGGTAATACCGGACGCTTCCACAATTTTTCTCAATTCAGGCGACTTGTCGGCATCCACAAAGAATTGCTCCCCATCCATAGTCACTTCAAACCCGTTCTCCACCAAGGTATTCACAAGATGAACCGCTTTTACAGAAGAGTTAGGAATCACATAGGGACCGTTTCCGGCCAGTTCCCCATCCGCTTTTACTTTCTTCACGTTGTTCGTCTTCACATCAAGGGAGCTGTCCGCTTCTACTGCTTCAAAACCCCATAATTCTGGTAAATTCCAGGCTGAGATATCATACATGGATGGTGTGATGTCGGTAATATCTTCTCCATCCCACAGCATCGTGTTCGCAAGTCCAGCTTTCGCCTGACTCATGTCTACGATATACGTTCCAGCCGGGTACGAAACACCGTCATATTCAAATGCTTTCTTCGCCTCAGAAACATCGATGTCATTGAACATCAAATGTTCAACGGCTTTTTCAGTTGCCGTCGGGTCTGTTTCATCTGCGGGTAAAATGTACGCTTCCGGGAAGAATCCTTCCGTATGATAAGGGTGATCAAATTGGATGCCACGTTTGAATACTTCAATTTGGTCTTTGATCATTTGTTCTTTGTTATCATTGGAAAATTCGAGAGCTCCCATAACCGCATCATAATGCCATTGGACCCCGTCCCAATCATTCGTTGGTGCTTCAAGCGTATACCCATAAGCCCCGTGGTACATCGCATACATCGGTGTGAATATCGGTGGATAATCATCCCATCCTGCCTCATCATCCCGTTGGGGAATATATGTACCTGTCATCGATTGATAATCGACGCCTGATGTATTCGTATTTTCATAGTCTGTACGGTTGTCTACAATGCTTCCCTCCATGGCTTCTGCCTGATCAAGGGCCCACTTCGAGAATAGATCATATTCGTAGTTCGGATTGTGAGGTGGTGTACAAGGCTCGATTAAACCTGGATGATCTGGTCCGCCATAGCCTCTCACATACCCATGCAAATCAAGGAACACCATCGGATTCCACTCTTTGATCAAATCCACGGTATGTTTGGTTTCTGCCTGCGACTGTGTAATGAAATCCCGGTTCAGGTCAATGCCATTGCTGTTAAAGCGTGTCGCATCGATCCGGCCATCAGGATTCGCTACCACATTAAAAATAAGGATATGATTCTCAAGCAGTTCCTTCGTTTGCTGGTCATCAGCTGTCGCAAAACGCTCAATCAACTGCAGCGCAGCATCTGACCCCACAAACTCGGTCCCATGAATAGACGCATTAATCATCACCGGCACCTTGAAGTCAGGGTGTTTTTCAAGGAATGCCTGTGCTTTTTCAGGGTTCTTGAACATCTTCTGTCGCAAAGATTTTTGATACCCATATTTCCCTTTGGCCGTTGGATCGGAGATGGTTACCGTATAAAGATCGTGTCCACCGGAAGATTTCGCCGAACTTTCCACTGTGATCCGGTTGCTTTGTTTAGCGATTTCCTGTAGTTTGTCGTCGACCTTCGAGTACTTCAGGAAATCATAGTTTTCGCTGTTAAAAAGACTGCCATCTTCCTCCTGCAATGTTTCATTCACATTGACATTGTGCCATTTCGGTGCCTCGGCTGCGGCCGTAAGAGGCGCTGCAAGCATCGTAATGGCTGCCATACCAGTCATGACTGTTTTTTTCATTCTTTACCCCCTAGTCTAAAAGATATAATTACTAGTTTATACCATTAGTAACAGAAACTGTATGAATAGATTCTACTGTTTAAATGGAGTTCTTTAGTACTACGTTAATTCATTAAAGTTCCATCCTATCCTTGCTGCCTGTCCTGTCTTTCATCTAAAAAAAGCCTGCTGAGAAACGTAAGCGTTCTCGGCAAGCTTTTATTGAGATTCATTATCCTTTTTTCTGAATGGGTTGGGCTGGTATTGTTGAAGCATGGTTTACCCAAACACGCATAACTATTCTAAAAAGACCTCCAAAAACGTGATGACGTAATAACCAAAGAAGAAGTTCACTACCTGAACGATTAAGAAGACAACCAGTATAATAATAAAATTCCGTATGGTTGATTGTCTTAATTGCAGGTAATATCCTATCCCCCATATTATGTATATAAGTGTAAGATGTAAGTGTTCAGCCGTGTAGGGATCCTTTTGAGGAACGAAATGCAACCCAAAGAACGCGAAAAAACCTAACACTAGTAATCCAGCAAGTAATAGAATATTTGTTATATGAATGGCTGCTCTGATAATTACACCTCATTGCAAGTTAATAGTCCTAACATTCCATTTATCATTAATACCTACGTTTGAGTACCCTCTTGATTTTTAAATAAGGATGCTAACTCCTCATTGAGATCGATCTTATTATGGTTGTTTAAAGCCGAATACAGCTACAAATATCAAAAAGGATGAAAGGCATATGCCAATAAGATTGAATACAACCAGACTTACTTTCACCCTTCCTTTTATTCCAAATAAACCAGCGGCTAATCCCAGGACTCCAAATATTAAAGGTAAAAAAATACTGATATTTAAAACAGCTGTAAATATGTCATTACCCCATCGGGTTAGACCAGCTAATAAAGGAAACACAGTTAATATAAACAAAAGTGCCGAACTAATGGAAAGAGACTTCATCGACATCATGCCACCTCCCCTCCTTAGTAAAAGTCCTTTAAGAAAACGAGTCTGTTATCATTTCCACTTCTTTCCTTCTACCCTAATTCTTTATACATAATCACATGAGGTCCAATGGGAGGATAATCAAAAACATCTCCATAAGGTTGAAAACCCAACTTTTCATAATAGAGCTGGACGGAAGTTCTTCCTTTACACCAAAGGAGGTCAGCGTTGAGATTTTTCAATTCACTCTCAGCGAAATGGACAACTTCTCTTCCCGCTCCCCTACCTCTGCATTCTTCTGCAGTTGCCATAGCTCTTAACCTGTATTGAATAGAGCTTTGAAATTCAGGGTGTGATTCTAAATAGAAAGAAGCCACACTAACTAGTTCCTTTTTTATAAACGCACCCATATGAAATGTATCATCGTCATGATCTGTATCATATTGACATGCTTCGAATGGTTGATGAGGTCTCAGTATTTTGTGACGAAGTTTATACGTTTGTTCTGCTTTTATTTTTTGTACTCTCAACTTGATTGCCCCCCCAATGCCAGTAGAGATTTATATAGTGAGATGGTCGATGAGAGAGTTTCCTTGATGATAAAGAAAAGTCCCCTTTTTGAAAGACTCTGTTACGAGTCATACATGATTCTTTAACTACAACACTTTCCGTCCTGTTGAGTAAACTTGCCCAAGTTGCCCCTTCAACACCCCTTTAAGGGGCTGTTTTCACATCCATATTTCCCAAACATCCGTCCTCCCATCCGTGTTATCATAATATTTATACTATTCAGAATATAATCCAATCTGAATAGAAATCAAAGGAGGAATACGATGCGTAAACACATGTGGAGAGTAGCCGGGATTATGTTAGTGTTTGCTTTAGCTTTAGTCTTTTCATTCAATAACATAGCCCAAGCTTCGGTTGAAAAAGCGTCGGAGCAAAAGGCACAGGTCGAAGAATACTTAATTGGTTTTAAATCAAAAGTGAACCAAAATGCTGTCAAAGGCTTGGGAGGAAAAGTACTTCATGAATATAAATATATGAATGTCGTACATGCCAAGCTGCCGGAACAAGCAGTAAAAGCTTTATCCAACAACCCTAATGTCGCCTATGTTGAAAAAGATCATACGGCACAGGCCACAAGTCAGACGACGCCCTATGGAATCTCCCAAATTAATGCAGATGATGTACAAGCTCAAGGAACGACTGGGAATGGTGTTAAGGTAGCGATCCTGGACTCTGGGATCGATGGCGCACATGAAGACTTGAACGTAGCTGGCGGAGAGAGCTTTGTCAGTGGTGAACCGAACGCCTTAGTGGATGGAAATGGTCACGGCACCCACGTAGCTGGCACGGTTGCAGGCGTCAATAACACACTAGGTGTGCTTGGTGTAGCACCATCCACTGAGCTTTACGCTGTTAAAGTATTAAGCAGTGAAGGCAGCGGTTCTTACAGTGGAATTGCTCAAGGAATTGAATGGGCCATCAGCAATGACATGGACATTATCAACATGAGCCTTGGAGGAAGCCGTGGATCGGCCACTCTGGAACAAGCGGTAAACAATGCTGATGCTCAAGGCGTATTAGTCGTAGCTGCTGCTGGTAATGAAGGGTCTAAAGGGAAGAAAAACACCATCGGTTATCCTGCGAAATATACAGCGGCTATGGCTGTTGGTGCCGTAGACAGTGCTAACAATAGAGCTTCATTCTCAAGTGTCGGGGAAGAACTTGAAGTGATGGCTCCTGGTGTGGATATTTTGAGTTCTGTCCCAGGTAATAATTACGACCGCTACAATGGTACTTCCATGGCAAGCCCGCATGTCGCAGGGGCAGCTGCTTTAATACTAGCAGATGATCCTACATTGACGAATGATCAGATTCGTCAAACATTGATTGACACAGCTGTTCCACTTGGTGATTCCTTCTATTATGGAAACGGAGTGATTGACGTACAGGCGGCTGTTCAGTAAAAAAGAAATTTGGATACAAGTATAACCCTATTTTTCCAGACTTCTAACTAAGGAAAAAGCGTAGGAAACCAGATTTTCAAATCTTGGTTTCCTACGCTTTTCTTTTGCAGTGTTTATGGTTTTAACCAGTTCCATTCGTATTGGAAACATCTATACTAGCAAAAGTCCAACTTACCTTATACGAGACTGAAATTCATGAAAATCAGAAGCCCCAGATTCAAGAGTATTAAGGGATACTTTTTCCAACCAGGAACCAAAAGAGCACTTAATAAACCCAAGAACGGCGCCGCAAACAGGCCAATGAACATTCCCATTGCGATTATTCCTGAAATGGAATAGAAATACATCACATATATTCGGATCCCGAGCCACAATAACACAAAGACAAAAGCAAAAAAGAGCGAAATCCTCAAGAAAACAGCGTCCTTCTTTTCAATCAATGAATCTGCTACGCAGCCATAATATTCTTCTTCTTCTGAATAGGATCGGTTCCCCACAAAAGCATGAAGCAGCCGCTCAATGGTTTTATTTTCAGGCTTGACCGCACCCTGTTCAAAATTCTTATTCATTACACCGGAATCTATAAGTTTCTTTTCTACGCGTTTTAACATGTTTCGTACGTTTTCTCTTCTATTTATTAGGAGGTTCATTCTCAAATAAAAAATGAGAAGATATAAATAAAACGAAGCGTATAATTTTTTAAAGATGTCTAAAATCCTCTCTATTCTTTAAGTTCTCATTTTATGTATTCAAAGGATTAGAGATATAATGTACCTTTCACTGTATGCTCTTCCTTACTCGCCAATAATACAAAAAGGACCGAACAGAAAAATAACCGAATTCGACGACGACGATCGTTTGCACCACTACCATCCAAAAGGTAGAGTCCAAAATGCCTCCCTGAAGAATCGTATGGATATTCGTCGTGATTAATCCTATATATAAAATCGTCAATGGCAGGAAAATGCCTCCCTGCCATATAGTCACACGCTTGGCATGCTTTAACTTGTGATGGGGGTCACTGTACAGCTGGGGTTTATCCTCTTCACTCGTATACGTTTTCGCCCATAACGTCCAAGACATGAACGTAGAGGTAGAGTGGAACAATTGACGCCACCCTCGGTCGCTGTGCATATAGAAATAGTCCGATTCAATCGATTTTTGAAAATCAGCTGCATAACTTACCATTCTTGGTTCTCCTTCACTGAATGAAAACCGAATCCCCCATCTGCTTACCTTCTCCAAGTGATATCCTTTTTGTTCCATACGCTCCAACCAATTTTCTAAACGGTCAGGAGCAAACACCCAGGCTAACCGCCATTTTGTGAATGTAATAGGTTTTGAGTTCTCTTCAGTAGAAAATGAAGGGTCCACTTTAAGTTTCTTCAATCCTTTATGTAACTTCAGTGTCGAGTAAGGAACCAGCGTCCAAAGTGTCAATCCTACGGTAATGGTTATGGCCCAATATGGACTGGGAACGAACGTCGCAGATCCCCCACCTAAAAATACGGAGAGTGTCAGGATTCCAACCAAACCAGCGGAAAGGAGCATATAAATGAAAACCGCCAGGAATATATAGTAATGAACTTTGTTCCTAGAAGCCACATGATCCCTTGAGGGCTCCCTGTTCGCAGCGCCTTCATGGCGAATCATTCTCCAACGACCTTCTTTCGTAATCGATTCCCATCCTGACTCTTCTAAAGCCTGCGGGAAGTGATCCACCTTCTCATAATGAAGTCTAAATGTATAACTTTTAGGATCATCTTCTTCAAAATGGAACTTTCTTGACCAACGATTGAAGCCGCTCAGAACTAACCCTTCACTCGCTTTCTTCTCAAGCCATTGTTCCGTTTTAATCGGGTCGTAACTCCAAAATGGTCGAAAGATTGATGTAGTCATAAAAAATCCTCCCTATAACGAACCGCATTATTGTAAAGTTCATTCAGTCTTTCTATCTCTATTCTCATGATCCTTTTACCGTCTTCTGTAACTTCATATACTTTTTTCCGCTCACCATCCGCGTACTTGACGATCAAACCATCTCGTTGCATCTTCGTCAATGTGCCATAAACAGTACCCGAACCTAAACTGATTCTTCCATTTGTCAGGTTCTCAACATGTTTGATGATGCCGTAACCGTGGCGGGGTTCCGTTAATGCAAGCAAGATGTAGAAAGCCGTTTCGGTCATAGGTATGTATGTTTTTTCTGGCTTTCTCATTCATTCAGCCCCTTTTCCCATTTTTAAGTATGTCACACTATGACTATATCACACTGTGACATAAAGTGCGGGAATTTAAAACAAAATTTTTCTAAATTTAGTGAAACAAGGAAATTTCAAATAATAGCAAAAAAAGAGAACCCTCCATTGTTCTAGAGGGTCATCCTTTTATCACGGGCTTAATGAAGTAATGACCCGTTACCATAATAATGTCATATATTTTTGTATCTCACACTATACCTCATATGTATTTTTCTTACGATTTGGTAATCATCGTAACGAGATGCATTTACGGATAGTCCATCTACAGCTACCGCCCCTCCTTAATGTTCGCTCTAACTCTAGTGACCTTTTCCAGTTATGAGAAAAGAGAACAGAGGCCCGTGCCATGTTTGCGTTTAAATGATTTGACTCTGTAGATGCTAGTGTTAATTTTTTCAGTATAAAAAAGCTGAACTTCCGTTTCCATTGAATTTCAGCTTTTTTTATGAACGCTCCCACCCGTTAGTATACGTATATTTTTTCACACGGATTTTTCATTTAATAACTAACGATAATTTATAGCTCACAAGATTACTTATGGCTGTTAAAAATTTATCCAAAGCCTCGTTGGATGGAAATCTGCATTCGAGAAGGTAACAACTTTCCCCACTGACTTTGTAATTGTTTACGACGTACCGATCTTGTTTTTTTACATATGACAGGTAAGGTTGGTGATTTGGATTCTCGGTATAGATATGAATGATCGCGTGCACAGGATATCCCATTTTCGCTTGATTCATTTTAATCGTATAACCCTCAATAACTCCACTCTCTTCCAACTTAAGCACTCTTGCTGATGCAGCTGGTCCTGTTAAGTGGACTTTCTCGCCTAAATCCTTCATTGTCATCCGACTGTTCTTGGAAAGTTCATCTAAGATAAGAAAATCCGTTCGATCTAACATGTCCTTAACTCCTTTCAAAAATAAAGTCAAACGTCCAAAAGACTTTATTAAATCTATATATCCATTATGGGTCCTATTATAGAATATACATTGAACCTACTCATTTAAAAAGAAAAGGAGAAATCAGATATGAATATCCACCAGATCAGAAATGCGACAATCGTGGTTGAATACGCTGGAAAAAAGTTTTTAATAGATCCAATGCTTGCAGAGCAAGGGACTTATCCACCTTTCCCCAACGCACCACGACAAGATCAGAACAATCCTTTGGTAAGTTTACCAACATCCATCGATCGTATAATTCAAGATGTTGATGCGGTGATCGTCACTCACCTGCATGCCGATCACTGGGATGATTCTGCTAAAAAAGCATTGCCAAAGGACATTAAAATATTCTCCCAGAATGAAGAAGATGCGACTGAAATTCAAAACGATGGATTCCAAAATGTAGAGGTTTTACATGAAGATACTGTGTTTGAAGGTATTCAATTGATCAAAACCAAAGGCCAACATGGAAGAGGCGAAATCTTGAAAATGACCGGTCTTGTTTGTGGTATTGTCTTCAAACATTCCTCGGAGAAAACCCTATATGTTGCTGGAGATACGGTTTGGTATGAGGAAGTTCAAACGACTATAGAAACACATGAACCTGAAATTATTGTAGTGAATGCTGGAGATAATCAATTCTATGAAGGAGGTTCTTTGGTCATGGGTAAAGATGATGTCCATGAAGTGTACAAGGCTGCTCCTAGCTCAAAAATTATTGCTGTCCATATGGAAGCTGTCAATCACTGGACATTATCAAGAGAGGAATTAAAGAGTTTTTCTAATGAAAAAGGTTTCTCCTCGAATCTTCTAGTTCCAGATGATGGAGAGGCATACTCATTCTAATAGTGAAACAGACAGAAATAGGCTTTTCTGTCTGTTTTTTGCATCCACATTTCCTTTACCATTCTTCAAATAAACTGCTCTCTCTGTTAGTACATGTTTTCTTCTTTATACTGAAACTGGAACCAACCCTTCTTCCACACTTGAAGTGGATTTTCCTCCATCGACCGTTTTAGCATAAGTACATTTTTTCATAAGCTTGCTATTGAACGTTGAACAAAGGAAGCTCCATTTTTCAAAAAAACCTCTTTAAATATTCGCCAAATATTTTGTTCATAACTTTTGGAGTGTTTTCTATATAAATATTCATTTGTTCACTATTGGTCTCGAATCTATCAGAGTTACTTTCTTCTGTTGGAAAATCAGATATTCCTTTAATAATAATGCACTCAACATCATTCTTCTTACAGATATAAGCAATGGCACCTGCTTCTGTATCAGCTATGATTATACCGTTCTCTTTAAGTTCTAAATAGTCCTTCCACATGACTACTGCTTTATCAGCAGTGCCAATGGTTCCGGCATGAAAATCATTTCCATATTTGGATAGATCGATGTCGACGATGAAGGATTGTTTAATAAAAGGCTCGACCTCCTTTACCGTGCAGTCATATTGAACGGCTTTATCTGGTACAAAAATATCCAGGTTACTGAACTTATCATCTATTCCCGCACATGTTCCAGCGACAATGACTTTAGTTAGATCAAATTTAGAAATCATAAACTGATTCCCACCAACACCATTCACTTTTCTTACACCGGTACTATAAAAAACAAGATCAGTATCATTCATTGTCTTCATAAAATACTCACCATAAGGATAACCGAACCGTTCATTATCTTTTATACTAAAGTATTCCAGTGTAGCTTCAAATTCCCACTTCGTCGCTATACTTATTCCTATCATGTCCATTCCCCCTCCCATTTTGA
This sequence comes from Halobacillus sp. GSS1, assembly GCF_017307035.1. NCBI lineage: Bacteria > Bacillati > Bacillota > Bacilli > Caryophanales > Bacillaceae > Halobacillus > Halobacillus sp. GSS1. Next base: position 717,440 of record NZ_JAFLHE010000001.1, read on the forward strand.
ATTAAAGTTTTTATAAAACACCGGCCTCTTGCCATTTCATAATTATGTAGGTTTTTTAAAGCTAACCTCACTTTACAGGCAGTCCTGGAATGAAGGTTATGTAGCTAGATTAAATCCAAAATGTATTCCTACCGGGATTGAAGCCCATGTGATAAGAATAGATATAAACAAATAGATTCCAGGGACTTTACTCCTGTAAATAAGCAATCCAAGTAAACACCCCAGAGCCCATATAGGTAATATTACAAAAAACTCCGGGGCCACCCACGTCTTGTCGGTATAGTTCTCTGCTATTGTGCCACCAGCAAAAAAAGTGGATATAAGAATCGCAATGAAGCCGCTGAAAATCGTGTTAAGAACATAGGCAACCTTTATTTTCTTCAAAATACCTCCCCCTTTATATCTAAGTTCTCTATGCACTGACCTTTAGATGGACGTATGGATAGTGAAAAATAATACTCTTTTTCAAAGGATAAGATTGTCCGTAAAGATAGTGATTGGAACATAACACAGCGCATCTGAAAAACCCTTAAGCGTACATTTCTCTGATGAAAACACCCAGTATAGACAAAAAAACTCTTCCTTGTCTCTATAGTTGATTGTTTTCAGCATTTGTTAAACTATTCTTCCTCTTTGTTGATAATAGGTGAACGACAACAGCAATAAGCAGTAAAAAACTTAAATTAATTAATCGGTAAATTAAAGCAACTCCATCAAATATATCTAGTACACCGTGAATCAATACAGTAAATAAAATGAAATACATGACTATGTTTTTCATTTACTCCCTCCTTTTTAATTGGCAGACATGTATGTAGCAAATTCGTGTAACCATGAAAATATACCTATTGCGTTGAACTCTATTAATATAACCGTACCACATCATCCATATTTTGTAATTCATATAATCTGGGAACCTCATGTAAGATCACTACGAGTAAAATATGGTGAAGATAGTAAATGATTTCAAACGAAAAAACAGGCATAGTCTATGCCTGTTTTTTAAGGTTGCAGAAACATAGCTTCCAGCGGTGGTTGACCACCAGCTAAACCTAACGCTGCAGCTGTATATATCTGATTCGGGCTTACACTTACTCCAGGAACTTCTAATGCCTTCTGATTGGTTCCTGCCACGCGGACTTCCAAATCGACAGTGGTTGGCGGCAGAGTCAAATAGCGGGTAGCCTTTCCAAATGGAATGTTTCTAAAGAGAACGTCTCCTCCTTTGACGGCAATGTCAACAGCAGGTGCATTCGGGGATAAATGCCAGAAACGAACCTTAGCTTTACCATTAGACACTGCGTTATTATCCATGACTGCTATCAGTTGGAGGTTGTTTAGTCTTCCAGCAGCGGCAACGGTATACATGTTCCCTCCCTCAACGCCGACGTTCTGCGAAAGTACGGGCTGATTGGTGTTCCCAGCTGGATAAATATCGATTTTATACTGTCCTTCTGGAACTTCTAAATAGTCGCTTTGCTGCTTATAAGAAACGTTTTCCAAGACCTTCTGACCATTCACATACACATCAACAGCTGGTGCATCTGGAGAAGCGTGGAGAACTCTCACTTTTGCAGGTGAGCCGGTCATTCCCATCATCTGATCACTTCGCTCACTCATCAACCACTGCTGCATACATTGCAGATGCATGTGGTAATAGTGCACATGTTGTTGGCGAGCATATCATATTTAGCAGCCTGCCATGCCAACATATCCGGATTTCCATATTGGTTCATCATACCCACCCCTTTCAAAGATTCCCCATTTAAAGCTTATTCACCTGTTAGAAGAGAAGAACTAAAAACACTTCTTCCCTAATGGAGAAAGGGGGGTTGTTATATAGTCTTCCTAAATATGTGTTTTATTAAGTTTGATTGTCGCTCCTCCTACAAAAAGAAACTTCCAATTGACTAAACATTAATAAGAGGGCGATTCCTTCATTGTAGAATTGCACCTAATAGATGAATAGTTGATTTAAAGATATCAGTAAATAAATTTTCAATTATTATTCTTTATAACTGGAATCCAAATCTCACTTTTTACAGAAGGAGACGTTAAATCTTTACTTTTAATCGACAAGATTTCAGGTCCTTCTGTTACTTGATAGGTGGAAGATGGAAACCACTCTGAATAAATCTTTCCCCATGTTTCTTGTAAAGTATCAGGAAATGTCCCTATTGATTCGAAGATCGCCCAGGTTAATTCAGGTACTTCAAGTTTAGTAAAGTCTTCGGGGCATTCTTGGGTAGTTGCTACTCCTATATATTGATCAAGCTCCCCTTTTTCTTCCATGCGTCCTTCTGAAAAATTACTAGATGCTTGAATCATCCCATCAGGATCAACATTTGAAAGTTTTTTCAATCGTTCTATCTTATCCTGAGTCAAGGATTTCCACATCGCAGCTATTTCCGGATTTTCCCCTTCAAAAACAATTGGTACTCGTTTCATCATACCAACAATGGTAAATGCTTCTTTTTGTTCGATTCGATAGTTCATTTCACTTCCTCCTCTAATGGATAATTGGAAGGTCATAAATGGATAGGCTTTTAATTGCTTACCTTTGTTTCTTGCTTCTGTTGGTGTGACACCATGGAAATTGATAAACGCTCTAGTAAAGGAGTCCGGGGAGTTGTATCCATATTTCATCGCAACATCAATTACTTTCACATGACTATTTTGAAGCTCAAATGCTGCTAAACTAAGTCGTCTACGGCGTATATATTCTGATAGCGTAATTCCTGCAAGAAAAGAAAACATTCGTTTAAAATGATATTCGGAGCAATAAGCCAAACTTGCGACGATTTTGTAGTCTATTTCGTTCGTAAGGTTTTCATCGATATATTTCATTGCAGTATTCATGTCCTTGAGCAAATCCATTCCTATGACCTCCTTTCACCAATAGAATAACAGGAGTAAAATCTAGTCATCCGACATTTCGTGCACCATTTTGCAGGATTCCTTTCTATTTCTGTTACGTCTTTTTTTAAAGTAGGTATGTTCCCAGATTCTTAACGTTCCTTGATTTTTGATATGTTTGCGGATGGATCTTCACTTAGTACCATGAAAAATGAAATCTGCTCTTTCAAATGGTTTTTGTTCTTCCATATATAGATCTTCTGAAATCATCCAGTTATTTTCCCACATGTCCCGCGCCTCTTCCCCATCTCTTTCAAGACCTCGTGATAGTCTTGTTTCTCTTGGACAATCCACCCATATTGTAATATCGTATTTATTTGCTAATTCGTTACGAATTGAATAAACACCTTCGATTATGACGGTTCCTCCTACAGGAACCGTCTGCCACCCCGCTAATTCGTCAGCTTCCCAATCATAACTTTGGTAGTATCCTTCTTGATTTTGACTAATTGGTTCGAGAACTTGGTTTAAGATACGTTTCCAGTCAAAGTCTGCACCTATAGGCTTTTGCTTTGGGTCTGCTTTCATAAGTTGTGAGGAGGGTAAATAGAAATCATCCATATGTACAACCGTTACATTAGAGCATTTTTCTTTAAACTCTTTTGCGAAAGTGCTTTTTCCAGAGCCACCACAACCATCTATTCCAATTAATAAGGTTGATTGTTTTCTTGGCATTGAATAAATTAACCTAACAAGTTCTTCGAAATTGTGAAATTCACCTTTTTTAGTTTGTCCACGCACTCTTATTTACCACCTTAATGTATTCGTTCTTCTAATAAACTCTTTATAGGATCAATACTCACTTTCCAATATGGAATACACTTCTGTATCTCTAAACTCGCCTTTTATAAATTCATTCTTTCTTAAGGTGCCTTCATAGTTCATGCCTAACTTTTTCATTACCTTTTGAGAACCGAAGTTATCTGTATCGCACCTACCCTCGATTCTGTTAAGGTGTAGTTCGTTAAAACCATAGCGAACAAGTTCCTGAAGTGCCTCCGTAGCAATTCCTTTTCCCCAATACTCTTCCGATAAAAAGTACCCCAATTCTACGCACTTATGTTTATTACTCCAATCAATAAAAGCTGCCACCCCAATTACTCGGCCTGTTTCATTCCATTCAATGGCCCATTCACCAGATTCACCTCTTCCGTATCCTTTAATTACCATATTCAGAAACTCTTTGGTTACATCTCTTGACTCATTTACTTCCCAAGTCATTGGCCGTGCTACGTTAGGGTTAGAACAGAAACTAAACACATCTTTTAAATCTGTAAAAGCCACCTTCCTTAGTGTTAATCGATCAGTACTAAACTCAGGCATGTCTCTTAAATATGTTTCAATTGCCATACGAATACACTCCATACATTCATTAATTTTTTCAAAAATAAATATTATGACATCATATCGCTATCTTACATAATTTTCAATACTTTTCGTGTACTCATTCTCCTTCTGTTTTCATAAAAAGAAGGCGATTCCTCTTATTGAAGAATCCCCCCCTTTAGTGGATCATACTATTCAAATTAGTTGCTAAATGTTTAAAAAGCAATGATATTTATTGCTAAATAGTCCTATTAGTTATCGGTATATTCTTGCTAATATAGAAGGCAATTATAGTAGTAATCTACCTTTTCCGGTACTGGATCTCGGTAGTTATCTTTCCCCTATTTAATTACTATTGACGCCCATTCAAAATGGGAAAGCCTAACGCGTGTTTTTCCAAATGGACAGAAGTGACCAATTGCTTCGCATAGGTCCACATTCAATATCATCCATTTCTTTTGGAAACATTTACATTCATTTACTTCTGAGCTGCAGTAACCCTTTTCACCTATTCCTTCTATTGAGATGGATGCGAAATTCCGCGCCAATAAATAGACCACGAAGCCTCTAGCCTTCTCTCTAAACGACGAGGACCTCCGTACAACATATCCACGTAAAGACTATCCAGCAGGGCCAGATAAGCGGAAGCAATCTGCTTTTTTCCAACCTCAGCAGCCACTTCTTCTTTTTCTTGGCCGGATGCTATAACAGGAAGCAATAATTCCTCTGCCCTGTCCAGGTAATCATAGGTTAGGCCCATGATCTGGTCAGTCAGGTGAACTGGCGGGTAAAAAAGCCTTCTCATTAAAGAAAGCTGAAAAATTGTTTGAGACTTTAATGATTCCTATATAGTCTAGCAACACAATTCCACCCACTCTTTTCAATAATCTTTTATAATGTAGTTGTTAAAACATTATTACTTGAGAAAGCTCGAAAGTATTGGCAGCAATTTTTTTCCGTTAACCATATGGTCTTGCTTTGCAAGTTGTACAAACTTTGCGTTTGGAATTGCCTGTGTTAGTTGGAGACCAACATCATTTATTGAGGCCGGGCTTTTTTCGCCAACGATTATTTGCATAGGTATGGAAATTTGAGTAGCTCGTTCAACGGGTGGCTTTTCTTGAGTTAGAGTAATATCATAGGTAAGGGTTGGAGCTAGAGCTTTCGTTGTTCTCCAGCCAGGAAATAACGGCAACAATAAAACAAATACTTTGGGCATCCCAATCCCTTTTAAAAAAGTAAGCATTGCTTCAGAATTTTTCTCGTTATCGAGAAGTTTGTGTATTTTTTGGCTTAGTTGTTTGTATTCGGCTTTTTCTTTCTCGTCACGTACATATGGCGCATCATAAAGAGTTACTTTTTGCACTTTGTTGCCAAGTCGAAGTGCTGCCTCAAGTGCGATCACAGCACCAGAAGAATGACCATACAAATGTGCCTTGCCACCTGCCGCATCAATCATAGCTTCGACATCTTCGATTTCACGTTCTATAGTGTAAGGCAGTGTGTTACCACTATCGCCGCGTCCACGGCGGTCGTAATTGTAAACAGTGAATTCAGTGGCAAATATTTTGGCATCTCGCACTATAGGCTTAAATGAGCGATGGCAGCTTGCTCCCGTTATGTAAATGAGAGCTGGACCATTACCGTAGACATCGTACGCCAAGGTTGTGCCGTCTTTTGATTGGGTTGTTTTCATAGATCACCTTTCCCCTCAAAATTTTCCCCACCTACATCAGCCAACGATTCAATCAATATACTGCAACTACATACATTTAAGTACATAAACATTAATTTCTACATCACCAGAAAATTTCCTTCTTTAATTCAATAAAGTTGGTTCTTGGAAGGCAATCAGACCATAATCATTAACTTAACTACTCTGTTATCAAAATAGAGATCGTCACTATGCAGCTATCGCCCCATTTTATGGAAGACTTATATCCTTGATAGCTTGAAGCAGATTTTAAACTAAAGCACTCGTTAGTTGAAAGGATTAAATAACGTTGGTATTGAATTATATATTAAATGATGAAGAGCAACTTTTGGTTAAAATAAAAAACTAAAGGAGTTCTCTTATGAATAATATTTTTGAAATCACGTATACAGATGAGTTATTAAATCGTATCGAAAACTTAAGTGTAGATTCACAACCAAAATGGGGGAAAATGGATGTCTCTCAAATGTTAGCCCATTGCTCAGCTTTCCAAGACATCGCAATGGGATACTCTTTCCCCCCAAGAGGTTGGTTAGGGTTATTAGTAGGTAGATTTGCAAAACCCATCTTTTATAATGACAAACCTTTAGACCACAACATGTCGACTATTCCAACCATTTTAATTAAAAGTAAAAAAGATTTTAATATTGAACGAGAAAAACTGAAACAAAAAATAATCATATTTCAAAAGAATGGACCAAAAGCTTGTACAGATCATCCACATCCTTTTTTCGGAAAACTTACTTCCGATCAATGGGGAAAAGGAATCTACAAACATCTTGACCACCATTTAAAACAATTTGGTGTTTAGTAACAGGAGATTAAATACACAGCAGCATCTTAAGTTAGTAAAGTAGCTTAATGACCTTATATTCCTTGTGCTTATGTAATAAAGAGCTAAGGCTCTATTGAACAATCGCCCCGTTAGTTGAAGACTTGATTTCGAGATATATTCGTTATTTATCACTTATATTTCGTATTCTAACTAAACTTGTTTACAAGCTACCCTCACCAATAAAAGTATCAGATACTATGTTGCTAAATTCTTTCAGATAATAAAGATAGTTTTCATTCCCGTAGTTATATCTCTTATTGTACATTTTAGCAACTACAACATTGTATTTTGGAATAACTAACAAAGTTGGCCCCGTGATTCCTAAAATTTGAAAAGAATCACTTGGTACTCGATCACCTAGTTCGCTCAATTGTCTTGGAATGCCCTGGACAAACCAAAACAATCCGTTACATGCAAACTCCTTTGTAAGAATTTTGGGTGTATGTATGCTAATGGCTAGTCCAATTACTTCTTTAGGGACAATTTGTTTGCCCTTCATTTCCCCTTTATTTAGGAAGAGGTTCCCCCAAAGAGCAAATTCACGAGCAGAAACAAACAGGTTGGATTCCATTCCATCTTCAGTAGATCCTGTCGTGTCTTCTCCACTCTTCTTAGGATCAATAATTACTTTTACTAACTCAGCACTGTCTTTAGATTCCCACCATGTTTCCTTTAACCCCATTGACCTCCGTGTGTTAGGAGACTTTGGCATTCGCAGGATTAGAGGTAGTGCTGTCAACTATAGTGCCGTTTTCTTTTAATGTGATGCCTCCCTTACGAAATTCCCAAGACTATCTACATTGTAATCAACGGGGCCAACTTCTTTCACATCTTCACCCTTGTTTTTTAGTACTAACTCTTGGGTTTCATAGTCATCACTGGTTTGATTTACTTTTAAGTCAGCACTCCTATTTCGTCTTTCCAGAGTAATTAAGAGTTTGCATGCTACAAGAAGCAAGGAGTGCAATACCACCAACAACTTTCTGTCCATATAATATCCTTTCTTATATTTACCAATAGCATCCTTGATCTAATAAGAAAGGTACGCATGAAAAAGCACCCCGTTATGGGATGCCATAATTTAGTAAAGTTGTTTGCTTAAGGCTTCAATCTGCTCACACGTTTGTTGCATCTTTTCATTGACCCACGCAGGATACGTTTCTTCATCCCCGCTCTTAATTTTTGAAAGGGTTTCCAAGTAAACAATAAGATAATCAAGCTTTGATGATGGGTGCTGCATTCCATCACCTCCCTCCTATCGAACTAATTCGACAGAAAGAACATATTCCCTTTATAATAGGCTCTGTTAAAGTTTAATGTTGATATTCATAGAAAAACAGAACTCCCATAAAAAAGGAAGTTCTGTTTGGCTTATGGTAAGGCATCTTCAGGGTTATTTACATAGCTTACACCATCAATAATACCTGCTGCAATGAGTGAAAGAGCCAAACCGATGAAAATCAACCGAATGATTTTGTACGATAATTTTTCAGATTTAAATTCTCTAATTCCTTGTAAAGGGAAAAATAAGATACAGAACCCGAATAATAGTGTGAAAATAAAAATCATAAAAATAATCCTCTCCCTACTAATATGGCTACTACTCCTTACGAAAAGCCCCTGCTATTTGTTTCGGAGTGTACTGAATTAAAAAATATTATTTTTAATGACAGTAATTATCGTAACAGAATACTGTAAGCCTCTTTTGCCTTAAGGAAGGTTCATTGATGTACACAACAAGAATGTTGAAATCTGTACTCGCCCTAGGGATGACCACAAAACCATGGTTGGAGGTTTGGTATATATATGACACAGATTCATGCTTCTACGACCCTACTTCTTGTGAGGTCCTGTGAAATCGAGTAATTCACTGTAGACCCTTCGCTCAACATACATTTATAAAAGTCCTATTATTGAATACTCCGTGTCTAGGAAAAAATATCAACAACAAACTTTAACAGAGCCTTATAATAAAATACGCAAAGGTGAATTCTCATATATGCATGCCAATAAATCGAGTCAAACTTAGAGCGATGAGTATGGAATGCTGGAAAATAGTGCCTGAATGTGGCAGTTTCAAGTATTTCATAGGAATAGCCAACTTCAGGACAATTCGGTAGATCCATCTAAGACTTGGTGAATTCCTCTTTGAATGTCATTTAAGAGATTCTTTTGTACTTAAAACTTAGTTTATTATGTTCTCACTAAGGGAAAGCGCCTCCTATGTCCTAACTTTAGGAGAGCAAAAGATGTCATATGACGAAAAGCTACTTTTTCAAAGAGAATTAGCCATACTTGGGAGATTATACTGCGATTCACCTATTTCTGAATGTCAAAAAACAATGGTAAATAACCAAATTGATTTATATAAAAGAGCATTAGAAGAGATCAGTAAAACAACTTGATCTACGGAGCTGTTTTAAAGTGAGGGTAACCCCACTTTTTTTGTTGTACATATCGATGTATAAACTTCCCCACTAATCTATTCTTAAATCATAACTAAGAATCTATCATTTTATCTTAGTTTTCAAAAAGTACCTGAAAATTCATAAAATCACAGGTGGAATCTTCTTCATCTGTAAAAGTTGGATTAGAGTTCAAACTGAAATTTCGGGAAGCTGGTAACATTGGAAATATCATTACTGATTAACCACTCCGATATACGTATAGTCCTAGTCACAATATTGGAGAAGTTAGTCCAGGGATGATGCTTGCCTATTAGAGTTGGGCACAAAACGCCAACTTGTGGAATAGTTTGCATAATGATGGACGAATTCCAGAAGCCTTAAATGGTCTTTCTAAAGGTACTTCCTATAGTTGGAGTGAATACCAGTTCTCTAGGGGATATTGACTCTGTTCGCACCAAACCAAGCATCTGATTATGCTTATGAGGTTAATAATGGGAATGGTTGAACCATCTATTAATCATTCAGATAAAAAAATCCGTATCCGTTAAATAATCATTTTTTTCTTCTATTAATAAATTGGATGCAGTGTTATGGTTAGATAGTGTCGAGGACTTAGTTGAGTGTCATCTGGAAAGTATTTTAACGTGGTCCCCTTAGGCCAGGAGGCTAAATTTGAACGATTCTTCCTATGATAAACTTAATAATGAAATGTTAATTAGTTTTTATCATTTTTTACTGACCAATATATATTCGGGGAATTTATCTAAAGACATGTTAAACGAAACTTCACTATTAGAAATAACTGCGAAAAGACGCGGTATTTATCTAACTTATTTCAAGAAGGTTGTCCATCCCAAAAATCCTTTTAAAATTTTAATTCTTATTCGACATATCGATTAAAAATGATAACGCTTCTCTTTTTTCTCTACTAAAAACAGTTAATTGTGTTTTTTGTTAAAGTAGAGAATTAGCAGGTCACTGCTTGTGTGTTATCTTACTGCCCACACTTTTCCCGCACCTTCTTCGAAAAATAATGTTGTTTATAAAAAATTCCTAGTGCGAATAAGATAGAGTATTTAGAGATCAAAGTAGAAGGTTGGTATAAAGAGATATGATGCTTAAAATCATTCCATCGTATATACTGAGCTCTTAACGGTTCACCATTATAGCTCCGAATCGCCCATAGTAAAGAGCCCCCTGCGAATATCCCTACACCAAACATTATGCTAATTAAGAACTGTCCTCCAAATTGTTGCAGTAAAAAATTCCTCCACACGGTCCTATATAGTAAGTTTGATCAAAAATACCTCACAAACCCACAACTTACGTTAAATCAAAAGAAGCCGTTTTGAAAAAAGATTGATCAAAACGGCTTCATCCTTTGTGAATTATTACGCATTCACTTAAAAAGTTTGATCATTTTCTGCAACTGGCTCTTCCACAAACGCTCCCTTTTGTTGAAGATGGACTCTGATCCGTAGATTTTATTGGTTCAACCAATTCAAAGAATACTTTTTGGCCATGTTTTAGAAATCTGAATCCATCAGGGACCCTTCGGTATCAAGTAACATAGAACTAAAATTAAGAAAAGAACCGCTGATTGGTGAATCTATTATAAACTAGTGAAAGCAACAACTATTATAAAGTGCTTTTCGGCTTCTTAAATGATAACTTCTTAAATATGTTCCTTCCAGCTAACAACGCAAAATATAAAGAAAATGTGACTAGTACTATTGCATAAAAGTCTCGTCCAGCAAGGTAAGTGGCAGAGTGAAGACCTTTTATAAGGAAGTGAGCGAACACGTAGGAGATAGGCAATAGAATAATCTTTTCTAGTCCATTTCTTATTTTTTCTTTCTTACGGAATATGACCAATCCAATTCCACAAATAAGTGAAAATCCTACAGCAAACAACACATAGTAGCTTAAAACTAGCCGAGGTAACGTCATGACAGAACCATCCGTTATTGGATCTCCATAAATTAAAGTATTTTCACTTCCATCGGTATTGTAATAATAGATGGAAGTGATCGTTTCCCCATTCGGGTTTAAGACCGTATTTTCCAGGTTGTTTTTGCTTATTTTCTGGTGCCAAATCGTTTCCCATGTTGTTATATCGTAGACATAACCTGAATTGTCTGCTGCTGGATATTGATTTACATCGAATCCAGAGACTTCTTCACTAAAATTCAAAAGTACTGTTCCGTCATCCCTTTCAATAATTGAAACCGCATTTTCATTATAAGAGATGTATTCAGGCGTTGTCAGATATGCCATTGCAACCAATGCGAAAACCAACGTTACCATGACTGAAAAAATAATTGTTTGCATCTTTTTCCTTCGCAATGTATTTTGTATGTTTCTTAAGGGAGCTATATCGGTATCTACTGGCGGTTCTTCAAAAGTCCTCATTTCTTCAAGACTTTTTTTGCAGCTTTCACAAGAAGCTATATGTTCTTCAACTAGTTCTCTAGTATCTTGACTTGCCATATCCTCGGCATATAGCGGCAGTATATCCCTAATCACATTACAGCTGATTTTCATCGATAATCCCCCAATCGCGCTTTAATCTTTTCTCTAGCGCGGTGATAAGTAACACAAGCCCAGTTATCACTTTTTGCATACAATTTGCCAATTTGCTTAAATGACAGTTCTCCAAATACACGGAGCGTAAAGACCTTTTTGTAAGGCTCTTTTAAATTCTGGATAACTGTATGTACCTTCACAGACGCTTCTGAAGTGGCTATTTCTTGTTCTACATTGTCTTCACTAGCTGGTTCTGGAACCGACTCAAGATCTACAAAGCTTTTTTTCTTACGCAAATAAGAGTAATAACTGTTTTTGGCAATTTGGCATAACCAAACACGGATATCACTATCCCCTTTGAAACTGTCTAACGATCTTAATGCCTTCATAAAAGTTTCCGAAGTGATATCTTCAGAGATATTCTTATCGCCGGATAAACTATACACATATAAAAATACATCTTTAAAGTATGTATGATAAATATCCTCAAGCTGTGTCACCATCTCACCTCCTTACATATAAGACGCGATAAACTCAAATATCTTACAAAAATATAAAAAAAACCGAACAAAGTACGCCCGGTCCTTTTTTCTTCTACCATAATTATTGGGTTTCACAATGAAATCCGGTTAGTTTAAGTTAACTTTGTACAATCTTTACACTAACTAATATCTTATTACCAAGCGAGAGGGTTTTAGCATTGTCCGACTTTCATTGATCCCGCTTCAGTTAACCATTTATCCATTGCTTTAGCAGAGAAATAGAACTCATTTCCAATCCTCACATATGGGATTTGGCTTTTTGTAACATCTTCCCTAACAAACATTTGAACTCCCTCTTATGTAACTCCAAGATAGTCTCCTCATTCGGATAACGTTAATAATTGCTCTTCTTGTGCCGTTTCCGTATTATGTTTTTCATTTCCCATCTGTTCTCCACTAATATTTAATCAGTTATTCAATCTATATCACTATAAACTCCTATGATTATGTAATAAGGCACTCTTTTCTTTAAGATCTTGTGCAGATGATCTTAAAGAGCATTTCCTCCTAGCAAGCAAAAAAGGAATATCTGCTTTCCTACCTCTTCCTTTTAATGGTAAACATCCCTATCTCCATCAAGTAAGGTATCCAAACAGAAGAGCCCTTAAGAATCGTTTCGCTAAAGAAAAGGTTCTTTTGACTTTCTTCCTTTTACATTCTTTCATAGATATTAGGGAAGAATAAATAATAATAGGATGATTTGCCTGAATTTGACAATTATTTTATAATAAAAATATTAATATGTCGAAACTATTCCGCTTATGTCTTTTAAAAAACCGCGCGTGACTGCCTATATAGGTTTTGTAAATGCTCTTTAACATAAGTTTCAAGGATATTTCTGGTGGTTTATAGGATAAACGAATCAAAATATCTACAAACCAGGAGGATATGATGAAAAATAAAACCCTGCTTATTATTTTAGTGATCATTTTGATTTCCAGTTTCATTGGCGGTTCCACCATCTTCTCCCAACCGAACGAAGCAGACATGGAAAAACGCGTGTCTTCCAATATGAGAACGCTATACAAACCATCAAAGAAGGCAGAAATGAAAGAGGTGGCAGAAGTTTCACTCGCAGCCGTAGGGGATCTGTTAATACATAAAGAAGTATACAATGATGCGAAGACTTCTTCGGGCTATGATTTTAATCCTATGTTTCAGGAGGTCACTCCCCATCTTTCAAAAGCTGACATTACATTTGCGAATTCAGAGAGCATCATGGGTGGTGCAGCAATCGGCGTATCCACCTACCCTTCATTCAACACGCCCTTTGAATTAGGGAATACGTTAAAAGCTAACGGGATTGATATTGTTTCTATGAGCAACAATCACACCCTCGACCGGGGTGTTCACGCTATTGAAAACGCGATCAATCAATGGGATTTACTAGGAATTAAAACGGTAGGTTCCTACTTGTCACCGGAGGAAAGAGAGGCGATTACAACGATCAAAAAGAATGACATCACTTTCTCCTTTTTGGCATACACCTATGGAACAAACGGAATATCGACCCCTGATGGGAAGCCTTACCTGGTGAACAGGATTGATAAAGATCTGATTGCCTCTGACATCAAGCGGGCCTCCAGCAAATCTGATGTCGTCGTCATGAGTTTACATTTCGGTAAGGAATATGAAAGACACCCAAGTGCTGATCAGAAGGAATTGGCAGCTTTTGCGGCTGAACAAGGCGCAGATATTATCCTCGGTCATCACCCGCACGTGCTGCAGCCACCGGAATGGATTCAAAATACAGATGGGTCTAAAAGCCTCGTTTTTTATTCTCTCGGCAATTTTCTCTCAGGCCAGGAAGAAAAGTACCGAAGGATTGGTGGGATAGCGGGAGTGACTGTACAAAAAGTAAAATGGATGGAAGGAACATCCATCGATATAAAGGAACCCCGGTTTAAACTCACGTATGTAGACTTTGAAAATGACCAGGATTTCAAAGTTCTCCCTATGAAGGAATTTAACGCTGACTTGTTTCAGGAACTATCCAAACACATGAAAACATCTATTCATGATCTTGCGGTAAATTAAATAAAAAACGGACGTTCCTCCTAAGAGCGTTGGTTTTTTTACTACTGAATAGGATTCTCTTATTGTTCTTGATAAATTCATAGACTTTCCATATTCCCTATAGCTTATATATTAAATGCGTACATTTTTAAGCCAACGCCTCCGTTTCTAGAATAACCAATCCTCACCATTTTCTTATTTAAATCAACTTTTCAGGATTCAAAGCGTAAAGTTCAATATAGCCACAGTTAGGACATGCATAACAGGGACAAACCTCACTCATAGTTTTTGAGTTTGCCTTCACAGTTGATTTGTAAACCCTTATAGGATGACTGTCTAACTTAGCTTCTACCATTACTGATTCACATTTAATACATGTGTTTTCCATAAATCTCAACCTTTCTATTTTTTATGTTTTACCCCTCCGTTAGTACAACAAGCGATAAGCTATTCCCCTCTTTAGTAGAAGACTCAGCTTCAAGATAATATGAATTTAAAAACTCCTGTGTTATTCAATAGGTCTCATTTTCAATAACAATTTCTCCTTCACCATTTGGGATTTCGAAGCCTTTAAGGTAAGAAGTTAACAATTCTTCGGAAATAGGAAAGGAATTTGCATCAAAACGTTTGTTACGTAACTTAAGTCGTTCACGTAAATCATCTGGATGAACTTTTAAATAAATAAGTTTCCATTTACCTCCAGAATCCTCAATTATTTTTTTATATTGGTCCCTTCTTACACGATCCCAAAAACTGAAATCAATGACCACCTGTTGTTTATCATGGATTAATTTTATTAAAAGATTACGTAATTTACTTTCTGCATCTTTCTTGTATTCCTCAAATTTTGCAATGGGAAAATCAATCCCATAACGACCTTTTGTAGCCCATATTTCTTCATCAATAGAAAGACGTACAAAGCCTTCTATTTCTAATTGTTGTGAAAATGTGGTTTTTCCAAAACCAGCCACACCACACATCATTACCACTAAGGGGGTTAAGTCATTTCGTTCACGATAAATGATGTCGAAATCATCTTTTCTAACCATCTGTAGGTCCCCCTATATTTTTGTTACTATGTACATCATTCCATTATTTCAACTATATCCAGAGACTGAGATCAATAGCTCCAATTAATTCACCACTTATTTTTAGTTCTATACCCCAATAACAGAACTCTTGTGAATCATAAACACTTACGATTTCTGTTACCCTTTCATAGCTATAAGAACTATCACTAATAATGAAATTGCATTAGGTGCACTGAACATTAAGAGAGATATTGACCATTTATTTTTAGAGGCCTCATCTCTATCTACTTTTGTATGGTAATTGGCTCTATTCCTATCTCCGCTTACAAAAGCACCTGATAATACACCCGTAACTAGAAGTGGTATCAGCGCACAAAAAGCAATAATTTTCACGGATGTTTCCCAATCATTGCTTGAGAACCCATATATAAGAGTAGACAATGTAATAACCAAGCCAATCCCAAAGCTTTTTCTCTTCACGTAATCCCACCTTTCATTTGTTTTCGGTTTGGACGATCAATTAGTTCCATAAAATATCTAATAAGAAAACTGATGCCTTGAATCAAATATGTGTCTTTATGATTTACCTTAGGGACTATTATTGAAAAAATAATGAATAAATTATTAACCCAGCTATTATTAGGAGAATAAATATACCAATACCCTTCCTGCCTAAACCACCAACTAAATCAGCAAGGTTGCTCCCATGGACACTACTTGAAGGATTGCTTAACTCTTTTTGTCTTAGGCTTTCTCTTCTGTTTTCAGGAGTTTCATTTTCATTTCTCATCTAACCCCTCCTAAAATCACTCCTCTTAATACACATACGATACCAATCCAATTTAGTTTCAAGTTCTCTATTATTTCGAAACTGAGTCCTTATCTCCCCTATCCATCACATTAAGAAGGGGGCAATTCTTTTAAATCAGAATTGCCCCCGATACTTGAAGACTCAGCACTGAGATAGTTTTAGAACGAGCTTATTCTATACTGTCGTTAAACAGCCCATATATAATTTACATACATTTTTTACCTTTAAACCACCCTTATAGACATACGCCTTTATTATCCCACCGACATAAAAGCACCTGTATTTTTACTTAGTTCAAATAGATTATGCTCGAACCAACCATTACTTTATATTCATTTATTTAATCATGTAATTTTTCTGTAAATATAATCAACCCAGTGGTTATGACACTATATCTAATCCATTATTACCATAAATTTGATTGTGTGGTACTTGTTGCTACCCTTTAAATCGTCATATAGAATTAATGTATGAATACATATTTAATACATTAATTAACGTAATTTAATATGTATATCATACAAATTTCAAGGAGAGGTGATTAATTTGGAAAAGAACCACAGGACGAAGAAGATTAGCAAAAGTTTAGCCACGATGACTGTAGCGTCAACTCTGTTACTGCCGTCTGTCATCCCAGAATCTAGTGTATTGGCTGTAGCTGATACCTATCCGGAAAAAGAACTGGACAAAGCAGCTGCTATGCAGCAAAAGCTTATGGTTCAGTCTATCGAAGCTGTAGATGATGGAGTGAAGCTTGTATTATCTGACAACTACAAAGCTCACATCAAACTAAAGACAGATGACGTTGCTAAAATATCTATTCTGAAGCAAGGAGAAGAAGAAAAGGAAACAGCTGCCATTACAGAAACCAATTGGGATACGCCAAATTTTGAAATGGAAGAAACTGAAGCCACAATTACCCTTTCTACCGATGAAATCACAGTTATCATTAACAAGCAGCCTTTTGGGATCAAGTTCCTAGACAGTGAAGGGAATGTCATCAACCAGGATAACATGGACTATGGTGCTGGGTATGAAGATGGGAAGCCTTATGTATTTAAGGACACGTCTAATGATGAAGCTTTTTATGGTTTTGGTGAACAAGCAGGCGATTTGAACCGCCGTGGAGACAGCATGGGCATGTGGAACAACGATGCTTATAATTACAACAAAGATACAAAATACCTTTACACGACGATACCATTTTTCATCGGACTAAAAGATGAAAAAGCTTATGGAATCTTTTTTGATAACAGTAATCGTTCCTACTATGAAATGGCAAGTGAAAGTGACGACTACTATTACTTTTACGCAAATGATGGGGAACTGAGCTATTATTTCGCCTATGGTCCGGAGATTCAAGATGTGCTAACGCGATACAGTCAATTAACCGGGACGATGCAGCGTCCTCCGAAATGGGCAATCGGACTCCACCAGAGTAAATGGGGTTACGAAACAGCTGATGAAATCAAAGGAATCGTAGAAAAATACCGTGAGAAAGATATTCCTCTTGATGGTGTTCACCTTGACATTGACCACATGGATGGCTACCGAAACTTCACATGGGGCGAAGACTTTACTGAAGACCCTGTTGCCTTTAACCAGTGGCTTGAAGACAAAGGTGTTAGTTCTGTTGCTGTAAGTGACCCCGGAGTCAAAAAAGACCCCGGCTATTACTTGTATGATGAAGGGACAGCCAATAACTATTGGGCAACCAATCCTGATGGCACGCCTTACGTTGGAGAAGTTTGGCCTGGAGCATCCGTATTCCCCGACTTTGCAAGACAAGATGTTCGCGATTGGTGGGCAGAAAGCCACAGACGCATTTTCGATGCTGGGGTAGACGGCATATGGAACGATATGAATGAACCTGCAGTTTTTGATACCCCTACAAAAACTCAACCTCTTGATGTCCAATACGGAGATATGTTGCACTCTGAATTCCACAACATGTTTGCTCATTATGAAGCAATGTCCTCTGACAAAGCCTTTGATATCTTAAAACCTAACAAGCGTCCATTTGTACTTACAAGGGACATGTACGCAGGCTCACAACGTTACAGCACACTTTGGACAGGTGATAACGAGAGTTCATGGGAATCCATGCGTTTAGCTACACCTATGAATAACAACGTTGGATTATCTGGCGTTCCTTTTGTAGGTAACGATATCGGAGGATTCGCTAAGCGTCCATCCCCAGAACTATTTGCTCGTTGGCTTGAAATGGGTGTATTTGTTCCTTTCTCACGTATTCATGCCGATAACGGAAGTACTGTAGCATTTGACCCAGACGCGAAAAACATTCCCGGACAAGAACCATGGCAATACGGGGAAGAAGTTGAAGCGATCAGCAAGAAGTATATTGAACAGAGATACAAGTTAATGCCTTACTTATACAACGCATTTATTGAGGCCAGTGAAAACGGCACTCCAGTTCAACAGCCACTTGTGTACCAGTTCCAAGAAGATGAAAACACCTATAATATTAATCAGCAATTCATGTTTGGATCTTCTCTACTCGTAGCCCCTGTCGTAGAAGAAGGCGCTACTTCCAGAGAGGTTTATCTTCCAGAAGGGGAAACGTGGGTGGATTATTGGACTGGCGAAGAACACACAGGCGGTCAAACAATCAATAGAGAAGCAGACTTAGGTACCCTTCCTCTCTATGTTAAAAAAGGCGACATCATTCCTCACCGTAATGTACAGCAATATACAGGAGAAAAGCCACTTGAGAATTTGATCCTGGATACGTACTTGGGAGACGAGTCTTCTTACACGTTTATTGAAGACGATGGAGAGACGGAAGATTATAAGAATGGGGAATATAATGAAACGACCTTTAATCTAAATCGTAAAGGGAAACATGTTGAGTTCACGTCTAATCGGAAGGTTTCTAACTATGATTCTGCCCTTGAAACATACACGTTGAAATTAAACAACGAAAACATGCCACGAAAAGTTCAAGCGGCCTCTACGAAATACAAAGAAGTAGGTTCTGCAGAAGAAGTGAAACAAAACGAAAACACATACTTTTATGATGAAGAAAACGAAACAACCTATGTGAATGTTCCTGTGGATGAAGCGAAGAAAGTAAAAATCTTTTTCCACAATGATAAGAAAACAGAAAAAGCAAAAGGTAAAAGGTAAAAGCAAGAATAAGCATTAAGCATCAATGGAAAAGGTCCGTGGATATATTCCGCGGACCCTTTCTTTTATTTTGTTACCTTATATTTCACTATGATTGTCAGTTCACCGGCAAATTTAGCTTCAGATTTTTTTATATGGTTATTTTTGCAGGAAAGATAGTATTTTAAATTTTTCTATACTTTCCAATATATGTACTACCAGCATGCAGGGTACATACTGAAAAGAAATTAGATCTGAAGAAGAAACTTAACTATTTAGAGAAAGTTTATGTTTTGTACCTCCACCTTGACGTCTGAAACTATACATTTCAAGTATCCCTATTATTTTTCATCAGCGAGTTCCCTTTTTCTGATTGATAACTCGAAACTGAGTCTTCAACTAACCTGCCCGTTAGTAAAAAAGCAATTGCTCTTGTTGAACAATCGCCCCCGTTACTTTAAGACTCGGTTTCAAGATATTCTTAAGAATATATTAAACTAACACTTCCGTTATCTTTAGAATATCTTCCAATCAGGACATTAAAGTATTCTTTTTCCAAATGCTGCAAGTAACATAATTACTAAGCCAATAGCTAAAAAGAATATTCTACCTACCCACCTGGGGGCCTTTTGTACAAATTTCGCCAACCATTTGTATTCAAAGCTATTTTTAGTTCTGAGGTTAGCTAGTGATTCTTCCTGAGTTTGTCGGTGTTTCTCAGGAGTGTACTTTAAACCAGAATAAATGAAAAATAATGCAATCAATATCAAAAAAATTAAGGATATCCATTCTATTGGTGATTGCTCATTCTTGATGTTAAACAATTTAATTATCCTTTCCCATTTCTGTTCACCTATCTCTGATTAACTCCTTTAAGGAATTAAACTGTCTCTCGCCCATTAAAATCACACGACAGATTTTAAGAGTTTTTTCTTTCGTTGTTTTATTCAACTAAAGCCCCTGTTGGTGGAATAAGCCTATTATTCACAACGACTAAATACTCTTTCAAATTCACCATCTAATATTAGTTGTATAATCACTCTTTCAATGACTTCCCGCCTAATACTCTTCACTAAAATCATATCGCCTGATCCAAAATACCACCCCATTTAAACACTCACCTGTTTGTTCATTTCTCTCAGGAGAGCGTAAAAATGCTTATACTATACGAGAATAGTAAGCTACATCGGCAACTCTGCCGTGTAAATGTGATTCTGGCAACACAGCTACCAACGTAAATCCTAGTTTTTCAATTAACTTTTTTGATGGCATATTTTTATTATCTATAGTAGCAAATAGGCGTTTAAGGTTTAATGTGCTTTTACTATGCTCAATGACCGCGGAAACCGCTTCATACGCAAAACCGCCTCCCCAATGCTCCCTCATGAAGCGAAAACCAATTTCTCCAAGATAACCTTCTGCTATTTCTGGAATCATTACATCACCGATGAACTCATCTGTATCTTTTAATGCGACCGTCCATTTTGTTTCAGTACGATTCCTAACCATTTCTAACAATGATTGTTCATCACGAGGGGGATTAATTCCAAGAAATTTTCTTACTTCATCATTGTTAAACATTTTAAGCATATTAGGAATGTCTTTTTCAGCTCTCGGACGTAAAACCAATCGTTCTGTTTGAATATTTGGTGCTTCTTTTTTTGCCATGATTTATTCCAGCCTTTCGTACATTATATAAATAATCTATCAATGTGAACGGTATTGAACTTCATCGTTTGTTATCTCCTTATGAAATTTATTATATGATTTGATACCGATTATTTGGATTCCATCTTCAAGTATCCTGCTCCGTCAGTTTCCTTGCACTTATGTTATAAAGGGCTATTGCTCTTTTGAACAATCGCCCCCGTTTTATAAGACTTGAATCCAATATAATCAAAGCTAAGGGGTGTGGTTCTTATGCCTTTATCGGAAGCGCTAGAACCGTCCCCTCTTTTCCAATTAAAAGTAGTTAACCTAGTATATCTAATCAAAGTTTTCATAAGAAAGCATAAATAAATGCTGGTCCCAAACCGAAAATATTAACTATACTAATGAACATTTTTATACTAACAAGTGTTGTGATAAGGAATGTCCTAACCTTCACCGCCATATACTTAGAGAGAAGAAGGGAGATGGTCTTGATGATTGAATGGAGTGTTACCATTGCAGCTATCGCGTTTATTTTTCTCGTCATTTTTTTGATTTTGACGTTACGGAAACTCACGGAAACAATATCTGAAACAAAAGAGACGCTGTCTGATGCCCGGAAATCCGTAAACAGCATTACAGATGAAGCAGAAGAACTGATTCATGAAGCCAACAAAATTTCAGATGATGTAAAAGGAAAAATGGAAGCCGTTGATCCCTTAATTGATTCCGTTCATGATGTGGGAGATATGTTACACGATGTAACCAGTTCAATAAAACGAACTGCTTTGAAAAAAGAAGACAGGAAAACCATTCATACACAGGATGCACAGGACAGCGAGCCGTTGCGTATTAAATTGAAGTAAGCAGAATGAAGCAGGGGAAACGGTGTATCCGAAAAACGGAATTGTTTTATTTTAACAAGGCGAAAAAAGATATGGATATAAAAGGAGGAATACACCCACACAAAAAAGGTGAATTTCTTCCTTTTTTACATTTACAAACACTTTTCAGCAGCCCCAGCCAAGTAGGTATCCCTTTAAATTGGTGAGTTTCCGAAACTCGAGAAGGACAAAAAAAGGCCATTTTCCTGCTCCATAATTAAAAAAGCTACATCTATGATAGTCCTATTTTGGTAAAATTATCTTTTTTGCATTAACCCCCAATACCTGAAGATTCGAACTCAAGACAAATAAGATGAATTTTAATAATTCAATATAAACTTTACCAGAGCCGTTCATTTCAATAATGTCATCCGTTTCATATCTATTTGAAGCGAGTACATAATAAGGTAATTCCTTTTTCAAAAATATGCTGCCGGCCCAAAATAATTATGAAAAGTGTTTAATAGGCTAATAACCTATCGATCGGCCAATCTATGTTTAGTAAAGTGTTTGAGCGGTAACTAGTAGTTTGAAATCGCAGAAATCACTTATTAATTAATAGGAGGCTATATTTTGTCAAATCTACAAGATCAAGTTGTTATTATCACAGGAGCTTCTAGTGGTATCGGAGAAGAAACAGCGAAAGAATTATCTTCTAAAGGAGCAAAGCTTGTGTTGGCTGCTCGACGTGAAGACCGTTTACAAGAGTTAGCCGATAAAGTGAATAACAACGGAGGCCATGCTATTTATAAATCAACAGATGTGACCTCTTATGAAGAAATGGAAGAGCTGGCAGAGTATGCACAAAAGGAATTCGGTCAAATTGATGCGATTGTGAATAACGCAGGTTTGATGCCTTTGTCCTTCTTGAATAAACAAAAGGTAAAAGAATGGGATCAAATGATTGATGTGAACATAAAAGGTGTGCTATACGGAATATCTGCTGTCCTTCCACATATGCGTGAAAGGAAAAAAGGACACATCATCAATATTTCATCTGTAGCCGGACACGTTGTATTCCCAGGAAGTGCGGTGTACAGCGGTACGAAATTTGCAGTTAGAGCAATTACCGATGGACTTAGAATGGAAGAGTCCGCTGAAAGTAAAATCAGAGCGACGATCATCTCACCTGGAGCGGTATCTACTGAACTAACCTCTACGATCACCGATGAGGATGTCAAAGGCGGAGTGGATGAGCTTTATGAGCAAGCAATAACACCAGACAGCATTGCAAGAACAATCCGTTATGCACTGGAAGAACCTGCTGAAGTGACCATCAATGAGATTGTCGTAAGACCAACGGATCAATCCATGTAAACTTTATAGAAGTGCAGCCTATCAGGGCTGCGCTTTTTTTGTGCAAAGAATTAAAAATAGCAAAAGGCTTACTATTTTGTTGGTTTTGTTAAATCTTAAGTTGATCGTAGTAGAAAAAATAAACTCCACTGATACGGTTAGATTATTGTCTTATTCCACTAACTCCCCTATACGTAAAGACTTTAATTCAAGATATTCTAATTTGTATTGAGTACAAAACTCCCCTTAGCTGGAATAGAAAAATACACACAGCAGATTTTTTAAAGGGAAAAGAATTCATTCAACAATCTTTCTAACTGAAATTCCTCTTCACACCTTAAACTTTCCACTTCAATTTCTTTCCCCTTACTGACTGTTTTATCGACCTTCTTCCACCCCTGTTCTCCACTCTTGAGTTCAATCATGACATTTTCATTAGAAAAATTTTTATATAACATAAAAACTCTATGGGTTGGACCGTTTAAAACGTAGTAAAGCCGGCGCTCTCCCTGGGCTACACCCGCAAAATATTTCCTTAAGCTTTCAATTTGAGTATTCTCTTTCCCCAACAATGCATTGATTATGGAAAGATCATCGGAAGTAAAATAATGTACGTGATCATAGTTATTGAAATACTCATATGAACTTAATACGTCCTCAAAAACTCCGTCCTTAAATTTCGCATCTCGTTCCTTCATTAAATTAATGCAGTTATCTGAAGGCTGAGGGTTCCCACTCTCCACATTACTATGTAGTGGTGTAAGAACTAAGCTTAGTACTAATAAAGACTTAATCATTTGTTGATCACCTCAATACTAAGGTACCTCTTATTAGCAAATATATCCTTTAAAAGACTAAGCTGAATTCTGACTTTTAAATTGTCTAAACAACGTAGGACCTTATTAAGCAATCGCCCCCAATTCTTCAAGAATTAATTTCAAGATATAATTTGTAGGCCAAGGTAAAATAATTTCCTTCTTGATATTATTGAAAAGACTCTGCTGCCTCAATTAAATCATTTTTTTCAACTTTAGTTTCCGACTGTTCAGCAAAATATTTTAAAACATAATGAATCTTTCCTTCTGCCCATCTCAAAGTCTTATTTCCTGAACTATCGACAAAATATTTTCCATATTTATCCTCTACTTGAACATCTTGATATTCTTCTTGAGAAGTAGAAGAAACTTCACCTCCGTTTATAGTTAATAAACTAAGGTGCTCCTTAGTTTCTCCATAGAAATCAAAAGTTAAAGTTTTATATGGTTGCTGCACCTTAGGAGGATGACTAAATTCAGCTCGTTCTAATTCAAATGGAAGTTCTGTCGGAAGTTGGGGGTTAAAAGCCAAATCTTCCGTTTTTTTGCTCAGCTCATCATTATTGAATTTATGTAATCCACTTGTCGAACTACACGCCACTAAAATCAATGGTAAAGTTATCATTAGTAATAGTTTTTTCATACTATCTCCCCTTCTAAGAACATGTTATGGATTACATATAGTAGAAACAATAAAACGATCTCTATATGTTAAAAGTGTAATTTGCAGCATATATATGCCTAAATAAAGGCTCCCTTAGAAAAAGAAAGTTACCTACTAAGTACAAAATCAAAAGTTCTCATATTTCACATACGATTCAGATTTGATAAGGTTTCAAATGTTTATTATCCCGAATCTGAATCACAAGTATCCTACCCAAACCGAAATAAGGAGGCAATCCTCTTTTATAGAATAGCCCCCGTTTCATGAAGACTTGATTTCGAGATAATTCGCCATTACTTATAAAACTTAAACTGCTTTTATTTTCGTTATCAAAAAAATAATTGAAGTAATCAGAAATGGTGAACCGAATATGCCAATCATCATTCCTGACCTTCTTTCTTCTATATCTCCTTTATCTGTTGAAGCCACATTTAATTCAGACCTTCTAATAAACGTTTTCATAAGGAAAGCAGAAATTAAAGCTGAGCCAAAACCGATAATATTAACTAAACTAATGAACATTTTCGGGCTAATGAATATTGTAATTGACAATATAATTAATAATAAGAAACCATATCCTAAAGCCTTTCTCAATGTCACACCTCTTTCTTTATTTTAATCGGGGTTATGCCAAAACAAGTAAACAAGAAATATTAACTTATGATATTCCCTATTAAAGTAAAGCCCCCATTAGTTGAAGACTCGATTTCAAGGTAACTTAACAAAAAGCATTAATCTTGTCCATCTAAACCTATGTACACTTCTAACTTATGTTTTCATTTTAATTGATGGTGCCATCTTATTGCATGTGTCTGTCGTCGAACGGAGTCGCTACGGTGAAAGAGACCGTCAAAGTGTTCATCAGTTCCAATAAAGAAAAATGATAGAGTCAGGGGCAACAATCAAAGCGATTGTTGCCCACCTCCCCTTATTTCTGATGCAGTTTCCCCTCACCTAACAGCCATGTATCAAAACGGTTTAAATGATTCATGAAAGAGTGAATCACAAAACCACTCACCGTCGCGATAATCAACGTCCCCATTCCAATCGCTCCCCCAAAAAAGGCGGCGATGATAACAAGAACGAGGCTGATTGCGGCTCTGGAATAGGACACACTCATGCCAGTCAGATTTCTCAAAACTAGCATCATCCGGTCAAACGGGTTCGGAGCAAAGTCAGCTTGCAGATTTACGGCAATGCCCAAACTGAGAATGACTAACCCGAGAAGTAAACATGCGTATTGGGCAATCCATGTCTCCGGCTCTATCCAGCCCTTGATGGTATGGACCCAAAAATCGATGCCTGCCCCTGTTAAGGCTGAGGTGAACAAGGCAATCAAATCAGGACGTCGTTTTTCCGCAATGGAGTTGAATACGATCATCGAAAAACCCACTACGATCTCCCAGCTCCCGATCGTCAGACCATACGTACGGTATAATCCGACGAGGAGTGCATCAAAAGGAGAAGCCCCTAACTTTGACTGGATTGTCAACGCAATACCCAATGTCAGAATCATAATGCCTATCGTGTAATACAAGCTCCGGAGATACAAACCCTGTCCACGATTTCTCTTAACTACTCAACGAAAGATACGTTTCATTTCATACTCCCTTTCCAATAATTTCAACATCCTTTCATCATAAATAGGTTGGAGAGAAGATTCAAGGAGTTACATTCAGAATCGAATACTAGTTTAATTACATCAATAAACATGCTCCTGCTGAGAAAAGGTGGATTCCTTTATCCTTATCATGAAAAAGAGATGATCCTAGGTAAACTCTAAGATCATCTCATTTATTCATTTTGCATCCAATAAGAGAACGGTAGTCTTAATGCATCACTTGTCCACCTGTAACATTGATAGATTGACCTGTCATGTATGAAGCTTGTTCTGAAGAATAGAAAACTACTGCATTGGCAACATCATCGTAGGTACAGCCGCGCTTCATCGGAACTTTATCGATATAAACCTGTTCCACTTCATTTTCGGCTATTCCTAATTTCTTCGCATAGGATGGAATCAGACTCTGAAACATAGGGGATTTCAATAGATTCCCTGGCATTATGCTGTTAACCCTGACCCCGTGCTCCGCTAAATCCAGGGCAAGACTTTGAGTTAAACCGACTCCTCCGAATTTCGAAGAGGAATATCCTGCATTATGCTTACTGCCCACTTTCCCTGATTTCGAATTGATCTGAATGATATTCCCTTCTCCTTGGTCAATCATGACCTTTGCGACTTCTCGAGCACAAAGGAAATAGCCCGTAAGATTCACTTTCATCATTGCATCCCAATCTTCAAGCTCAAAGTTCGTTATTTTTGTACTTCTGGCAACGCCTGCATTGAAGACTAACAAATCTATTCTTCCGTATGTTTCCTTTACAGAGGTCACCACGCTTTCCACACTTACTTCGTCCGCTACATTAATCTGTATCGCTTTCGCCTCTCCATTTAGATCATTATTAATTTTGTCCGCTACTTTCGAGGCCGTTTCTTCATTAATATCTGCGACGATCACTTGATAATTCTCTTCTGATAAACGGTAACAAAGATGTTCGCCTAAATTCTGTCCTCCACCGGCTACAATCGCTACTTTATTCTCCATTTCTTTCTCCTCCTTCTACTTATCTCATGATTTCTAATACATCGCCCTGACTTATTTCAGGGACGTCTACATCTTCCAGTGACAAAGTTCCAGGTAGTTCCGGTTCTTGGCTGCCATCGAATTTCAGAGTTATGTGCCCTAAGGACGCTAGATTTTTATTAACAGCACTCCCTACACCGGTTATTTGAAAGGCTTGGTCATTAACTTTTAACGTATCATTCGGTTGAATGTCTTCTTTCAACTGATTTATTTCATGAGATACGCAAAACTCTTCTAACTCAGCTGGTGCTCCTTGCTTAAAGAGGATGATCATTTTTTCCTCCAAGAACTCCATCACCATTTCTCCTAGTTCCGTAACTTCTGTATAATAAATCTGCTTCATAAGCTCTCTCCTTGTTATTTATTCATACATGCCAAAGCTTGCTAACCATGCTACAAACACCGTGGGTGCACCTGTTAAAAAGCGTCCATATAACACCGCTGGCACTCCGACTTCTACTGTTTCCGGTTCTGCTTCCGCCAATCCTAAGCCGACAGGAACAAAATCTGCAGCAGCTTGTGAATTAATGGCGAATACAGCTGGAAGAGCAAATTGGGGAGGAATATTCCCTCGTCCAATCTCCACACCGATCAACGTTCCGATAACTTGTGCTATGACAGCACCAGGCCCCAAGAACGGTGAAAGTAATGGGAAAGAAACAATAGCCGACAGGGCTATCAATCCCCATATGCTTCCGGATAACGGAGACAACAGATTTGCAAATACATCCCCTATACCCGTTTCTAAAATAAGACCGATAAGCATGGAGACAAAAGCCATAAATGGAAGGATAGTCTTCAGGACAGTGTCGATCGCGTCTCGCCCTGCCTGATATAAGACGCCAATTACATTCCCCATCATGACACCGACTTTCGTCATGATACTATTGGGTGACTGTTCACTTACCTTTTTGCTGGAATCATACTTCCCAGAAGTAGTCGTTTCTTCCGCTTCTTCTCCCTGTGCATTTGATGTTGCCTCACTATTTGCCCTCGCATTATTGTCGTCACTGGAATGTTCGGTAAGGTCAATATGATTTGGTGTCACGCCAGATACGTAGATATCTTCTTGAATATATTTAGCCATCGGGCCACTTTGTCCAGTTGGCATGACATTAATGGTCGGAATCCGCTTCTTAGGATATAACCCCGCTCTCAAGGTTCCGCCACAGTCTATAACGACACAAGCTATTTCCTCTTCCGGTACAGAAGTTTTAAAACCATTCACTAATTCAGCCCCTGTCAATTCAGCTATACGTTCAGCTGTGGAGCTTATGGGCCCACCTGTAATATTGACGATCTTATCCTTATCTTCCGTTGGTGTAACATCCAAGGGACCTCCGAATCCCCCGGATCCCTTACTGACCCTTACACTTTTATAAAGAGTTTTAGGCATGGACACTTTCCCCTTTCATAGATTCAGAGAGTGTAGTTTTTAATTTGGTCTTCTGCTGTTTCTCCACATAGTTGACGCAAATATCGGTC
The DNA here is from genome assembly GCF_017307035.1 of Halobacillus sp. GSS1. Classification (NCBI taxonomy): domain Bacteria; kingdom Bacillati; phylum Bacillota; class Bacilli; order Caryophanales; family Bacillaceae; genus Halobacillus; species Halobacillus sp. GSS1. Next base: position 746,130 of record NZ_JAFLHE010000001.1, read on the forward strand.
ACCCATCCCCGAATCATATTCATTAGAATCCCTACTAAAAAATAACGTAAAGCAAGATCTGCTGTGGAGAAACCCAGTTGCTCGATACCAGCCGCTACGCCTAAAAAGACAAATAGTTCAGCTGGATTAACATGAGGAAACAGACCATTCATCGAGTGACAAGAGTAGCTGGCTGATGCGTAATATCCAGGCTTGAATTTCTCAGGTAGAAACCTCCCAAGTGATAATGTCATAGGATTCAACAAGAAGAATGTCCCTAACACAGGAAGTACTAAATACCTTGTAAAAATGTTTCCAGCAGACTTCATAGCCAACCTTTCAATTCTTTCTTGACCTACCATAGCCACTACCGCGTTCATCGCTACTAATAGCATGATGAGTAGGGGGATGATGTCAGTGACAAACCCCATGAATGTTTCTCCGCCTCTTTCGAATAAGCCGATAAAACCTTCTGCTGCTTTAATCAGGAAATCCATCATGAACGACTCACCTCACCTTTCTTCTTAAATAAATTTAATAATTTTTCAATAGGACTAGTCGGTTTTGGTGGCTCTCCACCAGCTTGAATAATCCTATACGTATGCTGAGCATCCTTTATCGCTTTTCTTGTAAATCGATCCACCTTACTCAAGGTTTCTTCGTCTATCTTCAATAATTGTTTCCCATCAATCATATTGAAGTTCTTGAAACGAGCAAAGACTGTAGTTCCTTGCATCTTCCTTGTTTCTATAATGGTTTGGTTCTTATCGATTCTCATTAACAAGACGACTCCCGTTCTTACCAATCCTTTACTACGACCGATGGAAACCTTGCTTTGAGATCGCATTTCATTATAATTCTCATTAAAATTCTTCAGTTGTCCAAAGCCGAGTAAACTCTGAAGGATGAACATGATTGCTACTAATCCCAATACAAAAAGTATCAATTGCCCCACTCACCTCCTTCATCAAATTCCAAGATGGATCGTGCTGTAATATCATTGGTCACCAGGTGAGAAATATATTCTCCTTTTAATGCCCCAATTATCGATTCCGTTTTTTCAACGGACTCTGCTACACCAATCGAATAAGGAAGTGTCTTTAACTTATCTAACGTAATAGCAATCGTACGCTCGTCTACTTCTCCGGTAATCTGCTTCCCATGAATGTCATAAAACCTCGAACAGATATCCCCTATGCCGCCTTGGTCATTCAAAAAGTTGAGATCGCTTTCACCAAGGAATCCAGAAAACACTAGGTTGGAAGAACTGACGGGTGTACCGATTCCTACAACGGCAATCGTCAACTTCTCCCAGAGGTTGATGATATCTTGAAAATATTTCGACTCTATAATCTCTTTTTTACTTTGAGGCGAAGGAACAATAGCTGCCGAATCGATAAAATTGGCACGGCCCTTGTAAGCTTTGGCGAAAGAATAGACGATTGTATTCACGTGATGCTCTACAGGCATCTTTCCCGGCCCGCCTACTAACGGCACGAAATCCATATCTCTATCCTTCGATCCACCAAGTGCATCCACCATTTTTCCAAGGGTACTGCCCCAAGCAAACCCAACAACATCACCGTCCTTCATAATGCTGTCAATTAAGTGGACGGCGGCACCTCCTAATTTTTGCTGGCGTTCTTCTTTCGGTTCATTAGCCTCAGCAGGGACAACTACTACCTCTTTCAGGCCGAATTTATCTTGTAGTCGATGTTCTAGATTCACTTGCTCCCTGTAATCACCCTTAATCGTGATTTGGACAATCCCTTCGTCTCTTGCCTTTTGAAGTAAACGGGTAATGGTTGTCCGATAGATCCCCGTTTTTTTAGCGATTTCACTTTGAGTCAAATTGTCTTCATAATATAACTTTGCTACCTTTATCAATCGTCGCTGTTCATCCCAATCCATGTAATCTTCCACCTTTCATTGCACAATTGTGCAAATAATTAATCATATGTGCTACTTAAGTTAATGCCATCATAAAAGAGCCATGTAAGCGCAGTCAATGAAATACAAAGAATAGTATGAAATTTGTGTAGAAACTGCACAAATGTGCATTACACACAAAAAAACGATACTTTCGCATGAAAGTATCGTTTTTCCTTCTATCTATTCCGACTATTGGATTCAAATATAAATATGTTTATGGATTAGATTCCTCTATACAAATTGTTAATTCTCTTGATGAAAATTCTGTTTAATAAACGCTGTTAAGTCCTCCGACGGATCCCCTGTAACAGTCTCAATATCATCGGTCGTCTCATCCATCAAATGGCGACTAGCGGCAGTATATAAGGAAGTAAGAACAGGTCCGAATCCTTCAGGTTCATCATACGTGACAGCGAACTCTTGAAAACTCATCGGAGAGTAACGAATGGTCTCACCACTTATTTCGCTGAAGATGGATGCGAGCTCCTCCATAGAATAGGCTCTTTGTCCTGTCAGAGTGTATTTCTTCTCATACAGTTCTGGACGAGTTGCAATTTGGACAACTGCTCTCGCAATATCCCGTCTTGAAACAAAGTTGATTTTCCCATCACCGGCCGGATATGGTAACTGTCCATGTTCCATCAACTCCGGCAGATAAGATGGTAAAGGATCGGCATACATCCCATTTCGGACCATAGTGTAACTCAACTGACTGGAAGCCAACCTCCGTGGTACATAACCGAAGAACGGACTCATCTGGAAGGGGCTATTTTCATGATCGGCGACAAACCCCACAAACAGGAATTGTTTTACATTCGCTTTTTCAGCAGCATTTACGGCTTTTTCGAATTCATTGATTCTCACATGGCTCGGAAAAGAAAAACTCGGGATGTAAATCAGAACATCCGTACCCATAAAAGCCTCCGTCATTTCCTCTTCCGAATGATAATCAGCTTTTTTTATATTTACAGAGTCTCCGAACAATTGCTTGGCTTTCTCATGGTTACGCACAGTGATTGCAGCCTCTTCTTTCGAAACTAATTTCAGTAGTTCCTCGGTGATTTTCTCGCCAAGATGCCCAGTTGCTGCAGTAATATTATATTTCATTCAATCCCCTCCTTTTTGATTTCTACCACTCGCTTACATTTAATCTGACTTTCTTTTTATAAGGGAAATGATTTGCTTTACTCCTCTTTTTTCCTCAGGTTTAACACCGTTTCTACATGGTGTTCTCCCCAATCGAACATCAGCTGGATGATCGGCTCCAGCGACTTTCCAAAGTCGGTCAGAGAATATTCCACTTTGGGTGGAACGACCGGATACACTTCCCTATGCACGATGCCATCCCTCTCCAATTCTCTCAGCTGCAGCGTCAACATTCTTTGGGTGATCCCGCCGTTCAGCTTTTTCAATTCATTGAATCTCTTTTTCCCATCCAGCAGATGATAGATGATGACGCTCTTCCACTTTCCCCCAATCACATCGACGGTCCCTTCTACAGGACACGAATAACAATTCAAGAATGGTTTGGATGTCGCTGTTTCTTTACCATTGGCACTCATCTCTTTCACCTCTCAGTATATTTTTTATACTTAGTTTCATAATCGTTCGTTGTATCTATTGATATCCTAACATAATATACCGCAGAAACATCATTTCCGTTATCACTGTGGTGAGGTAAGTCTTAAGTATAAAAATTGATACTACGAAACAAAAATGTGCGTACTTACATTTGTTAGAATTATATACTATGCTCAATTTGCATATGAAAAATCGAATCCCTGCATGATTCCAGAAGAGAATTTAAATCTATCAAAGGATGTGTTTACATTATGACTAAAATGAAAGCAGTTGGACTTTACGAGCATTTACCGATCGACCATCAAGATAGTTTGTTGGATCTAGAAATAGACAAACCGAAACCGGCTGGTCAAGACCTGCTTGTACGTGTGGAAGCGGTAGGTGTCAATCCGGTCGATTATAAAGTTCGTGCAAATGGTGAGAAGGAAAAAGAACCGAAAATACTCGGATGGGATGTTTCCGGAGTTGTTGAAGAAGTAGGTCCTGATTGTACGCTGTTCCAGCCAGGCGATGAAGTATATTATGCGGGAGATATCACTCGTCAAGGAGGGAACAGCCAGTTCCACCTCATTGATGAGCGGATCGTCGGGAAGAAGCCGAAGACGTTATCTTTCGCTGAATCAGCCGCTCTTCCTCTCACATCTATAACAGCCTATGAGGGCCTGTTTGACCGCTTGAATATCAGCTCAGAACCTACCGATAACCAGAATAAGTCCATTCTAATCATCGGGGCTGCAGGCGGAGTAGGTTCTATCGCGACTCAGCTCGCTAAAAAAGCTGGACTGACTGTCATAGGTACAGCTTCCAGACCAGAGACGGTGGAATGGGTGAAAGGCCTCGGAGCAGACCATACCATCAACCACTATAAAGAATTCACCCCTCAGTTAAAAGAGTTAGGAATGACGAACGTGGATTATATTTTCTGTCTTAATGCAACAGAGAAGCATTGGGATAACATGGCGGATGCCGTTGCTCCTCAAGGTAAGATCTGTTCCATCGTGGAGACGAATGAACCGATTGATTTAACCTTATTACAACAGAAAAGTGTGACGTTTGTGTGGGAACTCATGTTTACTAGGGCAATATTCCAAACAGACGATATGATCGAACAGCATCATCTATTGAATGAAATAGCAGATTTAATAGACCGAGATGCTATAACGACAACCTTGAACAAACTTCTATCACCAATCAGCGCACACAATATAAAACAAGCTCACCAATTACTGGAGTCCGGTTCCTCCATTGGTAAGATTGTTGTAGAAGATTATCAATAAGCGTAGACCACCAAGAGGGTACCAGATGAGGCCATCTCATTCTCCGTACCAATTCCTATGGGGGCGAACGCATGCTTTATGACTCCAATCCGGGATGTGTCAGTAATGGTGCATCCCGGATTTTTTCTATAATGTCTTTTCAACCATCCTGTAATGTTGCTCATCAAGCTTCAAATCAGTAGAATATAAATATGAAAACACCCAATCACCCACCAATCGAAAGTATTTCATTCACTAAAGTACTGCACGCGTTAAGTGAACCTAATCGCGTGAAAATCATTCGTTGTTTATTTGATACACATGAGAATAATTGTACGCATTATACACTGCAACTACGATTACCCAAATCGACGGTCTCTCATCATATCAGAGTAATGCGCGAAGCTGGCTTGATCCAGGCAAGAATCGTTGGAAAGGAGCATCTGTATTCCATTCGAACAGAGGAGATTGAAAGAAAGTTCCCTGGATTGCTGGATACCATCGCACAAGTGAGAGATGAAGATCTATAAACGCAGGAAATGCGAATCATCATAAACGGTCAGAGCTCAAAGATTACTTTGAGCTCTTTCTTTTGCAAAAAAAGGAGGAGGTGGTAGAGTAAAAAACAGTTTCATTGTTTTCGAACTATAAAACTGTTTTATTACTGGAGGTTTATCATGCAAAATATTTTGGTAATCAACGGACATGAACCATATCCGATTGCAGAAGGTCGTTTAAATAAAACGTTATTCGACGAAATCGTCTCTACACTTTCTACAGACTACAACGTAGATACATCGATAGTGAAAGACGGCTATGATGTGAAGGAAGAACAGGAAAAGTTCAAATGGGCGGATGCGATCATCTTCCAAACACCTATGTACTGGTTCAGCCTACCCGGCGCTACAAAGACTTACATCGACTCAATCTACGAGCCCGGTGTGTTCTTCGGCGGAGGAGACAGGTACGGTTCTGGCGGGCTTATGACAGGAAAGAAATACATGTTCTCTACGACATGGAATGCCCCGGAAGAAGCTTTCAACGATCCAGACCACTTTTTCAAAAGGAAAGATTTAGAACAAGCTATCGATCACTTACACAACACGCAGAAATATGTGGGGATGGAGCCATTGAAGAGCTTCGGTGCCCATGATGTAGTCGCAAACCCGGATATTGATAAATACTTGACCGAGCTACGAGCTCATTTACACGAGGTCTTCGGAGTTTAAGAACATTTTTCCCCTTGAGGAATCGGTGAGCTGAACCAGTTCATCGATTCCCTCCAGGTTATCACCACGAACCGGAGTGTATGTCAGGCTTATAGATGCAAGATCCATGGACATGAAAGAGGTCAGACGCTTGTGAAGTTCCCACAAGCGCCTGACCTTTTTTACTATTGAATGATGGCGTCCAATTTCTGGATGAGAGCCTCACACTTCTCGCGGTCCTGAGCATCCGGATGCGGATCGCCGAACTCCCCGATATCATTATCGAAATACTTCCCTGATGCATCCTGGAACGTATCCGACAGCGCAGCACGACACAGGATCTCCGCTCCGATATTGATATCTTTCCCGTCCAGACCGAACGCGTTTTTCACCATTTTACTACCCAACAACGACATCGGATTCACGGCAACGACAACCGGCGCGACATGATGGGAAAGCTCGTATGTCCACATCGTGAGCGCCAGCTTGCTTTGCGCATATGCCTCGCCATCTCCGAGCTGCTTCCCACCCGAGAGGGCTTCCGCATCCACGGGTTGCTGGGCTGCTGAAGATAGATTGACGACGCGGCTCGATTCGTCCATCAATGGGAGCAAGGCTTTCGTCAACATGTAAGGCGCAACCGTATTCACCGCAAACCGGATGTCCAAACCGTCCTCGGTTACCGTTGACGGCGCACTGTAAACACCGGCGTTATTGATCAGGACATCCAACCGGTCGTGCTCAGCCGCTACCGCTTGAGCGAACTTATCCACTTCCTCCATCTGCGACAAATCCGCCACGTACTGCTCCGTATTTTCTTCCCCAAGCTCCGCTACCACATCCGACAGTTTCTTGTCGTTGCGGCCGTGCAGCAGTACCTCATGACCTTGGTCCACTAACATCCTCGCCGTCGCTAATCCGATACCATCTGTCGCACCTGTAATTAAAATTTTCATTGCTATCCCTCCAGAATGCCCGGAGTATCTTTCGCCCGGGTACAGGTTATCTTGTTCACGTCCTATTTTTCCATTCCCATTCGGCACCACATGTATTCTTTCATACGATTACAGGGCAATCATCCATTAGACGATTGCCCTGTTCTTGCCACTGGTAATCTACCTTCTAGTTTATCTAGCAAATCCACCGATCGGTTTCATGTAGACCGGGTTCATCGCTGCAACCGCTTCTTCCAATTCTGGTGTCAGCTCGCTGAAGATCGTGAACTTCGTGATGTCCGTGACATCCATATATCTTTCTTGGAACTTCGCCCACGAACCGAGGTGGACAACTGCCGCCTCTGCATCCTTATAGCGCTCATAGACGTGTACCGTTTCGCCATCCGGGGCGATCGTCCACTCATAGTTGGTCGTTCCTTCTTCTTTCTGTACTTCCGCTACCATTTCTTCCATCAGTGCTTCGTATTCGTCTCTGCGTCCGTCTTTGATTTTACCTTCGATTGTCCAGATGATATTATGACTCATTTTCATTTCCTCCTATTATTCAGTGATTTTATTACACTTGCTCGATGATCTCGGATTGGTCAAGGCGTGATTTCGGCAAGGTTGCATTGAAGTCGGATGAAGCACGATACCCCAACCCTACAACCACACATGAAGTGAACCCTTTCTCGCGGAGTCCGAACTCCTTATCCAGAGCCTTCATGTCCAGTCCTTCCATCGGGACTGCATCGATGCCCATATCCGATACCCCGAGCAAGAAGCTTCCGAGGTTCAGATATACCTGCTTTTCAGACCAATGCTGTAGGTCCTTGAAGTCATATTTGTGCAGGTCCACGAACATTTTCCTCGCCGCATGCGTCCCCTCTTTGAACTTCTCTTCCGCAAAACGTCCGTCCTGGTCTTCCTTGTCCGCTATATGAAGCAGGAATTCATCTGTAATCTCCGTCTTGGTAGCGAAGACCACGACCGCTGAGGCATCCAGAATCTTCGGTTCATTGAAGCTGAAATCGCCTTGTGCAGCACTCGCTACGCGCTTCTTCCCTTCTTCTGTTGAAGCGACGATGAAATGCCACGGTTGGACATTCGTCGATGATGGTGCCAATTGCAGCAAGGATTTGATTTTCTCTATATCTTCATCGGGAATGCTCTTCGTCTTATCGAATTTCTTCGTTGAGTATCTATTTGTCAAAGCTTTCATCAGTTCCATTGTCCTACTCTCCTTTTCATTCATATCAGTACTTGTCAGGAACTATTTATAAAACCACCTCAAGCAGAGCCGCTCTTCACCCGAGTCCCCGCCAATCGTTCACGTCCTCTACTTGAGTGGCTGTAATTTCTATTACGTGGTCAGTATATAACCCTCGGAAGTAGGTAACAAGTACTGACATTAATATCCGTACAGACATTCAAGTACATCAACCAGCCGTTTTTTCCACACAAATGGACCCTCTATAAACAAAAAAAGAACCGTATGCACAATGCAATTACGGTTCTTTCTACTCATTGATCATATTCGTCTTCAAAATGGATTTCTCCATGATCGAATTTCTGATTGTACTCGATCCCCCATAACCCTAATTCATTCAGAATGGGGACCAATGTCTCTCCCATCTCCTCCAGGGAGTACTCCACTCTCGGCGGCACTTCATCATATACTTTTCTCCGAATGATGTTGGCATCCTCCAGTTCTCTCAGCTGCCGGGATAATACCCTCTCATTGATATTAGGAACCTTCCTTTTCAATTCCCCGTATCTGATCACACCGGCACCGCCTATATGGTGAATGATAAGTGGCTTCCATTTGCCGCCTATAATATCCAGTGATAACTCTACGTTACAATAAAATAACTTATTATTCTTCTCTGTCATCTTTTTTCTCTTTCCTTTCTCATGACAATGGTTAAGCTTACCTTATCAGGGAATGCACCCCAATAAATTATTCACACGGTAAATTCCAATTGATTATTTAAAATGGAATTATATAAAATTAAAAATATGCTATTATCAACATTTAAGCAAGAATAAGCCAAAAAGAAATTTTAGGTTGAAATCACATAGACATGTAACTTTAACATTAATTTTGACACTTATTCAACACTCCGCCCTTTAAATGCTGCGCAGAAAACCTTCGTTAAATACCACTCATGTTCAAAAATGTTCTGGAATCAACCCCCCCCCAACCATTTTTAATCTTTAGACACTCAGAAATTCAACTTTTCCCTTCAAATCAGCAGCTTATCTTACCTTATAATTGAACTATGATTTCAAAAGCAAGATTTTCTTGTAATATCGATTTATCTCTTTTGCCACCTGAATAACATCATTAATCTCAGCTTCAACAATTGAGCGCTCTTCGTGAGTATCAGCCTCAGTCTAAAACACCTCTTATTAAAGAAGGTGTTCGAGAAAATTAAATCATTCTTATGTTCTCACAATTATCACTCGTACAAGGTTACAGCTCATTTTTATCTCGACCTTTCTTACTCCATATCAAATAGCAGATTGACATGCTGAAGGATTACTATTGTTTGGAACTTCCCGCATAATATCTCGAAACTGAGTCTTCAACTAACTTGCCCAAAACATTAAGAAGGGGCAATTCTTCTATTAAAGAATTGCCCCCTATTCTTGAAGACTCAGCTTCAAGATAACTCGATGATATATCATAAAAAGTCCTTATTCTTAAATCACCTCAAGGGGTAAACTAACTCAATATCATCAATTTTCTTTAATGATTGATTATACCAATAATTATGATCAGCACCATGAATACAAAGAATTCTCTTATCTTGGTACTCTTTAATTGTATTCTTCACCCTAGCAAGCATAATATAGTGCCTCGCGTTCCACACGATATTCTGAACATCAGGATTAATAGTCTGAAGCCACGTGTACATCTCTTTAGTAATAGTGTCGTATTCAGGTGAGTTCAAAGGGATCTTACCGTTATCCCAAGTAGAAAGTTGCTTATCATTCCATTGGCGTAATTCATTCTCTAACCTTTTCCTAGTTTCGTAATCGAACTTATCAAAGGGTTCTTCTTCAAAGACATCCTCTTCAAACCAATTTATTGGAACGAATTCAATGCCCCGCTCTTCACATAATGGGTAAATCAAATTAGGATATTCATTTTGCGTTTCCCCTAAGATTCCAAAAGGTTCGCCTTCATTTAAATAAAGTTTCCAACTTTCCGGATGTACTTCCCCGCAAATCACATCAGGATTAAATTCTCCAATTAACTCCTCGACCAGGGATAAGGGGTAATTATACTTCTTCTGCATTGCTTCATCATGAGTCATTCCTAAGATACCTACTACAGCCAACACAAACACTCCCAAATTATAGTTGTTTCACAACACTGATTATTCCAAAAAAATAAATTTTTCTCAATTATTATCTGCATAAAAATAAAGGACCTATCTTTTATAGATAAGCCCCATTCCTTGAAGCCTTGAGTTCGAGATATACCTTAGGTTTCTTAGATCAAAATAATTTAATTTGACATGTCTTCCGTTTCAACATAGAATTGACCACACAACAAAAAGTTTCCTTAGGTAAACTTTTTGTTGTGTGGTGAAAATAAGCATTAATAACCAATCTAAAAGAAAAGGATGATGATATGTCTACATGGGTTCGATCGAGTAAAATAGCAGCTACTTTATTAACTGTAATACGTGTGTATGTCGGATGGAAATTTTTATCTGCAGGATGGGGGAAAATGTTCGGACCAGAACCTTTTGATGCTACTGGTTTCTTAAAAGGAGCTGTTAGTAAATCAAGTGGAGAACACCCTTCAGTACAACAGTGGTACGCAAACTTTCTAGAAAGTTTCGCCATACCAAATGTTGAACTTTTCAACTTCCTAGTACCTGTGGGAGAAGTTCTCGTTGGAATTGGATTGATCATTGGATTATTCACAAGATTTTCTAGCTTGATGGGTGCATTTCTAAATTTCAGCTTCTTATTCGCCGGTACGATTAGTGTTAACCCTAATCTCATCATAATGGAATTTATCATTATCGCTAGTGGAACGAATGCTGGCCGTTTTGGGGTAGATTTTTATCTAAAGCCTTTCCTAAAAAAAAGGACTAACAATATAAGAAAAACACAAAATGTAAGCCAAGCTTAAAAAGATATTTACTATTACTAATCTTCCGCTTAAAAGATAGTGGAAGATTAGTTGCATAAAGATGTTATAAAGTTAATGAAAGTGCAAGGTGGTGATTTTATGAAAGTTTTTTTTGCTAGGTCATTAGGGTGGAGTACGAAAATTTACTGTTTTCACTATACTTCTTGCTTCTATATTTTCATCTATTTCTACTTTTGTATTATCTAACGCTTCTATAGTGCTAGGAATAATTACTGTCTTCTTCTTTATCTTAATTGGAGTAATTTCTGATACCATTGGATTGTCTGCGGCTGCCGCAAAGGAATATCCATTCCATGCAATGGCATCAAAAAGAATTAACGGAGCAAAGGAATCAGTTCAAATTTGTAAAAACGCGGAAGTCTTTTCAAGTTTTTTCAATGATGTGGTTGGAGATATATGCGGAATTGTCAGTGGATCAGCATCCGCAGCAGTCGTATTACAATTGTCCTTAATGGCTGGTCAAAACGATGACTCCATTTATTATTCAATTACAGCCATTATATTTACGAGTATTGTGGCCGGATTAACGGTTGGTGGAAAAGCTTTGTGCAAGGAGATCGCTATCAGAGGATCAACCAAAATTATCTTTATGTTGGGGAAAATTATTTATTTACTAGAAACTAAATTGTCAATACGTATTTTTTCACGTGAAAAGAAAGTATAAGAGGTGATGATGTTAAATATTCTATTGCTCTCTTTTTCAGTCTTAGTTTGCATAACACCCTATAAAGGTGCAATAAAACTGTCCAAAAAAGAAAGTAGTGGGGCTAAACTCCTTTTAATTGAATAATGCCTTCTATAATCAAATAAAGCAATGGCGACTATTCTTAATGAATAATCGCCCCCGTTTCTGGAAGACTTGATTTCGAGATAGTGTAATTAACTATCTTTGAAACACTCTTGAATGGCAATTTCTAAATCTATATCTTGTTCCAAATGTAAAGGTGTCCATGGAACATATACGTCAGGCTGTATACCTTTTCCACCCATTCCATTTCCTTCATCAACACGTGAGGACTTTGAGGTAGGATACATAAGTTGAAATTTATTGCCCCATTCCTTAAGAGCGACATTTGCGTAATCATTCATTCCTAAAGTAGGTCGTCCTATTACTGTTACTTTCGAAGAATACTTGCAGGTTTCAACAAAGGAATCTCCTGAACTTCCACAGTACACGTCAGATAGGACGATAACTTTCTTTGGTCCAGGTTTAGTTTCAAAAATGAGATCCTCTTCTAATTCTGATAAATTAAGCTCAACAAAACCTTCTCCTCGATGATTTTCTAACTCCTCGATCATTATGTGAATCTGACGTCGAGTTTCATTATTTTCTATTAAAGCTAAAGCGTCCTGAAGCATTTGAATGCGTAAACCCACATTTCTCTCTGTACAGTTAGTCAGAGCTTTTTCGTTTGAAAAAGTACTTATATCAATTTTTTCTCCCTCAAAGACATAAGGCAATAAATCAAAATAAGCTAGATCACTGCCTCCTTTATTTTCCCGAACGTCTACAATCAAGTAGGGATATGTCGATAGTCTGTACTCGTTATCACGAATCAATTGACTAACCGAATTATGATCCAGAAAATCAGTCAACTTAATATATAAAATGTCACTCTTTAACTCTTGAATTGAATACTCTGGATCATAAGGAATTGGTGTATATTTATTTAATTCTAAGGTTTGTTTCTCTCCTTGTTTCGTTTCGATTTCTGCTTTTTTAAATAAAAGCAATATAGATTCCCACTTTTGCCTTTCATATACATTGGTTTGAAGCTCTTTTTCATACATTTGAGCTATTTCAGAAATTCCATTATCATCTAGAGCAACGATTTTATCACCAGTATTTAAGCGTTCCTCACTGTTAGAAGAAGAGATATAAAGGTGATCTTCAAACCTCCTTACCGTAAACCCTATATTCATTTCCTCCTTGTTTATTTGTTTAAATCCAGTATGTAAATCCTTAAAATCCAACAAATAATCTTGAACGATGTCGATAAATTGATTGTCATCTATATCAACTAGTTTCTCTTTGTAAATATCAGGTTGATCCCAACCAGCCTTATCTTTCCATCCCGCGTGATCATTGTGCATGATTTCTACGATTTCATTAAAAATACTTCGGTAGTTTTCATCATTCATCTTTCCGAGTATCTTATCATTTATTTGGTTACTCATACTAATCAATCACTCCTAAAATAAACTATGTTACTATTACGAGTTAGTCGTGATATAGTTTCAAAAAATTCTAATATATCCCGAAACTGAGTCTTCAACTAACCTGCCCTAATCATTAAGAAGGAGGCAATTCTTCTGTTAAAGAATTGCCCCGGTTTACGTAAGACTCGATTTCAAAGTAATATCAACCCATCTTTCTTTAACAATAAGGGTTACATTGGAATGATATTGATCACATTAGCGACAAATTATTACCTTGAACCTTTTTCCATAAAAGCTCTCTTTATATTAAAGAAACCAAACGTTCCACAGACAAATGTGCCGAAAACTAAAACACCCGTAAGAATCCAATTTTGCCCCCAACTGCTAATTGCACTATAAAGACAAGCTAAAGCAATTACTAATGCTCCATATTTTTCTCGCCATCTATCTAATTTTGATAACCTTTGACTCTCCATACATAGTCACCTCCGAGGACATTAATTAATATAGAAAAGCCCCCCGATTATGTAAGACTCGAATGAAAGAGGACATACACGATATAACCCGGTATCCCCCCCAACAGAAATCCCAGGTAATAAAAACAGTACTACTAATGTCATTTCGTGCAGTAAGAGTTTATTTGGAAATCGTCTCTTAACGAGAAAGTCGTTTTTTTGGCTCTGCTAAAGTTTAGTGTTAATACTTTCCATAAAAAGGACTTCCAATTTTACAGAAGTCATTTTTGGAGGTTTTTGCTTATTACACAAACGCCCACGTTTGTTTATGACTCGAATATGTATAAAATATGAATGACTCTCATAGATTCAAATTCAAACAGAAAAAGGTGCCCTAGCATATTCTGCGGGCACCCTCTGATCGTATAGTCTTTGTGATTATTGAGCCACTTTTTTTGCAGTCGTTCGCTCGGAAGCAGACTCAATATTTTTCTTTGTACGAACCGTCTGCAAGACAATCATAGCAAGCAGAACAGCTTGAGCAATCGTTGTTTCCCAAGTCGGATACATTCCTAAGAAGTTAGCCTCTAGGAAACCAGAAATAGTGTGCGCTGGAAGTTTGTCTACGACTTGTAAGGCATGCAAACTTTCACCTGTAAATTTGAACGCCAAGTAGTAGATGAGCACGGTAATGCCAAGAAACAGCGCGCGCACGGGTACTTTCACACTAAAGTACATAATGGCTACCCCTAAGACCACAAGAATAAGGATCGCGACTCCAAGTCCTGTGAAGAAGCTGACCATGGAAATATCAGAAATGATCCCCATATAGAAAATGATCGTCTCCGCCCCTTCACGAACCACGGTTATGAATGCAACACCAGCCAAAGACCATAAACTTCCTTTGGCAATCGCCGACCCTACATATTCACGGATGAACGAATTCCAACTTTCAATATTGGATTTCTTATGCAGCCAAGCTCCTACTGTGAACATGAGGACAACGGCTATCAGTCCCGTAATACCTTCCATGAACTCCCGGTTCTCTGCAGATACCGTTGCGGAAACAATTGAGGTGAGGATAAATGCCAGACCGATACTAGCTACGACACCTGCTCCAGCGCCGCCCCAAATCCACTTTCTTTTGTTCTCATTTCCACTTGATTTCAAGAAGGCCAGCAGTGCAGACAAAACGAGAATGATTTCCAAACCTTCCCGCAGCAGGATGATTGCTGCATCCCACATCGTATAGCTCGACTCTTCAGCAACAGAAGTCAGTTGGTTTTTCATATCAGCCACAACTTCCTGTGCTTGTTCTGTTTTCGGAGGGGTGGAGGATAGTAGACCAAGCGCTTCCGTCATCTGGTTTTCTATCGATTCATATACCGCTACAGATCTTGTATTCACTTCACCTTCGATACTCGGCCATACAGATATGAATTCTTCCATCTCTAAAGCAGCTGATCCCGCTTCACCAGAATCTATCGCTGTCTGAACTTCACCTAGGATAGAAACTAAAGTAGAGATTCCTTTTTGTTCTGGAACTCCAGCAGCTTCCGACTTTTCACCTTCTGCATACGCCCGAATGGACCCAATCAATTTCTCCAGATTTTTTTCGGCTTTTTCAGCATCGGATCCAGCATTCAGGGAAGCCTGTGCCAATCCCATATTTGTTTCGATCGCTTCATACGCTTCCGCGTCCGTTTCACGAACGGAATCCTCTACGCCTTCCCAGCCTTCATGGAATTCCTCATACTCTTGCTTCGCCACTTTCCATTCGCCTGACTCGACGGACTCTTTCGCTTCTTCCAACTCATGTGCGTATCCTAGAAGCGCTTTAGCTCCTGAGGCTTTTGTGGTAGAAGCAGGTTCCTCGTCCACTTTGGCATAGCCATCAATCGATTCGATCAGTTTCTCCAGGTTCTTTTCCGCTTTCTCATTATCAGACCCAGCCTCCAGGGAAGCCTGTGCCAAGCTCATGTTTGTTTCAATCGCTTCATACGCTTCCGCGTCCGTTTCACGAACGGAATCCTCTACGCCTTCCCAGCCTTCATGGAATTCTTCATACTCTTGCTTCGCCATATTCCAATCGCCTGACTCGACGGACTCTTTCGCTTCTTCCAACTCATGTGCGTATCCTAGAAGTGCTTTAGCCCCTGGGGAATTTCGGGAAGACTCACTTCCCTCTGTTCCATAAGACCTTAGCGTTCCTTCCAAAGCTTCTAATGCCTCGCTTAATTTTTCAGCATTCTCACTTTGCGCCAGAGCTTCCGCTTTGACCATCGCAGACTCTATTTTTTCATAATCTTCTGGAGAAGACTCTTCGATTTGCTCTTCAACCTCTTCCCACTTCTCATGAAATTCAGATAATTCTTGTTCTGCTTCGGTCGTTTGACCTGCCTTTGCATAAGTAATCGCTTCTTCTACTGAAACAAGCAAACCTTGAACTGGCTGACTCGTCGTTGCACCAGTCACGTTAGGTGTAAGTATAAATAGTAATAATACGAGGATGAAACTTGATAGACAGCGCTTCATATTCCCAACCCTTCCACTCTATAAAATTATTGATAATCGTTTTCATTGATAACGATTATCATTATAAGTGAAGGGTTTAGGCTT
Organism: Halobacillus sp. GSS1; assembly: GCF_017307035.1. Taxonomy (NCBI): domain Bacteria; kingdom Bacillati; phylum Bacillota; class Bacilli; order Caryophanales; family Bacillaceae; genus Halobacillus; species Halobacillus sp. GSS1. The sequence goes on from NZ_JAFLHE010000001.1 coordinate 762,429, forward strand.
GTCAAAGTGAAATACAAAAAGGAGCCCTTGCTTTTTTAATAGAATAAAACGTCTCTCACCATTCAAAAAAGATTCAAGATCTATTCAATAAGAAAGGTCCCATGTTTTTCAAAAAAAGGGAAAGGACTTTATCGTAATAAGTTCTATGATATACGGGGAAAATCTTTTTTCACCAAAGTCCTTCGATAAAAAAAGACGCATTAGGGAATGCGCCATTGTGAATCAATATGAACATAACTTCATATAGTTATTGAGCAATTGCCCCCTATCCCTGAAGGTTCAGCTTCAAGATCTTCTGGAATTTAAAACCCTTGTGTTATTCAATAGGTCTCATTTTCAATAACAATTTCTCCTTCACCATTTGGGATTTCGAAGCCCTTAAGGTAAGAAGTTAACAATTCTTCGGAAATAGGAAAGGAATTTGCATCAAAACGTTTGTTACGTAACTTAAGGCGTTCACGTAAATCATCTGGATGAACTTTTAAATAAATAAGTTTCCATTTACCTCCAGAATCCTCAATTATTTTTTTATATTGGTCCCTTCTTATACGATCCCAAAAACTGAAATATATGACCACCTGTTGTTTATCATGAATTAACTTTATTAAAAGATTGCGTAATTTACTTTCTGCATCTTTCTTGTATTCCTCAAATTTTTCAATGGGAAAATCAATCCCATAACGACCTTTTGCAGCCCATATTTCTTCATCAATAGAAAGACGTACAAAGCCTTCTTTTTCTAATTGTTGTGAAAATGTGGTTTTTCCAGAACCAGCCACACCACACATCATTACCACTAAAGGGGTTAAGTCATTTCGTTCTCCATAAATGATGTCGAAAGCATCTTTTCTAACCATCTGTAGGTCCCCCTATATTTTTGTTACTACTTATATCATTCCATTATTTCAACTATATCCAGAGACTCAATCCAAAGTCTTAACCATTAGAAGCCTTATCCTTGCTTCTGATAAGCCCCTTTAGTTGAATTATGATGGGGGATATTATTTAATCATTTCACACTTTTAAAATAATCTTCCTGAAGAAGACCATATATAGCACAATCTTTATAATGATTTTTGGCATTACGAATCATATGCTTAATGGTACCTTCTTGTTCCATACCATTTTTAAGCATAATCTTCCCAGAGGATGGATTGTCAATATTATGTGCTGCTGATATTTTGTGAATGTTCATTTGTCTAAAGCCAAAATCTAATACAACTCTCAAGGCCTCAGTTCCATACCCCTGGTTCCACCATTTATAACCGATTGTATAACCTACTTCACAATTCTCTGTCATGCTATCAAAATTGAAGAGATCAATAGCTCCAATTAATTCACCACTTGTTTTTAGTTCTATACCCCAATAACAGAACTCTTGTGAATCATAATTACTTACGATTTCTGTTACCCTTTCGATAGTTTCCGATACAGACTTGTGTGCCCCTTTTATAAGATTATCCATTACGCGATCATCACAAAGCCAATGGTCAAATACACTTTGAGCATCTGAAAGTTCAATCTTTCTTAGAACTAATCGGTCCGTTTCTAGTATTGGCGTACCTAAATAATTAATCATTTGCTCACCTACTTTAACCATATCAATATACTATTCTTTTCTTCACCATATTTAGAAAACCCTTCTTCATTAAAACTTCCCTGCACTTGAAGACTCAGTTTTCGAGAAAACCTTTTCACCTTTTTTATGCTTTGTATTGTTAATTCCGCCTTCCATCACAAGGAGATAAAATAAAACCAGAGACAACCCTTGATATTAAGAGGGTTGTCTCTGGTTTACAGAATCGAACTCGTATCATAAATTACTATTTCACACAAAGATGACATGACTAGAATATATTTAATGAACATCTTATTTTCCCCTAATGCACTGCAAACCCCTATAAAAGAAATGCTTTTAGGACGATCATCTATATTAAACAATCGCCCCCGTTTGTTTAAGACTCGGTTTCGAGATAATAGTGTTCTTAAAGAATCTACACTTGAAACTTTTACTTCTTTAAATCTATACAAATCAACTTTAATGGTCCTTGTTTTTCATATGTCTAGCTTTCAAATTCAATAATGATTTCCCCAGGTGTCCAACTTCCATTCATTTTGAAGGCTAGCTTCTCACTACTCTCAGATACTTCAAAAGTCGATTCAGTAACTACCTTGCTCTGACCCTTAATTTCAAACCCATTCCATGTGGAATCCGTCGTCACTTCTTCGAATTCTATAGGTTTGTATGACTCCCCATCACTACTCATCAATTGGAATGTTTGCGGTTTATACACAACACTCCCCTCTCCAGCTTTCCTGTGATAGGAAGTTCGAATGGTGATTAATTTCTCATTTGTTTTGAGACTTGAAGGGGGATCTACTCGTTCTACAGTGACTTCTTTATCCTCTGCGTCAAATACTTCATCTCCAAGTATTAATGTCTTATATGCATTCTTTTTCTCCTGCATGATGGAATCACCAGTTTGATCGGTTCCATCATCCTCAACTTTGATTTCCTCCTCAGTGGGGGAAGAAACCTCAAGCTCCCCTTCCGTTCCTTCGATGTCATTCGTAGATGTACTACTGGAATCAACTTGTTCATTCGAATTCGAATTTGCGGGGATGGCAAACAGCATAATGGCAACCACCCCGGCAGCCAAAGCAGCACCTCCCGTACTAAATACATATCGGAACGCCTTTTCTGTTTTGGCCGTGTTGGATACTCCTCCCCGAAAACCTTCACTAGGGGTCAATTGTACAGCCTTCATGGCAGGTAACATAGCTCCCACAATCCCCGTAACAATTGGAATCAAAAGGGTAGACGAGAAAAATAATAGAGAATCAAATGGAAATTTATTATAACTGATGGTTATGGCTACAAGGGATAGTGAAAGGCCAAGCAGTCCAGCAATCAATCCAAAAATAGCCCCTTCCCAAAGGACAAGCATCCTTACCGTATGATTCCTCCATCCTAATGCTTTCAAGACAGAGAATTCTGCTTGCCGTTCCGATACATTCTGCCACATGATTTCTGCTGTGGTCAGAATAGCGATCAGTAATGCAACACCCATGGCTATATAATGCATGACACCGACTTCCATGGCGACAAACTCACCAAGCCAGGTGGTGTACATGGTTCCACGTAATTGAACGGTGACAAACAAAAAATACATTAACATAGCCGTCGGAAGAGCAATCGAGACAACGGATAACAAAGCTCTCTTCCATTGGGTCATGAATTGATTGGCTGCCATCCCAAAGCTAGTGAAGGCTTGGAAGCTATGTCTTTTCTTTGTCGTCACTTCCCCTGTCTTCATCGTTTCGTATGGCGAAATCCTTTGCACTAAAATACTCGGAACCAACGAACCTAATAGGTAGACTGACAGTCCGAATATGGCGATGAACAGTAGCCTCCATATAGATGTCTCTATATCATTTGTGACATAAATGATCCCAAGTATCAGCCAACTGACTAAGGATACAAAGATTCCGAGGATAAGCGCTTCTATAAATATCAGTAAGCTCAATTGCTTCGGTCGCCAGCCTACCGCAAGTAATACGGCAAACTCTTTTTTACGTGCATACATCATCATGATGTTAGAAGCGAACACATAAACTATAGCTACGACAATTACGCTAGCTATAACTCCGGACAATCCCATTTTCGACTCCTTAAAAATGGAAATCGAAGAACTGAGCTTAATCCAAGGTTGTTCGACCCATCCAAGGCTCTCTTGCTCACCAGACGCTGGGATATGGGTGATCGCAGGCTGTGGGGATGACCCCAAAGTAATATCGGTGATCAAACCGGTTTCTTCTTCAATGTCTTTTGCTATTTGTTCAAGAACCTGTCCACTAGATTCAGACATTTCATCGACTCCGCGCACTTTTACCCGGATAGCTGATATCGGTTCCTCTCCGAGAACCTGAGAAGCAGCTTCAATAGTGGTTAACAACAGCGGAGGCTTCGTCAGGAAACCATAAGGATTATTCAGTGGCTTCATTTCTTTTGGAGGATTAATAGGGTTTTCTTCATTATCCATTACCCATTTTGCACTTGAAGGAAAATACGTTTCCATCGGGAGCTCATTCAGTGGATCCTTAGACAGGTCCAATTGAGAGGGGTCAAACACCCCGTGAAAATCTAGTTCTAAACGCGGCCAGCCTTCACTAGTTTCGGAAAACATCGTTATAGGTCGGTACGCATGTTTTTGCGCTAAAGGGCTATCCTCTGGTACGGAATGGGGTTCTACTTGATAGGCGAAAGGCCAACGCTCTCCGAATGGACTGTTGACTTCTTGATAGTTTACGGGTGAGGGATGAAAGGCCATCCAGTTGAAGGAGTCCAGAGATGCCCCGGCGTCCTCATTGGTTCCTTTGATTAACTCAATCGTTTTTTGGTGGGATTCTTCTGAGGTGAAATTAAAGTGATCGACTTGCTTTGCTTCAAGGTCATCAAGGTATTGGACTCCTCCCCTCTCCTTGACTTCGTTCATAACTTCTTCTTGTTCATCCTGCTTAAAAGATTGCTCAAGCTTTTCTATGGTATAGGTGGATGTTCCTTCCACAAATGACTGGTTACTCAAAAGAACAGGAATATTAATATTTTGGATACCAGTCCCGACCTCTTTGATGGAAACCGACGCTTCGTTATCTAAAAAGCTTCCGGATTGTTCGGTTTCATCCGAAATGGCATCATTCAACCCTGTTAATCTGGCTTCTGCTTGTGGGTCTATTCCTGCAATAAGGATATTATTGCTATTGATCAGCTTTCCATTAAATCCGGTTACGCCATATTCACGCTGGGTACCTTGTGGTGCCTGCCAATCTCCAACAGTGAAATAAAGTGTATTGTCGTCCTCATAGGTGCTGACACCATTAGTCGTCGAATTGCTCATATGTAGACGATATATACCAGGTTCATCATAATTCACTTCCGCCAGCGTTGTACCATAATCTACGTAACCCATCATGGAGATCGGGGCTGCTGTTTCTATCTTTTCCATGGAACGGATGGTTTCATATTGTTCAAGAGATATTCCTCCATTAAGTCCACTAAGATAGTTAGGCTCTAGTAACTGTTTATCTTCTGTTACGCTTCTACTTCCAGGAGCACGTACGACAATATCATAAGAAGACTTCCAACGTTTTTGCAGTTCATCAACGATTGTACCTTGACTAGCTTGAGTCGTACCAACTAGATAACTTAACCCGATACTTACAATCAACGCACCAATCAATAGCAAAATAAACCGTTCCTTATTCCGCCACCACGAATTCCAAATGAATCGTATCATTGCCCTCCCTCCGTATCACGAATGATGTGGCCATCCTTCATTTCAATCATACGTCCAGCTCGAACAGCTAGCTCGGGTTCATGCGTCACGAAGATGACCCCGCATCCTTTCTCCTTATTAAGTTTATGAAGCAGATCAAAAATCATCTCGCCTGTTTCGGTGTCCAGATTTCCAGTAGGTTCGTCCGCTAGCAGCCAATGTGGTTCATGGATTAAAGCTCTGGCTACAGCAACCCGTTGTTGCTGTCCCCCTGAAAGTTGAGAAGGGAGAGAGTGAAGCTTTGTAGCTAGACCTACTTCTTCAAGCAATTGTTCTGCTCTCTTTCTTTTGTCATAAGAAACTTTCCTAGATAATAGAGGCGCCATAACATTTTCCAGAGCTGTTAGAGTAGGCAAAAGATGATATTGTTGAAAGACAAATCCAATGTGCTCAAACCTGAAATCTGCCAATTCCTTAAGGTTAAGTTTTCTCAAGTCTGCCTCCCCATAATGTACTGCCCCTCCACTTGGGTTATCCAATGTTCCAATCAGGCTTAAAAAAGTAGATTTCCCAGATCCAGAAGAACCGACTATAGAGACAAACTCTCCTTTTGAAAACTCCAAGTTGACTTTATTAAGAGCCGTAGTATTTACGCCGTCTCCTTTAAACTCCTTATGTAGTTGAGTACACTTAATAGTATGTGACATTTTTACCTTCCTTTAGCATTTTTATATCTTCTTCCTTATTTTAACATGTGGAAGTATTAAATTTCATAATTTTCAATTATTAATCAAAAAGTACACTTATCAATCGTATCTATTTGAAAATTCATTTACTTGGTGTTCTACTTCTCTTTGACAATACTGTCCTCATTTAAATTGTATGCCCATAATTTTTTACTCTTAGTGGCCTCTCTCTATTGATGTATAAATAGCGTTCATACACCTGTTCAAAAGTCGAGACCGTTAGGAAGATGTGGATTTACAACGATAAAAAAAGTTAGGTATAAAAAAATCGGTTCCTTTAAAACTGTTAGGAACCGATTTTTTTATTTAATTTATTAAACTAAAGCCCCCTATTCTTGAAGACTTGAAATCGAGATATTCGTATAATCCAATCGATTCTATGTAGTAAATGTCTGGACATACACTCCGTCCTTGTAATGCTCTATGTAATCGCCTTCCCTTATTTCGTCAATAAATCCTTTCCAAAGAGCATGTGCACCTTCATTCCTTTCTATCTGGGAAATCTCTCATTCACCTGGGAACTTAGTGAAGAGTTCTTTGGCAACCACCTTTTCATAACCCTCCCCTTTATATTTAGCCCTAATTTGGGACCATTCTTACAAAATAATCTCCCTCTTTTGACTAGGTTTCAAGATATTCTAATATCAAGATTTAGTATAGAGTACTTAAAGTAAATTGGAGGATTGAGTTTCTTGACAATATAAAGAATCAAGAATAAGATAGTTTTATGACTTTCAAACAATCAAAAGCAGATGAAAATCGTGTCAAGGTACTTAAAGCTTTAGCTGATGTTAAGCGAATTGATATCCTTCGTTTTATTTATCACAGTAAAAATCATTATACTTGTGGGGGGGTGCAAGAAGCACTTAGTTTAAACAAATCTAATCAGTCTTATCACCTTAAGATATTACAGGAGGCTAATTTAATTGAATTACAAAGACAAGGTCAATCCAAAGTAGTTATAATTAAAGAGGAGACCTTTGAAGAATTCATACCGGGTTTTTTGGCCACATTATAAAGGCTAAAAAACCTTTATTTCCATCCTTTAGTTTTAATGTTTTAAAACTTTCAAACTAAATAATGATGTCTCCTTTTAGCTTTGATTGTAGTTATTAAGCTTTTTCATTACTATTCGGACTTTTGTTTGAATGTTTTAGAACAATCAATATTATTTAGGAGTTGTTTTTGTGAGTTATGTTGAATCAAAACAATCTACGTTGTTAATGTTTACTTTAGCATTTTTAGCATTAATTGGTGTAATGAATGCTGTATTGTTTAATGTTGCTTTTGAGAACATTTTATATGACTTATCAGTTAGTACGTCGCAAGTTAGTTGGATTGCAGTAGGTTACTCAATGGGGATAGCTATCGGCTCTATCACATATGGAAAATTGGCTGATCATTTTCATTTAAAGAATCTTTTAACTATCGGAATCATCTTATTTCTTATTGGGTCTGTATTGGGCTTTGTTAAACAAGAATCATATTTCATCATCATTCTCGCTCGTCTTTTACAAGCGTTTGGAGGTGCTTCATTTATTACATTATCGATGGTTTCAGTTAGGAAAATGATTAGACCTGAAAAACGTTCAACTGCTTTTGCACTTATCAGTGTTGGCGTTGCATTAGCTATCGGTATGGGGCCATTAATTGGTGGAGCAATCACTGATTTATTTGGTTGGCCATATCTATTTGTTTCTATGCTTATAAGCATCATCGCTTTAGGCCCGATACTGAAGGTTATGCCACTAGAAGATAAGATTAATGAGAAATTTTCATTTGACTTTACAGGTGCATTTTTATTGTTTGGTGTCATTGCTTCTTTATTATTAGGCGCAAACATTACTGTGATGTTCTTTATTCTCTTTGCTATTTTTTTCTTATTATTTGGACTTTGGATTTCAAGAGCAAAAAAGCCATTTATTCATCAGAACTTATTTAAAAACACAAAATTCATGAAAGCTATTACAGTTGGGTTTATTACGAATGGTGCCGTCATGACTAACATGTTTCTAATACCGTTGTTGCTCGGTATAGAGTATGATATAACCACTTCTTTAATAGGACTCATTTTTTTCATAGCGTCTATATTTAGCATCATTTCTAGCCTAACTGCAGGAAAGATCTTACCTCAACAAGGGTCTAAAAAAGTTATTTATACTTCATCGACGATTATGCTCTTAAGCTTCTTAATACTTGGTGTATTTCCTGATCTAAATATTATCCTAATTACTTTCATGATACTCCTTATATTTATTGCATTTTCGGCAATACAGGTGGGATTAAATACACTAGTACCTCAAACATTAATAAGTAACGAAACTGGTGTTGGATTAGGTGTTTATAACTTAATGAATAATGTAGGCATGGCATTAGGACCAGCAGCTGCAAGTGCAATATTAGAGCAAACCCAAAGTTATAGCTTAAATTTTGTGCTCATTGCCCTCCTGATAATCGGGAATATCATCCTGATAGCCGGGTTTTCTAAAGATAAATAGAATGCTCGCAACCAAGAGTAAGCGTTACCCATCATCAAATAAGTGAGTCCAAGAGTGTGTTTGATTACCCGAATGACCAGCATGTAGAACCAGACAAATTTAGCATATAAATGAAAAAGGATTTACAAGAAGAATAAATCTATTGGAAGGAAGTTATCTAAATGAGATTAAGTATTTTGGACCAAGCGCCGATTACGAAAGGGAATACTGCAGCAGACGCATTAAAGAAGGCGGAAGAACTAGCGATTTTAGGAGATGAATTAGGCTATCATCGAATGTGGATGGCAGAACATCACTCATCTAATTTTATTGCAAGTTCTGCTCCCGAGGTGACGTCTGCCTATTTGACTGCTAGAACGAAGAATATTCGTATTGGAACCGGGGGAGTGATGATGATGCATTATTCCCCATTGAAACTGGCGGAAGTGTTTAAAACACTAAGTGCACTTTCGCCAGGTCGTATTGATTTTGGTGTTGGTCGAGCTCCTGGAGGGGATAGCTACTCCATTTATGCTTTATCTGAAGGACGCCAACCGATGATGAACAATATGTATGAGAAAATTGATAATACATTGCAGTTGATTAACGACGAAGCTTCCACTGATGACTTATATAACAAAACATTTGCAACACCTTACAAAATCTCTTTACCAGAAGCTTGGCTGTTAGGTTCTAGTGGTAACAGTGCGGTACAGGCTGCGCGCAGGGGTGTTGGTTATTCTTTTGCACAATTTTTTAATGGTGAGATGAGTAAGGAAATCTTAGATGTATACAGAAAGAAATTTCAACCTTCACCTTTTATGGAGAAACCGGAAATCAATGTATCCTATATGGTGACAACAGCAGAAACAAAAGAGGAAGCTGAGTTTGAGGCTAGACCACAAGACATTTGGCGTTTAATGTTTACGAAAGGTAAGTTAACACAAATTTTGACACCTGAAGAAGCCCGTGATTATCCATTGACAGAGATAGATCGTATGACTATTAAGGAAAATCGTAAAGTTCATTTAGTGGGAGCTGTAAAAGACATCGCAACATTACTACAAGAAGAGCAGGATCATTATGGTTTTGATGAAGCAATGATTTGCAGCATCCCTCATTCACAAGAGAAACGTCTGAATGTTTATAAATTATTGGCACAGGAATTGTTTTAAAGAAGGCTCTGTTAAAGTTTAGTATAGATATTACTACAAAAAGTAACTTCCATAAAATTGGAAGTTACTTTTTGTGTTTAGCTTATTCAACTAAAGCCCCCTATTCCAAAAGACTCAGACTCAAGATATTTTTAACCATCTTTAATCCCTACTCCTGTTCCTAATACGTTAATTATTAGTAAATAAAAAGGATAAAAGAATACAGCAAATATAATTACAAACCCAGCTCCTGGTCCAGGGTCGTGTCCCGGGTTAACAACGGGAAATAATCTAGCAAATATAAAAGTAAAAAGAATAAAATATGGAAACCAAAGAATGATGGACCAAATAGAGGACTTTCTTTTTTCCATCCATTTTTTAGCTATCTTGAAAAATAAGAAACTGAAGGTAATAAAACCAATAATATAAAGGACTGTTACGATTTTCATTACAGCATCTAGATTCAAACTAAGTAAATCACTTATTCTATATACATTGATCCCTAGTTCCAAAGCTAAGAACAATACAAAAGCATATAATATGCTAAATAAGTTTATTTTCAAAAATAAATTCATTCAAATCCCCTTACATATTTATTAAGCAATTGCCCCCCTTTACTTGAAGACTCGAACTCGAAGTAATCACAATTTTCAACTAATAGTTGGAGAATTGTCTTATTAAGTTTTTAATTAAAGGATTTAACTTTACTGGTAACTCATTATGTTTAAAAAACTTTGCATCCATAGTTTCATGACCGTCTGCTTTAAGGACTCCACCTTTTACTTCTCTTGATGTGTAAGCAATTGTAACAGGATAGAATTCATCACCGTTTGCTAATCTAACAAAATACTCTTCTCCTGAAAATACTCCGACTAAATCAAGATTACCTACTTCAATGCCCGTTTCCTCTAATACCTCTCTTCTTCCTGCTTCTTCGGTAGATTCACCCAATTCCATGAACCCACCTGGAACACCCCAAAGTCCGTCACTTCGTCTCTGCAGTAAAAATTCACCTTTATCGTTAATGACCGCTACTGCAACTCCAACTAGAATTAAAGGATGGTTTCCTACTTCTTTGCGTAAATCTTCTATATACCCCATAGGTCCTCCTGAACATTATTTATTTTTTCAAAAAAAACAGACAGATCTTCGGTATAGGTAATTCTCTTTGTTAACTCTCAGATAATATATTAGCCAATATCAAATGTGCAGCTGAAGCCCCCGTTAGTTTAAGACTCGAATTCGAGATTTGTTTGAATTAATGGTATATAGCATTTCTTGAAAGCTCCCTACCTTCTCGTTAATTTGTAATTCACCACAAAAGGAGTTAGTAACATGCCAAGAATAAATATAAGAAGTGCGACTAATATAGTTAAAAAAATACTTTCAAAAGGTGATAAAATCAAACCAAACAACATAAATGGAACAACACTTACTAGTGTGACTGAGAACCTTGAAGCGAAATCTATCCTATGTTTACAACCACAAATCCGACATTTAAGAGAACCATAAAAACTGTTCTTCTTAAGTAATTTCCACCATGTAAACTTAGTATTGCAGCAATCACAACTAGTCAATTAAATACACCAACTTTCCCATAGGCTTTCCGAATTAATTCTAGATTTTTGAATATAACAAACGCCCCCCCGTTTATGTAAGACTCGAATTCGAAATATCTTTCGCTTTCTCTTTCTTTTGCGCCCTTAAGTTCAATCTTTAATTATTTTGTTTAGTATGTGGGTGTGTAGTCACATACGTTTGTGCAATAAAGTCATGAATAGCACGTTTATCTTCTCTTACTCCTATCATAATAGCACTTACAATAAATCCAATTCCTAATGTAAGAGCATAGGCAACTCCCGCTACTATAACCCTTAATATCATTGTACCAATCCCAACTTTTCCCCCATCAATTCTTACGATTCGGTTGCCTGCCATTTTTCTCCCTAATGTGTACCCAGACCATAAAACTGGTAATAACACAGTATAGAATAATCCTGAAAAATCAGTAGGATAGGAGTTTTCACCATCATAAAACACACCATATAGAAAGTAAGAGATTATTCCTGTTACCAAAAATATAATAATAAAATCTAACACATATGCAAAAAACCTATTCCTAAAACCAGCTGGACTTGTTACTTCCATATACACCCACCTCGTAAGTTTCATATTACTGTATTAAGTTGTTAATAGCAGGTACGAATTAGTACTATTAAACGTTTCAAAACACCATATTAACTCGAAATTGAGTCTTAAAGAAATCTGCCCAAATCATTAAGAAAGAGGCAATTCTTCTGTTAAAGAATTGCCCCCGTTTCTTGAAGACTTGATTTCAAATTATTGTCAGTGAAGGTTCCTCTCTACCTCTATTTTCCTTTTTAGGGATGTAGATCAGGAACGAGTAATATGATTGCATGGATTATGCAAATAGCCAGGATAGCTACGGCACACTCCCCAGTATTATGAATGGTGAGATAACATCGCTCCAACGATAGCCTTTTTTCTGTACACACTTAAGATCAGTCCAAACACCACTGCATGTAAAACCATAGGATGAAAACCATAACTTAAGAATGGGAGAGAAAACGCCATAAATGGCAGCAATCCAAAGGACATTAGAAGATGGTAGAGAAAAGGAACCGAATAAAAAGCTAGTCCCCCAGTAATGAGCATTTTTCCAAACTTATCGCTTATCTTTAGATTCACTACAACCAGCCGCACCATCAATAATAAGAGTACAAGAATGGTGATAAAGGATATTATCCAACCATAGTTGTACGTTAAACTTACCAATACGAAGTCTGTATGACCTGATGGAAGATTTTCAAGGTTTCCGCCTCGACCAAACCATTCCGTATTAGATAGCATTTCTTGAACCCGGAGATAGACATACCCTTGTGAATCAGGATAATCTTCAGGGTGTAGGAAAGAAAAAAGCCTAACGAGCTGATATTCTTTAATTGGTGCTAACCATAAATATAAAGCAATAGCACTACTACCTCCACAGATCATTCCTGCCAGTGCTTTTCGATTTAAGTTAATAAACCATGCCATGGAAAAAAACAGGACGATAAGAATCCCCGTCGAAATAAAATCGTAAGTATTTAGGTAAAGGTAAAGCGGAATTGACAACACTATCAAAGCCTTCCATAGCTTTGCTTTAGGACTAGAAAAGAAAGAAGCAAATCCAAGAATGAAAAGGGGGATGAAGTAAATCCCACTGATAGAAAACGGTCCAACTTCCAAGACTGGTTGTCCAATCACGTACGTAACGGGGCCATTGATAAGAAAATACAGTCCCAAAAGCCCTGCCCCATAAAAGACCCACCCCCACTTCTGTAGCTTTCGATAATCTAAGAAGAAGAGAACTGCAGCTATTCCAATTCCCATAAAAGTGTACACAAATTTACTTTCGAGGAGATAACCAAAGTCCTGATTGAAAACAAGGACCGGGAGAAAACTAATCCCCACACTCATCAATAATAGAAACACCATCCACCAGTCTGTTTTGTCGCGGTACAACTGATTAAAGTTTTTTCCTACTTCAATGGGGTTCCCCATCCGTTTGACTGCTTCTTCTTCCGCCCCTTCCTCAGAGTGCAATCCATCTCTAGTCAGCCTTTGTTTCTCCTGTTCGATATGGTAGGTCAGTTCTTTAGAAACCACTCGCTTCGCTTCTTTATTCTTTATAAACTTCTTTACATGCTCAATATAATGATTTTTATCCATTTTCATCATTCCAGCACCTCAGTTAAAGAGCGTAAAACAGCCAGATTATCAGGGGCACGTTCATATTTATTTAAGAGCTTTTTACCTTTATTCGTCAAAACATAATACTTTCCCCCATCCTCTTTCCATCCTGAATGGGTATATCCTTTCTGTTCCAACCTATGAAGGATTGTGTACAAATGTCCTTCATGATCTTCAAACCTCACAATCCCTCTGGCTCTCAAATGCTTAGATAGTGTAAAGCCAGTTTTCTCCTGGACCAATAGCTGAAAAATAGAAAGTAAGACACTTTCTTCTCCCTCATTCTCATACTCGAGTTTTTTCTGAATTCCTTCCCTGAGCTTTCCGCTAAATTGAAGATTGTGAAATTCAAGCTTGTCCAGAGAATTTTTTAATTTCTTCAATCTCTCTTCCATTACAGACTCCCTCCTAATTTTTCTTTTAAAATTACTTTCGCCCTCTTCAACCGGGTTTTTATTGTATTTTCATTCTTTTTCAAAACCTTAGCCATTTCTTTTGTCGTCACTTCTTCGTAATAGTAAAGGTAGATCACCTCACGATATTTCGCAGGTAACTCCATAATGGAAGTCACCAGTTCTTTGTCCACGTAATCTTGAATAACTTCATCCTCTGTGCTTAAGTGTTTTTGTTCAGCGTGCATTACCTTTTCTTCAGAAACCACCACTTTACGGTTATACCAGCTCCTCAGATAATCCTTACTATGATTTATCGCAATGGTCCATATCCACGTCCTAATTTTTGACTTGCCATTATACTTATGTAAGTTCCTATAGCACTTCATGAAAATTTCCTGTGTTAGGTCCTCTGCGATCGCTTGGTTCTTCACATATGAGTAGACCAGTTGGAGAACAGACTGGCCATAAGTATCCATGATTTCTTGAATGGCTCGCTCTTTATCTTGAATTTCCATAAACTTCTCAATCGACTCTTCCATCTTCAACCCTCCTGCTCTATTTAACGATTCTAAACGGGAATTAGTTTTAGGAAATAATAAAAAGGACGATTACTCTTATTGAATAATCGCCCCCGTTATTATAAGACTTGGCTTCGAGATATTTTGAACAGACACTAGCTAACGCACCCGATAGTTTAAGAAAGAAGCTATTTATTTTCTGCTTTTCTTCCATAATGACTGATATGTTTTTCTCTTTCTTTCAAACCCTAAAGTGTATCCTAAAGAAATTAATATCATTACTCCAATAACAACTAGAGACTCTAAAAATGTTCCGTTTGCCATAATGCTTATAACAAGTCCGAACCCTATCCCCATAACAATACTCGGAATAATTAATGCCCCTTTTTTAGCCCCTTTATTTGCAAGATATCTGGACAGAAATATTGCAATTGGAATAAATACAATGGTACATAAAACAAATATTATTGCATCAGTTCTCAATAGAAATCCTCCGTTTACTTAGCTATTTTCTTAAACTAAACCACTCCGTTAGCTCAATAAGGGATAGCCACTGTGTAACTATCGCCCCCTTTAGTTGAAGACTTGATTTCGAGATATATCTTGAGGAGTCCTCTCATTTAGCACCTGTAAGTAAAAACTAAACCTTATACAATCTATGAAGGCGAATACTGGTAGAACTTTTTATCGACTTGTAATAATGGGAAGTTCTCAGGTAATTCTTTAAGATCTATACTTGTAAAACCATTCTTTTCGTAAAATCTATGTGCTGCTACAAATTGCGGTGTGGTTCCGAGATACACTGCTTTTATTGAATTTTCTTTAACCCATTGTATTGCATTGTCTAATAAAAGACCTGCCGTTTTAAACTTTGCACCTCTGAATTCTTGATCTACAAACATTTTCCTTAATGCAACTTGGTTATTTCCAATATCTAAAAGACTGATTGTACCAACGACTTTATGGTTATAAACAGCAATCCAAAAGTTGCCCTTCCCTTTCTGGTAAAAATCTTCTATGGTATACAAGTCCGGTTGATCTTCCTTAGTTATAGGTATGTTATATTCTTTTTGCTGAATAGAAAGAATTAAATCTACGACTTCTGTTTGATACTCATTAGAATACTGTTTCACAATGGGACTATTACTCATAAATATACACCGCCTTCAAATTCTAAACAAAATTACTACTCTAGGTAACTCCTGTATTTCAATAATGATGTTCTCTTAGCGAAAAAGGATCGCCTTTATTGGATAATCGCCCCCTTTACTTGAAAACTTGATTCCGAGATATTTCTTAAGTTATTTTGATTAGAAAAAATTTCAAGATATCTTCATGAATTTCTTCCTTGATAGTTCCTCTCAAACAAGTAATCAATTAACAAAACTCCTCCCAAGAATAATGGAAACCCGATTAATATGTAATATATATTCTTAGGGACTTCAAAAACACTTCCTAGATAACTGAATAAAAACATGTAAATTATTATAAAGGTGTACTTTAAACAGGTCTTCATAAGAACTCCTTTTTCAAGTAAAGTGATCACTTAATAGCAAAAACAGCTTTCACTATTCAATAGTCCTTTGTAGCTTATTTAGTTCATAGGAACTCAAGTTGAGGATATTAATGAATTGCCCCGTTAGTTGAACACTTGAATTCGAGATCAAATCCAAGCGAATATAGCTATTGCAACCAATAATGCTGTAATTAAACTTCTAAGTTTACTCTTATTCCACATAGTTATCCCAATGGTGACACCAGCAACTGCAAGTAGGATGACCCCAATATACTTCAGGGTATTTATAGATGTAAGGTTTCCTAAAGAAGATAGAAAACCACCCATTACGAGAAAGTCGATGGTGAAAAGAGAGTGCAAAGATGTAAAATCTTCTATCGCCTCACGTCTTTCAGCTTTATCCATCTTAAAATATGTTACTGCAACCATAACACTAGGAGTCCCCCATAAAATAATAAAACTAATCAATGAGTCTATGTCTATATCCATGTTCATTCCCCCCGTAAAGCCTCGTAACAATATTTAACGTCCAAATATTTTCCTTTAGTCAGTAAATCTCATATCTTTTTTACGAATTGAAAAGGTTTTAGTTTCACAATGTGAGTGATCTCTAAACTAAAAAAAGCGATTGCTCTTATTGAACAATCGCCCCCGTTTCTTGAAGACTTGAAGTCGAGATAATTAATTAAGCTGGTCAAATCTCTTAGTTCCAAAATAAGTCAGAGTTAAAGTTTCATGAATGCCTGAAAATTTGTTCACTTACTTTTATAAAATCTTCAACATTCTGAACACATCGACGCTTACCTATCTCCCAGAAGTCCTCTTTTATAATATTTTCACCTAAATTCTTCATGACTGTGTAATGCAAATAAAAAATAATTACCAAATAAGAAAAACGGGGCTTTATGATAACCCCGTTTTTTCTTTATTAAAATGGCGACTTACCATTATTTTTTTCTTTTATTTTTTCACTAATTTCTTTTTTATTCCTCATTAGTTCACCTTGAGTACCTTTCCAAAGTACATTTTTATCTTTATCGTATATTGTTACTGGAACATCTTTAGGCATATGAGTTTTAGCTTCTTTTGTCGCTTTACTTTTGTCTTCGTACAAATAAGCAGGTCCGCCAGCTGGAGGTGTATCTTGCTTACCTTCATTAGCAGTCTTTTCTTCAGTCTCTGGTTGATCTTTATCAGTAGACATTGCCCATGCCGTGCCACCTACTAAACCAAGAGAAGCCAAAGTAATCGCTATAATAGTTAGTATTTTTTTCATAATTCTCTCTCCTTTTTAATTAATATAAAGATGCGCCATCTGCGGCTATGCCATCATTCAGAAAACCATACGGAGTTCCGTAGTATTCAACACCAGCGACACTGTGATAGTAAGGATTGCTGGAACTACCTTGGTAAGGAAAGTCTTCCCACCAGATGTCACTACTTGTTTTTCTTTCAAAGTGAACAATTGCACCTGACCATTCGCCTTGTTGGCTAGTATGAAATGTAAGAGATACAGCCCAGTTGTTAGGATCTTCCGTTTCTGTATAAGAGACCGACTTTACACCTATATATCCGGTATTAAATTCGCTAAATCCAGTATACCGGAAGTCATTTGAGTCGTAACCAGTTACTAATCTCATTTCTTGTTGGTTATGATCGTTATAGATCCAAGCTCGATGATTAATTGTAGAACCATATCCCGAATAAACATTTTCAATAGATGAAGCATAACCTACGTAGCTATCTTCTGTGTAGTTTAAGTCCCACTCATCATTACTTGAGTCATAATTCCATCCTGCTACCTTTGCGTCAGCATAAGATACTGAACCGAAGCCTAGGAACATTCCTACAACTAGAAGAAATGCAAATAAATTTTTCATAGTATTTCCCCCTGAACAATTATTACGAATTCATTGCGAAATCGTTACAATAATTACGTTAACATTGCATCAAATTTCGTTTAAACCTTTTCTGGATAATTTATAACTTTCCTACCATGGAAAAATTTTTATATAGGTATACATTTATTCATATATTCGAATATATTGCTTTTATATATGATAAAATATATCCATTTCTAATATTACTAATAAAAAAACCACCTAATAGGTGGTTTATATCATCAGTATTGCAATTAGAATAATAATCACTCCAGATAGCGTAAAAATATCCTGGTATGCATCCAATTTATTCTCAGTCTGTTTAGTTTTAGAGAATTTATCTTGCATTTTGTTTTGGATATAATCATCAGATGGAAGTTCGGGATGAGATCCCATAACACCCCTACCACTATAATGAGCCACCTTTTTTAGAGGTAAAGCACCAATTAACACAATAAAACCAACTGCAAGACCAACTTTACTGAGGTAATCCATGTCAATACTATTGTGGAAAAAAAATGAAGATAGTAAAACTAAGAAATAAATCACTGGCACGAAAATCAAAATTCCTTTCAATCTTTTCTTCATATAGTCACCTCTATTTCAAATTACCTCTTTATATACTAAATGTGTATTATAGAATTAATCTTTAAACAATTAAACCCTTTTTTCCGAAAATGCATTCTTCGTCTTACAAGGATAAAGAATCTCCCTAATAAGTCATGTAAGGTATTTCTTTAAGTGAATTATTTCCTGCAAAAAAACCCTATTTAATAAGGTTATAATAAAGAATAAATAGTGTTATGAATTACCTACTATTTCTTAGACAAGTGTTTATTTTTCACAATTTTAGATACCCGTAAGAAGCAACCCAATAGGAGCAATAATATAAGAAAAAAGATTACCCCTATTTAATTCATTATCCATAATAGCTAAAGCTAGGCCTCCAGCTGCAAACCTTTAGAAGCCCAGTCAAAATAACTATTCTAAAGGACATAAGAGTTCCCATTATGCTTATTGATCAATAGCCCCTTTTACTTGAAGACTCGAAATCGAGATAAAACATGATATATAATGCATATAAACTAAAAATAAACTATTAAGATTACCATCAATACATAACCTCTAGCACACTCCACCACTCCCAATATAGAATAAAAAGCCAGCATATAATGCTGACTTTTCAGGCTTAAAATTTAAACATAGTTAGTTGTTAACTATATTCCCTTCAGTAATTTCAGGAATACTCTCAGTTGAAATATTATTAAATCTCTTGTCCTTACCTTTTTTGTACACATGATTTATGTTCGAGAAATAAAAGTCTCCATTCAGCTCATCCAAAAACAACATATACTCTCCCGATTCTATAGGGATTATCTCATCCGAAAGAGAAAGAAAATGATCTTTAAACTGCCCATTTTCTTTCTGTTTAAACCCTACAGGATAAACTACCTTTATTTCGTCTCCATTTTTATATTTATTCCCTTTAGAATCCTTAAAACTATTGTTTACGATAGCTGTGTACACTCTATCAATTTGATAAACATCATTCTCAGCATCTGCTACTTGTGTTTTAATATCATAATCACCATCAAGTGTGCCATGAATAATTAAATCAGCATTCTTCTTTAATGATTTAAAGTCTTTCTCAGCAGAAACGGACAACCCGACACCCTCTGTGGTTTCACTATTACTTGGCACACTTACACCAATTAAAGCTCCAAGTATCACGGCTGAGCATATTGTAACTATAATTTTAAGTTTCACCTAATTCACTCTCCTATTATTAATATTTGCTTGCTAATTCTGATTTATCGTAGGATGTAGGATATTGCAAATCAAAAACATCCGACTTATCCATAATGGAATATTGACCGGAAGGATGATCCAATCCTAAGATATGGCCCATCTCATGTAAAAGGACGGATGTCTTTCCACTAGTAGACAAACCATCAACTTTTGATGAATATAGTCTTATCTTACCGCTAGCGACTGTTCCATAGTCATAATCTGCTAATAAGTTTCCAGATGAATCATATGGTAAGATGTAGCCATAAAAGCTATTTTGAGCACTAGGAGCGTAACTTACGTGAACTTGGTTTGATGAAGACCAAGTAGAATCGAAATATGGATATATTGAGGCTCCACTAACGGCCCTCCATCTACTCGTGGCTCTTCCAATTGGAGTATCAAACATTGATTCACTTGTAACATTATCAACAAAAAATGTCTTACCACTTGGCCATGACCAATTATATGTATCGGCACTAACTTTATATGTAGCTAACCCTGAAACTAGCAAAAACACTAAAAATAAACTTGATAGTTTTAATTTATTCATTTTGCACGCACCTTCCTAAATTATAAACATAATCATTCGTAAAACAAAGAATTCCCTAAACAGTAACTATCATTTCAATTAGATAAATATATCCACTTATGTAAATTACCCCCTCCCTTTTGTAACCTAATTGTAACATTAAACCTAACTTAGATATAATGGGAAATCGGTTGTTCAAAATATGCTTTAAAGTTAATATTATTATTAATGTTGGGAATGTCAGTTTTTTTGTTGAATGTAATTTTTCAATATAGTAAAATGAACCATTAACTTTTCATTACTCAAAACCTTACCCATTTTAAATACTCAAGGTGTTTATAAGAAAAAGACGCTGATCAGTTAACTGATCAGCGCCTTTTTCTTGATTCCTAAGGAATTAAAGACTCCTAACTCTATGTGAAGATGTTACAGATAAGCCCCCTTTACATGAAGACTTGATTTCAAGGTATCATAAAGTTTACATTCAACTATTACCATCCGTCCGAAAACGAACAGTTTCTATATACTAAGCTAATTCTTCTTTTCTTACTATGCTTGTACGAATCATCAATACTGAAACGTATAAAATTAAGCTTACTAACCCACCTAAAATGATATAAGGTGTTGTAAAATATGGTAACCCAATCGCCCAAGTAGGGGCATATGGACCAATATCACGCAATATATAAGTAAATCCAATTAGGTAAATAGATAATCGCTCTGTTAAAACTATTAAAACTCCAATGGCAAAAGCTTTGTTAATCTTTATCTTTTGTTTAAACACTTCACCATAAAACAAGCCTAACATTATATAGGGTATCGTCATGGTAAGCGAACCGATAAAAACACCCGATACTTCCATTTTTTCTCCAAGAAATCTCGTGTCAATAAAGTATCCAAATATGAGAACGAGAATATAAAAGAACGCTGTAATTCCTGTTCCTTCTAAAAATTTTTTCACGAGAACACCTCCATAGTAATATTTTTAACATGATTATATTCTTCATCATTGCACTGCTACTCCGCCTATAGTTCGCTATTGATGATACTCGATAATTAGACCAATGTTGCTTCAAGCATTTGTTTTATTTTTGCCACTCTCTTCCCTTAGTTAATTATCTTCTATAACCAACCCAGCATCCCCTTCATTTTCTATGATTAACAACCATTATCTCGAAACTGAGTCTTCAACTAACCTGCCCTTTAGTGGAAGACTCAGTTTCAAGATAAATTAAAAACCAGTAAAGTCTTCCTCTTTTCAGAAGAGAACATTACTGGTTTATTTTTCCATAATAATTAGAAAGAAGTGATTTATTTTTTATGCTCTTGCTCTTGATAAAGCAGCGTTTTGTACATAGCAGTCAGGCTGAGTTTCTCCACCCATTAAGAACGGAATTGCTTCGCGTGCTCCTTGGCAAAAGTGATGATCTTATTGTAGGTATTCCGTTCAAAATCCTTCTTCGCTGGAATGTGTAACGTAGCATTATCTTCATCGATAATTTTAATGCGCTCCCCGCCCCTGACATAAAGAGTGACGTATAAAAAAGGTTCTCTCATTCCTAGTTCTACACGTAACTCTTTCGGAAAGTCTGCCGTTATGATGACACGATCCTCTACTTGCTTCAAACTCAACTGACTATGAAACTTCAAGTTCTCAATACCATTTATATGCACCTATACGCACTCCCCGTTTTTCATTATACATACCTAATCATACGTCCTTTTAAACTCATTATCTGTCGATTGTTGCTTTATTCACAAAGCTTTAACAAACCGTCCAGCTTACACCTAGGATAACCGTTTTCATTCTTCAGTTCCTAAACTCCATGTAAAAATTTCAGGCAGGTGAAAGTCGGAGCATCAAACCGCACGTAAACTTATTCGGAAACCAAAAAAAGACCAGACAAATGCCTGGCCTTTCTCAAAAAACTACGCTTGTTCTCTGATCACAACTCCGCGCCGCATCATTTCATCGATATAAACATCACCTGGAACGATGGTTTCCGGTGGGCATACGCCTCGTTTCGTGATCGTTCCTCCCCCGATCATTTGAGCAACGACAGAGATGGTGTTCGCTGTTGCGCGGGCCATCGCGGTTACATTCGTCGCTCTGTCTTTATAGGTGACCATTTCATATTCACACGACTTCCGTACACCGTCTTTCTCTCCGCCTACGATGACACGGAGAAGGACAGCATCGTCTTTATCCTTCAGCTCAAGAAGGGGATCGATGCTCTTCAGCAGCACTTCCCTCGTCTTGATTTCCATCCCCCGGATATTGACGACCTGATCCGCTCCTGTCAGGTTGAGATCGACGAGCAGCTTCATTTTCTCGGCATGGCCGGGATAGCGGATCGTCTTGTATTCGAGACTGTCGATGTGCGGGTATGATTTCAGCAGCGTCGACGTCCCGCCGGAGGTATGGAAAGCTTCCAGTGGACCGAATCGTTCAAAATAGATGTTTTCAACTTCCGTCAACGACTCCACTTCCCGCAGTTTCCCATCCCTGATGATTGTCGAAGGATCGGAATAATGATCCAGTAAACCTTCCATGGAGAACACATGGTTGTACTCAAGCGGTGGATCCGGTCTCACTGGAATGCCACCAACGAACAGGCGGATCGCTTCCAGCTTATCGAGCTTTCCTGCGCCGTATCCTGACAATATGTTGATCATGCCTGGAGCGACGCCGAGATCCGGAATGACCGTTACTCCCGCTGCTTTCGCCTGTTCATCGAGCTCGAGCACTTTATCGGTGATATGACCGATGTGTCCCCCTAAGTCGACGGAATGGACCCCGACTTCAATCGCTGTTTTGGCTACGATTTCATTGAAGGAGTAGAAAAGGGCATTGATGACGACATCATAATGGCTGATGAACTCTGCAAGTTCGGTCTGGTTTCCGGCGTCCACTTTGAAACCTTGGATTTTCGAAGAGTTCAATGAATCAGAGACCCGTTGCGCACGGTCGAGGTCGATGTCGGCGAGTCCGACTTTCTCTACTCCCGAACTATGGACGAGATCGCGCGCCGCTTCTTTTCCCATCAATCCAGACCCTAGAACAGCTACTTTCATAGTCCGCACTCCTTTTTCTCTGTAAAATTACTCGACATCGATTTGGGCACGCTGCAGTTTCCCGCTGAAATCGACATACACCGCTTTCCATTCGGTGAACACGTCGAGGGCAGCCACTCCAGAATCCCTGTGGCCATTTCCGGTCCCCTTCGTCCCCCCGAAAGGCAGGTGGATTTCAGCTCCAGTCGTCCCTGCATTCACATAAACGATGCCTGTATCTAAATCCCGCTGAGCGGCGAATACCTGGTTCACATTTTGTGTGAAAATCGAGCTCGATAAGCCGAATTCCACGCTGTTGTTGATTTCAACAGCTTCCTCAAAACTTTTCACAGGAATCAAGGAAACGACTGGTCCGAAAATTTCTTCCTGGGCAATCCTCATGTCCGGTGTCACATCTGTAAACAAAGTAGGCGCGAAGTAGTTCCCTTTCTTATGGTCGCCGTTTTCCATAATATAGCCACCGGTCAGAAGTTTCGCTCCTTCTTCTTTCCCGACGCTGATGTAGCTTTTTATTTTTTCGAGACCAGCACGGTTGATGATCGGACCGACTTTGATCGATTCATCCAGTCCATTTCCGATCGAAAGTTTGGCGATTTCCTTCTGCAGGCGCTCTTCCAGTTCATCTTTCACCTTTTCATGAACCATCACGCGGCTGCAGGCGGTGCAGCGCTGACCGCTTGTCCCGTAGGCGCTCCAAAGAATTCCTTCGACCGCTAAGGACAAGTCGGCATCATCCATGACGATCACACCGTTTTTCCCGCCCATTTCCAGGGAAACTTTCTTAAGACGCTGGCCGCATTTCCCTGCGATGCCGCGACCGACTTCATTCGATCCTGTAAAAGAAATGACACGGATGTCGTCCTGCTCGATCATCGCTTCCCCTACTGTGGAACCCGAGCCGAACACGACATTGATGACCCCTTTCGGCAGACCGGCTTCTTCGAAAATTTTCGCCAGTTCATAGGCCATGATCGGTGTTTCTGTTGCCGGCTTCCAGACGACCGCGTTTCCGGCAACGATCGCCGGAAAGGACTTCCATGTCGCAATCGCAATCGGAAAGTTCCACGGGGTGATGATGCCGACGACGCCGACGGGCGCACGGACGCTCATCGCAAATTTATCCTTCAACTCTGAAGGTGTCGTCTGCCCGAACAATCGTCGGCCTTCTCCTGCCATGTAGAAGGCCATGTCGATGCCTTCCTGGACTTCTCCCCGTGCTTCTTCAATGACTTTTCCGTTTTCCATCGTCAACAGCTGGGAGAGACGCTCTTTGCGTTCTTTCATAATTAAACCGACACGGTACAACACTTCTGCTCGCTGTGGTGCCGGCACGAGTGCCCACGTTTTCTGCGCTTTTTTCGCGGCACTTGTCGCTTCTTCTACATCAGCAGCGGCCGATAGCGGGACGTGCACCAACGTTTCGGATGTCGCCGGATTGACGACGGCTGCCGCCTTGCCGGAAGACGGCTCCAACCATTTACCATTTATGAAATTTTTTAACTGCTGCTCATGAATCAATGTCACTTTGATTCTCCCCCTTTTTTTCTTAATTGGTTGATCGTTTTAGATAATGAAATCTGCTCAGGATCTGTTTCTACTTCAATCACGACAGGCTTGTCCAGAACCAGCGCCTGATCAAGCGCGCGTCTGAACTCTTCCTGTGTCTTCACATAAAAACCTGCCGCCCCCAGATTTTCCGCCACTTTTGAAAAGGCGACCTCCCCTAAATCCGTACCGATGACTTCGCCCGGGTAATGGATTTCCTGATGCATACGGATCGTTCCGTACATCCGGTTATTGAAAACGATGCTGATAATCGGAATGTCATATCTGACTGCTGTTTCCATCTCCTGCATCGTCATCATGAATCCCCCGTCCCCCGAAAGTGAGACGACCGTTTTGTCAGGATCAGCAAGCTTCGCTCCCAGGGCTGCCGGCATCCCGTACCCCATCGCACCTGATGTTGGTCCTATATATCGATGTTTCTTAAATTGAAAATACGTATGCAGCCAACCGGCGAAGTTTCCCGCATCGTTCGTCAGGATACTGTCTTCCGGCAGGTTCTCCTGCAAAAGGGAAATGACTTCCCCGTTCAATGTTTTACGACCTTCTGTCACGAGCGTCGCCTCGTAGGCTTTCCGTCTCGCGCTTGTCCAAGCCCTCAAATCTCTTCCGTACGCGGCAGCAACTAAAGACTCGAGCATTTCATTGGCATCCGCAACAATACCCACTTCCGGAGGGTAGACTTTCCCGAGGACCTCGTCATCGATATCACAGTGGATCAAGGTCTGCTTTTTTAACAGCGTATAGTCCTGTGTCGTGACTTCCGAGAGTCTTGTCCCAATCGCGAGCACTGTATCCGCTTGAGAAATCGTCTCCAGAATGTTCGGATGGGTGCCGAGCCCGAGATGTCCGCAATAGTGGATGTCATCGTTCGGAAAGACATCATGACGTCGGAATGCACTCACAATCGGAGCACCCCATTTATAAGCCAGCCGCTTCAACGCCATTTCTCCACCCGCAAGCTTCACTCCCCCACCCGCTAAAATCAGCGGACGTTCCGCTAAACGGAGACGGTCGACCACCTCGATGACTTCATGATCCGATGGCTTCGGTGCCGGCCTTTTCACAACAGGTCCGAATGACATGAGCGCTTCTTTTTTTAAGACATCTTCAGGTAAAGCAAGGACGACGGGTCCCGGCCTCCCGGTCATAGCGATCCTGAGCGCCCGTTGGACAAATTCCGCCGTCCGGGGCGGTTCGCGGATTTCAGCCACCCATTTAGCAATCGGTCTGAAAAAAGCTTCGAGATCGACTTCCTGGAAGCCTTCACGTCCACTGAAGTTCGTGTGCACCTGTCCGAGGAGAACGACCATCGGTGTGGAGTCCTGATAGGCCGTATGAACACCGATCGCAAGGTTACTTGCACCGACGCCTCTTGTCGCCATCACCACGCCCGGAGTTCCACTCGCTTTGGCGTATCCTTCCGCCATGAAAGCGGCCCCGCCTTCGTGTCTGGCCGAGATGAGGTCCACGTCCGGCTCTTTTAAAATGGCATCCATCACAGGAAGGTAGCTCTCCCCTGGTACACAGAACACTTTGGAAATGCCTTGTCTCTTCAGACAGGAGACGATGGCTTCCGCGCTCGTCATTTGACGTTCGTCCATGGACTTCAGCCTCCCTTCATCGCTTTTCTCATTCGTATCGAAGCTTCATGCAGCCGCTCGATCGGAACAGAGAGGCTCATGCGGAAATAACCTTCTCCTTTCTGACCGAAAGCTGTCCCCGGTGTAAGGATGATGCCTGCTTCGTCAAGCATTTTTTCAGAGAATTCCTGCGAAGTATATCCTTCTGGCACACGTGCCCATAGAAAGAAGGTCCCCTTCGGTTTTTCAGCGTGTATATTCATACCGTTAAAGGCGTTCATCATAAGGTCGAGCCGCTGCTCGTAGGTCCGGTTGTTCGCTTTTACTGTTGAAAAATCACTCCGCAGCGCTGTAGCACCAGCCAATTGAACGGGTAAAAACTGACTCGTGTCCATGTTGCTCTTGTACACACTGAGCGCACGGACCAGCTCCTGATTGCCGACGACATAGCCAAGTCGCCAGCCGGACATATTGAATGTTTTTGAAAGCGATCCGAATTCGACGGCGATTTCCTTCGCGCCAGCGACCTGTAATAGACTGGGAGCCTTGTAATCTCCGAACGTTACGAGATCGTAGGCGGCATCCTGGATGAGTGAAAGGTGATGTTCTTTCGCAAAGCGCACCGCTTCCTCAAATGTCTTAATGTCGACCGTTCCGCCTGTCGGGTTGTTCGGATAGTTGAGAAGCATCATTTTCGATCTGGAAACATCCCTTGGAGAGATTTGATCGAACATCGGTGCATAACTGTTTTCCTCATCCAATGGAAATCGGACCGTCACTCCATGAGCAAGATGAATCGCTGATTGATAGACAGGATAGCCCGGATCCGGCACAAGCACCCCGTCCCCCGGGTCGAGGACAGCACTGATCAAATGAGCGATCCCCTCTTTCGATCCAATCAGGGTCAGCACTTCCGTCTCTGGATCCAAATCCACGTCATAGTGAGATCTATAGAAATCCGCGACGGCCTCTCTGAACTCCCGGCAGCCGCCGTACGGGGAATATTTGTGGTTCTTCGGTTTGCGTACCTCTTCCGTCAAACGGTCGATGATGAATGGCGGTGTCGGTAAATCCGGGGCCCCGATTCCGAGATCGATGACATCAACCCCTTGAGCGGTCAACGCGACTTTCTTTTTATGAAAAATGGAAAACAAATAGGGTGGCAGGCTTTGCACCTGCTTCGAGCTTTGGATCATGGAAAGACCCCCTTCAAACAATGTGGTTGTCCCATCGCTCTATCCTATTAATCCATCCATGATTCTATGAAACAAAGTTTTCAGGTCATCTTTTCCAAATCGCTGCATATAGTGTGATATAGCCCGTCAAGGACAACTCCCCTATCTGAATTGATCCGTGTTTCCCAAGCCAGTTGGATTCATACGTCGTATGGGTTCTTCTGGCTTTTTCTATCGTGAAAGGGTGTGATGAGTGGTGACCGCCGCATTGGAAGGCATCCGCGTCCTCGATTTGACCCGGGTTCTCGCTGGTCCTTATTGTTCGATGATCCTCGGAGATCTCGGCGCTGAAATCATTAAAGTCGAAGCCCCCGGGGGCAGTGACGAAACCCGTACGTGGGGACCTCCCTTCAAAGAAGGGGTGAGTGCCTATTATTTATGTGCCAACCGGAATAAAAAGAGTTTGACGCTGGATTTAAAGTCTCCTGAAGGAAAAGAAGTGTTGGAAAAGCTCGTCAGGGAAAGTGACGTTGTCATCAATAATTTCAAAACGGGAACGATGGAGCGGCTTGGATTTGGGTATGACCATGTAAAAGAAATCAACCCGCGCATCGTCTTCTGCTCGATTACAGGTTTTGGAGAGACAGGCCCTTATCAGCACCTGCCCGGCTATGACTTCATCATCCAGGCGATGAGCGGACTGATGAGCATCACTGGGGACGACCAATCTGGTCCACAGAAATTAGGCGTAGCCATCACAGACATCCTTACCGGTCTTTATGCGTGCATCGGTATTCAAACG
Organism: Halobacillus sp. GSS1; assembly: GCF_017307035.1. Taxonomy (NCBI): domain Bacteria; kingdom Bacillati; phylum Bacillota; class Bacilli; order Caryophanales; family Bacillaceae; genus Halobacillus; species Halobacillus sp. GSS1. The sequence goes on from NZ_JAFLHE010000001.1 coordinate 790,662, forward strand.
GCTCTCTTAGAACGAGAACGATCCGGAAATGGTCAAAAAATCGATCTATCTCTATATGATTCTGCCGTCAGTTCCCTCATCAACATCGGGAGCAATTTTTTAATGACCGGAAAAATCCCTCAACGGCTCGGAAACCACCATGCCAACATCGTGCCCTACCAGACATTCCGTTCCCTTGATGGTGAAATGGTGATCGCTGTAGGAAATGATCGTCAATTCGCCCACCTATGCGCCGTCGTCGGACAACCTTCGCTTGCTTCTGATCCTTTATTTTCTACCAATGCAAAAAGGGTGGAAAACAGAGAAGCACTCTCGAAGATTTTGCAGGAACTTTTTTCACAAGAAAAAACGTCTTACTGGCAGGGCCGGTGTCAGGAGAAACACATCCCTTTCGGCCCGATTCAAACGCTTGAAGACGTCCGTAACGATGAGCAGTTGAAAGCCCGTGACATGTTCCTCAACCTTGAGCATCCGACAGCAGGTAATGTGGAGATGATCGGCAGTCCACTGAAACTATCCCGCACGCCGGTGAATTATAGGCAGCACCCGCCGGATGCTGGTGAACATACAGAAGAAATTCTTACAGGACTTGGGTACGACAAAAATACGATCCGCAAGTGGAAAAAGGATCACAAGGTTTAAGGAGTGAACGAAATGAACTTCGATTTCAGTGATGAGCAAGTGATGTTAAGAAAAGCAGTCCGAAGTTTCGTCGACCATGAAATCATGCCCAACATCGGAGAGTGGGATGCGAAAGGACACTTCGATCAGCAGACGTTGAAAAAACTGGCGGGGCTCGGTCTGATGGGTGTGTGCATTCCAGAGACCTATGGCGGAAGCGGGATGGATTACAATTCTCTCGCGATTGTGTGTGAAGAACTTGAGCGTGGAGACACGGCCTTCCGCACAGCCGTGTCTGTTCATACCGGCTTGAACAGCATGACACTCCTGCAGTGGGCGACAGAATCCCAGAAACAGAAGTACTTAGTTCCACAGGCGAAAGGTGAAAAAATCGGCGCTTTCGGTTTGACGGAACCGGCGGCAGGTTCGGACGTTGCCGCCTTACAGACGACCGCGACCCTCGATGGTGATCATTATGTACTGAACGGGCAGAAAACATGGATTTCCCTCTGTGATGTCGCCGATCACTTTTTAGTGTTTGCTTATACGGATAAAAATAAGAAACACCACGGGATTTCCTGTTTTATTGTGGAAAGGACCTATGAAGGATTCTCATCGAAAGCGACGAAAGGAAAGCTCGGGATCCGGGCAGGCAATACAGGCGAATTGTTCTTTGATCAGATGAAAGTACCGAAAGAAAACCTGCTGGGAAACGAAGGGGACGGCTTTAAAATCGCCATGTCCGCCCTGGACAGCGGCCGGTTCACGGTTGCTGCTGGCGCCTGCGGGCAGATCATGGCTTGCCTTGAGGCGAGTGTAGAATACTGCCATGAGAGGGAAACGTTTGGAAAAGAAATCGGAAAGCACCAGCTCGTCCAGCAGATGATCGCGAAGATGGAGGCCGGTTTACACATGAGCCGCCTGCTCGTCTATCGTGCAGGTGCATTGAAGAACAAAGGCGTGAGGAACACCAGAGAAACGTCTCTTGCCAAATGGCAGGCGTGTGATTTCGCCAATCAGGCAGCGGATGATGCCGTGCAGATCCACGGGGCATACGGTTACTCTAACGAATATCCCGTCGAGCGTTATTTAAGGAATTCCAAAGCTCCCGTCATTTATGAAGGGACGCGGGAAATCCATACGATTATGCAGGCGGAATATGTGCTTGGTTACCGGAAGGACAAACCGCTCAGTCAGATGCTTCCGGCTTGGGAGGGCTAAGTTGAAGGGCTTTGCTGGATAGAGAAAACGTGCGTGAAACGTTCACGCACGTTTTTCCTTATGTAAAGTCCTCCTGACCTGGGAAGCTCTTCAAAGATAAATAATAAAAAGCCAGCTTTCTCCGCTGACTTTTTAATTCACATTTAATTGCGTTTAAGAAGAACAACAAAACCTAATAGTATACAAATGGCTATAGCCAGCATAGGAACGGTCGTTAAAATCGGGTTTCCTCCCCAACCGATCCCTGGTCCATCCGCTCCGGATATCGATGCCGATACATGGGCAGCTGACATTTTAATGGCTGTGATCAGCTCACCAATGGAGTACGCAATGACTCCGGTTAATAAAGATAGCCCTACCAATAAAACTCCTAAAGCACGGTTGTTCATATGACTTCCCCCTTGACTCTCATCTTATGCACATCCCTTAAAACATTAACATAAAATCAACGGGTGAAAAATTATAAGGGAATCGTTCCACTTTTACATTTTACTAAGAAATTAGAGCAAAGAAGACGAGCCATTATGATTCCGCTCATAAAGCAACCCGTTTTCATCGAGATTCGACTCAATCTCACTCGCTAATGGAATATTGTCACCGATCACGAATTTCCAATCCTGTGCCATAAGGAACACTTCCTTCTCTCTCCACTCCCGCCATTCTATTAAATCCTCCATAGACCTTTTAACAGGTTCGATCGTACTCCTGGATAATTGATTTCGGTAATGTCTTATAAAGTCTTTTTCCTTACAATCATTGACCTTGATAAAATGGCGCTTTAAATTCCTCATGACAAAATCACTCGTCTTCCCGGCTTTCGTTCGATGCCCGACATGGTGAATATGCTTCAAGTCATGGCATGACCGGCACAAAGGCTGGATATCGTTTAAGATTAAAAGGTACTTCTCCTCGTCATATTGCCAGACTTCATGCGCATGCAATTTCTCTTCATCATGAAAGCCACAGATTCGGCACTGAAAACCACTTTTCTTCAAAACATTGTGCCTCACCGCCTTCCACAAGGAACGAGGAATGGAATCCCTTACCGTTTTATTCTGCGCATAAGAAGGCTTTCGGATCTCTATGGTTAACTTAAAATCTGTCATCGCAACCTCCCTAAGATTCTAGTTGATAACATTGGTGTATGAACCATTTCTTCCCTTATTATATCACGCTGCATCATCGACACCATGGTTGGAAACGAGCTCTCTTTAAACGTATGTTCACAATAAATCAGCTCTTTAACTTCCATAAAAAAAGCCCCACGTCCTACTTAGCGCTTGTAGAAGAGGGGCTATTCTCTATTCAACGTTCCATCAACTGAGACCGGACTTTTTGGATGATCTTCATTTCTTCCCTTCCTACATGAAGGCAGACCATTAATTTAGAGCATGTTATGTATCCTTCTGCATAAATCTTTAAGAAGGAGGCGATGCGTGTGGGAGATTTAATTCCTTTTCCTAAGAGAGAACCTGCAGAAGTCATCGTTCTGACACCGGAAGAAAGGCAGGAATTCGCTCACCTGACTTATGAACTGATGAAAGAAGACCGGCTCATCCCTTTTCTAAGAATCAAACGTCGTCTGAAAAAATTGATTAAACGAGGCCTTGAACGTGCGAAACACCAGGATTCTCATATGTGAGTCTGGCCCATTTACCCTTTCCAAATAAACGAACTATCATCCTGCATCTCAACGTCCGGATGCTGTCTAAGCTCTTCCACAAGCCGGAACAACGCTTCATCTTTCTGCTTTGCTTCAATCATGCAGTCGATTTGGTCTGTGGAGCCATTCGTTTTCTTTACAAACTCGAGGAACATTTCCACATCCACGAAATCCGCATGACTTTTGAAATCCTTTTCGCTCTTGGGACTGGAAATATGCATTTTCACAGGAAGGGGTGAATGACGCCAAGTATCCACGACACGCGACCAATGATCCTCCCATTTCTCCCCTTCATGGTTGGCATAATGATGGTGGAGATCAAAGACGAGTGGGATGTTCAATTTTTCACAGACATAAAGACCATCCGCTAACGTGTAAGAGGTATCATCATTTTCAATCATGACGGTCTTTTGAATGCCGGAGGGGACCAGTGCCCAATTTTCAATGAACCGCTCCAGCGATTTTTCCTTATCCTTGTATCTGCCTCCGAGATGGAAAACACAACGGTGGGTAGGGTCGAGACCCATATGATGAAGCAGCAGGTAATGATACTTCAGCACGCCCATCGAAGTTTTGAAAATTCCCTGATCCGGTGAATTGATGACGACGAAGTGATCGGGATGAAAATCCAGCCTCATCTCATTTTCCACCGCATAAGATCCCAATTCCCTCAAATCCTCCTTAATCGGATTCAAATAATCCCACCCCTGCAACTCTTCGTGTGTAGCAAGAGGCACAAGCCGTGAACTCAATCTGAAAAAGTGGATATCATGAGCTTTATTATGTTTCAGTAAACGCAAACAGTTGTGAAGGTTGGATTTCGCAATCCGTTCCAGCTTCCGTCTGGCCGCTTCCACATCACGAATCTCTGAAAATCGTTTATAGGTCATCGTTTGAGATGGCGAAGCGTTTTGCAAATGAACACTCATTGCTACATAACCGAGCCGGTATAAAGTCATGACCTCACCTACTCCCCGTTTTCCTTTAGCTTGTGCGAAAAGCCTTTCCCTTATGTAGATAAAAGAGTTTGGCTTGTCCACCTCTCACAAACAAATCCGTATTCGTCCATTAAGATGGCCGGGACATGATACAACCTTAAAAAGATAAAGAGAGGCATAACCCCATGACTAACAAAGGCAGGAATACAAAAAGCATGATCCATAACTTCACATTCCGCCCATCAGAAAAAAAGCTTTTTCTTGTGATATAAATGTAAACAATTAACCCCAGGATACCTATGAAAAGAAATAATGCAGACATTCACAAACCCTCTTTCTTCACTAATCATCACTAAGGTTTATAAAGAACCCGCGTTGGACCCACAGGAAAAGGTGCGATCCATAAAATAGCGCCAAGCAATGATGGGCTTCAGTTACTGCCGGATTCGTCAATTTCCTGCACTTCGACTAACCTTGACTGTACAATAAACCTTTCCGGGGCACTCCCTATGAAATCAAAAGGATAACATGTCGTTAATGTAAGCGTTGGTTCTTCATGATCAACGATGACAGAGCGGTCGTCTTCATCCGTCACCCATGTTTTCTCCACCTCATACTTGTACCTTTTCCCTTCATATTCATAAAAAAGCGGGGCGCCTTTTTCAATTTCCCCAAGCTCTGTGAAAACGGTCTCGCGGTGCCCACTCAGGACGGTATGGCGCTTCTCATCAGGTGTCGTTGTCCACTTGCTTATGAACATCCCCACCCCTTGATGAAGCGACTGTTCATCCGTGCCCCAATAGGTGGCATAGCCTTTATTTAAATGAGGAATGACCAGTCGCCCCACTTTTTCACCATCGTCAAACGTATGTAGTTCATTTGAATATCGGGTGGTTTTCGTTTTCTCTTGTTTTTTAACAACCACAGGTTCAGGTTTCTCTGCCTGTCCCTGGGACTGCCATTCGTTGATTTCCTCTTCGGTCACCTTTTCAACAGCCTTCGTAGAGTCCCACCATTGAAAGGTGAAATAAGCGGTGCACGATAAACCGATCACGACGAGCATGTAAAGGACTTTGTTCAGCATGATGGCCTCCTCATCTATGGAAAGATTGAAAGAGCCAGGCCTGAGCCCGACTCTTATTTTTTTACTGCAAGGATCTCTTTCTCACGAATAAAACACTACCTGCGAGCAGAACTACGGTCGCGCCAAGTAGAGCATACATCAAATCCGGGCTTGCGGTATCAGGCAGTTCGCCTCCGATGGCATCTTCAATCGGTTTAGCCTCATCCAGCACCTCTTGTGGAATTTGGATTTCTCCGACACCATTAAAGTTTTCCAGTGTCATTTCAGTTTCCTGAGTGATCGGCATCGGCTGGCCCTCTTCTGTTTCGATTTCCATTTCCAAATGAACGTAGCTGGAGGTTAAATAGTGATTTTCTTTGTCAATCGTCATTTTATAGGTCACATCATTGATGGTCATTTTATCAAGGATTTCTTCACCCAGTTCTTTTAACCCCTGCTCACCTTCACTGGAACCCATACCCTGCTGAAGCATTTTCATCGACATTTTCAAAAGTTTCTCCCCGTCACCCTCATAATGGAGGACATAGGAACCGTCACTTTCTTCCACACTCATATCCTCTGCTAACGGAAGCGCCTGTGCCATCTGCCCTTCGGCAAGCATCGACTGCATCATTTCCTGACTGGAATCATCAGAGAGCTGGACCCACCCTTGTCCTGGCAGTTCACTGTAGTAGCCTTCTTCTGTAAAATAAGACTCCGTCGTCTCTCCTGCCAATTCCGTCTTCATATAGATGGCGAAAGGATCCATAGTCACATCGGACATCGTTGTGGTTTCCATTCCTTCTCCTTCATTCATCACCGGCATTTTCGCCTTTGAGACTTGTTTCATAGAGTAGCTGTCCAGATTTTTCATCGCTTCATTCGATTTCTTCAACACGTCTTCTGCTGACATGTCCGCAGCGAATACCTGAAGAGGAAACAGGAACAGCACCAGAAAACTCAACAAAAGCAGGTTACACTTTTTTAACATCCAAACACTCCCGAATTTTATTCGGTAAAAAAAGAGGCTGATCTATGTAATGACAAAAGCTGACTTCCACATCCCACTATTTTCCACCTAACTCCCTATATCCTTTCTCCCACAAAAATAAACACATTTTTCCAAATTATTGCAAAAGATTTGCCATCCTGGTTTTGACGAAGGTTGAACATGAAAAAGCAGACAATCGCTCGTATTGTCTGCTCGCTTATTTTTATTCTCCATCTGGACCTTCAAGGATGGAAGGCACTACTTCTGGCCAAGCATTGCTTCTGCCGAGAACGTGTACAATTCCCTAACAGCAATGAAGCTCTTCCAAGAAAACATAGACCTAATCTACTGTTTCAACAAAGATTGTTCCGTCAGGATTGACCTGCGCAACCAGGACTTCCTTCTTATCGGAGATTCCATGCGTCTGCAATTGATCTTGCAGCCAGGCTTCACTATAACCACTGGCATTCAATTGTTGACGGAGAATTTCCCCCTGGACCATGACCACGTGTGAATATTTTGCAGGGGCTGTTTCTAACTTCATATCTCTAGAGGTGACAGGGGTTGCCTCTGATTTTCTTAGAACACTTACAGAACCGTCCGTTTCCAAGATCGCTGTCTGAACATCACTGAACTGGAACACTCCCGCTTTTCTTAATTCAGCAATGAGTTCGTCGACATTGAATCGCACTTGTTTCATATTCTTTATAAGAATTTTCCCATTGTCCATCAGCAGCGTAGGTTGACTGTTCACAAGCTTTCGTATCGTCAAACTTTTAAGTGTGAGATAGTCGATGACAAGAACAAGGGCTGCGAAGGTCAGTAATCCAAGCGCTCCTCTTGAGAGCGTCACATTATCAGCAAGAAAGGTTGTAGCAGTCATAGATCCCAGCGTAATGCCTGCGATGAAGTCAAAAAGCGTCATTTGTGAGATCAGCTTCTTGCTTAGAATTCTCGCTAAAACGTACAATATAATAAAAACGATGATACCCGTTCCGACGAATTCCAACCACTCATTCATAAGCGTCCTCCTACTCTTCTCTTATTATTTCATTTTCCCGTCACAATTATGTTGAACAGGAAAATTCAAGGGATACATTTCAAAATAAAAAGACAGCAACCCTTGAATGGTTACTGCCCTGTTTCCGTCAGCCTTCTTTCGGCTCCGGCAAATATTTTGTAAAAAATGCTCCGGTAATAAAGCAAACACCAAGGATGAACCAAGTGGCAATGCCCCCGAACTCAAATAGATAGGAAAACAAGGCCACTAATGGTGCGATAACAAAAGCCCCCGGCGTCACGTAGCTCTTCCAGCCATATTCCTTCTTCAAATTTTTCCTCTTTTTATAAATCAAATAGATATAACCCGCTACTAATACAACGGTTATGATCAGCATCAATATTTCAAGCATCGAATCCCCCGTCATTCATGTTTTTTCAAATATGGTTGCAAATAATCACGGTATTCCCTGGTTAGACCGGCGGGGAGTTGATTCTTAGAAAAGAAAGTGATTTGATGGGATTCTTCCTCATCCACCTCTACCTTTCCTTTGTACTCGTCCGTCCTGTAGACCGCCGTCACCGAGTATAGTTCATCCCCATTGGAAATCTTAAAAAAGTAGTCCTCACCTGAAAAGATATCCAGTAGTTCAAGCTCCCCTACATGGAGTCCGGTTTCTTCTTTCACTTCACGGTGCGCCGTTTCCTCCAAACTCTCCCCGAGCTCCATTAAACCTCCCGGAAGGCCCCACCCGCCATCTTTGCGATGTTGGAGAAGAATCTCCTGCTGATCATTCACAATGATTACGACAGCTCCGGGTAGAATTAACGGTCTTGTTCCTACTTCTTTTCTAAGCTCTTTGACATACTCCATTTAAAAATCTTCCCCTTAATGGCTCCCGTTCCTTTGAACCCTCTGTGCTATCACTTCATTTATTCAAATCGAATCATCGTCTATGTATGTGTGCCCCGTCAAAATGGAAAAAATTTTTCATCCCCATGATCCCCTCTCCCTTTTCCTTTATGGGATCAATAACGCGCCAAGCACGAAGACACCAGCAATGTAAAAGCCGATCAGCGACCCCCAGGACAATGGTTTTCTCATGAACACGACGACTTTCCGCAGCCAGCGGAACAAGCCATACATCACTAGGAACAAGAGGCTGTAGCCGATGAAGCTCCACCCCTCACCGATAAGGATGACCATTGTGTTATGAAAGAGTGTAAACAAAAGCATGAACAATAGAAACCATAGCTCTTTGAACTTCGCAAAGTCACTTCTTCTTTGTTGTTTATCCTGCTGCATCCGTAATCTCCTTCCTTGTTAAAACGCTGTCATCATGAGTAACTTTACCATTCTCCGTTTGTGCTAGTCAAAGTAGTCGGTGATCATTTGCCTGAACTTCTCTCCCTCTTCGAGATGAGGATAGTGATTACTCTCAAGAAACCTATGATGGACAGCACCTGGAATAGCTTCGGCGATTTCCTCCGAATAAGAAGGCGGACACTGGACATCATGCGCACCCGATACAACCATCACCTTGGCAGCTATGAGTTTCAGCTTCCTTGTCACATCAAACGTGTGAAGCTCCCGGGCAAAGAAGTTCATTCGGACGGCTGACATCTTCTTTTCAATCTCTTGATTAAAATAGCGTTCATAATTTTGAGGATTCCATAAGGAAAGTTTTGTTCGTTCAACGGTTAATTCTTTTCTTGCTTCAGAAGAAAGGCCCTTATTTTTCAACTCTTCAATGAGTGTCTGCATTTTATTGAATTCCGGGTGGGATTCATTATAAATACAATCTTTTGAAAACGTCATATACTCCCGGGCTGCTGCATTAGCAATGACGAGCGTGCTCAGGCTTTCTGAAAAATAGATCCCGTAAACGCAAGCAAGCATGCCTCCCGTAGAATGACCAGCAAAGTCCCACGATTCATATCCTAACTTACTCCGGATGGCTTCAAGATCGAGGACACTTTCAAGCATTGTCAGTTCGTGAGGGGCCGAAGCCTTGTCAGACCTTCCACACTCTTTCAAGTTTATTAAATAAACGCGATGGCTCTCTACAAAAGCTTCTGCAAAATAGTCCCCCGTTTCGTTGAACTCTGAATACAAATGGGTGACCGCAAGCGGGCGCCCTCGTCCTTTTTCCAAAACTTCGAAAGTACCGCGGCTGGTTTCTACCATCGTTCGTTTCCAAGTCATCTTCCTCCCCCTCCCATGTCTTACAGGTACTTTACGATTCCCCACGTGTAAATGTTTCATCATTTCAGTTTTTGGTACTGATATCTAATCAAAGAATCCAGGTGTCAGGTTTACTGCTCCCTTATGAACCTGGGAGGCTTAACGTTTGATTGAAAAGACGCGCTCTGAAATAATAAGAAGAAAATCAATGAACGGGGGTTTCTTTATGGAACGATTTATCCGCTCCGATCAGTATCATTTTATAAAAAATCAGGCTCATAACCTGTTGAACAGTCATATGACAACGAACGATGCCTCAGTCACTCAGGCCTTACAATCGATCACGCAGGAAAAGGTGCTGGATTTGTTTACAGAGCTTTCATCAGAACAGGAACAAATGATTGCACAAGCCAGTGACGTCAAAGACGAAACCGATGCGATCCTTTACTTTTCCCGCCTGAAGCAGTACGTGGTCCCTTTTCAAAAACTGTCAGAAGCTGATATTCAAAAATTGTTCCCGAAAGTGAAAAAGCTGAGGGTGCCGGCAATTCCGAATGAAGAATGGACCGAGCTTTCTTATATTGGATGGAACGATGTATCAGCAAACAGAAAATACATCATTACTACAGTGGACGGTGCACTTACAGGGTTGTACGGTCATTACAAACCATTAAGACAGAAAAGCATTTGTTCGCTTTGCCATGAGCATGAAAAAGTGGGCATGTTCACAGCTACCTTCAAAGGGGAAAATAAGGAGGAAACGATCAGCCGCGGGAACTATATCTGCCATAACAGCCAGAAATGCAATCAGAACATCCAGTCCCGTCAACCACTTGAATCCTTCATCAAACGGATGCAGGCATAAAAAGAAGCAGGATCATTCCTTCTTGGAACGGTCCTGCTTCTTTTTTTATAGCTGTTCTGCTGAATAATCCGGTGCGACCGCTTTTCTGATGAACAAAGCCACAACAAAGGTGAGGACGGCAAGGCCTAAAGCGAACCAATACGCCTGATGGACCCCTGCTGTCATCGCCTGTCCCATGACTTCGCCTGTTACTTCTCCTGATACATCATTCAAATAGCTTCTCTCTCCCTGAGTCATGATGCTTACGAAAATGGAAACACCAAGGGCTCCACCAATCGGCTGCAAAGTATTTGCGATCGCCGTTCCGTGCGGGTATAAATGCTTCGGCAGTTCATTCAACGCATTCGTCTGAGAAGGCATGAGAACCGCTGAAACGGCCAGCATCAATAACACATACGCCAGAATAAAGGACCATACAGGAATGGACGGCCCGATGTTGCTGAAGAAGATCATGACTCCTACCAGCACTAGTGTACCCGGGATGATTAATTTCCTTGGACCGAATTTATCAAAGAGCGTCCCCATCACCGGAGACATCAAACCGTTCAATAATGCACCGGGAAGCAGCAGCAACCCAGCTGTCTTCGCTGAAAAACCTAAAGGTCCCTGCAGATACATCGGCATGACGATTTCTGAAGCGAACATCGCCATGATGACGATCACGAAGATCGTAATCCCTCTTGCATAACTTTTATACGTAAAGACACGAACATCCAACAAAGGTTCTTCCAATTTCAATTGCCGGAGGACAAAAAGAGTCAAACTGAGAAAAGCGACGCCTAAAATGATGAGGATGTTGAGAGAAGAGAATCCTTCTCCACTTTCCCCTGCGCTGCTGAACCCATAGACGATGCCCCCGATCCCGATGGATGACAGGACAATCGAGAATAGATCCGCCTTCGGACGCGTCACTTCCCCAACATTCTCCAAATACTTCACAGCAAATAATATTGAAAATAAGGCAAACGGAATGACGGTGATAAACAACCATCTCCATCCCAGAAAGTCTACAATAACGCCTGAGAGCGTAGGCCCGATGGCTGGGGCAAACATAATGACAAGACCGAATGTCCCCATGATCCGGCCACGGACTTCCGGTTCATAAAGCAGTAATAAGGCATTCATAATGACAGGGATCAATAGCCCCGTCCCGACCGCCTGAATCATTCGTCCTGTCAATAGCATCGGAAAATTAAAGGCCGACGCTGCAATGATTGTTCCTGCTAAGAACACAGTCATGACACCGATGAACATCTGTCTTGTTGTGAACCATTGGATCAGCAACGCAGAGACCGGCATCAACACACCCATGACGAGCATGAACCCGGTGGCCATCCATTGGACCGTAGGCGCATCGAGGCCGAACACCTCCATCAGCTCCGTAAGTGCAATATTGAGCAGCGTCTCATTCAGAACGGCAAAAAATGCCCCAATCATGAATGTCACGAGTATGATTTTTCTATTGTATTGCGTTTCCATCTTTATCCCTCTACTTCTCTTTATTTATAATCCAACCATTTACTTCTTCCATTCTTCCGCCAGGATTCCATAGATGGTGTGATCGACATAATGGTCGTACAGCCATTCCGCACCCCTGATGGTGCCTTCCTTCTTGAATCCAAGACGCTTCGGAATCGCAGCGCTTTTTTCATTGCCTTCCGCTACACGGATTTCCACTCGGTTCATGTTCAGTTCCAAGAGTGCATAGTCCGTCAACGCCTGGGCCACACGTGTCATGATTCCTTTCCCTTGGAATTCCCGACCGAGCCAATAACCGATTTTCACGATTCTGTTCGTGTGGTCGATTTCATTGAAACCTGCCGTACCCGCAATGGCACCATTATAGAGTACCATAGTTGTCATGCTTTTGTTTTCTGAAAAGCCTTGCCTTCCTGATTGAATGAATGATTTCGTGTCTTCCACAGTTTTCGTTGAATCCAGCCATGGCAGCCATTCACGCAAATGCTCACGGGATCCATCCGTCAGATGAAAGAGCGCATCCGCATCTTCCGGACCTGCAAGTTTGAGTGACAGCTCATGATCGATCTTATGTACAAACATACTTTCTCCCCCTTTTTTCATCATTTTACCATGAACCTTTGACAACAGAACAAAGATAAGGTAAATTACTAATGTACGAACAATAATTTTAATTAACCTTTTAAATATTCGGTTTTAGGAGTGAAATCCATGGAAAATGTATTTGATTACGAAGATATCCAACTAATTCCCGCGAAATGTGTCGTAAACAGCCGTTCGGCCTGTGACCCATCGGTTAAACTCGGCAACCATACATTCAAACTGCCTGTCGTACCCGCGAACATGCAGACGATCATTGATGAAACGATTGCTGCTCAGTTAGCACAGGAAGGTTACTTCTATGTGATGCACCGTTTTGAGCCTGAAACTCGTTTGTCTTTTGTAGAAAAAATGCACAGCGAAGGATTGATCGCTTCCATCAGTGTCGGTGTGAAACCTGAGGAATACGAATTTGTCCAGATGTTGGCTACGAAAGAACTGGTGCCGGAATACATCACGATTGATATCGCCCACGGACATTCCACGGCGGTCATTGATATGATTCAGCACATTAAACAGCACCTGCCGGAAACATTTGTGATTGCCGGTAACGTCGGAACGCCGGAAGCCGTCCGGGAACTCGAAAACGCTGGTGCGGATGCCACCAAAGTCGGGATCGGTCCAGGGAAAGTTTGTATCACGAAGATTAAAACCGGCTTCGGCACAGGAGGCTGGCAGTTGGCAGCCCTAAGGTGGTGCGCGAAAGCAGCAAGCAAGCCTGTCATCGCTGATGGCGGCATCCGTACACACGGGGACATCGCCAAATCCATCCGTTTTGGAGCCACGATGGTCATGATCGGCTCTCTGTTCGCAGGCCACGAAGAGTCCCCTGGTGATACAGTAGAGCGAGACGGTAAGCTTTACAAAGAATACTTTGGTTCCGCTTCTGAGTTCCAAAAAGGGGAAAAGAAAAACGTTGAAGGCAAGAAAATGTTCGTGGAACATAAAGGCGCCCTTCAGGATACGTTGACGGAAATGGAACAGGACCTGCAATCGGCCATCAGTTACGCCGGCGGCACGGATCTTGACAGCATCCGCCACGTCGATTATGTCATCGTCAAAAATTCCATTTTCAATGGAGATAAAGTCTATTAAAAAAGAGCCCCGTGAGGGCTCTTTTTCTATTCTATGCTTTGATCGGAATGTAAATATCAAAATGGGGGTCCTCGAAATCCCGGTCAATTGGATACTTTTCGAATTTCAACGGCAGTCCATCAAAATATTTCGTACCAGGTTCAAGGTAGGGCTCCCCATTCCCTTCCCGAAACCATTGGTAAATGGCAGCGTAGGTTTCACCGATGTCTCTGCCTTTCGGGTGATGGACGTTCAAATATGTGTAAGGCGGTACGCTCATTTCTTCATACACTGCCTGACTGAGCCCTAGGTCCACCTCGAATCCGCTGAAATGGACAAAACCATCTTCAACTGTATGAATCGATAAACCCCACTGGAATTCAGGGTCTACAGGCTTTATTTCTTCTTTTTCGTTCTCTACCTTTTTAATCACTTCTTTTAATACAGGGACTTCTTCATACTTTCCTTCCCATTTACGTCCCCGGACCTTAAACGCGGGTAAATCAAGAATTGTGACTTCCACGACATGACCTCCTCTACTTATCCATAGATTCTCCATGTCTGAAGTCATTTCCTTCAGAAATCTGTTCATAGAACGATGGATTTTAAGATTCAAGGCCAAGGAGGCTACCTAATAGTCCTGTGATAAACCCTTCCGGTTCATATTCCCCCAGGAACTCTTTCTTTTTGATAGAAACAGGAATAAACCTTCGCACCTCCACCATACCAGGAGTGGCCGATACCAAAAGCTTTCGGAGAGAGCCCACCCATATAACAATAGGACACTTTTCGGATCAGGGTTTTTATGATAGGTCCACTCCTCCAGTAAAACGGCGAGCGAGGAGATCATAGAACCATAGAAGACGGTCAACAAACTGACGACGATGGTTATTTCGATCGATACAAATGAAAAGAAAATCCCGGAAATGATGATGAAGTATCCGATCATTTCAAAAATCGCACTCAATAGTTCGACGAAAAGATAATAAGGGAGCGAAAACATGCCGATCCCCTTGTATTTTGGATTGAAAATCATTTCTCTATGTTTCCAAAGGGTTTCCGCAAGCCCTTTCTGCCATCTCTTCCTCTGCGCTCTCAAGGAAGAAAATGTAGAGGGTGCTTCTGTCCAGCAGACGGGATCCTGGATATACTCAATCCTCTGCCGTGACTTTTCATCTTTCAACGACCGATGGATGCGGACAATGAGTTCCATATCCTCCCCGACGGTATTGGAATCATACCCTCCTGCTTTAATGACTCGATTTTTTTCAAAAACACCAAAAGCCCCCGAGATAATCAACAGGATGTTCAGTTTGGAAAGTCCCAGTCTGCCAATTAGAAAGGCGCGGAAATATTCCACGATCTGCATCAGGAGCATCGGCTGTTTCGGTAAACCGATCCGTTCGACCACCCCTTTGATGATTTTGGAACCATTAGCGATTCTCACTGTTCCGCCGGTCGCTGCAACGGCACCGTTCGAATCGATGATCGGTTTCATCGTCTTCAACAGCGCATCACGGTCGAGAATCGAATCCCCATCGATCGCTGCGAAATAAGGATATTTGGAAAAATTGACCCCTGCATTGAGGGCATCCGCTTTTCCCCCATTCTCTTTTCTCAACAGGTAGAGATTCGGATGGGTCGTCGATTGATAGCCTTCCAGGATTTCCTCGGTTTTGAAATGACGACGGACGGCGAGTTCCATTCGTTCCATGGCAAACGTATCAATCATACGCTCGGCCGTTTCATCCTTCGAACCATCATCAATGACGATCACCTCGGACTGAGGGTAATTCAGGGCCAACATCGACCGGGCCGTACTGACGACACCGACCTCTTCATTATAAGCAGGCACCAGGACGGAGACCGGAAATGTATCTGTATTGATGGCGGTATCCTCAATGAGTTCCTCTCTATGAAGCCCCCGCTCTTTCCTGATATTAGGACTTGCGATCAAAAATAAAGCGAGGTAGACGACGGCTACGACGATCATATAAATAATGACGAGGTACCCCATCATTTCCAATGTGGTATAGAACAGATCAACATTCATATCGTATCCCCTACTTTCACTGTCAAATGCTGCCTTGCCATGGAACGGGCGAATTTATCCTCATGATGTTTATGTGTATAATCCAGCAGCCGGGTTCCATCGGGAAGGTTTTTCATCGCTTCGCACGCCGAATACCTTACCCACCAGTGAGAGTCTCCCGCCAGTTTAAGCAAGGCATCCTGGGCAGATGCCAATTTCAGACTCCCCGCTATTTTAGCTGCATACATCCGCTCCTCCCAAACGTCTGACTCGTAGAACTTCTCCAGCTGATGGTGATCGGTGCAGGCCTTCAATTCCATGAGACTCCGGAGAGCTTTGAGACGTATTTCTTTTGAAGGGGATAGAAGCATCCCTTCAACGAATGGAAGATAATCCAACGATCCCTTTTCTCCACAGAATGAAACGATCGCCAGATGCACAGGGTCAGGTACTCTTCCTGGTTCATCCTCCACCACCTTCACCATCTGTTGAAAGAGGTCCTCTTCAAAACGACGCAGGACTTGCTTAACAAGACGTTGAGGGACCGTTTCCTTTTCCAGCAGCCATCGAATGATACGCTCGTCCTGAAAGGAAGCAAGCACCCTCACCGCCTGCCTGTATTCTTCGTCCATTACCGTGAGACATTTAAAATAGTCCCAAACTTCGATTTTCATATCCACCATGCCGAAATCTTCTATATAATGAAGGGTGTTCACTCGTTGGGACCAGCTTCCTTTTTTCAAATAAAGACGATAGGCATGCGAAAGATACGTCCGCGCTGTTTCGCGAACTCTCGTATAATCGGTCTGCCCCTTCGCCTGATCCACAAAGCGATTCAACAGCCGTTCAACAAGCAAGACGCGGTAGCGGATGTCGCTTGGAAGCTCAGGACACTCCTCTGTTTCCCTTTCCAAATATTGAAAGAATGGCTTTTCGTAGGTTTCTATGTAGGTTAAAACCAATCGTTCATCCTTCAAACTATGGATCTTGGAAAGGACCAGGCCTCCCAGCAGACACAGTTGAATGATGAATAGTAGAATCACAGTCCATATGACAATGGAGACCAACACAATCCCTCCCTAACCGTTCATAGGCGATTATAATGAACACGCAAGCAATCATCTTCCGTATGAGAACGCCCTCTATCCCTAGTATGACAGGACCATTGCTTTTTTTCTATCTATATACTGGGGAATTCACCTATGAATCTCCCTTTGAAAAGGAAAGTTTGGAATCTATCATTCATCTCATTTTCCATGAATAACAAACAGCCTTATCAACCATTCAAAGCCGTGAGCAGAAAACAAATGGCTGTGATAAACGATAAGGGTGTCATGATCATCTTTTCCTTCTTACTTATGGAAAAAGCATTCATGATCGTATTGAAGAATAAATAAACTGCGAAGGAGTAGCACACTCCTTTTGCCATAGGGGCTAGAAAGTCAACGTAAATGATATTCCCCATCTGTAAGAGGAACAAGAGGGCTGTCCATTGTACCAATATGGATAGGGCGGTGGCGATGCGCATCTGTTTTGGTAACCTTTTATATTTTCCACCCATGGCAAACTCTCCATAAGACAGACCTAAAGCAAGTAGCACGTACAAAATGGACACCGTGAAAAGACAAATACTTCCCATCCATGCTGAGACCACTGGCTCACTCCCCTTCGATTAATGAAGACCCCTTACAAGTCTTCGGAACAGACCTTCGTTAAACTCTCCACCTTATTCCACGTGTAATACAAAAAACCCTTTTCGTTCATCAAGAAATGATTCCCTATAGTTACGGCAGAGATATTTTTTGACCTGGAAAAACCATGAAAAAGACCAAATCTATTCGATTTGGCCTGTTACTCCTATACGTGCATGAATGGAGCTTTATTATTCCTCGGCAGCCATAGCGTCTGCTTTCGTTCTGTGAACCGTACCAAAAGGATGTTCCGGCGGGGCATAAATCGAATAAAGTTTTAACGGCTGCTGACCTGTGTTAGTCAGGTTATGCCATTTCCCTGCAGGAACCATAATCGCAAAATCATCAGACACTTGCTGCTGGAAGTTCAGCTGATCTTTGCTATCCCCCATCTGAACGAGCCCCTGCCCTTGTTCTACTCGCAAAAACTGATCCACATCCGGATGGACTTCCAATCCAATGTCATCCCCGACACCAATACTCATCAAGGTTACCTGCAGATGATCTCCGGTCCAAAGAGCGGTTCGGAATGTACGGTTTTGTGTTGTCGCTTCTTCGATATCGAGGACGAAGGGCTGCCCTCCATAATCTCGAATGACCATACGGCCTTCCCCTCTTGAAAAAGCAACGATTTTATTTGTCGTGACGGCTTTATCATGACAAGCCCTGTAAAATACATCTCCAAGCTGATTCCCCTGGTTTTCCAAATAAGCTTTCTGGTACTTTTCAAATTCCTCCACTCCATGATCATAGCTGACTCTCAACCCTTCTTCAAAGGTTCGGAAATCCGCTTCTTCCCTTTCATATTCCGGTTGCTCGCCAGTGAAGGATGTATATAAATTCTTAAAATGATCCAGGTGCCTTTTCTCATTCTCCAGCGCGTAACGAATTTCGTTTTTATAGGACTCATCAGGAGCTACATCGGCCAATTGACGAAAGATCTGAATAGCAGAATCTTTTCTTCTGATTCCTTCTAAAATGTCTTCGGTGTTTTGCTCAGCACTTCTAAATGTCCCTGTATGCGGGTATCCATATCCATATGGAGTGTGACTCATACACCTCATCCCCCTCTCCAAACTATAAACATTTCTATGCGGTGAGAGAGAAAATCATACGTGTACACCTTTCCATATGGTCGAGTTTACAAAACAAAAAACCCGTCCATGGACGGGTTTTCACACATTCGAGTGCGTCGCTTCTTTTTCAACACGATCCAAAAATTCTTCGACCACACGCTCATTCCCTTTTTTGTTCGCCAGTTTCATCATCGCTTTTCCGACGAAGTTCACTCCTCTGTTTTGTCCAGCGTAGGTCAATCGTGTATGTTCCTCATCCACTTTCTCTAAAAGGAAAGACGCCGTCACTTCAAACGCTTTCCCGATGACGAACGCGATTTTTTTGTGCTTGCGCTCAGGGGATTCTTCATAGGCAAGCGTCTCGACCGTATAGGTTTCCAGACGCTTCCCTTCCCTGTACGTCTGTCTGTGTTTAGCCCCTACTTCCGTTTCCGTTTTTTCTATCAGTTCATGCTCTTCTACTTTAGGCATGATCCGCTTGATATTGTCGTCTCTGAAAAGCTCCCACACTTCATCGATGGGTGCGGCAATCACTCTGTCGTTTTCCCATTGAATCATTCGTCTTCCTCCCTGCCAGATTCTAAAAAGGCATCAATGTCAGCAAGTCTACTCTGAAGATCTTGAATCTCCTTATGGATCTTGCTGCGTTTTTCCAGTAGCAGTTGTTCCAGTTGTAAAAAGGATTTATCATCCATCACTTTTTTCATTTCCTGAATAGTGAACCCAAGCGCCCGCAGCTTCCCGAGCATGAGCGCTAAAAAATAACTGCCATCATCATAATACCGGTAATGGTTATCCGGATGAATGTACGCAGGCTCAAGCAGACCGACCTCTGCATAGTAACGGAGCGTTTCTTTACTGAGTCCGGTCAGTTGTGAAAATTCGCTGATTTTATACACCGTGCTTCCTCCCACTTTCTATAGTAAACCGTGGGGTGCACCACAGAGTCAAGTCCTTACCGTTTCCCATAGTTCCATGTGAAGTTCTTCCTTATCCTGCCATGAATGATAGACTTCCACGTGCCAGGCCGTCAATTCCAGGGGATACCCCTTCCATTCCATCCAGTGGTGCAGGGATTCATAAGCTTCTCGGATTCGATCGTTTGAACCTTCATATGTAGTGATCGCATACGTTTGCTTTTCTATGAGCAATGACTCCATATCATCCGGAACGGCCGTTTCAGGACTCTGAGGGACGCCGATCCAATACCCGTCATTCTCTTCCTTACACTCTCCGGGGATAAATGCTCCTATTTGAACGTCTGCTTCCGGGAAACGGTGGTGAAGTTTTTCTGCTGCTTTCGGGATTTCCATAATATAATCTTCGCCATCACAGACCACCCTGTATCCTATGAGAGTGAATGCTTCTTTTTCTTCCACCCTGTTATTCTTTTTCATAAAATGACGCCCTTTCATGTTATGGTAGAAATATAAATGTTCTAGGAGGGAACGCTTTTGAAAAGTCCTATTGTCAACCGACTCAATACGACATTCATTCCTGTCTCAGACATCAAACGTTCGGTCCGATGGTATAGTGCTTTGATCGGAGAATCTTATAGCGAGGAAACTGTTCACCCCCCTGTTTACAATTTGCCGATGACGACACATACAGGCGTCATCCTCGATGCAGGATCAGAAAACGTAGAACCATCGCCTCACCCACTCTTTAATTTTCATACGGATGATATCGATGCATCCTACCGCTTCGTCGAACAGCTCGGATACACCATCAAGGGTGATATTCAAAGATTAGATGATCTCTCTTTTTTCAACATCCAGGACCCGGACGGAAATATCGTGATGGTTTGCACAGGCTAAAACGACTCCACCATTCACATGCGAACCGAAGTACAAAGAAAGCAGCTTAGAAAAAAGCAACAAGGATCCATGTTTCACGGCGCTATTTAAGTACAGGTGTACTGAACAAAATCAGCCATAAGACTATGAGCAACAGCGGCACCTGCTTTCCCCATATGTGTTCGACGTCCTATAATAATGAATAATTGATACTCGAGTCTCACTAAAAGAAAATTCCCATTCCATTTTCTATGACTCTCTGCCGCCACCTGCGATCCACTTGCTTACTCTTCAAATGTCCCGAACATCCGGAACGGCCTTCTTGTAAACATAACTGACCCGTTCGTAGTCCACTTTCCCTTCATAAAAGCGGTGGGCCCTCAGCCTGCTGACACCGGTAGAAAGGGCAACACTCTCCATACCATGTTCCTTTGCCCAGTTTTCAACGAAAGTCAGCAGCTCTTCGCCGTAACCTTGTGAACGATGGGTGGAAGATGTCACTAAATCACAAACCCAGACAAATCGGCCGTAATACAGAGTCGTCATCTCTTTGAACCCCGTAACAGCAACGATTTCTTCATCTGCATATAAAGCGAAAAGATGATAGCGATCCACGTCCATCGCCTCTTGGACCAATTCGATATACTGCTCTTCACTTAAATGGGACCTCAATTCCTTCATGACTGGATAAGCGGCTTTAATTTCCGCCGTGGACTTCAACTCGATGACTTTATTATGTTTCATGCTTTTTTCCTCCTCAATAATTGAACATAGCCATTACCCATGGAGATGCGATCAGAATTATCGACCCGGCCACTAGGGTTCTAGTCAAACTTAAGGGCAGCTTCTTTCTCCCTTTTCCCTTATACCAACCGGAAAACTGCCAGCGATTTCTGTAAAGCACAAATAGAATCCCGTACACTCCAATGGCGCCAAGCCATTGGTACTCTTCAGATAAAGGATGGACGTTATAGAAAGAACCGTGAACAACCCAAATCAGCGTCCCTCCGAAAATAAATAGAAAAGCGATTCGCAGTACCTCTAATAAGACTCTCATAATATGAATACCTTTCTATCAAACTTACAGACTCATGCCGATGTAGATCACCATCGCCGCTACAAAAAAACTGGCCAGAAATAAACCTCTTTGCATGCGCGTCCAATTTTTCATCCAGCCCCACCGCTTCCGATCACGATCGAACCAAAAGTAATCAAGAGCAACAGCGATTGCGATCATAATCATGACTCCAACCGTTTCCACATGGATCCCTCCTTTTATTCCTTCACATTCACAAGGATCGTCCCGAACGCTTCACCATCAAGACTCGTTTCCAGTCTCCAATCACCGCTTTCCGGCAAGGACATATTCGATGGAAGAGACGCATCGGCGCCATTTACCGGCCCCGCGACTTGTGCAGTTTCCAGAACGGTGACGGTTTCACCTGTTTCCATATGTGTGCCTGATACTTTGAAGGGACCGTCCAATTCATCTTCACTTCCCCAAAAATGCCACATGTACTTTTGTACCTCACCTTCGATCCATGGGGCATCAATGAAAGCGATTTTACCCGGGATTCCTCGCATCGTGTAGGAGCCGGCTTCAAACTCCTCGGTTTTTGTGGTAACCGATGACTCTTCATTTCCTGCTTGCTGACATCCTGCACAAATGATGAACAAAATGATCCAAACAATCTTTTTCATCAAACATCCTCCTTTCCAGCTTCCCCCATCATATCAAAATATGGGTATTATTTCCTTTTTCACCCATGCAACTTCATGAATGGAGAATGGTTTTATTCATTTTTAAGAATAAAGAAGAAGTATTTTGCCACAGTTTCCGCAACTCTATTGGACTCACCTACTATAATGATTTCAATACTCAAGGTGTAATTCCTTTAAAAAGACAGCGACTTGCAGAAATGAACACTCTCTTATCATTTAATGTCGAAAAAAATAATTACATTCCGCCGGATAAGGGTATGGGGATGTATGAAGGATAAAAATGAAAAGGGAGTGTCATTCCATGAGCTTTAAATTATATCAACATGCACCGGACTTCAAACTGTCTTCCGTCCAGGGAGAAGAGTTCCATTTTTCTGAGGATCTAAAAGAAAACAATCATTGGTACTTATTCGTGTACTTCCGCGGTTCATGGTGCCCTGTCTGCATGAGCGAGCTGGACGAATTCCAGAACACGTTGAGTTACTTCGAAGAACATGACATCAAATTCGCCGCGATTACTCACGAAAGCAAAGATAGTCTGGAAAAAATGGTAAGTGAACATGACTTCACCTTCCCTATTCTGATGGATGAGAATTTAGAGTTTCTATCCAACTACCATGTGCATTATCATGACGAACATGCGCCTTATGAAGACCATGGAACCCATGGGGAACCTGCTTACTTCCTGACAGATGAGCAGGGACGTGTCCTTTATCAGCAAAGACAGACAAGTCCATTCGGCCGTCCGCATCCAGATGAAATCAGAAAGATCATCAAGTATATCCGCGAGAACTTGAAATAATGACAAACGAGCTTCCTGTTCAGGAAGCTCGTTTTTTAATGGGAAAAACAGTTCCTTCTGAATCCGTGATCTGGTTCATATAAATCAGAAGGATGGAATCAAAGAGGGTGAACATTATGAACGAACGGATCAAGGATGCAATCGAACAACTGGAGACTGAAATCCAAGCCCGCCAGACGGATAACGGGTGTTTTCATTTTTGTTTTGAAAACAGCCTGATGACCGATGCCAATATGATTCTTCTGCTTCAAACGTTCTCGAAAGAAAAGGAGCTCACCATACAGTTGTGTGAGCGGCTCTCTTCCCTTCAAAACGAAGAGGGATACTGGAAGCTATATGAAGACGATGAAGGCAACCTTTCTGCAACCATCGAAGCGGTTTTCGCTCTTCTCTATGCCGGATACTATTCAAATGGTGACCTCGCGATTAGGAAAGCCAAGGATTTTATCCGGAAGCATGGAGGCTTGAACCGTGCTCATTCCATGACCAAAATCACATTGGCTATTCATGGGCAGTACCCATGGCCGAGTCTATTCCACTTGCCGGTTCACATCATTTTGCTTCCGCCATCTTCTCCTTTATCTTTTTATGATTTCAGTAGTTACGCACGTGTGCACATGGCACCCGTTCTGCTCTTATCCGATCAACCTTTTGTTCTGAAAAATAAACAGATTCCCGATATGAGTGACTGCTTTTTCAGAGAGGAGGAAGACTTGCTTCCAGAGGCAAGCCGGTCCTTGTTAACGAGTGTGCAGAATGCGGTTAAAACGTTGACCGGACTTCCTCATCGACTCTATCTGCTTTCAAGGCAACGACTGCTTACCTACATGCTACAGCGCATCGAGTCAGATGGAACACTCTACAGTTATTTCTCTTCCACTTTTTATATGATCTATGCTCTATTGAGTTGCGGGTATCAAAAACATGACCCCCTCATCAAAAAAGCCATCCAGGGACTCATGCAGCATGCCTGCCTGACAGAATGTGGCCTGCATATCCAAAATTCACCTTCTGATATATGGGATACGGCGCTGATTAGTCATGCCCTTCAAGCTCATCCCTCATCAAGTGTCCCTTTACACAAAGCCGAACAGTTTCTTTTGAAACATCAACAAACCAAATTCGGAGACTGGATGGTAGCTGTCAACCATACCGAACCAGGGGGATGGGGTTTTTCCAAAAGCAATACCATCCATCCGGATGTCGATGACTCCACAGCTGCTTTGCGGACGCTTCGTAAAGATCCCTCTCTCCAGAGCCATTACACGAGAGGCTTAAAGTGGGTCCTCGCGATGCAAAATGATGACGGTGGCTGGCCGGCTTTCGAGAAAGGAAAGACCAATCCTCTCTTGAAGTTCGTGCCTATAGACGGGTCCGAGTCGGCAAGCATCGACCCTTCCACAGCGGACTTGACGGGTCGGACCCTCGACTTTCTTGGTAGAGACGCTCGTTTTCCTCTGACCGATCCCCGCATTCAGAAAGCGTTGAACTGGCTGCGCTCCCATCAAGAAGGGGATGGATCATGGTATGGCCGCTGGGGAGTCACCTACATCTATGGGACCTGGGCCGCTATTACTGGAATGCGGGCCGTGGGAGTAAGCAAAGACGACCGCTCCATAAGAAGAGGTGTCCAATTTTTGGAGAACATTCAGAACGATGACGGTGGATGGGGAGAATCGTGTAAAGGTGACCAGGAGAAGATTTACATTCCTTTAGGAGAGAGCACCCTTTCACAAACCTCCTGGGCTCTGGATGCCTTGATGGATGTGCATGAAAG
This sequence comes from Halobacillus sp. GSS1, assembly GCF_017307035.1. Classification (NCBI taxonomy): domain Bacteria; kingdom Bacillati; phylum Bacillota; class Bacilli; order Caryophanales; family Bacillaceae; genus Halobacillus; species Halobacillus sp. GSS1. The sequence goes on from NZ_JAFLHE010000001.1 coordinate 815,257, forward strand.
ACGGACACCGGTCATTGAAAAAGGAATCTCTTGTGTGCTTCGAAAACTGGAGGAGAAGGACTGGACGTATGAATACCCGACGGGGGCAGGTCTCCCCGGAAACTTTTACATCTACTATCACAGCTACAACTACATTTGGCCGCTCCTTGTGCTAAAGAAATACTTATCACTCAGCCCGTAGAAAATACGCAAGTTAGCTCATATACCAAAAGCCACAGGGGCGAATACACAAACCTTCGCCTCTTTTCCCAGCGATTGGATGCCTAAATGAGAGGTTTGTACATATACATCTTTATATCAGACTACCTGTGAAGGGAGCAGAAAAAATGAATTCTCAAAACGTGTCTATGAATTCCGCCATCGATCCATACGTGTACCAGACACTCTTGTCCATCCAGGGCTCACCTGTCGTTGTCCAGACGACGCAAGGATCTGTACGCGGCGGGTTGAAGACGGTCATGCCGGATCATATCGTCGTCGAGGTGAGCGGAACTCCATTTTTCGTGAGGACCCAGCAGATTGTCTGGGTGTTTCCTGATCAACGCTACAAGTAAAAGGAGGATGTTATGTTTAAGCGACTCGACCGGATGCAGATTGCTCTGACCATTCCTGAACACGGCGACGCGAATGCGGCGGCTGCTGTTCAGGAACTTTTAGGCGGAAAGTTCGGCGAAATGTCCACATTGAATAACTACATGTTCCAGTCCTTCGCTTTTCGCCAAAAGAAAAAGCACCGTCCATTCTATGATCTCGTTGCAAGTATCACAGCTGAAGAATTCGGACATGTGGAACTCGTGAACAATTCGATTAACCTTCTTACTCGCGGAGTGACTTTTACCGGGGATCCCGATATCGCTCCCCTGCAAAATGGGTTGAACAAAAGAAATACCTATCAATTCATCGCTACAGCACAAACGGCCCTCCCAGGCGATTCGATGGGACGAGCCTGGACGGGGGACAACGTATTTTCCAGTGGCAACCTGGTGCTGGACCTTTTGCACAACTTCTTCCTCGAACTCGGTGCACGCACCCATAAGATGCGTGTCTATGAAATGACCGATCACCCGACTGCCCGTGAAATGATCGGCTACTTACTTGTCCGCGGGGGTACGCATGCCCTTGCTTATGCGAAAGCATTAGAGATCGCAACAGGGGTCGATGTGAAAAAAATGCTCCCTGTGCCTGACCTCGACAACTCCAAGTTCGATTATGCCCGCCCCTACCTTGATCAGGGATTGGATAATATTCTCTACACATGGAGCGATTATGATTACGGGGAGATCAGGAAGATATGGAAAGGGACGAACCCGGAAAACGAACAGCCCCTTAAGGTCATCCAAGGTACGCCAAAAGGAGCACCGATTCCTGACCTCGATGACCTGCCTGAAGAATTCGCCCCTGGCATCGACCGGGATGATTATGAACGGATTGCCAAGAAACTGATGGAGAATATGTAAGAAAAAAAGAGCGTGATCCTCTATAGGAGGTCACGCTCTCAATTGTTCTATTTCCTCTTGTTCTTCTTCCACCGGCGGTTTTTCCAATTTATATACGAGCACCCCGCCGATCAACAAAGCGATGCCTGCAAGCTTTGTCACAGATAGAGGCGATGCATCAAAGCCGAACCAGCCTCCCGTATTGATGACAAAAGCGATGACGATTTGTGATATGAGGGCGATGGAAATCGCATAGGCCGGACCGATCAGTGTTACGCCGCGCATGAGGCAGAACACGATTCCTACTCCGAAAACGCCACTGAAAAGAAAGATTTTGTTCACATCACCGAAATCAAACAAGCTCCTCTCTTCCATGGCATAGAAGACGGGTAGAGAACAGACAAGCCCTAAACCGAGCACGAGTGTTGTCGTCGCCCAGGCTCCTGTTTTCTCACTGACACGTGCATTGAACACGTTCTGCATACTGATCAAAATGCCGGCTACGACTGAAAATATGACACCAAGCATGGGATCCCTCCTTACTCATAAATGTTTCCGTTCGCAAGCTCCCGGAGTTTTTCCAAATCTTTAATCTTAATCGAACCATTCGCTCGTTCAATAATCCCATCAGAACCCATTTTCTTCAGCACCCGGTTCAAATGGCGGTAACTCGTCCCCACCCATTCGGCGAGCTCTGTAAGATTCGCCGTCCGCATCTCCTGATGAAAAAGTGTCCCTTCCCCATCTGAAGAGATGGATAGGAAATAACTGGCCAGCCGCACTTCGACAGGATAGAGCATATGCAGGCTCGACGCCTGGGATTCGGAATAAAACTTGTGTGCCACCGTCTCCAGTAAAAAACGAATGAATGGCGGATGGTTCCTTTCGAGATCCTTCAAATCCTCAAAGGACGCAGCAAGCATCACCCCATCAGAAACCGCCTCGACAGAGTTGATCACAGAGTTCCCTTTAACATATTCCACATCCCCAATCACGCCGAGCGGCCGTTTGAAACGGTTGATCAAAGACTTCCCTTCCGGTGTAAGGGTGAAAATTTTGATCTTCCCCTCCACGAGCAGGTACATGTCATGCAACGTTTCCCCAGGTGCGAAAAGAACGTCCCCTTTGGCGAAAGTGTAAACGCTCATTTTCGGAACAAATTCTTCAGGGAAAATCCGTTCCAGCTCGTACCTCTCGATATAAGAATGCGGATTGATTTTTTTGTTTTCTTTCATAAAAAACGAGCTCCTTTTACAGTTGGAAAAGGATGACACCCACGAGCATCATAGCGATTCCGATTCCCTGCCTTTTGGTCACAGGAATTTTGTTCTCACCGAACCAGCCTTTCGATTCGATGACAAAAGCTGTACCGATTTGTGCCACGAGTAAAATGGCGATGGCACTTGCCGGGCCGATCATTTTGATAGCCGTCAATTCTGCAAAAACGACGACAACCCCGAACGTCCCTCCGATCAGATAAAGGAAGGGCACTCGTTTAAAGCTTTTCGCTTTTCCGTCCCTGACATAAAAATAAACGAGAATGGATATCGTGAAAGCGACCAGATGGACCATCGAAGTGGTATGCCAGCCGCCTATGGAGTCACTCATCCTCGCGTTGAAGATGCCCTGCATCGTGATGCACAAGCCTCCGAGTAGTGAAAATAAAGCACCTTTCATCGTTCATCCTCCTGTTCTGAAATCCATTTAAAAGGATGACGGCAATTTCTGAAAGGACATATGTCCTAAAGACTTAAATTTATCACATATTCATCAATATTGAAGGTGTGTAGAAGACTCATTTTTGATGTTTTCCGGGGTACGTTTGCTGTATTGAGCGAAAGGGGTGGCTGGGAAGCAACTCGCTTTCCTGTGGGGGAGCACCGCGCTCCCGCGGAAAGCAAGTCATTCCCCGCAGCCCCTACCCACTCAACAACAATCTCGAAACTACCCCTTCACGAAAAGCAGCCTTTAGTGAAGGGTATCTATCCATAGAAAAAGACGCTTTAGGAGGAAGCGTCTTTTTCTTTCATGAGCTGTTCACTTTTTTGTACACGCTGCTCTAACGTTTTCTTGAGCTGTTCCTTGTACTTTTCTTCTACGAGAATGTACAGGAAATCACCAGCTTTGATTTCTGTTTCACCGTATGGAGTAATGACTTCATTATTCCGAATGATGGCACTGATGTTGGCGCGGTTCGGAAAACTGACTTCATGGAGTTTCTTGCCGACAACCGCCGATTCGGCATTGGTCTGGTATTGAATCATTTCTGCCTTGGCTTTCCCCATGGATATCAATTCAATGCTGTGGTGCGGGATGTCTTTTTTCGGTCCCACCAGGTTCATCTTTTTCGCAACAAGCGAAATTGTAGATCCTTGGACGAGTGCTGAGGTCAGCACAACGAAGAAGACGAGATTGAATAAAGCCTGGCTGTTCTGAAGTCCCTCCACGATCGGAAAGGTGGCGAGTACGATCGGTACAGCCCCGCGCAGGCCGGCCCAGGAGATGAACAGTTTTTCTTTCGTTGAATAGTTCATCTTGAACAGCGATAAGAAAACAGCGATCGGTCTTGCGATCAAAATAAGTACGATCGATAGCAATATGCCGTTGACGATAATACCAGGTGTGAACAATTCACTCGGGAATACATAAAGACCGAGGATGACGAACATCAGAATCTGCGCCATCCAGGCAAATCCCTCATTGAACTGGAAAATCGAATAGCGGTACGTCAGTTCACTATTTCCAATGACCAATGCGGCTACGTAAACCCCCAGGAAGCCACTACCTCCACTAAAAGCAGTGATGCTGTAAGTCGCTAGTGCGAACGCTACAGAAAAAATTGGATAGAGGGCACTGGAGTCCAGTTTGATGCGGTTAATGGAAAGAGATGCTAATTTCCCTAACGCTAGACCAATGATCAGGCCAAGACCCATCTGCAAAAAGAACGTCGGGATCAGCATCCAGAACGATGATTGCTCTGAAGTGATCAATTCAATAAGTGATAATGTCAAGAAGACAGCCATCGGATCGTTGGTTCCGGACTCCGCTTCTAAGGTCGCCCCCATTTTCGCCTTGATGTTTCTTTCTTTCAATGCTGCAAAAACGGCCGCTGCGTCGGTGGAGCCAACGATGGCACCGAATAAGAACGATTCCAGCCAACTCAGTTCGAACAGGAAATAGGCGGCAAGTCCGACAATAACAGAGGTGATCAACACTCCAATGGTAGCAAGTGACAGCGAAGGGACAGCAACAGAACGCACGGTTCCCCACTTCGTATGTAGACCACCTTCGAACAAAATAATGACGAGGGCAAATACACCGATAACCTGAGCCGTCCCGGCATCACTGAAATAAACGATTCCGAGTCCTTCACTGCCGAAAGCCATGCCGACCATAATGAAAAGGATCAATGCCGGGATACCCCACCGGCTGGAAAATTTGGCTACAAGCACGCCGCTGAATAATAATAATGCCGTTAATAATAAAAATGAATCCGTCCCAAAAGCGTCAAAAAACATGTAGGTTTCGATTCTCCTTATGCACTCAATTTGGTTTTGAATGTTTTGGATTTAAGTCATGAAAAAAAGTAGGCAGAGCGTGGATCAATATATTCAGAAGTAAAATAGGAAGCTTCAGTTGTATATCCATCATTATCCTATATCCATGATATGAAATCAAAGATATCACCTTGTCCCTTTCAGCCATTTGTGTATCCAGACAGCCGCCTGAGCACCTTCGCCCATGGCTGTTGTGACAAATTGTGTGTGATCCACCACATCCCCCGCAGCCCAAATGCCATCAATATTAGTCATTTTCGTTCTCGGATGTACAACGAGGTGGCCTTTATCGGTGGCTTCCGCTCCAAGTTTAACTGCTAAACCCGATTGAACCCGATTCCCTCCGAAAGCAAGGAAAGCTTTATCCATATCCCAGCGATGGTTGCCGGCTGTTTCAATGGCTTCCAGTAATCCTCCGTTGTGAACGAACCTGTCCACTTCCGTTTGCTGGACAAGGATTCGGCGGTCTCTCAACTTCCCCTGCATATCAAGCGATACAGGGGCACCGCCATGGTTGAAGAAGATAATCTCCTCGCTCCAGTCTTTAAGCGAAATAGCAAGCTCCGCTCCCGTTTCTCCACTCCCGATGACAGCCGTCTTCTGGCCGATGATTTCGTACCCATCACAGTCCGGACAAACATAAATAGATAAACCTAAGCATTCTTTCATACCAGGTATGGAAGGGAAATTTTCTTCGATCCCTGTAGCGAACAAGACGGTCTGAGTGTCGATGGATTTCCCTTCACCTGTTTCAATGATGAAGTTCGAATGAACATCGACGACTTTACTTTCCATCGTTTCCACCCCAAAGGACTTCGCTTGTGTAACACCCGCATGACGGAGCTCAGGTCCACTCACCCCGTCCGGAAAACCGATGATATTATTATACTTACGGCACAGATTCGAGCGTCCTTTACCACTATCGATAAGCAAAACCCTATGCTGATATCTTCCGAGCATGATTCCTGCCTGCAAACCTGCAATCCCCCCACCGATGATGACGCAGTCGTAAGACAAACCTACCCACTCCTTTCTCAACTCTTCCTACTTTTCCCCTATCGTTTCCCCTCATTCCCATTTATAATATAGAAGGACGAATCTAACGATAGAAAAGGTGTTAACGAAAATGAGCTTACTCACAGTGAAAAACTTGAGCCACGGCTTCGGTGATCGCGCGATCTTCGATGACGTGTCTTTTCGTTTGTTAAAAGGAGAACACATCGGCTTGATCGGAGCAAACGGTGAAGGCAAGTCGACGTTCATGAATATCATTACAGGAAAACTCGAGCCGGATGCCGGGAAGGTCACGTGGGCGAAGCGGATCCGTATCGGTTACCTCGACCAGCATGCCGATTTGAAACAAGGCATGACGATCCGCGATGTTCTGCGGACAGCTTTCCAATACTTGTTCGACATGGAACAGGAGATGAACGACCTTTTTGCCAAGATGGGCGAAGTCGATCCGGATGAACTTCAGGACTTGCTGGAAGAGACAGGCGTGCTTCAGGATATGCTGACGAATAATGATTTCTACACGATTGATGCCAAAGTGGAGGAAGTGGCAAACGGACTTGGCCTTAACGAAATCGGTCTTGACCGTGATGTGCATGATCTCAGTGGCGGTCAGCGTACGAAAGTACTGCTTGCGAAGCTGTTGCTGGAGAAACCGGAGATTCTGCTTCTCGATGAGCCGACCAACTACCTTGATGTTGAACATATCGAATGGCTGCGGACGTACCTTCAGGAATATGAGAATGCCTTCATCCTCATTTCTCACGACATCCCGTTCCTGAACAGTGTCGTCAATTTGATCTATCATATGGAAAACCAGGAGCTGACCCGCTACCCTGGCGACTATGACGAATTCCTCCGTGTTTATGATATGAAGAAACAACAGTTGGAGGCCGCTTATAAAAAGCAGCAGAAAGAAATTGCCAACCTGAAGGATTTCGTCGCCCGAAACAAAGCGAATGCGGCGACAAGTAAAATGGCGATGAGCCGTCAGAAGAAGCTGGATAAGATGGACGTCATCGAACTCGATGCTGAAAAGCCGAAACCGCAATTCAACTTCAAGCAGGCCAGGACTCCAGGGAAGTATTTGTTTGAAACAAAAGACCTCGTGATCGGTTATGATGAGCCGCTGTCCAGGCCTCTTAACCTTTCGATGGAACGGGGACAGAAAATCGCCTTGTCAGGGGCGAACGGCATCGGTAAAACGACCTTACTGAAAAGTATACTCGGTGAGATTCAGCCGGTTTCAGGCTCCGTTGAGCTTGGCGAGCATCTACACATCGGTTACTTTGAACAAGAGTTGAAAGAGATTGGAGACAACACTTGTATCGAAGAAGTATGGGAGGAGTTCCGTCACTTCACCCAATACGAGGTGCGTGCGGCACTTGCGAAATGCGGACTGACCCGTAAACATATCGAGAGTAAAGTCCAAGTATTGAGCGGTGGCGAAAAAGCGAAGGTCCGCCTCTGCAAGTTGATCAACAAAGAAACAAACCTGCTCGTACTCGATGAGCCGACGAACCACCTGGATGTGGATGCTAAGGCTGAACTGAAGCGTGCGTTGAAAGAATACAAGGGAAGCGTTCTGCTCATCTCCCACGAACCTGAATTTTATGAAGATATCGTCACGGATGTATGGAACTGCGAAGATTGGACGACGAAAGTCTTTTAAAAGTCGAAAACCCTCCATGCCGGGACTCGGTTTTCTTTCCAGAATTTTTTGATTGACCTATAAAATCATCGCTAATAAAATGTGGTCACGAATTAGAGAAATCCTCTACTCGTGACCACTTTTTTTATGGAAAGGAGGCATTTGTCATGCTTTATCGTGCCACGGTTTACCTTGTCGGTATGTTCATCAATTTCTTCGGAGTCGCCCTTCTCATCAACGCGACGCTCGGGGCCGGTTTCTGGACCTCGTTCTTCATCGGAGTGTCCGATCACTTCGGTTATACGGTTGGATTTTGGTACGGAGCTTTTCAACTGATCATCATCTTCATCAATGCCAAATTGATGAACTCATTACCTGAATCGAGGGCGGTCGTGCCTGTGTTCCTCGAAAGCTTGATTTTAGACTTTTGGCTGGAATTTGTGTTTGCTCCGGTCAACTTGTCCGCCGCCCCATTTGCTTTGCAAGTACTGACACTGCTTGCTGGAGTCGGATTCATCGGATTAGGAGTTGCGATCTATATCCTGCCTCAATTTCCGAGGGCTCCGGTCGATCAGTTGTTCCTTGCGGTAAGTGCCAGGTTTCAGTTGAGTCTTCAGACAGGTCAAACGTTGGTAGCGGTGATCATGACAAGCCTTGCCTTAGCCATTGGTGGCCCGGTCGGACTCGGCACCCTTGCACCGATGCTATTTCTTGGGCCCGTGATTCAAATTTTCTACACCAGAGCCTATCCATTATATTACAGGCTGCATCCCACTGGAGAGAAAGCTTACCAACAAGCCTAATACTAAAAAGGAAGACTGTTTGAAACAGTCTTCCTTTTTTTAGTTTGATTCCAAAAATTCCGCAGAACTCAAATGATAAAGATCACCGGACACACCAACTGATCGGACCTTTTCTAGATTGCTAACGAACATACGACTGGTAAAAACCGTTGCCCCGTCATCACAGAATATTTCAATACTGGACCGATCAATGTAAATCATAACTCTGTGGCTGGTTAAGCATTTTCTTTTTGCATACCTTTTTGTCCCAAACTTTTCTGCATAAACATGAGTCATTTTTGACCGATCAAGTTCATACTCTTCTCCATTTGACGAGAAGGTTACACACTCTCCTTTGTCATTTTCAAAGGTTATTTCAAAAACTTCCTCAACCATAATTCTCATTTCAAAAGCTTGTGAATGAAGTCTATGGAGAGTCTTTAGGGTCTCCTTATCTTTACGGAGGTTCACCAGCTCTTCCACAGGACTTTGAATCAATTCATTGCCCTTCACTTCGAGTGTCCTCGGTATGGTCAACATATGGGCCCACATGTTAGGGTCCGTCGGATATTCACTCTTTGAATTTCCAAGCCAACCGATCAGAATTCTTCTGCCTTGATCATCGACATATGTTTGAGGTGCGTAAAAGTCAAACCCTTTATCAAGTTCAATATAATCCTCAACTTCAAAATGCCTGCGTTCGAGATCCATCGGCTCCCCGATCATATAAGCGACAGAGAATACATTATTGAAATTGTACTTATCGGTTTTCAAGTCTCCTTGAGGGGAGAAAATGAAGATCCCTTGTTCCTCCACTTCAAAGTAATTGGGACATTCCCACATGTAACCAAGCTTACCTAATGGAGTAGACACTGTTCCTTCGTAAGTCATTTGATCCATCGATTCACCTTTGTATAAGGCGAGTCCTCCTTCATTGGTCATCATTTCACCACCGACCAACATGTAATAGGAACCTTCCCTTTCAAAAACGACAGGATCGCGGAAGTTATGGGTGAATGCTATAGGAGAGCCATTAGCTATGACTTGTGCTTTCCTAATGAAATTGTCAGGATCCATCACAGCATGAACCTGGCTTTGGACGACCTCTCCGTCACCAGTCAAATGATTCCCTGTATAAAAGAGATGAAGAGAATCACCTTCCACCACCCCAGATCCTGAATAGCAGCCATGAGAATCATAACAATGATCGGGATAAAGAGCGATTCCGTGATCCTCATAATGGACAAAATCTTTCGTGGAAACATGATACCAGTGCTTCAATCCATGAACAGGCCCTAGAGGAAACCACTGATAAAAAATATGATGTCTTCCCTTGTAATAAGATAGACCGTTCGGATCATTGAGCAAACCATGCCTTGGAGCTACATGGTAGGTAGGGTAATAAGGGTCCTCTTTAGCCTTCTTTTCTATGTGTCGTAAATATTGTTCGGAAACATCCGTCAATCGTAAATAACGATTTTGGCGATTCGTAAAATCAATAGCTGTAATCATAGGCAAGTCCCTTTCTTTCACATGCAAGTCAATCGTTTATCCATGATTGACCTGGTAATTCAAATCTGGTTGCTGTGCCGTCGACTTTTCTTTATAAGCCAGGAATGTCACAGTAAAAGAGGTCGCTAACGAGACGAGGATGACGAGAATATATTGGAAAAAGCCATCTCCGATATAGAGTAGCAGTCCAGGGAGCATCGTCGAACCTGTGCCCGCAGCTGCGATTCCTAATATGGAAGCTAAACCGCCACCAACAGCTCCTCCCAGACAACCGAAGAAGAACGGTTTCACTTTTGGCAGGTTAATAGCAAACATGACCGGTTCAGTAATTCCCAAAAAGGCCGGAATGACAGATCCGAACATATTTGAGCGTTTTATTCGGTTTTTCACCTTGAGAATGACAGCGATGGCAGCTCCGGCCTGTCCTGCTATAGCAGCTGTACCAATCGGATTAATTAAATCATACCCGGTTTCAGCGACCATCTTGACTGTAATCGGTACAATGGTATGGTGCATACCAGTGATAGCCAGGAATTGTATGGCCCCACCATATATGAAACCTCCAAGTCCAAACGGCAGTTCAAAGAAATACATGATTCCTGATGTGATCAGATTTTCAATCCCTAAGATCAGAGGACCAACCATGACCAATCCTAAAACAAGTGAAAATAACAAGGTAACAAATGGAGTTAAAATCAAGTCCAATACTTCAGGGATATACTTTCTCGCACTTTTCTCGATCCTTGCTGCGAGCCACCCCATAAAGACGGCAGGCAGTATAGAACTCTGCATTCCCGTAATCGGAATATCAAAGCCGAAGAACGGCAGCAACAATGGTTCCGCCTCTCCAAAAGAAACCGCCCACTTATCCGGCAATTGAGGGGCGACCAACATTAAACCAAGAGCGATCCCGATGACTGGTGAACCACCGAACTTCTTCATCGCGGACCAGGTCACCAGTACAGGAATAAACGTAAAGGCGGTATCTGTAAGCACTTGGGATAACACCAAAATCGTGTTGGATAATTCCATACCAAATCCATTGATCAACAACCCTCGGAGTCCCATCAGTAAACCTGTGGCGATCAAGACAGGGATGACCGGAATAAAAATATCAGCAAAAGTCTTCGTCAGTTGTTGGGCCTTTGTACGATTTGTTTCACGTTTTTCGTCTTCCCTATCTTCTTGTGTTTCAGCAATTCCCTGATTTGATAACTCAGCATACACTTTATTAACAAAACCAGTACCTAGGATCACTTGGTGCTGACCACTCTGATGGAAATAACCACTGACCCCTGGAATGGTATCAAACGCTTCCGGGTCCAACTTCTGGTCATTATGCAATTCCACTCTCAATCTTGTAGCACAATGACTCATTCTATAAATGTTCTCTTTTCCGCCCAAGGCTTCTAAGACCTGTCTTGCCACCATTTTTACATCTTTAGCCATACCCCTCACTCCTATTTCGTAATGACCAAAAGTGGAAACGTTTCCACTTTTGGTTAAAAAATAAAGGTCATAATTGGAAACGTTTCCACTTTTAACTATAAAGAAAAGCGACTCTAGAAATCGCTTTTGCTACTACAATCATGTTATCGCTTTCAGGGTGTCTTGTCAATAACTTTTTTATCTTGTGCTGTTTCCGTCGTGAAAATGAACAGGAAGAACAACTTTTTCATCCGTTGGTTGTTCTGTAATGATTGAAATTAAAGTATCCACAGCTTTTTCAGCCATCAGTGATACCGGTTGTTTGATGGTTGAAAAGGTCAGCTGATCATCTTTGCTGGCGGTCACACCATCATAACCGATGACTTGAACATCCTCAGGCACAGAACGCCCCATATCTTCCAGGACCTCTATGGTGATCCTCGCCCACTTATCATTCATCGCAAACACGCCATCGACGTCCGGATACTTTTCGATGAACTGTTGGACACTCTCATAAATATCACGGACCGGTTCTTGCAATTCAAAAATCTGAAAGGGGTGTTGCAGCATTTTCGCTTGATCTTCGAATCCGCGCCTCCGCTTCATCGATTCATTCATAATGGGAGAGATACTGCCAAGAAAAGCGATTTTTTCGCTCCCTTTTTCAATCAGCTTACTAGCTGCCAGCCGTCCTCCTTCTTCATTATCGCTCGTTACATAGGCCACATCCTCTGTAAAGTGGCGATCAATACTTACTATAGGCAGTTGGCTGGAGATGTATTGATCCAGATCATGACTGTAGGTAATGGCTATCAAACCATCCATTTTATTCTTCTCCAACATGGATAGATAGTTGATTTCTTTCGCTACATCATCCTGAGAATTGCAAAGGATCATCTTATAGCCATGCATGGAAAGCCTCTCCTCCGTATGGTAAGCGAATTTAGAAAAGAAAGGATGCCAGATGGAAGGGACGATGAGAGCGATCGAATGCGTTTGCTGCATCTTGAAACTTCTGGCGACCTCATTCGGTTTATACTTCAATGCTTCAATCGCTTGCTCTACTTTCAATCGTGTAGATTCTTTAACGGGACCATTTTTATTAATGACTCGGGATACGGTACCTAAACCGACGCCGGCTTCCTTGGCTACATCTTTCATATTGACCACTTTAACACCTTCTTTATGTATCATTCTTGCTAGATTCATTGTAGCATATTCGAGTTTTATCCTGAGCATCTGCTACACGTAAAAACTCTCCCTTGTGATATATTACTTCTGTAAACAAAAAGAGGAGGGTAAAAAGATGAGTGACAAAGAAACCAGAAAGCAGGAAATTTTAGAAGCCGCCAAATTCCGGCATGCAACCAAGCAATTCAACCCGGATAAAACCATTCCAGAAGATGACTTTAACTTCATCCTTGAAGTCGGCCGCTTATCACCGAGCTCGTTCGGATTTGAGCCGTGGCGCTTTGTCGTCGTTCAGAATCCTGAACTGCGACAAAAGATCAAAGATACGGCCTGGGGAGCGTATGGCAAACTGCCAGATGCCAGTCACTTCGTCATTTTCCTCGCAAGGACGAGGAAAGATACCCAGTATGATTCCGAATACTTGCAGGACCACTTCAAGAACGTCAAACAGATCCCCGATGATAACCTGAAAAAATATTTGAGCCGGATCGAAGAATTCCAAAAAGAAGACTTCAAACTGCTTGAAGGCGATCGTCCACTTTATGACTGGGCTGGTAAGCAAACGTATATTGCTCTATCCAACATGATGACAGCGGCAGCTGAAATCGGTATCGACTCCTGCCCGATTGAAGGATTTAATATGGAGAAAATGAATGAACTCCTGGAAAACGAAGGTCTACTCGAGGACGGAAGCTTCGGTATTTCCGTCATGTGTGCGTTCGGGTACCGCTCTCAGGAGCAGCCTGAAAAATCACGTCGTTCTTTCGAAGATGTCGTGAAATGGGTGTAAAAGATAAAAAGGAACTTCCTCTTGGGAAGTTCCTTTTCTTATCAGTAGAAAATCAGAAATCCACTAAAAATGGCTGGCGGCTTTCATCTAAACAAAGTTCAATCCTCTCCCAAAAGTTTCCCCATGTCACCATCTTACGTGCTATATCAAGGGGAAAGAAACCGACTTCCAAAGCTTCATCTGTCGTTCTCAACGTTCCTCCGACCGCTTTTCCTAAGAAAAGGGTGTTACAGATGGAACGATCGACGTTTTGGAACACACCGCAAAACTTTGTAAGCTCCACTTCCAATCCGCACTCTTCTTTCGTTTCTCTGATGGCCGCCTCTTTTAAGGATTCCCCTTCCTCCACTTGACCTCCAGGCATCTCCCAGCCACGCTTCGGTCCTTTAATTAGAAGTACTTCATTTTCTTCATTCGTTATAATAGTCGCTGCTGATACGATGTGTTTCGGTGGTGTCATGATGCGTCCTCCTGTTTTTTTGAAAAATCTTCAGAATCACTTCCTTACGCGGGAAGTCGATACGATTCAATTGTTCTACGTATGTAGCCATTGGATAAGGCACATGACGCTTGATGTATCGCACATCTCTGCCGTCTACTTCAATGATGGCATAACGTGCAAAAGGTTCGTTGTTACAACCCAAAGCTCCGGGATTGAAGAATACTTGCTCGTTCATGGAAAAATGATGGCCATCATGGTGATGACCGAAGCATACAATCGCTTCCCTTTCCAATTCCTCCAACTGTGAAAAGTTTTCTCCATTCGGTGGGCCGATCTGGTCAAAGGGATCCTCACTAATCGGCAGGAGACTCGCTTTCGTGTCCATCGGATAGTGTGTGAACTGAAACGTACGTGCTTCTACCTCTTTCACGATCTTCCTTGGCAGCGTTTCCATCCACTTGGCATATCTCTTGTACAAACGATCGGCGATCCACTGATGATGCTCCTTCACATCAGCCCTGCTTTCAGGATAAGGGTCCTCATTCATCAGGGCAAGCACAGCTTCATCATGATTCCCTCTGACAATAATCGTGTCCTTTAATGCATATAACCTTTCGCACACTTGATTGGAAAATGGACCGATCCCGATCAGATCACCTGTACAAACCGTAAAATCTACATGCTGCTTTTTGAGATCACGAAGGGCAGCTTGTAGAGCGTAGATATTTCCATGGACATCTGTCATCACCGCAAACCTCTTCATCCATATAGCCTCCTTCCTTTTATATATTAGTGTACATACAAGTCCAAGCTTTTCTTTTCCCATTTTCATAGAATAGATTATCCCTCTATGGTGAAAGGAGGTGAGAGATATGCTTCGTACAGGAGACCGCATTGAAGTATTTTCGGCTGGAAGATCAATCGGGACAGGAGTCTTCATCCAGTTCACCTCTGCTGATGATTCACTCGCCCTTAACAACGATTTTCTCTTGTGGGTCGATGACAGTGATCAATCCACTCATATGACAGATATTAGTACCATTAATATCAGAAGGATCGCATGATCAGTCTTTAAAAACCGAACGGGCGACGTTCGGTTTTTCTTCATTATATGCCGTATTATCCACTAGGATTCATATTTAGAAAGGAACACTTCCAACGTCTTATTGTATAAATCAGGCTGCTCTGTATGAACCAAGTGGGAAGCTAATGGAAGAACGGCTGCATGCATGAATTCTGATTGTTCTTTGTAGAAAGTCACACCTTTGAGCTCGTGTTCCAACCCCTCCCCGATCAAATATAGGACAGGCATGGTGAGCGCCTGTATGGAGTGGACTTCATCAAAAGGATACCAGTCTTCGTCCTGCCCCATATGAATAAACCTTTGCCACCCTTGTCCATGAAGGGAGTCAAAGTAAGCGCAGGCTTCTTCATCGTTTAAAAGATTCATACGGAACTTGGATTCTTCTTCATTCATAGTCTTCCAATTGCCCGGTTTAAGCGGAGTCACTCCTGAGATAGTCAGGGTCCGAACAAATCCAGGATATCTTTTGGCTAAAAAGAGCGCTGCCAAGGCTCCAAATGAACTACCAACGATATGAGCGCTTTTAATTTCCTTGGCACGGAACGTTTCTTCCAGATCGTCAGCCGCCTGATTAAAATAATCATCCAAATCATCAGAAGAAGATTTCCCATGCCCTCTTAAATCAGGCGAAATCACCTGGTATTCGGAGGAAAAATACTCGCGCTGCTTCTCAAAATCCGTCTCTCCTGTTTGTAAGCCGGTGTGCAGAAAAACGAGGGGCTCCCCGTCCCCTGCCACTTCTGTATGTAAAATCATCGTTCCCCTCCTAGCATTTGCAGATCATCAATAGATTGCCATCAGGATCCTTAAAATTGAAAAAGTGCCCGAATTGAATATCAGAGACCACATCGATGCCTTTTTCCTTCATATACGAGTAAGCTTCCTCAATGTCTTCTGTATTAAAATGAAAGGCAGGCGTTCCATATACCACTTCTTCTGAATAAATCTTGCTATCCAACACAACTCCTGCATGTTTCATTGGTAAAACATAAAGGTGACCACCTGGGAAATCATCTTCCGCCGGCACACCAAGCAGATCACAGTACCAGTCGCGAGCTTTCTCAATGTCTTTGACCGGGACAAAAATGGCTCCTACTTCGTTTTGAATCGGGCTTTTCATTTGAATCGTCCTCCTCTTATGATTATCGACCTAAAAATCCGCCGTCCGAATGGATGACCTGCCCGGTCACCCAAGAAGCATCCGGGCTCACAAGGAAACGAATCAGCTTGGCAGCATCGTCTGCCGTTCCCAAGCGCCCTTTAGGGAATAAGGGCAGAAGGCCTTCCTTCGTCTTCTGATCCATCCAGCCGGTATCCGTCGGGCCCGGGTCGACAGCATTCACGTTGATTCCGATGGGGGCAAGTCCTGTGGCTAAAGGTGGAGTGATCGCCTTCAACGCCCCTTTAGTCGCAATATAAGCCAGGTTATTCGGATCCGGCCCTCCGGATACTAAAAAGACGATGCTTCCATCTCCTTCCGATTGGAACGTTTTCTCAAATAAATTCGCGAAAGCCTGAGTTAACAAAATCGGGCCTTTATTATTGATTTCATAGTGATGATCCAGCAGCTCTGAAGTCAAATCCTTGTAGTTCGTATTCACACTGAATGTAGCATTATGGACGAGTATCGAAGGCACTCCAACTTCTTCTACTGCCTTTTCTAATAATTTCTTTGGCAGATCTTCGTCCCTCAAATCCGCTTCCATATGAGCGGCTCGAACCCCTATTTCATTCAGCTGTGCCGCAAGATTTTCCGGCCAATGTTTTTCTACTCCTTCTCCATAGGCTTCATCATAAGGGCAGTAATGAGTGAAAAAGAGGTCCGCCCCTGCTTCGGCGAGTCTATAACACGTACTTGTCCCAATCCCATGTTCACGACTTACGCCTGTGACAATGGCGACTTTTCCTTTTAACGGCTGACTTTGTTTTTCATTTTTCATTCCATATGAACCTCCAAAACCTTTAAAACCATTTTTCGCATCATTCAAAATTGTTGACCATTGAATCGTTTCAGTTCTCCTGCAGTCTCTGCCACTTTTTCAAAACATCAGATTCTTGCTCCCTTGTAATGCCTGCACCTCTATCCTCATTAGATCGGTGCTGGTCCCAGTGATACGTGTCCAGAATGGTTTCTTTTAAGGGCCGGAACTTCAATCCACACTGAATTGCCTTTGATGCATCCTGACTGAAATCTTTATCAGTCGGAATCCAGACGGGAAGGTCCTTCCAGGGCTGAATACCTTCCTCCGTCAAAAACGGTGCAGGTATCCAAGTAAAGGTCACCGCTTCATTCAGTGTGGACGCACACGTTTCTAAAAACTTCTGTATAGTGAGCTTGTTGTCAGGACCGTTGGCATTGAAAATACCTGTGTGTTCTGTTTTAGACAGATGGACAATCCACTCTGCCAAATCCCTGGCATCAATGAACTGAATCTGTTGATCTTTCCGACCAGGAGCGAGCACTTCCCCTCCCGCAGCGACTCTTGAAGGCCAGTATGTAAAGCGATCGGTCGGATCATGAGGCCCTACAATCAATCCCGGTCGGATGATGATGCTCTTATCTTCCATCCTGGTTTGGACTTCCTGCTCACAATGAGCCTTTAAAGGTCCATATAAGGATGGATCAAACGTTTCTTTTCGTTCCGCCTGTTCCAATTCCTCTTTCGTCAAGATCATCCGTTCTGCTGTTTCCTCCAGGTCAGGAACATCCGTAAAATCCGGATACACCGAAATGGTCGATATGAACACATACTTCTTTGTAAA
The DNA here is from genome assembly GCF_017307035.1 of Halobacillus sp. GSS1. NCBI lineage: Bacteria > Bacillati > Bacillota > Bacilli > Caryophanales > Bacillaceae > Halobacillus > Halobacillus sp. GSS1. Next base: position 832,904 of record NZ_JAFLHE010000001.1, read on the forward strand.
GCCGGAAAGAACGTCCAGACTCCTGGATACCGTAGATGGTTTGTACCCACACGTATCGATAACCGCATCCCAATTTTGGTCAGCCAGTTTTTCCAGGTCCTCAAGGTTCTCCCGATCCCCGTAAATATTTGTCACCTCTTCAAACAATCCAGGGTTTGTCTTCCCTCTATGAAATATCGTCACCTCATGATTATCGCTTAAGGCTGATTCAACGATGTGCCTCCCCAGAAATTTCGTCCCGCCGATGATAAGCAGCTTCATGTACCATCCACTCCTTGTTTCTTTTTTGTCAGCCATTGATTTAAAAAGGGCTGATCTTCAGGAAAAGAGAGCGCCAATTCGATCAAATCATCTTGCGAAACCCAGCGAACCTCATGAATGAAATGGTCAGGATCCTGGATTTGCATTTTTCCACCCGTCACGGTGCAGGAAAAGTATTCGACATGGATATCCGTCTTTCCTATTCTTCCTCTTTTCGTTTGCAAACGTTCCCTTACGTGAATGATGTAGCCCGTTTCTTCTAAAGTTTCTCTCTCACAGCATTGTTCAATACTCTCTCCATGAAACAGACCTCCTGATGGAACGGTCCATGTTTTCTTTTCTTCCGGCTTGCCCTGGAGAACCATCAAAAGTTCATGCTGTCCGTTGATACAGACAGCTGCTGCTCCCCGCCACTCAGCCATCACTTAACACACTGAATAGCAGAGAATCACGGCGCCCTTCTTTCATTTTCAAATGGCCCCGCAAACGTCCTTCCATCTCCATGCCGCACTTTTCCAACACCCGTATCGATCCTTTGTTATCAGGGTGACAAGTCGCTTGAATACGCTTTAGATGAAACGACTGGAAACCTTCACGGATCAATCTTTGCGCTACTTCTGTCCCTATGCCCCGGCCCCATTCATCCGGATGTAGGATGTAAGCCATTTCGCCAGTCTGATGAAAAGCATCCAAAATCGTCAGTTCCGCAACTCCAATGAGGTTTTCATTCCCCTCGTGCAGGATGGCCCACGCGTGTTTACGAGATTCCGGCTGCCTGATTTCGTGGACTAAGTGCTGGACATAGTCCTGGGTATCCTTTTCCGTATTCGGCCCCCATGGCTGGTATTGAGAGACCTCTGCTTTCGAAGCATAGGTATGGATCTTCTTCCAATCTTCCTGTTTGAGCTCACGGAACATCAACATGCATGCTCACCTTCCTTTTCACATATTCCATGATCTGACCTTGATGGACGGTAAAATGATGATGGAAAGGTTGTTTTTCATTCAAAACAGTATGTAGATAATACGGGATCATCGGGCTGACCCCGTAATTGTCTTCGGAAAGGACCCAGGAAATGTCTTTCCAGACCAGAATACCCTCATCCATCTCCACTGGCTTTGAGTAGGCATCATCATCGAGGCGAACGACATACGCCTCCATCCCGCCTGTTCTCCCGCCATCTATTGCCCAGGAAATGGTCCCTTTATATTCGAATAGATGCGCTTCGAAATAAAGTTCTGTTTCCTCTGCCACTTCACGCTGCACACTAGAAAGCGTGGTCTCTCCTTCTTCAATTTTTCCTCCGACACCGTTCCACAACCCCTGGACGGGAGGTGCGTTTCTGTTCAACACGAGCAATTTTCCGTCCCGCTGGATGAAACAGATGGTATATCCGATTTCCATATTTCTCTCTCCTCAACGATAGGACTTGAATCGGTCTTCCTGGTAGAGACCGGGTAAATAGGCTTCTAATAGATTGCCATCTAAATCTTTGAATTTAAAATGCCCCTTACTCCCGCCCTCTAAGACAACGACACCACGTTTCACTAAGGTTTTCCTGCAAGCTTCCACGCTGGTAGGAGAGATGCTGAAAACAGGGTGGGTCCCCTCCAGGTTGTCCGGAAGCTCGGTGTGCGTAGACTTTTCGATCAAACAAACCGGGACGCCTCCCTCATGCTCGAGAACCACTGTTTTTCCGTAATCCTTCAACACCCGTAAACCTAGGATTTCTTCATACCACTCCACAGCTTTTTTAATTTCTTTTACTCTCACATTGATTTGATAGACTCCTGTAAAAAGGCTCACGGTTTTTCCTTCCTTTCATGATCCTTCGGATGTTTTTACGATTCCGTTCCTTCATCGTATAAAGGGTATTGGTATGATTTTTTTCCTAACATAAAAGAATACTTAGGGTCACGGATATCAGACGTTAAAGATTCCCCGTCTGCGCCCCAGATGCCTGCTTGGAATTTCCGTATGTCCTCTTTATCAACAATGACGATTGCTTCGCTTTGTTTCTTTTCTTCAAAACTTTCCATCTAATGGATGATGACGTTCTCAGGAATCGTTGCAGAGAGCGACGAACACGAGATTAGGAAATCAGCAAGAAATAAAAAATAGGACCTTACGAATCCCCTGCCCTTGATAGCATGGATACATGATATCTTCTGCATTTTTACAATAAAATCCTTTATTCCATAAGAAAAAGCACAATCCGACAAAGGATTGTGCTACTCCGATCTATTTGACTGGAATCCATATTTCCGAGTAATAGTCTTCACTGTTAGGATTACCATCGTGATAGACTTCTAGCTCAGGGCCACCGGCATTTTCATAGCCGCTGGATGGAAACCATTCGGAATAGATCTTCTTCCACGTTTCCTGCATGGCGTGTGGCATAGCGCCATGCACACCGAAAACCGCCCATTTTGCTTTTGGAACATGCAAAGACTCTAAACCTTGGACCTCTCCCCCTTCATGGGAAGTGGCAATCCAGTAGTCGATGTGGTTCTCTTTTACAGCCGTTTTGTCGACACAGATTCCCAGAAGCCCTTTTACAGGTCCATTGTTTTCTTTCAACAATTTCTGGTCTGTACCATCTCCATTGACTTTCCCCCACATCTGAGGGATGCCTTTCAGATTCTCACCGTTCAGACAGGAAAACTCTTCTTTCATACCAACCACATGAAACGCTTCTTTTTCCACTACTTCATACTCCATCGGATCAGCTCCTTTTAAATTCACCTGGATGACCAGGCGGTTGTATGCGGTCATCTTTCCCCTGTAACTCCGTGCTTCTCGAGGTGATATGCCGTGCTGCTTCCGGAACGCCCTGGAAAAAGACTCGGGAGTTTCATAGCCATACTTGTAAGCGACATCGATGATTTTCCAATTCCCTTTCTCAGTTCCTGTGCTGCGAGGGTCAACCTTCGTCTTCGCAGATATTCTGCGACTGTCGTACCGGTCAGAAGGCTGAAGATCCGCTGGAAGTGATAGGGGGAGGTATAGGCTGCCTTCGTCACCTCATCCATGGAGAGATCCTCCAATAAGTGCTGTTCCATGAAGTCGATGGCTTCCTGCATCGATTGTATCCAACTCATGGCTTCCCCTCCCTCGGTTTCATTCTATCCATACTTTATCATGAAAACCTGACAGCAAGTGCTTGCTGCTGTCAGGTTTAATAAAAAAAGAGTTCCATTAAGGGAAACTTCCTATTCGAAAGTCCATGGAAATCGAGAAAAGAAAAGCCCGTATGAAGGAAATATGTGGTTATCCCTGAAGAGATTAAGGGTATTAAACCTTAATGTAAATCTACTTTAGGAGGGTGAAAGATGACTGCAAAGAAAGTGTTGATTGTCACGGGAGATGCTGTAGAAGCGTTGGAAGTGTATTACCCTTATTTCCGCTGCCTGGAAGAAGGATTTGATGTCGATATCGCCGCACCTCATAAGAAGAAATTGAATACGGTCATCCACGATTTTGAAGACTGGGAAACATACACCGAGAAGAAAGGGTATATGATTGATTCGAACATGACTTTCGAACAAGTCGATCCGAACGATTATGATGCACTGATCATTCCAGGCGGCCGCGCCCCTGAACATATTCGTATGCACGAGGACCTGCCGGGAATCGTCAGCCATTTCTTCATCGCAGAAAAACCGATTGCCGTCATGTGCCATGGAAGCCTTGTGTTGACAACGATCGCTGACGTCATAGAAGGCCGGAAGATGACCGCCTACCATGCATGCCGACCTGAAGTAGAGAGTATCGGTGCCACATACATGGACGAAATGAATTATGTTGATGACAACCTCATTTCCGGTCACGCATGGCCGGACCTGCCTTCCATCATGAAAGAATTTGTGAAGCAGGTGAAAGGATCAACCGTCAACTCATAAAACAAAGACCGTGTCTTCTCCAAAGCAGGGAAGCCACGGTCTTATTTTTTCCATTGTTGGACAATGGACTTGATATTCGGTTCTTCGCGTTTATCGATGCGGTAAGCGGCGTAAAGAGCATTATTTACAGAGGTTTCAGGAAAAAGAATCTGTACTTTCCCTTCTTCTACAGCTTCTTCAATCAAATATAACGGCAGCACACTGATGCCCATACCTCTTATAATCGCCTTCAGAATTGACTGCAGGTTAGGAATGATGTGCTTCGCTTTCACATCCGGGCGTTTGTTGAAATGTTCCCGCCAATACCGGCGTATGATTGGAAGATCGAGGCCGTAACTCAGCCAGGCCTGCTCTTTGAGCCAGCCTTCGATATCCTCCACCTCTTCCTCCACCCTCATATTCACCGGGGCCACAACGACAAATGTCTCTACTTCCAAGTGGGTGTATTCAATCCCTGTGACCGTCTGTTTCTGCGGTGTCATGATCAGATCGACTTCTTCGTTGATCAGCTGGTTCAGAAGCGTAGGCGCCGTACCGAAATGGACAAGATAGCGGATATCCAGGGAACGGACCTTCTCAAGGACTCTCCCTGTAAAAAACTCGACCGGTGAACCCAGCTTGAGCAGCGGCATCTCTGAGGGATGGTTAGATGTCTGTTTGATTTCCTGTGTTGTGCTTTCCAGGTTTTCAATAAGAGGCACAAGCTTCGTGTACAATTCCTTCCCTTTATCCGTAGGAACCATTTTTCTTGGTGCCCGTGTAAACAGCGGTTCTCCGACTTCTGACTCCAATGCCGCCAAATGCTGACTCATCGCCGGCTGGGTCATGAAGCGTGCTTTGGCAGCCGCGGATACCGATCCATGCTTGTAGATACTGATGAAACTACGGTACCATTCAAAATCAATCATCGATTCATGTTCCCTTTATAATTTCTGCAGTTTATGAACCGTGCGCGATTCGGTGAGTTCGGCTGTCGCCTCACGATAAGCTTGATAATGCTCTGAATCAATATGAGCTTTCAACGCCGCTTCATTTTCCCATGTTTCATAAAAGACAAAGGTCCCGTCATCGTCTAACGAACGGTGGAGGGTATATTCGATACACCCTTCTTCTGATCGGGATGGTTCAACAGCTTTTTTCATTTCTGCAAGAAGTGCTTCTTCCTGTCCCTGTTTCGCTTTAATAATGGCATTAATTGTAATCATCACTTTTCTCCTTTAGCACGAAAGAACCTGCAAGTTAAACTCACAGGCCCCCGCATTCCTTTATTTTTCAAGCTTGTTTATAACTTCTTTGGCAACGCTGATGGTTGATTGAGGATTCTGGCCCGTAATTAAGTGACCGGAAACTTTCACGTGATCGGACCAATTGTCTGCACCTACGAAGTCTGCGCCAAGCTCACGCAAGCGTGTTTCCAATAGGAAAGGCATGTGTGCATCCAATGTCGTTGCACGCTCCTCTTCATCTGTGAACGCCGTAACCGTTTGTCCTTTCACGATTGGCGAACCATCGGAAAGTGTCACACCAACAAGACCTGCCGGACCATGACAAACCGCTGCCACCACTTTGTCCGCTTCATAAAGTTCACGGATGATTTCATGCAGTTTCTTGTTGTCCGGAAGATCGAACATTGTTCCATGACCACCCGGCAGGAAAATCGCATCAAACTTGGAAACATCGGTTACGTCATCGATTTTCACAGTGTTTTCCAAATGCTTGGCCGTATCAAGAATTTCCTGTGGCGTTTCGCCACCTTCCAGACTGCGGTCATCCACAGGCGCTTTTCCACCTTTCGGGCTTGCAATAGTCATATCATACCCTTTCTTTGCAAATTCTACATAAGCTTCCCCGAATTCAGAAAGCCAAAGACCTGTGTCCAACTCGTCATTCATCTTGTCTGCCGTCGTAACGACCATTAGTATATGTTTACTCATTTTTTCATTCCTCCTGAGGATTTGAATTGGTTTACGATTCTAATTGTAGAACGGAGGCATGTATAATACAAATTAGTAAATATAGATTGATGTATAAATATATTTATACATCACTTCAGTATCCTGCGCGACTCTCTTAACCATCTTCATTAAAAAAAGAAGGCTTAGCTTAAAAGCCAGCCTTCTCCATGTTTTATGCTAATTGACGCTCATAGACGACTTTCTCCGTATTCAAGTCAATCGCATCCACTTTCATATTCAATACTTCATCGGTTTCATTGTTCTTCGAACCAAAGAGGCGGATAAAGTTATGGGAGTTCGTATCCAGAAAATTGACCTGGACGGTTCTGACTTCCCCTTCTTCCACTTGCTGATCCTGAATCCAGCATTCTTTAAACTCCATGGTGGCTTGGCTTAGTATGTAGTCTTCCATCATTTTTTTGAGTTCCGGGAAAGCTAGTCCATCGTTTTCTACGCAGACGCGGTTGAAGTCGCTGGCGTCTGTGATATGGAAGGTTTGTTTGGTTTCGTTAGGCATGGTGATTCCTCCTGAGTAAGTTTTATAACAACCATTTTCCCTAATAAGAAAAGGCGGAAACCTACTCACCTCATACTGAGGACAGGTGATGACCTCAATCTCACTTAAATACTCAAGTCCCTCATCGTTGTATCTAAGTGGTCCATAGCATCCTTCACACCATGGGAATATTCCTCCCAGGATTCAGATGGAAACCCACTTTCAAAATTCGCCTCTAATACAGAAACCGCCACATAGATGTTCTCTAATTCCCTATGCAGCTCCAGGAGCTTTACAATCGTTTCCGGAAGAAGCTTACTTGAATCTATCTCTTCTAAAAAGTTAAGTTTTTCTGCTAACCTGTTTATTCTCCACTTGAACATTTCACGTTCCATAGGATTCCATTCGTTCCCCTGCTCCATCATATGGTGATTGTTTTCCAAGGAGTATCTGATATCCTTTAAATTTGATTTGATTAATAGAAACTTTGGATAGAGCATAAGCAGCGTTTTATGTTCATTTACTTCATCTTCCTGTAGTTTGTTCCTATTTTGGAAATTAAACGTCAGCAAAACACCTGCCAGAGTCATCAACCCTCCAATGATCCCGCCAAGGTAACTACCATAAAAAGCAATCCAAGTTTCCTCATCCCCGACAACATGGAACCAACGGAATGTCATCAGCTGGTTGGTTAGAATAGGAAGTACTAAAATAACAAGGGAACCAAGCGTTAAGAATAATCTTCTGTTCGATTTCCAGATGGTTTGTCACTTCCTTTTTTTTTAGTATCCTCTTGTTATCTTATGTGTATGAACTCCGCATACACCTCTTCACATCCAGCTGAAATTTTTTCAACTGATTAACATCCATCTTATGAGGTACGACAAGATTCAGGTTGTTATGTAGATAAAAAGCCGCTATTCTATTGATTTTCAAAGATAGAATAGCGGCTTGATTACATTTAAGATGTTTTCCGTTCTTTTTCTTCAACAGATGCAGGTCTATGACTCTCCGTAATCAGTCCTTGTTCCTCTGCCATCCGTTTTGCAACTTTCGGTGCCAGCCAGACAGGTGGCAGCAATAGCAAGGAAACCGGAACAGCGGTAACGACGATGAAGTTTTGGAGCGTTTGAATACTGCTTTCCCCAATACCGAGAAGGGTTGCAGCGATTCCCCCGAACAACAGCGCCCAAAACACACGAAGGACACGTGGCGGGTGAGTATCACCTGTAATCGTAACTGCGACGGAATAAGACATCGAATCGGCCGTTGTCGCGACGAAGATAATCGTCACGATTAAGAATCCAGCGGCCATGACCATGCCGAATGGTACTTGCTCCATAATCGCCATCACGGCGGCAGGCATGCCTGTTTCATTCAAAGCCGTTGAGACTGCCCCAGGTGATTCCAATTCGTAAAACAAACCAGATCCTCCGACAACGGCAAACCAGAAATTACTTACAATCGGAGCGATGATGGCTACAGCAAGAATCAGCTCACGGATGGTACGACCTCTGGAAATCCGGCTGATGAACATCGCCATCGCCGGTCCAAAACCGAGGAACCAGCCCCAGAAAAAGACGGTCCAATACCCAAGCCAGCCGCTGTCACCGCGATAAAGACTCATACGCAGGAAGTTCTGAATTTGAAAGGCTTCCGCTGCGATGAATGAATCGATGATGAACATGGTCGGTCCTAAGATGAGCATCCCGATCATTAGAACGACGGCAAAACCGACGTTCAGACGGCTCAGCAGTTGAATCCCTTTATCCACGCCGGAAGCAGCAGAAATCGCAGCGATTGTCACAAGGAAAATAATCACGAGTGACTGCGTGAACAGCGTATCAGGAATGTTGAATAAATAATTGAGCGCATAACCGACTTGCAACCCTAAGAAGCCGATCGGTCCAATTGTTCCAGCGGCTACGGCAATGACAGATACAATATCCGCGGCAGCGCCGATGACACTTTTTTTATTAAAGATCTTTTCTCCGACCATCGGATACAAAATCGCCCTTGGCTTCAATGGATACCCTTTATGATAGTGTGCATACATGAGGACAATCGTAGCTACAGTACCTAAACACGCCCATGCGGTAAAGCCCCAGTGGAAAAAGCTCTGGGCTAAACCAGGGACAACGGCCTCTGCACTTGTCACTCCCTCATCAGCGAATAGCGGTGGAGTCGTTAAGAAATGGTAGATCGGTTCTCCGGCTGCCCAGAAAACACCTCCACTCGCAAGCAATGTGCAAAGGATCATAGAGACCCAGCGGAACCAGCTATTCTCCGGCCGGTCCAATTTTCCTAACTTCACTTTTCCATATTTCGACAAGGCCAGCGAAACGCCAACTACGAATGTAGCCAATAGCAGCAGCTGCCAAAAGGCACCAAAGAATGTAACAGAAAAGTCGAACGAGCTTGAGATCCATTCTCCCATCAGGTCTTTATTCAAGAGCGACAAGAGTAAAAATAAGACGAGAAAGCCCCCACTGATGCTGAATGTGATCCAGTCAATTCTCGTTCTCCTATTCGTTTTTTCGTTCATTATTTTCCTCCTAGGTTTTTTAACCTGTGATAGTTAATGTATTTTTAAATCTATGACGAATTTACAATGGCTTTGTTCTTTAGACGTTCAGAAAACGAATACTCCTCTTGTTCTGAGACTTTTTTTAACACATAGGGATTAATTATAGAGATGTTCGTACAACTCGTCAAATAGAAGCGAAGCAAGGATTTATAGAATGTGAAAGCATTTGACAGCTGAGGCACCCTAATTACCTGTGAGCCATAAATCTATAATGTCATGGGGACTGGTCCCTGCATTTCATAGAAAAAAGCAGCTCATGGTGTGCATGAGCTGCTTTTTTTAGGTACAATCCTATTCAATCACATGAAATTTTGAACCTTACTCTGTATGGCATTCAAAGGAGTAGCTGATCGCCAAAAAACTACTTTCCACTTCTGGAGTCCCTCCGATGTCATAACATTGATTACTAGCGTTGTCGATTTCTTTGCTATTGAAGTAGGACTGCGTGCCTACTAAGAAAATACCCATAAGGATCGTTATTGTACATAGTGTGGATACTACCCATTTTGTCTTATTTTCCATGGTCATTGCCCCCTCTATCCCTAGCCCGGTACGATTGCTACATTTTTGTTGCTCTTTAACCAACTGTTTCCCTTTACCTTAACATCAACAGGAATATTTTGGGTAATACATTAAAAAGATGACCCTGAACAAATCGGGTCATCTTTTTACTCCGCTCATTTTACGAATTCATGGTTCAATTTCGTCTTCTTCACGCCTCTTTTGTATTTGATGAATCCATCTATGATGTTCCATACAGCAAAAATAACGAAGATCGCGGCTATTCTCCAAGTTAGCCCACTCTCGAATTGAGCTGAATTCCATTGGAAAAGATCCGAAATATAGTTGATGAATGACGAAGCGAACAGCTTTTCATCTGTAATGACCCAAACGAATATCCCTATGGATACGCCTTCCTGAATGGTATTGAACCACATGATGCCCTTGCTCCATTCTCTCTTCAATAACTTATAGTGAGCCAATGCAACTTCCAGCCCGATCACCAGGACGACTCCGGGCCAATAGCTGAGAAGGACATCCTGGTTCAGAGCAGGGGTAATGAATGTCAGTCCTTCTCCTTGGTTTTCATAGATTCCTAACAATTGATCAGCGTGGAAGTACACGGTACCCCAAATCGCTGTCCAAAGAAATGCTCCATAAACTTCCCACTGGGAAATCGAACGTCTCCTCGGAGCACGAGCGACTTTTTTCAAATCTGCGGGTGTCCATATTTTACGTGGAGACCTACGTTCTTCATCTTCTATGCCGATGTCCACTCGTTCGATCAGGGCGAAAATGATCGTGATCCAAAAAAACACTTGCATGCCGACGGAAATCACACGCCAGACGCCCTCACCGACAATGGCGAGGATCATCGTAATCACGTTGCCTTCCTCCACCGTCCCAAGAATATTCTCCGCGACGAGAGTGATTAATGAAATCGTAATCGCAATCGGCAGGATCATTTTTATAAGGGAGATATAGGTATCATAATAACGAGGACCGATCAGATGCATCGGCTTCTCACTGTACCCATGGGCAAGCTTTACAGGATCGCCCAACTCCTGAAGCACCCCTTTGACATCCTCCTCTGAAGGGTTCTCAGGAAGCATATCCTCGATCGTCGATCGGATCTCAAGTAGGATGTCTTCGCGGTTCTTCTCTGGCAGCCGGCGTTCAACTTCCTGTAAATAGACATCAATCCATTTCATTGCTCTCCTCCTCCAATAAGCGGAACAATTCATTCGTCGCTTTTTTCCATTCTTCCTTCAACGTTTGAAAAACATCTTCCCCATAATCACTCAATACATAATACTTCCGGGGGCGGGACTCTGAAGTGTCCCAGCTGCTCGTGACCAGGTCTTTTTTTTCCAACCGGCGAAGCAAAGGGTAAAGCGTACTTTGGTCAATGGTGATGCCTGAATCTTCTAATCGTTTTACGAGAGAGTACCCATATTGCGGCGTCCGCAGCTGACTTAGGACCGCCAACGTCAGATTCCCCCTCCGCTGTTCGGTCAGCAATGAGTTCAGTAGTTGACTCAAAATCTTCACTCCTCTATATACTGTACGACAAACACTATCTACACTTAGTATATGTCATACAGTATTGTATGTGCAACTGTATTTTCATAGATCTATAATGATTTTTCAAACAAAAAAAGCACCTCTTCGGAAAGAGGTGCTTTTGAACACTGAAAATTAATCGAACAGGACACTCACGGAATGCTCGTGCTGGACGCGCAGCAACGCATCTGCGAGCAGAGGCGCAACAGAAAGCACGGTCATTTTATCAATCTGTTTTTCTTCCGGCTGGAAGATGGAATTCGTGATGACCAATTCTTTGATTGGAGACTGCTCAATTTTAATGACGGCCGGATCGGATAATACCGCGTGCGTACCGCAGGCATAGATATCATGGACGCCATTTTCATGGAGAATATCGGCAGCTACAGTCACGGTGCCTGCTGTATCCATCATATCATCGACGATGAGGACATTTTTGCCTTCCACTTCTCCGACGACGTCACGGACTTCTGGTTCCCCGGGTTCTGCCTTTCGTTTATCGATGAACGCAAGAGGGGCATCAAGGATGTTCGCCATCTTTCTTACACGGTTTAAACCGCTTGTATTAGGAGCGACGACAACAAGGTCTTCGATGTCTTTCGTTTTGAAGTACTCTCCCAGGATCGGGATTCCCTGCAGCTGATCAACCGGAATGTTGAAGAAACCTTGGATCTGCGGGGCATGCAAGTCCAAAGAGATGACTCTGTCAGCTCCTGCCTTCTCCAGAAGGTTGGCAATCAATTTCGCTGTGATCGGTTCACGGGCACGGGCTTTGCGGTCCTGGCGAGCATACCCGTAATAAGGAATGACCACATTGATCGTTTTAGCGGAAGCGCGTTTCAAGGCGTCGACCATGATCAACGTTTCCATCACATGCTCATTGACCGGCTGGGAGGTGGACTGAATCAGGTAGATATCGTCACCGCGGACACTTTCTTCGATATTAATCTGCACTTCTCCATCACTGAAATGGACGACTTTACTCTTCCCTAAGGGAACTTCCAGGATCTCTGCAATTTCCTGAGCCAATGGTTCATTGGAGTTTAATGTAAAAAGCTTCATCTGAGATTGTGTATCCATATGTATCGCTCCTGTTTTGTAAAGGTTTTGTTAAGAAAAACTTATCACTACAGGGGCTTTGTTGCAAGTTCGGAATCTCGTTTGGTAAGAGTTACCCATTATCATAATTCGGATCCATTTGATCGGTAATTAACATATGACCCGGAGCATGGGTAATCATAATTGGTGGCTTCGCTTGAAGCGCCGCATTTTGTGGGGTCACCCCGCACGCCCAAAAAACAGGCGTCGCTTCTGCAGCGTCGAATTCGACGGCTTCTCCATAATCCGGATTCTCAAGATCCTTGATGCCGATTTCTTCCGGGTCCCCGATATGAACAGGACTGCCGTGTGATTGTTCAAATCGTTCGGATATGGCAAGGGCCTGATCGACTAAATCGTTCGGGATCGCCCGCATACTGACGACCATATTCCCTTTGAAAATTCCGGCAGGCTCGAGCGGTATGGTTGTGTCGAACATAGGAACGACTTTTTTCTGCTGCTGGTGGAACAAAGGGATTCCTCCATCAAGGAGCGCTTTTTCAAAAGTGAAACTACAGCCGATGAGAAACGTTACGAAATCATCCTGCCATACGTCGGAGATGTTCAGGACTTCTTCTGAAAACTTTCCATCACGGTAAATGCGGTAACGCGGCAGGTCGGTCCGGATATCCGCCTCCGCCACTTTCGGTTCGGTCTGCCCCGCTTCCATTACTTCGACCAAGGGGCAAGGCTTCGGATTCCTCATGCAGAACAACAAAAAATCGAAGGCATACGCTTTCGGGAGGGTCACCATATTGGTTTGAATATATCCTTCACATAAACCGGATGTTGTACCGGTGTTTTCTTCGTTTCGAATGGATGTTCTTTCTTTCAATGGTTTCATGTTGATTGTGTCTCCTTTCCTATTTAAAACTTCCTAGTCATTTAAGGCCCCCACTCTTGCAGGGAGCGAGTGTTCATTTACGCCATTTGAAGGTATCAACAACAAAATTCATAAGGGTGGAGAGGCGGGCATGCCCTGAACAGCCAGGCGGGTTCGTGGTCAGGATCCTGCCAGTGCCAGGCCGCAAGAGCAGCTGCACAAGCGTCGATGGTGTGAGATTCTTCAGCCATTCTTTCCGGTACACCCAGCATTTGTTGTGAATCGAACCATGTTCTTATTCTTTTACGAATCGAGTGGTCCTGCTTGTAGTAAAGCACATCATCGATATTTTCCATTCTTGCTCCCAGGGCGGCTCCAGGATGGACTTCCACGAGATGAATCTCATATGGCGTGGAAAGGCGTTCGATTTCTCTCGTGATCCGGATCCCTCTCAAGGATAAGTACACCATGCGCATCATCGTCGGCGGCATGATGGAGGCCCCTTTCATACCCAGCTCAGTTACAAAGCTTCTCAAGGCTCTGTCGCTTTCCCTGTCTCCTCCCCCGTCTTCATAGGATAATGGAGCGTCTATCCCTATCGTGACGGAATCTCTATTCGCTAAAGATTCTATGTATGTAAGTAAAACATGGTCATTCACAGGTGTTTCATGTTGTTCGTAATGAAGCTTATCTCCCTGCTTCTGAAAATGAACGAGTACGGTGCCTTTCGTGTTACTGGGTCCCGATAAGTCCAAGCCTATGTATTGCATCTAGCGGACCTCCTTCAAATGTCGCTGGTAATGAGAGGGTAATTAATGCAGGATGGATACATTTCTAATCTTTGCTGAAAGTTAGATTGATTATCGACCATCATATCATGATTCACAGGAGTAGATCAGTTTTTTCAGAAATCGGCCTGGATTTCCTTGAAGACTGCAGACGAAAAAAACAGGCATCTATATGAAAATAGATACCTGTTAACCCTCCCCCTGTGCAAGTGAATAGGTTAAATTATCATCCATGTGAGAGACCAGAAACCTTGTTGACCATGACAAAGCCCCCGCAGATAATGGAAATATCTGTATGACCTGGTGTGGTAAATTTAGTAAATCAAGAAACTACCGTTTAAGCATTGTTTTTGCTTTTGCGTACGCCGATCATTGCGGCGAATAGGACGGCTGCCATACTTGCGAAAGCGATCATCCAAGCGTTCAATCCCTCATCTGCCGTTCCACCAAGACCTGTGTCCGGCATTTCAGAAGGCATGTCTGAAGCGAACATGTCCGGGTTTTGCGCGACGATGGCACCAGATAGTCCCTCACCTACACCATACATGTGAGCATACGCTTCACGAAGCTGATCATAAGCCGCATCAAAGTCACCATCTACATAGCTGTCAAAAGATCCTGTCAATTGGTTTACGTGCATTTGAAGGCCTTCAGCAGTCGCTTCTGCTTCTAATCCACCTTCTGTCGCAGTATCAAGGAACTCGGAGAAATCTGCACGGTAACCATCCAGAGCCGTCAGTGCTTGTTCTTTGGCTTCTTCATCTCCGGCCCCTGTTGCTTCTACATAGTCAACAAAGTAACCAATATGCTCAGACCACATGTCTTCAAACTGTTGTCCGGCTTCATCGCCATAAACAGAAGTGATAGCCGCTGTCAGATCTTCGGTATTATTGCTGAGCGCAGCTGCGGCATTTTCAAAGTCTTCCGCACCATCTCCGCCTTTTTGCATCGCAAGAACGGCAAGGGCTGCGTGCTCAGATAGCAGATGGTTCAAGTCTGCACGAAGATCAGCCGCCGGAGTCGCTGGATTCGTGTTTTCAAATTTATCAGGGAATTGGTCCGTAATTGCTGTGGATAGACCTTTTCCTACTCCATACATATGGTCGATACTCGTACGTAGTTTTTGATAGGCTTCATCAAAGTCGCCTTCTTCATAGTTGTCAAAAGCACCGATCAGCTGATTGACGTGCATTTGCAGACCTTCAGCCAGAGAGGACGCTTCTAAGCGCTCACCAGTTGCTGTCTCCAGGAACATGGAGAAATCTTCACGATAGTCATCCAAGTTACTCAACGCTTCTTCACGTCCAGCTTCATCTTCTTCAGCTGTCGCTTTCACGTAGTCTACAAAATAGCCGATATGTTCAGACCACATCGATTCGAACTTCTGTCCTGCTTCGTCTCCATAAACGGAAGCAATCGCTGCGGTCAAATCCTGTGTATTTCCTTCAAGTGCTGCTGCCGCTGCATCAAAATCCTCAGCTCCCTCGATTCCTTTCTGCATCGTTACAACGGCAAGGTAGGCATGTTCGGAAAGGGATTGATCAAGTGTTGCACGTAAATCAGCAGCCGGCGTCGATACTGTTACATCTGACATTTTTTTGTGATCCCCGTGATCATCGGCGAATGTAACCGTGGCTGTCGGCAACATAAGTGCTGCAGACATCGGCAAAGCGATTAAAGACTTTTTCCAGTTGATTTGTTTTTTCATTTCCAACCACTCCTCTTAATTTTGATTTCACTAAGCTAACGAGAGGAGATGCATTTTGGATCACAAAAAAACAAAAAAAGTTTTAAAAAACCTCAAAACCCCCGACATATCAACGTATTTTTTCTAAAAAAAAGAAAACCACTCACGGAAAGTATACTCCCGTTCATTTCGACCGATGATTTTTCTACTACTAGGAGGTCATCTTCAGCAATACATTTAGAAAAGTTTCCAGGATTCAGCTAGGGAGTAGAACGAGGAGACTATGAATATTCAATATAGTAAAAAAGACACTAGTCCATACCAAAATGACCTTTTTAACATCTACTAATAAGAAGTATAAATAAGGAGGATGTTTATGAGTTGTTGTCCTGAACCTCAAGTTGTGACGGTTACTACGTGTAATACATTTAACACGACGGAAGATGCTGCAGGTACGCCTGTGCTTGTTTTTCAACAGACGACGGGAAGTCCATCAGGATATGTTACGTTAGTTAATTTTAATGCAAGTGGTGCTTCTGCTAACGTAAGTACGGACAGTGCCGGAGCTAATATTATCGCCACAGCAGATCCTGACAACAGTGTTACGGTTTATGTGGAAAGCCTTCAGGAACTTTATGTTTTCTCTTCTGTAGGCGATACGCAAGTTCTGGGGCAAGTCGTAGTAAACGCCATTCAAACAGCAAGACCATAAAAAAAGAGCCTTTAGGGCTCTTTTTTTTACCATTCTTCTTTTAAGGAAAAAGTAGATAGGATTTGGTTTGAACCGGATATCGTTTCAACGACGAGGGTGATGGGATCGGTTCCTGCGAGTTCCAAGTCTAAAAGTTCAGCTGAAGCAAGCACACGGTTTCCTCCACCACCGGCAGCAACCCCCTTAAACACACTGATCCCTCCCACAGGAATGCCGGGGGTTAAATTCACCTCTAACGATGTCTCATTGACTGGAATTCCAGGAACTGCTCCATAAGCACCTGCCACTGTACCACCTAGAATCACTTCATAAAACAAGGGAGCTGTAGGAGCGAGGTCAAGGCTCTGTAACTTTACGCTCACCGAATTGGTACGATTCGACCCGGCAGGGAAGATCGGTTTTCTTCGAAAGCTGATCAGCGCCTGTGTACCAACTGCAGGGGTGGTATTTCTGGATGCCGCCGTAATTCGAAACTCAGGATTTACATTACCTAAGATGCTGTACTGCCTGCCCGATACCAGGAGTTCCAAAGGGTTGTCAGGTGTTCCTCCATTATCAGCCTCTCCCCGCAGTGGCAGGTTCGGATCCGTAAAACTTGTTTCCATCACAGGTTTATACCGGTGCACCGTGACTACATCCTGGGCAAGAGTGTCCGGATCCTGGACAACTACCCGAAACTCAATGACTCCATACCCATACCAAGTAAAAACAATTTGAAAGATGTTTCCGTCCGATAGATTCAACGTTAACCCACTCGGACCTGTACCATCCAACGGATCAATATTCCAATTCGTTTGATAGATGATTAAGTCATTAGCTACTGGCGGAGGAGACGGATTCTGCCTGCGGATGGCTACAAAAATACCAGTACTATCCACTCCGAAGAAAGCCCCGTTTTGATCGTCAAACAACCCCCACCTCATAACCTGATCGCCGGTAGGGACACTGTCTGTTCGAACACCGATTCCAGCTTCTGCTGCAAAACCTGCTAAATAGCGCCCGCGTTCAATGCTTTGTAAATAGGAAACATCCCCTCCAGCCGCTCCTGTCGTAATCACGTATTCGACCGAATTATTCGTCACTGTTCCTACAGTTATATCCCTTAATTCACTTAATCCATAAACAGACTTCAACTCTACGATTGAATTTTTTTCTGCTACTCTCAACTCATTAAATTGTGAATTCAACTTTGGTCCAATATTCGTAAGAGTGGAAGATTCAACATTTTCCACAGTACTTACACAGATGCACCTTCCGTCATATCCACAATAGGAACAACACGCCATATTAACACACCTTTTAGCTTTTTTATTACTATATTCAAAAGGTAGTTGCACGTGTCCATGCTTATCTATTTCACATAATATATCTTTCTGAAAGATTCAAAATCTATGTAAATCCCCAATCAAAACTTCGATCACTACATAAAATGCTACAAAGTGACTGTGTAAGGAGGGCTTTAAATGGTGAGATGTTGGTGTGAGGAGAACGGGGACATGTTCTACTCTGATGATTTTTGTGGAAACTTCACGATTGATTGCGGGGAGGAGCCGGAGTCTGTATGGGAGTCTGAACTTGTAGTCACAGGGACAGTCAGTGTATATTACGCCAAAGGATGCAGCGATGGATTACTGGTTACCATTCTCTTAGATGGAAATCTCCAGCAGTCCTTTATCGTTCCTTTAGCCATAGAAAGTGCTTACGGAAACACGCGGTCTTTCACTGTTCGGGAATTCAACGAAATTCAGATTACCTGCATTGGAGAGGGAGAGCAGAGCTGTGCAGGTACTTATTGTATCAATGCCCACTACTTCAGAAATCAAGAATCGTGAAAATATAGAAAGGAAAGGGGAGAGATGGTATGAATGTGAGAGAACAACACGGCCTGCAAGTTCAACAAGTGTATGATTGGGTTACTCTGCCTCTCTCTTTTCGTAAAACGATTTGCCTCCCAATCCCCCAAAGAAAAACGACCGATGAAATTTGTGGGAATTTTTCAGAGCTAACAGATGAATTTACCACATTATGGGAAACGGATGTAAATCATGTTTCAGGCAGGCTGACTCTTTCGCTATTCAAAGGCACCTTCGCTGACATCACTCTCTCTATTAACGGGACGATTGTTTCAACAGGAAGCGGAAAAACGTTTACACAGGTCTTCAATACCCTAACAAGCATTGAAGTCAAGAGTGATTCATTATCAGACATAGAAGGAAGGTATTGTCTGGACTTGGAATACCCTTTAAGAGATAAAGGGCAGGAATTAGAGTGTAACTCAGACCAAATGACGGACAACTGTTATTTATCAGACGCTACCGGGAATCCGCTCAGCTTAGAAGATGCTGTTCAATGCCGTGAAGTCGGCAGCAGAAAGAGCGTCCCTATAACTCTTCCAACACAGCAAGCGGTCATCCTGCAACAACTCCGCATTCGTTTTGAGGGATACATCAGTTTCCAGACTTCTGCAGGGAAGTGCTTATGTGTCGTTCCTTTTTGCATCGTTCGTGAGATTCTCCTTTGCGCCCCGGAAGGAACACAAATTTCATGTCAGACGTTACTTGCAGATTGTCTGATCCAGCCCTCTTCAAATAATCCGAATTGTATAGATGTCCAATTGGAATTGTGTGAATCCATACAAGTATGGAAAGACGTTACAGTGGTTTTAGAAGCTGATTATTGTACACCTCGAAGGAGTTAACCTTTTATACTAAATTATGATTCGAATGGAACCAATCTCCTCATAATTCTGGGGTCAAGGGGAGTAAAGATGATCTCTTAACTCTCTGACTGTATTCACCTTGATCACCTTATCCTGGAACTCCTGATACTCTTGAAAAAAATGCGGCTTCCCATTCTCTTCAAAATACTTATTCCATTTAAACATTTTGAGAAAAATTCTAAAGGTAGGGGTATAATGGGCCTTCTCCAACCGTAATTTTTGTAAAATGAACCGTTTAATGATGCGGTACGTTCGGACGGAATAGTTGGTATCAAGGAAAATGATAACATCCGCATGACGGAAGCTATCTTCCACCCACCATTCATTATGAACGCCTTCCACAATCCACCCCTCCGAGCAAGCCACCTGTTTCAAATATTCAGCCCGCTCCTCCTCTGTCCTCCGTATATCTCCAGTCTGATGCCTTTCCCAAACCACATTATCCAGCTCATAATAGGGAAGCTCCCATTCGTTAGATAGTTTTCTGGCGAGTGTCGTTTTCCCGCTCGCAACGGAACCTATGATATGAATTTTCTTTATATCTCTCACTAAACTCCCCCTTTACGGTTAAACAATGAACTTTGTAAACCAGGCGATATATTTTGCACCGGGAATGAAAACGAGTTGGGCCAGCAGCGTTCCGAACAATCTGGATGTGATCATCATAAGCGATACATTTTTCAGTTTGCGGTAATCTCCTTTTTTATTGATGACATCGTCTGCCATAACAGAGATTTTAGGATCGACGAAAACGACTAATAGAATGGTCGCGATTCCGTTAATCAACCCGGAAGCCATGATCACTGTAGATGCTCTCTCCGGTACCAATAGAGCTGCATATAAGGCAGATAATACACCCACAGTATAAATCGATGTGACCAGCATATTGATGAAGAACAACCGCTTCGGGATCTGTTCTAAAGAAAAGCCCTTCAAATAGCTCCTTTTTGGGAGATGGATTTGATGCAGCCCTCTCTTTATGTATTCGATGGAAAACATCATCCGAAACAAAGAAGGAATCGATCCTCCCTTTTCTGATAAACGAATGATGGAGCGAGAGAACAAGGCCACAAAGGTTGGCAGTAGAATCATGCCTATGATTGTTCCTACAGTGGATGCTCCCAGGATGGCTCGATATTGACTTTCAACAAATGGAAGAGGATTTGCCGAAGGGGCTGTGTCAATCAAACTTCCCGTAAACGGCTGCTGCATCATATTGGCCATCCTTGAAACGATGACCATCAAATTGAACAGAGATAATGCGGAAGCGATCAATCCCACCCTGGCCCCTGATAATCGCACCGCATAAGCCAGGGTTTCTATGGTATGGATCACTAGAATGAATAAAGCAATATAGAGAACTTTCACTGTAACAAATTCCATACTACGACTCCTCATCCTTACATATGCATGCCTCCTTAGAGGAAGACTTCAACTGAAATGACCGAAATCCACAAAAGGACACTTCATTTAATCATCATTGCAGAGCAATGCTTCCATACTTATTCGTGCACCGCTTTAACAGGAATCCATACTTCCTCCACAGCTTCAGGATCAGCTGGATGATAGTCAATGGTGAAGCGTTCGAAATGCGCCCTGTCATCCAACTCATAGGCAGAAGCTGGCAGCCACTCTTCAAATATGTACTGTAACGTTTGATTGAAACGATTGGCAGGACCTTGATGCAAAAATACGGCATACAACCCTCCCTTTAAAACAAGGGTTTCCATCCCTTCGACTTCTTTATGATTTCGTGACAAAACCTCCACAGCCGCCCATTTTATGAAAGGGGTGGAAGGGTGAAATCGTTTTGGATCAAATCCTTGATCAAACACTTTCAGGTTGTAAAGCTTTTCATCCACATGATTCGAAATGGATTTCCGGTGAGGCATAAAACTTTTCCAAAGCTCCTGGGTAGCGTCTTCATCCAGGGTCATCCGCATTGATTTACCGACCATTCTCTTTTCCTCCAGTTCAATCATTTTCGGTTCCATTCATTCACCTCCCTTTCCTTTACTTTTGCACCATTCGAACTCATTCTACATCGGATGCCAGAATCCTCCATTGAACCTATTCAATACATCATAAACCAATAAATATTTTATAAAAAGACTGAGTATCAAACATTCCCACTGAGATGATCATCAATATTCAGAAGGGCAATATCTGCCTACTCTGTTGAATGTATTGACTTAAGTCAATGTGGAGTTTCGCAGCTTGGAATAAAATAAAATCAAACAGACAAGGAGGTTTATAATGAAAACAGCTAATAGAAAGGAAGATTTCCAACCAAAACCGGCAATAATAGCGGGAGTAAATTTGATGCTGATGACCATTGCTGCTTTCTTCTCCTATGGATACGCGCACAGCTCATTGGTCATCTACGAAGATGCAGCAAAAACGCATGACCTCCTGCGGTCTTCACTATCCTTATTTCATATGGAAATCGCCGGCTGGGTCGTTATTATTCTTACAGACCTCATCGTAGCCTGGGCGCTTTATAAAGTCTTGAAACCTATTCATTCCCTTTACGCATTACTGGCAGGAGTTCTCCGTCTCTCCTACACGATCATCCTTGCCACGGCTGTCTTCCATCTGTTGATTGTAAGCCGGTTTATTCTAGACAACTCAGGTACAGGGGAACACGTGATGACCAACCTTCTTCTTTTTGAAAAATTCTGGTCAATAGGACTGATCGTATTCGGATTTCACTTGATCATAGTGGGCTTTGTGGCTCTAAAAGCTCCTTTTATTCCTAAATGGATGAGTATTTTGTTAATCATAGCGGGAGGAAGCTATACTTTGATCCATTCCATGTACAATGGACTTCCTCAATATGAAACTATAACAGCTACCATGGAGATCATTTTAAGCCTTCCCATGATGATTGGCGAGTTAGGATTCGGGATCTGGCTGTTCATCAAAGGAATCCAGAATCTACACACTTCCAGATCTTCATATTTGGGAGCTTCCTAACCGCTTCTTGATGCGGCTCAGGGATTCAGGCGTTATTCCCAGGTAGCTGGCCAGCTGATGCTGTGGTACCCTTTGTAACAATTCCGGTCTGTTTTCAAGAATGGATTGATACCGCTCTTCTGGAGTGGATGAAATGAATGCCGCAAAATGATCATGGATTTCAGCCATGTCGCCCTCCACCATTTTGAGAATCATCGTTTCAAGACCTGGATTGGTGTCGTACACCACCTGCTCTTCAGATAAATCACCTACGACCAGGACACAATCTTCGAGGCATTCCAATGAATATTTGGAAGATTGATCTGATCCATGCTTATTGAAGATGGTTACACTCTGTTCTTCGGTATAAAAATCTACGGTCGATTCTTTTCCTGATTCGTTCACAGCAAACTTCCGGATACAACCTTTTAAAATAAAGAAACACTGTTCAGGAATCTCACCCTGTTGCAACAACACCGTCCCTTTATTGAATGGAGCGATAACGACATCAGAAGCGATCTTATCCAATTCCGCTTCACTCAGATCACTATATTTTTTCATATAGTTGATGAGGATCTCCTTCATAAGCCTTTTCCTCTCCGTCTTTTCTTTCATACTAATATAGAAACTTCATTCTCTTGTGGGAACATTCTTCCTTTCTATTGGCTCTACAAGCAGGCGATGTTAAAGTGAAGTGTCAGTCTCCTCTTTCCTGACTCTCTAATAAATGCTCTTCCAACATCAACCGCACCAGTTCTGTAGAATAATCACCCAGCGTAAAATAAAGAATCATCGTGATCGATAGATACGTTTCATCCAACTTTAAAGAACAAGTGAGAGTAGTGTCCTTGCAGGTTTAGAGGACAATCGCGTGATAAAACTTTTGTATCCAAGGGGGATAGGTATGGACCTGTTTTTATTTATTATCATCATTGTTGGCTTAACCTTCCTATTTTTAGGCTTTGTCATCCACTTCGACTTAAAAAAGAAGAAACTCGAACTGGAGGAAAAAAAGGTGGAGTTGGAAAAACTAAAGCTGGAACTCAGCAATCAAGGTCAAGGCGAAGAATAAACAAGCCTTTCCTATCCTTTTGATTTTACAGCCAATGGTTCTCCAGCCTTGACGGAACGTTGTGTTTTCAAATCCGGCTGAAACTTCACTTTTCCATTTTCAAACAAAAGCACCACGGTTGAACCGAAACTGAAAAAGCCGACTTCTTCTCCTTTTCTCAGCCTGGAGTGAGGGTGGGTCCATTCAATGGTATTGACCCACATGGCACCTACTTTAATGAGTGCCATGTACATCCCTTCCTCCAGCTTCAATTCTGTAATGATACGATAATTGGTTGATATTGGTGATTCACCCATGGTTAATCCCCATTTGTTTACAGGGGAAGACTTCCCACCAAGGTCAAACTGTTTTTCAACAACGGCCTGAGCTGGAGAATGAATCCGGTGATAGTCGCTCGGGCTGAGATACAAAACCAGAAACAACCCATTCCTGTAGCGTGTAATCATTTCCTGATTCCGCAGCAAGTCTTGGATAGAATAAGAGATTCCTTTCACTTGAATCATCTTATCCTGTACTTCACCGAACTGCTCCACGCTGGCGTCCACAGGACTTACAATTTCCTCTTCCAAACCCTTCACGGGCCGTGCGCCTTCTTTCAATTCTCTGATAAAAAACTCCTCCAATGAGGTGAAATCCTTCAATGGTTTATTCAATTCTCCCGTAGGAATTTCAAATAGTTTCACGTAAAGAGGAATCAACCGCCTGCTTAAGGAAGAACGGCTTAATTTATGTATAAACCTGCCAACCGTTTTGGAATTGAACATACGAATGATGCCCCGATATACATACGTTTTCACTAGACTCCCCCTTAACATGAATAGTCATCCCCCTGGACTTTCAACGCTGTTCGCTTGGAATTAAAGTATAAATGCATTGCGTTTCACCAAATCGAGTAATCGTCTTATCTAATTTCATCCCTGCTTTTTCTAAGAGCCTGCAGGAAAAAATATTGGCCATCTGTGTTTCTGCCGTGAGTTTTTGGAGGTTGAGCTCATGAAAAGCATAAGCTGCGACTTCTTTCACAATTTCTGAGCCGTACCCTTTCCCCCACCAACGGGGCAGAAATTGATAGGAAAGCTCGATATTCTCTCCATCATGATGAGGATCAAGGGAAACGAAACCGATAAAATGTCGAGTGCCTTTCTCCCGGACTACTAAATACAAAGAGTTTCCATCTGAGTTCTGGATGCCATCAAAAAGCGCAGGAAGGCTTGCCTCATCACGCGGGCCTCCGAGGTACTTCCTGACTACTGGACTTAAGTAAAGCTCTTTGACTTCTTCAAAATCTTTCTTCTGTATCTCTTTCATCACTGTTCGATCTGTCGTTATCACATTCATCCTCCCCTTTACTTCTGTTCATAATTGGGTAATGAAATGATCCTTCTCTTGCTTATAGGACGCTTCTATTATGTAAAAAGTTACAATTCACTGGACTTTTTTTCCAACATAAAGAAAGAAGCTAAATACTCCAAGGAATGTTTAGCTCCTAAAAATCGTGGATCATACATTATAAAACGTTCTTCTTCCCCTATTTACTGAATAATGCTTTCCTTGTCTTTGGCCCCACGATTCCATCAGCTTCCAACCCTTTTGAAGCTTGAAACTTCTTCACAGCTTTTAAGGTCTGCGGACCAAAACTTCCATCAGCCGTTATCCCGAGCTTCTTCTGAAGAATGACCACGGAAGCGCCTCTGCTTCCATACCTTAACGTTTCATCAAAGAATTCGTAGCCTGCAACTGCTTTATTGACTCCCACTCCATATTTTTGTGCTAATGCCGTGAATGAGGAAGAGGAATTTGTGATATAAACAGGGATATTTTTATCCGCACGTTCAAACAACCAGATGACATCTTCGTTATACATGCGAATACAACCACTGGAGGCGTAGGTTCCGATGGAAGATGGTGCATTCGTTCCATGGATGCCGTACATATTTCCAGAGGTATGCCCCCAGTCACCCGGGACTTTTATGCCAAGCCATCTTGCACCTAGAGGGTTCCTGGGGTCACCACCTGGGATGCCTTCTTTATACCATGGCCTGTTTTTCACTTTATTGACAAGAGAAAACTTACCTTCCGGCGTCATAGCTCTCGTTCTTCCTGTTGCTACAGGAAACACTTTCTGAAGGGTTCCACCTTCATAAAAAGCCAGTTGATTATTACTTTTGTTAATAATAATGGCTTCCTTCTCAGCAGCCTCCGCCGGCTTTACCATCAAACATGATCCCAGTAACAACATCGCAAGTATGAACACAAGTTTTCTAATCCCCATTTTCTTTCCTCCATTACTCCCTTAATGAATATGGCAACATTATACTCCCGGGAGCGAGGCAATCCTTGTCGAACGGAGCTGTCGAAATAAAGAAATTTTCTAGAAATTAAAGAAGGGCGGCTCCATGAGCCCCCTTCCATGCCTTCCTATAGTTCCGCCTGTAAAACAACTTCACCTTCAGGAAGCTGGTTATTCGGTTGTGGTTCTTTGGTGATGGCGATCGCATCCCAG
Organism: Halobacillus sp. GSS1; assembly: GCF_017307035.1. Lineage (NCBI taxonomy): Bacteria > Bacillati > Bacillota > Bacilli > Caryophanales > Bacillaceae > Halobacillus > Halobacillus sp. GSS1. The sequence continues at coordinate 858,527 of NZ_JAFLHE010000001.1, forward strand.
GATTTCTGATTTTCTTCATCAATCCGGAAAGTAACCGCACCGTTACCTTCCCCATCTGTTGTAAAAGCACCGGCCGGTTCAGGATTTTCCCCTTCAATCAGCCACACTTGATAGACCTGGTCCCCTTCAAGTTGACTCAACTCTTCCACTTGGACAAGCAGTTCAGAACCGATGCTGCGATCAACAAGGGTCGCGACTCCGGATCCTGCTTCACCTGTCGAGGCAAGCTGCGTCCGCTCGGTTGGTGTCACCGTATCTCCATTCTCACTTTCACGATCCTCGAGTTCAGATAGAGCGACTTGGAGATCGGAAAGGTTCGACTCAAGATCTTCATTTTGTGTAGAAAGCTCTTGAAGCTGCAGTCCTGCAAAAATATTTCCACCTACAGACAGGAGGAGACCTGCGGCCAATGCACCAGCCCAAACCTTCCACTTGTTCAGCTTTTCAGGCGAAATCATGGTGGGCTGTCTTTCTTCTGTTTCATAGGTTTGTTCTTCTTCATCCTTGAAGACACCATCCAAAACACGTTCTCGCATACCGGCGGGAGGTGCCGCTTCTTTCATATAGGCAGGGAGGTCTCCCATCAGGTTCTCCAATTCCTGCACTTCTTCCTGACAGTCGGGACACTCCCGTAAATGCTGTTCGAATTCTTTTTTCTCTCTTTCTGTTAACTGGTCATTCAAATAATCAAGGACATTCTCGCATTGTTTGTCATTCATCGGTGGTCCCCCCCTTTCTCATCCAAATGCTCGCGCAATTTTTTCAATGCGAGCCGGACCCGTCCTTTGACTGTACCAAGGGGAATGTCACATTTCTCAGCGATTTCCCGTTGTGATAATCCCTGGAAATAAAAAAGGCAGATCATACGTTGTTGTTCGTCCGGTAATGTGTCGATGGCATTCCGCAACTGATCGCGTTCCTCTTTATCTGTGACGACTTCCTCGACACCGGGCATTTCTTCATGCACAGAATCTCTTTGATCCCATTCCACTTCCTGGACTTTCTTTTTTCTGATCAAGTCGATGGAAGCATTTCTCGTGATGGTCAACAGCCAGCTTGAGAACTTGCCGCGTTCCTTCACATAATGACCTGCTCCTTTGCCTCTCCACAACTTGATGAAAACATCCTGCATCACTTCTTCTGCGGCCTGCTGATCCTTCATCATTCGATAAGCAAAAGAATATAATAATTTCTCATATCGGTTGTAGAGGGTTTCGAGAGCAGCTTTATCTTGATTACGGATTTGTTCGTAAAGCTCATCGTCCGTCGGTTTGCTCATTCAAATTCCCCTTTTTATGCCATGGTCTCTTTAGTATATCTTTTTAAAGGAGATTCTTCACGTTTCACAAAGCATACGAAAAGAAAAGGGGATTGGATCATTTTTTATATAATTCTCCTGCCCATGTTTTGCAGCTCTACAAAAAACACCCTGAGCAGGTGTTATCATTGATTCTCGTATTTTAAATAATTATAGTGCGTAGTTGGTATTCTATTGACGACCTTTCCATCTCGATCTTTGTAAACTTCGTACTCTCGATAAGCTTCCACTTTCGTTCCATCCACCACCTTCGTCCCCTCATAGACGAGTTCCAACTCCAGATTCATAGTGGTACCATGTTCCCCCTGTGCCACAGCTTCTGTTTCACTTTCTTCCGTACTGATCGGATAATGGGAGGGCTCCTCTGGTTTCATTCGGGGAGACTCCATATAACCGATCAAAGCAAAAATTCCTAAAAGGATTAAGAAAGGATACATCTTCTTCATAAGATCGACCTCCACAAAAGTCTATGTACAAGCATCTTATGCATGCGCTCATAAAAAAGGAACTCCCCGGCATGGAAAGTTCCTTTTTCCTATACATTTAGTAGTGAAAGCCACCATGACTATGGTGATAACCTCCGTACCACGGGTTGTAACTCCCATGTCCTTGATGATATCCATAGCCGGGCGAGTAGGTGCTGTGCCCGTGTTCATAGCCGTAACCTGGAGAATATGTCCCTTGACCATGGTGATATCCGTAACCGGGAATGTACGTGCCGTGGCCATGATGGTACCCATACCCAGGGATATAGGTGCCGTGACCATGATGATAGACTCGATCCAAACCGATCGCCCCTTCCTTTACCTCTCATTAGCCTATGTAAAGCGGAATGTGTTGGTCTGGGCAATTTTTTTATAAAAAAATAGACACGCTCTTATAGAAAGAGCGTGTCTACCCCATTATTTAGCTTCCAAATTTACATTATCGATATAGATATCATGGGAATCTGCAAATTGTCCCATTAAGAATTTCAAAGATGCGACATCATCTTTACCCATCTCAAACTCAAACTCATAACGCTCCATGTCTTCAGTTAAAGAGACCTTTTGACTGAGGAAGCGTGTATAAGCCGCGTTCTCGATCGTCACCTCGATTTCTCTAGCTATGGTTGATCTAGCATCAAAAGATAAGGTGTAGGTCCCCCCTTTGCTAAGAACAAGACCAGGCTGCTCGGCTAAAACACTCCATGTTTCATTGCCCGCATTTTCAATCGCTACTTTGAGTTCTTCATCCACAACGTCAATATTCGCACTCGCATCAAAGTGAATATAATTGGACCACGATTCCATTCCTTGTGAAAAATCACCATTTTGGAAATTGATCGGAGCAACGGTTACTGACGTTTGAATCATACGAACGTTATCTAACGTTACATCCCCGTCTTCTCCCCCTAAAAGAAATCTCAGCTGGCCGACTTCACCAGATAACTCCTGAGGCAGTTGGAATTCCAACGTATGACTCGACATTTCTTTCGTCAAAGAAACCGCTTCTTCACTGAAGTATTGGACAGAACCATCTTCACTGACCACTTCTAGTTGAAGGCTTCTTGCTTCTGATGCCTTCGCATCGAAGGTCAATTCGTATTCTTGATTCTCAGCAAGCGGAATGCCGCCTTGAGTAAATAGGATGTCTTCGGTTTGTTGTCCGGAATCTTGAACGGTAATTTCAGCTTTTCGCGTCGACTCCGGTACAACGACACTCGCATCCGCACCATTTTGCGAGGACAGTTCCCAATAGTTGAGACGCGTCATATCCCCCTGGTCGAAAGTACCGTTATAAATGAGATTGCCATCACCGAGAGCCGGCTTCGAAGTGTCCTCTCCGACTTGATCGGTAATATCCTCCACACGCACATTGCCAATCCATACAGGTGCTATACCATTACCACCCAGATTGAATTCCAGACGCGCGGCTAAATCTGTATCCTGTTTGAACGTAAATGTGTAGTCATAAGACTGAAGGTTCTCGGTCAATTCCACCGTTTTTTCACCAGAGTAATTCGCATAACCTCTTTCGGCTCCACCGGATACTTTTGTCATGATGTTCCGGGTCGTATTGGATTTTGCATCAAACGACACCTTGTACGTGTGTCCTTTTAGAACCGGAAGCTTTTGAATTTGCTGCAAAGACCACAGCGCATTTCCCGGATTTATAATTTCCGTTTTCGCAAAATTTTCTCCATCTACATCTTCAATGGTCAGATTTCCTTGCCCTTGGAAATCAGGAAGCTTAAGGAAATTCCAATAAGTTGGATCGAGCGTTTTTTCTGGGGAATCTACCACAGTTATCTCTTTTTCGTAATTCTGATCATAAATGAAGTTCCCATCTTCTAATGGCTGCTTGGCATCTTCCGGCAGTGTCTCCTCCTCCACGACAGGTTCGACCGGTTCTCTGTAATCTCTTCCTGTCAATTCATACACTCGCACATAGTCGACTTCCATTTTGCCTGGGAATTCTGTCGTTTCATCTGGATCACCGCCGTACCATCCACCGACGGCAAGGTTCAGGATCATGTAGAATTCCTGATCAAATGGTGCAGGGTACGCATACTGTTCCCCTTGATTTGTCCCTTTACTGAACCAATCATTCAAGGTTTGGTAAAGTTCTCCATCTACGTACCAGCGAATCTCTCCTGGTTCCCATTCGACGGAATACGTATGATAGTCGGTAAAGTCTTCTCCTTCAGGGAAGTGATACTCTTTACCTGTGTACGTATTATTCGGCCATTCTTCACCATAGTGAATCGTTCCTCCGATGTTACTCGTGTCGCCCCCAGCGGCTTCCATAATGTCGATTTCTCCGGAAGTCGGCCACGGTCCATACACATCATCCTCCGGCATCATCCAAAATGCCGGCCAGAAACCTTGACCTTCAGGAAGTTTCATTTTCGCTTCGAATTTTCCGTACTTCTTACTGAAGAGACCTTTGGTTTTCAGTTTAGCAGATGTATAATCATAGCTTCCAAACTCATCTGTAACCGGTTCTTCTTCCTTCTTCGCTTTGATGACTAAGTGGCCATCTTCGGTATAGGAGTTTTCACTGGAATCGGTATAATATTCTTTCTCATTGTTACCCCATCCAGCAGCGACACCCTCTCCATTTTCATCAACAATCCAGTTACCGATGTCATACGTCCACTTGTCTGAATCGATTTCTTTTGCTAAAAATTCATCGTTCCACACTAGCGACCAATCCGAAGCCTGGTCTGCAGCATCGTATACGATAACTTTGTTCAAGTCAGTATCCACTGTAGACACTTCATTTTGAATCTTTTCGTTAATATAAACCGTACCGGAAACGGTTACATTTTCCAGAAGGATATTCTCACCGTTGGCAATGATCAAATCACCACCGAAAGTAGAATCTGAGATCGTTACACCGGAGGCATTGATCCATCCATTGCCTTTGATGTCCTGACCTGTGTATTCTCCTTCTTCATGATAGTAAGCATCTACGAATCCACTCACTAATTGAAAGACGTCTTTACGTTTCACCGGCTTACTGGAATCGTTCCAGTCACCCAGTTTTTCTTCCAGTTGATAAGGAAGAAATTCAGTTAAAACGTTCTTCGCTTCCTCCTGCTTTATGGCAGAACGAAGGTTGATATCGGAGCCAGCTGCTTCTTTTGTTTTTTGAACAGCTTCTTCCTCATCCACACCAAACCAATGACTTAATACAACAGAATACTCTTCATAACTCATGGAGGCGTTTTCATTTTTCTTGTTGTTTAATCCATCGAACAGTCCCGTTTCATACCATCCTTGTCCAGTAGCCTTTTTGCTGTCTGACTTTTCAGCCTGCACAGACGTGAAACTTCCTAAAACGATAAACAGCACCATAAAACAATAAAAGGTTTTCTTCAATCTGTCTCCTCCTTTGATATTTAAAAACTAGGTGTGATTATCCTCTATGATGATTTTCTTGACTGAACACCTTAATCATTCAACGATAGGTTCCAATTTCGAGACTGTCGGTTGGAGAGTGTAGCGGCTGATTTCATCCAGTAATGGAAGGAGGGAATACTCCCTCCTTATTAAACTGTTGATTACGAAACCGGTTTCCATATCGATCAAAAAATTTTATCTTTCAAAGCTGTGATTTTCCACCGTGTTCTTGTACCAATAGTAACTATCTTTTCTTGTGCGTTCGAACGTCTCGAAATTCACATGAATGATTCCGAATCTTTTCTCATAACCTTCTGCCCATTCGAAATTATCAAGAAGTGACCACACGATATACCCGACGATTGGTACGCCAGCTTCTATTGCGCGGTTTAGAGCAGTCAGGTGTTGTTTAAGGTAATCCACACGTTCTTTGTCGTGTACTTTTCCATCTTCTGCTACCTCATGGTTATAGCAGGCGCCATTTTCCGTGATGTAAATAGGGACATCCCCGTATGTCTGATGAAGATCTGTAAGGGTCTTGTAAAAGCCTTCCCCATAAATCGGCCAGCCGATATCTGTGCGGCGTTCATCGAGTGCGATTTCTTCGACTTGGAACAATCCGCCGTCTTCCTTGTAGCGGCCAAGACTTCCTGAATAATAATTAATCCCCATCATATCGATTGGCTGGGAGATGATTTCAAGGTCGCCCTCTTCCATGTTCAAGTTTGCATTGTGCTCAGCAAACAAATTCACCAGAGTTTCTGGATATGTACCTTTGAACACGGGATCCATAAACCATTCCTTCTGCCACATCATCCCGCGTTTACACGCATCTACATCATCTTGTTTCGGGCTGTATGGCTCAAGCCAACCCATGTTGGGGGCATATCCGATTTCTCCATCCGGAACGAGCGTGCGGAACGATTGGACCGCTTTCCCGTGAGCGAGCAACAAGTGATGGGAAACATCAACAGCCGCTTGCAAACTCGTTTTTCCTGGAGCGTGGACACCTTCATAGTTTGATAAGAAGGATGCACACCAAGGTTCGTTGATCGTCAGCCACTTTTTCACCTGACCGCCGAACTCCTGGAACATCGCGTTTGCATAAGCCAGGAATGCCTCAGTCGTTTCACGGTTTTCCCAGCCACCTTTTTCCTGAAGTACTTGAGGAAGATCCCAGTGATAAAGTGTAATCATCGGCTCAATTCCGTTATCAATCAGTTCCTGAATCAGGTTTCGATAATACTCGACACCTTCCGGGTTCAGTTCTCCTGTCCCTTCAGGAATGACACGGGACCATGAAATTGAAAAGCGATACATGTCGACACCTAGATCCTTCAAGTGCTGGACATCTTCTTTATACATATGGTAGCTGTTGCAGGCGTGATCGCCATGATCGCCGTTCTTCACATTGCCGGGGGTATGGGAGAACACATCCCAAATGGATGGTGTGCGTCCTCCTTCCTTTGCGGCTCCTTCAATCTGGTAGGAAGCTGTCGCTGCTCCCCATTTTAATTTGTCAGGAAATTGAATCGTTGTCATTGCCTTTACCTCCAGTTAATCTTTAGGAGTCTAGCGTTCTTTCGTAGATGCACGTGGTACCAGCTCCGGGTCCACTTTGACATCCTGGATGTCGTGATCATCCTTGATCAAATCTTCCAGCATGTACGCCGCTAGTTTTCCTAGTTTTTGTTTATCTTGCTTTACAGTCGTCAGTGGTGGATCACTGTAACGGCAGGCCTCGATATCATCGCAACCGACCAATTGGATATCTTCGGGAACCGACAATCCTTCTTCCTTGATGGCTTTCAATGCGCCTAGGGCCATCATATCGGAAGCTGCGAACACCGCGTCCGGAAGCTGGTCTCCTTTCAGAATTTCCTTCATTCCTTCATATCCACTTTCTTCGAAAAAGTCGCCGTAATAGATCCAGTCTTTATGGATTGGAAGTCCGAATTGGTTCATGGCATCAATAAAGCCGATGTTCCGGATACTTGACACGAGGGAATCCTGCTTCCCTCCGATGTACGCGATCTTGCGGACTTTGTTCAAATAAAGATACTCCACGACTTTCGCACCGATTTTTGCGTTGTCTGTCATAATGTAGCTGGACCTCGGACCCTCGAGCTTCAAGTCAATCCCAATGCAGGGAATCTCACTTTTCGCAATGTCATGAACGGCCTCTTCAATTTCATCACCAGCGATGACCAGGCATCCATCGACATGGAAATGCTTACACCTTTCCAGGTACTTGCTTTCCCCTTTATAAAATTTCTCATTTGAGAAGAGCAGCAAGTCATACCCTAATGCCCCTACGGCTCTTTTAAATGAATTGACGACTTCATTGAAAAAGGGGTGGGTAAAATCGACATTAATCTTACCGGCATAAATCAAACCGATCAGATTCGATTTTTTCGTAGCCAGAGACTTGGCTGAAAATGTAGGTTGATATTTTGTATCTTCGATAATTTTATAGACTTTCTTCCGCGTCGATTCACTGATGCCTCCATAATTGTTGATGATTTTAGAAACAGTGGCTGGAGAAACACCTGCCATTTTTGCTATGTCACGTATTGTTAAATCCATATCTTGTTCTCTCCTTAAAAAGCTAGCCGCTCTGTGATTACCATCTATTGTATCAACAATTCATAGAGGTTGGCATAAGATTTACTTGATCGACCCTTCTGTAATACTTGAAATGAACCAGCGATTGAAAATCAGGAAAATGATGATCAATGGAACGGTTGCCCAGAAGACACCTGAAAGCAGCATGCCGAAGTCAACACGGAACGCGTTGTTCAATGAAGCAAGCGCTACTTGCAATGTATAGGATGCTGGGTCACGCAATACGGTAAACTGCCATAAAAATTCTCCCCATACAAGCGTGAATACGATGATTCCTAATGTTGCAAACGCCGGCTTGATGATCGGAAGAACAATGCTACGGAAAATTCTGAAGTTCGAGCAACCATCCAGTTTCGCCGCTTCCATCAACTCATCAGGTACAGACTCGCTGATGTATTGGCGCATTAAGAAGATGCCCAATGGATTCAGTAAGAACAGCACGCCTGCCCCAAGCAACGTATCCAACCATCCTAATTGAGAAACCAGATAGAACTGTGGAATCAATCCCAACTGAGGAGGGATAACCATAGTCAATAGAATCAGGATGAAGAAAAAGTTTTTTCCTGGGAACTCGAATTTTGCAAAGGCGAACCCGGCCAGAGAACTGATCAATAATACCGCGATGGTGACCGTGGTACATAAAAGGATCGTATTCCACATGGCCTGAAAGAATGGAATCGTATCCAGGACTTTCATGAAGTTTTGGACTAGTTGGTCACCCGGCAGGAGTGTCGGTGGAATGGAGTTGTAAGCGGCACTCGGCCTGGTCGCCATGACGAACATCCAATAGAACGGAAAAATGGATAAGATGGAGGCGATCCATAAGACGATGTAAACGGGAAGCGTCCCTTTTTTCAAACCTTTAGATTTTCTCATTTCTTAAACGCCCTCCTTTTCTGCTTACGACCGACACCAGAAGTCAACCACGTATTCAAGGCTGCTGCACCGACAATGATAATGAGTAACAATACAGCTGTTGCTGATGCTGTACCGAATGAACCTAAGTTGAAGGCATCACGATATAGATACATAACGACCGTCATGGCTTCATCACGGTTGAAAGCAGAAGACCCCAGGAATACCGCTGGTTCCGCGAACAATTGCAAGGCACCTACGGTAGACATGAAAACCGTCAGGATGATGAATGGTTTCAGCATCGGAATGGTAATATGAAAGAACTGCTGAACCTTGCCGGCACCGTCGATGGTTGCTGCTTCATACAAGTCTTTCGGGATACTTTGCAAACCTGCTAGATAGATGATGGTGTTATAGCCGACCCATCGCCAGAAAACCATCAAGGAAATCGCGATTTTCGCTCCCCACTCGGACGTTTTCCAGCTGACAGGATCTACTCCGAATAGACCGATCACATAGTTAGCCAGAGCTGTCTCACTACTACTGAAAAACACACCGAACACTAAAGCCACGGCTACCATGGAAGTGATGTACGGCATAAAGATTGTCACACGGAAAAAGTTCGTGAAACGGATGACGGCCATGTTCAGGAAGTAGGCCAAAATAATTCCTACGATCAATTGTGGAGCTGTTCCCATTAAACCGATGATGACAGTGTTATAAAGAGATTTCCAAAACAATGGATCCTGAAGGACGACCACAAAATTCCTCAATCCAACAAAGTCCATCTCCCCGAGACCATTCCAATCCTGAAAGGCCAATACGATACTGAAAATAGCTGGATAGAGACCGATGATTCCAAAAATGATGAAAAAGGGTGCAATATATAAATATCCAGACAGCATATCTTTTTTCTTTTCAGACATTTGGGTAGTGGATTTCACTTTTGAGGCATGCTGACGTTTTTGTACGTTCTCCACTCTATTCCCTCCTTTATGTAGGAGGGCCGGATGGAAGCCATCCAGCCCTTAAAACCTTTAGCGACTCACTAAACCTTCAATACGTTCGACAGCTGCTTCCCATTCTTTTTCAGGGTCTGCACCTTCCTGTACGTTTCTTAGAGCCGTCAATACTTCATTGTTCACGGTTACATATTTCGGTCCTTTGTAGACTTCAGGAATATCTTTTGCCGCTTCTGCGAAGTAAGCAGCTGTGTTCTGTCCACCGAAATACTCATCAGAGTTGTTCACGAATTCTTCCATTTCATAAACTTCTGGAGCAGATGGGAACAATCCACTTTCTACGAAGGATTCTAATTGGTTCTCAGGAGAAAGCATCCATTTAGCGAATTTGTAAGCTTCTTCACTATGTTTCGTTTCAGAAGGAATCGCTACATAAGAACCTCCCCAGTTTCCGGCGAAGTCTGTTGGAAGTGTCGTAACTCTCCATTTACCTGCGCCTTCTGGTGCGTTTTCAGTCATGTAACCTTTCAACCAGGCCGGTGCCATTTCTACAGCAAATCCACCTTGGTTCAAGGCATTCGCCCACTCCGGTGTCCACATTTCGAATGAACCTACGACACCTTTATCATGTAGTTCAACCGCATAGTCATACGCTTCTTTTACTCCGTTATCTGCTTCACCGATCAATAGTTCACCATCACGGTTGAAGTAGCTGACTTCAAGTGCATCCATGTTTGCACGGAATGCCATTTCCATACTGTCGACCATTGGTTTTCCTGTTTTATCCAAAACGGTGGTCGCTGCATCTGCAAATTGTTCAGGAGTGGAAATCATTTCACTGACTTTATCAGGATCTGTCGGTAGTCCAGCTTCTTCAAATACTTCTGTGTGGAAGTACATCGCTTTCGGACCTATGTCTGTCGGTAAGCCGAACAAGAAATCTCCTTCTCCATTTTCAGCCATCTTCCATTTCCAATCTAAGTATTGATCCTGGATCTCATCCGCACCTAAGTCGTATAAGTTAACAAAGCGATCCTGCGCTTCGCGGTAACGGTCCAACTGATCGACTTCGATCATCGTCAAATCCGGAGCCCCTGTTCCAGCTGAAATCGATGTGAACAAGCTATCGTGGTGATCGCCAAGCTCAGAGTTTTTGATATTGATTTTGACATTTGGATTCTCTTTTTCATATTCTTTCGCTAAATCTTCATAGTTGGTAGCACCGAAAACCCAGAAATCAAGGGTGACTTTGCCTTCACCATCACCTGAAGCCGAGTCTTCCTCGCCACTGCTACACGCATAAAGGAACATCGATAAGACTAACAACATAACGACGAATAAATTCTTTTTCACTTTCACCATTCCTTTCGTATTCCTGTCTAATTTCTCTTCCCCCTACACTAACGAAACCGGTTTCGTTAATGTTTAAAAAAAATCAATTGATTTAGTAGGTTAGCTTGATTATATCGACAAATGTATCCGTTTTCAATGGTTTTTTTAAATTTTTTCACAATTAAACCTAGTTTTTTAGTAAACCGGTTTCCTTATATTTCATATGAAGGATTTATTTCGTTTATTACATGGAACAGTTCCTTAGACGCATTTCTTGTCATAACAGCATGAAAGCGGATGAAAAGGGAATAGAGTACTATAAGCCAAAAACATCGAGGAGGAAAGAAATATGTTATGGCTCTTGCTATTAATTCCGATCGTATTGATCGCTCTCTCCCTCTACTTCGCCCGAAAAAGAAAAGCTCAGCCTCATGTCAATATGGCCAATGAAGACAAAAAAGCTTATGAAGAAATATATTATGACCAGGGAGCTGCCAAAAAATCAGCCGACCCTAAACATACGAAACCTTTTTAAAAAGCACAAAAAACGGAAGCTCTTCAGCTTCCGTTTTTCAATGCTCATGAGAGGAATATGGATCTTCACCCAGCAGAAACCTTTCCAAATCCTCAATATGGGGGGTTCTGAAAACAATCTCTTCGGTATCTAATACGATAAATTGTGGCAGCTCCTCAATGTTCAAAAGTTTTTTATAATCATAAGGTTCCTCCGGTACTTCCTTTAGAACGTTGAAAGAATAGAGTCTGCTCTCCCAGACTTCCGGATCGCTGAACATTTGGTTGATTTCGCTTTGGAAGGCTTCCAAAGAATCCTTTTCACTATTAAATGCCAGCACACTATAACGACCTTCAACCCCTGACACTATCTCATCCATCAGCTCATCTTTTTCTGAGCTGCAACCGGTAAGAAGGACAAACACACCAAACATACAAACGAGAAACTTCCTCAAGTTCTCTCTCCCCTTTATGGAACGAACTCTATCAATCCTTCTATTAAGAAAAAGGCTTACCTTCCAAGTGACGTTTATTTTGTGAGGATGTTGAAAAGTCACAAAAGTTTCCTGGGACCTTTTTAACGCCCACAATAAAAAGATATGGAAGAATTCTTTGATCTTTGACATCCGGGCGGGCTGCTTTCATTCTTTCATTTCTTCATTCCACTGTTGATTCAATAGATGATTGATCCCAACCGTCCTTTCGACATCCAGCACAAAAGCAATCCCTCTGCCCGGCTCATCGAGTCTTGCTCCTCGTTCAATCGCATGCAGGACTCCATCACACTTTTCCTTCACGATTAATGTCAGCACAACTTCTTTTTCAGGTTCGATTAATATATTAAAGAGCTTCGCCTTTTCATGTATACCTGTTCCACGTCCTGTGATGATGGTACCGCCCTCTGCTCCTGCTTCTTTAGATGCATCCACGACTTTTTCTGCATCTCCTTTATTGACGATTGTCACAATGAGATCATAGGAAAGTTTCTGCTTCTCCACCTGCATCACATCCTCACTTGCATTTTGTTCTGATTCAAGTCCTAGTCCAATCATATGATTGATGCCGCTAATATTTTTCGTGTCGATGACAAATCCTATGCCCTGCCTCGGACGGTTCAGTTTTGCTGCATGGATGATGGCATCCATGACCGAATCATAAATAGAATGAGAGACAAGAGTTAAAATGACTTCCCGCTCCCTTTCTACAGGTATGCCAAGAAAACGCTTCTTTTCATCCATTCTGAAACCTTTCCCAAAAAGAGTCGTCCCTCCCTGAGCACCTGCAAGAGTCGAGGCATGTACGACTTTTTTGGCTTTTTCTTTTTTAACGATCGTTACTATGAGCTTTTGTCCGTATGTTTTCTTTGTCATACTGTTCCTGCTCCTTTCTCCTGTAGATCACACCTAGTGTAAGAACTGAAATAATGGGTGCCAAGGCTACGAGAGCAACCATTCCAAACCCATCTAAGAGCGGATCGCGACCTTCGGTGACAGAAGCGATGCCTACGAATAGACTCAGAATAAAAGTGGCGGTCATCGGACCTGTGGCTACTCCACCAGAATCAAAAGCGACCGATGTGAACGTTTTATTGGAAAACCGAACGATGATCAAAGCGAACAGGTAACCAGGGACCACAAAATACCAAATAGGGATTCCGATTAAAATACGCACCATGGATAGAGCGATGGAAATGCCGACACCGAATGAAAGGGTATAGAGCAATAATTTATGAGGGATATAACCTCCAGAGACTTTTTCAACCTGATGGGTCAACACGCTGACCGCAGGCTCTGCATAAATGGCCACAAAGCCGAGAACAAAACCGATGGGTACAAGCAGCCACGTGTGTTCTATCGTTCCAAGTTTCTCTCCCATCATGCTTCCAACGGGCATAAAACCGATATGAACCCCTTGCAAAAACAAGGACAGACCTGCATAAGTCAAAAAGAAACCAACAAGGATGTCCTGTAATTTTTTCCATGGAAGTTTTAGAAAGACAAGTTGAAAGAGAAGAAATAAGAAGAATAGTGGAATGAGTGCTGTAGCGACATCAAACAGGACGTGCCAGAAACCATCGAAAATTTTAATGTTCACCCATAAATCACCCCTAAAAGGAGAACCGATAAAATCGGGCCGATCGATGCCAAAGCGACAAGTCCAAATCCATCACCCGATGAAGTTTTGCCACGCATAACCGAAGCCACACCGACCCCGAGTGAAAGAATGAATGGTACGGTCAAAGGCCCCGTGGTGACTCCACCTGCATCAAAGGATATCGGGACGAAAACACTTGGTGTAAAGGCCGCCAGGAGAAAGACGAGGCCATACCCTCCTGCAAGTAAGTAAACCATGTTGATACTGAAGATGATTCGAAACATGGCAAGAGCGACAAACACTCCTACCCCGATCGCTACGGAAAGGATAAGAATGTCCATCGGAATCTGTCCACCAGAGACCTGATCTACCTGAGAGGAAAGTACACGGACATCAGGTTCTGCTATGGTCACGACAAGACCTAGCAGAAATCCGAAAAAAATGATCAGCCAGACTCTTTTTGTTTTAGACAAGGCTGAACCGATCATTTCCCCTATAGGCAACAACCCAATATTGACCCCGAGCAAAAACAACACCAAGCCGGCTCCGACCATCCCTGCGCCGATGATGAATTGTAAGAACATGTCCAACGGGAGCCAGACTAAAGTGAATTGAAGGATAGTGATGACAATCGTGATGGGGAGAATGGAGAGGACGACTTCAAGAAACGTCTCTTTAATATTGTCCATCTAAAGCCTCCTAGGAAAAAGTTGAGGAGCTTGTCTATGGATGTTCCGTTTCTAAAAAGTTTTTCTGTACTCATTATATCATTAAAAACATGCAATCATGATAAAGATCAGCGACTTACCTTTTCACATCGGTAACCGTTCACCATTAGGCACACGGACAATGACATCACACTCACGTCCCTTTCCGTTGAAACAGATAAATCGTTCCAGCGACGAAGATCAGGAAGCACACAAATAGATATGTTCCGAGTGCGAGATCCTCCTGTTCCACAGGCTCTCCTTTGTCCAGGAAAGAACCTGATGCTTCCTTCTTTTCACTTCGGTAAGTGTAAGCAGATTCCCTCTCTGCTATTCTATAAACACCCTTTCGTTCCTCAACAGCAATCATTTCTGTTGTGGGATGGCCGGCTAATTTATAATAGTCCGTCCCTTTTTCAAAAACATTGGAGAAATTCCCTTCATACTGTTGCATATCCGAATAAGCGGTCACTTCGCCGATCCTCTCTTCCACTTTCACTTCTGCCGATTCTTCTTCAACAACATAAATGAAACCATCATAGACGACAAAAGGATAGGCCCATGATGTGGCAGAAGCCGTTGTTGATAAATAGAAATATGGGAAAAGTAAACAACAGAGCATAACCAACAGCCTCATCGTTTCCCTCCTTTTCACAATAGTCGTCTGAATATGGAATAAGTTGCAAACAAATTATTTTGAGACACGAAATACAGCTGATATGATAAATGTTGTTAAAGAAGGAAAGGGGCATTCTTGCCCATATATTATAAGTGAAATAGAAAAGAGGTTATCCTATGTCTGTAAAAGGATTAGCAAATACGAAATTCTCGGTCCTCGACCTTGCCCCGGTGATTGAAGGCGGGACGCCGGCGGATTCTTTCCGAAACACGGTTGACCTTGCCCAACATGTTGAAAAATGGGGATTCACAAGATACTGGATGGCCGAACACCATAACATGCTATTTATCGCAAGTTCCGCAACTTCTGTTGCCATCAGTCATGTGCTGCACAATACGGACTCCATCCGGGTTGGCTCAGGCGGAGTAATGCTTCCGAATCACGCGCCGCTTGTCGTCGCAGAACAATTCGGCACACTGGAAACTCTGTTTCCCGGACGTGTGGATTTAGGTCTCGGACGTGCTCCAGGAACAGACGGAATGACAGCCCGGGCTCTAAGAAGAAATTTGGATTCTGATCCTAATGAGTTTCCTGCGATGCTAGATGAGTTAAGAGGCTATTTCGCCGGAGATCACCATATCCGGGCGATTCCTGGAGAGGGACTCGACATTCCGGTTTGGCTGCTCGGTTCTAGTGGTTTCAGCGCACAACTTGCCGGACAGCTTGGACTGCCTTTCTCTTTTGCCAGTCATTTTTCACCGAACAATACACGCGGTGCTTTAAATTTGTACCGTTCCAGTTTCCAGCCTTCGAAAACTCTTGATGAACCCTACGTCATGGTAGGCGTCAATGTGATCGCTGCAGATACAGATGAAGAAGCAGAAAGGTTGGCAACTTCCCTGCAGCAACAATTCCTGAATCTCGTACGAAATACGAATCATTTGCTCCAGCCCCCGGTTGATGACATGGACGAAGTATGGACAGCCCAGGAAAAAGCTGCCTTAAGACAGCAACTTGGTGCTTCCATTATCGGAAGTAAAGAGACGGTGAGAGAACAATTGAAGAATTTCCAGGCGGAAACCGAAGCTGATGAAATGATGGTCATTTCACAAATTTACGACCACGACGCACGTCTGCGCTCCTATGAGATCATTTCTGAAATAATAAATGAATGATTGCGAAAGCTTTCATCCTGGCACAAAAGTCCTTCTGTTCTTCAGAGGGACTTTCCTTTATGTATAAAAAAAGACAAAGACCCCTGTATCTGTCAGGAAAGGAAGAATCGCATAAGCTCCATTGCCCTTTTCGATTTCACCCATCCCTGTAACAAACAACAAAAAACCTAACATCAACAGCATGATAGGCAGGAGCCGGAAATGCTCTGTCCATAAACCATAACCGCTCAAAATTAATACAAGCCCCCCAATAATAAATCGCAGGATCGTTAAGTTTCACAGACGTGATCCATCCCCAATTCTCCATTCCAAATCTACCTCAACCTCCCAAAAACCCGCCTATAAACAAGGCTAACGCGGTACTCAACAGGGCTGATATCACCCAATCTCTTTTTTTCGTTGTCTTCAATAACACATTCAGGCTTGCACTGATCCCAAAACAGATCACAAAAGCCAAGAACACCATTGAGATCCTGTACATACCGACATCCTCCTAAGTCAAAAGCAATTGAAAGTATGTCTCCGTTTTATGCCATGCATGATTCAATTCGATGGAAGCCGAAACCAAGATGTAAATAGGAATACACAATGCAGGGAGGATGACAGGTAACGACTCCTTAACCATATGCCTTTGTTTTTTGAATAAATAAAAGGTTAGAGTGGTGGTTATGACAAGAAATACTCCCGTCATCCAGAGGGTAGACAAATGGCTGTGCACATTTTCCACACCAAATCGGAAGGACTCTAAGTCTTTTTCATTTCCTTCTGTTTCTATGATGGTCAATATTCTGTTATCCCCTTCAATCAACCATGTGTATGTATCCTCATTTTTGGTAACTTGATAATAATAACCGGCTGCCCCCTCTTCGCTTATGACAAATGGGCTGGACGCTTGAGCCGGTATGTTTAAAAAAAGAAGACCACAAAAGAATAGGAAAATGACCCTACTCATTCAGCACCTTCGTTAACAAGCGAATGCCTTCCAACACTTTTGCATGATCCCCGCCGTTATTCCTCGCATGAAGCAAAACAGGACGGACCGATTCCACCGAACGTCCAAATTCATACATCCAGTCGTATCGGGGCACCATCCATAAATGAAAATGGTGGGTCGTGTCTTCGTTGTAAAAGTAATAGACATGCTCAATTCCTAACACTTCTCTTTGTGCCTTTCTGATCTTCGTGATGAACGTGATATAATCGTGTTGTTCCTCTTCTGTCAATTCATCAAGGCCCTTAATATGCCTTTTGGAAGCTACAATAACTAACCCTCTAATCGGATAAGCGACATCCTGGTGTGCATGGAAATGCTCTGTTTCTGCAATGACTCCACCTTCCGGTTCCACTTTACCGCTTGTCAAAGCGCAACTAAGACAGTCCACTTCCACCGTATTTCCATTCGCTAATGTAATTGTACGCATACTCTTCCCCCTTTTTCATTTTTTCTGTTTATATGATCAATCACGTTAATCACATTGGCCAAACTCCTATCTTAAGTGCGCAGGCCCCTCGATCAGCGGCGTATGGACTTTAGCTATGCTCGTCAGGTCCTATCCACTCCATAAAAGCCTTAAACCGGATACTACAAAGATCCTGTCATACTCTTTAATCACTGATATGGACCACCAATCTTTAACAGTGCTCTATTAAGTGAGGTCGGAAATAAGACCGATTAGCCTTCCAATCCCTTTTATTAACCAAATAACCATTCGAATTGGGAGAATGATCAGTTCAGGTAACCAGAGCACCAGCTCAAACAGTACGTCAAAAACACTTGATCTTTCCGTGTTTTGTCTTCGTCGTTTCAACACTTCCTGCTTACTTTTCAACCATTGTCTCATTTGCGGTTCCTCCCTATCTATCCTACGGTTACTTCTGATGGAAGGTTTCACAGATGAAAAAATTTCCTCGTTTCACCTCTATTCATTATATACAAACTATGTACATAAGAGGAGGTAGATGTTGATGGGAAAAAGAACGTCACAGATGAACGCAGCGAAAACGAACAATAAAACTCCGAAAGAAAGTCTGCCGATTGAAGAAGAAGTCGGACACCGCACCAACAAGAATCGACCGAAGCAGGGACCTGGAGCGAACGAATGAAAAAAATCCAGAGGAATCTTCCTCTGGATTTTTTTATTCGAGCTTTATTTGAATTTTTTCCGTTTCATCTTCCGGAACGTTTACCCACAGTTGTCTATTTTCTTTATCATAATAATAAGCCGCCGGTGTGTTCCACAAATCACTTTCTTTTGCGACAGGTTCGTATTTTCCGTCAGCCGCATGTATTTTTCTTGGTGTGTCCACATCTTCCAAATGCAGTAAGGATATCCCTTCCGTTTTTTCCTCTTTTTCCACTTCGAGCTTCACCTTGTTCCTTTTCAGAATGCGAAAATGTTCATTATGGTTATCACTTTTCTCCAATCTGACGTTTGAAAGGCGGACAGTACTTCCCTCTGCCCCGTCAATTGAAGCTCCTATTTTCAAAACATTGTCTCCTTTTGAAACGACATTTTGAATGGTGACTTTTTTTGTATTCGGATTAAATGTCCGCTTGTGAACCTTTTCCCCATCTCGGACATACCATATCCCTTCTGCGTCCCCTTCAATATCCACATCCGCGCTCACCGTATAAAAGCCTTTCTCCACAGCTTGATAGTGCCATGATTCTGAGACATAGGCCTCGTTCCCTTTGAAGACCATTTGATCATCTTCCAGGTGCGTGTTCGATATGTTGCCTCTGGTCCATTGAGAGAGATCCAGCTTTTCAACCCCATTGTGAGGAACAGCTTTCCTGATGGAAACAGAATCCAGACTGAAGTTCCCTTGCTCTGCCCCTACTTGAACGATATTCGTCCCCTTATTTAATTTGATCTTCACGGTTTGGTCCGCCCAATGCCCGTCTGCTTGAGAGAGCATGACCGATTCACGATCGATCATACTTCCCTCCTCTTCGTTTCTCACTTGAACGAAGGCCTCTGTCTCTCCAGTGGCAAAATATTTCAAATCTATCATGTAATCTCCGGTTTCATTGGCATCGATCGCATAGGTGACCTGCTCATCGTTCGGACCTACATCCTGTAAATAACCGAACCCTTCATGACTGTCCTCCGCCTTCGAAAATACGATTCCTTTCGAATAAGAGGCTGTTTCTGCTTGAAATACCTTCTCCGTATTCTCAGGCGTCACTTTCAGAACGACACTATCGTGTGGTTCAAGCGTCACCGCATGACCCGACTGCATACCTAAATCTTTCTGTTTCCAGACATCACGGACGAACCCCCGTTCCACTCCTATTTCTTTATAAAAGTCGAATTGATATGAACGTGTTTCATCACTTCTGTTAAACAAGGCGACAGCCCATGAACCGTCCGGAAACTGCCCGACCCACCTCTCACTATCCCGGCTTCCATCTTGACTATAATGATCTCCCGTATAATAAATGGGTTTGCCTGCGAACCCTCGTCTGTTGAATTCAATCAACTCCGAGTTTTGGTAAAACTCATAGTTGTCACCAATCGTATCAAATTGGTCTGCGATGGCGATCGGTGATCCTGCCATGGTATAGAGG
The DNA here is from genome assembly GCF_017307035.1 of Halobacillus sp. GSS1. Lineage (NCBI taxonomy): Bacteria > Bacillati > Bacillota > Bacilli > Caryophanales > Bacillaceae > Halobacillus > Halobacillus sp. GSS1. Next base: position 878,185 of record NZ_JAFLHE010000001.1, read on the forward strand.
GAGAGGGTCGACTTCTTTTCATGCTCTGAATGGTCCCCGATGAAGGTATTCAACTTAAGAAAGTCACCATCCAAAATCATGCTGGATCGACCGCTGATGTCCGAAAAACCGGTAAAACCCTGGAAAGAATTGGCCCACTGAGACCATCCTTCCTGCCATGTCTGTCTTCGGGCACTAATATGATCCCAGCCACCCCCGAATGAGTCTTCATTGATGCGGATCATATCCCCATATTGAAGCTCAAGTTCTCCATGATTGTACAAATGCGGCATGACAAGGCTTAAGAACATTTCATTTTCCTTCGCCGCTTCTGACATCCACTTTAACTGGGTTTCATAATGTTCTCTTCCATGAGCTTTACCAACACGACCGATATTCGGGTCTGTTCCATCCTCATACCAGGAGAGGAAATCGACGCGCAGAAAGTCCGCTCCCTGCTCCTTGAAGAAATCGATATATCCTTTGATATATTTCTCCGCATCTGGATGCTCTACATTCACCCAGTACAACGCGCGCGCATTCCCCTGTCCTCCATTGAACCGGTCCCCATCTGTCGGGTCATCCGGATCTCCCTGGTCGATCAATTCAGCGACATAGGTAGGCCCGTCCGGATTATTTTCCGTGCCTTTGACAATGTATTGATCCGGATTTCCCACGACTTCCGGACTCACCCACAAAGGGTTATAATAAATGCCGAAGTCCATGCCCCGCTGTTTAATGTAATCTCCCCAAAACTTCCACGTATGGCCATTCGGATATTTTTCTGCAGGATATTGAAAAGAGCTTTCTTCGTCTTTCTGTCCTGATTTATAGAGTTTCACATCATCAAGCTGAAACGAACTGTGCTCACCGGATGCATCAATGTCGAAGGCGATGGTGAGCTTTCCGTCCACGACATCTGCGTCCATTGTAAATAGACCATAACGGGGCTCATCGTATTCATTGGTCAAACCTTCATCCAAACGTAATACGTTCTCCATGTCCCCATTAAAACCGTTCAGCTTCATGAAAGCTCGGCTCGTCCCATTGGTATAATTGTCCGTATCATTAGGAAACTTCACCCGGGCCTCTACTGTGTAACTTCCATTTTCTAATCCTTCTACTGTCTGTGAAACTCTTGCTGTAAAAGGATCTGGATGATAGACATATAATTTTTGTCCGTCATAAGCATCATTCGCGTCCACCCCGGAAAAAGCCTCTGTCTCAATGGTCCATCCTTCTGCATTCCCAAGCTCAAAGTCACCGTTAAGCAGCAATCCCTTGTTTTCGAATTCTCCTGTTTCCATATTCAACGGTCGGGACATCCAGTTATCGTTATGAGAAACGACATACCCATTCTTATTCAGTAATGTTGCGCCTTCAATCCATCCATCAGTAGCAATCATGTCGTATCCATAGGATTTAAAGTTTTCCGCCATCCAGTCGATATTCGCTTTGAATCTGTCTTCCGGCATGTATGTATTTTTATCATGCTGATGTTCATAGGTAGAAAAATACATCGGGCCTGCACCTTGTCTAGTAAATGAACTATCCTGAGCAGAAACGGAGGTGGTAAGGAATGTCGAAACAGCAATGGCTGACAAAACGGCAACAGGTACGCGCAGGTTAGATTGACCCTTCTTCACTTGTTTGGATTTGGCCATGAGGATTCTCCTTTATTATAATTTTGGAAATCAAGGAAAACGTTTACTCTAAACTTATTGTAAGCGGTTACAAAAACCTTGTCTACTAAATTCTGAAAATTAAAACAATAGTACTGTATCAGAAGATCCTAGCAAGTTCTGTTTTCGAGTAAACGTTTAACCTCACCAAAATAAAACCGCGACCTAAGTAAGGTCGCGAACGGTATGTCGCTCGATTATTTGATGGGGCATGATGATGCTCTGAGGGTTCGTCCCTGACTTCATCATTCCGGACAACATTTCCACAGCTTTTTCTCCCATTTCTCTAAGCGGCTGGGCGATGGTCGTGAGTGGAGGGATGGACATTTCAGCTATTTTACTATTGTCATAACCAATAATAGAAAGATCATCCGGGACTCGAAGTTTCCACTCATAAGCGGACGAAAGGGCCCCCACCGCCATTTCATCACTCGCTGCGAAAAGAGCTGTCAAGAGCGGGTGCTCAAGCATAAGTTCAGGAAAAGCTACTTTGCCATGTTCAAAAGAAAACCCACGCGCATCAATTACGGCATCACTCCGAAGACCATGATCTTCAAGAGCTGCTTTGAACCCTCTGATACGGGGGCTTCCCGCAATAGGATCCTCTTCCATACCGCTGATCATCCCGATATCTTTATGCCCTTTTCTTATTAAATAGGAAGTTGCTGCATAAGAAGCATCATGATCATCTACTTTTACGTAAGGAAGAGAATACTTCGCAGACTTTGTCGAAACAAGCACTGTAGGAACATTCATTTTCTTTAAAGCTTCGTAGTACTCATCGGTCAGGACTTCGCTTGCGAATATCATTCCTTCCACACGCTTTTCATCAAGGAGGTTGAGGTACTTCAACGTCTTTTCACCTTGAGATGCCGTGTTGCAGACAATCACACTCTGCCCAAGATGATGAGCCACTTCTTCAATCCCATGCAGGAGTTCGGAAGTGACCATCCCTGATATTTCCGGGAATAATACTCCGATGGTTTGTGTCTTCTTATTAATCAATCCTCTTGCAAGCGCGTTTGGTCGATACCCTAGTTCATCCACAGCCTTCATCACTTGCTGACGTGTTTCCTCTGAGTAGCCTTTGGAGGACTGATTCAGGATTCTTGAAACGGTCGCGATGGAGACGTTCGCCTGCTTAGCTACATCTTTTATAGTTGCGTTCATCTTCATTCCTCTTTTCCCTTCTGCTTCCCTATCGTAGTCATTCTACTTCCGTATCCGTTTCTCCTTTTTCTAAAAAGGAAAACGAAGCTCCAGAGGGGCTCCGCTTCTCTTCTATCCTATGAATACCATCGGTGCAACACATGGCTAACCACAGATGTACCACTGGTTTCGACTACCAAAATGCATACGTCCCTTTTGGAACAGTCTCCTCATTCCATTGTAGCAATTCGTGTGTAGATCTCATTCAAGTTGGTATATCCTTCTTCCTTTAATTGTTTGATACAAGCCACCCATAATTCAGCGGTTGCCAAACTATCATAAAGCGCATGGTGTCGTTTTTTTATATCAATCCCATAATGCTCACAACATTCATCTAACGTCGTCAGCCCTTGCTGGTTAGGAAGAACCTTTGTTAAAAAGGCTGTGTCGACAATTCTATGCTGAAACCTTTTTCTCAAAGCGATCCATGTCGCATGATTCATGAATTGCTTTTCATGATTCGCATGATGAGCGACAAGCAAATCCGCTTTCACATACTGATAGAAACTCTTCAAAGCGTCGCGAAGTGGTGGGGCGTCTTCGATCATGCTGCTTGTAATCCCCGTCAACTCTTCAATCTCCTTAGATGGCGCAGCATCAGTTCCGACCAGAGAGTAAAACGTTTGGCTGTCGATTATTTGATCCCCCTTAACTTTCACGGCCCCTATAGACAAAATCTGATCACCATTGTAAGGATAAAAGCCGGTCGTTTCCAAATCGAAAACCGTAATACTCAAATCATCAAAAGGAAGGTCGAGAGTGTTTGCGTTCTTCATCTCTCTCTCAAGGTTCCTTAAATAAGCCATATTCGACGGATCATTCTGATTCAATGAAGAAAATCCACCGCCGATTTTACCGGACAAATCTTTAACAAACTGTACAAAAGGGTTCATCTTTGACCCTCTTTAATAATGGTTTTCGCCATTTGATGGAGTTTTTGAGCCCGTTTGACCTGCTTTTTCAATTGCTGTTTTTCCTCTTTCAATAACTGTTCTACTTTGATCACGTGGACATGTTGATAATCCCCCGCATCTTTTTTCAGTTTCAATCTTTGCTGCAGGAATTGCCGGAAATCATTCTCATAGTCAGAAAGTGTGGGATAAAGAGAACGCAGCGCTTCAAATCTTGATAATGTTGAAGAACTAGTAACATGATGAAAAAGCGAAAGAATTCTTAAAGCATTAATGTAAGGAAAATAGACCGTCTGTTTCAGATTGAAATGCCCCTTTTTCTCACCACTGTAATCCGGTAGCAGCTGCCCGAAAACTCCTACACCCTTTTTTACGTAATTGACATTATCCAGCAACCTAGTCAAAAGCGCCGGTTCTTCATCGATCACCGCAAAAGATGCCTTTTTGACTTGAAACAGCAGATCTCGTTCCCCCACCAACACTCTAGAGTCAAAGAAAATAAGGAAATGGCGCAGTGCCTGCCACTCAGCCTCTTTCAACCACTCTGTAATCTGCACCGTGAACAATTCCATGGATTGACACCACAATGGATTGGAAGCCATCACGTTCCCCTCGCACCTCTCATAGCCGACGACAGCCATCCCTTCTCTGATTTCTTTCCCCAGCAATAAATAATAGTCCTGGTGCTTCTCATCCCCATCAAAAATAATTCCGTGATCCTGATCACTCCATAACGACTGCTCATATCTTCCGGCACTTCCCATCAAAAAAAATGCAAAAGGAGCAGGAGGAGGCCCCTGCTCACGTTCAACCTTTTCTTTTGCCAGATGGAAAGTATGATGAATCAATTGGTCGTGAAAAGCATTCAACTGCAAATGATCACCGCTTACAGATTCAATCATCTCTTCCCGCCATTCTCTGATTTCTTCATATGTCTTAAACATCCATTCCATCCTTTTTCATTACGTCTTTATGCTCCTGATTTCGTCTTTTGAGGAGGCGTTAAATTCTCTGGATAACCATAACCGCCGTGCTCACTTAAATCGAGCCCCATGATTTCTTCCTCTTCAGATACACGAAGTCCACCCATCGCCTTATCCATGATTTTCAGAATGATGAAAGAAACGAGAAACGCATACAACCCACTACTTACAACTCCGAGCGTCTGTACCCAAAGTTGCTCGAATCCACCACCGTAAAACAGGCCGGGGCGACCTACAGAAGCAAGCTCTGGTGTTGCAAACAGACCGTTCGAAAGCGTTCCCCATACACCGACGACACCATGAACAGAGAGAGCGAAGATCGGGTCATCAATTTTCCTTTTATCAAAGAAACGCATGCTGAAGAATACGATTCCTCCACCGATCAATCCAATTAATACCGCTGCCCAAGGTTCAACGAAAGCACACGAAGCTGTAATTGCTACAAGACCGGCAAGAGCACCATTCAGGGTTGTCGGTACATCTGCTTTTCCTGTGACGGCCCAAACCATCAGCATCGCACCGATGGCTCCAGCACCTGCTGCCAATTGGGTGTTAAGAGCGACATAACCAAAGAATGCATCTGCTACGCCGAATGTACTTCCTGCATTAAATCCGAACCAGCCGACCCACAAGAGGAGGACACCTAATGCTGTAAACACTTGGTTATGGCCGGCAATTTCATTGGAAGAACCATCTTTGTTGTATTTCCCGATTCGGGGTTTCAAAATAATCGTTGCCGCTAAAGCTGCCATAGCACCTGTCAAGTGGACAACCGTTGAACCGGCGAAATCCTGCTTCCCGTGTTCACCTAACCAGCCGCCGCCCCAAATCCAGTGAGCAATCACCGGATAAACGAGAATAGAAAATAAAATAGCGAAAATTACGTAGGCGACAAGTTTTGCTCTTTCAGCAAATCCACCGAAAGCAATCGTCATCGCAATGGCTGCAAACGCCAGCTGGAATAAAAAGTCTGTGGATCCCGCAAGACCTTCTCCCATCGTCGTTGCATCACCGTAAAAGAAATTAGAGAAGCCAATAAATCCATTTCCCTCACCATAAATCAGGCCATATCCTAATGCCCAGAATACCACAGAAACGATACCTATAGTAAAAACCGTCTTCCCTGCAATATGACCCGCGTTTTTCATTCGTGTCGACCCGGCTTCCAGTAGTATAAATCCTCCCTGCATCAATAAAACGAGGATCGTACAGACGATGATCCAAAGATTGTTCATTAAAAAAGTTGCATCCATTCTCTTAACTCCCCTTATGTTAGATTTTATAACATTTTATGTTATTAAGCATTGTATCAAAGTCGCAATATTTACACAACTATAAATGTCAGGTTTCTTAACATAGGGTATGAATGGAATTTTCTTAAGTTGCCTTGAAAGGTAGCCCCATCGTGTTTTTTATTAAAAAAAACAAAAAAGATCCCCATCTTTTAGATCAAGGGATCATTCTACTCCGTTGACTCCATGGAGGAGATTGTATTTGGAATGTTTTTGAAGTAATTCTGAGACAGTTACGAATTGATACCCTTCCTTTTTCAATTTAGGGAGAATCTGCTTTAATGCTTCAATCGTCTGCGAACGATCGCCACCAAAATCATGAAAAAGAACAATGTCTCCATTCCTCGTGTTGTTTAATACGGTTTTTACGATATTGTGGACACCAGGCCTTTTCCAGTCTCTCGTATCTTGATGCCAGGACCACATAACAACCATATACCCTTCCTCATTGGCTGTATTGACAATAATGTCGTTATACACACCTCCTGGTGGACGAAACAACCTCGGAGGAGCTCCTGTCAAACTCTCAAGAACTTCTGCTGTATTGTCCATTTCATGAATCAGCTCTTCTTTAGTGATCCCTGTAAAGTCAGGGTGATGAAAGCTGTGGTTAGCAAGCTCGTGACCACTTTTCACCATCGACTTGATGATCGAGGGATTCTCCTGAGCTCTTGATCCAACTACAAAAAAGGTGGCTTTTGCGTTGTACTCCCGTAAAATATTCAGAATTTCAGGCGTGTACTCAGAACTTGGACCATCATCAAAAGTAATGGCGATATACTTTGATGAAATCGGAACATCCCAAATCGCCGTCCCCTGCTGTTCATAATAATTTCTGGTATGGTTTTTTGCGTAAACGCTTACAACACTCAAGTGAAAAACAATGAGAAAAAGTGAAAGATACAGGATGATTTTTTTCAAGGGAAGCCCCCTTTCTTTTTTGATTAGTTTGCGGGTAAAAAAGCTCTCTTATCCAAGCTAAAAAACGGAAAAAGCCAGCCCCTTACAGGAGCTGGTCAATCCTCATTATTTTTGAGGTTTCAGTATCGTCCGCTGTAAAGGAACGCCTCCCATAGGAACATTCCTTTCAAAGAATACATAAGCTTTTCCGTCCACAAGAAAAACATGGTCCCCCTTATAATGGACGTCTTTATATCCTCTATCCCTTAATTCTTCACTAATTGCTTCAATATACGCTTGATGATTCATATAACGTTCATCAAAATCCATTTGTATATGGCCTTTACGATACCCCATCAACCAGTTAAAAAACAGAAAAACGCCAATACCGGCAACAGTACCGAGTATAATATAAAGCCAAAACATATCATCACCCCATTACCTGCATGTACGATAAGCCTCAAGAAAACGTTTCAGAAAAATAAAAAAAAGACCAGCTTTCCCCTGGTCTTTTTAGAGGGTGTTTCTCAGCCCCAAGCACTCATCCCGCCTCGTACATTGGTGATGTTTTCGAAACCTTTCTTTTTCAATACTCTCGCTGCGTTCGCACTTCTCATTCCGCTTTGGCAGATTAAAACGACTTCCTTATTACGGTCCAACTCCCCTGTTCGTTTTGAAAGATCGGAGAGAGGTATATTTTTAAACGGTTTTTTATGATTTGTCCGGTATTCTGCGGGTGTCCGGACATCGACCCATTGCACATTTTTTTCTTTCAAGCGCTCTTTTGCTTCCTGGACAGTTATATTTTGAACACCTTGGGCTGGTAACAGCTTTTTAATGATGAACCAACCGAGTAACAATCCGATTACCCATGGGAGAATAGCTTCCATTTGTTTCACCTCTTATTTTTCAATCATACACGGCATCGCTCGGCACTCCTGGTGCTGAGTTGGAATGGTATAACCAATCACTTCATACCCTTTTCTCTTCAGTAGTCTTGCTGCCAAATTCTTTTCAACTTCATCTGAACAAATGAGCAAAATCGGTCGCTGTGGTATATCTTGATGATGTCTTTCTAAATAAGCCAGTGGAAGACAAACAGCGTGCGCCAATTTATCCTGAGATGACGTTTGATAATCTCTCGTATCAACGGGAACGACCATGCCATCTTCAGACGTTACTTCGGACATATCCATCTTTTTAACATGGGAAGCCGGCAAGTATCTATGAAGAATGAAGAGCCCCGTCCCTACGATTAACGCTACGATCAACACGAATGACATGATGTTCCTCCTTTGTCTTGAACTACGATCATTTTATACCCTGCGTGGTATGTATGTCAACAAGTAAACCTCGTCTTGTTACCAATGAATATTTAAGCAGAGAACGAGGCTCTTTTCCAGAAAAAGGGCTTATGCCGAGCCCACCATCTGCTGAATTCGATTATGCTAACAACAGAAGCTGTTCATAACAAGAAAAGCCTAAAGCAGCAGCTTTAGGCTAATGAATCATTCTTTAATTGATCATTCGATTCTGGTCTTTCCAAAACTTCTTGCGAATGATGACTTTCTGGATCTTTCCAGATGCAGTCTTTGGTAATTCTTCAATAAACGAAACGTTTTTGGGTGCTTTAAAATGCGCCAACTTCTCCCGGCAAAATAGAATCACTTCTTCTTCAGAGAGGATTTCCCCCTCTTTCACCACAACTACCGCACGGGGTACCTCGCCCCACTTTTCATCTGGCACAGCTACAACAGCAGCTTCAAGTATGGAAGGGTGTTCATATAAGGCCGCCTCCACTTCGATGGAAGATATGTTTTCTCCTCCGCTTATGATCACATCTTTTTTACGATCGACGATTTCAATATTCCCTCCCTCATCAACCACTGCCATATCTCCCGTATGAAGCCATCCATCCCTTATCGTCTCATTTGTCGCTTCCACGTTTTTATAATACCCTTCCATCACGTTGTTTGATTTTGTTACGATTTCCCCAATGGATATTCCATCGCTCGGAACTTCATCTCCCAACTCATCTACGACCTTCACCTGGCTGCCGATCATGCTGTAACCAGCCTTTGCTTTCAACCGGTAACGTTCTTCCGCTGGCCGATCAATGTCCATCGACCGAAGTTCCGATGTAGTAATGAGCGGTGAGATTTCCGTCATGCCATACACCTGAATGAATTTCCATTTCAAATCTTCCTCCACTTTACGTACAAACGCCGGCGGCGGAGCAGAACCAGCGATCACGACTCTTACTTCCTGATCAATGGATGGCCGCTTCTCTTCGTAAGCGCCAATCACCATGTTTAACACAGTTGGCGCCATATGTAGCACGGAAACTTGGTGCTCCTCTACTTTATCCAGGATCAGTTCAGGGTCTGTTTTTCGAAGCATCACTTGTGTTGCACCATTCGCCGTATAATAAAAAGGAGATCCCCAGCCGTTCACATGGAACATAGGCAGGACATGAAGGAGAGTATCCTGATCCGTAACCCTTAGGTGATGCATGGATGATAAGGCATGGAGATAGTTGGAGCGATGACTTAACAATACTCCCTTAGGATTTCCCGTCGTTCCGCTCGTATAGAGTAAGGAGGCGATGTCTGTCTCTTCTACATGCTCTCGTTCAAAACGATCGGATGAAAACTGGGACAGCCACGACTCATACCCTTCACTGGAAGAATCCCCATGAACTATCACTTTTTCTATAGAAGGAAGATCCTGTACAACCTCTTGTACCAGCGGAAGGAGAGTATGATCCACAAGAAGCACTTTACTTTCACTGTGCTCTAAAATGAACCGATAATCTGCCGGTTTCAATCTTGTATTTAACGGAGTCATCACCGCCCCCAGTTGAAAGACACCATAGAACCCTTCCAGCATCTCCGTCGAATTCGGAGCTAGATAAGCAACCTTGTCCCCTTTCTTTACTCCCAAGGATTCAAGCCCTCTTGATAACTGGTTGACGCGAGCGTTCAATTCCCGGTAAGTCAAAGTCCAATCATCATCAATGATTGCCGGTTTCTCTCCATATAACTGTACCGCTCTGTCTAGAAACTCTGTCAATATCAATGGAACATGCATCGGATACCCTCTCCCTTTAACTTTATTATTAAGCGCTTACATATTATTCTAATTGTAATACTGTTCTACATCAATAGTCGATTTCGATTCGTGTACACAAACAGATGATTTTCCCGCATTCCACAGGCATGTGTTTCCTTCAACTTCTGATGGGTTCAAAGACTTATGTAAAGAGAGCTGTCATGCAGCTCTTATGAATTTTCAAAACGTGCAAGACCTCTACGGAAGGCCGCGAGGTGATTCAATGATGCATTCCTTAACTGTGTAAAAACAGTTCTCGCATCCTCTGGCAAATCATACAATAAGAACTTCTCATACATCGAGATGTTTTCGATTTCCCCCTGCACACCAGCAGCATATGCCGCTTTGACACTGTCAGGAATGATTACATATTGACTGGCATTATCGGAGGGTATAGGAAATTGATACCTTGTAAAAAGTGTATTCAGGGCAGTGATGTGCCGTTTCTCCGCTTCCTGGATACGGACGAATGTCTGGATATCTCCAAACTCCCTCCTGATAGCATCATACCGGGCCTGGGCAAGGTATTCATCCTGGATGGCATAAGTCAACATGTCTTGGAATGTTAACGAAGAAGCATTCAGAGCACCTGTTGCTCCATAATCCTGCTGTCTGATCTGGGCACGATCCTTTTTGGGAAACGAAAGAAAATAAAGAAACCATACCGAATGGTTCTGCTCATCAGCCGCCGCCTGGCGGAACGTTTCTTTGATGGAAAGATCCTGCGCTTTCCGTTCTATTTCATGATAGAAGTCCACCGTCTTTTGTTCATCAATAAACGCTGCATCTATCCCTTCCCTGTACTGTTCCGAGCAAGGGGCGTCGATTTTCGGGGAGGGTTGTTTTCCGGTCAGTTGCTTATAAATATTAGTGAAAGCCTCGTAGTGACGGATTTCATCCTGACGAATCTCATAAATCTGCTGTCTTGCCTGCTGTGTAGGAGCTAAATCAGCCAATTTATTATAGCAGGCAATCGCACTGTACTCCCCGTTAATCGCTTTTTCAATATCCTTCACGATTGATTGGTCACTTTGGACGCGAAAGTAACCATCATACCCATAAGGGTTAAACGTATATCCATATTGATTCCGATACAATCCATCCAACCTCCTTTTTAGAAGTCATCAACCTATCCTATGAAAACTGGGCGTTTTTTGTGTGCAAGTCGATTTTCCTGAACTTTTATCATGGATCACTTCACACAGAAAAAAACGTAATGAAGAATTCCTCTTCATTACGCTTCCGTTGGCATGTTTTATTTTTTTAAAAAACAAGAACACCCTTACGATTTTTAATAAATCCCTTCCGATACTGATGGTGCATTGGCTAGTAAAGGCTGCGGTTGTTTTTCTATCCTCCGGCCTCCAGTCGTCAGCAGTGCTCTGCGTTCAAAGGCACCAGGATATTCAACGACCCAACCATGTTCATCAATGACTAGAGCGGTCTCATAATCTCTACAGCGGTATTGAAAAATCCTATAGCCATCGTTGTCTCCTAGATACGTGTATACCTGGAGCAGTGGACATACTTCTTTCCTTAATACATCGATAAAAACCATTTTGAACGTGCGTCGTTCTCCTACATGCCAAGTCACACGATTGATCGGCAAGGTGTTCGAAAAAGGGGTAATGGTCAAATCGACATTCGTCGCACCATCCAGGTTCTCATCGTATTTTCCATTGATCCACCATTTATCCTGATTTTCCGCCTGGACAACAAAAGGTTCCGTCTCCTGATTTTGATAAACCTTCACCTTTTTGGTCTTCCAATCCAGTCCGAGCTTCAACTCATAAATAAGATGGTGCGGCACTCCCTGATCAACAAGCAATACTGTTCCTCGTACCTCCATGTGGTTGGTGAACGTTCTCAAAGTTAAATGTTCCGCCCCAGCCGACTCCATATGATTCCACATCACACGTTGCTCCATATGATTCCCTCCTAAATGGATTTTTTAACAGACCCCTTCATCCGAATGACTGTCCAACCAGGTTAAGAACCGACCATTTTCATCCCTCTCTGAATCCCATCTCGCTCCTCCTTCTCTTAAAATTCGCTACCTGTTTTGAAATTCCTTCCTTTTTTTACATAGAGAAGGATAGAGGTCAAATACTAAGTTAATCATGTTGCAATCGTTTCAGAAATATATTCAGAGTAGGAGGTGAGAAGGAAATGTTTTCATCCAAGTGGCGCATGCTGAAAAAAGACCTGAAGGCCGCATTGAAGTCAACACCGTCTTCATTGACGACGGAGGAAGAAACGCTGGTGAGGGAAATAAGAAGAATCACTCAGGAGAAAAATCGGAATAACGTCACACGTACGATGGCGTACCTTCATTTTTTTCAAAAGCATCCCGAGATCCATTGGGCGTTGCTCGCCCATCTCGTATCTAGAAACGCCGGCTGGAACATGACTGACCTGAAGGGTGAATACCTGCCAAAGCTTTTAACAGGAAAGGAAGGAACAGACTTTTTCGTCTTCTTAGAACGTGGAAATTGGCTCATTTTTCAGGATGCCTATCCACAACTATTGTTGTATGATGCCAGTTTGAAGCATGGCCGCCCTCTCTACCACCTATTAGATGCGTTGAATGTTTCCAAATTCATGAAGCCTGTTTGGGAACGCTATTGGAAAAATGGAAACAGCGAAGAACTGACCAAAGCGCTGATCGTCAATGAACAGCATTATATCGAAAATCGGGTCATAAGAAATCACCTGTATATGGCGACCGTTATGGATAAAGTGATGTTCAAGCTTCAAGATGTGCTTTCCATGAACCATATCCTTTTCCCTTATGTGACCCCCATCCAGCAAAAGATAAACCTTGTGGGTGGAACCGTTCACCACTTTTCGGCCGTGGATGAACGCATTCTCCTCGGAAGATCTCTTTATGAGCTTCTTTATGGTGTTCGGTCACGCTTAGATCAAATCGTCCAATGGTGCTCCGCTCATGCACACACCGGCTCGCGCAAGGATTATTGGCCGCAGCTGTTCAATGATATCAACGAAACACCTCCAGGTCATGTGCATGAAATGACCGTGAGCCCATGCAAACGAAAGCAGAACGGTCCTAAAATTTACAGTCCTAGGCTTGAGATTGTGTGGGAGGATTGGGTCCATGCAGAAGCGGAGACAGGAGATTGGTTCAAGAGTGTACACGTACTGGATTTGATGAAAAAGGATGCTAAGGAATTGAGTGGAGATATCGAATCCGTGTATTGCCGGACGATGGAAGAAATCGAGTTCGCCTCCCAAACCAAGCATACGTTCTTCCAGAAGCCAGAAGAACGATTCGAAGACCGCCCTTAACTATGCAACTGATTATTTCGTGAAGTTTGTTGGATTAGTTTAAGAACTTACCAACGATGAGGCCCGGGTTCTCTAAATGAACAGAGTGGCCGGTATCAGCGAAAACACGCTCTGTGCACAGGGTCAATTCTACTAATAACTGCTGATACTCCCGCCAATGTTCAGAAGGATGATTAGCGCTAATGACAACCACTGGCAGAGATTGTTGTAAGGGCTGGGCTTCCTTCAATATCCCTGCACTTCTCTCTGCGTATTGATATTCTTCATACGCTGCAAGGAAGCTTTTCGGACGATAACCCATGTATTGTAATGCTTGTTTAACTTCTTCATTCTATTCGTTACGGCCCACTTTCTGCTTCATGAGCCTTGGTAATCTACATTCTGTTCTCATCTCCTATTGTCTTGGCGCAAATAACATGACACATACGCCTATAAGGCAGATCCCCGCACCAATCCAGTCATAAAAATCAGGGGTCTTACGGTCCACGCCCCAACCCCACAACACAGAAAGAATGATGAACACCCCGCCATAGGCGGCGTATACACGACCAAAGGATGGGAAGCTTTGAAACGTAGCGATCACCCCGTACAAGGCAAGGGTGAATCCTCCGGCAATCCCCCAGGAAAGTGGCTTCCCTTCACGGATGGCGAGCCAAATCAAATACCCTCCTCCGATTTCAGCTACTCCTGCTAGTAGAAATAAAACGAATGCCTGGATCATTACGATCACTCCTGTAAAACAACGATATCTATAAATTTTAAGGGGATTCACCTACCTGTCACAAGCCAACAAGTATCATCCTCCATAATCAGGACTTAACTCACTCCAGACATCCAAACGATTTCCGTTTACATCCTCAAATACAAAATTCAAACCAGGGTGACCCCTGTCTTCGATTTCTCCCACTTCGACGCCTTTGTCTTTTAATTCCTTCTGTAAAGACCTCAAAGCTTCTTTTCCATCCACTTCAAACGTGATAGCAAACCGATCGCTACCATCCTCATCTACAAAGTTGGATGTTTGTTCCGGTGATGACTTTACCAAGAAAATACTGATGTCCGCTAAGCTGATGATTGCTTTCTGCTCATCCTGATAATGGATGGATGCTCTAAGCTTTTCTTTATACCAGACTGCGGATCTATCAACTTCCTGGACGGGTAAGTAAATGGTTCCTACTCGGATTAGTGAATGGTTCATGATACGTCCTCCTATCGATATATGTATTCCACCAAATGCTAGAAACTCCTTCTTTCAATAAGTTTCTTATGTTAAAAAAGCTCCCTTTTCTTGAAGACTCAGTTTCGAGACTTTTGTTGAGTGGGTGGGGGCTGCGTGGAATGACTCGCTTTCCGCGGGAGTCTCGCCATTCCCCTCCGCCCCTTTGCTATATGAGTATCTCGAAACCACGCCCGGAAAAGGACGCTTTTATCTTGTAAGGAAAGTAGAGCATTATGTATATTATCGCTATTATGAATGAAAAAGCTTGTTATAAACGCTTTATGACTATAGGTCAGGATTTGTGAAGAGAACTTCTGCTTGGCAAAGGGGTGGTTGGGAAGCTGTGAGACTCCCGTGGGAGAAAGGAAATAGGCGAGATCCCTCAGGACATAGTCCGAGGAAGCCCGGCGCTCCCCCACAGGAAAGCAAGTTGCTTCCTAGACACCCCTGACGCCTAACTTAGCAACGAAACCCCTTTAACTTGAAACTGAGTCTTCAAGAAGCCTGCCATATTCGTTAATAACTCAAGTCTAAAAAAACAGGGCAGGCGTTAGTCATAACGCTGCCCTGTTCTGTCATTTTCTTCTTCCTCTTCTCTTTCTTCTTCTTGAAAAGGTGTTTCTGTTTGTCCGCTCACATAATCGAACGGTGTGTAGGAGTTATCCGGGTACTGTTTTTTCACAAACATACGATAGGCAGTGCGAAGTACAACGACAACGATTATACAGGAAAACAGCACTGTAATAATTGTTGAAACCATAAACCGCTCCTTATATCTTTAATTTAACAGCTCTTGTCGCGAGCATTGTTTTAATGTGATGATCGATGGTTCTTCCTCCACCGAAATCATCTTCATAGATTCCTGCAATGACAAACCCTGCATCTGTCTGTCCCTGAAGCTGATCTTCCAGTGTGTGTCCGAACTCAAGCGTTTCGCCTTCCCTCACTTCTTCCTCTTCAAGGGCGGAGTAAGGAATCTTGTGTGCCACTTCCAACTTTCCTTCATCCTCTTTTTCTGCATCAAACAAGTAGAGGACGGGATTCATAAAGCCTGAAATGAGTGTTCCTTTATCCTTCAAAACACGTGCCGCTTCCTTCCAGACAGGGCGAACATTTTCGATGAATACGTTGGCCACAGGGTGAACAATGAGGTCGAAGGTTTCATCAGCAAATGCTGATAAATCTGTCATATCACCTTTAACGGTTTTCAAATCGAGCCCTTCCCGTTGAGCTACCTCCACGTCTTGTTGCAATTGTTTCTCTGACAAATCAAAAACCGTGACATCAGCACCTGCGGCAGCGAGGACCGGTCCTTGCTGGCCACCTCCGGATGCGAGGCAGAGAATCTTTATGCCTTTTATCGATTCAGGAAACCAATCTCTTGGCACCTGACGATCTGCGGTCACACCGATGGACCACTCGCCGCAACGAGCTTTTTCGATTGTTTCAGGGGTTTCGCTTTGGGTGTAACGTACCCCGTCTTCCACTTTCTTGTCCCATGCTTTACTGTTATGTTCTGTCGTTTGGCTCACTTTTCTCTTCCTCTCTTCTTTTAGCAATAAGGTTAGTCCTAGTCCCTCCTTCAAATGACGGTAGATCATGCCGGCTGGTCGCTGGTGTGCATGCGGTTTCCGTATTGATGTTTAAGTTCATCTAAAAGAGATTCTGCATCCTGATCGGATAAGTTTTCTAAGTAAATATTCTCTTCCTCACCTTTGTCTGATTTTATGGAAATGACATCATCCATTTGCTGGATACGCTCAATGTCTTCATCTGCCAGACGAGTATTCGGATCTGCAATGCCCACCCGGATCTCGAGGATATCATCTTCCAAGCGCACATAATCTCGCTCAGGCATTTTGTAATAGTGGATCATTTGCCACGTACCTAATAGAAAGATTATACCTGATGCGAAAACGATAAATGAATCGACACGGCCGTTTAAATACAGAGAAAGTCCTACCGGTAATACCCCTGTGAAAATGTTAACCAACGAACCCCGCGCTTTTTTTCTCCATAATTCTGTGTTGCTATATTTATAATTCAAAACATCACCCTCTGAAACCTCTCGCTGCGAGACTGATTTGTCGTATGCAGCGTTGAAATGATTGCTTCAAGGTTAAAAATCGACCTTTCTCCTCGTATTCTTCCAACATGACCCGAATGAGTGGCAAACCATAGAGTTTTTGGTTCCTTCGTTTATCAGATATTTTCATGCCCATTTTTTTATGGTCCTGGATTTTAATGAACTCTTTTGAATAGCGCTTGATTTTCTTTGTTTTTTGTCCATAAGTAGAGAAAACAAATCTTTCAACAGACCCTCACTCCTTATGCAAGACTTCCTCATCCGATAAGTGGATCATAAGCGGTTGGACAAATAGGACGATTAATAAAAGGAAGACAGCGAAAAACAAGGCTGACGTCAGTCGCATTTGGAACGTTTCTACTAATAACATAAACACAAAAAATGCCGAAACCGCTAATATCCCTGAACGATGATAGGACCGTTTCGTAGAATAATGTTCCTCTCCGCAATGCGGACATTCTTTCTTGCCGCTGACTTTCATCGATGAAAGCAGTGCTCTTCCAAATGACCAACTGCGTCCGCATGCCTTACACCTCACCTCGTTCACTCTCCTTTAATGCTTCCACTTCTTTCTCCAAATGTTGAATCCGCTCCTCCTCGCCGGTTGATCGAATGTTACGCACAATCGCAAGAACACACCCGATGGCAGCGATCGTTACACCTATCGTTCCAATGAAGAATACAAGGAAAAAATCGATCATTTTGTTCCCTCCTGCTTTTCTATACGATTGATATGGTCCGAATGTTTCAATTTTTCCGAAAGAATATTATTGATAGCTTCCTAACCAAAAGGAATAACTTCCGATGCGAAACAAATAACGACTTAACTCAAAAAATCCTTCAAAAAATAAGCACTCCATAGCGGAGTGCTTATTTTTTGAAGGATTTCCAGTTGAGATCACTTTCATTTAACAGTTCCTCAAAGCTTTTGTTTGCTTCTGCTCGCTTACGCTCTTCGATGCGGCGCTGCTTTTCCTGTTCTTCACGTTCGTCGGCCTGCTGTTTCAGCTCTGTCTTTTTGGATTTCAGCTTTGATAAAACATCAGCATTAAGCTGGTCGCCAAGAGAACCGGGTTGCGGCTTTTTCTTACTCATACGGTCGCCCCTTCTTTCACGTCTTTGATCGGGATGATCGGATTCAGGATGCCATCCGGGCTGGAAAGGCGGAACGTGCCTCTCATGAAATCAAGCTTCATTTCTTTTTTGAAAAAAGTGGCTTGCTGATCATCGATAATGACGGAATAATCATCATTTTCTACTTTGAGATCTGTAGGGCGTTCTTCTTTTTCCAAACGAATGGTCGGCAGTCCATTCACGCCGCATCCACATCCTTCGGTGTCATAAAAAAGACGGATGAGTGGACGCTCGGGATCCTGAATGTGTTCTAGCTGCTGCTTCGCCTCTTCTGTGATGCGTAGTTTCATCGTTCATCCCTCCTGTTTCTTCTATTGTAAGAAAACTCAGCTTCAGAGGCAACGGTTATGTTTATTCTGCATAGTGTCCACCGACCAGACGACTGCGGTGGCGGGCGGTTCCTGCATTTGTCCAGGACACTGCCCGGAGAAGCATATCCTGTCCGTAACGCTCGCGAATCTCATCCATCGCATAGCCGAGGTCCCTTTTTTTATCGCGGCCGTCATCAAACAAGTCCAGTTGGACATTGGCATCTTCTGTAATGTTTCCAAGAGTCACGGAGATGCGGCGGACGACTCCGCCATTATAAAAGCGTTGGAACAGGGTGAGACAGGCGTGATAAATATCCATCGTAATGCTCGTCGGATGTTCAATAGATACAGAGCGATGAAAGCCACCCGCCCCTTCACTTTTGCTATAGCCGATCCCAAGAGAAACCGTTCTCCCTGCATGGCCTTTTTTCCTTGCACGTCGAGCGACTTCTTCACACATCTCGAGGATGACGTACTTTACTTCTTCAGGATCCTGGTAATCGCGAAGGAGAATCTGACTTTTCCCATAGCTCACCTGACCGTGAATAATCGGAGCTCCGGGGTCGGACAAGTCGATACCATTCGCGTGGTAGTACAGCTGGTTTCCCATCACACCAAACGTTTTTTCCAGACGATCGAGCGGAAACTTCGCCAATTGCCCGACAGACCAGATGCCCATACGATTCAACCGATGCTCAAGCCGCGGGCCAATGCCCCACATTTCCGACAAGGGAGCGACCGGCCATAACTTCTCTTGAAAGTCATCAAACGTCCAGCGGGCGATGCCTTTCTTTTTTGCTTCAAGATCGAGACAGAGTTTAGAAAGCAACATGTTTGGGCCAATGCCGATCGCTGCATCCAGGTGGAACGTTTCTTTTAATTCATCGACGATCATTTGAGCCGTTTCTTCGGGGACACCGAATTTCCCTTTATTATCTCCTACCTCTAAAAAGCTTTCATCGACGCTGTACGTATGGATCTTTTCTTTCGGGACGAATTTGTGAAAAAGGTTCGTCACTTGAGTAGACACTTCCAAGTATTTTCTCATTTGCGCGGAGACGATGACAATTTCCGGTGCGGAAGGAATTTCGAACAGGCGGCTACCTGTGCGGATCCCATATTTCTTTTTCATTGCCGGGGTCGCTGCCAATACGACACTCCCCTTCCGGTTCGTATCCGCAACTACAGCAAGCGGGACTGTGAGCGGATCAAGCCCGCGGTCAATGGCCGCACAGCTCGCATAGAAACTCTTCATATCCACACACAAAATCCCCCTGTCCGGATACCTCCCATAATCGATGCTCGGATGCCCCATGTCGCCTCCACCTCCTTTACCTAGTATATCCTCATTATGCGAATATATGTTCGCATTTGCAAGTGGCAATTCCTTCTACCATTTCCTGTCTGAACAGGTTTTACATATATTGGTGTGCCAGGTCATACAGATTTTCCCACATCACTCAACCAAAAACCTCTTCCCTGAGTGGGAAGAGGTTTTTGGTTGGGGGCCGTTATTTTTTGTTGAACTGTTTTTGCATGAGTTTTTCCATCGCGACTGGTGCGAGGGAGTAGACTTTGCTTCCGGAGTCCATCCAGGAAGGCATATTGATTTCCCGCTGTTTCGTGAATAAATGGTGGACGACAGTCCTTGCTACACGGTTCGGATCAAGCATAATCTTATCGACCGACTTCTCATACTTTCCGCTCGGGTCCGCTTGTTGAAAGAAATTGGTCCTCACAGGTCCTAGATTAACGGAAGTAACATAGAGACCTAATGGCTCAACTTCCATCCTTAAAGCATTCGTAAACCCTAAGACTGCATGTTTAGTCGCTGCATAGACCGCTGATTTAGGTGTGGCAATTTTGCCTGCCTGTGATGCTATGTTGATGATGTGTCCCTCTCCATGCTGGACCAAATGAGGGAGCAGCTGATGCGTGGCACGGAACAAGGACTTCACATTAACCGAGAGCATACGCTCAATATCCTGCCAATTCGACTCTGCTACATGATCGAACACGGCGATTCCCGCATTGTTGATCAGCCCATCAATGGATCCATGTTCATAGCAAATCCGGTCAATCGTATCTTTCCATTCTGCATCATTTGATAAATCCGCAGGGTACCATGGACATTTGACACCAAAGGCCTCTTCAATCTTCTCGGCGATGATTTCCAATTTGTGGGCGGTCCGTGCCACAAGAATCGGCGTGCCGCCTTCCTGCGCGACGTGTATCGCGAGAAATTCGCCAATTCCGCTTGAGGCTCCCGTGATCAATACTTTCTTTCCTTTTACTCGTTCATTCATCCAAATCACCTATTTGCTTGATAGAATTTCTCTCCGTCTACGTAAGAAATCTTAAGCTTTCCTACGCTCTCTAAGTAGTCCAGTTGTCCGATTGTTTCAGACATCGTCAAACCGAATTGATTCTCGATGTGTTTCGGAAAGAGACGCTTGCATACGTCATATGCACGTAATGGGCCCTCGCTAAACATCAGAAGCACCTTCTCTGCCCGCTGTTCCTGTTTTTTCAAACGTTCGGGAATCAGCTCGTGAGCATGATTGAAAATTTTCCCGTGCCCTGGATAAACTGTACTGATTTCCCACTGCAACAACTTTTCCATAGAATGGCGATAATCAAGCAAAGGTCTTGGGCGCGCCTCTCCTTTGTTGTGAGGTGGCTCAAGTAAAGGGTTCGAAGAAATATGGGACAGCAGGTGGTCTCCACCGATCAACGCCCCGTCGCCTTCTCTATAAAAGGACAAATGGCTCTGGGCGTGACCGGGCGTTTCAATCGTCACCCATTCTTCATGACCAGGCACCCGGTCACCTTCGATCAATTCATGTGTAAGCTTTCCTTCTGACGTCCACTTCAACGTTTTCCTCAATCCTTTTAACAATGGAAAAAAGCGCTCAGGCACTCCAGATTCCTTGTACATGCCTTTGAAAAATTCCTCATAATGAGAGAAGTAGGCTTCGTCACGCTCAAGCCATGGCTTCAATTTCGTGTGGCCGGCGATGGTATTCACGTCCGGTAAGCGTTCCACAAGCCCCATATGATCCGGGTGATGGTGAGTCAAAATCACCTGTTCAATATCTTCCGGCTGGTAGCCCGCTTCCTTTAACTGATTAACTAAGGCTTTCCAGCACTCTTCCGTCTTCACACCTGCATCAACCAGGGACAGCCGGTCACCTTTCACCAAATAAACGTGAACATCCCCGACCGCATAAGGGGTCGGCAATGTGAATTGTGTAATGGTATCCTTCAATGTCTTCATAACACTTCCTCCATACTGAATGATCATTCACTTTTCTACATTGTAGCATGATTGTCAGATCTTTTCCTCCTATATGACAAAGATTACGAACGTCTCATTATTCATAATTCTTTTTCTAGTGGGACTTTTTCCAAAAGACTTCAAATAAAAATTACTTTTCATTATACTTTAACGCGTCATTGTAAATTTTAAAGAAATGTAAAGGTCAATAAGGAGGAAGATCATGGAACAACAAGAAAAGAAAGGGTTGACAATGCGCATACTCGACTGGATTGAGCGTGTCGGGAACAAATTGCCTCACCCTGTCACATTGTTCGCAATATTTGCACTCATGGTTGTCGCCGCTTCCTGGATCTTCTCCACGTTGAACGTGGAAGTTGAAGACCCAGCGACTGGCGAAACGTTACAAGTCGTCAACTTGCTTTCCAGTGACGGCATTCAATACATGTTCGAAAGCATGGTAGAAAACTTCGTAGGCTTCGCGCCGCTCGGTACCGTTCTTGTTACGATGCTTGGTATCGGAATAGCTGAACGCTCAGGGCTGATCAGTGCGATGCTTCGTGGACTCGTTACATCCGTACCACGTTCATTGATGACAGCAGCGCTAGTCTTCGGTGGTATCATGTCCAGTATGGCTGCTGATGCGGGTTATGTTGTTTTGACACCACTCGGAGCCGTTCTATTTGCTGGTCTTGGCCGTCACCCACTCGCGGGTCTTGCCGCAGCATTTGCCGGTGTTTCGGCTGGTTTCAGTGCCAACTTGCTCCTTACGTCGTTGGACCCATTGCTTGGTGATTTGACGATTCAAGCAGCAGCGACAATTGATCCTGCGTATGCGGATACCATCCTTTATACGATGAACTATTACTTCATGATTGTATCTGTTTTCGTTCTCACAATTGTAGGTACACTAGTGACAGACAAGATTGTCGAACCGCGTCTAGGAGAATACAAAGGTGGCGTGAAAGAAGAAGTCAATTACCTTTCTCCACTCGAGAAAAAAGGGATGATCGGCGCTCTGATCGCGTTTATCGTGACCATCGGGTTGCTTTCCCTGCTCGTCGTACCATCCTGGGGGCCACTGCGTAACCCTGATGATTTCTTAGCATCTCCATTTTTCCATAGCTTAGTGCCGGTTATTCTGATTATGTTCTTCGTTCCTGGTTATGTATACGGGAAGATCACTAACGAAATTAAGAATGATAAAGACGTAGCCAATCAAATGTCCGACACGATGGCAAGCATGGGAATTTACATTGTCCTTGCCTTCACGGCTGGTCAATTCGTTGCCTACTTCAACCATACGAATCTAGGAAAAGTCATTGCTGTCAGCGGTGCCGAGTTCTTGGATTCGATCGGTTTCACAGGCATCGGTCTCATCATTGCTTTCATGTTCGTAGCTGGTTTCATCAACCTGTTTATCGGAAGCTCGTCAGCAAAATGGGCGATTATGGCTCCCGTATTCGTACCGTTGATGATGCAGCTCGGTTACTCTCCGGAGCTTACGACACTCGCTTACCGGATCGCCGACTCAACAACGAACATCATTTCCCCATTGATGCCGTATTTCGCAATCGTCATTGCGTTTGCACAGAAGTATGATAAGAAGGTCGGTATTGGTACATTGATTTCTACCATGCTTCCTTATTCCATTGCATTCTTTGCCATATGGACATTGATGCTGTTGATTTGGATGCTGACCGGTGCACCAATCGGTCCTGGAGCAGGATTCGAATACAATGGGTAATCCATCATAAAAAAAGCGTCCGGATATGATTTCCGGACGCTTTTTTATTACCTATATCCTGACCTGATGAGCCAGGATCATTAAACTTTTAAGACGATCGGCCGTTTCATTAATCCCTACATATGAAGTATCAATCACCACATCTGCACCTGCTCGCAGTTTTGGCAGCACATGAGTATAACTTTCTATGATTGCCTTTCTCTCATCTGGATGGTTTCCGTAAGGATTTGTCTTTCTTTTATTCACACGATCAAGCATGACATTTAAAGGCGCTTCAAGAAGAACGACATAATCAAAAGATTTATAGAACGTCCCTTGATTCGAATAACACCCGGAAAGGATTAAGTGAATGTGCCTTCTTGTTTCGATAAGATGGGAGATTTTTTCTTCATCCCACACGATTTCCTCCCCTTCTCCTGAAGCGACTTTTTTTGTGAAACCATGGTTATCAGTATCCACCACGTAGTACCCTTCATGATGCAGCCTTTGCAGGACACTGGTTTTACCAACACCAGATAACCCTGTCACAAAAATAACCCCCACTCTACCACCGACCCTTTAGAAAAATTTGCTCATCGATCCTTTCATCCCCGGCCCTTCTTAAAGAACTCATGAATGACCTGTGTCAAAATCTGTGGCAGTTTTTCAAAGCTGTATGATAATTCCAGTCGTTCGGTCCACTGATGGGGATCTCTACCTAATGGTCCGATGTTGATGATCGGCATTGTGATCGATTCCATCACTTCTGACGGCCATTCAAAACCATTTCCGCGAATCGGCATCTGCTTCGTCAAATCTGACAGGGATGAGGTGGAAGATGTCGGACCGATAAAACTCAAATCGCTCAACCCTGTAAAATACTCCACCACTTCAAGATCTTCTTCAAACTTTTCCTTCGCATAATCAATAGCAACCTTGGCCCCATGCTGAATGAAAGGATCATCATTCGAGGACACAGCTGGATAAAAGGGTGGACTGTAAAAAAGGACGATCATCGGACTGATATCTTTACATAAGGATGCCAGACTCTGGACCAGTGTGGTTGAAAAATCACGATCACCCTGGTCTCTCAAATTGACTAACCGGTTTTGACGGCGGTCCACTTCCATTTTTCCGTAACGTGCGACCGCTTCCTTGTATAACTGATCATAGGTCAGGATCGTGATATCCGGATGGAAAGCAGATGTCTGGGTACCTTCCAAATAAAAGGAGGCCTGATGATGGTAATGATTGATGATTTTCGCCTTCGCTCGCTGGGCTGCCTGCAGAAGCTTTTCATTCAGTTCAGCAATGGACTGCTTCATATACAGGACATTGTACATCGCGACCGCTGCCTGAGGTGTCTGCACCGAATACTCAAATTTCAAATCGCGCTGCATCAGACTGAGTGGAGGCGGGGTCCGCTCTCCGCCGACCTTTTCAATAAAGGCTTCATTCAGCTCCATTTCCTGCGCCAGGTAACTGACCATCAGGTTGGCGTTCAAACCTCCAAATGGTTCACCAGCATGTGTTTCTTTTCCATAGCACAAAAAGCCAGGCAGCGTCTTTCCGATAGAACCCGTGTACAAGTAATAAGCAGGATCACCAGGATATTTGCTGAACATCGGCTCGCCGTTCAAAGCGGCTTTATAGACGAGGCCCTCTTTATCACGAATGTCTGCAAGAGCAGGAAGAGCAGCCAGCATTCCTTCCGAATTCACTTCTTCATCAGGAACAGCGACGAGAAGCAGATTCCCGTCAAACTCTCCAGCCATCGCTTTTTCCAAAAGGGATAAATGAACGGTAAGTCCTGCCTTCATATCCATCGTTCCACGTCCGAACAGCCAATTCCCTGACTCCAGATCACGGGCAGCTTCTTTCGGCAGGTCTTCGATATTCTTATGTAGCTCCTGTGTGAGCTCACGTGGATAAAAAGCAAGGTTCTGATAGGATCCATAATCTTCGATTCCCACGACATCCACATGGGAAATCAAGACGAGCGTTTCCTTGGATTCGTCTTTTTTCACTAAGGCTGTCAGTAATTGACGCCCATCGTCCAGCGGGTGCAAGTTGAGGTGGCTGGGCCGTTTTTTATAATAATCGCGATCTTCTAAAATATAATATAAGTATTCGATGATTGCGATTTCCTCATTGCTGTTCGTTATACTAGGGTACTCTACAAGGGAACATAGTAGATCCGTCAACTGCTCTTTCGTCTGCCAAACGGTCATGGGGTCTCACTCCTTATTGACTTTTCCTGAATTATCAAACACAATCAAACTCATAAGCTACCTGGAAGAGGTGAACGTCACGATGAAAACCCATATCTACGCTCATAGAGGAGCAAGTAAGCTGGCTCCGGAAAATACGATGCCCGCGTTTGAGTTGGCGCGTGCAGCCGGAGCTGACGGCATCGAGACCGATGTGCAGCTTACAAAAGACCAAATCCCCGTCCTCATCCATGATGAGAACCTGAGACGTACTACCAACGGAACAGGGTTCGTACAAGACTATACATATGCTCAGCTGCGCCTGCTTGATGCAGGAAGCTGGTTTTCTCCTAAATTTTCTGACACTTATATTGTAACACTGGACGAGTTTCTTCGCTGGTTTCGTGACCAGCCTATGTTCTTAAATGTCGAACTGAAAACGAACGTCATTGCCTATAAAAACATTGAACGGATTGTCTATGAATCCCTGAAACGTTATCACGTTCTTGAGCGGACCGTTATTTCCAGCTTCAATGTTGACTCCCTCACACGCATGAAAGAAATCAACCCATCGGTTCAGACCGCATTCCTGACATCGACGAAGATGCGTAACCTCCCTCAGTATGCCAAGTCCGAGGGGTGTGACGCACTCCATGTAAAACACCGTCTTTTGGATAAGAGGCTCGTCAAACGCTGCCACAAAGAAAATCTCGAACTCCGCATCTATACGGTCAACCGCCCTTCCATGATGAAGAAGTGTTACAGCCTGGGTGTAAATGGAATTTTCACTGATGTCCCTCATCAGGCCATCGAATATCGTGACTTTTATCGAAAACGGAGAAACCGTTAATATGTTCTGGGTGTTTGCTGGGTTCCTTTTTGTATGGATGTTTCTGCTGATGGACTTCCTTATAGGAATGAGAAAAATTCCAAAACTCGAACATACCCATCCTTCTCAAACGACAGAGCTTATTTCTGTAATTATTGCGGCTAAAGACGAAGAAGATTCAATTCACAAGACGATCCATACACTGACAAAACAGGAAGGGGTCATGTTCGAAATTATAGCTGTGAACGACCGCTCCTGTGATCAAACAGGTGCGCTCATCGATGAAGCATCTGCGTTGTACCCTGATGTCCGAGCCGTTCATATCCGCCACCTCCCAGAAGGATGGCTTGGGAAAAATCACGCTCTAAAAACAGGCGCCGAGCTTGCCACTGGCGCTTATTTGCTTTTTACAGACGCAGACATTCAATTTCAAGAGCAGACCCTCGCTAGAGCAATAACATTCATGAAAGCAGAAAAACTGGATCACCTCACAGCAGCACCGGATCTAAAAGCCCGCTCTTTTGCGTTACGCGGCTTGATTTCCTACTTTTTGTTCGGTTTCGGTTATTTAAAACGACCATGGACGGCGAACCAGAAGAAACCTAAAGGTGGAATGGGGATCGGAGCTTTCCAAATGATGACCAAATCATGTTATCAAAAAATCGGGACCCATGAGGTGGTGCGTTTCCGACCTGATGATGACCTTGCCATAGGACAGAAGATTAAGGCAGCTGGCTTCAGACAAAAGCTTGTAACGGCCAAGCACCTTCTCTCAGTCGAATGGTATCCTGATTTCAAGTCTGCACTTAAGGGTTTCGAAAAGAATGCATTTGCTGGATTGAATTATTCTATTTCCCTCTCCTTGTTTGCCCTTTTCGGTGTCCTGTTTTCCCAGGTACTTCCCTTTATTTTCGTCTTTATCGGGAGTCCCGCCGTTCAAATCATTAGCGCAATCAACATCCTTTTGTTATTTTGTTTATATGGTTTAACCACCCGTTCTTTCACAAACTATCCATGGTGGATGATATTCGGCCTGCCGATCTTTGCAATCCTGTTTGTTTTCATGCTTGCAAGAGCACTCATCCTGACATGGATTCGTGGGGGAATCGAATGGCGTGGCAACCGGTATTCGATCAAAGAATTGAAACAATTTTTCCGTAACTCGGAGGAGGACCATCGTTGAAACATAAATTATTTGAACCCTATACAGTAAAGAACGTCACGTTAAAAAACCGGATCGTCATGTCTCCCATGTGTATGTATTCGTCAGACAACCAGGACGGTTACGCTCAGCCTTTTCATCTTGCCCATTACGAAAGCCGTGCGGCTGGACAAGTTGGGTTAATCATTACAGAAGCCACTGCCGTTCTACCTGAAGGCCGTATTTCCCATGAAGACCTTGGCATCTGGAGCGACGAACATATCGAAGGTTTACAAAAAATCAATGAAGGCATTCACCGTCACGGAGCTAAAGCGGGTATTCAACTGGCTCACGCCGGAAGAAAGGCCAACTTAAGGGATGAAATTTTCGCCCCTAGTGCTGAAGCTTTCAGTTCATCCATGAAGGTCCCGATAGAAATGACAAAAGAAGACATTAAACGTACAGTGGAAGCTTTCCGTAAGGGAGCTCGCCGGTCTAAAAAAGCGGGATTTGATGTAATTGAACTTCACGGAGCCCACGGGTATTTAATCAATCAATTCCTCTCCCCTCTTACGAACAAGCGGAACGATGAATATGGAGGCACCCGTGAAAGCCGGTATCGTTTCCTGCGTGAAGTGATTGAAGCCGTTAAACAAGAATGGGAGGGACCTCTGTTTGTCAGAGTCTCTGGAGAAGAATACCATGAAGATGGAAACACGATGGACGACTTTATCTATTTTGCCCGTGAGATGAAGTCTCAGGGTGTGGACCTCATCGACGTAAGCTCAGGTGGTGTCGTGCCTGCAGCAATTGATCCCTACCCCGGATACCAGGTCACGTATGCTGAACAAATCAAAAAGGGAGCCGGCATCGACACGGGTGCCGTTGGTCTGATTACAAGTGGCAACCAGGCAGAAGAAATCTTGCAAAATGACCGGGCCGACTTGGTTTTCCTGGCGCGCGCGCTCCTGAGAAATCCTTACTGGCCAAAAGAAGCAGCAGATGAACTTGGCTACTCCTTAGAAGGACCTAGACAATACACTCGTGCTTGGTGAACAATTGTGGACTGCCGGAAAAACATCCGGCAGTTTTTTTTATGGCTTTTCAAGTGTGTTCTCCCCCTTCTGGTGGTATCATGATAAGTGTAGGAGAGTGTTGGCAATGGAACTATTTTTTTTAGGTACGGGATCTGGTGTCCCATCAAAAGAAAGAAATGTCTCCTCCCTTGTCCTCCGCCTTCTTGAAGAGCGAGGAACGACTTGGGTTTTTGACTGTGGAGAAGGCACACAACAGCAAATATTGAATACAAACATACGACCGCGACGAATTGAAGTGATTTTTATCACTCACCTTCACGGGGATCACATTTACGGACTGCCAGGCTTATTGAGCAGCCGTTCATTCCAAGGTGGTGAAACACCTGTAACCGTTTACGGGCCGCGCGGGTTAAAAGATTACATTGATATCAGTCTCGAATTGAGCGGAACGCACCTTCGCTACCCCCTTTACATTGAAGAAGTGGAAGAAGGAGAACTCTTCGAAGACGAACAGTTTGTCGTTGAAGCCGTCAAACTTGAACATGGACTTGAAAGCTATGGATATATCCTTAAAGAAAAAGATCAGCTAGGTGAACTTCAGCCGGAAAAGCTGAAGGCGCTGGGGGTCAAACCAGGACCTGTTTATCAAAAAATCAAGAATCAACCACGGACGGTCCTGGAAGATGGAAGAATCATCACACGCAAAGATGTCATCGGGCCGCCTAAAAAGGGACGTAAAGTCGCCATATTGGGAGACACACGCTACCTTCCGCATCTTGAAGAGGTCTTGAGAGATAGCGATGTTCTCGTCCACGAAGCCACATTTGCTGGAGATGAGGAAAAGATGGCTTATGATTATTTTCATTCCACCGTCAAACAAGCCGCTACCCTTGCAAAGAACGCAAATGTTGGGGAACTGATTCTTAATCACGTCTCTTCAAGGTACCAGGGAGATTCCGTGGAGGAGCTCCTGGAAGAAGCACGGAATTTATTCCCAAACACCACGATTGCATACGATTTTTATCAACATCCCATTAAACGTACTTAACGAAGGAGGAGCTGTATGTACACAACGGTCAAGCAACAAAAATCATGGTTCCAGGAAGGACATACAAAAAGCTATGCTTTCCGAAAAGAACAGCTGTTAAAAATGAAGAAGATGTTGACGACCTTTGAGAAACCGATTCTCAATGCATTGAAATTCGATATGAACAAATCGGAATATGAAGCGTACGCATCTGAAATCGCCTTTTTGAAAAGTGAGATCGATCATCATGTGAAACAGTTGAAAACATGGATGCAGCCGACTAAAGTGAAGACCCCACTTACCCATACAGGCTCAAAAAACTTCATTCGAAAAGAACCCTATGGCACGGTATTGGTCATTGCCCCTTGGAACTATCCTGTCCAGCTAGCCCTTGCTCCGGTAATCGGCGCAATTGCAGCAGGCAATACGGTCATCATCAAACCATCCGAACTAACACCTACCGTTTCATGGGTGTTGAAAAAAATGATTGAACAGTACTTTCCTCCTCACTATATTGCCGTAATCGAAGGCGATAAAGAGGTGACCCAGGGGCTGCTTGAACAACCATTAGACTATATCTTCTTCACCGGGAGCGTCCCTGTCGGTAAAATCGTTATGGAGAAAGCGAGCAAACAGCTCATCCCGGTCACACTGGAACTTGGAGGAAAGAGCCCGACGATTGTTCACAAAGATGCGAACATCGACCTTGCAGCGAAACGGATTGTATGGGGTAAATTCACTAATGCAGGTCAAACTTGTATTGCACCTGATTACCTTTATGTGCACCATGAGGTGAAAGCAGACTTAATCCGTGCCATGAAAAAGTACATCCACCAGTTTTACGGAGAGGATCCTTTGAACAATGAAGAGTACACCAAAATCGTGAACCAAACGCACTTCGAACGCGTGTCTTCTTACCTTGATTCGGGAACGGTCGTGGTTGGCGGTTCTTTGGATGAATCCAAACACAAAATCGCGCCTACCATTCTCGACCAGGTGTCCTGGGAGGATCAGGTTATGAAAGATGAGATCTTCGGACCTGTGCTTCCTGTCCTGACTTACCATGACCTTGATGAAGCGATTGAGAAAATCAACAGTCGTCCTAAGCCACTTGCCCTCTATTATTTCGGGGAAAACGAAGTCGAACAGCAGCGCATCCTTAACTCCATCTCATTCGGCGGTGGATGCATCAACGATACCCTTTACCATATCATCAATCCACACCTCCCATTTGGAGGCGTTGGCGAGAGCGGTATGGGCAGCTATCATGGCAGACGAAGCTTTGATACCTTTACGCACGAGAAAAGCATCACAAAACAAACGACCCGTTTCGATCAAAACTTCCGTTATCCAGGATCCCAACTTGGTCTTGCGGTGCTAAAGAAATTCTTTGGTTAGAAAACAAGCGAGCATTACGCTCGCTTTTTTCTATGCGCGTCTCGGCTTTCTTGCGCGCGAAAAAGGACAGCGGGCCGGGCCGCTGTCCTTTTTCTCTAGTCTTGTTGCTTTTTCAATGATTCCTGTAAAGATACATCCTTCAACTTTCGTTTCGATAGCCCAAGAGAGAGCCAATACGTAAGCATGATCACAATGAAGCCTGTCACGACCATCCACCATGTTACATCTGTCGGCATAAGAAAACCAGTCTCTTGAACTAATGTATTCATCGTTTGCTCCAAACTCAAACTCGCCAGAGGTATGGACACAAAATAGGCTATTAAAACGATAGGAGTGTACACACTTAAAACAAGTTTGGATACTTCTTTGTCATGATAGCCCATCACTTTAAACAACGATATGGAAGGTGAGTTTTCCTCAACGATTAAATTGGTGAGCAAAGTAAGAACAATTACACCAATCAATACAGCAAATACAGCCATGCCGGCAACAGACGCTCTGGTTGCTCCTGTTGTCGATTCAAAACTGTCTATAGCCTTCTGTTTATCTTCTACCATATAAATATTTCCTCTGTTTTCTGGAGATTGTTTCTGCCATGTACCTGTATATCCTTCATCGGGGAAACCTAGAAAGTCATTCAATTCAACACGCGGAAGGTACAAGTTATTCCCAATATAAAGGTCAGCAACGGCAGCGACTTCCACCCTCATCGTCTCTGAGTTCAATGAGTTCTCGAGGTTGATGTCATCTCCTTCCCCCACACCAAGTACAGCAGCTAAAGGAGCACTGATAATCGCTCCTTCAGATATTTGCGATTCAAGACTTTCCCCGTCAGCACTTAACTGAATATATCGATTCTCTTTTTCCATTCCGTATGCCGTGATTTTCACATCTTCATCAACAACACCAAGTTCGTTCATTGTAAAAGGACTTTGTTCTTCATCCGTTTCTTCCGTCATTAATGATTGATAATGGACCGCATAGTCGTATTTCAAAATATCCTTATACGTCGTTTCTACAAGCTGGTCCATGCTATTAAAAGTAATGAACCCGAACAATAATAAAACGGTTGAAAACATCACTCCAATAAAGATATACAAACTTCTCGCTTTATTTCTCACCAGTAACCTCAACCGGAACCTGCGGATAAAACCTCCTTTTTGCAAAAGCGGAAGTTTTTCCAGCCAGGATTTTTTCCCACTGGACATCTCCTTCGGTCTAAGAAGCGTCAGCGGTTCTGTACGCAATGTCCGATTAATAACGAAGGTCGTGAGTAAGATCAAAAGCAATAAAGGAAGGACAAATCCTATTACAAGAACGAAAGGATTCCAGTCAAACATGGATAGAGAAGGTAAGTTAAAATAGTTCGCATACAAGTTCGAAAGCGGTACAGACAGGCCAGCACCTGCAGCTAAACCACCGACTGTGCCTGCTAATCCGATCACCCAGGCATAACCTAAATAATGACGGACCAATTCTTTCTTACGATACCCAAGGGCCATAAGCGTGCCGATTTCTTTTCTCTGCATTTCCATCCGTCGCTTCATGAGCATCAGCACCATGGCAATAGAGAGAGCAAGAATGAACAATGGCAATGTTGTCGTCATGCTCTTAGCGCCTTGGATTTCTGTTTCCACAAACCCAATGCGTGGATTATCTTCTGAATGAACAAATTGCAAAAGAGACGTTTCTGCACTCACCGCTTCCCTAAGCCCCTCGGGCACAGCTCCATCATCTGTCCACCCTAAGATCTGTGTCTGTCCATTCACCTCTGAAAAATCGGAACCGGAAACGACGGCGACTCCGAATTTCTCAGCATCCGCTAACAAATCCGTCATTTGTTCGACCATATAAATGTAATCAGGCAAGTAAACGAATCCTGTAATTTCAAACTCACGATCACCCAGTGTTATGACATCACCCAGCTGATATTGATGTTTCTCAGCAAACACTTTGGAAATAGCCAGTTCTTGATCGTTCGACGGTGCTTTCCCTTCAGCGATGTAAGGAATGTTAACTGTGTCAGTAGTCGTGAATGTACGTAATGTCGAATCATCGATCTCAAAATCTGCATAATTCCGTTTTTCTAAAACGACATTGTACTCATCTTCCCATAAAGAAAGCTGTTCATCAGTCACATCCCCTCCAGCTACAAAATGAAAGCTTTCCTGTCTGTAGTCTTCCGTAAATGTTTCATTTCTTGATTCCAGAGTCGTGATGGCCATGGATAAGGACACATAAAGCATAACTGCTAGTAAAAGAAGAACAGCCACCCCGGCATATTGGAATTTCTTTTCCTTTAAAGTGCGGTACACAGATTTCTTTAAAATCATGACCAGGTCACCTTCTCTGGAGGGACAGGATTTTCGTTTTCATAGGAATCCACAATTTCACCGCTTTTCATTCGGATAACCGAATGAGCCATCTCGCCAATCCCCTGGTTATGAGTGATGATCAAAACTGTCGTTCCATACTGCTCATTAACGAATTTCAACAACTTCAAAATATTTTTTCCCGTTTCTTCATCCAGAGCTCCTGTCGGTTCATCACAGAGTAAAATCTGCGGGTTCTTAATCAGTGCTCTCGCGATTGCGACACGCTGTTGTTCACCCCCGCTCAGTTGAGAAGGGAATTTATCTTTCTTATCCCACATCCCTACCTTTTCTAAGATATCTTTCATATCAAGCGGTTGCTGACTCAATTCCCGTCCGACCTCCACATTTTCTTCAACGGTCAGTGTCGGTATTAAATTGTACTGTTGAAAAATGAAGCCAACGAACTTCCGGCGGTAATCCGTGAGCTGGCGATCCTTCAGTTGATCGAGGGCCGTGTCTCCTACTTGGATTGATCCTGAATCGTAACGGTCGATTCCCCCAATCACATTTAATAATGTTGATTTCCCTGACCCTGAAGGTCCGAGAATCGTCACGATTTTCTTATCTGGTACCTCTAATGAAGCCTGGCGCAGTGCCTCAACTTTCACTTCTCCGCTCTGATACGTTTTATTGACTCGGTTTGCGAAGATAGTCATTTCATCATCTCCAATAAAAGTTTTGTAATGAAATACATCATTTATTTCATTTTTAGTGTACCTCAATAAAAAAAGAAGTCAATAACTTTTTGAAATATTTATATGTATATATTTCATTATTTATCATCACGCTTACTATTTCTATTGAAGATAATGGCAGGATTGTGGAAGATTCAGTTTCGAGACGTTTGTTGAGTGGATGGGGCTACGGGGAATAACTCGCTTTCCGCGGGAGCGCGATGAGCCTCCGCCCACTTACCAAAGAAGATACTCGAAACTACTACTTAAAAAATCAGCTTGTATGGTTGAGGGAAGTGGATAATTAGAACACCTCCAAAGTACGAAAAGGCTGATCCAGAGCGCATTACCCCTTTACATTTAAATAAGGTTTCTAATCTCGAGTTGTTTCGAGACATTTATAAGGTAAAGGGGGGGAGGGAAACGGTGAGACTCTTATGGGACGTGTGGGACAGGTGAGACCCCGGAAGGCGTAGCCTGAGGAGGCTCACCGCCCGCCCCATGGAAAGTGTTCAAATGCGGAATCGTCCTGGTAGACATGACTGGCATAAGCAGAACAGCAACGGAATGTGTTTTTCATTCCGTTGCTGTTCTGCTTATGACGCGAGTGTCTGGACGATGGAGCAAGACGAACCTTTTCCCGAAGCCCCTAGAATCACACCAACATCTCGAAACTGAGCCTTCAAGAATAGGGAGCTTTAATAAAACAAAAGAAAACCCAGGCAAGCGCAAGGCTTTGCCTGGGTTCTCTCTTAAAAAGATGGAAGGTTGTCCAAGTTGTTGGATTGAATGCCATCCGGTTCACTGCGCAGATGGTCTTCTCCATCTTTACCTCGAATGAGGTTCACGTGTTCCAGTTCACCACTGCGCGCCATTTCATGTGCTCGCTTATAATCGATCACTTGTCCTGACGACAGCTGCATTTCAACAATGCTTCCTTGCCCGTTTTTTCTAACGGCGACAATTCGTTCTGGCATCATTCTCAACCTCCTCAACCATTATTTTGTCCAGGAACCTAGATAATATGAGTATCAATCTGTGGGGATTATTGGATGTTATCATAAATAAAAAAGGCAGCTGAAATGGCTGCCTTTTCTATCTTACATATCGTGAGAAGATTTTTGCTTCTGACGTGAATGTTGTCTGTTTTTCACTTTATGAGAACCTTGAGCCGGTTCTCCGTATGCTTGTTTAGGCCCAAGAGGCAAATTCGGTTGTTCCTGTTGTTTCGGTCCCATGCGTCTACCCATAAAAATCCGCCTCCTTGATTATCTGCGTTTACGAGCTGCTTCTGGCCCCTCCATCGCGGTCGCACCTGGATAACTTAGGCGCTGATCACGGTCGGACTCCACTCTTCCGGATTTTTTCAATTTTTTCTCTTGTCGATCTCTACCCATTTAAAAACGCCTCCCTT
The DNA here is from genome assembly GCF_017307035.1 of Halobacillus sp. GSS1. Lineage (NCBI taxonomy): Bacteria > Bacillati > Bacillota > Bacilli > Caryophanales > Bacillaceae > Halobacillus > Halobacillus sp. GSS1. The sequence goes on from NZ_JAFLHE010000001.1 coordinate 913,416, forward strand.
CTCTTTTAGTATGGAAAAGAGAAAGAAGGCTATGCCTGGGAATCATTTTTTAAAATCGTCGAGAAAATCCTTTTGAAAGCTTGTATTCACCTGAGGATTGGTCGGATTACTAAGGTCTCGAAAAAGGTTTTTTCCGTATTTTTCCGTTAGATCATCAATCGTTTTATACAAGTTTTCTTTACTGGCATATTGTTCAAAATTAAATAGATCTAATTGCTGACTAACTTCTGATTTCTCCGCAAGATCGCTTGCAGTAACACCCAGGAGACGAACAGGCTGCTGATTCCAGTGATCATCGAACAACTGCATCGCCACTTGAAAGAGATCTTCTGATGAATGGATGAATTCCTGCAATTGCCGACTGCGTGTCACTGTTTTCCGGTCATGGTAGCGGATCATCACCTGTACATTCCTTGCAAGAACCTTTTTATTCTTCATCCGTGCTTCCACTTTATTCGAAAGCCTGCGTATGACGCTTTGTACCTCTGTATCATCGGTTGTATCCTCAGGAAGGGTTGTAGATGTCCCGATACTTTTAAATTCATGAACCGCATCAGGATCGACAGGACGGTCATCGATTCCATTCGCCCTGTTTTTCAGCCGCTCTCCATTGATTCCAAGAACACCCTTTAATTCAAGAACAGAGTGCTCAGCTAATCCACCAATGTTCTCAATGCCCATTTTCCTTAATTTCTCTGCTGTTTTCGCTCCCACTCCGTACATTTCTTCTATCGGTAAAGGCCATAATTTTGTTTCAAGATCTCTTTTCCGTAAGATCGTAATTCCCATAGGCTTTTTCATATCAGAAGCCATTTTTGCCAAAAATTTATTAGGAGCGATCCCAATACTGCAAGGCAGATCGAGCTCGTCATAAATCCGCTTTTGTATCCGCTCGGCTATTTCCGGAGGTGAACCTTGCTCTGCGCAGTCGGTTATATCCATATAACCTTCGTCTATTGATACCGGCTGAACGAGCGGTGTCACATCAGCCAACACTTTAAACATTTCTTTGGATGCTGTACGATATCGTTCAAACGTCGGTCCCATAACAACAAGTTCAGGGCACAACCTTCTGGCCTCTCCTAAAGGCATCGTCGTTTTGACCCCATATTTGCGGGCTTCATAGCTGCTTGTGACAATGATCCCGCGCCTTTCTTCAGGATTTCCTGCAATGGCAAGCGGCTTCCCTTTCAAGGATGGATCAAAGGCTGCTTCCACAGATGCATAGAAACTGTTCATATCAACATGAAAAATGACGCGGCCTTTTTTTGGATACCATTTGGACTGCATAACGTTCTTCCTCCATTGGAACATTTGTTCTCTATTATATCATGACACGCTTTGTTATTGTTCATAAACGCTTCAATTATTGTTTGTCTAACTCATAAAACTCATCATCGTATTATTAAGCTAACTGGCAGGATTGTGTAAGACTCAGTTTCGAGACTTTCCGGGGTTCGTTGCCCGGGTTGAGCGTCAGGGGTGGCTGGGAAGCTACTCGCTTTCCTGTGGGGGAGTGGCAAGCTTCCTCGGGCTACGCCCTGCGGGATCTCGCCGATCTCCTTTCTCCCACGGGAGTCTCGCAGCTTCCCAACCACCCCATTCGATAAAAGGGAAAACGAACCCCTTTGCCAAGTTGGAAGGTCTTCCTCTATCCCGATTGTTGTAGGCATAAAACGCTCTGTAACAAGCTTTTAGGGTACTCCCATCAAACTGAAAAGCTGAAGGTTGGAAAGTGGTTTCGAGATAGTTATATAGCAAAGGGGCGGAGGGGAATGGCGAGACTCCTGCGGGATAAAAGTGCTTGGTGAGACCCCACAGGACGCAGTCCGAGGAGGCTCACCGCGCTCCCGCGGAAAGCGAGCTATTCCCCGCAGCCCCAATCCACCCAACAGAAGTCTCGAAACTGAGTATTCAAGAATAGGGAGCTTATGTGTAATACCTCAATAGTAGTTCATAAAAAAGACTCCCTGAAATTCAGGGAGTCCTGGCTTATTATTGTGCGACTTCTTCAACGATCGCTGTTACGAACTCTGTAATTTTCTCAAGTTCGCTGACAGGCATACGCTCGTTAGTTGTATGAATTTCCTCATATCCTACACTCAAGTTTACCGTAGGAACGCCGTGACCTGCGATGACATTGGCATCACTGCCGCCGCCACTTGTTAATAGTTCACTTTCACGACCGATTCGCTTCGCAGCAGAACGTGCGACTTCTACGACTTGATCTCCCGCCTGTTGCTTAAAGCCAGGATACATGATTTCGACATCAAGTTCGACTTCGCCACCCATTTCTTCCGCTGTTTCCTGGAACGCTTTTTTCATTTTTTCTACTTGCGCTTCCATTTTTTCAGGATTGAGGGAACGAGCTTCAGCTAAGACCTCGACGTGATCACATACAATATTCGTTTTCTGACCACCTTCAAAGCGGCCGATGTTCGCTGTTGTTTCGTCATCGATCCGCCCAAGCGGCATTTTAGCAATTGCTCGGGAAGCGAGTGTGATCGCTGAAATGCCTTTTTCAGGAGCAACTCCTGCATGAGCTGTCTTCCCTTTTACGATCGCATTAATTTTCGCTTGTGTAGGAGCCGCTACGATAATATTGCCGACTTGTCCATCACTATCAAGGGCATACCCGTATTTTGCCTTGAGCATGGAAGCATCAAGAGCCTTAGCGCCGACAAGACCGCTTTCTTCTCCAACAGTGATTACGAACTGCAGGTCTCCATGCTCAATGTTTTGTTCTTGAAGAGAACGGATCGCTTCAAGGATTGCAGCGACTCCCGCTTTGTCATCCGCTCCAAGGATTGTAGTACCATCGGTCACGATATAACCATCTTCAATGGAAGGTTTAACCCCATTCCCTGGTACCACTGTATCCATGTGAGAAGTAAAATAAATCGGTTCTGCGTCCTTTTTAGATCCTTCTAGATAACAAATAAGGTTGTTTGCCCCATGACCTGTAATCGAGGCTGCATCATCTTCAAGCACTTCTAAACCCAAGTCCTGGAATTTTTTCTTTAGTACTTTAGCGATTTCAGCTTCCTGGGTTGTTTCTGAATCGATTTGAACCAATTCCAGAAATTCATTCAGTAAGCGTTCTTTGTTAATGGCTACCATCTATATTTGCCTCCTTCAATATGTAAACACATTCCTCTTAGTACGTTAGCGGAACGAGTGGACTGTGTCAATTATAGAGGGATGTTGCCATGCTTTTTATAAGGACGGTCTTCCTGTTTATTTTTCAGCATGTCCAAAGCTTTAATCAATGTAGAACGCGTTTCTCTTGGATCGATGACATCATCGATCATCCCAAGTCCCGCTGCAACGTAAGGGTTTGCGAAGCGTTCCCTGTACTCATTGATTTTATTTTGGCGCGTTTCTTCTGGTGTATCGCTTTCTTTGATTTCTTTTGCAAAAATGATATTCGCCGCTCCTTCTGGACCCATAACGGCAATTTCCGCGTTTGGCCACGCATAGACGAGGTCCGCTCCAATCGATTTACTGTTCAACGCGACATAGGCTCCACCGTACGCTTTTCTAGTAATAACCGTCAGTTTCGGCACAGTGGCTTCGGAGTAAGCGTATAAAATTTTCGCACCGTGACGGATGATTCCTCCATGTTCCTGTTTGATGCCAGGGAAGAAACCAGTCACATCTTCAAATGTAATGAGAGGGATATTAAAGGAATCACACGTCCGAATGAAGCGGGCTGCTTTATCACTGGAGTCGATATCAAGTCCGCCGGCCATGTACTTCGGTTGATTACAAACAAGTCCCACGGTCTTCCCCTGCAGACGCGCAAATCCTACAACAATATTCTTTGCAAAGTCCTTATGAATTTCGAAGAATGAATCCTCGTCAACAAACTCATCGATAACGATACGCACGTCGTAAGGACGGATCGGATCAAAAGGAATTTTATCTGTGATGTCAGGTCTGAAGTCATCATCAAGCTCAACTTCTACTTCAGGTGTCAGTTCTTCATTGTTCTGAGGCAGGTAACTGACAAGATCCCGGACGGCATCCAAAGCAGAGGCTTCATCAGGAGTTTTCAAGTGAGCATTCCCACTCAAAGAATTATGAACACCGGCACCTCCCAAATCTTCTGCGGAAATCTGCTCACCAGTAACGGTTTCAATGACTTTCGGACCGGTAATAAACATTTGCGATGTCTTCTCTACCATGATGACGAAATCAGTGATGGCTGGAGAGTAAACGGCTCCTCCAGCACATGGCCCCATAATGACCGATATTTGTGGGATGACGCCAGAATAAATAGAATTACGATAAAAGACTTGTCCATAACCGTCTAAGGAAGATACCCCTTCCTGGATACGAGCTCCTCCGGAATCGTTCAATCCAATGAACGGGGTTCCATTTTTCGCAGCAAGGTCCATGACTGCAGCAATTTTTTTCGCGTGCATTTCCCCTAGGGCTCCACCGTACACCGTGAAGTCCTGAGCGAACAAATACACATCACGTCCATGAATTTTACCAAACCCTGTCACGACCCCTTCACCCGGGGCAGACTTTCCATCCATCCCAAAGGCATCATGCCGGTGTTCAATAAATGGATTCAGCTCAATGAAGGACTCCTCATCCAACAGGTGTTCGATGCGTTCCCTTGCTGTCCACTTCCCCTTATCGTGCTGTTTGTCAATCCGTTCATCTCCACCTCCTAATTCAACTTGGCGGCGTTTATCATAGAGTTCATTGATTTTATCAAAAATATCCACGGTTACTCCTCCCCTCCATACTGGCATAGTTCAAACAGGACACCATTTCCTGCTTTCGGATGCAGAAAGGCGATCTGACTGTCATGTGCGCCCTGTTTTGGCTGTTCGTGAATGAGACGTACTCCTTGTTCTTTATACTGATTCAAACGCTTCGTAAGATCGTCCACTTCCAAAGCAATATGATGGACACCTTCTCCTTTTTTCGTTAAAAACGATCGAATAGGCGACTCGTCACTCAGTGGCTCCAGCAATTCAAACATCGTTTCACCAATTTTCAGAAAAGCCACGCGGACCTGCTCAGATTCCACGACTTCAACAGCTTCAAGTTCCAACTGAAGGTTATGCTGGTAAAAAGGCAGTGCTGCATCTATGCTTTCCACAGCTATACCGATATGAGCGATTCTCTTCGGTGCCTCTATGGTTTCTTTGTTAAGGAGCTGCTTAATGTAAATAGCGATTGCATCTGTCGGGGACCCACTGGTGAAGATTTTATTGACTCCTTTTTCCTCAAGAAAAGGAATATCTTCTGCAGGTATAACTCCGCCTCCAATGACGGGAATGTCCGAAGCCCCTTGTTCTTCCAGTGCTTGGACCACTTTTGGAAACAATGATTTATGAGCACCGGAAAGAGAAGAAAGTCCGACGACATCCACGTCTTCCTGAATGGCGGCTCTTGCAATTTGAATGGCGGATTGCCGCAGTCCTGTATAAATAACTTCCATGCCATGGTCTCTGAGCGCCTGGGCGATGATTAAAGCACCTCTGTCATGTCCGTCCAACCCTGGTTTCGCTATAAGTACACGTATTGGTTTCAACCTCATCATCCCTTCCTACATTCCGGTGTATTCTCCAAATTCCTCTCGTAAAACATTCGCGATTTCCCCAACTGTGGCATAAACTTTCACAGCGGCCACAATATGCGGCATGACATTCTCCGACCCTTTCGCCGCTTCCCTAAGGGCATTGAGGCATTGCTCGACGGATTCCTGATCGCGTGAAGATCTTATTTCCTGTGTTTTCTTGATCTGAGCTTGTTCCAGTGCTTCATCTACACGTAACAAGTCTGCATGTATTTCTTCTTCCAGCTTGAATTCGTTCATTCCGACGACGATATCTTCATTCGATTCAATCCGTTTTTGGGCATCATATGCTGCTTTATGAATTTCACGCTGCATATATCCTTCTTCGACAGCCTGGACCGCTCCACCGAATTCTTTGATGCGCTCTAAGTAAGCATTTGCTTCTTTTTCAATCTGGTCGGTAAGAGACTCAACGAAATAAGAACCAGCGAGTGGATCGATGGTATCCGCTACCCCGCTCTCATTGGCAATGATCTGCTGTGTGCGTAACGCAATTCGTGCGGAATCTTCTGTCGGAAGGGCAAGAGCTTCATCCCGTGAGTTGGTATGCAGGCTCTGCGTTCCTCCCATAACAGCAGCGAGTGCTTGTAATGTGACACGCACAATATTGTTGTCCGGCTGCTGAGCTGTGAGTGTACTTCCACCTGTTTGCGTATGGAAACGGAGCTTCCAACTTTTTGGATTTTCTGCTCCATAGTGTTCTTTCATGATCTTTGCCCACATGCGGCGGGCTGCCCGGAATTTGGCCGCTTCCTCAAAAAATTGATTGTGAGCATTGAAGAAGAAGGCAAGCCGTGGTGCAAACTGATCGACTTCCAGCCCAGCCTCTATCGCCGCATCTACATAAGCCATGCCGTTCGCTATCGTAAAGGCGACTTCCTGCACAGCTGTGGAACCAGCTTCCCGGATATGATAGCCGGAGATACTTATGGTGTTGAATTTCGGTAAATGTTCCTGACAGTAACCGAATATATCTGTAATCAGCCTCATGGAAGGTTTCGGTGGATAGATATACGTACCACGAGCGATATACTCTTTCAAGATGTCGTTTTGAATCGTTCCTGTCAGTTTTTCAGGTGCTACTCCCTGCTTCTCTCCTACAGCTATATACATCGCAAGCAGGATACTGGCTGGAGCATTGATGGTCATCGATGTACTTACTTGATCGAGTGGAATCTGATCGAACAGCTGCTCCATGTCCTTTAATGAATCAATAGCTACACCGACTTTCCCAACTTCCCCATCAGCCATCGGGTCATCAGAATCATAGCCGATTTGTGTCGGCAGGTCGAAAGCCACTGATAAACCAGTCTGTCCTTGTTTCAATAAGTACCTGAACCTCTCGTTCGTTTCTTCTGCCGAACCGAACCCAGCATATTGACGCATTGTCCAATAGCGACTTCGATACATGGTCGGCTGTATTCCTCTCGTATAAGGATACTGGCCTGGAAAGCCGATCTCCTCTATGTAATCCTCATTCATCTGTTCCGGCGTGTATAATCGTTCGACCGGAATTTCTGAGCTTGTATGAAACGCTTCTTTCCGTTCAGGAAAACGCTCCGTTGTTTTTTCTACATCTTTTTCCCATTTTTGCTTAGGGTGTTGGTCACTTGATGATCTGTTCATAAGAAAGGCCTCCTTATTCAGTCCATTCACACTACTAGCATACCAGAAATAAAGCGCTTACCTATCTAAAAATTACTATCATTCACAATTTTATTGTAAATGATTTCACGCCCTTGTCCAATTTCTCTTTTTTAGGTAGAATGTCAGTAGGATTGACTGAGAAGGAGGTTATACACCTTGGCTACAAAAAAACGTTCAAAACGCGAACGCCGTATGAAAGTCGTGATCTATGTCATGATTTTGTCTATGCTCCTATCTAGTGCATTGGCTGGCGCGAGTTTCTTCTTATAATAAATAAATGATTGAATGAAAAAAGCCGAAAAGATGGATCGTCCATCTTTTCGGCTTTCTTAGTTTCTAGAGTTGTTTTTGTAATTTGCGTTCTTCCCAGAAGCGATATAAGTCCGGCATTTTTTTATCACTATCTACAATCCATACTTCCGCTTCAGCAGGAACAAGGTCAAAAAGAACCTCTACATCTTGATTATTCATCCGGATACAACCCGCAGAGACTGATTTACCGATGGAATCCGGCTGATTGGTTCCATGAATGCCATAAATCCTGCCATCTGTCCCTCGTGCATCAAACCCGATCCACCGGCTCCCCAGTGGATTCTCTGGGTCACCACCCGGGATGTCTTTTTTACGGTAATATGGATCTTTGGCTTTCACTTTCACATTAAACTCGCCCTCCGGCGTCAAATCCTTCGTCTTCCCTATGGCCGCAGGAGCCTTAAAGAGAACCTCTCCGCCTTGGTAGAGCACAACCTCATGGGTTGCTTTATTTACAATAATAACCGGATCAGCCGGCGTGTGTGGTGGTAGTAATGGGTTTAACAAACTTAATATTAAAAGGAAGCTGTACAAAGCAATCATCCTCTTTTACTAAAAGTTTCCCCTCACATGTACCCTCTATACATCACTCTTCTTGAAGGAACGCTTAATGATCAGATAGTCCTCTATCTCATTTAATAAATGAAAGAGGCTGGCTCTTACTTCAAACTCTTCCCGTGTTTCCGGCAGTCGGTCTTCACGGAAGTCTTCTTTCATCTCTTTCAACATTCTCAAATAGATCAGGGCTGTATTACCGGGATGAACAGCATCGGCTAAGTCATCAAAAAACGCTGCCATGCGAATACCATGTGCATCAGATGTCGATATACGGGAAACGAGAGGAAGCATACGTTCCAAGAGTTCAAACTGTTTCGTCCGCATATGAAAATAGTGATAAAAATGATTGTGGGAACGCAGCAAATGATTTTCTACATCCCGATAAGAAAGGGACTTCGCCTTTTCCAGAAGATTGGCGGTCTCTGTCAGCTCCTTGCCTGACCAATCATTATCTCCATTCCTTAAAAATTGAGCAATTTCTCTCAAAATAATGGAAAAGTTGCTCTCCACCTGTTTTCGATACTGATTCAACTTCTTCTCCAGGCTCGGCATATATAAATTGAGAAGCAGGGCGGTTCCAATTCCCACCGTAATTAACAACACTTCATTCCATATAATACTCCAGCCGATATCCCCTGAACCGTATAGATGCAGGATGATGACTGAGCTGGTTACGATTCCAGGTGTAATTTTAAACCACACCGTTGCAGGAATAAAGGCAAACAACATCAATCCAATAGAAATGGGATTGTATCCCAACAGCTCAAAAAAAGCGAATGAAAACCCCATCGCTAATAAACAAGCAGAAAAGCGGTGCCACGCACTTAAAAAGGACCGTTTTCTTGTAATTTGGATACAGAGAATGGTCAAAATCCCTGCTGATGCGAAATTCTCGAGCTGCAGCATCTGAGCAATCCATATGGCAAATGGTGTTCCCAATGCCGTCTTAATGGTCCGATATCCTATTTTCAATCCTGTGTTCACCTCCGTTCTTTCTGGATACGCTGACCTGAGAGGATTAAGCGTCCGATTATGTAAGCTGAAGATTTTACGTAAAAAAGGATCTTTGCTTTTTAAACAAAGATCCTACGCCTATTGTATTCTTATACTTCTTTGCAATACTCTTCAAAACTGCGCTGAAGCTTTCCGATAACTTCCATAGGTTCAAAGCCTTCAATGTCGTGACGCTCGACCATTGTCTGAATTTTACCGTCCTTCAAAAGAGCAAAAGATGGAGAAGATGGCGGGTAGCCTTCAAAGTATTCGCGGGCGCGATCCGTAGCTTCACGATCCTGCCCTGCAAAAACAGTAACAAGCTGATCCGGACGCTTATCGTAATGAATCGCATGTGCAGCAGCTGGACGGGCAATACCACCTGCACATCCACATACGGAGTTGATCATTACTAGGGTTGTACCTTCTTTATTTAGTGCCTGATCGACTTCCTCAGATGTCGTCAGTTCCGTATATCCCGCTTGGGTAATTTCTTCACGTGCTTTTGAAACAACATCGTTCATAAAAATATTAAAATCCATTTGACATGGCCCCTTTATAGAAATGCTAAGAACATTTTACCAAGATATCTGACATCTTTCAATTGAATTGTCTATGATTTTTAGATACTTGAAAGAGCTTAGGGACATTTGGAAAGGGATTGTTATCCCATGGGGTTTCTTCCCTCCCAAACGCCCCTTACCATATAGAGTGTTGAAAACGTAAAAACCCTCAATCCATAAGAGCAGTTCCCCTCACATATACCTTCTATCAATATTTTGATACGTGAGAAAATGGCTTGCACTGGTGGAATAGGATGATAAAAAAGCTGTCCTCCATGGTTGGTGGACAGCTTGATTGCATTAGTATACAGATGTGTTATCTTCTGACATTTTCTCTAAGATCTCTTTCACACGGGCAAGGAAGTTGCCGGCTACAAGGCCGTCAAGAACCCGGTGATCCAACGATAGACATAGATTGACCATGTCACGAGCTCCGAACATGCCATTCTGGTAAACCGGCTTTTTCACAATGGATTCCACTTGCAAAATAGCAGCCTGAGGGTGGTTGATCACACCCATGGATTGTACGGAACCAAAAGAGCCTGTGTTATTAACGGTGAAGGTACCGCCTTCCATATCTTTCGATGTCAGCTTGCCTTGACGGGCTTTGTTGGCAAGGTCTGTAATGTCTTTAGCGATGCCTTTGATGCTCTTTTCATCCGCATCTTTGATGACAGGAACAAACAATTGGTCATCTTTAGCTACAGCAATATTCAAGTTGATGGCTTTGCGCTGGATAATCTTGTCTCCTGCCCACATACTGTTCAACTGCGGGTATTCCTTCAATGCTTGAGCGACAGCTTTTACAAAGAAAGCGAAATACGTCAGACTGAAGCCTTCCTGCTGTTTGAATTGGTTTTTCTTTGCATTGCGAAGTTCCACCAAATTCGTAACATCTACCTCGACCATCATCCAGGCATGTGGAATTTCGGTCTTCGACTTCACCATGTTTGCTGCAATAGCTTTTCTTACACCTGTCACAGGAATTTCGATGTCGCCTTCACCCGCTTGTACATTCGGCGTCTGTGATGAAGGAGCTGGTGATGGTGCAGCTTTCTGCTCAGCTTTTGCAGGCTGCTCAGCGGGTGCTTCTGCTTTTTCTTCCCCTGCTTTAGGAATCTCTCCGCTCGCAACAATTTTCTCAATATCTTTGCGCGTAATTCGTCCACCTCGACCGGAACCATCAACCTGATTCAAATCAATGTCATGTTCCTGTGCAAGCGTCATGACCGCTGGAGAATACCGCTTTTTACTTCCTTTGTCCTGTTTTTTCTCAGGTTTTTTGGAAGCTTTTGATGGTTCTTCTTCAGCGACGGGTGCTTCCTGTGCAGGAGCTTGTTTATTTTCTTCTGATGAAGATTCTTCAGCAGATCCTGCCCCTTCTACTTCGATGTAGCACATGAGTTCACCGACTTCAATGGTATCTCCTTCAGATGCGACGAGCTCTTTGATCACGCCGGAAAAAGAAGATGGGACTTCTGCGTTTACTTTATCTGTCATGACTTCTGCAATGGGATCATACTTATTTACCTGATCTCCAGGCTGAACAAGCCATGTGCTGATCGTTCCTTCTGTGACACTTTCACCAAGCTGAGGCATGTTGATTTTTTCTAAACCCACAGGGAATCTCCTCCTTCAATTAAAATTCCGCGAGATCTCTCATCGCTTTTTCAACTTTATCCGGATTCATCATGAAATACTTCTCCATGGTTGGAGCATAAGGCATGGATGGGACATCCGGGCCAGCAAGACGCTGGACAGGAGCATCCAGGTCAAACAAGCAATTCTCACTGATGATTGCGGACACTTCTGAGATGATTCCACCTTCTTTATTGTCCTCCGTTACAAGAAGAACTTTACCCGTTTTGGATGCTGCTTCAATGATACCTTCTTTATCTAAAGGATACACGGTACGCAAGTCGAGGATATGTGCATCAATGCCCTCTTCAGCCAACTTCTCTGCTGCTTGTAAAGCAAAGTGGACACATAAACCGTACGTAATAACCGTAATGTCGGAACCTTCGCGCTTTACATCCGCCTTACCGATTGGTAGCGTATAATCCTCATCAGGTACTTCTCCTTTGATCAGACGGTAGGCGCGTTTATGTTCAAAGAAAAGAACCGGGTCATTATCACGGATGGAGGCCTTTAACAAACCTTTGACATCATAAGGAGTCGACGGCATCACGATTTTCAATCCAGGCTGATTCGCGAAAACCGCTTCAACGGATTGGGAATGGTAAAGAGCTCCGTGAACACCGCCGCCATAAGGGGCGCGAATCGTTATTGGTGCACTCCAGTCGTTATTGGAACGGTACCGGATTTTAGCGGCTTCTGAAATAATCTGGTTGACCGCCGGCATGATAAAGTCAGCGAACTGCATTTCAGCTACTGGACGCATACCGTACATCGCTGCACCAATTCCAACTCCTGCGATTGCAGATTCAGCTAGTGGTGTGTCAAGAACTCTGTCTTCACCAAATTCATCATAAAGACCATCAGTCGCGCGGAATACGCCTCCACGTTTTCCAACATCTTCACCAAGGACGAACACTTTTTCATCCCGCTTCATTTCTTCTTTCAAAGCTTGAGTGACGGCTTGAATATAAGATATAACTGCCATTATTGCTCCCCCTCCTTACTCTTCGTACACATATTTCATTGCAGATTCCGCTTCCGCATAAGCCGCATTCTCGGCATAGTCAGTCGCTTCATTGACGATTTCACTGATTTCGTCATTCATTTCCTGTTCTTTCTCGTCCGTCAGTACACCTGTATCACGCAAGTACTGGGCAAAAGTGACGATCGAATCCTTTTTCTTCGCTTCATCCACTTCTTCCCGTTCACGGTAAGTACGGTCATCATCGTCACTGGAGTGCGGAGTAAGACGGTAGGACACAGTCTCAATTAATGTCGGCCCTTCTCCATTACGTCCACGATCGGCTGCTGCTTTCACTGCTTCATATACAGCTAGTGGATCATTGCCGTCCACTGTGAACCCAGGCATGCCATAACCGATGGCGCGATCAGAAACTTTTTCACAGGCCAACTGCTTTGATACAGGAACAGAAATGGCATATTTATTGTTTTCAACCATAAAGATAACAGGAAGCTTGTGTACACCCGCAAAGTTGGCACCTTCGTGGAAATCCCCCTGGTTGGAAGATCCTTCACCGAAAGTTACGAGAGAAACGAAGTCTTTTTTCTCCATCTTCCCTGCAAGAGCGATACCTACGGCGTGTGGCACTTGTGTAGTAACGGGCGATGAGCCGGTAACAATCCGGTTTTTCTTTTGACCAAAGTGACCTGGCATCTGACGTCCACCCGAGTTTGGATCTTCTGCTTTTGCAAAGCCGGAAAGCATTAAATCCTGAGCAGTCATACCGAATGAAAGAACGACACCCATATCACGGTAGTAAGGCAGAGCATAGTCTTTTTCACGATCAAGAGCATAGGATGCCCCTACTTGAGCAGCTTCCTGACCTTGACAGGAAATGACGAATGGAATTTTACCTGCGCGGTTCAATAACCACATACGTTCATCGATTCTTCTTGCTAATAACATCGTGCGAAACATGTCCAACACTTGATCATCACTTAAACCTAGAGCTTTATGGCGATTTTCAGCCATGAGGATCCCTCCTTCATATTTATCCATGGATTTGGTTGCCGTCGACGGCCATAGCCGCTTCCCCGATTGCTTCAGAGAGCGTTGGGTGTGGGTGGATCGTTTCAGCGATTTCCCATGGTGTCGCATCAAGAACTTGAGCCAAAGCCGCTTCCGAAATCATGTCCGTGACATGAGGTCCGATCATATGCACACCTAACAGATCGTCCGTTTCTTTGTCAGCTACGATTTTTACAAAGCCATCCGTTTCTCCGTGAACGAGAGCTTTTCCGATCGCCTGGAATGGAAACTTGCCTACTTTCACATCAAATCCTTTTTCTTTCGCCGCTTTTTCTGTCAAGCCAACACTTGAAACTTCAGGGTTGGAGTAGATACAGGATGGCACTTGATCCTGTTTCATCGGATGTGGGTTTTGATCAGCCATATGCTCAACGGCAATCATGCCTTCATGAGAAGCCACGTGGGCCAGTTGCATACCACCGATAACATCACCAATGGCGTAAATGTGGCTCTCTTTCGTCTGATAGACATCATTCGTCTTGATTACCCCGTTTTCCACTTGGATATCCGTGTTTTCAAGACCGATATTATCGACGTTGGCTGATCGACCGACAGAAACCAGCATTCGTTCAGCTTCATAAGTAACTGTCTCTCCGTCAACTTCCGCATTTACTTTCACACCATTGTCTTTTTCGATCGTATCCGGTAGAACCTTGGCGCTCGTCACGATATCGACGCCTTTCTTTTTCATCTGCTTCAACATTTCCCTGGAAATATCTTCGTCCTCGGTAGGGAGAATGTGCGGCAGGTATTCGAGTACCGTCACTTGAACACCAAAGTCTGCAAGCATGGATGCCCATTCAATTCCAATGACACCCCCACCGACGATAATGATGGATTCAGGAAGTTCTTCCATATGAAGAGCTTCATCAGAACTCATGACAACTTCACCATCGATTTCTAGCCCCGGCAAAGATTTAGGACGAGAACCTGTCGCTACTAACACATTTTTAGGAATCAACATTTCATTTTCTTCCCCGTTGTTCATCTCCACAGAAATCGTCCCTGCTGTCGGTGAAAAGATGGAAGGGCCTAAAATTCTTCCAAAACCTTCGAAGACGTCGATTTTCCCTTTTTTCATCAATCCTTGAACACCTTTATGTAGTGTGTCTACAATCGATTGTTTCCGTTCTTGGACTTTCGTGAAATTCAAGGTTGGGTTTTCTGTTGACACCCCATATTGATCCGCTTCTTTCGTCTGTTTAAATACTTCCGCACTTCGAAGCAATGCTTTAGAAGGGATGCACCCTCTATGTAAGCATGTCCCACCAAGTTCTCTTTTTTCTACAATCGCTGTTTTCAGGCCTAATTTTGAAGCTCGGATGGCAGCGACATAACCGCCAGTGCCACCTCCGAGAATGACCAAATCGTATTCTTGTGCCACCTTGGACTCTCCTTCCTATTCTTGAAAGTTAGGATATTGTTTTGGAACCTCTTCTTTATTCAGGACACGTAGCGTCCCCTCATTCAACGCTTCCAGCTCATTCTCACCAGGATAGACGAGGACATCTGCAATCCAATGCACACGTTTGGAAATTTCTTCAACGAACGCTTTTCCGTACGCTAGCCCGCCAGTGAGCGCAATTGCATCCACTCTGCCTTCCATAACGGCACTCATACTTCCAATTTCTTTGGCAATTTGATAAGCCATGGCATCAAAGACAACTTTCGCTTTTCGGTCACCTTTTGCTACCATCTCTTCGACATCGCGGGCATCATTTGTACCCAGGTACGCCATAAGGCCTCCTTGCCCGACCAATTTCTTCATCACTTCATCTCGGTAATACTGGCCGGAGAAGCATAAGGAAACGAGGTCACCGGCAGGAACGGTCCCTGCCCTCTCTGGAGAAAAAGGGCCATCTCCGTGCAATCCATTGTTGACGTCAATCACCCGGCCGCCAACGTGCGCTCCCACAGTGATCCCTCCGCCCATATGAGTGACGATTAAGCGGGCATCTTTGTAAGACAGACTAAGGTCAGCTGCCGCTCTTCGCGCCACAGCTTTCTGATTAAGGGCATGGAAAATACTTTTTCTTGGTATTTCAGGGACACCGGAAACACGAGCCAATTCATGGAGTTCATCCACCACGACCGGGTCGACAATATAAGCTCCAATGTTCAACCCTTGAGCAATTTCATTGGCGATGATCCCTCCAAGATTCGACGCATGTTCACCATTGTATCCATTTTTCAAGTCCTCAAGCATCGCCTCATTGACCTCGTACGTCCCACCTTCGATGGGACGCAGCAATCCTCCTCTTCCGCAAACTGCACTTAATTTGCTGATGTTAATGCCTTCGCGGTCGAGCTCTTCAAGAATGACCTGCTTACGGAAATCATATTGATCAATCACGCGCTTATATGAGCTGATCTCATCCGTCGTATGACGGATGGTTTTTTCAAAAACGACTTCCTGATCATCAAAGACTCCAATCTTTGTAGATGTGGAACCTGGATTAATGACCAGAATACGATGTGTTTGCAATCCCTAAACCCCCGTTAACCGTTCTGTCTTCTACTTAAGATGTGTTGACCATTTTGAAGGAATTGACTGCGGGACCTGCGCATACGTTCAATTCGCTCTTCTGCCATACGGTCTGCGGCTGCGTATGTTGGAATGTTATCCCGACGTGAAATTTCAAATACGCGTGATACGTTGTCATAGATCGTTTCTACTCGCTTCATCGCACGATCTTTATTATATCCGTGTAGCTCATCAGCTACGTTGATGACGCCTCCAGCGTTAATGACATAATCCGGCGTATAAACGATGCCTTTTTCATGCAGAATATCGCCATGCTTCGTTTCTTTTAATTGGTTATTCGCTGCACCAGCCACGACTTTCGCTTTCAGTTGAGGAATCGTTTCATCATTAATCGTCGCTCCAAGAGCACAAGGAGCGTAAATGTCGCAATCCACACTGTAAATATCGTCCGGATCAACAGCTTTTGCTCCAAATTCTTCTACCGCACGCTGAACGGCTTCCTTATTGATATCAGTAACAATAAGATTGGCTCCTTCTTCATGAAGATGACGGCAAAGAGTGAAGGCGACATTTCCGACACCTTGGACAGCTACTGTTTTACCTTCCAAGGAATCTGTGCCGAATCCTTCTTTTGCTGCTGCTTTCATTCCACGATACACTCCGTAAGCAGTCACTGGAGATGGGTTTCCGGAAGAGCCGAATGCTGGAGAGATCCCTGTCACATAATCCGTTTCTTCATGAATCAAGTCCATATCCTGGACAGTCGTTCCTACATCCTCTGCAGTAATATAACGACCATTCAAGCCTTGAATATAACGACCGAATGCACGGAACATTTCTTCATTTTTCTCTGTTTTAGGATCTCCGATAATGACTGTTTTCCCTCCGCCGAGATTAAGTCCCGCTGCAGCATTTTTGTAAGTCATCCCTTTTGCCAGACGCAGAGCATCTTCCACGGCATCATCTTCAGAAGCATATGTCCACATACGTGTGCCTCCGAGAGCAGGCCCTAGTGTTGTATCATGAATGGCGATGATTGCTTTCAAACCGGATTGTTCATCTTGACAAAATAACAATTGCTCGTAATCGTACTCTTGCATATAGCTGAAAATTTTCATTATGTTTCCTCCTATTGTTGACTGGCTTGTAGAGCTAAGGCCAGTGAATAAATTTTACTTTGAGCATCATCTGCTCTAGACGTCAATACGATCGGAGCTTTAGCCCCGCTGATGACGCCCGCCACTTTTCCTTTGGCGAAATATATAAATGATTTGTACAAGGCATTAGCCACTTCAATGGATGGCACGACGAGAATATCCGCCTGCCCCGCTACTTCGGATACGATTCCTTTTTGTTCTGCTGCTTTTGGATCGATGGCATTGTCAAAGGCAAGGGGGCCATCAACGATACAGCCCTTCAGTTGCCCACGCCTGTTCATTTGAGTGAGCATCGCAGCATCTTGAGTAGCTGTCATGGAAGGATTCACTACCTCTACGGCTGCTAGTGGGGCTACTTTAGGGTTTTCCCAGCCTGCACGAGTAGCTACTTCTACGGCATTATTGATGATTTGGGCTTTCTCCTCCAAATTAGGAGCGATATTCATCGCAGCATCTGTAAGGTAGATCAGTTTATCCCTGCCTGGAATTTCAAATAATGCGACGTGAGACAGCACCGAACCTTTCCTGAGTCCGTACTCTTTATCCAGGACCGCTTTCAACAAAGATTTTGTATCAATATGGCCTTTCATGACTACATGAGCTTCACCGGAATGGACAGCTTTCACAGCAACTCCTGCACTATCCCTTTCACTGGCATGAATCACTTCAATGCCCTCCTGAGATAAATCCAACCCCACAGCTTTTGATTTGTTTTCAATCTCCATTTGATCTCCTACAAGAAAGAAATCAGCAAGGTTGGAAGCCCGGGCCATTTTTACTGCCTTCAATACTTCATCATCTGCTGCTTGAGCAACAGCGACCGTTTTAGGTGAACGACGGTCAATTTGATCGACTAACTCATCTAACTTTTTCATGCGTCACCTCTTCCCCTCTTCATAAACATGCAATATTCATGCCAACTCCAGTAACCATTAAAACAGGTTAGTCTTGAAGATTTTCACCTTGCAAAAGATTGCATTATGAAAAATTCTGCATGCTATTTTTGTCTAAATTATATTTTTCTAATTTGTAATATAAGTTTCGAATCGATATCCCTAAAGCTTTGGCTGTCTTTGTTTTATTAAAATCATGAGACCGGTAAGCATCAGCAAGCAAACTTTTTTCATATTCATCAACGGCCTGCTGCAAGGTCTCTCCCAGCCAAGGGGCCTCTTCCTTAGGTCTTCCTGATTCAGTTGAGGCTTTTTTCAGCCGAGGAAGGTGCTCTACCTTGATGGTATCTTCCATATTTTCCATATAAATCATAGCCCGGCCGATAATGTTTTCCAACTCTCTTACATTTCCAGGCCAATCATATTCTTTCAACAAACGAAAAGCATCCTCATCAATTGAGGTTACATGCCTTCCATAATCTTCATTCAATTTTTGGATCAAATGGTAAGTCAGAAGTTTGACATCTTTGATCCTTTCACGAAGGGGAGGAATGTATATCGGGAGCCGGTTCAGGCGATAGTACAGATCTTCTCGGAAGTTCTTGTTCATAATTGCTTTTTCCAAGTTGACATTCGTTGCAGCAATTACACGGACATCTACATGAACAGGCTTTGTACCTCCGACACGGATAATTTCATTCTCTTGGAGAACCCTCAGCAATTTCGCCTGCATTGGCAATGTCAATTCGCCGATTTCATCAAGAAAAATACTCCCGTGGTTCGCTTCTTCGAACAGTCCTTTTTTACCACCGCGTTTCGCACCTGAAAAAGCACCATCTTCGTAGCCAAATAATTCACTTTCCAGTAAAGACTCAGCTATGGCCGCACAATTAACTCGGATAAACTTATTATGGCGCCGCTTGCTCTCGTTATGAATCGCATGGGCGAAAAGTTCTTTCCCTGTCCCAGACTCTCCTCTCAACAATACAGAAGCAGGCGTACGCGCACCAACTTTCGCTTGTTCAAGAGCCAGGGTCATTTCCTGAGAATCACCGATGATATCATCGAACGTGTACTTCGCTTCCAAACTGCGAATGATTTGTCTGGCTCTTTTGAGTTCGCTAGTCAACGCCTGAATTTCCGAGACGTCATGAAGAACGCCGACACTTCCCTTCAGCTTCCCATCAACAATGACAGGGGCCACATTAACGAGGACGTCTTTTTTTGAGGGGCCAACCTTCATACGAACCCCTCGGACAGGCCTTCTGGTACGAAGGACTTTCATATGCATACTTTCGCCTTCAGATATGTCGACCGTTGCCGGCTTCCCGACGATTTCTTCTTCTGAAAGTCCGGTAATCCTCGTATAAGCAGGGTTAATCATTAAACCGCTTCCATTTTCATCGACAACAGAAATCGCCTCGTCTGAAGAATGAATGATGGCTTCGAGCATCGTTTTCACTTCTTTTAGGTCTGTGATTTCCTCAGCAAGGTTGACAACTTCCGTAATATCTTTGAAAACGGCAAATGCACCAATCACTTTCTGATCCTGTCCAATCATCGGAATACGAGTGGTTACTACTTTCTTTCCATTGCCTAAGGCAAGCTTTTTGTTCACTTCTTCCTCCCGGGAAGCAAGGACTTGAGGAAGCCTCGAATCGGGTATGATTTCATTTATGGGTTCTCCAATCATGGATGAGCGCTCCATATCCACAATGCGCTCTGCACTACGATTGATGAACGAGATTTCACCTCTTTCATCAATTACAATCATACCGTCGTGAATGCTGTTTAAGATCAGGTGCTGGTTTTCCGTCTGCTGCTTCAATTTTTGCACAAGCGTTTCTTTTTCTTCCAACAATTCTGCAGTTACATAAGCCACTGAACCTGGAATCACGACCGTCGAGCGCTTTCTGGTTTCTCGGATCTCATTGAACACACGCTCTTCCCCTGTAGCTTCGATCACAATATCAATCTCTTTATGTATCCAATCCTGCCAACGGCGGTCTGTAGCAATTCCGTAACTCTCAGCAAGCGCAATCCCTGGTGCTTCCGGGTCGATGTCTGTTACCGCGACCACTAACATACGGTCCATTTTCTTTAACAATTTCAACAGGGCGGTTCCGCCTTTCCCCGCTCCGACAATCAACACACGTTTCATTTCACCACACCCTGCAACTTTTTGCGTAATTTCATCGTATCCTATTCTGCATGTTTTAGCAAGTGTGTCTATAGTTCCAACGTGCCGCTCCATTTGATATACTTATTCATGGATTGAAATAAAGGAGTTACGAACATGCGATTAATTGCTTTACTTTTATTAGTTACCCCAGGTGTTATCGCCGTTTATGGAATAAAATTGATTCGCGATGCTCTTTTCGGGGAATTTCACCCTATCTTTTTTCACATCGCCATTCAAGGGCTTGCAGGGATTTTATTTGTAGTTGGAGGTTTAGCCTTCATTGGTGGCTTCATCCTCCACAGGGACAAAAAACGAAACTTGACCAAAGGTCGATTCAAACAAAAGGATTAGACCGTCGTGAAATACAACAACTGTGATGAAGGAGTTTTGCTCTGTGACAGAGTTTGAAATGTTTAGAAAGCAATATCCATTCGATTTGCTTTCTGAGGAAGAGTTTGATGAAGTTTTTGGTAAAGCCATGGTCAGGGAATTTTCAAAGAACGAATTCATCATCCATGAAGATCAGGAAGATGACACGATCGATATCCATTTCATGGTCTCTGGACTTGCTAAGAACATCATGCATCGGTCGAACGGACGACAATTATCGGTTAGGTTCTATTACCCGGGAGACCTGGTAGGTGTAATGATCCTACTTACAAGTGGAGAAATGCGTTTTTCTGTTCAAGCGTTAGAACCAATCAAAACCATTTGCTTTGAACGCGAATCCTTCTTGAAAGTGATGTCCAACAACAACCACTTTTCGAAAGTGGTGATGGATGGCATTAGTCATCTGATGAAAAGCTTATATGATGAAGTAAAATATAAAAGCTCTACAACAGATGAGCAGGATGATCGTGAACTTTATAAAAAACGTGCAGACGCTTATATGGAACCACCTACTTTCATACACCCGGAAGCCTCGATCGAAAAAGCTGCCCGTATGTTACAACAGCAAAAGATTGAAGCTCTGATTGTGAGCGATGATCAGCAATCGTTGCTCGGTATGATTGGATATGGTGAAATACTAAAAGCTTACTTTGAGAACGATCACAAAAACCCAGTCAAAGCTTATATGTCTGAGGAAGCCTATGAGATTAATGAGCAGGAATTCATCTATGATGCTTTAAGTTATTTGAAACACCACCCTACAGAAATCATTCCTGTTCTGCATAAGGACAAGGTCGTTGGAATTTTGAGGCAGTCCTCGTTTTTCACCATTAAAAATTCCGTGTACTTCGACCTCACTTATAAAATTTCAAATGCGATTTCTATTGAAGAAATTAAACCGTTGTCACCGATTCACAATGAAAGGTTCCAAAAATTCGTGGCGAGCTTGATTAAAGATCACATGTTCGCTTATGACATTGCAGAATTGATGACCAACTACAACGATCGTATCCACAAACAAGTGGTGCAGATTGCAGAAGACGAAATGATTCGCGAAGGGTATGGAGCACCACCGGTGAATTACTGTTTCCTGGTTATGGGCAGCGAAGGACGTAAAGAGCAGGCGTTTTCTACTGATCAGGACAACGCCATCATTCTTGCCGACTATGAGAACAGTAAGCATAAAGCGAAAATTGAAAAATACTTTGAAATCTTCACTAATAAAATTAACGATATGTTGAACGAATGCGGTTTTCCATACTGTACAGGCGGGATTATGGCAAAGGAACCCAAATGGCGTCAGCAAATGAGTGATTGGCATGGGAGTATCGACCACTGGATCAACAAGATGGATGCAGAGGAAATCCGCGATTTCACTATTTTTATGGACTTTCGTCCGATCACAGGCGATTATTCCCTTGCGTATGACTTAAAGAAATATGTAACCAAACGTGTCCAGAAATCCTTAAATCTTCATCAATTGCTTATGAAAGATACACTTCGTTTTCGGGTCCCTGTCCAACCATTCGGAAGAATTTCAGGGATTGGTAAGAAACGGACACTCAACTTGAAGAAGTCAGCGATTATGCAAATCGTCAATGCGATCCGTATTTACAGTATGAAATATGGAATTGAAGAGATTAATACCGTCAATAGGTTAGAAGCATTAGCCGAACAAGAGCGTTTCCACCCCCGGGATGTGGAAAATGCAAAAACAGCTTTGCACCGTCTTATGTTGTTCCGGTTAAAGGCTAATCTTCAACAACTGGACGACGAAGAACCGTTGAGCAATGATTTAAAACTCGGGCCAATGAAAAAAGAAGAACGTCGATCACTCAGAGAAGCGCTCATTATCGCCAAGCGCCTGCAGCAGGTACTGGAATTGAGCTATAACCGAAATCGGGTGGTATGATGCTTCCAGTTGACTTACAAATCATCAAGTATCTGCTTTTTGAGAAACCCATGTACTATTTCAAGATAAAACCTTATTTGAAATGGCACACCTATCATGAATTAGAAAAGCAGCTGACCGTTTTCAATAAGAAGGGAAGCTTTCACCAGAAGTCATTAAAGGACTTGGACTATACCATCTTTGACCTTGAGACAACCGGTTTTCTACCAGAGATTGGGCATGAGATCATCTCCATAGGTGCCATAAGGCTACAGGGACTTCACGCTTGCCGAATGGAGAAGTTTCATCAGGTGATCCGTCCCATTCGTCCTGTTAACAAACAAACGCTGCGGTTAACAGGGTTATCCCGCGATCGTCTCGATAATGCCAGTCCTTTTATTGAGGGTTTCCAAAACTTCATGCAGTTCAGTGAAGGATCTGTTCTAGTAGCCCACCCTGCAAAATTTGATATGCGGTTCTTAAAGGCCATGCTGAGAAGATGGAAGCTGCCTGATTATGAACCACACGTGATCGACTCTCAGCTTATGGCGCAATGGCTTCTGCCGAATGTCAGGCACCAGCTTGACCCTTTGCTAAAATATGTAGGTATTGATAAAAGAGAACGCCACCACGCATTGAATGATGCTATTATGACAGCCGAGTTATTTCGGTATTTGCTTTCAAAAACGATTGACTATGACGTTCACACATTAGAACAATTAAATAAAGTATTGGCTCAACAGAAAAAAACGAAGCAGTGAATATCACTGCTTCGTTTTTCTTTCTTATTGAACAAACGCTCTTTATACTTGATGACTCAGTTTCGGGATGTTTTTGGGTTCGTTCCCTGTGTTGAGCGTCAGGGGCGGCTGGGAAGCTACTCGCTTTCCTGTGGGGGAGTGGCGAGCTTCCCAACCACCCCATCTCATGTAAGGTGAAACGAACCCCTGTACGGAAAAATAGAGCTCCTGCTCTTCCCCTCCTAAGCAGGCATCAAACCATCTCTATCATGCTTTTAAGGTCTGGATGCTCTCTTTGGGAGTTTCACCAAAGAATCAAAATCAAGTCTTTAAAAACCCTGCCATATTCTATAATAACTTCCCTCACCAATAAAAGTTAAGATGCCTACTCAAAAAACGTTCGATACAACGATTGGACAGCTTTGCCTAAGCTTTCGGACTTGACTCCGAACATCATTGAAACTTCTGAAGATCCCTGGTTAATCATCTCAATGTTAACCTCTGCTTCGCGGAAAGCTACGGCTGCCCGGCTGGCGATACCAATCGTTTGGTTCATCCCTTCGCCTACAATCATAATCATCGCCATTTCCCTTTCAATCAAGACCGTATCCACTTCCAATTCATCCTTTATCCGCCTCACGACTTTCTCCTCTTTCTCAGGAGGAAGCTGATGTTCACGAATGACGACGGACATGTCATCGATTCCGGAAGGCGCGTGTTCAAAAGATACTTCTTCATCTTCTAAAATCTGAAGCAGCCTGCGACCAAATCCGATCTCACGGTTCATTAAGTATTTACTCACATATAAGTTCAAAAAACCATCATCACTTGCTATACCCACCACATGACTTTCTCTTTCAGGTAGATCAGCCACAATCATCGTTCCAGGCGCCGAAGGATTATTTGTATTTTTTATGCACACAGGAATCTTTTCCTTAAATGCAGGGATCAAAGCTTCGTCATGAAAGACAGAGAAGCCTGCATAGGAAAGCTCACGCATTTCTCTGTAAGTTAAAGAAGTGAGCTCTTTTGGTTGATCTACGAACATCGGATTGACGCAATAGACGGAATCAACATCCGTAAAGTTTTCATACAGATCTGCTTTTAACCCCGCTGCAACAATGGAACCGGTGATATCTGATCCTCCGCGTGAGAATGTTACCAATTCCCCTTCAGGTGTAAACCCAAAAAATCCAGGAATGACTAAGATTTCATTTCGATGCCTTAAGCTATACAATTTTTCAAAGCTTTCTTCTAACACCAACGCCCCGCCAGGTTGGTCCCGGACGAGAATTCCCGCCTCTTTAGGGTTCACATACGATGCATCCGTACCCATCTTTTGCAAATAAGCACTTACAATATGAGCGGAACCATCCTCTCCACAAGCTTTTAAAGCATCAAGTGCATGCACAGAACCATCTTTCACCAACTTAATAGCCTCATCAATTTTATCCTTCACTTGTTCTGCTACATGTAAGGAGAGATTCAGCTCCTCTGTCATCGATTGAAAACGATCAATGATTTTTTTATAGACGGCCTCATCCATCTGGTCCATCTGTATGGATGTACCTAATGCAATGAGGAGGTCCGTCACTTTTTCATCTTTACTATGACGTTTTCCCGGAGCTGACACCACAACCACACGGCGATCATCATCCAAATCAATAATATTCTTTACTTTTTTAATCTGCCCGGCATCTGCAAGAGAACTGCCTCCGAATTTTACGACTTTCATTGATACAACACCCCATTAGAGAACGAAAGTAATTAATAATTAATAATTAAGAATTGTATCACAAAAGGGATGCAAAATTGAATAAATTTCAGAAAAAAATTAGTAGAACGGCGAAAATTGACGGAAACATGGGAATTTTTACATTTATTCTACAAATTTGTTACATCTTTTGGTATTTTTAGATATGATGGATAATAAGAGGAAGGGTGGTTCTATGGTTTTAACAAGGGATGGTTTTGGGGGATGCAGGTATTATCCCGAAAATAGTGAATTATCCATACTATGTACGTATGAAGATCAAGGACACACCTTTGTCATTATACAATACCTGGACCTTCCTTTCAGTTACCGGTTAATCAACAGAGACGGCATATTTTTATTAGAGGAAGAGCTTTTCAATTTCTTGAGTAACCACATTGACGACATTGATGCTGGTATATATGAAGACGTTATTCTTGCCCAAGAAATCACTAAATTGATGACAACACAAAAATAAAAGCACGAAAGATGTCCTTTACATCTCTCGTGCTTTTTCGTTCAGCTTGCTTTATGTTCCAAACGAAGGCGGTCCGCCACCATGGCGATGAATTCGCTGTTTGTCGGTTTTGCTTTTGTATTGGAGATTGTATAACCGTTGATATAGTGGGGTTTTACAGTTTACATTTGTTCTCAAGATCATTTATTTATTGGTATGTAGTTAGTATGTTATGTGGCCAGCGTTCACTAGCCTACTATCAGTATAATTACACCATTTCTGCCAGTCAATAGAAACGATTCCTTTAGTAGAAGTTTCTGCATAAACAATGACCGCTAAATACCTTACATATGCTTTTTATTCTGTGCTGTACTTCTTCAGGAAGTCTGTATAGGCAATAGCTAATAAGTAATCTCCTTCTATAGGCAGTTTTTCTGTAAACTGATCAAACTGCTTCTTAATAGACAACACTTCACCTTTACTATAAACATCTTGTACCCTTTGAAATAACTCCACGTCGTTATAGTAATTCACTTGAACACCTTGCTTACTCTTCCCAGACTCCCCAGCTTTTCTTTCCGCCCGCCTTTTCTGTTGGTATCTTTTCTCACACGTTTTACATATAGACATTCTATTTATAAAGCCGTTTTTACTTTTATAGAAAGAATCGACATCATTTAACTGTTTACACTTACTACATTCTATCCTGCTTACTTCTCCACCTGAATCTAAAAAGTATTTTCTTCCGTTCTTAGTAAGATGTAAAGACATACCTTCCATATATCAAGTTCCTTCCTATTATAATGTAGTTTTCCATAGTTCTTAAAACTCTTGTGTAGTTATTTGTTTACACCACACTATAAACATACCACGTAGTCATTTGTTTACACAACACTTTTATTATTAAACGATTATGTTTAAAATAGTATTACGGTGATCCGTTTTACGTGTCATTAAACTGCCTTAACTTAATGTAACTTAAGGTCAGTAAAGGGAGTGACTAACTATGGTCGTAAAGAAAGATAAAGTAGTAAGTGTAAGGTTAGATAGTGAATCTTATGAGAAGTTGACTTATATACAGGAAGCAATGAAAGAAATGACAGGTTCCAAACCGTCTAATAGTGACTTGTTTCATCAAATGATTTCTTTATATCAAACATACATTAATGAAGTTGATCAAGATGTACTTCAAGATGTTCACAGAAAAGCTTTAATAAAAGCATTAGCTAAGACAGAATGAACAGCAAATAAATAACTCTAAAATCCCAAGAAGAAATTTCATATTGTTTAAGGGTTACATTCGTTTTGCTGTAACTACATTATTGAACACAAAAAAGCCCCTTACCAGTAAACACTGATAAGGGGTTCTTATTGTTTATTTAACCGAATAGTCCAGCATTACTCATAAATTGAATGAGTGAGTTCCCATGCTTATATAGGCTTATAGCTGTATTTATACTATCATTTGTGTTCTTCGCCTTATTCGCAATTTCAGTAACCATGCTTTCAGCTTCTTTTTTTGATTCTGCTGTAAGAACATTCAACATTTCTTTATGAAGGTCTAAAACTTCCCTGTTTATTTCGTTTCCTTCCCTTACTGCCCAAAGCATAGCAGGAAGATAAGAAGTGTTTTCTGCGGTCTGTCTAGCGTATTCAGTTCTTTCTATATCACGCTGGATGGCTTCTTGTTCCCTACGTTCTTTTTCTTCAAATGCTTCATTTAATTCCTTTTCTACTTCGGTTAGGTCTGGTTTCAAGAAGTCATCATTTACAGATAAATCCGTCCTTTTTAGGAAGTCATAATTTTTCCCCATGAAATACCCCTTTCCAATAACTGTTATATTAATTATACAGTACACTTTGCAGGGGGTTATAGTATATTAATCTTTTAGGTACAAAAAAAGACCCCCAAACCTAATAGGGATGAGGGTGTGGCTGTATAACTTTAATCATCTTCTGCTGGTGGTATAATTTCACCATCTTTTACTAAAACGTCATCACTGGAAATAGTTTGTTCATTAAAGCTATCTTTCATAAAATTATAAGGTGAGTTTTCAAGGTCTATTGTTAATTCTGTTACTATGCCTTCTTCATCTGTTCCTGCTAACACTGCATATCCACCATCAGCCTTTGTATGAAATGTTAAACCAGCATCAGTATGTGTATCAGCGAGTTTTATATGTGCTGTATCAACTGGTATAAAGCCATAAATAAATAGTCCTTTTTTAATGTTTGTTTTCATTTTAATTTCCCCTTTTCGTTTATTCTAAATCCAACACAACATCCAAAGGTAAAACAGACACTAATATAAAAAATTCCATAAAAAAAGATCCCCAACCAGTATAGGAAGGGGCTTTTCTATGATATTAGAATGTTACTTCTATGTTATTTTAAAAAACCTTGTTCTTGTTTCTGCTTAACGGCTGATCTTAGATGTGAATTGATATTGCCGAATTGCATGACCTCATGGGCTTCACCGTTTAGTACTTCAACGGCTATTGGTTCAGTACCAGCGAAAACCTGTCCAATTTCACTGTAAGTATCACCTACATATGAATCCTTTTTAATTCCTAATTGTTCTTTAAGCCGTCCAATCTTACTGGAAGGTTTTTTATACTCCTTATAACGTTGGGAAAGTTGCTGAAGGCTTTCAAGATACTGAAGTTTTGCCTGAAGAATTTCAGCTTTAACTTCTTCATATTCTTGCCTTTTTTCTTCAGCATGTTCAGCTTGTTCTTCTTCCATAGCTTCAACTATTGCTTTTGCATCATCCGTTTTATACTTCACCATTAATTCCATATCTTCATGAAGTTGATCTTTCTTTTCCTTTAACCTGTCCAGTTCATCTTTTTCAACTTTGTAAGCATCTTCTGATACGTCACCAAGTGCCTTCATTTTATGCAAGGCTGAAACATGAGATTCTTTTTCCTGAATATCCGTTTGAATATCTATAATTTCCTGTTGTTTTGCTTCATGTGCATCTTCATACTTCTTTTCGTTATTAGAATAACGACCCATCATTTCATTAAATTTCTGCTTAAAATCCTTTTTAGCCATTATTTTTTGCCCCTTTCAATTCTTCAATTTCTTCTTTAAGTTGCAATACTGATTCAGATAGTACTTTCAAATGTTCTTCTGTGGTCAATTCTTTAGCTTTTTCTTCCTGACCTTCACCAGCACCAGTTTTATCTGTTTGAACTTCTTTATCAGCTTCTAGTCCTGCATAACCTTGTTTCATTGATTGAATTACACTCATTATTCATCTTCCTTTCCTTTAAGTTTGCTTAATAGCCTTGCTTTACGTTCTTCAGGTGTAGGCGTTCGCCCTGCCTTCTTCTCCTTGCCGTTTACATCAAGTCCAAGTTCTTCTAATTGCTTTCTACGATCTGATTCAACAACGGCTGGAAACATTTCATTAAAAAGCTGTACTTCTTTAATTGATGTGCTTCCTTGTTTCCCTGCAAGTTCAATGACTTTCTTTTTAATATTTTCATAGGCTTTGACTGCATCTTCTGGAAGCATTGAATCCTGCACCTGATTAAGATATTCCATAAAGTCAGCATCTTCTTTCCATCCGTACCAAGTCTTTGTACTGATAGAATTGTTTTGACAAAAAGAACCGATTGAAAATCCTTCTTCCATTCGTGCCTGTGCAAAGTTCTTTACAAGCTGTACTTGTTGATCTGTTAATTTTTCAGGTGGTTCAATTGCAGCCACCAGCTTTTTAGATTGTTGATGTACGTTTGACATTATTGTTTCATCCTTCCTTATATTTGCGTTAATACAGTTTTATGTGTGGTTCTTCCTTTTCCTTTGAAACCTTCAATGGTTGCGGTAACTTCCTTTTGATGAAAGTCCGACTGTTTCAATCTTTGAATAATTGCTAATGAACGTTTAGTTTTTCCATTACTGATTTCAGTTTGTAATTCCTGAAGATCAGATAAGGCCTTATATTTGCCAGCCTTGATCCATGCTTTATAAACAGAAACATTCTGTGGGCTTTGTCTGCTGTAAAGTACGCCCCTATGTTTATATGTCTTGCCTTTCAATTCACTATAAATATCAGAAATCTTTGCTGTGATTATTGGCTTTTGTTCATGGTATTCATTACTTAGAAGCCGTTTTTCAATGAAGTTCAGTTTCTGTATCAATCCTTTATGTGACATTTTTATCCGTCCCTTTCTTACTAGATAATATTTGCTGTAATAGAATCACTTCTTCACCTGAAATACCTTTTTCTTTCAATGCCAGTTGAAACCGTGATTCCATCTTTCTAGTAATTGGCTTTGTTCCGTTTTCGATTTTGGCTATTAACGATTGTTCGCATCCGACCTTTACAGATAGTTCTGATTGAGTTAAGTCAGCAACTTGTCTTAAATGTTTAAATAACACATGGTTCATATTCGCCTTTCCTTTCTTGCAATAATGATTAATGTAAAAGTCATATATCATGACTATTTAGTAAAAGAAAAAAGCACCGATCACTTAAATGATCAATGCCATACACACCAAATACCTTTTCCCTTCTGGGGAAGGTTGATTAAATCAAAAGAAACGTTTAATGGAACGAAAAATAAGAAACAAACCACTTTAATAAATTATGTTTTTACTAAGGTTATATTTGTTTTTGACAGCTTTTGCTTTCGATCAGCGTCCTATATCATTTCATACGCCTATTTCACCAGCATTACCTGTCTATCTATTAGTTGATGAAATGCAGGGGAAATGGGACATAAAAATGCATTTTCCTAAAAAATTATTTTAAATCCGTCTTATTGATTATGTTTTGTTGTGTAGGAACTAGAACTAAAAAAGGTGGGATTAAAATGGAACAAATAAACTTCTTTGAAGATATAAATCTTAGGGATGATTATATAAGTAGAGTTGATACATTAGATAAGGTTAAGGATTTAATTTTGCTTCCAAATATGAGTATGGCAACAACTGAACAGGTAGCTGATTATTATGAAGTACCTATTGAAGCAATTAGAAACATCACCAAAGAACACAACACTGAACTGCGAGAAGATGGGTTTGTAAAGAACGCCGGCAAAGCCTCGCAAAAACTGATTAATAAATATAATCCGAAAAGGAAAGTAATTGAAAACCGAGTCGGTCATTTTATAGTAGTGACAGAAAATGGTGAAGTTCAAATGTCCTATAGTACTAACGCTTTTTTCTCAAAACGTGCAATACTTCGAATAGGTATGTTGGTAAGGGATTCTTTAGTAGGACGAGATGTAAGATTAGCTTTAAAAACAGTAGATTAACTTAATATTTATTTACATGCCTACGCGGAATAACTTCATTCTGTGTAGGTATTTTTTATAGATTAAATAATGAAGTATCCAGGTGATATTAAATAAAATAAGTAATGGATAGTTCTAGAAAGGACTGAAGGCATAAAATTTTCTGTAAATATTCAGGGAAATCTGGGAAGGCAAAAATATTATGTATATGGTTTAGGGGCGGTGTGTGTGGTGTTATATGAGGGTGTCCCCCTGTCCCCCCCTTATCATTCATATAAGACTTGTGACAGCTTCAAACGATCTTCACTAATGCTATCAATCATCTAATCATAAAACCTTCATAAAGAAATGCTTCTGTTTAGCTTCTGAATGAATCTATGAATGGAACACGAACTTTTATTTGATGGCTTTTGTTCAGGAACATTTAATAAATAAGCTGAAAATGATCTGTTTTAACAGTGAAAACTTCATGTTCCTTAATGGAATACGAATGTGCCTATATCCCTGTTCATACTGTGGAAGTGTGCTGGTCAGCGTACAAACAACGTTGCTGGGAAAGCCTGTACTGATTCAGGTGATTTAAGCCTATCTATTTAACTATTCACCTGTGTGCCTTTCTGTGTATGCTATATAAGGAATGGGGGATTTATCTTATCAGTCCCCTTTGTACTAAAAAGAAAGCATTCCACCCTTTAATAGTGTCATAACTTAAAAGTATTGACACCGATAACCAAACCCTTTAATATCAGGGTATCAACTTGTGTCATAACTTAGTGCCATAAGTTACTACATATAAAGTGGTGATTTAATGAAATATGGATACGCACGTGTGTCTACTGCATTGCAAGATTTAGAAACTCAAATAACCGACTTAAAAGAAGCTGGATGTGAATTGATCTATTCCGAAAAAGTCACTGGTACAAAAGCAAATAGACCTGAATTCAATAAAGTTCTTGCTTTACTAGATGAAGGGGATACTCTAACAGTTACTAAATTAGATAGGTTCGCACGTTCTGCTGGGGATGCTATTCAGATTGTCAGGGAACTGTTTAAAAAGGGAATAAAAGTACATATACTTAATATGGGTTTAGTGGAGAACACCCCTACTGGTAAGCTAATATTCACTATTATGAGTGGGTTTGCTGAATTTGAACGAGATATGATTGTAGAAAGAACACAAGAAGGTAAAGCACTCGCGAAGCAGAAAGATGATTTCAGGGAAGGGAGACCAAACAAATTTACTAAGAAACAAGTAAGTCATGCCCTGAAGCTGTTAGAAACTAACTCATATAAACAGGTGGAACAGCTTACAGGCATATCAAAAAGCACACTGATCCGTGCAAAAAAGAAAAAAGTTTAAGGCTGGTCAATTAACCAGTCTTTTTCTTAATTTCACACTTTAGCATATAAAAGAATTATGACTCGTTTTCGTTTCCATGCCCTGCGTTCAATTCATGGAATATATCCTTTCTTTTAAAGTGTTTGGTATTCACACTTTTGTCAAAATTAAAGACACTGGTATTTGTAATCAGTGCCCTTTTAGAAAAAATTATCTTATTTTTAACTCTGACTTAGATTGTGGGATCGTCTGGGATAATTTATGGCTGCCTTTTATCTTCATAAGTATTGCTTCTTCATCAATTCCTGATTCCTTAAACAACAAAACACCAGCAACCACCTTTAAAAGTTCATTAGCATAATACAGTTCTATGCCTTCAAACTTATTTTCTTTACCTTCTTCATCATAATGAGTCAAATAATTTCTAGTTTCTACGACCCTGTTAGCAAACGACTTCGCTTTTTTATTACTAATGAAAAGATGTTTTGTAATATCATCGTGTAATAAATCACAAAAAATATTTTTCAGCCTTTTATTTAATGAGTACTCGTTTAAATGTTTAATTTTCTTATTTACTTCAGTTAAAATATCTTCTTCAATAACACCTTCTAAGGCTTCATTGATTATGTGTATATTTTGTTCTTTTACTTCATCATCGAATATCTTCCCGTAACCTAATGCCCTGTGATACACTTCAAGAGTTTGTACTCCATTTAAAAACTTATTTTCAAGATCTGCTTTACCATTAAAGAAGTCACTGAAATATAAGTTGAAAACATTACCTAGTTCCTTTTCTTTGAGGAACCAATTATTACATATCTCGCCGATCTTATGGCTAATATCTCGATAGGTGAATATCATTCTATTAGATGACATTTTATCTTTGATTTTAACATCACCTTGATTTAAAAAAAGGTGGTATTTCTTTGGCCTTATTTTAGGATTTTCACTTGATCCTAGGTTTTCATCTTCTCCATCAAAAACTACATCTTCGAATAAAATTGCTTCACCGATTAGTAAGGTTATTAATCTATTTAGACCGTTAATTTTATCTTCATACCATTCGAAGGTCTGCCATTGATCAGGAGTAATGGTAAAGGATTCTTTGTAATCAGAATAAGTTCCTTCCTGACTATCTTTATAATTCCATTTATATGAGTTCCGAATTTCTGCACCTATACTGCTTAAATAATTTTTTACTATTTCTGGTGGACTAAAGTGGGTTGTGTAGCCTTTATTTTCAGGGCCTGTGTTATCTTCTGTGAAATATGGTCTGCTATCAAACCATTTAGTCAAATAAGTACTATATACATTAACTGATTTAAATAGCACTGTATTAATATCCGAAATATTCGCCCCTACTATGAAGTAATTACAAAAGAATTTTTGATACGAAATCCCCGGCATATTAAATTCCTGATTAATAATAAAATTTCTAAGCAGCGTCACTTCTTCACCTTTTACTGTGAAACCATGAATAATTCCATAGTCACGGTCATCATCAAATAATTCACCGAAATCTATGGTTTCAAGATAAATACCTGTACTATCTGAATATAGAGTTCCTGCAATTTCTGTTTTTTCACCAGGAAGCCACCAATACCCTTGTACCTCAAAGGTATCCAACATTGAAAGGTTTTTCAGCTTAACATTTCTATTCATACCATCCCACCTTTAATAATTTAGGTCATAAAATAAATTTCGACGAAATTCCAAATAAATCCTTTTCAGACATAATTATAAAAACACCTGCTTCGTTAGTTTCACTCACTCCGCACTTGTCGAAGCTAAAGCTTCTCCGAGTCTAATATATATACTATTTAATGAACTGATACTACTATTTGTCAGGGTATAATATCAGTTCTTTTTTTTTGTTGTTTATAATAGCGATAGCTTGTCTATCGCAATGCTGAACGAAGTGAAGCATTACATTCTGTCCACTATTTACTTATCTTCTTTTAAGGGGTAATTCTTTGTAATCTGTATTCTATGTACACAAACCACAAAATTTCCTTTTTATAGGTAAAAAAAGGCTTAAAAAACCCTAAAACCCCTTCAAATAGCACATTTTTCGCTTTTTCACATTATAAATCTTTACTTATGAAATCCCCATAAAAATTTGTCCACCTTTTGAATTGACTGTCTGATTACCTTCTAACTGTTGTGTAGGAAGTATAAACACTAGAAAGGAATGATAGTTAATGAAACAAAGTAATATTACAGTAATAGATTCCATCATGGGGAGTGGTAAAACATCCTGGGCATTACAGCACATGAATCGAACTCATCAGGATACCAATTTCATTTATATTACACCATTTCTAAAAGAAGTGGATCGTATAAAAGAAAACGTACCCAATCGTAATTTTCACTCTCCTGAAAACAAGGGGGAAGGTAAATTAGCTAACTTAAAACAACTTATTACCAATGAAAAAGATATAGCAGCTACTCACAAACTCTTTCAGAACGTTGATGACGAAATTCACGATTTATTAAAAGCAACTAATTATACGCTTATTTTAGATGAAGCTATGGATGTAGTTGAACGGTACGATATGAACAACGATGACTTTAAGCTTCTTATTGATTCAGGTATGGTATCTGTCGAAAAAGATAACGGTGGCTTAGTGAAGTGGAATGATGAAAGTGAATATCAAGAAACCGAGTACGATAAAGTTAAAAACCTAGCCAAAACTGAGAATCTATATTTTTTTGATGATACGATACTGTTTTGGACTTTCCCTATTTCAGTATTCTCCCATTTTAAGGATGTATATATAATGACGTACCTATTTAAAGCACAGCAACAACGTTATTACTATGACATGTACGATATCCAGTATATCTACAAAGGGGTCCAGTTCATTAACAATGAATATGTATTAGAAGAACATTCTGCTTACAAAGCTAAAGAAAAAGAATTCATACGTAAAAAAATTAAACCCTTAATAAACATATACGATGGAAAATTAAATAACATTGGTGAAAATGAATATGACCTTTCCTTCAGTTGGTTTAGAAAGAAACCTAATTCATTAAAAGAAAGAATGCGAAGGAACTTACACACTTATTTTAAGAGACATGCTAAAACAGCGACATCCGTTAATATGTGGACTTCCTACAAGGATGATCGTCCAAAGTTAAAGGGAAAATGTTATGCTGGCTTAGCTAAAGACTATAAAGATGTAACAGATGTAAATAAAATAAGAAAGATATGTTTTGTACCACATAACACTCGTGCAACAAATAACTTCGCCCATAAGGAATCACTTGCATACGTCATTAACCGTTTCATGAATCCTTATGAGAAAAGGTTTTTCACCTCTAGGGGAGTTGAGGTTGAAGAAGATTTATATGCACTTTCAGAACTTATTCAGTGGATTTGGAGAAGTAGAATTAGAAATGGTGAATCCATTAATTTATATATTCCTAGCAAACGAATGCGAAGGCTTTTTGAAGAATATCTTGAAGGTGTACACTAATAATGCCCCCCATACTACAAAATATGGGGGGTATACCTAAATATAAACAGTTAAGACCTACCAAACGGATCAATGTACTTTTGGTAGAAAGTTCTGAGTAATGACTGGGCGGCATTCCTACTCTGTGCGTTATGATAGTTCAGAAATTCTGCAACTCTATTCATAAACCAATAAATCATAAAGCCTTGGTTAATTTCCCTAGAAAACTCAATTACTTCTCTAGACACTTCTTCTTTCATCCCATATCGATTGTATAAAGAATATATGTATTTTTCTTCAAAAGTAACTTTATCGTTCCCTTCCTTATGTTTTATTCCCTTTGTCCATTCCATATATTTTTGATGTTCTTCCTTAGCTAAGTTCATAGCTTGTCTAACACTTTCAACGTTTTTTCGCTTCCAATGACTCGCGATTTTTTCTAGAAACGGCTTTGATAAACTCATGTTAGTTTTTAAAAGTACATAATGAATCAATACATTCATTACACCAGGAGATAATTTTTGTTCAGTCATTATATTTCTTATCAAATTGAGATCCTGTGTGCTAGCACGATTTCCCTGTGACACGTCTTCAAGTAGTTCACGTGGTGATATTTGTTCTAACATATTGATAAACTGTTCTTCTTTGCTTAAATTTTTATCTTGATTTGTTCGTTCCTCCTTTAGTTCTTGCTTTACTTTTTTTTCCTGGTCTACTTTTTCTTTAATGGAGTTATCCTTGTAATTTTCCCCCATCATACTCCCCCTCACTATTCTAAAGATTAGTTATTTTAGCTTATAATACTGATTATACTAACACATTGAAGTTCACTATAGCCAAAGCAATTCACTCCCTTAAAGTGCTAACTATATAGAAGAAATATAGATAGAATTCCAACATACTTCGAACATACCTTAAAAGGTATGAATAATGTTAAAATATGTATATGGAAGTTTTAGGAGGGATTTTAGGTGAAGTATGTTGGGATTCTATCTACCTATTCACATATCTTTGGGGAAAAGAAAAGAAAAGAAGATATAGTAAGACTAATTCAAGAAATGCCATCATTAACCTCATTTGTGTTACTGTCACAAATCTCAACTGACAATTATAATGAAAATGAATTAAAACATAAACTTAAAAACCTTTATCTAAATAAATTGCATGAAATAATTGAACGAGAAAAGAACCCTAGCATGATAAGTATCAAGTCACGCAATAAACTCATTAAAAACATTGAAAAACTGGATGAAACGGTTACTTTTCCACCTCAAAGTATATTAAATTTATGGAAGTGGTTTTTGGTTTATGGAAGGAAAGATAAATTAAAATCTGCTATTACTGACACTAATATTGCAGCACTTGTAAATCTTTCTTTAAT
The DNA here is from genome assembly GCF_017307035.1 of Halobacillus sp. GSS1. Classification (NCBI taxonomy): domain Bacteria; kingdom Bacillati; phylum Bacillota; class Bacilli; order Caryophanales; family Bacillaceae; genus Halobacillus; species Halobacillus sp. GSS1. The sequence goes on from NZ_JAFLHE010000001.1 coordinate 950,154, forward strand.
GACGAATGATTACCTTTACTTAGGTAATAAATCAAAAGAAAGTTTATATGCGGAGGTGTTTAGTAATTATGTATTTAACCATGAAGAAAACCCTTTGAATACCATATCAAGAACGTTTGCTATTTATACAGTAATTGCAAACGATTTATCGAACTCAAAGAATTATTTAGATGTAAATAATGATTTTGTTATAAAATATGGATATTCCATCAAAGAACATATAGCCGTAATTTTTGGTTTGATTGCAATTTTCATGAGTCCAAAAGTATTAGGAGAACAATGGATCCAGAATATAGAAAGTACCTTCTCAAAGTCACATCTACATGAAACTTCAAAAGAAATAGTTTCATCGCTAATTGTTAATATTGATGAAGCTTCTAAATGGGCTTCACAAAATATTGATACACCTTGGAATTTCCAAAAATTTAGGGAAAAACCTTTGTTGTTAGTTAATAAAAATGAATATTTACCCTTTAGTCAAAAGTTATTAAAGGAACAGTTATTCTCAGGCTTATTTCATAAAGTTAGGCATGTATATCCACTTGAAGACAGGTCTTTTTTAGACTTCTATGGGAAACCATTCGAAAAGTATACAGAAATTTTAATGGATAATGCTATTAAACATACCCAATTACCGTATCTTATAATTCCTGAGTTCAGATATAAAAAAACTAAAGATTCCCCTGATTTAATGATAAGGTTAGGAAATAAATTACTTGCTATTGAAGTGAAAAGCTACAGATTGAGGTTACCGTCTATTACTGATGGAGATGTTCACTCAATTAATAAGGATATTAAAAAGATGGTAATTTCCCCATTAAAGCAAGTTCACGACAGAATTAATGAATTACTTGAAGACAACCATAAAAATCTTGAAGGTGTAACAGATATCTATTTTATGGTAGTTACACAAGGACACTTCCCTACTATAGCCTTCTTTGAAGATAAAATACATGATCAGCTTGAGTCCCATTTCAACATTAAGCCCAAGGGTCATTATCATCTTGATATAGAAGAATTTGAGATGTTGTGTCATTTAATGGAAAGAAGAAGGCCAATCTTCAGAGTACTCGAAAACAAAAATAAATCTAAAAACAAGTTTCTTTCTTTCAAGAATTTTTTAATGGATAATAATTACCACATAAGAAAAAATAAATTCCTAGATGAAATGTTCTTATCTTCAACAAAAGAAATTGAAGATATACTATTTACAAAATAATTACTCACAAAATCTTGTTTAAATATTTGTAGTATTGAGATGGTTTTTGCCAACATGGGTTGAGAATCCAGGAAAACGGCTGGTGCATAAAATTGGCTACCTACAAGACAAAATAAAAATAAATTATCTTGTAAGTAGTAAACGATTTGCACAACATGGTATATCGAACTCAGGTTTCCGTGTGTTTGCACCTTGTTTAATCGTTGGATTTCTCCATACCAAACCTACATTGTTTCAAGTGCCCCTGACAGTTTCAAATCACAACTATGTGATCTTACTATGGTTTGATCTACTGCAACCGTAATTGCAACACTCGTCCACGACTAGCACTAACGTAGCTTTCACGTAGTCTCCCACAACCTAAACAAGGAACGATTATATGTGGGAACGCTGAACTTTCTGCATTGGCTTCAGCTAACCTGACAAGGTTATTTTGACTTGCTATTATTAGGCTTTCCAGCAAGTGAGAAACAACTCCTTCTAAAAAAGTGTATAGGGAACTAAGCCTTGCACTAGCCGATTTTTTCGGATAATATGAAGGTGAACTTTGCTTCTCAGCTATTTAGTTGTGAAGTCCTACTAGTTCTTTAGTAAGCCACCCATGGCAGTGGGTGGCATTTTTATTTGCCAATTACACTCCTTCCAATTCATACCGAATTACACTCATACTTTTAAATTGCTTAGAGGTGAGTGCTTCTGATACTTCTTACTAATTTCTGCATCGGTAAAATCTAAATATGCTTTTTGAGTTACTTCTACACTTGAATGTCCTAATATTCTGGATAAAGTCACCCAGTCTCCACCATTCAGTAAATAATACTTCGCAAAGTTATTTCTCAACTGGTGCGGATGTATTGAAACATTAACCCTTCTTCCAGCATCCCTTAAGGATTTCTCAAAATTTCTAATTTCCAATACCGTGCCACGAATTGTAGGGAAAACGTACTCACTACTTGAAAATCGATCATGATACTGAAGCCACCTTTTCAAATCAGTGGACATCCTATAGGAGAAATACACGTACCTTTCTTGTTTATTTTTTGAATTGGTGACTAATATGGCTTTGTTCTTAAAATCAATTTGATCATGCCTTAAGTAAAGACATTCAGAAATCCTAAGCCCTGTATCAAGTAATAAACGAGTTACAATCCAATTTCTATAGCCATGAAATGTTGTCACATCAAATTGTTTTAATACATTTACGATTTCTTCAGTCTTCAATAAAGTTTTCTGCTTTCGTTGCGGTTTTATGTTTTTGATACTTTCAACTGGATTTACTTTAATTTCGTGTTCAATACTGTACAAATAGTTAAAGAACACCTTAATGTTACGTAAATAATTGGCTACTGTAGTATCACTTAACGGCTTGTTAAAATCGTTCCTATGATCAGGGTGATTCACTTTTTTGGAAATTACACTTGAAACAACGGTGTATTTACCCCGTTCACGCAAGTATTTAATGTAATGTCTGATATGTGCTGATTTCACTTTACTTACTTCAGTAATCTGAAACTGATCATCCAAATAGAAAATGAACAACCTTAAAGTTTGATCATAACTTCTCAAAGTTTTTTGTGATAAGTTTTTGCTGGAACAGTACAGCATAAAGTTATCCATCTGTAGTTCAATATCTGTAAGCAACAAAAAAAAGACACCTCCTTTCACTGGTTTATCTACAAACCAATAAAGGAAAATGTCTTTCGGTAAACAAAATGTTTATTTATGGGCTAAAAAAGAAGTTAGTTGGTTAACTCTCATTTACCCGATAGCCATTAAAGCCTGTTATATCAACGTTACGACGCTTTATGTTCCAAACGAAGGCGGTCCGCCACCATGGCGATGAATTCGCTGTTTGTAGGTTTCGCTTTTGTATTGGAGATTGTATAACCAAAGAGAGAAGAAATCGCATCGATATTTCCTCTATTCCAGGCTACTTCAATGGCATGCCGGATAGCACGTTCCACACGGGATGCTGTTGTGTTATATTTCGTTGCAATGTCGGGATAAAGGACTTTTGTAATGGAACCTAGAAGTTCAAGATCATGGTAGACCATCGTAATGGCTTCCCTTAAGTACTGATACCCTTTAATGTGTGCAGGTACTCCCACTTCATGAATAATGTGAGTAATACTTGTATCAAGATCAGGTTTTTTCGATTTGGTTGAGGTGTAACTGTTCCCCAGTGCACGATTGATCGGATCACCGGCGTGTTTAATCTGACGAACCTGCTCGCCAAGATGGTCAAGGTCGAATGGTTTCATCATGAAATAAGCTGCTCCAAGTTCTACCGCTTTCTTCGTGACTTCCTCCTGACCGAAAGCCGTCAACATAATAACCTCAGGGTGCTTGTCCATATCTTTTAATTTATTCAACACAGCAAGACCGTCTAAATGAGGCATAATGATATCCAATATTAGGACGTCCGGTTTCTTCTCCTCAACCATTTGAAGACAATCTTTTCCGTTATAAGACGTGCCCACAACATCAATATCCGACGCATCATCAAAATATTCCTCAAGTAGCTTTACAAGCTCACGGTTATCATCAGCAAGACAGACTCGAATCTTTTCCATTTATTTTCCTCCTTACAAAATAGTCCTTCTTTTTTCCGTAATACACATATTCGACATCCAGGAATTTAACCCTCTTTTATTATAACAAAAAAATTTCAATATTTGAGATTATCTTGAAAATGCTTTAAATTACTCACGAATTCGCATATATTCGACATCCTTATTCATCATTTGTCGAAATTTGTCGAATGTTTTATTGAATTGCATAAAAAGAGAAGAGCCTTAGGTAGGCTCTTCTAACTTGCTTTTTGCTTATTGGCATGATCTTCGTATAATTCTATTCCGGCTTCTTGTAGCATCCACTCAATGTGTACACCATACCCACTGGTTGGGTCATTGACAAACACATGGGTGACTGCACCAATGATTTTTCCATTTTGAATAATCGGGCTTCCACTCATTCCCTGGACAATCCCGCCTGTTTTATCAAGAAGTTCAGGGTCAGTGATTTTGACAATCATCCCTTTTGTTACTGCGGATTTTTTCGGCATGTTACTGACGATTTCCACATCAAAGGTCTGCATTTCTTCACCATCTAACACAGTCATAATCTGTGCAGGTCCTTCTTCGACTTCTTCCGCAAATCCGACAGGGACACCTTTAGGATACGTTTCATTCTCCATATCCCCATCCAATTCACCAAAAATTCCGAAAGGTGTATTTTTCGTTATAGTGCCTAAACGGTCATCGCGCAACGAAAACTTCGCTTTTTTCTCACCGGGAATTCCCTGGCTTCCTTTTTCTATAGAAGTTACGTGGGAGCGAACAATCGTGCCTTCATGGATTTCAATGGGCTTCTTCGTATCCATATCTGAAATCACATGGCCAAGGGCTCCATATTTCTTCGTTTCTGGATCATAAAACGTCATTGTCCCTATACCTGCAGCCGAATCACGAATATAGAGACCGATTTGGTATTCCTTTTCTTGGGCGTTAAAAACAGGGGTTAAAGAGGTAGAAATCATCTCTTTCCCTCGTTTGATTTTTAGTTCTATGGGTTTCTCCGCCTCGCCTGACTTTTTGACGATGGTGGAGAGCTCTTCCATACTATTGAGTTCTTCTCCGTTCCCTTCTAGGAGAATGTCACCAACTAGGACATTCGCTTCCTCCCCTGGTGATTTTTTCGTCTCTGTTTCTCCATTTACTAAATGGTGGCCGACGACGAGAACTCCTTTTGTATGCAATTCAACACCCACGGACTGTCCGCCAGGGATCAAACGGATATCACGCATTTGAGTGACATCTGTTTTCTTGAGAGGAACTCCAGCGAACTCATAAAAAACTTGGTGATCATCAGTGGATGAAAAAGCGGTCAACGCTTCTGTCTCTTCCAATTCAGTAAGGGCTTCTGATTCATTGGATGCGTTGATTTTTACATCGGTAGGGATGGACAGATAATCATGAACAGGGGCGATCAAGGGTAAAATGAGCATGAACAGCAGGAGAACGGAACCGCATATATATTTAAATGTCTGTTGATCTTTCACGGGTTCACACTCCTTATCACTCCAGTACCAACTAAATGGCTTACTTATAATGTGGTCTTCCATAAGCTTTTTTAAACGAGCATAATCACAGTAATTATAGTACCCTTTCCCTTCTGTAGAAACATTCTCCAACGTATATGTAAAGATTGGAATATCCAATGAAATTTTGTGGAGACTAAGAATACATTAAGAAAGCGTATGGATTTTACATCCATACGCTTATCCTTTGTTCATTTATCTTTTCTTATGTTTATCAGCCATGAGGAGCAATTCACGCGCATGTTCAACCGTTGTTTCTGTAAGCTCTGCGCCTGTAATCATCCTGGATATTTCATCCGCTTTTTCATCATATGTCAATTCTTTTGCTGCTGTATGAGTTCGGTCATTATCTACTCTTTTTTCAATTCTCACGTGAGTATCGGCCATAGCAGCTACTTGTGGGAGGTGTGAGATGCACAAGACCTGTGAACCTTCCGATATCCCGTAGATTTTTTCAGCAATTGCCTGGGCTACTCGACCGCTTACGCCTGTATCTACTTCATCGAAAATCACACTTGTAACGCCTTGGTGACGAGAAAATATGCGTTTCAAAGCAAGCATAATTCGTGACATTTCTCCCCCCGATGCAACTTTATGTAATTCTTTTAATGGTTCTCCTGGATTTGTAGTAATTAGAAATTTAACGATATCTATACCATTAGGGAGCAATTGTACGGGATGCCCATCAAGCTCAGGGTCAGATTCACGCCCTTCTTTCAAGTTGATATCAACAGCAAAAGATGCTTTTTCTAAATATAAATCCCTGAGTTCTTCATGGATATATTCTGATAAAGTGACCGCTGAATTTGTTCTGATGTCGTGAAGGGTTTTCGCCTCCATCACTGCATCCTGACCCAGCTCATGGATTTCACTTTCCATCTTATTCAAGTGAGAATCCTTATTTTTAATCTCATCAATTTCTTCTTCAATCCTTGAAGCGTACTGAAGCATATCATCGACCGTAGCTCCATACTTCTTTTTCAAACGGTTCAACTCGTTTAAACGTGATTCAATTTGATTTAAGCGTTCAGGATCAAATTCAAGCGCTGCCATTTGATTGCTTAATTGGAAGGTCAATTCTTCAATGATATAGTAGGAATTCGACATTTCTTCAGAAAGCTTGCTCAGTTCGTCATCCACGTCTGCTGTGCTCTCAAGCGATGTCATGGCATGGCTTAGCCAGTCCAAGCCTTTTTGCTCCCCGTATAAGGAATAATAAGCATCATGAATTCCTTGATAAATCTTTTCATAATTCATCAGCTTTTTTCGCTCTTCTGAAAGTTCATCATCTTCCAGTGGCTGCATTTCGGCTTCTTGCAGTTCTCTCAGTTGAAACTCAAGCAAATCCAACCGTTGTGCCATCTCCTGCTCATTTTCACTCAATTCCTTGTAACGCTTTTTCAGCACACGGTATTTGTCATATACCCGATGATATTCTTCCAAAGAAGACTTCATATCGTCCGAAAAAATATCGAGCAGCTCGATGTGACGGTCCGGATCCATGAGTGATTGTGTTTCATGCTGACTATGGATGTCGATTAAAGAATGACCGAATTCTTTCATGATGGCTAGTGTGACCAATTTCCCATTCACCCGGCAAATGCTTTTTCCTTGATGGGTGATGGTGCGTTGCAGTACGACCATTCCATCTTCATCAATATCCACACCGAATTCTTCGCCCACTTTATGAATGGGATGATCGGTTCCAACGGTGAACAACCCTTCAATCTCAGCTTTTTTTGTTCCATGACGCACGAACTCGACAGACCCTCGTCCACCAGATAGCAGTTGTATGGCATCGATAATGATCGATTTACCCGCACCTGTTTCCCCTGTGAGTACGGTGAGACCCTCTTTGAACGTAATTGAAATTCGATCAATGATTGCAAAATCACGAATAGACAATTCTGTTAGCATGAAACTTTCACCTCAGTTATAGCATATTGAGCAGCTGCTCACTAATCGTTTCTGTTTGTTCCGCACTACGGCAAATGATTAAGCATGTATCATCCCCGCAAATCGTACCCATGATCTCATCCCACTCTAAATTGTCGACCAGTGCCCCTACAGCATTCGCGTTTCCTGGAAGAGTTTTTAGAATAATGAAATGACCCGCACGATCAATGCTGACAAAGGCGTCCATCATCAAGCGTTTTAGTTTTTCAAAAGGATTAAAACGCTGATCTGCCGGCAGGCTGTACTTATAACGTCCATCCATCATCGGTACTTTAACAAGGTGCAATTCTTTTATATCCCTTGAAACTGTAGCTTGAGTAACATTATAGCCCATACCCTTTAATCGATCGACTAACTCATCCTGGGTTTCAATGTCGTCATTCGTAATCAATTCCCTGATTTTGATATGACGTTGTCCTTTGTTCATGACCATCCTCCGTTTCCAGTCCTTCCATAAGAAAAGGGCTTTTCATAAGCCCTTTTACGTTCATTATGCGTTTTTACGATGCGCTTCATGCGCCTCTTCTACGACCGCCCCGATATTGATTTCTTCGGAGATCCCAGCTTGTCCTTCCTCTTTCAAACGTAAATGGACGAGGAATTCGATATTCCCATCACCGCCTGTGATTGGCGAAAAAGTGAGTCCATGTACAGAATAGCCGTGTTGAGTTGCAAAATCAAGAATATTCTCAATCACCTGTCTATGTATCGACGGGTCTTTGATAATTCCTTTTTTCCCAACCTGCTCACGTCCAGCCTCAAATTGAGGTTTGATTAAGGCTACAACATCGCCTTCCTGGTCCAAAAGTGTCGCCAGTACGGGAAGAATGATTCGTAACGAAATAAAAGAAACATCAATCGAAGCAAATTGCGGCTGCCCTTCTGACAAATTGTCTTTCGTCACGTACCTGAAATTCGTCCTTTCCATAACAATGACTTGTTCATGGTTACGAAGACGCCAATCCAACTGGTTATATCCGACATCAATCGCATAACTGAGCTTGACTCCATTTTGCAGACCGCAATCTGTAAAACCGCCAGTTGACGAACCGATATCCACCATTACTTTATCCTGGACGGAGAGATCGAAGACTTTTAAAGCCTTCTCAAGCTTCAGTCCACCCCTGCTTACATATGGAATTGCTTTACCCTTGACTGTGAGCTCAGCGTCTTCCTCGATTTTTTGACCAGGCTTATCCAGGCGGACTTGATTATGAAAAACAAGCCCTGCCATGATGGTCCGTTTCGCCTTTTCGCGTGTTTCCACGTACCCTTTTTCTACTAATAATACATCTAGTCTTACTTTTCTTCCCATAGATTTAAGCCCTTTGCTGTTTATTCGGTATCATTTGCTTTAAATTCTGCTCGATGTGATCGGCGGTTAATCCAATTTCTTCCCAAAGCTTTTGGACACTGCCGTGTTCGATGAAGCGATCCGGCACACCCATACGCTTGACCCACTGAGAGGAATATTCATTTTCTTCTGCAAACTCTAAAACGCTTGAACCGAATCCACCTTGAAGGACACCTTCTTCTACAGTAAGGATTGGGAGACCTGCTTTCATGATGTCATGAAGCATGGCATCATCCAATGGCTTGATGAATCGCGCATTCACGACTTTTACGGAACGGCCAGCCTTTTCCATTTTTTCACTAGCTTCAAGAGCCATATCAATGGTCGTACCAAAGGTTAGGATTACAGCATCCTTTCCTTCTTTTAAGACTTCCCAGCTTCCTATAGGAATGATTTCGGGCTGGTCATCTGTTTGTACACCTTTTGCATTGCCTCTTGGATAACGTATCGCAAATGGACCATCATCATAATGAGTGGCTGTGTGAACAAGGTGTTGCGCTTCATTTTCGTCCTTAGGCATGGAAATCACAAAATTCGGAACAGAGCGTAGGAATGCGATATCGAAAACACCCTGATGTGTCTCACCATCAGCTCCTACCAATCCCGCTCGATCAATGCCGAAAATTACATTTAATTTTTGCCTTGCTACATCATGGACGACCTGGTCATATCCTCTTTGTAAAAAAGTGGAATAGATAGCCAAAAATGGTTTCATACCCTGTGTTGCAAGACCGGCAGACATTGTCGTTGCATGCTGTTCAGCTATGCCCACATCAAAGAGTCGATCCGGAAATTCTTCACCGAATTTTTCCAATTTAGATCCAAGAATCATTGCTGGTGTTACGGCAACAATCCGATCATCTTTCCTTGCTTCTTTGCTCAAAGCATCACTGATAACCGAACTCCACGCAGGTGGAGCATCTACAGGTTTAATTTTTTCACCGGACTCCATCTTATATGGTCCTACCCCGTGCCATTTATCTTTCACGTCAGTCTCTGCCGGGTGATAGCCTTTTCCTTTTTGTGTCATCACATGGACGATGACAGGTCCGTCCGTCTTTTTCGCGTAATTCAAGTTCTCGATGAGATCATCAAAATCATGACCATCTACTGGCCCATAGTACGTAAAACCAAGCTCTTCAAAGAACATACCAGGGACAACAAAATATTTCATGCTGTCCTTCAACCGTTCAGCAGCCTGCGCAATTCTTCCTCCGACAGCAGGAATTTTCTTTAATACCCACTCAAGGTCGTCTTTCACGCGATGGTATTTCCCTGCGCTTCTCATTCTTCCCAGCGCACCGTGAAGAGCCCCCACATTTTTAGCGATCGACATTTCATTGTCATTAAGGATAACGGTTACATTCTTCTTCTCGTGTCCAATATGGTTCAGGGCTTCTAAAGCCATTCCACCTGTAAGTGCTCCATCACCGATGATCGGTAAAATGGAATGCTTTTCTTTTTTCAAATCTCTTGCAATGGCCATTCCCATCGCTGCAGATAAGGATGTGGAACTGTGGCCTGTCTCCCAGACATCATGTTCACTTTCGTCGCGTTTCGGGAAGCCGCAAAGGCCTTTGTACTGGCGGAGCGTTTCGAATTGGCCACCACGGCCGGTCAAAATCTTATGGATATAGGATTGGTGCCCCACGTCCCATAAAAAACGATCTTCCGGACTTTTATACACTTTATGAAGAGCGAGGGTCAACTCAACGACTCCGAGGTTCGCGCCCAAGTGTCCTCCTGTTGTTGCCAGGTTTTCAATGAGAAACTGCCTCGTTTCATCTGCCAATTGTTCTAGTTGGTTTGTATTCATACCCTTAAGAATTGAAGGGTCTTTAATTTTACACAGATCCATTGAAGGACCCCCTTGTATTTATCTTGATTTTTTAGTGGACGACGGCGCACTTGTTACTATTCTAACTTTTAGCCGCTTTTCTAACCATGAAATGACCTTTGCAGCGAAGAAAATGATATCCGTGGACTTATTGATGGCAAAAAATTTCCCAAGCGCTTTTCCACCGACAGTAAGTGCAGCTACAATACTTGTCAGGATCACAGATATTACGATTTGCACTGTTGATCCATCACTATAGCCGAAGTTATTGGCCAGTTGGATGACCACAACCGCAGATGCCGTACCACTAACTATACCAGATATATCCCCTATTACGTCATTACAGAAACTTGCAAATCGATCCGCATTTCTGACTATAGCAATCGCTTCTTTAGCTCCGTTCACCTTTTCAGACGCCATCGCATGGAAAGGCTGCTCCTGTGCAGCGGTGGCTGCGATACCCAGCATATCGAAAACGACACCCGTAAAGACGATAATGAATACAAGGACGAGTCCGATGATCCATACGACACCACTTAAAACGGAAGAAGATATAACTGAAAAAATAGCCGCTAACACGAATGTGATAACGGCGATACTCAAACTGAATTTTAAAGATTTTTTTAATTTGTTATCCATATATACCCTCTATATCACTAAATTGACGTGTCTTATGTAAGGAAAGGAATGGTCATGATTTAAGTAAAAATTGCGGCTTAGGTCTAGTAGGTTTTCCCAGTCGAGTACCGAATGTCACCATTCTGGCGGTTCCCCTTTAAACTCGACTCAGCCCCGTCTCCGGCAGCTGGACTAGATTGCCACTTAGTCCGCACTATAATTCCTAAATCATGTCCTTGGAACAGTCTAGGGGATTTCCCCGACAGCCTTTAGCCGTTCCTTAGCCTCTTTTGCAGTTCTGATTTCATATAGTTTCTGCACCAGCACCTCAGTGGCCATCTGAAGCTGCATGATGTTCACTGACTATAATCCCCTCAAGAACCACTCAAGGCAGGCTACGCTGCGCATATAGATGTTACTCCATATGCTGCAGGTTCATACCCCATTTCATAACAGCATCTGGCTCAGATGCCATTACAATAATGGGCCTCCGCGGAAGCAGGGTCAACGCCCACATGCCTTTGTGGATCGCCCTGCGACCTTAACTCCCAGCATCGACCCAAGGCTGGGCGCCTCAAGCCAACACAAGGAACTTCATCGATGTGCCCTTCGGCGGATTTTTAGGCCCGCCTTCAGGAACGGAGGGCCGACTAGAATACTGCACCATTCCTTCTGTAATGATAATATATCACATTTTGTCATGTGGCTCAATCGAAATCATTCACGTCAATGATCACGGTTACTCAAATAGTGAATGAGCTCAGAAAGAGTGGTTCCCTCTACTCCTGCATTTTTGAGAGCTTGTTGAGCCTTTTGGACATATTTATCCTTTTGAGCTATAGCTCCATCTAATCCCAGAAGCTTGGGATAAGTGCTTTTATGGTTGCCTTCATCACTTCCTGCAGGTTTACCGATAACCTCCGAATCACCAGTGACATCAAGAATGTCGTCTTGAATTTGGAAAACAAGACCCAGGGCTTCAGCCATCTCGGTCATTTCTTCTAGTACTTCTGCTGACGCTCCGCCTAAATACGCTCCAGCGAGGATAGAGAACCTCAGCAATTGCCCTGTTTTATTTCTATGAATATTTTCAAGGGCTTCTAAAGTGATTTCAGTACCTTCACTGAGCATGTCCTGCATTTGACCTTCAACCATACCTCTCGAACCGCTGGCTTTCGTCAATTCTCTGACTAAAAAGACGCGTTCAGCATCACTTAAACCCGCATCTTCTGTAATCACCTGTGAACTCAGAGTCAATAATGCATCTCCTGCAAGGATTGCCGTTGCTTCATCGAAGCGCTTGTGATTCGTTGGTTTTCCTCGTCTTAAATCATCATCGTCCATGGCAGGTAGATCATCATGAATCAGGGAGTAAGTATGGACCATTTCAAGGGCTGAGGCTACTCCTATCACTTTCTCTTCAGGAACTCGAAAAGCTTGAGCAGTCGCCATTAATAAAATAGGGCGCAGCCTTTTTCCCCCAGCGTGTATGGAATATAACATGGAATCCTGAAGACGTCCTGAAACCGTATAGTCGCGGACAAGCATTTCCAGCTGCTGATTAATTCGTTGTCTTTTTTCTGTAAGATATTCAGCTAAATGCACTGCTCAGTCTTCCTCCTGGACAGAGAAGGGTTCCAACTCTCCGTGTTCATTCATGATCTGCTGCATTTGAGTCTCCACATTTCCAAGCTTTTCACTACAAAGCTTGGAGAGCTTCATGCCTTCCTGATAATACTGAATCGCTTTTTCCAAGGGAACTTCTCCTGTTTCTAACTTCTCCACGATCTCTTCGAGCTGTTTCATCGCTTCCTCAAAACTGATGGTTTCCTGCTTATCTGTCATTTTCATCCTCCTTTACCTCCGTTACGTGACAATCAACGATTCCGTCTTGCATTTTCAAGGAAAGGGATTGACCTTTTGTAATCTCAGAAGTACTTTTTATGACGTCTCCTGCTGAATCAAAGGGAACAGCGAAGCCTCGCTTCATAATGTCTAAAGGATTGACTAAGGTCAGTTTATCGACATTCGTATAGAAGCGTTCCTTTTTATGCTGAAAAAGGGACTCAAACCGCTTCTGCAATTGTTTCTTTTGCCGTTCCAGAGATTCTGCACCTTCTTTAATCTTCAATTCCGGACCTTGCTGTCGTAACCTTCGAGCCATGTTTCCCCACTGAACATGGCTCGCTTGATGGAGGTGCTTCATTTGGATTGCCATACGTTCAATAACCCGATCCAAATCCTGCTCTTTTTGTTTCATCATCTGTTCAGGATATTTAAAAGCATATGATTTTTTCAGACGTTCCAATTGCTGCTTGGCCTCTGTCTTTTTCACTTCCATTACCCTATGGAGGCGATGATCCATCGACTTGACCTGATCCTTCAACTCTACAATTGACGGAACAGCAATTTCAGCAGCTCCTGTAGGAGTCGCTGCCCTTACATCTGCCACAAAATCACTGATGGTTGTGTCAGTTTCATGACCCACAGCTGAGATGATGGGAATTTCAGAGGCCGCGATCGCTCTGGCAACCACCTCTTCATTAAACCCCCATAAATCTTCAATAGAACCACCGCCCCTGCCAACAATAAGCACATCAACATCCATTTTTTCGTTCGCATATTGAATAGCATTGACAACAGAAGAGGCCGCTCGCTCACCTTGGACAAGGACAGGCAAAACTGTGACTGGTACGATAGGATAACGCCTTTTTATCGTTGTCATGATATCCCGTACAGCTGCTCCCGTCGGAGAAGTAATGACACCAATGTGTTTTGGGTATGTAGGGAGAGGCTTTTTACGTTCAAGTGAAAATAAGCCCTCTTTTTCCAATCGTTCCTTTAATTGCTCAAAAGCGTAATAAAGGGCTCCGATCCCGTCCGGTTGCATCTCTTTAATATACAACTGATATTGTCCCATAGGTTCATAAACATTGATTTCCCCTTTGACAAGGACATTCATTCCATTTTCAGGAATGAATTTCAGGGACCGGTTGTTCCCAGCAAACATAACAGACTGAATTCGGGCCTGGTCATCTTTTAAGGAAAGATACATATGCCCTCGACTGTGGTGTTTGAAATTCGAAATTTCTCCTCTGAGCCAAACCGTTTTCAAATGCGGATCCCCTGAAAGTTTACGTTTAATGTACTTCGTTAGTGCCGTAACGCTCAAGTACTGATCCTGCATACCCATCCTCCTTACTGATTATGAATTCGCTTAGCAGCTTTAATCGTATTATGGAGGAGCATAGTGATGGTCATCGGACCTACACCTTTAGGAACGGGAGTGATATGGGAAGCTACTTCTTTCGCAGACTCAAAGTCCACATCCCCTGTCAGCTTACCATCCACACGGTTAACTCCAACATCGATCACAACCGCTCCCTCTTTGATATCTTCGCCAGAGATCAAGGAAGGTTTACCTGCAGCAACGATAAGAATATCTGCCTGCTTCGTGTGTGACTGCAAATGTTTAGTACGGGAGTGACAATGGGTAACGGTTGCGTTTTCGTTAAGCAGCAATTGACCTACAGGTTTCCCTACCAGGTTACTTCGACCAATGATGACCACGTGCTTTCCTTCAAGCTTAATGTCTGCGCGTTTAAGCATGACAAGGATTCCATATGGTGTACATGGATAAAAGGTGTCCTGGCCTGTCATCATTTTTCCGACATTCGCCGGATGAAATCCATCCACATCTTTATCTGGATGGATGGCTTCAATGATTTTTTGGTCAGAAATATGGTCAGGTACTGGTAACTGAACAAGAATTCCATGAACAGTATGGTCCTGGTTTAACTTTTCAATTAAGTCCAGCAGTTCTCGTTCGGAAGTTTCTACTGGTAATTCAATCAGATCAGAATCCATACCGATTTTCTCGGAAGCGCGCTGCTTTCCTTTTACGTAAGACATGGAAGCAGGATCTTCACCTAAGATGACAACGACCAGTTTCGGACGAATATCCTTTGTATGCAGTTCACTCACTTCATTTTTCATTTCTTGACGCAGATCTTCTGCCAGTTGTTTTCCATAGATCACTTCTGCTGACATATCCCATTTCCCCCTTATTTGTTTAAACCATTTTAGATAATACGCCGTTCACAAACTTACCGGATTCCTCTTCTCCGAAAATTTTTGCGAGCTCGATCGCTTCATTTATCGCTACTTGCGAAGGGACGTCTTCTTTGTATTTTATTTCGTAGGCTGCCATGCGCAGGACAGTCTTCTCTACTTTGGCTAACCGTGGGAACGTCCAATTGTCAAGATTGTCAGAAATCCACTGATCCAACTCTTCTCGATTTTGGATGACTCCATGTACAAGATCATATAAAAACTCGTCCACTTCCTGGCCTTCGACTACATGAGCAATGGCCTCATCGGTTTCAATATCACTCGTAATCGTTTGAAAAAGCGCCTGGAAAGCTTTTTCACGTGCTGTGCGTCGTTTCATCTTCATTCTCCTTTAAGGTAATATCCGTTAGAATAATAACATTTTAGCTTGATAAAAGCCATTGTAATCAGGTGATAGCAAAATTTTGCCGCTCATCAAATCGAAAGGGCCAGGAGTAAAACAAAAAATCAGAAAGGGGTCTCCCCCTTTCTGATTACTCTTACAATTCTTCTACTTCCACTTCTTCCTCTTTCCCTGTTTCCATTTGTACGCCGACAATGTGGACATTGATTTCATTAATATCAAGTGCTGTCATGTTTTTAAGCGCCTGCCTTGTGTTGTCCTGAATTTTCTGTGCCGTGTCAGGTATGGAAATTCCATAATCCATGACTACATAAGCATCAATCAAGACACCATTCTCAGTGAGCTCCACCTTCACGCCTTTTCCGTGGTTCTTCTTACCACCAAGACGCTCAGCTACGCCTGATGCAAAATTGCCTCTCATCGAAGCAACACCAGCCACTTCTGAAACAGCAATTCCAGCGATCACTTCAATGACTTCAGGAGCAATCTCGATGTTACCTAATGTCGATCCATCTGTCACATTCAACAATTGCTTATCACTCACAATGACCACTCCTTTTTATGATTCATCCTTCATTATAGTATATTTCTCTAAAAACTTTGTGTTAAAGTCTCCGCCAACAAATACTTCATGTTCCATCATCCGTTGGTGGAAAGGAATTGTAGTATGAACCCCTTCAATGACGAATTCATCAAGGGCACGCTTCATCCGGCGAATCGCTTCATCTCTATCACGACCATACGTGATCAGCTTAGCGACCATAGAATCATAATAAGGCGGGATCATGTAGCCAGGATATGCTGCTGAGTCCACTCTGACACCAAGACCTCCAGGAGGAAGGTACATATCGATTTTCCCCGCCGAAGGCATAAAGTTTTTGTGAGGGTTTTCTGCATTGATCCTGCATTCAATGGACCAGCCTTCGAATTCAATCTCTTCCTGTTTGAAAGAAAGTTCATTGTTGTCTGCAATCAATAACATTTCTTTAATCAAATCTACACCTGTAACCATTTCCGTAACTGGGTGCTCCACCTGAATTCTTGTGTTCATTTCCATGAAGTAGAAAGAATCATCTTCTTTGTCATAGATGAACTCAACGGTACCCGCACCTGAATAGTTGACGGCAAGAGCTGCTTTTACTGCTGCATCTCCCATTTTCGCACGCATTTCCTCCGTAATCGCCGGAGATGGCGTTTCCTCAATCAACTTCTGTAGGCGGCGTTGAATGGTACAGTCCCTTTCACCAAGGTGTACGGCGTTACCATGGTTATCGGCAAGTACTTGAATTTCGACGTGGCGGAAATCTTCAATGAACTTTTCGATATAGACGCCAGGGTTACCGAAAGCTGTCTCTGCTTCCTGCTGCGTCATACGAATTCCTTTTTTCAAATCTTCTTCGTTGCGGGCTACACGAATACCTTTACCGCCCCCGCCTGCTGTTGCCTTGATAATGACTGGGTAACCGATCTCTTCAGCTACTTTCAGCCCTTCCTCTTCATCCTTGATAATACCTGATGAACCAGGAACAACCGGTACCCCTGCTTCTCTCATCGTTTCACGAGCGACGTCCTTCGTCCCCATCTTTTGAATGGCGTAAGAGGATGGCCCAATGAAAGTAATGTTACACTCTTCACACATCTCAGCGAACTCTGCATTTTCCGAAAGGAAGCCGTATCCTGGATGGATCGCATCTGTCTCCGTCAATGTAGCTAGGCTCATAATGTTCGTGTAATTCAAATAACTATCTTTACTGAGCGTCGGTCCAACACAATACGCTTCATCAGCCATCTGAACGTGCAACGCTTCTTTGTCAGCTTCGGAATAAACCGCTACCGTTTCAATCCCCATCTCTTTACAAGCGCGGATGACACGCACAGCGATTTCTCCTCTGTTTGCTATCAGAACTTTTTTAATCAACGTCTCAAACCCCCGTTTACTTGGACTTCACACGGAACAACGGCTGACCATATTCCACTAGTTCACCGTCTTTAACGAGAATCTCAACGATTTCCCCTGATACTTCCGCTTCAATCTCATTAAATAATTTCATCGCTTCAACGATACAGACGACGGAATCTTCTTTAACTGAGTCTCCGACTTTCACATACACATCCTCTTCAGGTGAAGGAGATGCATAGAAAGTTCCGACCATCGGTGATTTCACCTCTGCATCGTAATCGGCACTACCTTGGGCTTTTGGAGCTTCGCTTTCTGCTGCTTCTTCTTTGACCTCTTGTTTAGGCGCTTGCACGGCAGCTTCTTGTTTAGGCTCTGTTTCTGGTGGAGCTTGTACTGGCTGTTGGACTTGTACTGGTTCAGCAACAACCTGTCCCTGTGGCTTTTTCATGTGAACTTTAGTTCCATTTGCTTCATAAGAAAACTCATCGATATTGGATTGATCAATCAATTTAATGATTTCTCTGATTTCTTGTACCTTTAGCATTTGTGGCACCCCTCTTATGTAAAGTTACTTTTTATAAACTGGTACTAATACCTCTTCATATTCTATTATACATTACCACCTCCCTGCAACTCGCTACAAGAATAACCTCCAGTAATATTCTGACAACTATCCCACAATAGCTCCCATTTCTGGAAAGCTCAGCACCGATACTTTTGTTGAGTTGATGGGGGCTGCGAGACTCCTGTTAGAATGGATTGGCTGGCAAGACCCCACAGTGCGAAGCACGAGAAGGCTTGCCGTCATCTCCCCAGGAAAGTGAGTAGCTTCCCTGCCACCCATGACACTCAATACAGCAACGAGACACAAACATTTCGAAACTGAGTGTCCTACAATCCTGCCAGATAGCTTAATAAATGAAGACAAACGACACAAAAGCCTCACTCCTTTTTTGAAGGAGTGAGGCTTTTGTTTTATTTTCAGCCTGCTGGCTGGAATTGTACTTGGACTTCTTTCTGGCCAAATTCGTCAGAGACCATTTGGATGATGTTGTTCGTTTCTGTTTTCGATAGTTCAGCTGCTTTCACCGTAACGTGGACGACATCATCTTCCGCTCTTACTAGTACATCATCATAGGAAGCACTGGCACGAATGGTATTTTCGATGATGGATTCTTTGGATTGGTTGGCTTTGATTGTCTCCATTTTTTCTAAGGCTTCATTTTTTTCTTCTGTACTAAAATCACTGGAGGCAACGATTTCTGATAGCTGTTCTTGCATTTGATCCCGTTGATTTTGCATATCGAGGCGGATGGCTGAGAAAAGCTCGTCTGTAGAAATCTGAGAGATGACTGTGCCATCGCCAGTAGTTTCTACCCCTTCTTCGCCAGCAGCATCTTCTGTAATCTCTGCCCATTCATCTTCCTGTATAAAGGCCATTTCACCATTGTCCGGGGAAGTCATGTAATATACGCTCAGCACAATCAAGAGACTCAACATTGTCAACAACCAAACCGTTTGTTTTTTAACCAAAGTAACCCCTCCTTATTGTTTAGGCAAAACAGAAATCCTGTGAGTCGGGACATCCAAAACTCTAGAGACAGCTTCCACCACCCATGCTTTCACCTGCATTTGATCGACCCCCGCAGCTGTTACGAAAACTCCGCTTACCTCCGGTTTAGATGTTTGCGTTAGCAGCGGAACCTCCCGATCGCCTTGGCGGACGAGAACTAACTGCTGTTCTCTCGAATAATCCTCAATTTCACGTTCCCCTCCGTTCTTATCATTTTCTTTGGTTGTTTGTTTTCCGACGATTAAATTTTTATCGTACACTTTTTTATGTGTCGATGACAGGTTGATCATAATGTCCACAGCGGATACCCCTTGAATGTTTTCAAGAAGAGGCTTAAGCTGTTTTTCATACTCTTTTTCCAACTGGGAAATAGAGTCCGTCATTTCAGGAGTCTGTGCAGCCGCTGCGTTCTCCCCGGCTTGACTTGGCACATTTCCTTCATCGAGGGCCGGTGAAGGAGAATCGCTCGGCTGGAACCAATTGCTTGTTAGAATTATCAACACTCCGATAATGCCAATGGCGATTAAATACTTAGTCTTATTCAGCTTTCTCCCCTCTTTGTTAGATAGAGGTTCCGTCAGCTTGTTCCACCATTTATTCATCCTCATCCTCCCAGCGGATAATGATTTGTTCCTTGTTCAAGTCAAGATAGTCAGCGATCCATTTTATTAATTCTGGATCTTGTTTTTCTTCTTCTGTCTCCCCTTCTTCCATGATAGAGATCTCTACATCTTCGACCGACTGGGTCTGTTCATCACGTGAAAGCGTGAGGGTCAGCTTGTCCAACGTTTCTAAACTGTAAGGCTGTTGATGGAAGCTCATTTCAGCATTGACGAGAACCAGGTTTTGTTCTTCTTTCAATGGCGTTTCAATTTCAGCTGCAAGCGCCTGGGTAACTTGTTCTAATTTATATGCATCTTGTCCTTCGAGTATTTCATTTTTCTTTGCTTCTACATTTTCCTCAAATACTTCTGCGTCCATTTGTTGCTGCATGGTCTGGTCAGCGCGTTGTATAAGACTCTCAGGATCAATGTTTAAAATTTGTAAGAGTGGCCCCATAAAGATCAGTAGCAGCAAAATAGACATGACCAGACGGGCGTACTTCTTCATGACACCGGACGGGAGAAGGGCGTCTGCTACCATCGCCAATAAAAGAAAGAGAACAATCTTTGTGATCCACTCAATGAGATACTCCATATTCACCACCCTATCTGACCATCATCGTAATATTACTAGCCGCCACCATAATGACGATGACAAGAAAGAACATCATAGAAACCATTAATAGTGCAGCAAAAATATAAAGAATGTGCCTGCTGACAACGTCCATCGCCTGAATGATCGGCCCGTCCCCGAGTGGCTGAAGAAGAGCTGCAGCAATTTTGTAAATGAGAGCAATGGCTAACACCTTAATAGCTGGAAATATTGCGATTCCAAGTAATATGACCACTCCGGCAATTCCCAGGGTGTTTTTTAGTACAAGGGAAGCCCCAAGGATTGTATCGGTGGCATCCGTGAACAACCTCCCCACAACAGGAACAAAATTTCCGGTAACAAAACGAGCGGTTTTCATTGTGATCCCATCCTGTACCGCAGTCACTGTACCCTGAACAGATATCACACCAAGAAAGATAGTTAAAAACACTCCCATGATCGCCATACCTGTTTTTCTTAGAAGTTCAGCCAGTTGATCTACTTTGTATGTCTCATTCAAACTTCCCACAATTAACAAAAGAGCGGAGGAAGCAAACAATGGAATCAGTAAGTACTTGACCAGCAGGCCGCTTGATTGGACAAGAGCAATAATAATAGGGTGAAAAAAGGATATGGACATCAGGTGACTGAAGGAAGCCATGATTCCAAGAAGCAGAGGAATCAACCCAATCATGAAGCTGCTCATTCGTTCAATGGCCCCTAGTGTATATTCAATGACTTGCCTAAAACTCTCCAGTGCAAGCGTCAACAAAACAAGGTAAACCACCATGTATGCAATCTTACTGACTACAGAATCCTCAAATGCCGACTGCACCGAGTGAAGCAAAGTACTGAAAAGTGTTAAGAACAATAAGGAAGCAAGTAACTTCCCGTTGAAGAGAAGCTCATGAAAGAAGAATTCCAGTATTCCTGAAAACCAATCCGATGATTCAACCGAACTTTCACTTTGGATAAATTCACGAAAGTTATTCGTATGAAAATTGGGAAGATACTCTCCATACTGCTGGTTCAATTGATTCCAATTGTCCTCCAACTCTTCTGTAGATATATGATCGAGCATAGAAATATCAGGATCAGCAGGGGAGGGAGATGCAGCAACGATGATTGGAGAGTTCAAGCAACCGATCACGATTAGACAACACAACAACATCCGTTTCATGGCATCCCTCCCGAGTTTCCTATGCACCTGGAATGAAATTCAAAATGGTCTCGATCACAGCTGTTACAATCGGTATGGCAAGCATTAATATAAACAATTTCCCTGCTAATTCCACTTTAGAAGCCAGGGAGTTGAGCCCGGCATCTCGAATAAGTTGGGCTCCAAATTCTGCGATATAGGCAATGCCGATGATTTTCAAGATCGTCTTGAAATACATAGGTTCAACCTGAGCCTTTTCAGCCATGTAAGACAATAGTGCAAAGATATGCCTGACCTGATCAAGAATGGTTAAAAACAGGATGATGACCGTGAATAAAAGGAGAAGAAAAGCGACCGAAGATTTGTGTTCCTTTAATAGTAAAATCAACAGGGCCGCTACTAATCCTAATGAAACAATTTGAATAATATCCATGGGTTACCCCTGATAAAGGAAAACAGACTTGATTTGCTGAAACAGATCAGCGAGCCTGTGGAGTACAATAAATAAGACAATGATGAAACCAGTCAAAGTCACAGCCTGTGCAATTTCTTCTTTACCCATCTGTTTCAGGATGCTGTGGATCATCGCGACAATAATACCTACACCAGCTATTTGGAATAATATCGTTGCATCTTGGAGCACAATGCCTCTTCCCCCTTTTGTAAAATGCCTATACCTTCTAAATGATTAAAATAATGACAAGCAGCCCGCTTAATATCCCCATTCCTTTCGCCATCTTTTGATATTGATCACCGACTTCCAGGGCATCATTCAGTTCGCGGTCCAGGTGATGAATGGTTAGTTGGATCTGTTTTTGCTGCTGCTCCAGGTCGTGCTGGCCAAGCGTCCTTCCAAACTGCATCAGTATTTCTAATTCGTTTTTCCCCATCGCGTTTAATGACCAGTGTTTCTTTAGCTGCTTCGACCACAAGGAATAGAAGTCATCCCAAACTCCATTTTCATTCAGAATACCTTCAAAAAACTGGTTAATGGGTTTCGGTAAATGTCTGGATAAATTCTCACACATTTCCAGCAACGAAGATTGTCCAAAAATCATCTCAGCTTCTATCATCTGTAAAGCGTTTTTCCATTGCCGAATATGCCCTGGGCGCTTTTTGAAACGGGAAGCCATATCAAACCCTGCCCAGGTCGTAACGGTTAACACGATGACAGCCCCGATCCATTGCATTTGATTCCCTCCCCTTCCCATGGCCTAGTACTTCTCCCGATTGATCAAATACTGTCCATCTTCTTTCTTTCTGAGGAGACATCCGTTCCAAGACAACATAACGTTGAAACACTTCCTCCTCCATCAACTGTTTTGCTGATGGACGTTTCCTGATTCCAGTAAAACTCTGACCATGAATACTGCATATAACTTCTACACCTGTATACGTCGCCTCACGGACAGCTTCGGCATCTTTCTGTCCACCTATTTCATCTACAATTAACACTTCTGGCGACATGGAACGGATCATCATCATCATGCCTTCCGCTTTAGGACAAGCATCCATCACATCTGTGCGGAACCCAACATCCAGTTGAGGGACCCCTTTCATGCTTGCAGCTATTTCGGAACGCTCGTCCACAATGGCGACTTTCGCTGCGCTGTATCCCTTATGATCAGATCCAATGTAACGCGCCAATTCCCGCAGGAGTGTGGTTTTCCCTGAATGTGGAGGTCCGATAACCATCGTACTCATCCACCGCCCCGCTTGATAAAGGTATGGGATAAGAGGCTCAACATTCCCTGAAGTAGCTCTAGCAACCCTAATGTTCATAAATGATATGTGCTTTAGTGTTTCGACATGATCTTGATGGGTGTTCGTCTTTCCAGCCAAACCTACCCTGTGGCCACCCTCAATCGTAATAAAACCCTCTTTCAACTCTTCCTTAAAACGGTAGAGGGAGAACTGACTGATCTGGTTCAGGACGAAAGAGAGGTGATCAACAGTCATCACTACAGCCTCAATGGAATCATGACGATTATTTTCAAGAACCTCTATCGGACGACCAATCCTTAAACGGATCTCCTGCACACTCTTCCACTGGACCTCACTTTTTAAGAGATGTTGGATAGAGGGTGGGAACAAACGTATAATCTCCTTCATCCTCTCCTACTCCTTTATTAGGTTTACTTCATATGTATGTGCTTCTTACGGGCTTATGACTGTGAAATGGTATAAAACTAGAAGATTTTGAGAGAGGAACTAGAGGGGTGATAGAGCAGTTGATAGAAACTATTTACCACACTCATATTAAGCTATATGGCAGGTTTCTTGAATACTCAGTTTCGGGACTTTCCGGGGTTCGTTGCCAGGGTTGAGCGTCAGGGGTGGTTGGGAAGCTACTCGCTTTCCAACCACCCCATTCAAAGAGGGGGTTAACGAAGCCCTTCACCAAAGTTGGATGGTCTTCCACTATCCCGGTTTTTGTAGGCATAAAACGCTCTGTATCAAGCTTTCAGGGTTCAAGTACCTCGGCTTGGGAGTATTATCCTTATACTCTCATCAAATAGAATAGCTGATTATTCATGAAGTGGTTTCGACACACTGATATAGCAAAGGGGCGGAGGGGAATGGCGAGACTCCTATCTTAAGTGTGCAGGCGCCTTGATCAGCGGCGTATGGACTGGACTGAGCTGGAGGAGATAAAGGAAACACGAAGAACGAAGTGATTCGATGTTGACTTATCGTACAGAAGCGAGGGAAGTCTCACTAGACGCTAGGCGCCGGAACCGGATATCTAGGAGGAAAAAGTGCAGGGTGAGACCCCACAGGACGCAGTCCGAGGAGGCTCACCGCGCTCCCGCGGAAAGCGAGCTATTCCCCGCAGCCCCCATCCACTCAACAAAAGTCTCGAAACTGAGTCTTCCACAAACGGGAGCTTATATGGAAAAGTCTTTTCCTTGGGTCATAGATATTTCACACAAAAAAAAAGAACCTGTCCGGATCGGACAAGTTCTTTTCGAAGCGCAAAATTATGCACGGGATACGTATTTGCCATCTGTCGTACTGATGACCAATACTTCCCCTTCATTGATGAAGAATGGCACTTGAACAGTAAGCCCGGTTTCAAGCGTTGCAGGTTTTGTACCGCCACTTGCTGTGTCACCTTTAATGCCAGGTTCTGTTTCTGTAACTTCAAGCTCAACGTTTTTCGGCAGTTCAACACCGATTGTTTCACTTTCGTATGACTGGATTTGGACTTCCATGTTCTCTTTCAAATAGTTCAATTGTTCCTGGATAGTAGCTGTAGGAATTTCCACTTGTTCATATGTCTCCATATCCATGAACGCGTGCATATCGCCATTCGCATAAAGATATTGCATTTTGCGGTTTTCAATGTGAGCACGTTCTACTTTTTCACCACCACGGAACGTTTTTTCCTGAATATTTCCGTTGCGGAGGTTACGGAGTTTCGAACGAACAAAGGCCGCTCCTTTTCCTGGTTTTACGTGTTGGAAATCCATTACTTGCCAAATATCTCCATCCACTTCAATCGTTAGACCTGTACGAAAATCGTTTACTGAAATCATTTGTCTTCCTCCTTTAAATTACAACGTGATTAATTCTTTGGTAGACTTGCTCAGTCGTTCATTTCCAGTTTTCGTCACGATTGTATCATCTTCAATACGGCAGCCGCCGACGTTCGGAACATAAATGCCCGGCTCAACCGTCACGACCATGCCTTCTTCAAGAGTGACATCGGAACGGAAGGAAAGTCCAGGCCCTTCGTGGACGTCCAAACCAATTCCATGACCTGTGGAATGACCGAAATATTCGCCATACCCTTTTTCTTTTATATAATCACGTGTCAGCGCATCGGCTTCCTTACCTGTGATGCCTTCTTTTATTCCTTCCATACCTTTTAACTGGGCCTGTAAAACGGTATCATAGATTTCCTTTAACTGATCATTGATTTCGCCTACAGCTACTGTTCTTGTGATATCAGAACAATACCCTTTGTAAAGGGCACCAAAATCAAGCGTCACAAGCTCTCCGGATTGGATTTCCTTTTCGGAAGCCACACCGTGGGGCAGAGCTGAACGATATCCTGATGCAACGATAATATCAAAACTTGAAGAGGTCGCTCCTTGCTTACGCATGAAGAACTCCAGTTCATTAGATACATCAATCTCCTTCACACCAGGCTTTATGTAACTAAGAATATGTTCGAAAGCATCATCAGCAATCTTAACGGCATCCTTTAATATACTAATCTCCTCATCCGTCTTAATCAAGCGTAATTTTTCCACAAGGCCTGATGTAGGGACGAGTTCTGCCTCTAAAGCTTCATTATATTGTTCAAAAAGCGTGTAGGTAACATGATCTTTTTCAAATCCGATCCGTTTCAAACCTAATTCTTTTGCTTTTTCAGCAACTGTTTTCGGCATAGGTGTTTTATGTTCGAGGATCTCAAACTCTTTCGCTTGCTCTGCCGCTTGTTCTGTATAACGGAAATCTGTAATTAAAACAGCTGCGTCCCTCGTCACTAAAAGAGCTCCAGAAGAACCGGCAAAGCCTGATATATACCTTCTGTTTTTCGGACTCATAATTAAAAGGGCATCTAGTTCATTTGACGCAATCGATTTTCTTAAATTTGAAAGTTTACTCACGAATGATTTCTCCCTTCACTTTCTATCTTTTGGATCATCCCCAATGTCGCTAATCGGTAGCCATCGATTCCAAAGCCGACTATTTGGCCTGAACAAACCGGTGCTAACATCGAGATATGGCGGAAAGATTCCCGTTCATGGACATTTGAAATATGGATCTCTACCACAGGTTTTGAGATTGCACTAATGGCATCCCTTAAAGCAATGCTTGTGTGTGTATAAGCTGCCGGGTTTATGATGATCCCCTCAGCCTCTTCTTCAGCCCGCTGAATCCAATCGACGAGATCCCCCTCATGATTGGACTGAAAAGATGTGACTGCATACCCGAGCTCCGAAGCCGTTTGCTCGACCAATACCTCAACATCTTCAAGAGATTTTTTTCCGTAAGTTTCCGGCTCCCGCTTGCCTAACCTATTCAAATTCGGCCCATTGATTAAAAACAGCCGCTTCTTCCCCATTCACCAATCCCACCATTTCCAAAATTGTCATACACTTTAAGTTTATCATACTCTCCCTTGATTTGAATAAGAATTCACTGTCTCATTGAACTCCCTGTATTCATAAGAGATGGAATACCCGATAAAAACCCCGTATAAAATAAACAAACAACCAGTTGTCACCCATGTATCACTATTTAGTTCCATAAAAGCCGGAATTGCTGGAAAGATGGGGCTTAATAGAAGATAAACGACCGCCCAGAGCCCTATTCCATAAAAAACACCTGGCCACATCCCATTCTTTTTTTTCAGAAGAAGATAGTAAATAAGAGCTGTCCCTAAAGATAATATCCCTAGAATAAGAACAGCTAGTACTTCAGCAAGCCATGTACCCGTCCAATCCGTCTGCCAGAATGATCGGAAAATGAAGGAGGCAGGAGACACTTCTGTGAAATTGAAATAATACGCAACCGCCCCTAAACCACTCCATAAAATCCCGGCAGTAAACCCTGTGACTAATGCTTTTGCTATGACACTTTGCTGTGGCTCTTGTTGTCTTTGGTCTTTTTGTTTTTCAGCCATCATCATCACCTCTATTCTCATTTTAACCAACCCCAATTTTTTCATGCTCTTTTCGATTGTTGGGCTAGTGCTTCATAAGAATTTGAGGTAAAATAAAAGTCCAACCAAATTTAATATTCTATTGTTTAAACAAGCCCCTTTGAAGGAAAGAGTTTACTAAAACGTACTCTTTCACCATTCAAAAATAATGATGGGCCTGCATATTTTATTCTATAAAGGACACAATCTTAAATAGCACATAATAGCCTACCATCCGCCGCATCTGATGATGAATAGTGTTGAAATAAGGGTATAGTTCAATAACCAGATATTCATAGTCGACCACTACGAGAAGGGAGGAAAATATCATGCGTAATTGGATGACTCCTGTCATTTACACATTGATTGGTTTAGCCATTTTCTTTGTTGGCGTTCAGTTGTTTACGAACACAACCAGCTTTCTCACTTCGATCGTTATGATGATCGGAATCGCTGTTCTCATTTACGGTGCCATCTACTTCTTCTTCCTCCGCAAGCGCGGTATAGGAGGGGCAGCAGGTGGAAACCGAAATGAAATGAAGAAATACAAGCAAGCAGTTAAACAATCCAAACAAAAATACAAGCAGCCCACACCTGCCATTAAGAAAAGCCCCGTAGCCAAAGCCCAGACCAAAGCGTCTGCATTAGGTAGAAAAAATCGGAAACGTTCGAGTGGGCCACAGCTTCGTGTGATTGAAGGCAGTAAAAGCAAAGGAAAAAATCGAGCCACCTTCTAATGGCTCGATTTTTTCATTTCGTATTTTGGTTCATCTGCTCCATCGTTTCAAGAATTTACTTGCATGTTCACGACCTAATGCCATCAAGGTTTCTTTTTCTTCTTTACTCATATCAAAATCCGTTGTTTCTACTCCACTGACCGGGATAAAGATAATATCCTTACTCAACGCCTTGGAAATGTATCTTGCATCGTGAGCTTGCTGCATCGTCTTAAAAAGTGCGTGGAACATTTGAATGGCATTTTTGATTTTCTGTTCTGGTAATTTATCTGGTTCATCACTTAACTTCATTCCAATTATAGGTCTGGTACGACAGCCGTCCTGCTTTTCCCAAATCCACAGAGGGAAATTACTCAACACTCCACCATCTACAATAATGGACCTTCCACGTTTTCCGTGGATTTTTACAGGAATAAAAAAGTAGGGGAGTCCTGAGCTCATCCTTACAGCTTTGGCTACAGAGAAAGTAGCAGGATCAATGCCGTAAACTTTCTTCAAATCATCAGGCATCACAACAATTCTCCCTAAAGTCAGGTCAGAACATATCACCTTTAATGACCCGGACGGTAAGTCTGCAAACGTACGCACGCCTTTCTCACCAAGCCACTCCTCCAGTACATTTTCCAACTGATTCCCTTTATACAGCCCCATCCGATAATACAAAAGAAGCCATTTCATAAATGGAAACAGGCGATCTGACAATGGAACGTCTACTAAACTAAGAAACGAAAGATGATTGAGTCTTTCCTTCAGTTCTCTAGCTGTGTAGCCGGCGGCTGTCAAACTAGCCAAAATGGCACCAGCGGATGTTCCTGCCATTCGTTTGAATGTGTATCCTTGCTCTTCTAATTCTTCAAGAGCTCCAATGAAAGCAAGGGCTTTCACACCGCCGCCGGAAAAAACACCGTCCACTTTCATCCTGCTTCACCCCACTTTACTTCATTATAAACACGGGTTTGGCAAATTAGAACGAAAGCAGACGAATTCAAAGGCAAGGCTATTTATGATGCTATACCTTGTCTTTCGCTGGCAATTAATAGTTCCCCCGTCTGCACAGTGTCCGAGGCATTTGGGTACGAAATGGCCGATGAAGACCTAAAGTATATATAAAACATTACAATAATATCAGGATAACGGATCAATGATGTGTATAAAAAATTCGGCATAAAAAAAGACGCATGGGATCCCATGCGTCTTTTTTACTCATCATTCTGTTCTTCATTCTTTTTTTGAACTTCTCTTAACGCACTCACACGCTCTGGTTTCTCATCAAAGTATTGAACGAGATCACCAATACGGTCGATAGAGTTCCAACTCATGTGGTGCTCAATACCTTCAACATCATCATAAATATTCTCCTGATCGACCCCGATAATCTCCAGGAACTGCTCCAATAGTTCATGACGATAAACAAGACGCTTCCCGACTTTCTTTCCTTTTGGTGTTAAAATCAATCCTCGATATTTTTCATAGTTCAAGTATTGGTCTCGATCAAGTTTCTGAACCATCTTCGTAACGGAGGACGGATGTACCTGGAGATTTTCAGCTATATCAGAAACTCGTGCATAACCTTTATCTTCAATTAATATATAGATTTGTTCAATGTAATCTTCCATGCTAGGTGTCGGCATGTTGAACCCCCAATACCCTGTCTTATGTACACGCCCTA
This sequence comes from Halobacillus sp. GSS1, assembly GCF_017307035.1. NCBI lineage: Bacteria > Bacillati > Bacillota > Bacilli > Caryophanales > Bacillaceae > Halobacillus > Halobacillus sp. GSS1. The sequence goes on from NZ_JAFLHE010000001.1 coordinate 979,599, forward strand.
CACTGAATGGCGGACGGTTTTTATAGCATATGTTTCCACATTAAAATGATACACCAGATTCCTACCAGTGACAAGCAAGGCCTGTACTTGATCTCTAACACAATGAAAGGAATCAAAAAAATAAACCGGCCGTTAAAAACGACCGGTTGTGTTTTTACAATCCACACTTCAACTGCGCATTACAGTTCGTGCAAGTATTGCAACCACCTATATCTTCAACCGTACCCTGGCGACAAACGGGACACGTATCTCCTACTTCAGATCCGATTGTAACGTTCGTCTTATCTAGCTCATGGATCGTGTCCATAAGTACAACATGAGGTTTTTTGTCTTCCGATTCAAACAGTTCCGTCTGTTCTCCCTCGAAGTCATTCTCTTCTGCTTTTAACGATAATACTTGACTATCCCGACTTCCATCAACGTAGACCGTACCACCTTTGGCACCTCCACGATATAAACGTTGGTACACTCTTTCCACTTGTTCAACGGTGTACCCTTTTGGAGCATTGACTGTCTTGGAAATACTGCTATCTACCCAACGCTGTATGATGCACTGTGTATCAGCGTGTGCCTCAGGGCTCATTGTCATTGCGGTAATGAACCAATCCGGCAACTCATTAGGATCTTGTTCCGGATGGGCATCCAAATATTCCTGAAGAATATCTGCCTTCACCTCAATAAATTTACCTAAACGACCGCTTCGGTAATAGGAGAATGAAAAGTAAGGCTCAAGTCCGGTACTTACGCCCACCATCGTACCAGTACTTCCTGTAGGAGCAACAGTTAAGAGATGGGAGTTTCTAATTCCATATGTCAGTACATCCTGGCGTATATCTTCCGGCATTTCCTTCATATAGCCCGTTTGAATAAAACGTTCACGCAGTTCTTTCGTTTCTTCCTGCGTTTTTCCTGTTAAGAATGGGAAACTTCCTTTTTCTTTTGCAAGTTCAATCGACTCACGATAAGCCGTGGTAGCGATGGCTTCAAAAATTTCATCGACCAGTTGATTTCCTGCTTCAGATCCATAAGTGGTTTCACAATAAATCAACAAGTCATGAAGGCCCATAACACCAAGCCCAATTCTTCGTTCTCCAAGGGCCTGCACTTTATTTTCTTCCAGGAAATACGGAGTTGCGTCAATGACATTGTCCTGCATACGGACACCACGACGAACCGTTTTCTTGAGCTTTTCAAAGTCGACCTGCTTGCGGTCCTTGTCTGCAACATTTGCCAGATTGACCGCAGCGAGATTACATACAGAATAAGGAGCAAGGGGCTGTTCACCACAAGGGTTTGTAGCGACTACCTTCTGTCCATATGCTGTTGCATTTGTTTTCTCATTGGCATTATCAATAAAGAATATGCCTGGTTCAGCTGAATACGTAGCACAGATATTGATAAGGTTCCACAATTCGCTGGCTTTTACTGTACGATAGGTGCGTACATCGAATCCACGCGCCTCCCATTCACGAACATCTCCACTTTGATGCCATTCTTCATTGTAAATTTTCATTTCTTCTGCTGAATAATTTTCAACATCCGGGAAACGCAGCTCATAATCAGCATCATTTTCCACGGCTTCCATAAATTCATTCGTGATACACACAGAAATGTTGGCGCCTGTCAAAAATTCAGAGTTATGAACGGTATAGTTCCCGCCGAGGTGAAGCTTTTCTTCTGCTTCTTGAATGCTTTGATCCGTAAATCCTCCTTGCCCTTGGATGTGTTTATAATTGACCACACTCTGGTACAAGTCCCTCTCTGTTTCTGTGAGCGGGGTGAATTTCAATTTATCTTTAGCCAACTGTTTGATCGTTTCATCTTCGGTATTCTCAATGAGGAAACGGAGAATTCGCGTATTTTGCATTTTAGAAATAATAAATTCAAGGATGTCAGGGTGCCAGTCAGATAACATAATCATTTGCGCCCCGCGTCTTGAACCACCTTGTTCGACAAGGTGTGTAAGCTTAGCAATATCATCGAGCCAGGAAACTGAACCTGAAGATTTGCCGTTCACTCCTCTAGCCAGCGTGTTCCGAGGACGTAGTGTTGAGCCGTTCGTTCCCACTCCACCTCCACGGGACATGATCTCCATCACTTGCTTACGATGATCCGATATGCCTTCACGGGAGTCTTGAATGTATGGCATCACATAACAATTAAAATATGTGACGTCGGTTTGAGAACCTGCGCCATACAAAACACGTCCGGCTGGAATGAAATTCAACTCCGATAACTCTTCATAGAAATCATTGAAGCTTTGTTGTTTCTTTTCCATATCCGTTTCCACTTCAGAAAGCCCTGAAGCATTACGAAGGGCGATCTGCTCATAGTAGACTTCCAAAGGTTTATCGATCGTGTCAAGGCTACGCTTGATCAAACCTGTTTTTCGTTCCTCTTCATGCTCAAGAACATTTAAAAATTCATCTTCCACCCTTACTATAGCCTGGTGAGTCTGCCAATCAATAGAATGAATAAACCCAAAACCACGGGCAGGGAACTTCGGATCGTCCTTCACTGTAAGAACTACGAAATCACCCTCTGCAAGAGTCAACTTTTCTGTATCTTTAAACGCATACCTGTCCAGCATCACAAGTCGTGAGACACCTTTGTGTGTAATTGCCATGGATTCAGTAATCTCATGAACCTGTGGAAACTGCCTTATATCTGCATTGAGGCGGTCCACATCAATTTTTGTGTGTACATCTATGGAGGTGGTCGTCTGCATTTTGCATCTCTCCCTTTAAACTAAAAACTAAGTAATTTTCATTTGATATATGTAACATACCACATCTGCAAAAAGATAATCAATATATTGTGTTGTGATAATTTTCAGTCACCATATATTGTGCTGTTGAACGAATATGTAGAAACTTGTCAATCGGAAAATCTTGAGATATTAAACGTATATCCCAGAGATTAAAAGAAAAACCTCTCCCTTGTTGTTTGTTTCAGCTTTTTCATCATTTGCATCCTATCACCTACTACAATCCTCGACAAAATAACAATTTCACTCATGTTTCTGAAAAATTTTTTTGAAATACTCCTCATTCCCTCCTATAATAGATAGAGGAATAGAGAAATGAGGGGGATGGAAAGATGGATTTATGGATCTTAATCGCAGCGATCCTATTAATTATCGCTTTCGGTTTGTATAGATTCTTCAAAGCTAGAAAGATCATGACCACATTACCGGAAGACAAGTTCCGCGAAGGGTACAGAAAAGCCCAGTTGATTGATGTTCGTGAACCGAAGGAATTTGATGGCGGTCACATTCTAGGGGCAAGAAATATTCCATTGTCTCAAATGAAAAACCGCCTTATTGAAATCCGCAAAGACAAACCTGTTTATCTATACTGCCAAAGCGGCGCCCGTTCCGCACGTGCCGCAATGATGCTCCACAAGCAAGGATATGAAGACCTCAATATGCTTGAAGGTGGATTCAAAAAGTGGAATGGTAAAGTCAAAGCGAAAAAGTAACCACCCTCCCGGTTCTCAAAGAACCGGGATTTTCTTTTCTTCACCTTAAACTATAGCTCCCGATTGCGGAAGACTCAGTCTCGAGACTTTTGTTGTGTGGATGGGGGCTTCGGGGAATAGCTCGCTGTCCGCGGGAGCGCGGTGAGCCTCCTCGGATTACGTCCTGTGGGGTCTCACCATGCACTTTTTTCCCGCAGGAGTCTCTCCATTCCCCTCCGCCCCTTTGCTAATATCAGTGTCTCGAAACCACTTCATGAATAATCATCTATTCTATTTGATGAGAGTATAAGGATAATACTCCCAAGCCGAGGTACTTGAACCCTGAGAGCTTGATACAGAGCGTTTTATGCCTACAACAACCGGGATAGTGGAAGACCATCCAACTTTGGTGAAGGGGTTCGTTTACCCCCTCTTTGAATGGGGTGGTTGGGAAGCTGCGAGACTCCCGTGGGAGAAAGGAGATCGGCGAGATCCCGCAGGACGCAGTCCGAGCAAGCTCGGCGCTCCCCCACAGGAAAGCGAGTAGCTTCCCAGCCACCCCTGACGCTCAACCCGGGCAACGAGCCCTGGAAAGTCTCGAAACTGAGTCTTCAACAATCCTGTCATATTGTTTAAGAAATAAAACCCGGAGTCCATATGTAGATGGACTCCGGGTTTTGTTATTGTTCTTTTTGATATCTTAAAACAGGTTTCCTCGCAGCTTGCGTTTCATCCATACGACTCACAATCGTCGTATGAGGTGCCTCTTGAACTTTCTCAGGATCATTCTCCGCTTCGTGTGCGATTTGAATCATACGATCAATGAAATCATCCAGCGTTTCTTTTGATTCCGTTTCCGTCGGCTCGATCATAAGAGCCTCTTCCACATTGATCGGGAAGTATATAGTCGGTGGATGATAGCCGAAGTCAAGAAGACGCTTCGCCATATCCAACGTGCGGACCCCAAGCTTTTTCTGACGTTTACCAGACAGGATAAATTCGTGCTTGCAATGACGATCGAATGGTAGATCGAATTCCTCTTGAAGGCGTCGCATCATGTAATTCGCATTGATGACGGCGTATTCGCTCACTTTTTTCAACCCTTCCGGCCCCATCGTACGGATGTACGTATAGGCACGGACATTAATTCCAAAGTTTCCATAGTAAGGTTTCACTCTTCCAATTGATTGTGGGCGGTCATAATCAAACACATACAAGTCATTTTCCTTCTTCAAAATCGGTGTTGGCAAATATTCAGCGAATTCAGCGGTAACTCCGACTGGACCTGAGCCTGGTCCTCCGCCTCCGTGAGGGCCTGTGAACGTTTTATGAAGATTTAAGTGAACCACGTCGAAGCCCATGTCCCCTGGTCGTGCATAACCAAGAATGGCATTGAGGTTTGCACCATCATAATAAAGCTTTCCACCTGCTTCATGCACAATGGCCGCCATTTCTTCGATATCCTCTTCAAACAAGCCAAGAGTGTTCGGGTTGGTAAGCATTAGAGCTGCCGTTTGTTCATCGACCACTCGCTTCAAGTCTTCAAGGTCCACAAGTCCTCTCTCATCCGACTTCACTGTTACCGCTTCAAAACCAGCGACTGTAGCTGAGGCAGGATTCGTACCATGAGCAGAGTCCGGTACAATGACTTTCGTCCGGTTTGTCTCTCCCCTTGCTTCATGGTAAGCACGGATCATCATTAGCCCCGTCCATTCCCCATGAGCACCGGCAGCCGGTTGTAAGGTAACAGTATCCATACCTGTAATTGCAGCCAGGGATTCCTGCAAATCATACATTAAATGTAATGCTCCCTGAACACTTTCTGCAGGCTGGTAAGGATGGATATGACTGAATCCAGTCAGCCTAGCTACATCTTCATTCATTTTCGGGTTATATTTCATCGTGCAGGAACCAAGAGGGTAAAAACCTGAGTCCACCCCGTGATTTCTTTTGGAAAGACCCGTGTAGTGACGCATAATTTGCAGCTCACTTACTTCAGGCAGGTCTGGTTCACTTTTTCTGACATAGCCTGCTCCAATCATGTCATCGACATCTGTTTCCGGCACATCGAACTCCGGTAAGCTATATCCCGTACGACTTTCTTGACTCAATTCAAATATTAACGGAAAGTCCTGGTTAGACATGAAGATCCCCCACTTCCTTGACAAACATATCAATCTCTTCTTTTGTCCGAATCTCTGTTACGGCAACTAACATACAGTTCTTCAATTTTTCATCGAATTCACCAAGGTCGTATCCTCCGATGATCCCCTGATCAAGAAGGAGGCGGTTGAGCTCTTTCACGTCTTTGTTCAATTTCACTACAATTTCATTAAAGAATGCCCCGTCAAAAACAACCTCCATGCCTTTTTCCTGGAGCTGCTTCTTCATATAGGCTGTTTTCTGGATATTCATCCAGGACATTTTTCTCAGGCCCTGTTTACCAAGCGAAGACATGGCTACTGAAGAAGCTAAAGCATTCAAGGCTTGATTGGAACATATGTTAGAAGTGGCTTTATCACGACGGATATGCTGCTCTCTAGCCTGCAAGGTCAATACGAAGCCGCGACGGCCTTCTTCATCCACCGTCTGTCCAACGAGTCTCCCCGGCACTTTTCTCATCAACTTCTTCGTCGTCGCAAAATATCCACAGTGAGGACCACCATACTGTGCAGGTATTCCAAACACTTGCGCATCTCCGACAACGATATCGGCTCCAAATTCACCTGGAGGCGTTAAGTATCCTAATGCAAGGGGGTTGCTTGATGTAATCATCATCGCTTTTTTCTGTGTATCTACAATAGCTCTAACCTGGTCCAGTGGTTCGATTTGACCGAAGAAGTTCGGATACTGAACCACCACACTTGCGGTGTCCTCATCGATTTCTCTTTCTAATTGCTCAAGATCTGTTCTACCATCCTTATGGTTGATCTCCACCACTTCCACGCCTGGTCCTTTGACATAGGAATGGATAACAGCTAACGATTCAGGGTGAATGGCTTTCGATACGAGTACTTTCTTTTTCTTCGTTTGACCTGCGGACAAGTTAACGGCTTCAGCTAAAGCCGTCCCTCCATCGTACATGGAGGAGTTTGCTACATCCATCCCCGTCAATTCACAGATCATTGTCTGAAATTCAAAAATGGCCTGCAGCTCACCTTGAGAAATTTCAGGCTGATAAGGAGTATAAGCCGTGTAAAATTCTGATCTTGAAATCACATGATCTACAATAGAAGGAATGTAATGATCATAAACACCCGCACCAAGAAAAGAGGTATGAGATTTCAAATCAACGTTCTTTCCAGCCAGCTCTGTCAACTCTTTCATCAGTTGAAATTCATTTTTAGGTTTTTTGATTTCTAAATCACCTTTAAAACGGATACTTTCAGGTATGTCTGAGAAAAGTTCATCGGACTGCTCAACACCGATGACATTCAGCATTTCTTTTTTATCTCTTTCTGTCATGGGCAAATAACGAAACTCCATGCTTCCATCCCCCTCAATTTATCTTTTATAAAAAGGTGTTTTGACGACTTTCGCTTTCAGTTTCCTTTTTCGGACTTGAACCGTCACTTCAGTCCCCTCAGCTGTGTATTCGCTATTAATCAGTGCCAGGCCAACGTTTTTCCCAAGGGTCGGTGATTGAGTCCCTGTAGTAACAAAGCCGATGACTTCTTCGCCGTCCAGGACATCGTAATGGGTACGCGGAATCCCTTTATCGATCATCTCTATTCCGACAAGCTTTCGACCAGGTCCCTCTTCTTTTTGTCGTCTTAAGACATCCTTACCAATGAAGTCTGACTCTTTATTCACTTTCACTGCAAAGTTCAATCCGGCTTCAATCGGAGTGATTTCTTTACTAAGCTCCTGGCCATACAAGGCGAGGTTTGCTTCAAAACGAAGCGTGTCACGAGCCCCGAGTCCAACCGGCTTCAACCCAAACGGTTCACCCGCCTCAAGGATGGTTTGCCATAACTGGGCTCCTGAATCTGCATGCAGATAAATTTCAAAGCCGTCTTCCCCTGTATAACCTGTGCGGGAGACAAGAGCCTCTCCATCGACGCCCTTCAATGTTACGCCTTGTTCAAACCGGAAAAACTTAATAGTCGAAAGGTCCGTTTCCGTGATGGTTTGAAGCGCTTCTTCCGCTTTTGGTCCTTGGACAGCCAGTTGTACGTATTCATCAGAGACGTCTTCCACGGTTACGTCGCCTCCCTGATGTTCTTTCAACCACTCATAGTCCTTTTGCCGGTTTGCTGCATTCACAACGAGGAGATATTTGTCTTGATCAAGGTGGTAAACGATCAAATCATCCACCGTCCCGCCATCCTCATAGCACATAATCGTGTATTGAGCTTTCCCTGGTTCCAGCTTGGATACGTCGTTCGTTAGCATTTTTTGCAGAAAGGGAAGACTATCCGGCCCTTCCACCATCACTTCTGCCATGTGAGAGACATCAAACAACCCTGCGGCTGTTCGTGTAGCTTGGTGCTCCTCTTTGATACTGGAGAACTGCACAGGTAAATCCCAGCCGCCAAAATCGATGGTTTTCGCTCCGAGTTTTTTATATTCAGAGTATAACGGTGTTCGTTTCAAATCTGCCATTGGAACCACTCCTCATCACTGATTTCGCCCATAAAAAAAGAGACTTCACCGCTTGTACGGGAGTCTCTGTCCGTTTCACCAGAAAGATTCACATCAGGAAAACCTGACGCTTGCTTCTTGGGTGGTTTGCACACAAAATGCAAACACTCTCCAGAGTTGCGTCCTATAGAGGTCTTTTTGCCTGAGAGATTCACAAATGATTGCTTGCTCCTTCGGCGCCACGTACGTGGTCTCTCCCTCTACAGTCATTCGCTTTCGTATTTTTCTAGATTTTACCGGGCATACTATTGTGTAAAGTTCAAACATTATTTTGTATATTTTCAGCATCATTATATCACGCGACTTTCACAAAAGACATGGTAATTCTACAATAATTCGCAATCTTTTATCATCCCTATTGATGGAGGGCTACAAATATGATCGAAATTCATCCAGACCAGTCATTTATTGGATTATTGAGCGAGAACCTGGAACATCCCGACAAACTCACAACCTGGGATGGTTTTAAGCTTGCGTATCAGGCTGCTCAATTTAAAACCGTACCAAAATTCGACGGCCTCCTTGCTCTTGAACATCTCCCCCATGTAGATTTTATGGAACACCAGATTGAAGCAGCAGAAACAGCCGTCCATCAGATGAATGGGCGCGCCATTCTAGCTGATGAAGTAGGACTCGGAAAGACTTTAGAGGCAGGACTGATTCTAAAAGAATATATGATCAGGGGAAGAGCTAAAAAAATTCTCATTTTGACACCCGCTTCCCTTGTAAACCAATGGATTCAAGAACTAAATGAAAAGTTTTATATTCAGGCTGCTTCTCCCCGTAAGAAACAGGCCTCATGGAAAGAATGGGACGTAACAGTGACTTCCATCGATATGGCCAAACGAGAAAATCACAGAGAAATCATTCTCGATATCGATTACGATCTTATCATTATTGACGAAGCTCATAAGCTCAAGAACCATCAAACGAAAAATTACCAATTCGTACAATCCTTGAAAAAAACTTATTGTCTTCTATTGACTGCTACACCCATTCAAAACAAATTGAGTGATTTGTTTAATTTAGTATCCATTCTAAAACCTGGTTACCTAGGAAACTTGACCGATTTCAAGAAGAAATATAAAGAAAATGCTGACGATAAGGATAATATCCAACACATCCATTCTCTTGTCGGGCATTTAATGATACGGAACCGGAGAAAAGACACCGGACTCGATTCCTCCAAGCGTAAAGTCGTCAACGAAAGACTCTCGTTTTCAGATGAAGAAATGGACATGTACAAAAAACTAGAACATCTAAAAGCGAGTCACCCATCCTTTACGTGGCTGACACTTGCAAAAGAACTATGTTCATCCAGAGAAGCTTGTTACATGTCCCTGAACCAATTGAAGAAAAATGCACCGGAAGAAAAAGCTGACCTCTATGATGAATACATTGAAGCGATCGGACAGGTCCCTCATCATGTGAAAGCCAAACGTATGACTGAACTCATTGAAAAAACAGGCGAGAAATTCATTGTATTTACAGAATACCGCGCCACCCAATTTTATTTGCAGTGGTATCTCCAACAGAACGGAATTACTTCCGTTCCATTCAGCGGAAAATTCAATAAGAGCAAGCGGGATTGGATGAAACAATTGTTCAAGAACAAAGCCCAGGTGATGGTCGCAACAGAAGCCGGGGGAGAGGGGATCAACCTTCAATTCTGTCACCACATGATCAACTACGATCTTCCCTGGAACCCCATGCGCCTTGAACAAAGAATTGGACGGATTCACCGCTTCGGACAGGAGCACGACGTTAAAATTTTTAACTTTGCGATCAAAGATACGATTGAGGATCACATCATGAAGATGCTGTATGAGAAGATCGAAATGTTCAAAAATGCGGTCGGTGACCTGGATCATATCCTTGAGCAAATTCCAGGCGGGTCGTTCGAGCATCAAATTCAATCCATTCTTAAACAATCGGAAAGTCAAGGAGAAGTTGACATCAAGCTTAACAATTTAGTCAGTTATGTCGAGCATACGGTGAATGAAAGGAGGGAATCGAGTTGAATGCCCCAAACCCACACAAATCGTTCGTCAAACAGTTCTTTTCATCTCACGGTTGTACCATCATCAGCGATTCTCCTTCCCATTTCACTGTACAGCTTACCAACGAGATGGATGAGGAAATCATGAATCGTCCTTTTTACTGGCATTACATGAAGAAAATGAATCGAGAAGGCGTTCCAATGAAGCTGACCTTCAGCGATACGGATCAGAAACAGGCAGGCGGCATTTATCTTCATGCAGGAACACCTAAACTTCACCGCTTGTACAATACAGCAATTTCTAAAGCACGGACAGCCAGGCTTTATGAAGTAGTGCATCAGACCACGGGACAAAACCGGGCCATGAGTCCCTGGCTTGTCGTTAATGGGCTTCTGCACTTCCGTGGGAAACATACCAGGGATGAATCTGTTTCCATAGGAATCAATTTAATCCACGGGACGATGATGCTTGGAATGATGGACAAAATGATGGACATGAATTTTGAAACCACCGTTTCGGACTATACATTCCCGATGAGGCCTGTCATTTCCTTATCACACGCATATAAACGCATGGAACGACATATTGAAACGTATGTAGGTTCGCTCGATCATCAATGGGCGAAAGATTCTCTGCACCATCTTGAAAAAGAAACCCAATTGCTGGAATCCTTTTATGAGTCTGAAGACATCGGTTTGGATTCTTTCACGAAAGAGCGTGAGCAGCTCGATAATCGATACAAACCTTATATAGAAATGGAAGTCATCAATGGGGGACTATTTTATATTTCACAGGAAACCAGCAAGTCCTGGATACAGCATGAAGTTTCAGACACTCCATCAGATAGACATCTATAAGAAAGTTTGAGTAGTTCCAGAAATCATAAATCCACAGTTTGTGAAAACGAAAAAAGCCGCTGAGGGTCTCAGCGGCTTTTCTTACTCTTTCAATGATTGTTGATTCGTTTTCTTTTAAACATTTTCAAAGCGAAAGGAAGCAATCCGAACCAGTAAAAGGAAGATTTTTTGGAGGGCTTGGATTCTTTTCGTTGCTGCTTCTCATCCTTAGACATGTGCATATACTTGACAACTTCTTCTGTCAAAAACTTTACATAATCATTCTGATTCATGAGAACCCCTCTTTTTCCATTGTTGCCTTTAGTATGCTCCAAACCCTGCTATTTTAGACGTGACACTACTTCTTCAGTGATCTTTTCCGGAGTCTTCTGGTCCACATGTATGACTATATCTGCCGTCTGTTCATATAAACTCAGACGTTCATCAAAGCGTTTTTTCTTTTCTGAGACATCACCTTTCCACAAGGGACGGTCGGTGTCACCAGCCAATCTTTCCACAATCGTTTCCCATTCTGCTTTTAAGTAAACAACGGTCCCTTCTTGCATGAGTTCACGATTCTCTTCCCGGAGGATGACTCCTCCTCCTGTAGACAAGACAACTTCTTCTTTTAAGTTCTTCAAGAATTCTGTTTCCTTATCCCGAAAGTACTGCTCTCCTTTTAGCGCAAACATATCACGAATCTTCATTCCTTCTGCTTCTTCAATAGCCTCATCCATTTCTATGTAAGAATAACTTGTTTTTTCACTTACCATTTTTGCTATTGTAGACTTGCCACTTCCCATGAAGCCAATTAAAAAAATCACTATCATTTTCCTCCTTTTAAAAAGTTATTGCAGGAATTAGTCCCTTTATGTCGAATACAATAAAAGGCCAAAATAATACGAAAGAGGTGATAAATGTTTGAAATCCATCGCTCAATATGCCCATGACCTTATCGTTTCCGCAATCCAGCAAACCGCTACGGACATCCACTTTTCCCCTTATGAAGAAACAGCCTCCATTCATTTCCGTATCCATGGAAACCGTATTTTCCACTCCACGACCCCAATTCCCATATACAAGAAGCTTCTTTCCTACTTCAAATTCACTTCAGGGATGGATATTGGAGAACACAAACGACCTCAAAACGGTACACTCCAGCACCGCTCCAATCAGAACACATTCGACCTGCGCCTGTCCACCCTCCCCATAACCGGAACCGAAAGTTTGGCCATTCGCATTCTAAGACCGATGGCCCATACTCCACTTGAACAGCTTTTTCTTTTTCCTTACCAACTTAAAAAAATCCAGCGTTGGTTGAATTACAGAAGTGGCATGATCCTCTTCACAGGACCGACCGGAAGTGGAAAAACCACTACCTTGTATGCCTTGCTCCAATCCCTCACCTCCTCAAATTCCTTTCAGGCTATTACTCTTGAAGACCCCATTGAGAAAAATTTAAACAACATTATTCAAGTACAAGTGAATGAGCGTGCAGGTGTGACATATGATACGGGGTTAAAAGCAGCCTTGAGACATGACCCTGACCTCTTAATGGTCGGGGAAATCCGAGACAAATCAACCGCTCAATTTGCGTTTCGTGCCGCTTTAAGCGGACACCTTGTTATCAGCACGATTCATGCGCGGGATGCACATGGTACCATTCACCGTCTTAAAGAGATGAGTATCAAACAAACCGATATCGACCAAACCATGATTGCCATTGCATCTCAACAGCTCATCTCTCTTAAGGGAGCCAAGCATTTACCGAAGAGAACAGCAATTCTAGAGCTTTTGGAAGGTCCCTCATTAAAAAGAGCCATTGTAGGACAGACCAATCACCAGCAGAATTTTCAATCGTTCAGAAACTTAAGGAGGAAAGCCTATGCACTTGGCTTTGTTGCAAAAGACGAAGTGGACCAGTTTTCGTGACCCGCCTTTACCTGTCAGTCAGCAAATTCTGTTTTTTAAAAGGTGCAGTCATATTTTGGACAAAGGTTATCCGCTTCACGATGCTCTGCAAATGACTGGGTGGGACAGAAAACTAAAATCCACTTGTGACACGTTGACACAGCACCTCAGCGCCGGAGACCCTATCCAGGAAGCTTTTGTGAAAGCACGATTCTCCCTTTCCGTGACCAATTTCCTCTACTTCAGCCAGATCCACCATAACTTATCGAGAAGCTTTCATCAGTGTCAAGCCATGCTGCAAATGAAGAAGGATTACAAAGAGAAATTTGTGAAGGTTATCCGATACCCCGTTTTCTTATTTGTTTTCCTCATCATTGCTTGCACAATCTTACAAAAAACCGTGATCCCGAATTTTGTACATCTATTTGAAGGCAAGAAAGACGGAACCTTCCACCTGATGGTCATTCTCATGCATGTCATGAATGGGTTGGGCATTCTTGTTTTACTGACTGCCATTCTCTTTATGGCCATTATGATTATCTTACCGCGGATGCCTTTTAAAAAAAAGCTGGCATTTTATGAAAGAATCTCTCTTTTAAAGCTGTATCAATCCTACTCCGTTTCCTTCCTTTTCACGACCCACCTCCACTCTTTACTTCAGGCAGGTCTTCCACTAAAGGATGCAATTGAGATGATTTATGGGAATGAAAATTATGAACTACTCTCTCATTACTGTAATGAACTCTTAAAAGAACTGTCCAACGGTAAAACTTTTGCTCAGGCGATTTACAGCTGTCCGTTATTCAGACCGGAACTAACAAATATATTCCATCACACCAACGACGTCGAAGCTTTAAAAGATGAACTTGAACTTCTTGCAGAATTCTTGATGGAGTACCTCAGTCAAAAGATATCCACGTGGCTCCATGTCATTCAGCCTGCTTTCTTCATCATAATCGCCACTGTCATCATTTTGATCTACGCATCCATCATGCTCACTCTGTATCAATGGATGAACCAAATTTAAACGAGGAGGAACTCTCATGGTAAAAAACGAAAGAGGATTCACATTAATTGAGATGCTTATTGTTCTACTTGTCATCTCTATATTGTTGATCATCACAATCCCTAACATGTCCAAGAACAGTGATTCTGTAAAATCTAAAGGGTGTGAAGCACTCCAAAAAACTGTAGAGGCTCAAGTGCAGGCGTACTTTATTGAACACGAAACTTTCCCAGCGTCTATTCAAACGTTGGTGGATGAAGAATATATCTCCCAAGGTACATGTCCTGACGGTACAGAATTGGTAATAAGCTCAGAGGGAAATGTCAGTGAGAAAACATCACCAACCGGAACGTAACGGCTACACTTTCACTGAAATGGTCATCGTTTTATTGTGCTGGTCCATACTCCTTTCCTGTTTCATTCCTTTGCAGTACCGCACCTACCAGAAACTTGAAGCAGACCTTACCCTTCAACAATTAAAGGAAGACCTTCTCCTTACACAACACCTTTCCATGAATGATCATGTTTACTATACACTGAATTTCGACCAAGAATCAGGAGGCTATGTTTTATATGACACGAAAGAAAGAAAACCAATTTTCACTAGGAAATTGCCAGAGCAATGGGCGATGCGCTTGACTACTCTCCAGCCAACGGTGCGATTCAATCAGAAGGGGATCATTCAAAAAGCAGGAACAATGTACCTTTATGCCCCGAATAAAACCTATAAGATAGTTTTTCCATTTGGATCGAGCAGGTTGCGAATTGAAGAAATCTGAAGGCTTCACGATGGTTGAGACCTTAAGTGCTTTTACCCTTTTGATGATCATTGCATTATTTACGCTTCCTTTGCTTACCGAGATAAAGACTGCAAAGAAGGACCTTCAAGTAGAAAGAGATGCCGTCACGCTGCTTCATAATGAATTCTTTGAACACAGGATGAAGCATGGTCCAATTCCTTATAAATCAAAACATGTATTAACTTATGAAATGACTATAGTCATCCAAACCAAGGGTGAATGGATTGCAGGCTGCGTATTATGGAAAAACCAAAGAAATGAAAACAAGGAGTTCTGTTTGCATGATAAAAGGGAATAGTCCAAATGAAACCGCATTTACCTTATCAGAAGTTTTAATCAGTCTGATGGCGACCATGATTCTGTTAACGATCTCCATCCCCTTATTTTCCTTACTGAAAGGATATGACTATTACTCTGATTTATCGGTTGATCAACTGAACGCAGTCATACAATGGGAAATCAACCAATCCCGTACCTTTAACGTTTCTGATCATTTCATCTCATTCATTGATAAGCAGGACCGGCACATTGTCATGGAACAGTATGGAACAATTTTCAGGAGAACTGTCGACGGTTCTGGACACGAAACCCTTGTACAAAATATAGAGTCTATATCTTTTATTCATGAATCTCCTTCAATTCTTATGGAGGTAAACATTCATGACCAGCTATACACGCGAAAAATCCACCTTACACAATGACCATGGTGTTGTCTTTCCGTGGATGCTTATTCTTTGTTTCCTACTTCTCATAGTCACATTAACAACCATCAACCAGTACAAAAACCACCTTCACCTCGTCAAAAGTCATCAAGCTTCAGTTATAAAACAACACATTCTGGACACTTCACGGTTGAAATTGAATACAGAATTAAAAAAGATCCCTAAAGAACAAATGCAATACTCTACTACCCTGCTTACCCCTGATGGTGAAAGCGCAGCGGAATGCTCACGTAAGGAAATTCAATGGGTATGCTTGTGGCATATAGTAGTAAATGGCAATTCATTTCAGCTCAAAACTTTTCAAATCCCATAAAAAATCGCCCCTCTTCGAGGGACGATGCTTTTATGAGATGTTTTGTTTATATTCCATTCTTTTATCTGTAATCCCACGAAGTCCATCCAAATCATATCCGATGACTAATTTATTTCCATTGGTCAAGATCGGACGTCTCAACAGCTTAGGCTTCTCAATAACCAACTCCAGAAATTCATTCAAGGTTAAGTCCTCTACATCTAGGTCAAGTGTTTTAAACTCTTTACTTCTCTTCGCTAAAATTTCATCAATTCCGTGAGTGGTCAGTGAGAGGATCCTTCTTAATTCGTCAGCGGTAGGAGTCTCACGGAACAGGTGCTGCTCGTTAAAATCCACCCCTTGACTTTTTAACCATGATTTTGTGCGCCGACAGGATGTACAACTTGGGTATGTGTAGAATTTTAACTCTTCCATGTTTAACGCTCCTCGCTTTTTTTGTATAACTTTATTGTATATTGATTGTATAACCTTTGTACAATATTTTAAACTCCTTTTTTCATTTAGACAAATATTTTTCACAACTTGGCGGGTTAAAGAATAAGCACAACTGGGAATACAAATACTGAGAAATGAAAGATGAATACGTTTTATTTACAATTGTATCCGGGTCGTTTATAATATGAATGATAGTTTAACGATAGAAAAGGAGGGGGAAAAAGCATGGATCGAATGTTTCGAGTACTGGCCTTTTGGACAGGTATCTTCGCTGTCATGTTCTATACAGGCGATATGATGGAGGCTTCCTTATTATCACTAGTTCAAACGGCTTTTTTCCTTACTATTGGTTACCTTAAGCTGTCAGAACGTATGTATGTGTACATATTTTTCTCATACTTGACAGTCTTTATGATTGGATTCACGTATTATTGTTCCTTTATCTTAGTACCAGGATTTGGCGGACACTAAAAAAAGAACCTGTCATCCTTTTTAAGGATGACAGGTTCTTTTTTTCAAGCTCATCACACTGATTAATTTAGGAAAGGATTCTCTTCCCGCTCTTCACCGATTGTAGTCGGCTGGCCGTGACCTGGAAAAATGCGCATATCATTACGTAACGGGAGAAGTTGTTCCCTAATGCTTTTTTCAAGCAATTCACGATTTCCTCCCGGCAAATCTGTACGACCAATTCCTCGTTGGAACAAAGTGTCTCCAGCAATCGTAAGACGTTGGTTTCTAAATACAAAGGAAACACTTCCCGGCGAATGTCCGGGTGTATGACGGACTTCAAATGGGAAGTCCCCTATTTGCATTTCACCCATCTCAAAATAGTAATCCGCTGGTCGAGCCGTAATTTCCCCTAAACCGAATAAGGCCGAGCCATTCTTTTGTGGATCCCCCAGCCATTCCGCTTCTTTTTCATGTATGTAGACAGGAGCATCATAAGCATCTCTAACTGCATCAACAGCTCCAATATGGTCGAAGTGCGCATGTGTCAATAGAACGGCAATAACGTCGAGTTCTCTTTCCTGTAAATAGTTCTGCAACTTTTCAAAATCCCCACCCGGATCAACGACTAGCGCTTTATGGTTTTCATGGATGATATAAGCATTTGTAGCGATCGGTCCAAGCGGCAACCTGGTTATTTTCTTCATTTTTTCCACCTCATTTATTCGTTTCTTTATACGTTTATCGGCTTTATCGTACAATGTGTAAAAATAATGTAGATAACTCGACAATTTTTTGTTTATACTATAAAATAGATAAGTACCAATAATAACTACATATAGTATAACATCTATCCTTTATGGATGATAATAATGAAAAGAGACTTAGGGGGTGCTGAATTTGGTAACAGCTATTCTTCTTTTACTCGTAACAATCTTATGTGTTTGGGCAATTTTCCGTGAACTTAAAACAAAAAACTTCTTTGCTGTTCTTTTCGCAGGTGCATCAGCATTGATTTTCGGATGGTTCTCAGTCATGACGATCTGGTACAACTTATTTGGTTAAACCTTAAAAAGCAAGCAGACCTTTTGGTCTGCTTGCTTTTTTATGAAAGATCATATTAGGAGCGTGAACTTCTAATCTCTTCATCCGTTTGCAACAGTTGTTTGTTTTTATTGAAAAAGTACCTGTACATACATAAAGTAATGAACATGGCACTTAATGAAACGGAAGAGAAAATACTGAGGGATATGACTAACTGATACTTGATGGCCATGACAGGTGAAACACCACCAAGAATCAAACCAGTCATCATTCCCGGCAACTGTACAAGACCAATGGTCTTCAGACGGTCGACGTTAGGTATCAAAGAAGCATGTAATGTATTCTGAACGATCAAATGAGAGGCCTGCTTAGGCTCTGCTCCTAAAGACAAGGAAGCGAGCAAGCGGCCATTGTTTTCTTTAAACTCATTTTTCATTCGTTCAAGAGCAAGCCCCATAGCAGTCATACTGTTGCCAATGACCATCCCACTCATAGGAATGACTTCAGAAGGTTTAAACTGGATCATATCAAATAGGAGCCATAAACTCAGTACACCTACCTCAATGGCCAAAAGTCCTCCAAAAAGAATAAACCCGACATAAGGCAAGTCCTTCCCCTTTTGTCTTGCGTGAAAAGTAGCTATGATGATCATAACTGTTAACATGAACGGAATCCCATAAAGAGCGGGTAGATCAAAAAGGAATGTTAATATGTAACCAATAGCAAACAACTGGACCGTTCCTCGAACGGTGGACCAGATAACGTTTTTGCTTACACCAAGCTGGTAATAATAAGACAACGCCAAAGGGACGATGACGAAAATAATTAAAAAGAATAGCGACTGATTCGATATTTCTGGTTCCAAACCTTCTTCCTCCCTACTGCTCTAAAAACTTCTCAAGCTCTTTTGTTTTCGGATGATCAAACATATCTGGTATTTTTCCATCTTCTACAATCTGTCCATCACTAATAAACAACCCTCGGTTCCCAAGCCTCCGTGCTTGATTCAAATTGTGAGTAACCATAAGCATGGTAAGCTGATGCTCTTCCATCAAACACTCCAGTACCTCTTCAATCTCTTCTGCTGTGCGATAATCAAGAGCGCTGGTAGGCTCATCAAGGAGTAAAACTTCAGGTGAATTGGCTAATGTCCTTGCCAGAGATACCCGTTGCTTTTCACCGCCAGAAAGCTGATCTACATCTCTTTCAAGATAATTGGAAGGTAGTTGGACATAATCCAATAATTTTTTCCCTTGTTGGTCGTCCCATGCATCAAATAAGGACGGTCCATATTTAATGTTATCCAATACGGTTCCCGGGAACAGGTTCGGTGCCTGGAGGACGAGACCTACTTGTTTTCTTAAATCAGTGATGGAATGTTGTTCAATCGGTTCCCCTTTAAAATAAATGGCCCCCTGCTCAGGGTCATTCAAACGGTTCAATAAGAACAATAATGTGCTCTTCCCAGCGCCTGAGGGACCGAAAAGGATGACTTTATCCTGTTTTTCCATTGTAAAATTAATATCTTGAAGAACCCCTTGGTACACATGTTCAAAACGAAACATACCTTTCCCTCTCTCCATAAAACGTTGTTTGTAAATATCATTACCCTTATATGTATGAATTTATGTGAAGAGCGAAGTAAAAGCTCCCTATTCTAACCACTACTACACATTCGCTTTAGTGGGTGTATATGTAATCTATTCACCAATAATATCCACCCCTTCCTTGTTCACATTCATAAAGCTTATCAGTTTTTTATATAGATTTCTAAACGACAACCCTTCAATGCTGCGTGTTTTCTTCAGCTTTACTACAACTTAGGCCGGAGTTTTTTATTACAGCGTTCCTCACTTCTTACATCAATAAAAATAAAGCCGCTAAGACAATGTCTCAGCGGCTTTTCCCTTATTTTTCTGTTTGATCAAACTCGTAAAACCTGAACAAGTCCCCATAAATGATATTATCTGAGTAATTCATTTCTTTACTTACCTTTTCTTTAATAGGTTGGCATACTTGAGCGTCTTCTTCAGGAAGAGGTTCTCCTGAGGAACGATCATAACACGTTTCATTTGAATACAAATAATCGTCTGTAATAAAGCTACCGTCTCTTAAAGCAACGAAGTCTTTATTCTTTTCTGCGAACATATTATCACCGAAGGTTAAATCACCGTTTTCTTCAATACCCAGAAGGTGGAGTAATGTCGGTTTAACATCAATTTGACCAACCACCTTATCTTGCACTCCTCCGTCTTCATACCCAGGAATGTGAATCATAAATGGCACTCGCTGAAGTTGGGTTTGCACATAAGGATCGACTTCTTCGCCTAAAAATTGGCTCATAGCTTTATTGTGAAAATCACTAATTCCATAATGGTCACCCATCAAAACGATGATGGAATCATCATAAATACCGGCATCTTTCAACTGTTGGAAAAATTGTTCCAACGCTTCATCCGTGTAACGAGCGGTTTGGAAATAAGAATTCAACGTTTTTGAATTGGAATCGTATTTATCAATATTTGCTTTTTCTTCAGGAAGTTCAAATGGAAAATGGTGAGTCAAAGTAATAAATTTGCTATAAAACGGTTTTTCCTGTGATTGCAAATATTTAATGGATTGTTCAAAAAACGCTTTGTCTTCCAGTCCCCAGCCGAAAGAGTTCTCAGGAGTAACTTCGAACGATTTCTCATCATAAAACTGGTCATACCCTACGTTCTCATACATGACATCCCTGTTCCAAAAGCTTGCGTTATTGGCATGAAAAACAGAGGTTTCATAACCTTCTTCATTCAATATTTCAGGCAGAGCATTGTACTCGTTCCCTGCATGTGTGAAATACACGGAACCTCTTCCCAAAGGATAAAGGGAGTTTTCAACAATGAACTCCGAATCGGAGGTTTTCCCTTGGGCGGTTTGATGGTAGAAGTTTTCAAATGTGATGGTGTCCTTACTTTGTTTCAGATCATTAAGGAAAGGTGTCGTTTCTGTTCCGTTAATCTCGGAATCAAATAGAAAGTTCTGGAAGGACTCCACACTTACAAATATGACGTTCTTATCTTCTGCAATTCCATATAGCTCTGAATCCTTGTTCGTTTGGTCAGGAGATGTTTCCTTCAAATACGTCTCTATCTCACTGATTTCACTGCCATCCGCAAAAACTCGTTGGGCCTTTGTTTTTGTCTGCATCGTTGCATCATACAAATGATAGTTGTAAATGCCGATATTCTTCACAAGATATTCACGGTCGAAGGCCCGTACAAAAAGCATCGGACGCTCGATCTCTGCAAGCACAACATTCCCCGCCAAAAGCAGAAAAGTAACGGCAGTCACTGCAATCTTCCCACGCTTCGGCATCTTCACTGATAGGTTAAATTTCTGTCTGCTCAAATACCAAACGAGCGCCACATCAGCAAAGATGAAAATGTCTTCGATGTGCAGCAAGGTCAAAAAACTACCAGTAAGGTCTGCAGCATTGTTCCCCTGGAACAGCACAGGAATGGTAATAAAGTCGGTAAAGTTCCTATAGAAAATTAAGTTTAAGAATAAGACCAATGAACCGATCAACGTCGTCCAGCGTAAATATTTCATTTGATTTTTAGGTTTCAGCCATACACTTATTGCAAAAATCAAATAGGCACTTGCAATCGGATTAAATAAAAGTATGAATTCTTGCATTGGATTCTCAATCGATAAATCGAACATGAATCTATATACGACATAAGTCTTCAGACCAAACAACAATGTCGCAATGATAAATAATGGCATGTTCTTCATTCTCCATTGCATCATGGTTCCTCCTCTAGTACGATACTGATCAATTTTAACAAAAATTAACCAGGTCCCTTATCTTCTTTAACATTTTCCACTTATAATCCATATTAAACTCTTTCTTCATATATGACGTAATTGGTCCCATAAAAGTTTCATAAAAAAATTACATTTTCCATCATCTGCAAAATGATAGTTGGAGCTTTTCTTATCATAAGACAAAAACATGATAAAAAGAAGTCTTCACGATTAAAATTTTTTTACAAATTTTATACAATGGAAACATAAAAAAGTTGGAGCTCCAGGCTCCAACTTTTTTATGTATTCTTTTTAACTAAGAAAGCTCCTCCAATGACACCTGCATCATTCCCTAACTCAGCTATACCGAAACTCGATGCTTCCGCCGTTCTTGGTAAGGCATATTTCCGGTACGCTTTTTCAAGGGGGGCCAACAGTAAATCACCTGCTCGGGAGACTCCCCCACCAATCACGATTTTTTCCGGGTTGATCGCAATCGCCATGTTCGCAATCGCCATTCCAAGGACATCGGTAATCTCCGAAATCACTCTACTTGCCGCCTCATCACCAGATTCTGATGCTTCGAATACATCTTTGGAGGTCAATGTTCCCTCATTTATATAAGTGTTCAGTTTAGATTCCGGGTGGTATTCCGCTGCTTCTTTAGCTTTTCTGACAATACCTGTCGCTGAAGAAACAGTCTCAAGACACCCGTTTTTCCCACAGTTACAAGGAGCTCCTCCATCAGGTACAACTGTGACATGGCCAATCTCTGCTGCAGTACCGTTGGCACCATTAAGAATCTGGCCATTTGCAATAATGCCACCACCTACACCTGTACCAAGAGTAACGGCTATGAGCTCTGTGCACCCTTCTCCCGCGCCTAGCCAGTTCTCTCCTAAAGCAGCTAAATTCGCATCGTTATCTACCCATACGGTCATTCCAGTCAATTCTTTGAGAAGGTTACCGAAATCAAAATCTTTCCAACCAATATTCACGGCTTCATGAATATAGCCGGTAGTCGTATCCACAAACCCTGGTGCTCCTGCGCCAATCCCCACAACCATCGACGAGTCAATCGTCTCTTCTTTCAAAGTGTTTGTAATGGACGCTGCGATATCAGAAGGAATCGCTTCTCCCTGATTAGCTGTATTAGTTGGGATCTCCCATTTTTTAACGATTGTTCCATTCTCATCAATAATAGCCAATTTCACAGTAGTTCCACCGATATCTGCACCGATATAGTAATGACTCATTACTTTTCCTCCCCTATTTGACGATCCTTTTGTTTCGCAATTTCACTTCTTAAAAGCAGAATAGCCATTTGAAAGTCTTCAGAAGGCATACATTGAGATTTGTACAACTCCCTTACTTCATCTTCCATCATTTCTAAATCGGCCAACCTGTCGCCTATGTAAATAATCGTTCCGAATTTTTTCAAGTATTGCTGAATATCATAAATCGTTTTCATTTTTCATCACCACCATACATTATACCAATACCTACACAACTTGAAAACGTAAAAACCCCGATCGATCAACGATCAGGGTCATCCGGGTGTAGAAATGCCGGTCTTCGGTTTTTTAAAGGAATCGGGGAGCGAAGTAAAACATCCCTTAACGGTTTCCATGAAAAAGGTAAGAACGGCCATAAGTACGGTGTTTTGAAAGACTTCATGCTGGAAATATAGAGGAGCCAGAGGGTCACTCCCAGTACATATCCTTTTAATCCAAATAATCCTGTGACAAGAAGAAGCACAAGCCTTGTTATTCGATCGGCTAGTCCTAATTCGTAACTCGGTGTAGCAAACGTACCTATAGCTGCAAGGGCTAAATACAAGACCACTTCACTTGAGAACATACCAACCTCAACAGCCACTTGACCAATCAATATGGCAGCTACTAACCCAAGAGCTGTTCCCAGGGTAGATGGGGTATGGATGGCTGCCATACGCAGCATGTCTATACCTACTTCGGCAATCAAAAACTGGACGATGAGCGGCAAGGTTCCCGTGTCGGTGGGTCCAATGAATGCAAGAGCTTCTGGAAGCAAATCCGGTCTCTTAGAGAAAAGAAAATACAGAGGAAGAATAAAAATGGATGCAAAGAAACCAAAAAATCGAACGGCACGTAAATACGCACCTACCAACGGTTTCTGACGATATTCTTCTGCGTGTTGTAAGTGATGCCAAAAAGTTGATGGAGTAATCATGACACTCGGTGATCCATCTATAATGACGAGAATATGCCCTTCATACAGGTGGGCAGCTGCCGTATCAGGACGTTCTGTGTAACGGATAACTGGATAGGGGTTCCAGTAACGACCGCTGATATATTCATCAATGGTCTTTTCTGCCATCGGAAGCGCATCCGTATCAATATCCTGCAATACGTTCTTCAATTCTTCGACACGGTCTGAGTCTGCAATATCTTTAATATAGCAAATACACACATCCGTTAAAGACCGGCGGCCGACTTGCAAATATTCCATTCTCAAAGAACGGTCTCTAATCCTTCTCCTCGTCAAAGCCGTATTGAAGATAATGGTCTCTACAAAACCATCCCTCGATCCTCTCACTACTCTCTCAAGATCAGGTTCCTGAAGCCCGCGAACAGGATAAGTACGTGCGTCAATCATAATGATCTCATCGACGCCTTCAACAACTAATGCTGTTGGACCTGCCAATACCCAATCTGCCGCTGCATTCAAATCTTTTTTCTTCTCTAACTCTACATAAGGAAGATGGGTTTTTAATAATTTTTCAAGGGGGTCCGGTTCCAGTTGATCAGGATCCAGCCTAGAGAGAAGCTTCATTAAATAGTGAAGAATATCATCTTTTACGAAACCATCTACAAGAAATAAGGACATCCCTCGTCCAGCGTAAACTAGGTCAAGATGAACCATGTCAAAACTTTCTTCTACTCCGAGCCGATCTTTGAGATACGATACATTTTTTTCATAACTATCAAATAAGCGTTGTTCTTCCAAAACGCATCCTCCTCTTAACCTTCTGGACATAGTTTCTTCCAAATTCATTTATTCATACACTAAGGGAAGAGAGAGGATTATACGCATGTCCATGGTAAATGGAACATATCTTGAAATATAAATCACCTATGCAGAGAGGATGTATGAGGAGATGATGGTTTGAGAAAAGTGTGGGTACAATGGGTACTTGGTCCTTTGGCCTTAGCCATATTTATTGCAATCTATACTCAATACTTTAATGAAGAAGCAGTCATCAAATATTTCCCATTAGATGACAGAAGTGAATTTCAATCTTATGGAACATCCTTGGATTTTGCTTACCAAGAAGATGAGGACGAATATGAAATCCTATGGAATATGTTTTCTGAAAGTGATAAAGCCATGTACTTGAGACAGGACGTCTCCCTTTTATATGTAAACGGGCGACTAAAAGGCGTGGTGAGCAAGTGGGAGGAAAATACATCAGAAATTAAGAAAGAAACGTCCTTACACGGGGAGGATAGTCAAAAATATCAGGCGATCTCTTTCCATCATGGAGAAATTCATGAGGAGAGTGGTCCGATTAAAAGCATCCAGGCAAGTTCAAAGGACGAGCTTTATGTCATTGATTCCCCTCACTCCAAGCGGACCGCATTCAAAGAACCAGCAAATCAAGAGGAGGAGGAGTGGAAAAATAGACTGGACCACTCCATTCAGCAACAACTGGAAGTTCAATGGGAAGAGTTGCTGACGCACTATGGCATAAACAAAGAAGACTACACACTTGTACCTTTGACTGACCTCGCAGACTACAAAGACAAGCCCTTACCTGGAACGAATGAAGATGACTCTGAACGAATAAAAGGACAGCTATGGGAAGGTTTATATAAAAACTATGTGCTGGGCATCAGCGACACAAAATCTTCCCACCCGATTCAGAGCTATATTCCACTCATTCTTTTTGATAAAAAAGGGAAGCATTTGATCGTCCTTTATGAGGATGATACCGGAAAAAAACATCGGCTCATTCAGTCCTATTAACGGAGACTGTTGTTTAGTTCTTTAAAATCCTTTTGATCGGGATTAAGGTCAGCGGCTTGTTCTGCATGGTCAGCCGCTTTCTCTTCTTCACCGTCCTGCTGGTATAATAGCGCTAAATTATAATGTGCCTCTGCCATCTCAGGGGAAAGTTCCAAAACACGAAGCAAATCTTTCTTTGCTGCACTGGTCTCACCTTTTTTTAAATACGCAAAAGATCGATTAAAAAGAAGCGCAGCCTCATATTCACCAGGTTCTTCCAAAGCTGAACTAGTGATTTCAATTACTTCGTCATAGGCACCTGATTGATTTAGTTCCTGCGTCTCCTGTACCTCACTAAAACCGTTCCCGCTATTGAACAGTCCCATATAACCTGTTAATGCCATACCTGAGATAAGTAATAAATAGGCAATAAGAGCAGTCAGCTGTTTTAAACCATTCTTCTGTTTAGGCATACGGACCACCGCAGTTGCAATAAAACCGCCGACCATTCCACCGATATGGGCTCCATTATCAATTTGTGGAACGAGCAGCCCGAATGAGATATTAAGAAGAACGATAAAAATGAGATTCCATCCCATTGTTCGAAAAAACAACTGTTTATGCTGGACACCAAAAAACAAGAGAGCCCCGAACAACCCGAAAATGGCACCTGATGCTCCAGCCGCTACATGAGGATTCAGCATAAAACTCGCCACACCGCCAAATAAACCTGAAAGTAAATAGATCCATGTGAAACGTCGAGTTCCATACAATTTCTCAACGGCCGTACCTAAGTAGTAAAGGGCGAACATATTCATGAATAGATGAAGAAACCCTATGTGAAGAAACATAGAAGTAGCGATTCGCCACCATTCCCCATCCATAATGGCGGGGTTGAATTTTGCGCCGTACTGTATAAGGGTTTCCACCGAAGTACTATCACCCACCCATTCAATGTAAAGAAAAATCAATACATTGACAGCAAGTAAAAAGTAGGTCATTCGAGGTTTGCCATAATCGAAGATTGACATGACTTGTTTTCTTTGATCTTGTTGTTTCTTAACAAGCTGATGCTTCAAGTAGGGGAGCATGGCCTCCATTTCGCTTTCACTCACGTGTTGATCAATGAGAGGTTCATCTAATTCAAAAGCATCGTAAAGTTTTTTCTTCTCTCTAGTTTTGTTTTCATTATCCATATAGTAAAGGAATATGGGATTTTTTTGTGAAGCGATATCTTTTTCAGCATTTTCCCACTCTTCCACAGGAGGGTGTTCTGAAACATACACTACATGGAACTGAACTTTTCCGCCACGGAATAATTTTTTATTTTGAGATAACTGGCGATACGCTTTTTCAAGGTCCCTACGCAGCTCATTTTTCCAATTGATTTGTTTATGTGTTAAGCGGATGACATGGGTCTGCCAATCCTGCTCCTTCTCAAGCCATATTTCTCCTTGTTCTGTACTCATATTAAGCACTTGAAAATCTTGCGCTACAACAAGGTCATAGGTAAGTTTCCATAAATAATACTCTTGTTCAATAAACACGTTGCACCCCCTCAATTACACCTTCATCATATCATGTCCTTTTGTTAAGGAGCTAACTGAAAGCATTGAAAAAAGCCGTCAGGAAGATACCCTGACAGCTTATTATATTCATAGCCCACGAAACATTTGTGAAAGAAATTTTTGGCGAATCCAAGGAATGTTCATGGACAAACGAACAAGAAGCTTACGAAGAAAAGGAACCTTCGTAACAATGTCCAACGCTTTGTACCGGTATTTATAAACCGTTGCTGCAACCGAGCCGATGATCATGACCCATCTGAAAAATTGACGCATCTCATCCACCTCTTCTTTAATTAGGTGAACTTATTTTTCGCTTGGGTCGTCGTCCTTATACACATAGTTATGAACAACAGGTTCCATTGCCTCTTTCAATAAGGAAGCAGACGCGTGAAACTTTTTCATTTCACCTTGATCAAGGTCCAATTCAATGATTTCTTGAATCCCTTTACGATTTACAATCGCAGGCACACCTATATAAAGATCATCCATGCCATACTGCCCCTGTAGATAACCAGAGACTGTTAAAACTGCATTCTCATTATGAAGAATCGCTTTTGTTAATCGCACAAGCCCCATGGCAATCCCATAATGAGTCGCCCCTTTGCGGGCGATAATATGATAGGCAGCATCTCTGACTTGTTCAAAAATACCTTCAAGGTCACTTTCATCATACAAATCAGGATGATCTTTAATACGGTCGAAAACAGAGCGTCCAGCTACATTTGCGTGACTCCAAACCGGCAGTTCAGAGTCTCCGTGTTCCCCCATAATATACGCATGCACATTACGTGTATCTATATCGAAATATTCACTTAGTTTGAAACGAAGTCGGGCTGTATCCAGAATCGTCCCTGATCCAATGACACGTTCAGCAGGAAGACCGGAAAACTTCCAAGTCATATAGGTCAGAATATCAACTGGGTTGGTTGCTACAAGGAAAATACCATCGAAACCACTCTCCATAACAGAGCCAACAATGGATTTGAATATAGCCGTGTTTTTTTCAAGCAAATCCAACCTTGTTTCCCCAGGTTTCTGATTCGCTCCTGCCGTAATAACGACTAGGTCAGCGCTTTCACAATCGGCATAATCCCCAAACCATATCTTCTTGTTTGAGGGGGCAAAGGCGAGACCATGATTCAGATCCATCGCATCGCCTTCAGACTTCTCTTTGTTCAAATCAATCATAACCAATTCATCCGCAACACCCTGGTTCAATAAAGCAAACGCATAACTCGAACCCACCGCACCTGTACCGATTAATGCTACTCGATTTACATGTTCCAATCTAATCCCTCCTCAATTAATCTAACCCTATTATAACTTATAACTTTGCTCACAATTTCACAATGAATGAATGTTTTGTGAAATCTTTAGAACTAAAGATGGTATGTACATCGAATTCCGCTTTCTGTAAGCACATATTCCACTCTTTGATCGAATTCTTCAATAGGAAGTGGCGAGTATTTTTGTCGATTGGAAGCAATCATTAATGTTTTCCCACGAAAGCCTTCAATGAATCGATCAAAATATCCTCCTCCGTACCCTATTCTGTATCCTTTTTCATCAAATAACAGACCTGGTACAAGAAGAAGATCCATATCATTTTTCTCCACTAGTGCTGAGCTCTCAGGCTTGGGTTCCCTTAAACCAAAATAGACTCTCTCTAACTGATCATACTTCTCCAAATGATAAAAATCCATCTCTCGATTCTGAGGAATACATTTGGGTACGACCATTTTCTTGCCGGTCCGCCATCCTTCCTCAATAATAGGCTCTGTAGACCATTCATGCGTTTGAGATAATGTAACCCCAACGACCTCAGCATTCTTCCATAGTTCGCTTTTGAACAACGTCTCATGCATTTTTGCTTCTAGTTGGAGCCTATCTTTTACACTTATCTCCTGAAGAATCTTTCTTCCTTTAAACCTCAGTTCATTCTTTTCCAACCCAACACCTCCCCTTCTGCTTACATATATTGTTTAATAACAAATATGCTCACGAGTAGCATTTGGATATAAAAAAAACAGTAGGAAATAATCCTACTGCTTACTTTGTTTCACGGTGAAGCGTGTGCTTCCCTACGCGTGGGCTATATTTCATAAGCTCTAGACGCTCTGGGTTTTTACGCTTGTTTTTTGTGCTAATATAATTGCGGTCACCAGTTTCGGTGCATGCAAGTGTAATGTTTACGCGCATTATTATTCCTCCTAATCATAAAAGCTATTCACTGTCTCATTCACATTATCAGACTAATTCATAATACCAAAAACGATTGGACCTTTCAAGTAGTTATTCAGCTAAAAACGGTGAAATATCCCATAGCCACGCATCTGAATCTATGATATAAATAAATGTGGACAACCAAAGGAGTGATACAGCTTGATTTATGTGATTGGTACATTGGCTGCTGTTGCCCTTGGTCTTTTTATTCTTTCATACTTTATGAATGACAGGATGAAAGAACTTGAAAACCAAGTCGAACAGGTCAATATGACAATGATGCAAAGCAACTACCAGCTAAAAAAGAAAATGAAGGTTTTAGAAGAAGAGCTTCTGGCTGAAGATTTAACCCAGGAAATCATGAAACAACCTCTGAAGAAAAAAGAAGCTCCCCGTAGCCTTCCCTTAGTAGATACGGTTCTATCCATGTATCAAAAGGGATATAAAACTCATTACATAGCAAAACAGACGAATTTGAGTGAGTATGATGTTCAGTCGATGATTCAACAGCAAAAAACTGGCGGTGTTCAGTCATGAAACATTGGATACGCTCCTATTCCCTGGGCTTACTTACAGCGGTAATTGTATTTGCTATATCCTACTGGAATATAGAAGCCACTTCCTCTACAGCCGGAGAAAAAGAGTACACAGCGGATGAAATGATTGAAAAGCTCCAAAATGAAGGATATCGAACATTAACTAAGGACGAGTGGAAAGCCCTTAAGGAAAGTGACAACAAAGAGTCATCCACACCCACCCCTGTTGAAGAGCCTGTAACAACCTTTTCTATTGACATCGTCTCAGGCACTACAACGGATGATATCAGTGAAAAATTGATTCAGGCCAATATCATAAAAGATGCAAACGAATTTGAATCCTTCATGAAAGATAATGACTACAGCCGCTACATTCAGATTGGTCAGGCTACACTAAATTCAGGAATGTCACATCAGGAAATCGCTGAAGCTATAACATCCAAATAAAAAAGCCGCATTATAGCGGCTTTTTTTCTTTTTTAAAGAAAAATGTTCCAACATAACCTTGAGGGTATGGAGTGAAAAATAAATCCTCCTGAGATAAAATTAGCAAACGCATATCTGGAATAATAAAGAAAAATGACTTCCAAACTAAAAAGCATGAATCGAAGCAATCGATTCATGCTTTTTGTTTCTACTATTTGTTCAAATCATACGTTCTACCCTTCACCAGATAGAAGATACTTTCGCCGATGTTCGTTATATGATCAGCAAAACGCTCAATATATCTGGCTATATAAGCCATCTGCATGATGTGCTGGATCTGCTGTGGATTTATTGCCGTCAATTCCAGCATTTCCTTTACAATCGAACCATACTTTTTATCTACAACATCATCCATCTCAGCCAGCTTATTCGCTAACGAAATATCTTCATACTCGAAAGATTTAATGGCCAGGTCTACCATATCCATAGCCAGGACAGCCATTTCACGCAACTCGGGATCTATTTCAATCCCATGGTGCTCACCTAAGTGAATCGTTGCCTTCGCAATATTGGTCGAATGATCAGCCATACGTTCAAGATCACTGGAAATTTTAATAGAAATGATGATCCTTCTTAAATCCCTCGCTACCGGCTGTTGCTTCGCCAGCATCAAAATAGCATCATCGTTTATCTTTTCTTCCTTACGATCGATGACTGCGTCATCTTCCAAGATTTTTTTTGCAGCCTCTACATCTCCTTGATATAGGACATGGATTGCTTGGTCAAGTGAATCTTTTACATCATGAGCTAGCTCTTTAATTTGTTTCTTTAAGTCTTCGAGTTCTTCTTCAAAATGAATACGGATTGACATGGAATATCCCCCCTGAAAATTAGCCGAAGCGTCCAGTAATATAGTCTTCTGTTCGCTTATCGTGAGGGTTTTGGAACAAGTTATCAGTGTCAGCGAACTCTATTAATTCTCCATTTAGGAAAAAGGCTGTTTTATCTGAAATACGCGCGGCCTGTTGCATATTGTGTGTCACGATAATAATACTGTATTTTTCTTTCAACTCCTGAACAAGCTCTTCTACTTTCGCCGTAGAAATCGGGTCTAAGGCTGAAGTCGGCTCGTCCATCAAGATAACATCAGGTTCAACTGCTAAAGCACGGGCGATACAAACACGCTGCTGCTGTCCACCAGATAGACTGTAGGCATTTTCATTTAGACGATCTTTCAGCTCATCCCAAATCGCCGCATCTCTTAAACTTTTCTCTACAATTTGATCCAATACTTCTTTCTTTTTAATTCCATGGATTCTTGGTCCGTATGCTACATTATCATAGACACTCTTAGGAAATGGGTTAGGTTTTTGGAACACCATTCCTACCTTTGTGCGAAGGTATTCTTCTTTATATTTACTGCTGAAGATCTCCTGATCACGATACTTAATGGATCCGGAAGTCTTTACAATTGGAACCATTTCCACCATGCGGTTTAATGTTTTCAAGAACGTCGATTTTCCGCACCCGGAAGGTCCGATAATCGCAGTCACCTGCTTCTCTGGTACCTCCATACTCACTTCATATAAAGCCTGGTCTGAGCCATACCATAAGTTCAAGTCATTCACTTCGATAATGCTATTTGTTTTCTCTTTTTTAATTCCCTCTTTTTTAACCTCAGGCTTCGCTGTTCCCTGGTTTACCTTTTTATTTGTTTTCTCTTCCATTACTTTATTCATATTGAAACCCTCCTCATCCTAATTAAAGACGACGTTGATATTTGTTTCTGATCAAAACAGCAATTGAATTCATGAGTAGCAAAACGGCTAAAAGAACAATAATTCCTGCTCCTGCAACAAACTGCCATTCTTCCTGTGGTCTTCCTGTCCAGTTGTAAATCTGAATCGGCATGACGGTATATTTAGCCAGCAATGAGTCAGGTAAGGTGTAAATGGCAGTGGCCGCACCTACGATAATTAAGGGTGCAGTCTCACCAATGGCCCGGGACAAAGCGATAATGGCACCGGTAAGAATCCCCGGAATAGCTGCAGGAAGAATAACCCGGGCAATGGTTTGCCATTTGGAGGCTCCCATACCATAAGATGCTTCCTTAATTTCAGCTGGTACCGATCGGACTGCTTCTTGAGCAGCTACTACAATGACTGGAAGAATCAACAACGCCATTGTTAATCCACCTGCAATGAGAGTATAACCAAAATTAAACATATAAACAAAGAAAGTTAATCCTAATAGTCCGAACACAATAGAAGGTACACCAGCTAAGTTTTGAATGTTCACTCTGATAAAGTCCGTGAATTTATTTTTAGGTGCGTACTCTTCCAAATAAATGGCTGTTGCAACCCCGATGATGACGGCGAATATTGCAACAATAATCATTAAGAAAATGGATCCGATTAATCCGGCATAAATACCAGCTTCCTCTGGATATGGTGCTGGGAAATTCAAAATATAATCAAGACTTAAATAACCAATTCCTTGAGTCAATACACGATAAAAAAGTAAGACTAGAAAGACTAATCCCACTGCAGTAGCCAGACCGAACAAAACCATGAGGATTTTGTTGATGGCTACTCTCCCTTCCATACGTTTCTTAATATTTTGTTCATTTTGACCAAGCATCAATATTCCTCCCTGAACTTACGAGAAATGTACTGTGCAATAAGGTTCATGACGAGTGTAAAGACAAACAATGTCATTCCTACTGCATACAAACTGTAGTAAATAGTAGATCCGAAAGTGGTATCCCCTGTTGCTGCCTGCACAATGAAAGCAGTCATGGTTTGAATCGATTCTGTCGGATTGAAGGTTAGGTTAGGTGTAGCCCCTGCTGCGATCGTTACAATCATTGTTTCTCCGATGGCTCTTGAAATTGCAAGAACGATGGATGCGATAATTCCAGAAAGTGCGGCAGGTAAGACCACCTTAAATACAACTTCCAGTTTTGTTGCACCTAATCCGTAAGCTCCTTCCCGTAAAGCGTTTGGAACAGAGTTCATAGCATCTTCTGAAAGAGATGCCACCATAGGAATAATCATAATACCGACAACGAACCCACCACTAAGGGCGTTAAAAATTCCTAAATCAGGAATGAAAGATTGGAACATTGGTGTGATGAACGTCAAAGCAAAATAACCATAAACGACAGTCGGAATACCTGCTAAAACTTCAAGCACAGGTTTAATAACACGCCTTACTTTATCATTTGCATATTCACTCAAAAATATGGCAGACATAAGTCCCAATGGTACAGCTACCAGCGTAGCAATCAAAGTGATGAGTAACGTACCACCAATCAATGGAGCGACTCCATACTCACCAGACCAAGGTGACCAGCTTGTACCTGTATAAAAATCAACTAAAGACACATTGGAAAAGAAGCCAATAGACTCTCTCAACAAAGTAAACAATATCCCTACAGTTGTTAGAACACTAACTGCAGCACAAAGAAGCAAGAAAAAAGGAATGATTTTCTCTATTCTTTCCCCAAGACTTTTCTTCTTCTTATTCCTTTCGATCATTTGTTGGACGTCAATCATTTTTCCCTCTGATTGTAACCCCTTGTCCATGTTAAAATCTCCTCTCATCCATAAGGCAAGGTGAGACCCCAAATCAAGTCTCACCTTCCTTGTTAGGTTTTCAAATCAATTACTCTGCCCAGCTTTTCGCTGTTTCAAGTTGTTCTTGATACTTGTCTTCAGGAAGAGCTACATACCCTACTTCTTCAGCAGCTTTTCCAGCATTGTTCAATGTGTATTCTACGAAATCACGTACTTGTGCTTTTTCTTTATACGCATTCACGTTTACATAAGTGAATAGTGGACGGGATAGTGGTGTGTAAGAACCGTCTTGGATCGTTTCAGGACCTGGTTTTACAGCTTCGTTTCCACCTTCAGAAATTCCAAGAACTTTCAATACATCTTCGTTTTCAGCATAGTAAGCATATCCGAAGAATCCGATCGCATTTGGATCATTTTCAATACCACGTACGAGTACGTTGTCATCTTCAGAAAGTGTTGTATTTGATCCTTCTTTCATTGGCTCTTCTTCAAGGATTACCTCGTTGAAGTAGTCAAATGTACCGGAATCATGTCCTGGGCTGAAGATTTTGATTTCTTCTTCAGGCCATTCTGGATTAATATCAGACCACATTTTAGCGTCAGAAGATTCAAGGAAGATTTGCTTCAATTGATCAATTGTCAATTCTTCAACGAAATCATTTTTCTGGCTAACTACAACAGAAAGACCATCATACGCAAGTTCTAGTTCTTCTAATTGAATGCCGTTTTCTTCAGCAGTTGCCTTTTCTTCTTCTTTGATAGGACGAGAAGCGTTACTTAGATCAATTTCACCAACTGTAGATTTTTTGAATCCACCGCCGGAACCGGAAGAGTTAACTGTCACATTCACATCAGGGTTTTCCTGGTTGTATGTGTAAGTCAAGTTTTCCATGATCGGGAATACAGTAGAAGAACCATCAATAGCGATTGGTCCAGATACTTCTTCAGAACCTTCTTCTGAGTTGTTGCCTTCTTCAGCTGCTGGTTCCTCTTCGGATCCTCCGCATGCAGCAAGTACTCCCAGCACTAGAATGAACATTAGCATTAGTGCTAAACTTTTAAAGTTTTTCATTTCTTTCTCCCCCTATTTTTGTGGAAATGTTTTGTGTCTGGCTGCTTGGCCAACTCACATTTTATATACTAACGAGAGAGTTTTAATGACATATGAACCAAACGTAAAGGTTTTGTAAATTGGCGATTTTTGTTGAATAAACACCCTTATATTTGTATCTCCCACATGATTTTCTCGTTCATATATAAAAAAAGAGTGATACTTGTCGTATCACTCCTCAGTTTCTGCTTTTTCATCTGAATTATTCGTTTGTATTCCGTTTTCCTTACGTTCCTCTTTCAATTCAAAATACGCTTGGCCAATCCGAGCACCAATGTTATTACTTATATTAAATGTGCTTGATGCCTCTTCTCCTAAATAAGGAGAGACAATGGAAAATGCAATCTCCGGATCATTGGAAGGTGCATATCCAACCAAGGTTTTATTTAAAAGATTCTTATAGGTTGTTCTTTCACCATTTTCATCAAACTCCGCTTTAAATGATTGTGCTGTTCCTGTTTTTACAGCCATATTGTATTTTGCATAAGGTTCTTTAGAGAACACATGACTGGCTGTACCCTGATTCGTTTGAGCGACTTGTCTGAACCCTTCCTGGACTCTTTCAATATATGATTGGTCCATTTCAATTTGATTCAATACCTGCGGGCTGTAATCTTTATACAAAGGACCTAATCCAGGTTCAAGTGACGGCTCATGAATACTCTTCACCAATCTAGGCTGCATGCGGTCACCACCGTTTGCTATGGTGGATACATATTGATTTAACTGCATCGGTGTATAGGTGCTGAATTGGCCGATGGAAAAGTCCAAGATGTGTCCAGGATTCTGTGGTTCGCCTGTAACCCCTAAGCCTTCATACGGAAAATCAATGCCCGTTTTAGCACCAAGTCCGAGCTGGTTAAAATTATAAATGAATTTGTCAAACGTGCCTTCTCTTAGTGATAAGGAGTTCATATCATAATTATTACTGTACTCCCCTCCCAAATACATCGCAAGGAAGTACATATATACGTTCGATGATTGTTGAAGAGCTGCAATATCATTGACTGTACCTATATTAGACGTATACGAACCTTTTTGCTCTCCAGCAATTGTGATAGGTCTATCATTGATCCAAGTATTAGGTGTCACTGCTCCTTCATGTAATCCAGTCAGAACAGTCGCTCCTTTTACTACCGAACCAGGCATATAGGAATTATAAAGCGCCTGATGGGACGTGTCGGAAAATCTTGATTCTCCTTCTTCAGGGGTTCTATTATAGGTTTGACCTGTAATAGCCAAAATTTCACCTGTTTTTGGATCAGAAACGACTGCAACCGCATTTTCTAAGTGTCTATTTGCCCCAGGAGCCTCGCGAATCGCAGTTTCCAGCTCCTCCTGAACAATCTTATTCACTCTTTCCTGTAACTCCATATCTATCGTGAGAACGAGGTCTTTTCCTTTCTGCCCCTCACGGATAACCCTTGAATCAATGACTTGGTTATTCTTATCGGTTTCATATTGCACTTTTTCTTTCGTGCCCCTCAGAACATCCTCATACTCTTGCTCAAGCCCGCTTGTTCCTACACGGTCATTACGGCTGTAATCCAGCGACATGAAATAATCCAGTTTATCTCTCGGTACACCCTGTTCTTTCGAAGTAATGCTTCCGATATAGCTGCGGAAAGTAGAATCGTACGGATATGTACGCTCCCAATCTGATGTTACGTTAATTCCCGGCAACTCAGCTAAGTGCTCAGCTACTACAGAATATTCCCTTTCAGATATATCAGCATTCTTCAAAACGTGAGGAGCTAGAGCATAGGCTTTATCTAGTTCCTTCTTAATTGCTATGATTTCTTTCGTTTGGTTATCATAGCCAGCAATTTCGTCTTTTTTAATGCTATCTAATTGAAGCTGATAGACTTCACCATTACCCAAATTAGATGTGTCTTCATTTTCAATACGTGCAGTGACTTCTTCCTGGTTTTGAAGGAAGAAATATTCCTTCAAATCTCTATCCGTTAACTTCCCTTCAAATTCCATATCTATATACTTAGATATTTCTTCTGCTAATTGCAGCTTGTCTTTTGGCTGCACACCTTTTGGAGGGGTGTAGGTAATCGAATACAATGGCTGGTTATCAACCACTACACGTCCATACCGATCATACATTTCTCCCCTTGGAACAGGTATGCTAGTCGTTGTGTTTTCTGTGCGGTCAATTTCCTCCTGGGCCTCTTCCCCGTTAAGAATTTGAACGACCCCGAGTTGTAGTATGATCCCGGCAAAAATAAGGAATACAACAAAAAACACCACGTTCAATCGGAAAGAAAGGTGTGACTTGTGCTTATTTTTGTTTTTATGCTTCTTCCCCATGAACTCCTCTCCTTCTTATCATGCTCCATTCATTATAGCATTTTTTATGTGCCATAGAATAGACGAAGCTCATGGGTTATTGGTTTCAATTATGTGTCGATTCCTTGCACTGTGTGTCAATACCCTTAACAAAGAAATAGATGAAGAAATGTCCCCCGCCGACAAGTAACAAAATATACGGTATGCCTGTTTCTGGTGGGATGAAAGTAATCGCAAAAAGAAAAATCACAATCGATAAAACTCTTCCGAAATTCAGAAAGATCTCCCGCACAACAATATATTCAATCCTCATTTCGGCAGCATTCCATGATTTCCCTATCACATCATAGGTCAAAGATATATAAGGCACATAGAGCATAGGAAAGAAAACCCCTGCAACTCCTGCATAGATAAGCAATAGAGCCATGGTATCACTGAACAGCAGAATCAAGACGCTCAAATATAAAGCCAATCCAGATATGAGGATTGCCTTCTTCCTGCGCCTGGGTTTAACCCAACGACTGACAAGGAAGTAAAAGAGAAAAGAAAAACCGGAATAAACCAGATTAAACACACCTAAAGACAATTCATCTTCAGTCATTAAGAAGATCCAGATAGAGACTGCAAATAAAAAAGTCCCTTCTCGAAATCCCTGCGAAACATGAGCATTTAAAATCCGTCTCCAATTTGAGTTGTTTTTTCTCTCTGTAACGATCCTACGGAAGGAGAAATGACCTTTGGCCTTTCTTCTTGATATCCCGAAACTTACAAGGACAGCAACAATGAACAAGCCGAAAGAAATTGTGAAAATTACGGTATATCCCGTGAAGTTGTTCAATCTGGAAATGATATAACCGGCAAGTAACGGTCCGGTCATTCCTCCAAGAGATTGGAGCACCCCTAGAAACCCATTGAAAAAATCACGGGTATCCGGTTCGGTAATTTCAAAGGTCAATACATTATAGGCAAGCCAATAGAACCCATACCCTACCCCCAATAGTGATCCAAGCATAATATTAAATGTGGCTGCCCGCTCCCCAACAAGCAAAACGGTTAAAAAAAACAAAGAGAGAACGGTCACTCCGGTTCTCAATACGATCACACGATCTATTCGCTTTGCACACTTTCCCGCTATTATGAAAGTTATGGGTTGTAAAACATAAATGGCTAAATTATAAAGAGCTATGTCAATGTAGCTATTGGATTGTTTCCATAAGTATATATTCACAAATGTGCTGGATAAGAATATACCGAGAGAGTATAAGCCTCCAATGAGAAGTAACAGCAATAAATCTTTTGATACATTTTCGTGGCTGAGCCACACACGCAGCTTACTCACCATATCCATGTCTCCTTTGTGTTCACCTTTAGTGTTTTCAGAACAAAAGGAGATATACAAAAAGAGAGGCATGGATTAATATCCATGCCTCTCCGTAATTTTCAATTATTTAGCTGCGTCGAAACGCTTTGCTACTTCATCCCAATTTACAACGTTCCAGAATGCTGAAACGTAGTCAGGACGACGGTTTTGATAGTTCAGGTAATACGCATGCTCCCAAACATCAAGACCTAAAATTGGAGTTTTACCTTCCATAATCGGAGAATCCTGGTTAAGGGTATCGATTACTTCAAGGTCACCATTATTGACTACTAACCAAGCCCAACCAGATCCAAAGCGGCCTTTTGCCGTTTCTTCAAATTTTTCTTTAAACTGGTCCAAACCGCCGAACGTATCATTGATTTTCGTGGCAAGATCGCCTGTTGGCTCACCGCCACCATTTGGAGACATGATTGTCCAGAAAAGGCTGTGGTTTGCGTGGCCTCCACCGTTTCTACGAACCGCTGTGCGGATATCTTCCGGTACAACAGAAAGATTATTGGAAAGAAGCTCTTCCAAAGACTTGTCTTGAAGGTCTGCATGTCCCTCAAGTGCATTGTTAAGCTTTGTCACATATCCGTTGTGGTGCTTCGTATGGTGGATGTTCATTGTTTCCTTATCAATAGTAGGTTCTAGAGCATCATAAGCATAAGGTAGTTCTGGTAGTTCAAATTTAGCCATAATGTAACTCCTCCTTTAAAATAATATGTAAAACAGAAGCATTCCGCTTCACATTTTACATTATCAAACGGAAAATTGATTAGCAAATGTTTTGCATCACGATATTAAGAATTCCCTGAAAAGAAATTTTAAAACATAAAAAAACAATCAAGAAACACTTGATTGTCTAGAAGAGTGGCTCGGGACGGAATCGAACCGCCGACACACGGATTTTCAGTCCGTTGCTCTACCGACTGAGCTACCGAGCCATGATAAACATTCATTTTTATTGTTGATTTGACTCCATATCTCGTTTCAATATATATGGAAATGTTCTGCTCTCATAAGGGTAATTATGTAATATGGCGGAGGAGGAGGGATTCGAACCCCCGCGGGCCGTAAAGCCCCTGGCGGTTTTCAAGACCGCTCCCTTCAGCCAAACTTGGGTACTCCTCCGGAACATGTTGTGGTGGACCCTGCAGGACTCGAACCTGCGACCGATCGGTTATGAGCCGATAGCTCTAACCAGCTGAGCTAAGGGTCCACATGGGGCGGTTGATGGGAATCGAACCCACGAATGCCGGAACCACAATCCGGTGCGTTAACCACTTCGCCACAACCGCCACGTTTTTATTTATGTATATATGGTGGCGGTGGAGGGAATCGAACCCACGACCTCACGGGTATGAACCGTACGCTCTAGCCAGCTGAGCTACACCGCCAATTAGTATCGCTTATGAGCGACTTAAATAATATAACATTTATATATGTATGCGTCAACTGTTTTTTCTCTTTCAAATCAGCGACAAAAATAATATATCACGCCCTCCCTTTCCTTTCAAGAGTTTTTTTAATAAAAGTATGGAATTGAATAGACTTTCACATAAACTTCTTTTGCACTGGACTGAGTTTCGGGATATTTGAATGGGATTAGACACTGCAGGAAAAGAAGTTTTTCTCCGGGATAAATTAAAATATTTCTATCTGATCTAAGGTCTGGGCAATGATTTATAGAGCTTTTTGACAGTTACCGTCATCATATATCACTTATTTTCAACAAAAAAAGGCGGCTGTAAAAGCCGCCTTTCTCCATTATAGACTTTCTTTTTCTCCTAATACTTCTTCAGCAATGTTCACGGCATGGTCACCGATACGTTCCAAGTTGCTGATCATGTCTACAAATACAATTCCTGCTTGTCCTGTACATACACCTTCATTCAAACGAATGATGTGTTTCTTACGATAACTTCGTTCCATGCGATCCAATTCATTCTCTTTTTGGACAACGGCCAATGCTTCTTCACGGCTCATCGTTTCAAGAGATCTTGTTGCCTGCTTAACGGTCATTAACGTAAGGTCAAACATTGTATTCAAATCCTCGATAGCTTGAGGAGTAAGGTTCACTTTATTGGAGTTCTTATAGTCAATCAATTCAATGATATTCTCGAAGTGGTCACCTATCCGTTCTAAGTCTCTGACAGAATCCATTAGTGCGGAATGCTTATGACTCTCCTCATCTGAAAGAGAAGCTTGAGATAGATCAACCAGATAATCCGTTATTTTGCGATCAAGGTTGTTCAAAGCATCTTCAATTTGCATAGCCAGTTCAGAATGCTTCTGTTGTTTATTGTTCAAATATAGGCTTGTTTCTTCAAGGCCTTTATAAGCATATTCACCCATTCGTACAACTTCTTCTTTTGCTTGATCTAAAGCAAGGGATGGAGATTGCTCAATAAAAATCGGATCTAAATGCTGTGGTTTATGATCAATTTCTGAATCCTGTCCTGGTACCAGTTTAATGACAATCCATGCGAGAACTGCAATGAACGGGAATTGTACAATCGCATTGGCAATGTTGAAAGAGCCGTGAGCAAAGGCAATCGTCATTTCAGGCTCAAGATCCATACTTGTTTGTAACCAATTTACATACTTTTCAAATGGAACTAGGAATATTAAAAATACGGTAGCACCTAATACGTTAAATATAACGTGAGCAAACGCAGCTCGCTTAGCACCGACACTCGCACCGATGGATGCCAAAACAGCCGTAATGGTTGTACCGATGTTATCACCAAACAATACCGGAATCGCTGCTTGTAAATCGACAAGCCCTTCTCCCAGCAACGTCTGCAAAATTCCGATGGTTGCACTGGAACTTTGTACGATTACCGTGAATAAAGTACCTACAATAACACCCAAAATCGGATTATCACTCATGCTCACCGTCAAATCCTGGAAAGCTTGTAATGATCGAAGTGGCTTCACTCCTCCACTCATCACTTCAAGTCCAAAGAACAATGCTCCCAGACCAAAGATGGTCTGACCAAAGTTCGCGACTTTTTTACTTTTGAAAAAGAATAGCAAGAAAGCACCAACAGCAAGGATTGGTAATCCATAAGCTTTAATATCTATACCAATAATAAATGCAGTCATGGTTGTACCAATATTGGCACCCATAATAACACCAATCGCTTGTCTGAATGTCATGAATCCTGCATTGACAAGACCAACCGTTAGTACGGTTGTCGTACTACTACTCTGTACAAGAACTGTAACGACCGTACCCGCAAGAACACCCATAAATGGATTGCTCGTGAAACGGTCTAATAGTTCCCTCAAACGATCTCCCGCTGTACGTTGTAGTCCATCCGCCATATACTTTAAGCCGAATAGAAAGATACCGAGTCCACCGATGAATTCAAATATCATCTGTTGCACATCGATTTCCATGTTCTCCACCCTTTCCTCATCCAAGTTTCATCATTTTTCTCTTTATTTAAACAACCTCACTCATATTAACCATGGAAAAAACTTTTGTAAAGGCAATTCACGAATCTTAACATTAAATTTACATTCGCATAATACTGAAGCAATTTTCGTGTGTTATCCGAATTTTCCAATAAAAAAAGGCCCTTAGGAGGACCTTTTATGATGCCTTTTCCTTCATTAGAGAATCTGCTTCCTGTTTTTCTCCTGCGGACTTGTTTTGCTGCTCGTAGTATTCTTTGTTCTCAAATTGATTGGAAGTAATGATAAACGAAAGCTCCTGCGTGAGTCCAATCAATTCCGTCGAAAAAGCATCAAAGGTTTGCATTGTCCTCTGCTGACGGTCAGAAGTATCCACTAGTTTCCCTGTGGAAAGAACCTGGGTTGAGATAACTTTTTTCATACCTTCAATTACATTCTCCATTCGTGGCATAACCTCTCCGCCTTCTTTTAACTGATGTTTGGTGGACTCCAATTGTAAATTAAACGCACTCATACCTTCTGATAAATTCTCGAAAGCATCCTTCGATATATCCATTTGGCGCTGTCGCTCTAGAATATCCCTTTCCATTTGATCAAATTGAGTGGAAAGCTCTCCCCCAAGCGACATCACATCCTTCATCCGCTGATCAATGTCAACAGCTGCTGTTCTTGACCGATCTGCCAGGCGTCTAACTTCCTGAGCCACTACTGCGAATCCTTTTCCTTGCTCTCCAGCACGAGCGGCTTCAATAGATGCATTCAATGCAAGCATCCTCGTCTGCTCTGCAATCTCCTGAATTTTGTTTCCAGAATCTTGTATGTTGGACATGTAGTCTTGAAAAGATATCACTCTCGAAGTCATTCCGTGAATTTCGTTTCTCAAACTGTGAAAACATTGATCGACCTGTTCGACTCCTCCATTCCCCGAATGCACCGCTTCATTCATCCGTTCCTGTTCTCCAAAAAGATTTTCCAACGTATAATGTAACTGACCGAAGACTTTATTCAATTCATCGAACACTTCTTTTTGGCTATCCATATATTCCGAAGTCAAGTCACTTCCGTCTTGAACTTGATTCACACTTTTCCGTAGATCTTCATAGACAAGCTTCAACTCATGAGAGGAATCATCCATCTTTTCCCCTCCCTTTCCCAGTTGATCGACAGTCCCTTGGAGAGCGTCCAAAATAGCTGCAATCTTATGTATAAGTTCTTCGTAACTTTTTCTTAACGACTGGATCTCAGGAAGACTCGTACTAATGGAACCCGCCTCACTTAAAACACCATTCCTCGCTTGCTTCATAACACGCTGCATCTGTTTCACTGGGTGAACAATCCTCCCCACAATAAAATAAACAATCACTCCGATCGCAAGGACAGTAATAAAGCCTAATATTATTGTGTACAAGGCCAATTGGCGTACTCCACTCATAAAATCCTTCTCGGGTACTCCTAGAACATAGATCCCTTGCAGTTCTTGGACGGGTGCGTAGGAAAGTATGTATTTCTCCCCTTTCAACTCTACAGTTTCTGTGCCATTCTCTTTATTTATCAGATCCTGCGGAAGTGATTCTGGTAGAGAAGTTTCATCCATGGACGGGTAGGAATACACCCCATTGTTATTTACAAAATAAGCTTCAGAAGATAAACCATCTTGTTGGATTTCTGCTTGCTGTGCATTCGAATACCCTTCCATTCTTCTTAAGAATTCTTCCTGGTCTCCAACAAAGGCATACATCAATTGCTCTGCCACATCCTGAGCCATCAGCAACTCACGTTCCAGACGGTCTTGAACCAGATCCACTTGGTTTTCCTTAGCTTTCGTATAAGAAAAGAAACCAATCAATGAAACTGAGATAAGCACAAGGGCACAAACAATGACTGTCAATCTGATTTGCAAATTGAATTGAGGCCATTGGACTTTTGGAATTCTTGATTTGAGTCTTTTCCAGTCATTCATAAAATAAACACTCCATCTCTTTGATTGATTGCACAAACAAAGTATGACGACAGAGTGTTAAGGAATTGTTAATAATCTTTTAAGGTTTGGTAATTTCACAACTTTTTGACCAGGATTTTTGTACCATCCACTTTCACTACTTTAATTTGATCTCCTCTAGTAATCCACTGACCATTGGAAACAGCACTGTATTCTTCTTCCTCAATTTTCACCGTACCTACAGGTCTCATGTCTGTTAGAGCTACACCTTGCTGTTCAAGTAAGTACTGGTATTTTTCATTCATTGAATTATATCCCATTTCTGAGGACATTTGATCATTGAGAGCCATTTTCGACCACATTTTTCTGTGTTTGAAAACTTTCAAGAACAGTAAAGAAGCCGCTCCCCCTAGAATCACCCCTATAACACTATACAACCCAGCTACCCAATTAGGTGCACTGAAGCCTACAGCAATAATCATCGTTGCAGCACCGATGGTCGCAAGAGTTCCATCATTCAGCAGTTTCCCATCAATGATCATAAGAATAATTCCCAGGAAATATACGAGCATCATGACGATGAACATTTCTGTTTCAAGGTAACCTGAGAAATAAACAGTTATAAAGCCAAAGCCGATAATGGCGAACACTCCACGCATATTGACGAGTAATTCCCCAATTAAAAACATCGTACCGAGAAAAGTAATAAATAAAGCGATCCAATCATAAGTAAACATGATGGCTCACATCCTCTCCTTAATTACTATATGTACGTTCGAAGATCCCTTTTTGTTTCAAAGTCTCCGTTATTTTTTCTCTATTCCACCCATGATATAATGATGACAACATTTATGAGTTTACACAAATTTAACTTATAAATGTGCATATTTAAGGTTCCTGACTTCTCATTT
Source organism: Halobacillus sp. GSS1 (assembly GCF_017307035.1). NCBI lineage: Bacteria > Bacillati > Bacillota > Bacilli > Caryophanales > Bacillaceae > Halobacillus > Halobacillus sp. GSS1. The sequence continues at coordinate 1,024,371 of NZ_JAFLHE010000001.1, forward strand.
ACAAAAATAGCCCTTATAATGAAGATTGGAATTCATCTTGCATACCTTTTTGTGAATATACAAAGGAGCGATATTAATGGCAATTACGCACAGAAAAGATACTCGTCCCGTAAGAGTCGGAGACGTTACGATAGGTGGATCGGATGAGGTTGTGATTCAATCCATGACCACCACCAAAACACACGATGTAGAAGCAACAGTCGCTGAAATCAAACGCCTGGAGGAAGCCGGATGTCAAATCGTGCGAGTGGCTTGCCCGGATGACCGAGCCGCTGATGCGATTCCTGAAATTAAAAAACGCATCAACATTCCATTGGTTGTTGACATCCACTTCGATTATAAAAAGGCTTTGAAAGCCATTGAAGGTGGAGCAGACAAGATTCGTATCAACCCAGGGAACATCGGGAAACGTGAAAAAGTTGAGGAAGTAGTAAAAGCAGCAAAAGCAAAGGGCATTCCGATCCGAATAGGAGTCAACGCAGGTTCACTTGAGCGCCATATCCTTGAAAAATACGGTTATCCTACCGCAGATGGAATGGTTGAAAGTGCCTTGCATCACATTAAGATTCTTGAGGATCTTGATTTCCATGATATTATTGTATCCCTTAAAGCTTCGGACGTGAAATTGGCTATTGAAGCTTATGAAAAAGCAGCAGCAGCCTTCAACTATCCGATACACTTGGGTATTACTGAATCTGGAACTCTTTTTGCCGGCACGGTGAAAAGTGCTGCAGGACTTGGAGCCATCTTAAGTAAGGGAATTGGAAGTACTGTGCGGATCAGCTTGAGTGCTGACCCTGTGGAGGAAGTAAAAGTAGCGAAAGAACTTCTCAAATCCTTTGGTCTTGCGTCTAACGCTGCGACTTTAATTTCCTGTCCAACTTGTGGACGAATTGAAATTGACCTGATATCTATTGCCAATGAGGTTGAAGAATATATTCAAACCATTAAAGCCCCCATTAAAGTAGCTGTGCTTGGCTGCGCAGTCAATGGCCCTGGTGAAGCGAGAGAAGCAGACATCGGAATTGCCGGTGCCCGAGGGGAAGGCCTACTCTTCCGTCACGGAGAGATCATCCGTAAAGTACCTGAAGACATCATGGTCGATGAACTGAAGAAAGAAGTCGACAAATTGGCTGAGGAACACTATGAAAAAGAACGCAAAGAAAAAGAGAAGCTCAAACAAGAGCAAGAACAGTCTTAAAAAAAAGGTGACCCTGAACAGGGTCACCTTTTTTTATATCAAGTTATACATCGGGGCGAAGAATAAAGAAAATGCGATGGAAACGACACTGACAATAATCGCCATATTGCCTAGTGTATCGGCTCCTCTTCGTTTACCAATGATCCCGAGAACAATCCCGGCCGCACCGAGAATTAACGGAGCAAAAAAGAAAGAAAGGATCGCGGCGGATAACCCCAGCCAGCCCATCCCCACTTTAACATCTTCCTCTTCTTCCATTGTTGTTTCCTTTTCCTCGTTATTCATTGGTTCATCTATCGGCCCTACAGCTGCTTCTTGAGCGAATTCTTCCTCATAACTATCGCCATAAACAGGCTGATCTTCTCCACGACCATGATCATCGACAGCAGTAACGTCATTATACTCAGAAGCTCTAGCCTCTATATAACCAGGTTCCTGTCTTAAATCCTGGTCCTGAATTTCTTCAAAAGCTTCATTCAGGACTTGTTCTGTCGACGGCTCATCATGTTCGTCAACAGCTTCTTCATGAACTTGCTCTAATTCATCCCCGTGCTCAGGGGCTTTTTGCGTTTTTTGATGATTCTCAACAGTATCTTTCGGATCATGCATTAAAATACCCTCACTTTCTGTTTGAAGAATCATGATTATTATATGGAGAGTACAAGAAATTACATAAGGGATTTGATGGTAAAAAAACGCCTGACTATAAGTCAGGCGTTTCCAATCAATTCGCTAATACTACGGTCGTATGATTTTCTGCTTTCTCTTGGATCTCTTCTGCATACCAGCTTTCTGCGTGTCCATTTTCTTTTTTATATGCTTTCAAGCCACCCATGCCTCGGTGATATGCTGTGAGTGCTTCGTCCCAATTATTATATTTGTTTTTTAAGAAATCTAAATAAACTAATGATAATTGCATGGAATAATAAGGATCAAAAAGCAACTCTTCTTCATAAGGTAAGCCTGCCATATCAGCAATCCACGGGGCGGTATTTTTCATAAATTGTGACATCCCGTATGCATGTCCATATTTGGTTTCAGGCCCCACAAGCTCAGGATCAAAAGTTCCTCCCGTTTCCACTTTTAAAAGCTCATAAACAAGAAAAGGGTTGATTTTATAACGTTGTGCTTCCTTAACAAGGTACATAGCCCAGGATTTTTTAAAATTCCCGTCACTCTCATTTACAAGTCGCTCTGCTTTCTTTTCAATTTCCGGCCATGTGTGATAGCCACTTTCTTCCTCTCCGACTGAAGGCTTTTCCTTCAAATACTCATTCGTCGACTGTAAGCGTTCAATTTCCATGGATAGTTTTTGATTTTTATTTTTCAATTCCTGCTTTTGATCTTCCAGGGCCTTCTCCTGCTTGTGGTTCCATTGGTTAAAAGCAAAAAATGTCACCATGACGAGAAGCAATGCAATACCCGTTGTCCAAAGAGGTTTTTGTTCTTTCATATTTGTTTTTCACTCCTTCACGTTCTGAACTGGTACTTTTGACCAGCACCACACTGAACCCATTGGCTTATACTAACCGAATAAAATATGTAATTCAATTGAAACACTTGTAGACATAATTTTTTAAAAACACAAATCCTTCTCAACATTCATATGGTGTAGTAAATAAGGAGAGAGGGAGTATAAGCCTATGAAGAATGTGGCACAACAGTTAATTACCCAGAAATTGAAGCAGTTAACCGTAAAAGAACTACTTTTTTATAGTCAGAAGTATCAAATCCCTATATCTAGGGATGAAGCCGCTGCCATTGTCACAGCATTGAAAAAGAATAAGGATAACCCTTTCGACCCTGATGGACGGAAGCGCATGCTCAGTAAACTCGCGAAAATTACATCAAAAGATACAGCGAGATCTGTAAATAAACTGCTCATGAAAATGGCAAAAGAATACGGAGTAGAGCATTGGCTAAGATAAAACCTGATCAACTTCCATTCTCAACCCAATAAAAGCTCCCTTTAGTTGAAGACTCAGTTTCGAGACACTTTTCCCCTGCAGGATAACGAGTAGCTTCCCAGCATCCCTGACACTCCAACAAAGAAACGAACTCCGAAAAATCTTGAAACTGAGTCTCCACTACCTGCCATTTTATTTAATTACTACAAAAAAAGAAGGGGCCCAGTGGCTCCTTCTTTATTGTTGCATGATTTTTTCTTTTAAACCTTCATCAAAAACGCCTTCTTTAACCATATCGATTTCATAGCGATATGGAGGCTTTTTATTTTTCTTATCTTCCCCTACATATGGCGTTTCAAGAATTTTTGGCAGGTCTTTCAATGTCGGATGATGAATGACTTTATGAAGAGCATCGAAACCGATATGACCGAACCCAATATTTTCGTGCCGGTCCTTGGCTGCGCCTTTGATATTTTTACTATCGTTCACATGGACGACCTTCAAACGATCGATCCCCACGATTTTATCAAATTCCTCCAATACGCCATCGAAATCCTCGATAACATTATAACCTGCATCATGAATGTGACACGTATCCATGCAGACAGATAACTTCTCATTGTGGGTCACCCCATCAATGATTTGCGCCAACTCATCAAAACTCCTTCCGATTTCAGAGCCTTTTCCTGCCATTGTTTCAAGAGCGATTTGGACCTTTTGGTCTTTATGAAGAACCTCGTTCAAGCCTTCAATGATCTTCGGCAATCCCTTTTCTACTCCTTGCCCAACATGGGACCCTGGGTGGAGAACGATTTGCCTTGCTCCTAGAGCTTCTGTACGTTCTATTTCATTCCTTAAAAAATCAACACCAAGCTGGAAAGTTTCAGGTTTTGTTGTATTTCCTATATTGATGATATAAGGAGCATGGACCACGATGTCCGTGATGCCATTCGCCTTCATATGCTCAGTCCCTGCTTCAATGTTCAATTCCTCAATGGGACGACGCCTTGTATTCTGCGGGGCTCCGGTATAAATCATAAATGTGCTTGCACCATAGGAGGTTGCTTCTTCGCTGGCGCCCAGCAGCATTTTTTTCCCTTTCATAGACACGTGTGATCCAATCTTCAACATACAATCTACCCTTTCTTATTTCTTCTTGAAACGACTCTGTTTCAGCTTTCTCATGTTTTTATCTGTTTGTTGTTTCATTTTCTTCTTGTAGCCAGGCTTCACTTTTTTAGGTTTCCGTACCATCTGCTTTGCTTTCTTCTCTAAATCGGAAGCATGGCGTTCACGGTTCTGTCTCTCGTTGTAGGCATTAGTTTCTTTCCATTCACCATTTTTCACTTCATAAAATTCAAAGGTAAGTCCTTTTTTCTCGAGCTTCTGAATAAGAGGCAGATCGGATTCCTTATACAAATTGATAGCCGTTCCTTGCAATCCAGCTCGAGCCGTTCGTCCGACTCTGTGAATGTAGAATTCTTCCTCTTTCGGCATTTGTGCGTTAATCACATGACTGACGCCTTGAATATCGATGCCTCGAGAAGCAAGGTCTGTGGCCACAATATACTGATAACGCAAGTTCTGCAACTCTTTTAGCATTCTTTTTCTTTCTCTTGGTGAAAGACCGCCGTGAAGAATCCCTGTTTCAAGACCTCTCTTCGTCAATTCTCCAGCAAGCTCATCGGCATGATTTTTTCCATTTGTAAAAATGATAGCCAAGTAAGGTTGAATCGCCTTCGATATTTCGACAATGACTTCGGCAGGTTCTTTATGTCTTAACGGGACTAAGCGGTGCTCCATCGTTTCTGGTGATGGTTTGTCATCTTCAATCTCAATGTGTGTCGGGTTCGTCAAATATTTCTTTAAGAATGGCTGCAGACGTTCTGGAATGGTCGCCGAAAAGACGAGCATCTGTACATCCTGGTCCATCCTTACGAGAATTTGATCTACTTCTTCAATGAATCCTAAATCCAGCATCAGATCCGCTTCATCCAGCACAAACGCTTTGGCTTGGTAGAGGTCAATTGCCTCTTCTTTAACCATATCTAATATACGACCAGGTGTTCCGACGACAATATGCGGAGCTCTTGAAGACAGCTTGCCAACCATTTTCTGCTTATCCGTTCCACCTATGAGGAGTTTTGAACGCCAAACGTCTTCTTTCCCAGCCATTTGAATGGCTTTTTTCACTTCATCCTGAATTTGAATGGCTAATTCTCTTGTTGGGGCAGTAATTACAAACTGTACATGGTCGGCCTCTTCATCCATCTGGTTCAATAGTGGAAGTAAATAGGCATGTGTCTTCCCTGATCCCGTATGGGACTGTCCGATAAGACTCTCCCCTCTCAATGCTGCAGGCAGGACCTGCTTTTGAATGGGGGTGGGTTTTTTAAAGCCTAACCCTTCTACAATTCGACTGACTGTAGAAGTGATGGCATATTGTTCAAATGTATGCTTACTCATAACCGTTCTCCTTTAATGTAAAATGTTCCTTCCTTATTATAATAGAGCAGAAGACAAATTGCACGATAACCTTGTCTTAGAACGTCTTTCTTTGTCATCTTTCCCTTTACCCTTTATAATGATAATGGTATCTTTAAAGTTATTGGATTGGATTTATAGAGGAGGACGTTAATCAATGGAAGTCATTAAAATCGCCCCTCGCGGTTATTGTTATGGTGTAGTAGATGCAATGGTCATTGCTCGTAACGCAGCTAAAGACCCAAATCTGCCACGTCCTATTTATATATTAGGTATGATTGTCCACAACTCACATGTAACCGATGCCTTTAAGGAAGAAGGGATCATTACGGTAGATGGAAAAAATCGAAGCGACATGCTCGAAGGCATTCACGATGGCACGGTTATTTTTACCGCTCACGGTGTTTCTCCTCAAGTGAAGGAACGCGCCAAGGCGAAAGGATTGACCGTCTTAGACGCCACCTGTCCTGATGTCACAAACACCCACAATTTGATTAGAAAGAAAGTAGCTGAAGGTTTCGAAGTTATTTACGTAGGAAAAAAGGGACACCCTGAACCAGAAGGCGCGATGGGAGTAGCACCAGGTAAAGTCCATCTCGTCCAAACAGAAGAAGATGTGGAAGAACTTAATCTGGATCATGACAAATTGATGATCACCAACCAAACGACAATGAGTCAATGGGATGTCTATGACGTTATGGAAAAGGCGAAGGAAAAGTATCCACAACTCGAAAAGCAGCAGGAAATCTGCATGGCGACCCAGGTACGCCAAGAAGCTGTTTCTGAGCAGGCGGGTGAAGCTGATTTGACATTGGTTGTCGGTGACCCGATGAGTAACAATTCGAACCGGCTCGCCCAAGTCTCTATGGAAAAAGCAGGTACAACAGCTTACCGTATTGCTGATGTGACAGAAATCCAATTAGAGTGGTTGGAAGGTGTCGAGAAAGTAGCCGTTACAGCGGGAGCTTCAACTCCAACTCCGATAACAAAAGAAGTCATTAAATTCATCGAGCAATTCGATCATAACGATGAAAGCACTTGGATTCGCGAGTCAAAAGTTGAACAGAAAAAAATCTTACCTCCCGTCCGTGCAAGAAAAAAAGTGAAAAGGTAAAAGAAGGATGAAAGCCTTAGCTTTCATCCTTTTCTTATACAATGGTAAAGGGCTCTGTATTCGCTTCGGAAACAAAAATGTTTAAATCTCCCTCTTTGTTACATGCCTCTTCCAAGTATTGTTTCACTTTTGGACAGACAACCTTTTCTACATGGTGCCCGGGATCAATGACGGAAAGTCCCATCTCCATGGCATCTTGTGTCATATGAAATGTCATGTCTCCCGTAATATATACATCGGCCCCACTTCGCTTGGCCTTATGAATGTATTTTTCACCACTCCCTCCAAGAAGCGCGACTTTCTTCACTTTTTTATCCATATTTCCTGATACACGTAGATGAGGAACACCGTATTCTCTCTTGATTAACTCCACGAGTTCACGTAAAACCATAGGGTTTTTGAGTTCTCCTACACGCCCTGCTCCCATTGGTTCCCCTTCATTTAATAGTGGATAAATATCATAAGCCACTTCCTCATATGGATGAGCTTCTTCCATCGCTTTCAATACTCCGGCTAAGCGTGACTTTGAAACAATCGTCTCGATTCGTTTTTCGTCAACGATCTCAAGCTGTCCTTGATCACCGAGGTATGGATTGGTCCCCTCTTCCGGTTTGAATGTTCCTTGTCCGGAGAGTTGATACGTACAATGACTATAATGACCTATATGCCCTGCACCTGCTTCACTGATGGCATTCCGTAATTCATCTGCGTGATTTTCCGGAACGAAAACAGTGAGCTTTACTAGAGAGTCGCTGCCTGTTTCAATCAGTGGACGGCTATTCGTTACTCCAATCAGCTCAGCCATAACATCATTCACACCGCCTTTAGCAATATCCAGGTTCGTATGTGCGGCATAAACCGTGATGTCATTTTTAATCAGTTTCTGAACAATTCTTCCTTTCGGTGTATCCAAATTGATTTGATTCAATTTGACAAAAAGCAGAGGGTGATGCGCAATAATTAGATCCACTTCTTTTTCAATCGCTTCATCCACAACGTTCTCCAAAACATCAAGGGTAACCATAACGTTTTTTACCGGTTGATTAAGTGTCCCGATTTGGAGCCCCACATTATCCCATTCAAAGGCCAACCCCTTAGGTGACCATTTCTCAAATTCGCGGATAATATCTTGAGCCGTGTACGTTCGATTCATGATTGCAATACCTCCTCTAACCATTCCATTTCCTTTTGATGTTGTTTCAATTTTTCTTCATCAGGGGAAGTGGCTTGCTTCATCTGTTTCACAATATATTGTTTCTTCTTCCATTCCTCTTTGCATTTCTTAATAAACGGATCCGGACGTTTCTTTAATAAGAATGGCCCGAGCCACATTTCTTTCTCTATCACTTGCTGTTGATAAGAGGAGGAAGGATCTCCTTTTTCTGCAACAAGGATTTCATAAATGTGCCCACTTTCCTCTACAATTGCCTCATCCACGAGTGTATAGTCATGCTGGAAGAACCACCTTCTTAGAGACCTCGAATCGATGTTGGGCTGCACGACAATCCGGTGGACATTAGAAAGCTTCTCTTTTCCTCTCTCCAGAATATCACGGATCAAAGGCCCACCCATACCTGCAATGACCACTTGCTTTATCTCTCCTGGATCAACTACTGCGAGCCCGTCTCCGAGACGGACTTCGATGCGGTTCTCAAGCTTATGTCTTTCCACTTCGCTTTTAGCACTATCATACGGACCTTGGTTTACTTCTCCTGCGACAGCTCTCGCTTCCGGATCCTTCAGGCATACAAAGCACGGAAGATACGCGTGATCCGAACCGATGTCAGCAAAATGGGCCCCCTCTGGTAAATAATCAGCAACAAGTGCTAAACGTTGGGATAATTGATTAACATTCATAGACTCTTTCCTCTCATAAAAGAAAAGCTTTCTGATTGGCCAGAAAGCTTTTCGTTCTTCATCTTATTGTTATTTCTTTTCGGCTAGCCATTCAGCCAATTTAGTTGCTTGCTCTCCTGTGTAAAGACCAGCAGGCATGGCTGAGCCTTTACCATTTACGATGATGTCATTAATTTCTTCAGCTGAATAGCGGCTTCCTACTTCTTGAAGATTAGGGCCGGCTCCTCCGCCAAGATCTCCACCGTGGCAGCTTGCACATTGGTTCTGAAACAATTCTTCAGGACTTGCACTTGCGGTTTCTTCTTGCTTCTCACCGCCGCCCTCTTCTTCATTCTGAATAGCTTCGCGTTGATTAATCCCCGCTGCAGAAACGACAATCATAACGACGATCCCCAGCACAGCGATAATGGCGAATGGAATCACAGGGTTCTTTCTCATTTGTTGCAACCTCCTTATGTATTCCTTCATATAGAATTTTCGTGTCTATTCGACTATATTTATTTTACTTGAAAACCGTTACTTATTAAAGAGATTTGATGTGAAAACTTATGAAACAATGTAAATTATTAAAAAAATAAAGCCCATGATACCTGAATAGAAAAGCGTTTTCACTTTCCATAACCAACCAAGAAAAACCCACAAAATTAAATGTAGAGAGAGAGTTATGTAAAAGGAAAACAAAGAACCTATGATTTGTTGATTAAGATGGACAGTCATCAGCAGCAGAATTAGAGCGCCATTGAGTAGCGGAATAAAAAGCCAGTCCGGCTTTTTATATTGTAACCAACGAACGTTAATCCATACTCCCATTACAAAACTCGACAAAACCACTGTTTGCATTATGATTCCCATTTCAGTAAAATAAATGACAAGAAATGAAAGGGGTAACAATAAAGCACTCCCTGCTACGAACATGTAAAAGCCTAGGTTTAGTGCCCCCGAGCTTTCTTTATTTTCTTGATTTTCACCCTGAGTATAAAGCGCTAACAAAAAATTGCAATATTTATCTGGAAGCAGACGATTTTGTTTCCAGTACCTGATTTCATCAACAATAGTTTGTGTCCTTTCATGCTTCATAGCAGCCTCCAAAAGAAAAGATAACTCAGGAGTCCTCCCGCATCCATTTGCGAAAGGACCCCTGAGTCGGAAAGAATCTTTATTCCATGAAGTCCTTCAAGCGTTTGCTCCGGCTTGGGTGGCGGAGTTTACGCAAAGCCTTCGCTTCGATTTGACGGATTCTCTCACGAGTAACCCCAAACACTTTTCCTACTTCTTCAAGTGTTCTTGTACGGCCATCGTCTAAACCGAATCGAAGTCTGAGTACATTTTCTTCTCGATCTGTCAAAGTATCAAGAACATCCTCAAGTTGTTCTTTTAACAGTTCATAAGCAGCATGATCCGAAGGAGATGTCGCTTCCTGGTCTTCAATGAAGTCACCTAGGTGAGAATCATCTTCCTCCCCGATCGGTGTTTCTAAGGATACAGGCTCTTGTGCAATCTTTAGAATTTCACGCACTTTATCTGGAGTAAGGTCCATATCCTGCGCAATCTCTTCCGGCGTTGGTTCACGCCCAAGATCTTGAAGAAGTTGGCGCTGTACTCGAATCAGTTTGTTAATCGTCTCCACCATGTGGACAGGAATACGGATCGTACGAGCCTGGTCGGCAATCGCTCTTGTAATTGCCTGTCGAATCCACCATGTGGCATAGGTACTGAATTTGTAACCTTTACGATAATCGAACTTTTCTACCGCTTTGATCAGGCCCATGTTCCCTTCTTGAATCAGATCAAGGAATAGCATCCCACGGCCTACATATCTTTTAGCGATACTTACAACAAGTCGAAGGTTAGCTTCTGCCAAGTCACGCTTCGCTTCTTCATCACCATTCTCAATACGTTGAGCAAGGCTGATTTCATCTTTGGCAGATAGCAGGTTCACACGACCGATTTCTTTAAGGTACATACGTACAGGGTCATTGATTTTAACCCCAGGTGGTACACTCAGATCATTAAGGTCGAACTCTTCCTCTTTATTCAATTGCTTCATACTTGGATCTGATTCCGAATCCCCAATCACTTCTACACCCTGCTCATTCAGGTGCTCATAGAATTCATCCATTTGATCAGAATCCAGCTCGAAGCTCGATAGTTTTTCTGCTACCTCTTCATATGCGAGGATCCCTCGTTTTTTTCCTAACTCTACCACTTGCTCTTTCGCTTGCTCAAGTGTCAATTCTGTTTGGTTCTCATTTTCTTTAGAACGTGATGGCTGCTGTTGCTTATCTGCCATAAGTCCCCCTCCTTCCAACAATCTATACAAACTCTACCTAGTGGTGTTTTAACTCTTTTCTGCGTTTGATGATTTCCATCGCAATTTCTGCTGCCCGGATCGGCTCATTTTGCTGTTCAGCCTTTTTCAACTCAGATTCAAGGTTTCTAATATCCGTTCGATCCCACTGTTCTGATCGAATCCTTGAGATGTAATCATGGATTTCCTGATCAGAAACTTCTTCGCTGACAGGGGCCATTGCAAGCTCGATCGCCAAATTTTTAATGGAAGCATCTTCAATCATCTCGACGAACTGACTGATATCCGATTCATTGCCGTCTTCATAATATGCATAAAGATGGGTGACAATGACCTGATGGTCTTCAATATTGAAAGCTCCTCCGATTTCCTCTTGAACTTTATCAGCGATATATGGATCTCTCAACATATACGCAATCAGTTTTCTTTCTGCATTATGAAAAGCGGGTAAAAGTTTTTTTTGAACCGTTGGCTGCCTTGTATCATTAGTATATCGGTTCTTAGGCTCCTTATCCTTGACACCGCTTTGCGATCGAATACGCTGAACTTCTTCTTTTAGAGTCTCTACGGAGAGCTGAAATTCTGTAGCGATCTCATTCAGGTAATGCTCTCGTTCGACAGCACGGTCAAGCCCTGCAATCTCTTGTAATACCTTTTCGATATAAGTGATGCGATCTCCTTCTACTTGTAGATTATAATCTCTACGCAAGTAATTCATCATAAAGGAAATATACGTATCACTCGTATCGATAATTTCACGTTTAAATCGGTCCCCTCCATACTTTTGAATGAAATCATCTGGATCGAGTTCATCAGGGACACGAGCAACGTACGTTTGACAGCCCACGCTTTTTAAGAGCTTCGCTGCTTTAACAGCTGCTTCAATTCCAGCGCGGTCCCCATCATAGCAAATGATGATCTGCTCTGCGTATTTCTTCAAAAGGTTCGCCTGGATATTTGATAACGATGTACCCATTGTTCCTACGGCATGGTGAACACCCGCCTGATCAGCAGAGATGACATCTCCGAAACCTTCGAACAGGATCACCGTTTTTTCCTTTCGGATGGCGGAGCGGGCAAGGTCGAAGTTATAAAGCAGACGCCCTTTGTGGAAAAGTTCCGTCTCCGGACTGTTTAGATATTTAGGTTCCTGCTGTCCAAGAGACCTTCCTGCAAAAGCCACGGTTTTTCCTAAGTGATTCCTTAGTGGGAAAATCACTCTTCCACGGAACCTGTCCGCATATTCACCATGATCATTTGTACTGAGCAATCCTGCCTTGACCATCGATTGTGGATGATACCCTTTCTTTTCAAGGAAAGTTACAACAAAGTCTCTGGAATCCGGTGAATATCCTATTTGATATTTCTGGATCGTTTCATCGGTAAAACCACGGTCGATTAAATACTGATACGCTTCCCGACCATCCTTGGAATTCTTTAACAAATGGTGGTATAATTTAGTCAACCATTGATGGGCTTCAAGCATCGCCTGAGATTCCTGGCTCTTTTCTGACGGAGCTTCTTCAGATAATTGATCAGGAAGATCAGTACCTGTCTGCTCAGCCAGTTGTTTTAGAGCCTGGATAAAACTAAATCCTTCAATCTCCATCAGGAAGGTATAGACATTCCCTCCCTTTCCACAACCAAAGCAATGAAAGATCTGCTTATCTTGAGAAACGGAAAAGGAAGGAGTGTTTTCCCCATGGAAAGGACAAAGGCCGAAATGATTCCTGCCTTGTTTCTTCAAATCGACGTAATTGCCGATCACTTCTACAATATCCGTTGATCTTCTAATTTCATCGACTTTTTCTTCTGGAATATGTCCAGCCATAAGATCACCATACTACTCAATTATTCTCGTTCAAAGCTTAAATTCCTTCATGTTCTGACAACAATTTTTGGAAAACAGATCGAAAAGTTTTGCGATCCTCTGCTGTAAATGCCGATGGACCCTTCCATTTCTTCCTCTGCTTCATGGTTTGCTGCCGTATGAACTTTTGGTTCATGATGTTATCTGCATCATTTTCTCTAACCAGTTTACCTCTTGGAGTAAGTACATAAACCCCTTTAGAAGTCAATAATACAGCCAGAGAAAGATCCTGGGTAATGACGACATCACCTTTTTCCACTTGATTGAGGATATACAAATCGACAGATTGCGATCCATCATCCATGAACCTCCATCCAGCCTCTGCCTTCTCTTGGCTATAATGATTAACGGTCGCTATGAAATAAGGATGTAGATCGTACTGCATACAAACATCGATGATTTCTTCTTGTACTGGACAGCTATCTGCATCGACATAAATATGAACATTTAAATTTGGCATAGTATCAATATTTCTACAATAAGCGGTAGAATCCTCCTTAAAAGTGAATGTTTTATTTTTCTGACAAGTATGTGCCTTTAATAGCGCATGGTCAGAAAAATTTCTTAGGAATGGACATCCCTTCATTATAAGGATTTTTACCACAAATAGATATTATAATACATTCCTATCGTTTACGCTATGTCTAATTGTACCTAATTTCATTCTTCCCAACAAAAGTCGCGCTTAATCAAAGCGCGACTTCCGCTATTTGTACTATTCCTGGGCATTCTGACGTAATTTGTTCATAATAACATTCGCTGTCTCTTCAACGGCTTTGTTTGAAACATCAATTACTGGACAACCAATCCGCTCCACAATCCGATTGAAATGATCGATTTCCTGCTGAATACGTGTCATATTCGCATAGCTTGCCTGATCTCCAAGTCCTAATGACTTTAATCTTTCTTTTCTTATATCATTTAGTTTCTCTGCACTGATACTCAAACCTATGCATTTATCGGGGTCGACGCGGAATAATTCAGATGGTGGCTGTACTTCCGGTACAATCGGCACATTCGCTACCTTCAGGCGTTTGTGAGCCAAATACTGAGACAATGGAGTCTTGGATGTTCTAGAAACACCAATCAGTACGATATCGGCTTTGGATATGCCCCGTGGGTCACGACCGTCATCGTACCGAACAGCAAATTCAATGGCCTCTACTCTCTTAAAGTAATCTTCGTCCAATTTATGAACAAGCCCCGGTTCAAGGCGAGGTTTAATTTGCAGGTGGTTTTCCATAACCTCCATCATTGGTCCCATAATATCGACACACTGAATGCCGTGCTTTTCAGCTTCTTGTTTCAGGTGCTGTCTGAACTCTGGAATTACTAACGTAAAACCGATCATTGCTTTATGTTCTTTGGCTTGCTGGACCGCTTCGTTAATCGTCCCTTTATCTTCCACATAAGGGATTCGCTGCAAATCAAAGGGTCCATCATCAAACTGACTGAGACAAGCTTTTACGACCAGTTCTGCGGTCTCACCAACTGAATCTGATAAAACATATATTAAAGGCTTTTCCATAAACGATCCCTCCTCCCCACTGAAATCACAAGTGTTGGTCCCTGGCCAACTCCACAAGTGCTTTCGTTATATTTGTTTTCGTCAGTCGGCCCACTACTTTCAATCCTTCGTCAACAGGTTGGACGACTGGAAGACCATCAATTTGTTTTTCAATCAACTTCTGGGCGGCATCCAATAACAAATCTTCAGGTTCGCAAACCGTTATATTTGGCATTCTTGTCATAATGATATGGACAGGAACGGACGTTAAGTCCTGATTGCCGATACTCGCTCTGAGCAGATCTTTCCTTGATAACACCCCAGTTAGTATGGAATGTTGATCCGTCACAAACAGAGTCCCTACATCTTCTAAAAACATGGCACAGATGGCATCGTAAACCGATACATCTTCTTCGACAACGATCGGACGGGATTGATATTCATCCACTTTGAACTTCTTCAGTTTTTCAGTAAAGAGTTCAGACCCTGTTTTGCCCGTGAAGAAGTAACCCACCCGCGGGCGGGCGTCCAAGAAACCTGCCATTGTCAAAATAGCTAAGTCCGGACGCAGCGTAGCCCGTGTCAAGTTCAACTGATCCGCTATATTCTCACCTGTAATTGGCCCGTTATCTTTCACAATTTGAATGATTTGTTCTTGCCTGTTCGATAGTTCCAATCTTTCTTCACCCCGATCACTAACTGTGACATACTATTACTTAATTATAGCTCATTTTTAATTATCGGTAAAAGAAAGCTGATTAGAACTGTTGTTTCCATTCAACGGCATTCAAGTCGGCGAACGCATAGACATCGTCAGAAATTTGTTTTAATAAACCTAAGCGGTTCCGGCGTATGCTCTCGTCTTCCGCCATGACCATCGTTGCATCAAAGAACGTATGAATGGGACTAGCAAGCTTGGATAACTGGTCCAGAGCCAAATCCAATTGATTCTTTCGTAATGCTTGTCGATAGTCTTCCTGTATGTGTTGATAAGCATCATGCAATTGTCGCTCTTGTTCATTCTCAAACAGTGAAGGATCAACATCCGCAGCGTCTGCCTTTTTGGCTAAATTCAACACACGGCCGAGTGCTTCATGAACGGATTTGAAAGAAGGTTCCTGACGTTTTTCTACTAAAAGGACGGCTTTTGCTTTTGTTATAGGATAGACACCGATGCCTCTAGCCAACACAGCTTCCACAACATCTGGAGCGACCCCTTCTTCTCTCATTAAGTAAGACGCACGTACGCGGAAAAATTCGTGCAAGTCTTTATGGACTTCTTTTTCATCACGAGTTGGGAGTTCCAATTCATAATAAAATTGATGCACGAGATCAATCAATTGTTCAACTGGAATGGACCATCCATGAGCCGTTAAGGTTTGCAGAATCCCTAAAGCCTGGCGTCTCAATCCGTAAGGGTCCTGTGAACCTGTCGGAATGATGCCGATGGAGATACTACCTACAATCGTATCGAGCTTATCTGCAATACTTACAAGAGAACCGATGGTGGATGCAGGTACGGCTCCATTGGCTTGACGAGGCATGTAATGCTCATTGATAGCCACGGCCACCTCTTCATCCTCACCGAAGATACGAGCATACTTTTCCCCCATCGTTCCTTGCAATTCTGTGAATTCATCAACCATCTGAGTTACAAGGTCGAACTTACAAATTTCGGCTGCCCGTTTCGCTTTTTGCAGTTGAGCTTCTTCTAGGCCGATCCATTCACCGAGTTTTCCAGTAATGGCTACAATCCGTTGTACTTTATCTGCTAACGTTCCAAGCTCCTCCTGATAGACCATGCGAGAAAGCTTCTGCATTTTTTCATCAATGCTTCCCCTTTGGTCTTCTTCATAGAAGAACTGAGCATCCTTAAGGCGTGCTTTCAAAACTTTTTCGTTACCTCTTGCAACTGTCTCTATGTGCTGGTCATCCCCATTACGAACACCGACGAAATGAGGTTTCAACTGTCCGTTCAAAGAACGTACCGGAAAATACCGCTGATGCTCCTTCATCGATGTAACTAAGGCTTCTTCAGGGATCTCAAGGAATTCGTCTGAGAAAGTGCCACTGAAAACGGTCGGATACTCAACTAAGTGCGTCACTTCGTTCAATAAATCCTCGTCAATCATCAGCTTCCACTCATTTTCACTTTCAAGCTTCCTCAACTGATTGACAATCTCCGATTTTCTTTCCTCCACGGATGCCATGACATATTGGCCTTTCAACGTTTGTTCATAAGCATCAGCTTCTGCTACTGTGGTCTGGGACCCTAAGAAGCGATGGCCGTATGTCGTATTTCCAGTATTTACGCCTTCGATTGTGAAAGGTATGACTTCTTCTCCGAAAAGACCGATCATCCATCGGATTGGACGTGCATAACGAAGGTCGCGATTTCCCCATCTCATATTTTTCGGAAATGTAAGGGATAGGAAGACATCCCGGAAGTTTTGGAGAAGGTTTGTGGTTGGTTCTCCTTCAATAAACTTATTGACGTGTACATATTCTGTGCCCTTAATTTCTTTAAAATAGATATCATCTACATCTTTCCCTTGACCCTTAGAAAACCCAATGGCCGCTTTCGTCCAGTTCCCTTCATCATCAAGAGCGATTTTCCTGGCAGGACCTTTTGCTTCTTCTTCTATATCAGGCTGTTTTTCTTCAACGTTTGTAATTTTCACAGCCAATCTTCTTGGGGTTGCAAAGCCGGTGATTTCCCCATAAGGAATCCGGTTATCCTTGAACCATTGAGCTGTTTTATCCTCCAGCTGATCTAAAGCATCATTGATAAAGCGAGCGGGAAGCTCTTCCACACCTAGTTCAAATAATACGGTATTACTCATGATAACCCTCCTCCTTCTTCAGCATCGGGAAGCCGAGACGCTCCCTTTCCTCTACATAGGTTTTAGCAATCTTCCGCGCCAGGTTTCTCACACGGGAGATATAACCAGTTCTTTCCGTTACACTAATGACTCCTTTTGCATCAAGCAAATTAAACGTGTGAGAACACTTCAACACATAGTCATATGCTGGGAAAACAAGGCCTTGTTCCATAATTCGCTGTGCTTCCTTTTCATAAGTCGAGAAAAGGTTGAACAACATATCCTCATCAGAAGCTTCGAAAGTATAAACGGAATGTTCATATTCCGGCTGGGTGAAAATATCTCCTACTGTCACTCCATTGGTCCATTCTAATTCAAAGACATTTTCTTTATCCTGAATGTAAGATGCCAGTCTTTCAAGGCCGTATGTGATTTCTGCAGAGACAGGCTTCGCTTCAAGACCTCCGATTTGCTGGAAATAGGTGAATTGCGTGATTTCCATCCCATCAAGCCATACTTCCCAACCAAGACCTGCGGCCCCTAGCGTTGGGTTTTCCCAGTTATCTTCTACAAACCGAATGTCGTGTTTCTTAGGATCAATCCCAAGAGCTTCCAGTGACTCTAAATATAATTCCTGGATGTTATCAGGAGAAGGTTTCATGATGACCTGAAACTGATGGTGTTGATATAAACGGTTCGGGTTTTGGCCATAACGACCATCAGCAGGACGGCGGGACGGCTCGACATAGGCAACGTTCCATGGCTCAGGTCCGAGACTTCGTAACAACGTCATAGGAGACATCGTTCCTGCCCCTTTTTCAGTATCGTAGGCTTGCATAAGAAGACAGCCTTGTTTTGACCAATGATTTTGCAAAGTTAAGATCATGTCTTGAATATTCATACGTTTCCTCCTAGATAATGAGTGTTTCAAAAGAAAAGAGACCCCGTCCCTACGTCTGCATACAGACATAGGGACGGGGTCTCCGCGGTTCCACCCTAATTGCTTCCTCTAAATAAGGAAGCCACTTTCATCATTGCTCCAGAACGCCTTCACCAGTCGGCTTCCGCTTGTCTCTCACCGTCACAAGCTCGCTTTTGGAAACGCAAAAACCGGTTACTACTCTCCTTCACAGCAACACGTTATTTAGTAATAGAATCATACTCTAATTTCAGCAAAATTGTCAAACCTCAGTCTGAAAACAAATCCAGCTGTTTTAAAAATTTCTTTGATTTAATGAAATATCCACCATATCGATCATAGTATTCATCCATGATATGACGCAATAATTTTTTATTCTCTTCTTTCATCGTAATTTGACCAAGCCGCTTCACATCCATATGTAAAAAGACTCTCAGCAATTTTGGTAAAGGATCCGGCAAACCGTAGGCCTGTGGGTCCCGCTGTTTACAACGAAAGCATAAGAGGCCGCCCTCTATTATAGAAAAGGCAAAAGGACCTTCCTGGCTTCCGCACTGGATGCAGTGATCGACGACCGGAGCAAACCCCGCTTTTTTGTAAATTTTTAATTCATATATCAACGTCAGGATGTTTGGATCTTTTCCTTCATTCATCCATTGAAACGTTTGAAGCAACTGTTCATAAAGAAAAGGATCCGGCTGCTTTTCCTCAATGAGTTTATCTGTCAATTCTGCGATGTAAGACGCATACGCCGTTTTTACAATATCCTCGCGAATAGACCTCAGGGATGATAACATCTCCCCTTGACTCATTGATCCTAAGCCGGACCCTGTTTGAATTAAAAATGTGCCGTGGATGAATGGTTGGGTGATTGAGGACATCCGGCTCTTTGGCTTTTTAGCCCCACGAGCCATTACACCTATTTTACCTTTTTCCCGTGTCATCATCGTGACGATTTTATGTGTTTCACCGTAATTATTCGTCCGGATGACGACTCCTTCCACCTTGTCCATCAAATGGCTCACCTGCTCCGTTTACGAATGAAGATCATCCGTAGATATTGGTTCAGTAGGGGAAGCGAACTGTTCTTGAGACTGCTGATCTTGAGACTCCAATTCTTTCATCAATAAATATGTTTCCACACTTCCTGTTTGACTGAAAACGTTCCATGAAAGCTTGTCGCGCACAAGAAACACCGCCTTTCTTATCATCGCTAAACGAGTGTACATTCCTAGAATGCTTCCCCTGACCGAAAACATAAGGCTTAATATTTTCCAACCCTTAATATTCGTCTTCGCGATAACCGAAATCACTGAGTTGGATTTGTTTGTTTCTCCAGTCTTTTTGCACTTTGACCCAGAGTTCCAAATAGACTTTGCTTCCCAGCAAAGACTCGATGTCTCTTCTAGCCCGCTTACCGATCTCTTTCAGCATACTGCCTTGCTTACCGATAATGATGCCTTTTTGAGACTTACGTTCAACGATGATGGCCGCTTGAATCTGTACTTTATCGTGTTCATTCCGAGGCTCGATCGATTCAATGACAACAGCAATGGAGTGAGGGATTTCCTCGCGAGTTAAGTGTAAAACTTTCTCTCTGATAAATTCACTGATGACAAAGCGTTCCGGATGATCCGTGATTTGGTCTTCCGGGTAGAACTGCGGACCTTCAGGCAGATGTTTTTTCAGGACGTCCAGTAAATGATTGACGTTGTTGCCTTCAAGCGCTGAAATTGGAATGATTTCTTCAAAATCAAGCTTCTCTTTGTACTGGTCAATCAATGGCAGCAGGTCATCCGGGTGGACCCTGTCAATTTTATTGATGATTAAAAAAACAGGCTGCTCGACACGTTGCAGACGATCCAAAATAAATTGGTCCCCTCGGCCGTATCCTTCTTCTGCATTAATCATAAAAAGGACAGCATCTACTTCGTTTAATGTATTTTCTGCAACGTTGACCATGTAATCTCCAAGTTTGTGCTTGGGTTTATGGATACCAGGAGTATCGATAAAAATGATCTGTGAGTCTTTATCTGTCATGACTCCCTGGATTTTGTTTCTGGTTGTTTGGGGTTTATCACTCATGATGGCGATTTTTTCACCGATCACACGATTCATGAAAGTCGATTTGCCCACATTCGGACGGCCGACGATCGTGATGAAACCCGACTTGAAATTCTCTGTCATAAATGTTCCTCCAATAAATATCACACATTCGTTCTGCTCTATCTTACTATATCATCTTCTCTAGTTCATTCCTAATCTCATATCAGGAAAAGCTTGGGCAGGAAAATGATCATTCCTATGATGACCGCCCCAATACTTGCTACAAGAACCGCCCCAGCCGTAATATCTTTGATCGAACCGATAATGGGGTTTTGTTCGGGATGGTAAAAATCAAGCAGCCTTTCCATAGCTGTATTGACCATTTCAAGGCTTAAAACCATGCATATGATGAGAAGGATGGTCACCCATTCCCCCTTTGACAAACCGAACATAAAGGCAGCGGTGATGACTAAAATAGCAGCCAACAGATGAATGCGGAAGTTTCGCTCCGAGCTACACACTTCCTTTATTCCATTCCAAGCGAAACGAAAGCCGATTTTTTTCTTCTTATTAGGATCTTTGAAGTCCGAACTCATGTAAAATTTCCTCTTGTCTCCCGAACATCTGCTTTTCATCTTCTTCATTCATGTGATCATAACCAAGCAAATGCAAGAAGCCATGCAGCGCCAGGAAGCCGAATTCACGTTCGAGAGAATGATTATAGTCCTCCGCTTGTTCTTTTGCCTTATCGACGGAAATGATAATATCGCCAAGCATGAGCGGCATATTCTCATCCAACACATTCATTTCGTCTTCACCAAGCTCCTGCATCGCAAAGGAGATCACATCTGTAGGTTCATCTTTTTGACGATAATTGCGGTTGATTTCCTGGATCTCATTGTTATCCACAAAGCTGACAGAGACTTCCGCATCCCCCTTAACTTCTTCTTTTTCCCCTGCAAAACGGATAATCCGTTGAATCATATCAACAAAAGCTTCATCTACTGAATTGGTTTCGTCTTGAAAATCAATGGTAATCATATTATTTTGCCTCCTTGACTAATGGTTTAGTTACCGGATATTCTATTCGCGAGTGAAAAATACCCTGTAACGTTTCACATATGGCTGTTTCCATTCTCTTCAACTCATTAAACGTCAGATTGCTGTCATCCAACTGACCATCAAGCATGCGGTCTTCTACAATGGACGCCACGATTTTTTTTAGTTTTTCTTCAGTTGGATGATTCAATGACCGAACAGCTGCCTCCACTGAATCGCAAATACACACAATCGCCGCTTCCTTACTTTGAGGTTTAGGACCTGGGTAACGGTAATCTTCTTCATTTGTATCCTGATTCATTTCCTTTGCCTGATAATAAAAATACTTCAAAAGCGTCGTTCCATGGTGTTGTTCAGCAATATCGATGATCTCTTCTGGAAACTTATTCTTCTTCAGCACTCTCGCACCATCATAAGGATGATTGATGATTATTTCTGCACTTTGTTCAGGATCCATGAAATCATGTGGGTTTTTCATCCCCATTTGATTCTCTATAAAATTACGAGGCTGGACGGTTTTTCCGAGGTCATGATAATAGGATGCCACACGCGCAAGAAGACCATGAGCCCCAATTGATTCACAAGCCGCTTCGCTTAAATTGGCTACCATGACACTGTGATGATACGTACCTGGAGCGTCCGTGAGTATTTTACGTAAGATTGGGTGGTTGGGACTGGCAAGAGTCAGCAATTTTTGATCAGAAAGGACACCGAAACCGGTCTCTATAAAGGGAAGAAGACCGAGCGTCAGAACTGCCGAAAGAAAGGCACCGGCAATTCCATACCCCCCATACAAAAACACTTCCGACCAGGTGTATTTTTCAAAAGAAATGAATAGAAAGAACAGGATTGCACATATATTGATAAAAGCAACCCCCACACTTGCTCGAACGATGGACAACCTTTCGTTACTATGAGTAAGGAAATAAATCCCTGCCAACTGAGAAAGCAACAAATACATTCCTGCGGTTGCATGAAGTGCTCCAGCTAACTGTCCGTTGAACAACAAGCAGGCCATCAAAGAATACACTACCGCCAGTACGATCGCAAAACGTTCAGAACAGAGGATTCTTACAATCATGACTCCTGTAACAGCCGGGACAAGAAAGTACACAGGTTTTTCCATTGATCCAAACAAACTGAACACTTTCAAAAGCGTAATGATCAATAAGGAAACAAAGGTGGAAATGAAGATAGGACGGAATGTCCAGTTTTCCTTTTTAACAGCTCTCCGGAATTCTGTGTACATAATAGCGCCTAAAAGGAGCGCAAACATGGCCAGTCCAACAGATGGCAGTAGATTGCGCTGTTGATCGAGCAATCCGGTCAATAAAAGATCATCATAGAGATCCCCTGTTATCATAGACCCCTCTGACACAATCACTTCTCCTGCTCTAATCATGACTGGCTCCACAGTGGCAACAGCCTTTTTAATGGCTGCCTCTGTTTTCTCATGATCGAACAAAGCGTTTTCGACAAGAGCATAGGTCCCTATATCCGTAAGGACTGGTTTTAAAAAGGATGGTGTTTCTGAGTATTGAATTTCCAGCTCCATCCTTCGTTCCAGCTCTTTAACTTCTGTCCCTTGCACCCCTTCATTAAAGTAGTTATGTAGAAGGGTTTCTAACAATCGGTGGCTTTCATTCAACAACGATTGTTCTGCTCTCAGCAACGGCAGAAAAGCTTCTGAAGGGAGACCTTTAGAAAGTTCATCTGACAAAAGCGATTCAATCACAATTAATTGTTCCTCTTTAGTCAGGTTCTCCCCCTGACTTTTTGTTTCTTCTACCACTTCATAAATTTCATTTACCATACCAAGGCGTTCTTCTGCAATATCTTCAGAAATCGTATATTGATCCTCAACCGCCTGAGTAACTGCTCTTAGTTGTTGTTCTGTTTTTTGCTTATTCTCTATCGTAATGGGGGAAAGGATCGTTTCGGGTGCTGTGCTGTATTTCTCCAGCTCGTAGGTTTGTGTGTAAACATTTGGAATAGAGAGTGTGAAAAAGAAAACAGCCACAATGAGCCCTGAAAATGCAGGCAACAACTTCGACTTATGCAGGTTAAGTTTTTGAAGCTGTAGAAGGAATCGCTCCTTCAAATCACCCCACCCCTTCCCATATAATTCCAAATAAGAACATTAAATAAGACCCAATCACTGGGTCTTACTTACTTTCCTCCTCATATGCATCAATAATCCGCTGCACAAGAGGGTGCCTGACAACGTCGGATTGATCCAAATGAATGAAGGCAGACCCTTTCACTTTAGCTAACCGCTCCTCAGCGACTCGCAAACCGGACTTCACGCCTTTTGGAAGATCCACTTGTGTGATATCTCCAGTGATAATCATTTTTGAACCGAATCCTAAACGAGTCAGAAACATCTTCATTTGTTCAGGTGTCGTATTTTGAGCTTCATCCAAAATAGCGAAAGCATCATCCAATGTCCGCCCTCTCATATAAGCAAGCGGAGCAATTTCAATCGTTCCTCTATCGATCAATCGTGCTGTATGTTCAGCGCCAAATACATCGTGCAAAGAATCATAAAGCGGCCTTAAATAAGGATCAACTTTCTCTTTAAGATCACCTGGAAGAAAACCTAAACTTTCTCCAGCTTCCACTGCCGGACGAGTCAAAATGATCCTCTTCACATCTCCATTTTTCAAAGCATTGACGGCCATAATCACAGCAAGGTAGGTCTTCCCTGTACCAGCAGGGCCAATACCAAAGACAAGGTCATTCTTCTTAATGGCTGCGATGTAATTTCTCTGACCAAGTGTTTTAACTCTAATTGATTTCCCTTTTGAGTTTTTGGTGATTTCATCTTCGAACAATGCTTCGAATTGGTTGATTTTCCCTTTTTTAGCAAGTTCCACAGCATATACGACATCTCGTTCCGTAACAGTTAAACCTTTACGAATAATTGCAAGAACGCTGTTGAGAATTTCCTCCACAAGCTGAACATGTTCCGCTTGACCGGATACTCTCACTTGTTCGCCACGTGAAATGATCGTAACTTTCAGCTGCTCCTCAATTTGCTTGAGGTTACGGTCTTCTGTACCAAAAAGAGCTAATGCTTCTGTTGTATTATCTAATTGAATGTCCATTGTTTTTAAATCTTCTGGCATACTCAATCTCCTTGACTTACATACTTGGTAACTGCAATATTTTCATAAACTTTGTACATTAGGATTAATTTTACTTTACCATTCTCCTCACTGAGGTGCAAAACTTTTTCATCCTTTATTTCCGCATCTGGATCGAGTTCTTGTTGAAGGTTGCTCCTTGCTGAAGATATCCCTATTTTCTCGATATTTTCACGAGATGATTCATAGGCTTTTCGGTCAATGGAGAAGTAATCGATCGTTTTCAAGTTCACTGGGATTTGGAACCCAAAGATACTCCAGTCTGATGTATGAGATTCTTCCCTGAAGTTTCCTTCCCCTCCACGCCAGAACCCCCAAACAGGAATGGAGAACTTCCCAATCTTCAAATGATATTCACTTTCCACGAAACCATCCGTTAAGGAAAGCACTTGTTTCATAGGGAGATTCTGAGCGACGCGATACCATGTTTCTGCTATTACTTCTCCTTCAGAGTGTATAAACAGATCCTCCTCTTCCACCAGCTGACCCGTAGCAAGAATTTGTCCCTTTTGTACAACATCATGAACCGACACCATCGGTCGACCCTTTTTTATAAATGTTTCAATGATCATTCCTTTTTTGGCTGCTACAAGATTGGAAGGGCGAGTATTCTTCTCTATATCGTATCTCGTTTTCTCCACACCATACAAATGATAGCTCGTCCCTTGCTTTTTCACACCGATCCATAACAAATCCGGAATATCTTCTAATAACTGCTGTTGTATTTCGATAGGATCCTTCATCCCTATCGTTAGTTTTCCAGGAGAGACACCATAACTATTCAACTTACTTTCAACATCTGCTTCAAGTTCCGGTGAAAGGCCGTCCACCTTAATGGACCACAACGTATTCGCGAGCACGAAAATAATCACTACCGCTGCGATGAAGGCGAGAAGAACCGAAAGCCTCCCAACAATATGCTGGATAAGAAACGGAAGACCTTTCCCACTCTTGATGGATATTTTACAACGGTATTTCTTCCTCAATTGTCTGAAGGTTTTCCAGTCCTTTAATCGAATCGTTAACATGACCAGAGAATCATCCAGTCTTCTCATATTTGTAATATGACAGCCACGTTTCGTGCATGCTTGCAAAAATGGCTCGATCAACGGTCCCTCTACTTGTACCGTCATGATTCCCTGAAAGAAATCATGCTGGTTCTTCATCGTCTCACCCCCCTTTGGATTCCGGCAAAAATTCTACAGACTTGAGTTCACCTTCCAGTAATAGCTCTTCCTTCAGCATCATTTTCACTCCAAGGTCTTTTCCCAAAATGCGAACTTGACCTTTTTTGTATTGAATTCTAACTTCTTCATCAGAAAAATGAAGGAGGCCTGTATGATTTTCTATGTACACATGAATGGACCCGATGGTCGTGATTCTAGGAAGATCCAACATGACATCAGATGGTAAATCAAAGTAACGACTGATCCAAGTCCGTATTTGCTGCTGCCATTTTGACATGTGACGCCCTCCCCTCTTTTCATTTATACGAAAAACGCACGAATTGTATCACTACAATTCGTGCGTTCTGCTTATCTTTTTCGTGGGTGGGAGCTGTGAGGCTTGCGAGCCCGGGGTGGACCGAGTACTTCAGACATTAAAATCCCTTCAGCTAACCGCTTTTTATCCCACTTTCTTGTTTTTTCTATTAGTGGACCATTTAAATTCAACTCAGAAGATATCTTTTGTTTTTTTCTTGACTCCGCTGACGTATGAGCATACATTTCCTCATCTTCTTTTTGATGTTCTTCAGATCGAAATGTCTCTGCTTCAGCAAGCTTCTTCTGTTTGGTCTCGTAATAATCCCTTAACCTATCTTCTCCTGATTGATCCTTGGTTTCTGCTTCCTGCCAATTCTTTGTAGGACCACTAGGGTAAGCAGGGGGAACTGGAGATGTCTTCTTTTCAGGTCTTTGTTTATTCTCATTTTCTTTTGTCATCCCGCTGAACCAGCTGATTATCCCGCCTATAATAGCCGCAAGAATAAGGAAGTTGCTGAAAATGAGTTCAATCAAATCTCCCATACAAACTCTCCTTTAAATTAATCAAGGATTATTTATCTTCTTCCTCTTCATCGGACATTTTCCCAAGAGTGTTCCTCATATCCGTATCCGCATTGATGTTCTGATAGTTCATGTAATCCATGACACCCATTTTACCGGAGCGCAACGCTTCAGCAAGCGCCTGAGGGACTTGGGCTTCTGCTTCGACCACTTTCGCCTGCATTTCTTGTACACGGGCACGCATCTCTTGTTCCTGAGCGATCGCCATAGCACGACGCTCTTCGGCTTTTGCCTGTGCAATATTCTTATCAGCTTCTGCTTGGTCTGTTTGCAGGATCGCACCAATGTTCTTACCGATGTCAATATCGGCAATGTCAATAGAAAGAATCTCGAAGGCCGTTCCAGCATCTAAACCTTTTCCTAATACATTTTGGGAAATCCTATCTGGATTTTCCAACACTTTGTTATGATTTTCACTGGATCCGATTGTGGATACGATTCCTTCACCAACACGTGCAATGACAGTATCTTCGCCTGCACCACCGACGAGTCGGTCAATATTTGCCCTTACGGTAATACGAGCTTTTGCTTTTACTTCAATCCCATCCATCGCCACACCTGCGATAAATGGCGTTTCGATAACTTTTGGATTTACACTCATTTGAACAGCTTCCAAAACATCACGGCCAGCAAGGTCAATGGCTGCACAACGCTCGAAACTTAGCTCAATATTCGCTCTTTGTGCTGCAATAAGAGCGTTTACTACACGGTCAACATTACCGCCTGCCAGGTAGTGGCTCTCCAGCTGGTTTGTGTTCACATTCACACCTGCTTTATGAGCTTTAATTAGCGGATTGATGACACGGGAAGGAATAACCCTTCTTAACCGCATACCTACTAATGTGAAAATACTAATCTTCACGCCTGCAGCTAACGCACTGATCCATAGCATGACAGGAATGAATGTAAACAACACCGCTACTACAATAATTATGATACCAATGATGATGATTGGCATTAATTGTTCAAGTGTCACTTTGTTTCCTCCTCTTGTTCTACTTTTTTAACCTCACGCACAACAATACGTGAACCTTCTGTTTTAATAATTTTCACTGCTTGATGCACAGGAATGAAACCACCTTCAGTCACGACATCCAACCGTTCACCATCAAAATCTGCTGTCCCGGAAGGACGGAGTGGCGTAATCGTTTCTCCTTCCATACCGATTAAATCCAAACGGTTTTGTGAAGATACATAACCTTGTTCAGATGAAGTGGAATCATTCAAAATGATATGACGAAAGAATCCTCTTTCCAAACCAACGAATTTAAATAGTACAATGGATACAACAATCGTTACTAAAAGAGCAATGCCTATACTCATGGCCATATGCCCCATATCCGCTGATGAAAGCATCAATGAGGATACAATTGCAACGACCCCCGCTACCCCTGCAATACCTCCTGGTAAAAAGAATTCAGCTATCACTAACCCAATCCCTAGAATAAGGAGTATAATCGCTTCGTATCCTGCCAGGCCAGCCACAATATGACCATAAAAAAACAGGACGAGCGAGAGCGCTCCCATTGTTCCTGGTATACCAAACCCCGGCGAATACAATTCAACTACAAGACCAATACTTGCGATGGATAATAAGATCGGAATAACAACAGGATCTGTCAGGAATCTGGCAATGTTCTCGGAAAGAGTAGGGTTCTCCTCTATGACAGTTGCATCAGACAAGCCAAGCACACTGAGAAGCTCATTACGGTCATCCACAATCCCTTCAGCATAGCCTACCTCTTCTGCATCCGTTGCCCCCAATGTTAAAAATTCTCCTTCAGGAGCTCCATAATCCTTTAAATCAACGGATGGATCTGCCATAGCCCGTGCATATAAAGGATCACGCCCTGTAGACTCAGCCGCGGCTACCATAGCTGAAATCCAGGCTGATTGAGCCTTTTTATCAGCAGCTGTTCCATCAGAATTAATAACCCCGGAAGCCCCCATGGTTGCTGTCTGTTTCATGTAGATGGCATCTGCGTTTAAAGCAATGTATGAACCAGCCGAATAGGCCCTGTTCGTTACAAATGCACTATTTGGAACATCCAAATCCTGAAAGATTTGTCCGATGTCGCCTGCCGCATCCACACGGCCTCCCGGCGTATCGATTTCGAATATGATATGATCCACACCATTTTCACGAGCTTCTTCTGTCGTTCGGGTGAGGAAAGCAGCCATCCCACGCTCAACTGTATCTTTTACTGGAATGACGTAAACCGTCTGACCTTCTCCGTCTGCCTGAACAGATGATTGAAGATGGAAAAATGATAAAACGCTTCCTAAAAGGATGAGTGTGCCCCAAATACCTAGACGAAAAGATCGCTTCATCCATTTCACCTCCTTTACAGGTAGCCTACCCATCATATAATACGTTTACGAATCAAAAGCAGGGTTGGTTTCAAAAAGTTTACGACGTTTTAAAAACCCTTGAAGAGATGTTTAGTGTATGTAAAAAGGCCTCTCTTAACTAAGAGAGGCCTTTATATTTACGATAGTTGCTGAAGAACGAGCTTATTGACCTTGGTTCCGTCGGCCTTGCCCTTGACTTTAGGCATGACGGCACTCATGACTTTACCCATGTCACTCTTAGAAGTAGCGCCTACTTCCTGAATCGTCTCATCAACGACTTGCTTGAGTTCTTCATCTGTCAGCTGTTTCGGCATATATACTTGTAAAATCTCAATTTCACGTTCGAGTCCTTCTACAAGATCTTCACGTCCAGCTTCTTTGAATTCATGGAGGGAATCATTTCTCTGCTTTACCTCACGAGATAAAACAGTCAATTCTTCTTCTTCAGATAATGAGTCTTTCCCCAGTTTAATGGCTTCATTCTGCATAGAAGCTTTCACCATGCGGATCGTTGATAATCTTTCCTTATCACGGGCTTTCATGGCTGTTTTCATATCCTGGGTGAGACGGTCTGTAATTGTCATCTCTTCAACACCCTCTTTAATTACTTACGCTTTCTAGCCGCCTCAGACTTTTTCTTACGGCGTACGCTAGGCTTATCGTAATATTCACGCTTACGATATTCCGCTAATGTACCACTTTTTGATACATCACGCTTAAAGCGACGAAGAGCATCTTCAAGAGACTCGTTTTTACGAACGCGAGTTGTTTTTGACATGCTAATTTCCCTCCCTCCGAAGCAAACAAAACTGTTTCTCTTGTATGGGAACCCCCCATACCTTTGACAATTATATTATATGCATCTCATATGGTCAACTTTTTTTGAAAGATAAAGGGTCTTTAACTTCTTTGATCTCTACCTCATCATTCAAACTCACATAACTTGAACGCCCGAGATAAAGCGGAATGTTCAAATCTTCAAAGTTCGGCAAGCCATTTTCAAGAAATTTTTCTTCTTTGTAGTGGCAGCCTTCGATGTTACCGATCATCCAGTCATGGTCTCCTGTAGGAACGATTTGATGAACTCTACACTCGTAGGCAAGATAAGCACGTTCAAGAAGGGGAAAATCCTCCTCCATTCTCCAAGGCTGATCGTATGTTAGGGTTTTATCCACCTCTGCACCTGAAACCGTTCCGCTGTATTGAATAAAGCCAGCATCATCAAAGGGGAGGAAGTTAATCGTAAATTGGTTCGATTTTTTCACCATATCATATGTATGCCTTTCTCTCCCTATAGCTACGCCATACATTGGTGGAGCCGTAGATAGATAAGCGTGCCAGCCGGCTGCCATAAAGTTTACCTTTCCTTCGTGAAAAACTCCCACAACGGCAACCATTCCTGGATAACTATGCATTTTGACATGATCTTTCCTTTTCATCTCATCCCTCCTTCCCTATACAATCTTTCAAATCACCTCTAAAGTCAAACGCTACTCCCCTCTCCTCCATTATAGCTCCCTATTTTTGAAGAAAGACTCAGTTTCGAGACGATTGGGTGGTTCTAGGGGCTCCGGGAAAAGGTTCGCTTTCCATGGGGCAGGCGGTGAGCCTCCCGCGGAAAGCGAGTTATTCCCCGCAGCCCCATCCACTCAACACAAGTCTCGAATTTGAGTCTTCCACAACCCTGCCATATTCTTTAATAAAGACGGATGTTTATGAAAGAAGCCATCTCCTCTTGGAGATGGCTTCTTTCGTTTTATTAATAATCAGAAGTTCCTTGTTCGCCGTTTACGATAGCGATTCCGGAGCTTGCACCGATACGGGTAGCGCCAGCTTCGATCATTGCTTTTGCACCTTCGTAATCACGCACTCCACCGGATGCTTTCACACCCATATCCGGGCCGACAGTTTTGCGCATCAGGCTGATATCTTCAACCGTTGCTCCTCCACCGGAGAAACCAGTAGATGTTTTAACAAAATCTGCTCCTGCAGCTTTTGCAAGTTTACATGCTGTAACTTTTTCTTCTTCCGTGAGAAGGGAAGTCTCAATGATTACTTTTACAATAGCTTTTCCTTCCGCTTCACGTACGACTGCTTCAATGTCCTGTTGAACTAGTTCTTGGTTTCCTGATTTCAATTCACCGATATTGATCACCATATCCACTTCAGTCGCGCCTTTTTCGATGGCTTGTTTTGTTTCGAAAGCTTTTGTTTCTTTCGTTGTCGCTCCTAGTGGGAAACCAATCACTGTACAAACCTTCACGTCTGTTCCTTCTAGTAACTCTGCACAGTAAGAAACCCAGTGAGGATTTACACATACGGAAGCAAAATTTTGTTCTTTTGCTTCTGTACATATTTGTGTGATTTTATCTTTCAGTGTATCGGGTTTAAGCTGTGTATGATCAATCATTTTACCTAGATTTTGTTCCATTTGTAGATCGTCCTTTCAAATTTAAGTTGTTCGTACATCTCTTCTATCTTAGCATGAAAGCGATTAAAATGCGAATTCGCTTACGCATTTTAATCTTCTTCCAATTTGTAGGAGAGGCTCGATAAGAAATAAAGAGGCGCTGTTTCCATTCGTAAAATTCGTGGACCCAGCCGAATCGACTTGAACCCTTCTTGTAAAAGTTTTTCCACTTCGGTTTCAGAAAATCCACCTTCTGGCCCGAAAACCACTAAAACAGCTTCCTTAGGCTTCACTGATTCGATGGCTGAACTTAAAGAGTGAGACGTTTCTTGTCTCGCCTCTTCTGCATATCCGAATAAACAATGGTCATAGCGCCCTTTTAATTCCAAAAGCTGATGGAGAGTATGAACAGGTTGTACCTCAGGAACCCTGGTTCGTTCGGACTGCTCACTCGCTTCTTTGGATATCTTTTGCAACCTCTCCACCTTTTTGACAGCTTTTTTCTGATCCCATTTAGCTACGGAACGATCAGCCTGATATGGAATAAAAGCAGAAGCACCAAGTTCTGTCCCCTTTTGGACAATTTGTTCCAGCTTATCCCCTTTTCCAAGACTCGCTACGATTGTCACATGGACAGGAAGCTCCCGGTCTTCCTCCATCCAGGAAACAACAGTACAATAAACAACGTCTTCTACCACATTCGTAATTTCGCTTAAAGCGGCACCCTTTTCTGGATGGATGGCAACGAGGTTGTCCCCTTCTCTCATTCTCATCACTCTCACCATATGATGGGCATCTTCACCGCTCACATAAAAGGCGGCTTCATCCCAACATTCTTGATCAACAAAGTAACGTTGCATACAATCACTCCGGTTTTTTAGCGATGATGCTTACCCAGTCTTCCATTTTGTTTGTTTCAATAATTTCAAACCCTGATTGGATTAATTGGTCCCGGACCATTTCCTTACGCCCAGAAATAATTCCACAAGTTATGAAATATCCTCCAGGCTTAACTACACGATAGGCATCATCTGTAAATTTGACGATAATCTCTGCCAGAATGTTCGACACAATTAAATCCGCTTCCCAATCTACGCCTTCAAGAAGGTCATTGAGTTTTGATGTAACTTTATCTTCCACACCATTTAAAGCGGCATTGTTCCTTGTACTAGAAACGGCTATGTCATCTAAATCATAAGCATAAGCATGCTCAGCTCCTAAAAGGACAGAAGCTACACTTAGTATTCCAGATCCAGCGCCGACATCCAGCACCTTATCACCTTTTTCTAAGTACCGCTCCAAGGCCTGTATACTAAGAACTGTCGTCGGGTGAGTTCCTGTACCAAAAGCCATTCCAGGATCCATTTCAATAATGATTTCATCACTGGATACCGGCGTATAATCTTCCCATGTAGGGATAATGGTAATCTTTTCTGAAATTTTGACGGGTTTATAATATTTTTTCCAGGCGGTTGCCCAATCTTCTTCATGAATTTCGCTGATTGTCACATTATTATGTCCAATATCTATTCCGAACTCCGTTAAGTTTGATACGGTTTTTTTAATCCCGTCGACAGTTTCCCCAAGAAAACTGTTCATAGGCAGGTAGGCTTTTACATAAACCCCTTCTGCTGGATAATCGTCCGGATTCAATTCGTAAATTTCACCCAGTTTCGTTTCCTTTCTATTCATATCCGACGGGTCTTCAATAACAACCCCACTCGCTCCTGACTCATGTAGAATGTTCGAAACCGGTTCAATCGCTTCTGTTGTCGTATGGACACATACTTCAGACCATTTCATTGATGATCCACCCTCTTCATTATTTTTTCTAAGTATCTATGGATAGTAAACCAGACGCTCAATAAAAAGTGCCTGCACGAAAGAACGGGAAATTCCATGAACTACCCATCAACCCATCGTACAGACACCTTCCTTTTAACCTTTAGCTGTCCCCTTTAAACGCACGTTTCATACGTTCGAAGAAGTTTCCGTGTTGCTCATCCGTTGCTTCATTGCCACTAATATCATTGAATTCACGAAGCAATTCTTTCTGTCGTTCTGTCAAATTCTTAGGCGTTATGACTTTCATCTTCACATGCTGATCCCCTTGGCCACGGCCATGGACGTTCGGTGCACCTTTCTCTTTCAAACGGAATGTCTTTCCAGTTTGTGTTCCGGCAGGCACTTTCAATTTCACGTTTCCGTGTACAGTAGGGACTTCAATTTCATCACCAAGCGCGGCCTGTGCAAAGGTAAGAGGAATCTCACAGAAAATGTGATCACCCTCACGTTGGAAGAATTCATGAGGCTGTACGCGGATGACAACAAATAAGTCTCCGGCAGGGCCTCCATTGACACCTTCTTCCCCTTTACCTTGGACACGAATTTGTTGACCATCGTCGATACCTGCTGGGATGTCCAGGTGAATTTTCTTGCGCTTCGTCACTCGGCCATCTCCGCCACAAGTGTTACATTTGTCTTTGATGATTTTCCCTGTGCCTTGGCAGTGGTGACATACACGACGGTTTACGACGCGGCCAAACGGGGTGTTCTGTTCCTGATTGACTTGGCCTGAACCTTGGCAGTGGGAACATGTTTCAGGTGAGGTTCCTGGTTTAGCACCTGAGCCATCACAAGTGTCACAATCTTCCTCCATAGGAATTTCAATATCGGTGGACTTTCCGAAAATGGACTCTTCGAATTGAAGGGTCATCGTATATTGCAAATCTGCACCTTTTCTTGGTGCGTTCGGGTCACGGCGACGTCCACCGCCACCAAAGAACATATCGAAAATGTCGCCAAAGCCGCCGAAATCCTCTGCGCCTCCACCAAAACCGCCAAAGCCGCCCTGGTTTGGACCGGCATGACCAAACTGATCATACTGGGCACGTTTCTGCTGGTCGCTTAACGTTTCGTAAGCTTCTTTTGCTTCCTTGAACTTTTCAGAAGCATTGTCTTCCTCACTGACGTCAGGGTGATACTTACGCGCCAGTTTACGGTAGGCTTTCTTAATTTCATCTTTTGAAGCATCCTTGGACACGCCAAGGACTTCATAATAATCACGTTTACTCACTTGTCGATCACTCTCCCGGACGCTATTACATAAGGTTTATATTAACATTGAAAATCTAGGCAGGCAAACGTCATCTCTTTACCTGTTCATGAAAAAAGTCAAAGTCAAGAAGAACCTGACTTTGACTTTTTTCTACCTTTTCTTACTTCTTGTTCTCGTCGTCGTTCACTTCTTCATAATCTGCATCAACGACATCGTCGTCAGCTCCGCCGCCTTCTTGGCCTTGCGCAGCTTCAGCCTGAGCTTGCGCCTGCTCATAAAGCTTCACAGAGAGAGCTTGCACTTGTTCTTGAAGTGCTTCTTTCTTCTCTTTGATTGCGTCAAGATCTTCACCTTCAAGGGCAGTCTGAAGTTCTTCTTTCGCAGATTCAGCTTTTTGTTTTTCTTCTTCACTTACTTGTTCACCAAGATCTTTGATCGTCTTGTCTGTTGTGAAGATCAGCTGGTCTGCTTCGTTACGAAGTTCAATCGCTTCACGTTTCTTTTTGTCTTCTTCAGCGTTTTCTTCCGCCTGACGAACCATTTCTTCTACTTCCTCATCAGAAAGACCAGAAGAAGACTTGATCGTGATGGATTGTTCTTTGTTAGTACCCATGTCTTTCGCACGTACATTAACAATTCCGTTAGCATCAATGTCGAAGCTTACTTCGATTTGAGGCACACCGCGTGGTGCTGGTGGAATATCTGTCAACTGGAAACGGCCAAGTGTCTTATTATCTTGCGCCATTTCACGCTCACCCTGCAAGACGTGAATATCAACAGCCGTCTGATTGTCAGCAGCAGTTGAAAATACTTGAGAGTGGCTTGTCGGAATTGTGGTGTTACGTTCGATCAATTTCGTCGTAACGCCACCCATTGTTTCGATTCCAAGGGAAAGTGGAGTAACGTCAAGAAGTACAACGTCTTTCACATCTCCTTGAAGTACGCCACCTTGAATGGAGGCACCAAGCGCTACAACTTCATCAGGGTTTACACCTTTAGAAGGTTCTTTACCGATTTCTTTCTTAATGGCTTCTTGTACAGCTGGGATACGAGTAGACCCACCTACAAGAATAACTTTGTGGATGTCGCTTGCACTCATGTCTGCATCTTTAAGTGCTTGACGTGTCGGTTTCATAGAACGCTCAACTAGGTCAGATGCAAGCTCTTCGAATTTCGCACGAGTCAAGTTCATCTCAAGGTGAAGCGGACCGGCTTCTCCTGCAGTGATGAATGGAAGAGAAATTTGTGTCTGAGCAACGCCGGAAAGATCTTTCTTAGCTTTCTCAGCCGCGTCTTTCAAGCGCTGTTTTGCCATTTTATCCTGGGACAAATCAATGCCGTTTTCTTTTTTGAATTCAGCTACCATGTGATCAATAATGACTTGGTCGAAATCATCTCCACCTAGACGGTTGTCACCGGCTGTAGAAATAACTTCAAATGTTCCATCTCCAATTTCAAGAATGGATACGTCAAATGTACCGCCACCAAGGTCATAAACAAGAATCGTTTGATCTTGGTCTTCTTTATCAATACCGTATGCAAGCGCAGCTGCTGTCGGCTCATTGATGATACGCTCAACTTCAAGACCAGCAATTTTACCAGCATCTTTTGTAGCCTGACGCTCAGCGTCATTAAAGTAAGCTGGAACTGTGATGATCGCTTTATCTACTGTTTCTCCAAGGTAATCTTCTGCATAGCTCTTGATATACTGAAGAATGATAGCAGAAACTTCTTGAGGCGTGTATTCTTTACCTTCGACTTCTACTTTGTAGTCTGTTCCCATATGACGTTTGATGGAAAGAATCGTGTTAGGGTTTGTAATCGCCTGACGTTTTGCGACCTCCCCTACTTGACGTTCACCATTCTTAAATGCAACAGCAGAAGGAGTCGTACGGTTCCCTTCAGGGTTAGGGATTACTTTCGCTTCTCCCCCCTCCATTACTGCTACACAAGAGTTTGTTGTACCTAAGTCAATACCAATGATTTTACCCATGGTTAAATGTCCTCCTTTACGTACTCGTTCATAAGATAATTTTTACTGGTTCACTTTTACCATTGACGGGCGGATAACCCGATCTTTCAGGCGGTAACCTTTCTGCAACTCTTCGACGACGACATTACTTTCATAATTTTCGTCTTCGACTTGCATGATCGCCTGATGCATATGAGGATCGAATGCTTCCCCTTTAGCAGGAATTTCTTCGACGCCTTCTTTTTCAAGAGCTGCTTTGAATTGGTCATAAACCATTTTCATTCCATTTGCGAAGTTTTGGGCTGCATCGCCTTCCACTTCCACTTGGAGAGCTCTTTCAAAGTTATCCAGAGCCGGTATTAATTCCTCTACAAGGCTCTGGGATCTATATTTCCTGTCCGCCTCTTTCTCTTTTTGAGTACGACGGCGGAAATTATCGTAATCCGCTTGCAAACGAAGCAGTCGATTATTGACCTCTTCTTTTTCCTGACGAAGCTGTTCCAGCTCATCCGTCTCTTCGACTACTGTTTGTTCAGATTCCTCATTTTGAGTTTCATCTTTTTCATCAATGATCTCTTGTTTGTTCTCTTCCACGACTTCCACCTCCTACTTTCCATTACACCGTTACTGACTATAACATGAATCCTTATCCTGAAAAAGTATGAGACCTAAAGAAGCAATCGGTGCATGATCCTATTCTTTTCTACTGTACTAATACCAGCCACGGAACGTATCTGTCATATGCTTGGATAAGACGTTCATCAATGAAAACATCCGGTTGTACTCCATGCGGGTCGGGCCCAAAAGGGCAATCGTACCCACTTGATCATTCCCGAGCTGATAACTTGCCGTAATCAGACTGCAGTTCTGCATAGCATCAAAAGGATTTTCTTGTCCTATTCGGACTTGAATTCCTTCCTTGCCAGTCCTCAGCAAGTCAGCCATCTCACTTTCCCGTTCAATGGTGGCATACAAAGACCTGACTTTATCAAGGTCCCTGAATTCGGGTTGCATGAGAATGTTTGTCTTTCCACCAATGTACAGTTTCGTCGGATGCTCATCCAATAGAGCTGCACGCAAATACTGGAAAGCTTCTTCGTGATGATCCGTATGTGTTTTCAATAGATCATTGATCTCAGAATAGAGTACTTCATGCAATTTCACCAACGGGACTCCTTGGAGCCGGCTGTTTAAAATGTTCACCATCTTTTCCAAATCTGCACCCTTAATCTCTACAGGAACGTTGAAAGCACGATGCTCCACATGCCCGGTATCCGTAACTAAAATCGCAATAGCAGACTGATCAGATAATGGAACGATCTGCAATTGTTTTAGTTTTGTTTCGAATACTTCAGGTCCGAGCACAATGGATGTGTAGTTCGTCAAATCGGAAAGGATACCTGCTGACTTCTGAACCACACGTTCAAACTCCATCATTTTATCATCGAATGCTTCCCGAATAGTCACAATCTCTTGACTGGAAAGGCGCAATGGAGAAAGAAGATGGTCGACATAGAAACGATACCCTTTTTCAGAAGGGACCCTTCCGGAAGATGAATGAGTTTTTTCAATAAAACCCAATTCCTCTAAATCAGCCATTTCATTCCTTATCGTTGCTGAACTGAATGTTACAGCATCTTTCTTAGCTATAGACCGCGAACCTACAGGTTGTGCGGTCAGAATGAAATCATCAATAATGACTTGCAAAATGAGCAATTGTCTATTTGTTAACATCGATGATCACCCCTGTTAGCACTCGTTTACAGTGAGTGCTAAATCTAATAATAAATTATCAAAAGGGGTGAGGGATGTCAACGGATAAACCTCTTTTTTTTAGTCGTTCCTCCAGATCAATCTTCTCTTTTGGAAAATGTCGATGTTGAACTTCCTTATTCCATTCCTTCAAGCACCCATTTGATGATATGATGTCCAGTCAATGAAGTAATAAGAGATCAGGTTGGAGAGGGGAATGGCTCACTGCTCTTCCAGAAGCTCTTGCTCCCCTGCACAAACAAAACCTTTGAGGGAGATCACCAGTTTCTACATTCGTAGAGTCTCCCCCCAAATGTCCGTTTTAATCGACCAACCTTTTTTATGGTAGAACGTTCATAGAATTATTCATCCAATAAAAACTCCTGGAATACCTCATTACCGAGAATGCGCCCCTTTGATGTGAGAGAAATATAACCAGTGTCTTCTTCTATTAATGAGCGCTCTTTTAGTTCTGTAAGCTTGTTTCCAAAGACATCAACAAGTGTTTTTCCATACTTTTGCTGGAAGAGTTCCTTCGATACTCCTTTAGTCTTTCTAAGTCCGAGAAACATTTCTTCCTCCAACTGTTCTTTAAGACCAATAGGTTCCTCATGGAGAATGGGCTTTCCATCTTCTGAGGCTTTCTTCACATAAGCAGGCAGCGGGCGGATATTGATCGTCCGTTTACCCGGCAGGTACCCGTGAGCACCCGCTCCAATTCCATAATAATATTCATTATTCCAGTATGTCAGGTTGTGTTTACTTTCAAACCCGGGCTTGGCAAAGTTACTGATTTCATATTGCACAGCTCCAGCTTCTGCTAGTTTCCGCTGTAGCAATTCGTACATTTCTGCTTCATCATCTTCCTTCGCCTTGGTAAGCTTACCCTTTTTGTACCGTTGATAAAACACCGTTTTCGGTTCAATTTGAAGAGAGTAGGAAGAGTAATGAGGCAAGCCGAATTGCATCGCTTCATCTATGGTTTTTTCAAAATCTTCAACCGTCTGCCCAGGGAGAGCATACATAAGATCTATACTGACATTCGTCAGTCCTGCTTGAACGAGACGATCAATATTCGTGTAGACATCTTTTACTTTGTGTACACGTCCGATCTTTTCCAACATATCATCATCGAAAACCTGTACTCCGAGAGATATACGATCGACGCCATACTCTTTTAACAGACGCACTTTCTCTACGTCCAAATCGCCGGGATTTGCTTCAAAGGTATATTCTTCACAGCCGGCAATATCAAAATGGTCATTAATCATTTGTAGAAGCTTTTCTAACTGCTTGTGGTTCACGGCTGTCGGAGTCCCGCCACCGACAAAAATGGTTCTCACTTTCGCTTTTTCTCCCGGGATATAGGTGTGAATTTCTTTTTCAAGAGCTTCTAAATAGTCGTCTGCCAGACGTTCATTATAGAAAAACTTCGTAAAATCACAATAATGACAAATCTGCTGACAGAAAGGGATGTGAATATATGCGGATGGGATGTTCATGGATGTTACCACCTTTCATAAGGAAAACCGCAAGAGAGAAATCTCCTGCGGTTTCAACTGTGTTCCTTTAGCTTTAGTCTTCGTTCAAGTCAAGGACGGACATGAAGGCCTCTTGAGGAACCTCGACAGATCCGACCATCTTCATGCGCTTTTTCCCTTCTTTTTGCTTTTCAAGCAATTTACGTTTACGGGAAATGTCTCCACCATAACATTTGGAAAGAACGTTTTTACGCATCGCTTTAATCGTGGTCCGAGCCACGATTTTATTCCCGATGGCTGCCTGGACAGGGACTTCAAATTGCTGTCTTGGAATTAATTCCTTAAGTTTTTCAGCAATGAGCTTTCCACGTTCGTACGCGAAGTCACGGTGTACGATGAAGGACAATGCATCAATGGTATCTCCATTAAGCAAGATATCCATTTTCACGAGATTGGATACACGGTATCCAATTAACTCGTAATCAAAGGATGCATACCCTTTCGTTTGGGATTTCAAGGAATCAAAGAAATCGTAAACAATTTCAGACAATGGAATCTCATAAACGATATTGACCCTGTTGTCATCTAGGTACTGCATATCCATGAAATTGCCTCGTTTGCGTTGACAGATTTCCATGACTGGACCGACATAATCATTAGGGACCATAACTGTCGCTTTAACAAATGGCTCTTGAACCTCTTCAAGTTTCTGGTTATCCGGCATCATAGAAGGGTTATCCACATTGAAGACCGATCCATCTGTAAGGGTCACCTGATAAATAACACTTGGTGCCGTTGTAATGAGGTCGATCTTATATTCGCGCTCAATACGTTCTTGAATGATTTCCATATGAAGCATTCCAAGGAAGCCACACCGGAACCCAAAGCCAAGAGCTTGGGAAGTTTCCGGCTCAAACTGAAGGGAAGAATCATTAAGTTCCAAACGTTCCAGAGCATCACGAAGGTCATTATATTTGCTCGCATCTACCGGATACATTCCACAGAACACCATCGGATTCATCTTTTTGTAACCCGGCAGTGGTTCGGATGCAGGGTTATTGGCCAGGGTGATCGTGTCACCTACACGGCTGTCGCCGATGTTTTTAATCGATGCCGTCAAATAACCGACATCCCCAACATTCAACTCTTTCAATGGGGTCGGGGTCGGGCGGAATACGCCCAATTCATTCACTTCAAACTCTTTGCCCGTAGCCATCATCTTAATTTTATCTCCAAGTTTGATAGAGCCTTCACGAACACAGGTATAGGCAATGACCCCTCTGTAGGAATCATACAAGGAATCGAAAATCAGAGCCTTCGTCGGATCTTTCACATCGCCTTCAGGGGCTGGAATGTCACTCACGATCCGCTCCAGAATTTCATCAATGCCCACACCTTCTTTAGCAGAGGCAAGAATGGCGTCAGAAGCATCGATTCCGATGACATCTTCTATCTCTTGTTTAATTCGTTCAGGGTCGGCACCAGGAAGGTCAATTTTATTAATGACCGGGATGATTTCTAAATCATTTTCCAGTGCCAGATAAACATTGGCTAATGTTTGTGCTTCTATCCCCTGAGCAGCATCTACAACCAGGATCGCTCCTTCACAGGCCGCTAAACTACGAGAGACCTCATATGTAAAGTCCACGTGACCCGGGGTATCAATTAAATGGAATGTATAATCCTGTCCATCATTGGCTTCATAAGACAATTGAACGGCATTTAATTTGATCGTGATTCCACGCTCACGCTCGAGATCCATCGCGTCAAGGAATTGTTCTTTCATTTCTCTTTGGGTTAATGCTTTTGTTTTTTCCAGAATACGATCTGCAAGTGTCGATTTCCCGTGGTCGATATGGGCAATAATCGAAAAATTGCGGACCCTTTCTTGTTTAGATTGTGCTGTCAACTTAAATCACTCCTACTGAATTCGACACAAATATCTAGGTTGATTATAGCAATACGGCCAGCATTATTCAATGTAAACCCCAACAACATCTGAATCTTATTAACCTGCCTGGATAATTTCAGACAAAACAACGATGACTCCATTGAAGGTCGAAGATACCCCTTTTCCCATGCCTCCAGCGAGCTGCGAGATCCAGGGTACTCCATCCTCTATTTTAGGAGGGGAGCAAAAATTATCGGATTCTGGTGCTGCTAATGCTTGCTTTTCCACCCTATGATCCGCTTCTTGCTGGGATTTTTGAGTCGTCACAACAGCGGGGCGGTCATCCAGCTTTTCGTTCGTTTTGTCAATCCCATAAAAAGCTCCTGTCACAAAAACGATGGCAACGATGAATCCCCCCACTAACCATTTCAATCTGCTCCTCCTCCCTACTCTGTAGATACTTTTTCATCTTCGAAGTAATAATCACTGAAAACTTCAGCCATGACATCAGCTGAACGATACAATTCATCTAAATGATTATAAACACCGCCAAACTCTATAAGTATGGCATTCGGATGCAGGTCCTGGTTATAAATCCCATCTACCCCTGAGCCCTTCTTCGTAATGACTCCTCGGCTGATCCCAGGATATTTTTCTTCAAGAAGCTGGTGAATTTTTGATGCCAGCTGCAAATTCTCTTCATATTTAGGATGCTCAGCACCGATAACGAAAGCAAACCGTGCATAATCCTTGCCATTGATCGTTGTTGTGGTGTGCTCCTTGGAAAGGGAGTCTCTATGAAGGTCAAATAAATACTGAATGCCTCCATTCTGGCTGATGGCCTCTTCCACTACAGGACGCATTGCATCGTAGGATTGATAGTACTCCATTCCTTTTTCACTTCTTAAAGCAGCTACATCTGTTTTATCAACAATTGCACCGATTCCTCTTTTTTCCAAACTCTCTCCAAGACGTTCTCCAATAAGGGTAATGTTTACTTTTCCATCATGGTCGGTAGACTCATCAGGTAAATGCGGATAAAAAGATTCAGTGTTGTGCGTGTGGTATATATAGACACGATCTTCACCCACTGGTTTCTCTTCCTGTTTGTCATCTTCTTCGTTCGTTTCTTCCACATCCCCTTCCTCTCCGCGGTCATCTACGATCATAGGGGGCTCAGACTCAATAGGGAGGGTGGAATAGTCCGTCCCTTTACCAGCGATGATAATTTGACTATTGTAAGAAGATAACCCTGGGATTTCCCTTCCCAGGAGGCTTCTTGGGTCATTTGGTGTAAGACTCGTAAGTAACTGAAAGGACAATGTCGTTAAGCTTGGAATTCGGTTTCCTTCCGGATGGGCATCTTTAAAGGCGCGGTTTTCCATTTCAAATAGATATAAAAAAGCACTGCCTTCAAGCTTGGTGGTCCATTCCTGTATCGTACTTGAGTAAATACGATAGGTTGTTTTTGCACCTGTAAGAATACCAATTCCAATAAATAATAAAAGCAAAACGGTGACTGCGATGATGGTCCACCTAGTCCCCTGCTTCATATAACTCTTCTTGTTTTTTTTCATGATCGGGTAACGAGACATGAAAAATCCTCCCCCTCATCCACTATCTAGTAAATGGTATGAGAGAGAGGAATTTAATAGAACCTCTCTATTAAATCATTATTTAAAATAAGATTGTGCTTCTCCATCTTCTATCCCGGGATGCAAGGCCCCATTGATTCCCTTAGCAATGACATGAGCCATGTCCTGGATGAAGCTGTCCACCTCTTTAGGTGTAACCATCAAATTGTGGCCGAGGGGAGTCAGCACTTCCTTAATCAGTTGCTTCTTTTCCATTTCTTCTAATTGGCCGAACATGCCCATGACCGCTTTACTCTGCTCCTCATTCGGATGATCTTCAGCCGTCAATGTCTTTCTTTCAAACGGGTTCATAGCGGGTGACAAAGCATTGGAAGGACGATCTTTTTCCCGCCATTCCCTTCCAAAGTGTTTTAACACATAATCAATCGCATCACTCGTGATGGTCACGGCATCGACTACTGTTGGTACTCCGATGGATATTACAGGGATTCCGTATGTCTCTCGGCTTATTTCTTTCCGCTTGTTGCCTACTCCAGATCCTGGGTGAATCCCGGTATCAGAAAGTTGTATGGTCGCATTGATCCGATTAATTGACCGTGAAGCAAGGGCATCGATGACTAGAACGAAATCCGGTTTTGTCTGTTCAATAATCCCGTGCACCATATCACTGGTTTCAATGCCCGTTACGCCCATGACCCCCGGTGTAAAAGCAGAAACAGGTCGATAACCATCCGATACGGTTTCCGGGTGAAGCTCAAATAAATGAGTGGTTACATAGACTTCTTCTGTGACCAATGGTCCTAATGCGTCCGGGGTTACATTTGCATTACCAAGTCCGACAATTAACCCACGATCCATTTCTTTTATGCCACACTCATTCATTAATTTTCTTAACTGACCGGATAACGTCTTGGATAAATTCACCTGCAATTGATGATCCTGCTTACGGATAGCCAGTGATTCCAACGTGACATAATGCCCCGCCTTTTTCCCGATTCGTTCAGCACCTGCTTCATCCACCGTCACATAGGTAATTTTAATCTCGTTTTTCTCGTTTTCATGAACCTCGACCCCATCGGTATCTGAGGATCCAGGTTCATCTTTAACATTCATCTCCTGAGCTTCAAGCGCCAGGTCCGTTCTCAACGTGTAGTCGAAATTTTCCTCCATTCACTTCAACCTCCTTAAGGAAATCTTCTCCCAAGCAGATAAAAACTATGCAAATGAATGGAATGGTATTGAGATAAGTATTGAAAACAGCACCCTGCTCTGGTAAAATGTCTCTTGTTCGATATGAATGAGTCTTTTGTTTTTACCTAGGAGGTGAAACTATGCCTAATATTAAATCAGCGAAAAAACGTGTACGTACGAATGATGACGCTCGTTCTTTGAATGCAGCTTTCAAATCTGACATGCGTACAGCGGTTAAACGTGTAGAAAAGCTTGTTGAAAGCAAAGATGTAGAGAACGCGAAAGAAGCACTTCCTACAGCTGTTAAGAAAATCGACAAAGCTGTTCAACGTGGTGCCCTTCCTCAAAACACAGGGAACCGTAAAAAATCCCGCCTAACTAAACTAGTCAACGCATTATAATTCATTCGTAATTTATGACCAACAGACGATCCTTCTTGATTGAATGGGTCGTTTTTACATGAACGAAGCCCTCCGATTCATCGGAGGGCTTCTTTTTATGTCACCATTGTTTATAACCTATTCAAGATTGAGAAGCGATCCACTACCCCCATATCAGCACGAACATCTTAATGGGATGTAATCACGAAGAGACTGATGTATTTTGTTTAATGTTAATTAAACGATAGAGAAGCATTTCAAAAGCCAATGCTTTCTCCATTTTCCCCTGTTTCAGGTTGTAATCCGTTTCTGCCAGTTGATTCATAATTTGATCCAGTTCCTGTTGAGTGAAGGCACGCTCCCTCTTCAGCGCCATTTTAATGACGTAAGGATGGGCCTTGATGTAACTTTTCATTTGATTCTGGCCATACCCTTTTTGCTTGAGGACCTTGGCTTGACTGATAATCCTGAATTGAGAAGCTAAAAGAGCTGTTAGAGCAATCGGCTC
The DNA here is from genome assembly GCF_017307035.1 of Halobacillus sp. GSS1. Lineage (NCBI taxonomy): Bacteria > Bacillati > Bacillota > Bacilli > Caryophanales > Bacillaceae > Halobacillus > Halobacillus sp. GSS1. The sequence continues at coordinate 1,069,267 of NZ_JAFLHE010000001.1, forward strand.
CTCATTCAGTTTTTCCAAATCCTTATAAATTCGAATGGCTCTCCCCAAATCTTTTTCCATTACGGCATCAACAAGTTTAAGCCCTGAAGCTTCTGCACTGTGAGAAAGAAGCTGCTCTGCAATTTCTCTCGTGACCACGCCGCCTTCTCCGACATACAAAGACAATTTCTCCATTTCTTTCCTAAGCGCCATAAGATTCGCGCCAATCTCTTGGGTGAACAGTTCATGAATGTCTTTAGGAACCGTGATATGTAAATCGTTGGCTAATGTTTGAATCCATTGATCAATGTCCCATTCTTTAACCGGCTGACAATTGATAACCTCTCCATTCTTTTTCAATTGCTTGAACACTTTTTTTCTTTCATCCAGCTTTTCATAAGGAGCAATTAAAATAAGTACCGTATAGTCAGCAGGATTTTGAAGGTATTCCAGTAATGAATCTGTGTCGTGTTCGAACGACAGTTTATCTGGTTTGGCCTTTAAAAAGACAGGATGATTGGCAATGACAACTTTTCCCTCGCCAAGAAAAGGAAACGTTTCAGCATCGATCATGACATCTTCAATGGGAGTCTCCTCTAAATCATATTGGGAGATATTAAACTCTCGGTCTTCTTTCTTTAACGTTTTTTCAATGATTTTATTCTTATGTTCTTGAATTAAATAAGGTTCTTCTCCATATAATAAGTACACTTGTGATTGTTTTACATTGACCATAAAGTGGTTGTCCTTCCTTTATAAAAAAAGAGTACGGCGCCCCATTAAGGGGAACTCAGTGTCACCATTTTATGTTTCTTTGGAATTTCTGTCAAAATGGTGTGCTGATGCCGCCGTATGAACCATCTATATAAACGCCATTCCAAAAGCCCCGGGAGCTCTTGGAGAGGACGATGTTGTTCCTCTCTTGCGTTTAGTTTGACCGCTTACGTAAGAATTATCTGTGACAAGTCTTGCTAGGAGTGGGAAGAGTATGAATCATCGATAAAATTCGTTTTCATGCCCGGTAAATGTAGATTTTTGGTTAAAAATGGACTATACTTAGTAATTGATATAGGAGGGGTAACAGTGAACGAGTTTAAAAACGATATTCAATCCAAAACTAATGATGTGATCGACTCTGGGTTAGGGTTTGTATTTTCATTTGTTTTCTTCTTCGTCATCTTTTTCATCGGTGTTTTGTTTTCTTTTCTTGGACAGTAATGAAAGGCAAAACCGGAAGGCTGCTGTTTTCGGCAGTCTTTTTTTATTCTCTGCTCGCATTATACGGAATAAACGTTGAAAACGTTCCACTTTGCCCAGAAAAAAAGTATTGAACTGCACCGTGACGATTGGTTTGAAGCAATACAACTCCACGCTCCGTTAATCTTTCCACCACCTCTGAATGCGGATGGCCATAACGATTGTCCACCCCCGCAGAAATCAAACCGATTTTAGGTTGCAGCGCCTTCAAAAACTCCTCTGAAGTCGAGGTATGACTTCCATGATGGGCGACTTTTAACACATCTGTCTGTCGTATCGATTTCCTCATAACGATCTCTCTTTCCACCTGTGCAGATATATCTCCTGTAAAGAACCATCGCTCACCACCAAATATGCTATTTAATACGAGCGAATTGTCATTTGGGTCTCCGAGATCTCCATTGATTAACGGATGGATCACATCAAAATCACGCCCCCCTACTTGAACGCTCTGACCCGCACTTACTTTTTCAACGATCACTCCATTTTCGTATGTTTCTGTATGAAAAGGACTCACATAGATGCGATCTACTCTCATTTCCTCAAGTATGAAAGGCACGCTCCCACTGTGATCAGAGTCTTCGTGAGTAATAAAAAGAGCATGTATACGGTTAATGCCTCTTGACTTAATAAAAGGTAAGATCACCTCATTGGCCGTCTTTTCTTTATTTGATGAGAAAATTGACGGACCAGCGGCGTCAATCATAATGATTCCCTTTCTATACGGCAGTTCTATGACAAACGCGTCCCCCTGGCCAACATCCAGCATGGTTACGACTCCTTCCTCCGAGAAATACGGCATTGAACTATAAAAAATCAAAACAAAAACAACAGCCAGAGAAGCAAGAAATGCTTTCACCTTTTCTTTTTGTTCCCATTTTTTCATCATTATGACGAAAAAAACTGCGTACAAAATGATGAAAAATGAAGGCAGTTCACCAATGACCCAGATGTAGTCAAGAGATTCAGACTGAGTGATTAACATGGAAATAATAAATTCATGTACGATGGAAAATGCAGAGGAGAGAAATAAACAAACCGTCGGTACGAGAAAGGAGAGGAGAAAAATCACCATCAGGAAAGGGATAACAAATAATGAAAAATAAGGAACAGCGATCATATTAACCCATAAGGAAAATGGTTGAAATTCATAAAAATAATGGACCTGCAAAGCGAGGAGAGAAAGCTGGCTGACCAGTCCGATAATCGCAGACTGCCTCCACTTACTTTCATATTGCTTCAATATCGGAATCGTAAGCAGGAGACTGAACGTGACTAAAAATGAAAACTGAAAACCCAAGTGGTAAAAATAGGAGGGGGACAAAATCAACAAGAATAAGCAGGTGAAGGAGAGGAGGTCAATAATGGGGATCTTTTTTTGCAAAAAAGTGGTGAGTAGAAGAAGCACGCCCATAAATCCTGCACGTAAAACAGAAGGGGCACCACCTGAGATAAACATATAAAAAGGCAGGAGGAGAAGCAAGAAGAGCCTGGATTGCTTTCTTGTGGCTAGGCCTGTCCGGTATAGTAGAAAATAAAACCCGCCGAGTGTAAGACCAACGTGCAACCCTGATATGGCTAGAATATGGGACAAATTAAACTCTCTAAACCATTCTACCGTAGAAGAATCGATAAGTGCTGTATCTCCAAATACCAGAGCCTCCATCCAAATATAAGTGGTTGGAGAAACCTTTTCCTTAACTGTCATTTTCAACTGTTTCCTAGTGTCGTAAAGGGAGCTGAGCCACGATTTCCCATCACACTGGATAGCTGCTTCATTTTTTATGAGGATTTGAGAATGAATGCCTTTGCCTGCCATATAAGCCTGATAATTAAACTGCCCTGGGTTCCTTGCCCCCTCAAAAGGTTTTCTCTCTCCTTTGATCCTGCAAACAGCTCCATATTTCAAACTTTCTTGGACCGAATCATTTTCTTTCTCTTTCAAATAGCGAACGAGTACTTTACCAGCACCATCTTTTAAGATGACAGAGAAGGATTGATCACTTTCTGTCAAATCAGATATGATTTTACCTTTTAAGAGATCATTATAGAGGGGTTGGGGAGAAAAAGATGAGGAATCGAGAGGAAGATGAATATACCCACCTGCGGCGAATAGGAGGAGGATGAAAAGGAATAGAAGATGTTCACGGTAACTATACAACCAGGCAAGAAAAATAAACCCTACAATCCAAAAAGCAAAACCTTCCTGGATCGCTAACACCCCGCCAAGCACAAATGCTATGACGGGAATGTGCCACGATCCCCTCAAGGAAATCATCGACTGTCCAACCTTAGAAGTTGAGCTGCTTCTTGTACGAGCTGCTCGGATTCAGGGTCTCCATTCGACTCGAGCTTTTCGAGCATTTGTCGTATGAGAAGCTGCTGCTCGTCAGGAAGCGGTTCTTGTTCCACAGGAACCTTTTGCATGCGGACCCCCGACTGTTGCAGCAATTCAATCGCATAGGGATCATTTTTATAATCTTCGCTGTAATAAACAGCTTTGACCCCTGCCTGAATAATGGCTTTCGTACAGTGCAGACACGGAAAATGAGTCACATAAATCTCTGCTCCTTCAGTAGCCACACCGAACTTTGAGCACTGGAGAAGCGCATTCATTTCCGCATGAATGGTACGTACACAATGACCATCCACGACATAACACCCCTCATCGATACAATGGACACCTCCGGAGACACTCCCATTGTACCCTCCAGCAATCATACGCTTATCTCTTACAATGACCGCACCTACAGCCAGCCTCTGACACGTGCTGCGTGATTTTAATAAATAGCTTTGAGCCATAAAGTATTGATTCCAAGTAATACGCTCCATTATGTACCCCCACTTTTTTCATCAAGTTTACTCTGACCTCTGAATTCAGTCAAACTTACGGAACAGTAATCCATTCCTTTAGGCCTTCGAGTGTTTTCTCACCTATGCCCGGAACATTCACGAGATCTTCCACAGAAGTAAATGGACCATTCTCTTCCCTATACTTAATAATACTAGCAGCTTTTGAAGGTCCAATTCCATTTAATGTTTCCATTTCACTTGCTGAAGCACGGTTGATACTCAATTTTTCACCAGAAAGTGTATCTCCTTCACCTGATTCGTTAGACGTAGATTGTGCAGAAGTTACAGAAGTTACGAAAATCACCATTTCATCCTGTATTCTTTGCGCTAGGTTCACACTGGTCATATCTGCATTTTCCGTCATTCCACCAGCCTCTTTAATGACGTCATCTACTCTTGTGCCCTCTTTCATTGTATAAACACCCGGAGTATTTACTTCTCCTTTCACGTCAACTTTCATGGTGGCAGAAGGAGTTTTTTTCTCTTCTTCAACCTGGATGGTCACTTCCTCCACCTCGGTTCTCTCGGTCTTTCCATCATTCGATGGATTGGTAAAATAAAGGACTCCAATGACTGTTAGAACCATAATGAACCACACGTATCTTTTTAATACGCTCATGTTCTGACCTTCTTTCATAATTATGTAATTTCGGAATAAGGATATATAGGTAATCAATAAGGAGGGATTCCAATGAATTGGGGAATCATCGGCACAGGGAACATGGGAAGCATGCTCATCTCTACCCTTATTAAGAGCGGAGCCGTACCTGCTGAGAAGTTGACGATCTACAATCGGACATTAGAAAAGGCGGAAAAAATCCAAGAAGAATTTCCGAAGATCCAAGTAGCGAAGGATTTAGCCGCACTGCAGAATAGCAGTGATATCATTTTCATCTGTGTGAAACCGCATCACTACAAAAACATCATTGATGCACTAGAAGGAAAATGGACGGAAGACCAATGCCTTGTTTCCATTACCAGCCCGGTCGCTGTTGATCAGTTGGAAAAAGTTACGCCTTGTCAGGTGGCAAGAATTGTTCCATCCATAACCAATCATGCATGGTCGGGTGTAAGCCTCTTCACTTTCGGAGCAAAAATAAAGCAAGAAAATCGAGACTTATTAAAGCAGACATTCCAGCATATCTCCACCCCCATTGAAGTGAAGGAAGAACACATTCGTGTAGCATCAGATATCGTTTCATGTGGGCCTGCATTCATTAGTTATCTGCTCAGTCAATGGATAACAGCTGCTGGTGATGTGGCAGGCCTTCCCAAAGATAAAGCTACCTCGTTAACGGAAAATATGATGGTAGGACTAGGAGAACTTTTGGCACAAAAAATTATGACGTTGGAAGAATTGATGGAAAAAGTAACGGTGAAAGGTGGAGTTACAGGGGAGGGATTACAAGCTTTAGAAGATCACATTGGTCCTTTGTTTCAAAAAATGTTCGAAGCAACCCAAAATAAACACAAAGAAGATAAAAAACACATTCATCTATAATCACATTCGACAAAAGTTTCGATTATCCTGCAAAAAATCCCTTCTGCTACAGGAATATTTCGTTTAACAAACTCTAATAAAAAAAGAGTCCGGCATTTACGGACTCTTTCATGAATTTTATTCTTTTGTGCAAACAAACAACCATCGTTCTCCGTCCGTAGATGGAGTTTCCCTAAAATCAGAAAATACTCCTTGCACTTTAAATCTTGATTGAGTGAGCCATGCATTTAAAACGATATGGTCATACCCTCGCTGTTCATGAATTTCATCAAAACGATGATATTTCCCATCATTCCCAACAAAAAACGTCAAATCGTGCACAAGGCTGTTTTCCAGTTCCCCGGGATCACAAAACCAAATAAAAGATAGGTCATCACGGACTTCAGCAAATGTTGCACCACTGAGATCGTTGCGAATATGATCTATAGAGTGCACATCAAATAAAAACACTCCCCCATGTGTAAGGGCTTGATAAATAGAATGGAATGCCTGCTGCACCTTCTGATCATCAGTTAAATAATTGACGACATCACAGTAACTGATGACACAATCATATTCTGATAATCCTTCTAATGTTGTCATATCCTGTTGGATCCATTCGATTGCAGCTTGAGGGTCCTTCTGTTGTGCAACGGTCAACATATCAGAAGATAAATCGATACCCGTCATTTGAAACCCTTCTTGATGGAGTCGGTGGGTAATCTCCCCTGTACCACAACCTACATCAAGGATTCTTTGACCCTCGGAGTGATATTGTTGAAGCATTAACTTCGTAAATCTCACCCATTGTTCGTAGGGGGCATCCTGCATAAGGAGATCGTACACACGCGCCATATCCCCATAGCTCATTTCAGCTTTCTAACCCTTCTACAGCGACCGTATCCGCGTCGCCCCATAGTCTTTCCAGGTTGTAGTAATGGCGTTCATCTTTGTGGAAGATGTGGCAGACGATGTCATTAAGATCTACAAGGACCCAGCGCGCTTGCTCAAATCCCTCCATCCGCTTCACTTCTATCCCGTGTTCTTCCGCTTGATTTTTCAATTCTCTCGCAATTGCCTGCACCTGGCGTTCATTGGACCCTTCACAAATCAAGAAATAATCCGCGATTAAAGAAACTTCTGACATATCTAAAACAACAATATCCTGCGCTCTTTTTTCATCGCATGCTTGTGCTGCTAAATTTACTAATTCTTTACTTTCCATGGGTTTCCTCCCTATTTCATCTCTATCTTTTCCATGATCGATTGATCATATTAAATCATTATATGCATGAAACGTGTCCGGATAAACGGTCCTTTCCTTACCAACAAGAAAAATGATGGTATTCTTCAAAGCTAAGGCACATGCTTCATCCAGATTTTCTTCGGCTTTCTTCCGTACGTGATCCACTCCAGGAAACTCGCGACCAGGTTCTATATAATCAGCTAAAAACACGACTTTATCCAACTTAGACATGTGTTTTTTCCCGGTTGTGTGGCAGCTGATGGCAGATATGACATCAGCATCCTCAAGCCCAACCTCTTGTTCAAGCATTAAAGCCCCTACTGGTCCATGCCAAAGCTCATGGTGATAATCCAATAAATCTTTCGGCAGTCGACGGTCACTTTCAATCCAACGCTTCATGAGCTCCAGAGGTTTATACTTCGCATAATCATGGAAAGCAGCTGCCAATTCCGCCTTTTTAACATCTACATGGAACTGCTCCGCAAGTTCAACAGCCTTGTCTGTCACCCTCATTGTGTGTTCGTATCTGGAGGCTTTCAAAGCAGGACGCACATATTCAAGCGCTTCTTCACGACTCATTTTCATACAGGTGATGCTCCTTTATAAAAGTATCTACAACTTCAGGCACTAAATAGCGAACGCTTTTCCCTTGTAAAATACGGTCGCGTATCATGGTAGAAGATACATCAACTGACGGGATATCAACAAAATGGACGGGAATCTCGTTATTCCACCCATAACCAGGTCTTTCGACTCCGATGAATTGGACCATTTCCGAAAGATCTTCGACTCGGTGCCACTTCGGTAAATGTTCGACCATGTCCCCTCCAATGATGAAGAAGAACTGAATATCAGGATATCGTTTGACCAAATCAGTCATGGTATCGACCGTGAAAGATGTTCCCTTACGGACTAATTCAACATCACAAACTCGAAAATGTGGATGGTCCTTGATTGCGATCTGCACCATGGCAAGTCGTGTCTCGGGATTAGTTGAAGACTCCTGTTTATGTGGAGGGATATAGGAAGGCATGAACCATACTTCATCAAGGTCCATGGCTTCACGGGAAAACTCCCCCATAATTAAATGACCTTGGTGAAGAGGGTCGAACGTCCCGCCAAGAATTCCGACTTTTTTCATTGACCTTCCCCTTTATGGTAATTCGATTTGTTTATTTTCTTTGGACTCTTTATAAAGGATGATGGTATTTCCAATCACCTGCACAATATGAGCATCGGTTGCTTCCACAATCTCATTCGCAACAACATCATTATCTTCAAAGCAGTTTTGCAGAATGCTTACTTTTATCAGTTCCCTCTTTTCAAGAGCTTCATCAATCTGTTTGGTCATATTTTCATTCACGCCGGCTTTTCCGACTTGAAAAATCGGCTGTATATTATGGGAAGCCGCTCGTAAATGCTTTTTCTGTTTACTAGTTAACATTCTATACCCCTTTCAATTTCTGCTCGAATTCATTGAGCAATAGCGAAGACTCAGGCTCGGTGTCTGTCCATATTTGAAAGGCATAAACGGCTTGCTGCAACAGCATTTCATGTCCAAAATGGAGACGCGCTCCCCTTTTTTCCGCTTCGTTTAAAAATTTCGTTTTCATAGGACGGTAAACAATATCGCTTACAACGGTTCCTTCTGTCAAGTGATCTAATGATACGATCATGTGATTATAATCAGGATTCATCCCGACCGTTGTTGTTTGAACTATTAAGTCATAGTCCATGAGTGTGTTTTTCGCCTGCTCCAGTGTCAGAGCACTAGCATACACCTTCGAAGGTATATCCTGAATGAGGTCCTCGGCTCTTTTCATGGTTCGATTGGCTATGTCTACACGATCGATATTAGATCTGGTAAGTGCTTCAAATATCCCTCTTGCCGCTCCTCCACTTCCCAACAATAAGGCCTTTGCATTTTTGTGGAAAATATCCGGAAAACGGTTTTTCAGAGAATGGACAAAGCCTATTCCGTCGGTGTTATAGCCAATCCATCCTTGATCAGTATGATGAACAGTGTTCACAGCGCCCAAGTGTCGGGCGCTATCATCCAGACTATCAAGATATGGAATGATTTTCTCTTTATATGGTACGGTTACATTGAAACCATCCAGCCCTTTTTCCTTCAATAAATTGACTTTTTCATCAAACTCATCCGGCTGAATCTCCAAGAGTTCATATCTTCCTTCAATCCCCTGTTGCTCCATAAGTTTTTCATGAATCCATGGAGACATGGAATGACCAATCGGGTGGCCGATCAACCCTAGTTTGTACAAATGATCCCCTCCTATATGAGTGACTCTCTCAAGGACACCTTCACTCCTTCCGGCACGTGTGCTGTTACCGTGATACCACCTTCTGGAACAGTCACCCAGCCGAGCCCGGAAAAGACAATATCCATTTTGTCTTCTTTGATTTTTAATGTGTGACCTTTCAACGGAGGTAGCTTATTGATAGTATCCTGGTCTGGTGGTGTTAATAGTTCTCCTAAATGATTTTTATACAGTTCATCGGCTTTTTCCAACTTTGTACGATGAATGTTCAATTCATTAGAAAAGTGACACACGAAAGAACTCCGTTCACCGGTCTCAAAATCAAGTCGTGCGAGGCCGCCTACAAAAAGCGTCTGCTCTTCATTTAACTGATAGACTTTCGGCTTGACTTCTTTACGCGGGGTAATCAGCTTCAAATCCTTATCTGATACATAGTGAGCCATCTGATGGCGCTGAATGACCCCTGGTGTATCATAAAGGGAGCTCTTTTCATCTAATGGTATATCGATAAAACCTAGAGTTGTACCAGGGAAATACGATGTCGTAATGGCATCCTTAACACCAGATGTATTTGAAATAAGAGTGTTAATAAATGTTGACTTGCCAACATTTGTCGTCCCCACTACATAAACATCTCCATCTTCACGGTATTGTTCGATCGCTTGGGATAATTGCTGAATTCCTTGATTTTTCTCTGCCGAGATTAAGAACACATCTTCAACCTCTAAGCCATTCTCTTTAGCTGAACGTTTCAACCAATGTTTGACCTTCCCGTGGTTAACGGACTTTGGAAGTACGTCCATTTTGTTCCCCACAAGTATGACAGGATTGTTACCAGTCAACCGCTTCAATCCTGAAATAAAGCTTCCATTAAAATCGAAGATATCTACAAGCTGAACGACCAGCCCTTTTGTATCACTGATTTGGTTCAGCATTTCAAGGAAGTCATCATCCTGAAATGGAACATCCTGCACTTCATTATAATGTTTCAGGCGGAAACACCTCTTGCATATGATATCTTCCCTTTCTAGTGCTGAAGCTGGGGCATAGCCTGCTTCTTCCGGGTTTGTCGTTTGTATGACGGCTCCGCATCCTTGACATTGTATTTCAGCCATCACTGATCTCTCCTCTGCCATGTAATCTTTCCTTTTCTTCGCATCCAATTTAAAATTCGTCTTTCAATCTTTCTGTTGAATTTTGTAATAAATCCGTCTGTTTCCACGATAGGAACAACTAAGATAGTATGGAACCCAGCGGAATTCCCACCCAGGACATCAGTGAGCAGTTGATCTCCAATTACAGCGACTTCATCCTTCTTCAGCTTCATCTGCTTCTGAGCCTTCTTGAAAGCCTTCGATAATGGCTTCTTCGCACTATGGATAAAGGTCGTATCCAGCGGCTGTGAAAAAAGCTTTACTCGAGCTTCGTTATTATTAGAAGCAATTGTAACTTGGATGCCGTGATCGCTCATTTTATCGAACCATCTCTTAATCTCTTCTGTTGCATCCGGTACATCCCAGGCGACAAGGGTATTATCTAAATCGGTAATCACACCTTTGATTCCTTTTTCTTTTAATTTGTCCGGGTCGATATCAAAAACGCTCGGCACATGTTCATCAGGTAAAAAGTTTTTTAACATCTATACAGTTCATCTCCTCATACAACGGCAAAATCTCCTTCACCATCATATACAAAATCGAAGCATGTTTCAAAAAGACTTACGGTAAGACCAAAAATCGTTCGACAAATCCCGACAAAAATAGGTTGTGGATAAGTTTATTCACATATTCCACACAGTAACTTCTTTGTTATCACTCACTTAAACCTCTTTTTCCAAAAAGTTATCTACATTTTTATGTAGATAACTTCCATATTGTGGCGAAATAAGGGTCGTGATAAGGTAAGAATACATTAAAAATTCGAACGTTCAGTGATCCAAATGAAGCGGGAGGTGACTGTCACATGTGTGACAGCGGCATGAAGCAATTATCGGATTCCCTACTAATACAATCTTACCACAAAGCCATAGAACTCAATCTTTCAGATGAGTTCATTGAACAAATCAGGCGAGAAATAAACACGCGATCCATCCAGCATCTTCTTGAAAAGCACATTTCACATGTAGGCTGAATTTTACACTTTATGACAAATGATTAGTCTCCACTCGAGAAATACTCGTCCATCCAGCAGAGGGCGAGTTTTTTTTATGACTTTTTTATTTGGATAAATGATGTCTTTCTTCTTATTTATAAGGACAGACTAAATAAAGCCTATCGCCGCATATCCCCGGTATGCTACAGTTGAATAATGAACCTTTTTTTGATTACAATTGAGTGAACACATGGTTACGTACATCCAAAATCCAATTAAAAAATAGAAGAAGGTTACGTCAAAGGAGGAACATACCACATGTTGGTGGCTGTATTATTGCCCTTTATCATTGCTATTTTTATCCCAATGTTAAGTAAATGGAAAGAAAAGGTTCACACAGGATTTTTCGTTACGATTGTACCTGTGTTGGTTTTTATTTATTTTGCCCGCTTTTTAGGTACTGGTTTCGAACCAGTCGTCCATGAGTACTCCTGGATTCCATCCCTTGATATGAATATGGTCTTTCATCTGGATGGACTGAGTTTACTTTTTGTTCTATTAATCAGCGGAATCGGCGCCCTAGTTGCCTTCTATTCGGTTTTTTACCTACATAAATCGGAGCAACTGGGACATTTTTATGTGTACTTCCTCATATTTATGGGCTCTATGCTGGGAGTTGTATTATCTGACAACGTATTTGCCCTTTACAGCTTTTGGGAATTCACTTCCCTCTCATCTTTCTTATTGATCGGATTTTGGAACTATAAGAAAGAATCAAGATATGGTGCATTAAAATCGATGCTCATCACGGTTTTTGGTGGGTTGAGTCTTTTGGGTGCTCTAATCTTTATGAGTGTGTTGACGAACACGTCAAGTATACGAGGGATGATAGATCAACAACAGTTGATCCTTAACCATGAATATTTCCCATTGATACTGATTCTATTACTACTGGGCGCTTTTACAAAGTCTGCTCAATTTCCATTCCACATCTGGCTCCCAGATGCTATGGAAGCACCGACACCGGTCAGTGCTTATTTACACTCGGCAACTATGGTAAAAGCAGGCATCTATCTGGTTGCCCGCTATTCCCCTATGCTTTCCGCCAATGAATGGTTTTTTATCATTGTATCAATTGCAGGGATCGTAACATTATGCTGGGGTTCTTATATGGCTGTAAGACAAACAGACTTGAAAGGAATCTTAGCCTTCTCCACAATCAGTCAGCTTGGAATGATTATGGCTATGCTTGGATTCGGGACAAAAGCGGCAATCTTCGGCGCTGTATTCCATATTTTGAACCATGCTACGTTCAAAGGCAGTCTATTCATGGTGGCCGGTATTGTTGACCATGAAGCAGGGACAAGGGACATCCGGAAACTTGGTGGCCTGATGACATTTATGCCTATGACAGCCACTCTTGCATTATTTGCCTCGTTCTCAATGGCTGGAGTGCCCCTGCCGTTCTTAAACGGGTTCTATAGTAAAGAGATGTTCTTTGAATCTTCTCTGCACTTGGAGGCAGCTAGTACCGGGATCGCCGGAATACTGCAAACCAGTGTACCTTACTTAGCTGTTTTAGGAAGTATATTTACTTTTGTATATTCCATGTACTTTTTCTTTGGTACTTTCCGTGGTCCATCACATTTGAATGAACTGCCTAAAAAACCTCACGAAGCCCCCATCGGTATGCTTATTTCACCGATGGTTCTAGTAGCTGGTGTCGTCATTATTGGCTTATTCCCAAGTTTGATTAATGAGCCTTTTATCGCCCATGCGGCTGAAGCTGTCAAAGGCGCAGCTTTAGAAGAGAAACACATATATTTCTGGCATGGATTTATTCCGCCATTCATTATGTCCCTTACTGTTCTCGTCTTTGGAAGTATCCTGGCCCTATCCCGAAAAGTCTGGATGCCCGTTTACAACATTGTGCCCGGAGTTCTAAGTATGAACAAAGTTTATGACGGCGCCGTTGATCGCGTAGAACGATATTCTACGACCATCACAAAAGGATACATGAATGGTTCCCTTGGACGATATGTCCGATTGATCCTAGCGGCCATCATTGTCGTTTCATTCGCCTTCATGGCCATCACAGGTGGATTCACAGTGGATGCTTCGAATGTTGCTGAGATTACGGCTCCAGAAATACTTGTCGCCGTGACAATGGTCATTGCAGCCATAGGTACCGCTCTAACCAATAATCGAATAGCGGCCATCCTCATTCTTGGTGTCGTAGGTTATGGGTTATCAATGCTTTTCGTCCTATACCGCGCACCTGACCTTGCTCTAACTCAATTAATCATAGAAACCGTAACCGTCGCTTTGTTCCTGCTTGTCTTTTACCATTTACCAAAGCTACGTAAAAAAGATGAACCCGCAAGTACGAAGGTGCTTAATCTTGTTATTTCTATCGGTTTCGGCGCATTAATGACCATGGTAGCCATTTCATCTCACAGCAGTAAGTTTTTTGATTCAATTTCTGAATACTTTACAGACAACTCTTACAAACTCGGCGGCGGAGATAACATTGTAAACGTCATCCTTGTTGATTTTCGTGGATTGGATACATTGTTTGAAATTGTTGTACTTGGAATTGCAGCCATGGCTATTTACGGATTAATCCGCTTGAGAAAGAACAAGGAGGAGGAATAATACATGGAAATTATTATGGCCGTTTTAGCCGGCATTCTCTTCACTACGGGTGTCTACAACCTCCTTCAAAAGCAATTGTTACGAATCATCATTGGTACAGGACTCATTTCACATGGAGCCCACCTGTTCATCCTTACTATGGGAGAGTTAAAAACAGGTGCACCGCCTGTACTAACTGAAGGAGTAGAAAATTACACGGATCCGCTCCCACAAGCATTGATTTTGACATCAATCGTCATAAGTTTCGGCGTGACAAGCCTACTACTTGTATTGGCTTATCGTGCTGCAAAAATTAACGGAACTGATAATATGGAGCAATTAAGGGGTAACGATTATGAGTAATTTAGCTGTATTGCCTATTCTGCTGCCTTTATTAGCAGGCATCTTCTTAGCTTTCATACACACAAAAACAAAATTAGTTCGAAATTTATCCAAAGCATTTGCAATCATTAACCTCCTTGTGGTCGGGTTGATTTTCCTGCAAGTGAGAGGCAATGGAAACATCGTTCTTGAAATGGGGAGCTGGGAAGCCCCCTTCGGCATTGTGCTTGTCGCTGATTTACTTGCCATGACCTTGGTTCTGACTACAAACATTATTGCTGTAGCGAGTGTTTTCTTTGCACCTCAATCCTTATCAGAAAAAGAAGAATCCTTTTACTTCTATACGTTCTTCTTCATGTTGATCTCAGGAGTGAGCGGTGCATTTTTAACGGGTGACTTATTCAACCTCTTCGTATTTTTCGAAGTACTTTTGATGGCTTCCTACGGCTTGATTGTCCTTGGGAATGGTAAGGCACAACTTAGGGAATCAATCAAATATGTGCTGATCAACTTATTTTCTTCCATGTTATTCGTCACAACCATAGCTTTCCTATATTCGGTTGTGGGAACAGTCAACATGGCTCAGGCTGCTCAGCGGGTTCAGGAAGTGGACCAACAGGGAATTCTAACGACCATTGCTATTTTGTTCTTCTTTGTATTTGCAACAAAAGCGGCCGTCTTTCCTCTTTATTATTGGCTCCCACGACCGTATATATCTCCAAATCCGGTTGTATCCGCTTTATTCGGAGCCTTGTTAACTAAGGTAGGGGTTTATTCAATCTTGAGGACGTTCACCTTGATATTTAATCAAGAGGTTGCTTTGACGCACACCCTTTTCATCTATTTAGCAGCATTGACGATGATATTCGGAGTGGTTGGTGCTCTTTCAACCAACAATATTAAGCTGATTGTCGCGTACAATATCATCCCAGCCGTAGGCTTCATGCTTATGGGGATAGGAATCTTTACAGAGGTTTCAATAAGCGGGACCATTTATTACCTTGTTCATGATATGGTAATCAAAGGAGCACTCTTCATCTTGGCGGGAGCTACTGCATATGTAGCCGGGACATCGGATCTCCGTAAAATGGGGGGATTGATTCACCATTATCCAGTTCTCGGATGGCTTATGTTTCTAGCATCCTTGGTACTGGCTGGAATCCCACCTTTCAGTGGTTTCATAGGAAAGCTATTATTATTACGAGGCGGATTAGGTGAAGAGGAAATCTTCATCGTCATCACCGCTCTCATCTCAAGCCTATTGATCCTATTTTCAATGATCAGAATATTCATCAGAGGATTTTGGGGAGAAAAAATGGACATTCCTGTTCCTGAGCGGGAAAAGAAAGGAAAACGAATGGCTATTCCCGCTGCCGGTCTGCTTACGGTTTCCATTCTCCTCGGTGTGGGTGCTGAATGGTTCTTCCCGACAATAGAAACCATCTCTCAATACATGATGGATCCAGAACTCTACATTGATTCTGTGTTAAAGGAGTAGAAGCTGATGCCTTTACAAATCGTACTGAACATCATCATCGCTATGATGTGGATGTTCCTGAGCGAAACATACAATTTCACAACCTTCTTTGTCGGTTATATCTTAGGAATCATACTCCTCTTCGTCCTGCAGCGTTTTGTACCAGATTCATTCTATATGAAACGGGCGTGGAAGTTTTCCCTTCTCATTCTCTTGTTTATACGAGAACTTTTCTTGTCCAACATCGACATTGTCAAGCATGTTTATAAGCCAAAAATGGATATGCAGCCAGGGATATTCGCACTTCCGATTGATGTAAAAACAAACTTTGAAATCACTCTTCTCGCCAACTTGATCTCATTGACTCCCGGAACCCTATCTGTTGTAGTTAGTGAGGATCATACGAAGATTTTCATTCATGCAATGGATATGCCGGATGTTCAGGAATCTGTGAGTGAAATTAAAAATTCATTCGAGAAGCGTATCATGGAGGTGACCCGTTAAATGGAAGACATCCTCAATATGACGCAAACATGGATACAAATATCAGCGATCATTGCAGTTGTTGCTGTAGCAATCTCCGTGATTCTTCTTTTGTATCGCGCAATCCTTGGCCCAACAAATCCAGATAGAGCGGTTGCCCTTGATATCATTGGAATAAATCTCATGGCTTTAGCAGGACTAATCGCCGTCCTGCTCGTAACAACACGATTTAATGACGTCGTCCTACTGATTGGTATACTACTCTTTATCGGTACGGTCGCACTGGCGAAATTCTTAGAAAAGGGTGTTATCATTGAGCGGGACATGGATTAATTTAATTTTCGACATCACTATATGTCTATCTCTATTGATTGGTGCCTTTTTCCTTATCTCTGGCTCCCTGGGAATTTTGCGTTTTCCTGATGTGTATACAAGACTTCATGCAGCGACAAAAAGTTCGACCCTCGGAGTTTCTGGAATCATGATCGGTGCATTTTTGTTTCACTACGTAGAACATGACATCGTAAGTGGTAAGCTGCTTCTCGGAATATTCTTCGTCCTGTTGACTGCTCCGGTATCGGGACATATGATATCAAGAGCTGCCTACCGGGCTGGTGTTCCTCTTTGGGAAAAGAGTGTTAAGGATGAATACGCAGAAGTATTAAAAAAAGAGCAGAAGCGACAAGCACCAGATTCATAATAAGACATGCCTCCATTCCAATGGGGGCATTTTTTTACCTTTATGAACATTATTTTTAACGACAGACAAGCACAGACGACATCTCAAGGACATAAGTATGTTGTAGGCATTCGCCTAATCCTTGAGGAGGTGCGTCCTATGAGCAGTCTCATCGCTTCCATCCTTTATTTTTTCAAAGAGTCTCTCTTCTTCATGTCTTATGTAAAAAACCAGGCTTTTCCGAATCCCCTGCCTCCAGAAGAAGAAGCTAAACAACTCCAATTGATGGCAGAAGGAAGTCATGAAGCCAGGAACAAACTGATTGAACACAATTTACGACTTGTCGCACACATTGTGAAAAAGTTTGAAAACACAAAAGAAGATTTTGAAGACCTTATTTCTATCGGCACCATTGGTTTAATTAAAGGAATAGAAAGTTATTCGACAGGAAAAGGGACGAAACTTGCCACTTATGCCGCACGTTGCATTGAGAACGAAATCCTCATGCACCTCAGGTCAACGAAAAAAATGAGCAAGGATATTTCACTGCAGGATCCGATCGGCCATGATAAAGAAGGAAATGAATTGAACCTTCTTGATATTCTTCAGGCAGATGTTACGGATATTGTGGAAGAAATTCAACTTCATATGGAATTGGAGAAGATTAAAGATTTCATTACTGTATTGGATGAGCGGGAAAAAGAAGTGATTATCTTCCGATATGGACTAAACCAGACAGAAGAGAAAACGCAGCGGGAAATTGCCAAAGAGCTGGGTATATCAAGGAGTTATGTATCAAGAATCGAAAAGCGAGCATTAATGAAAATTTTTCATGAATTCTATAAGCAGAGCAAACAAGGGAAGAATGGATAAAAAACAGCCACTACCATCTTATGAGAATGGAGTGGCTGTTTCATTCAGTCCTCTATGAGTTGTCGTTTCCATTTTCTGATTTTCAAAGTCATGAGGAAAGCTGTGAAAAGGGTCAGTCCAATGACCGGATACAAAAACAAATAAGTCTTTGTACCGTATTCATAAAGGCTGATCAATGTACCTATATAGAGATAAGTGCTCATGATTAATAGCGTCATCACGAACCGTTTATAATCCATTACTTTTTTCTTTAACTCTTGGGAAGTATCCAAAACGGTCCACCTCCTACTATGAAGATCTTAACATATGAGAATCATAGTGTCGGTGGAAATAAATGTCATTCGTAGTTTTTAACCATTTCCATGATCATGACAGCCGCATTTTCTGCAGCTTTCGGTAGAAACTGATCAAATGAAATGGAAGATTCTTTACCGGCGATATCAGACAGCGCGCGAATGACAACAAATGGTGTTCCATACTTATAACAAACCTGGGCGATCGCAGCAGCTTCCATCTCTGCTGCAATCATCTCAGGAAACTTGCCTCGAACGAAATCCACCCTGGATTCCTCCTGCATAAAGGAATCACCTGTGGCTATGATACCTTTCGCTGCTTTAGCATCTGTCTTTTCGACAGCAGTCATCGCTTGTTTCACAAGTTTTTCATCTGCGGCATACATGTCGGGCATGCCCGGAACTTGTCCATATTTATATTCAAAAGCTGTCACATCGACATCATGGTGTGTCACTAAGGATGAAATGACCACGTCACCCACTTCAAGATTTTTGGCAAAACCTCCAGCTGATCCAGTATTGATGACGGCATCAATTTCGTATTGTTCATGAAGAATAGTCGTTGCCATCGCTGCATTAACTTTACCAATGCCCGACTTTAATAAAACAACTTCCTTCCCATGCAAAAGGCCATCAACAAAATGACTGCCCGCTACCTCTTTCTCTGAGGCTACTTCCATATTTGCTTTTAATAATTCAACTTCTTCATCCATAGCTCCAATAATTCCAATGGCCATTACTGAACTTCCTCTCTCAACCGTTTTTATTTTTTAGAATCTCAAGTTTGACTGGTTTATACCCTTGTCCATCGATCCAGTCAATCTGTACCCGGAGATATCCGGTCTTATTTTTGTCAGAGACCGTTGCCTTAGCTTTTTGGGGGTGACCTCTGTTACTTACATCCCAATAGATGATATTGTCCTCAGAAAGGCCGACAGCGCTTCTGATTGCCTGCTTTAATTCTTCATAGTCCTGTGTACCTGATTGGTAGGTAATCCCATGTTCGCCGTTTGTTTCCATCTCTGTAGGGATAACCGGCCAATCCTTTGTGATCACACGTTCTACATTAGGGTCATCACTTTTCTCAATTTTCAATCCTTTTTCGTCTTCAATCGGCTTCAGTTCTTCAAATTCTTCAATGGAAACCTGTTGTTTATCTGTTTGTTCCTCTGTATCTTTTACTTCTTTATCATCTTTTTCACTCTTCTTGCCGGTTTCTTCCGAAGCATCTTCATTTGAACCTTGTTCTTCTTTTGTGACCTGTTGACTTTCTTTATCCTGCGCTTGTCCTTTTTGTTCCTCTCCACCAAAGACCATTATTCCAATGAGTAACACCATGAAAACACCGCCTGCCCCTACAAGCCAAGTCAACATTTTCGTACCACGACGCTTTTTCTCATAACGACCTGAGCGGGAATACGGGGTTTGTTTGTTCGACATGATATTCTGCCTCCTTTTTACTCGCCGTTTATTATACATGAAGTTTTGACTCTTACCAATGCTTTCTTTTTCCTATCTCATTTCCCGGGCTATATTCCAAACCTCACTATCGCTCCCTTTAGTTGAAGATTCAGTTTCGAGATGTTTGTGTGATTCTAGAGGCTCCGGGAAACGGTTCGCCCCTTGACAGTGTCTCGAAACCACTTCTAAAAGGGTCAGCTTGAATGGTTGAGGGAAGTGGATGATTCGAACACCTGTATTCATAAATAAGGTTCCAAATCTTCTCCCCTATGCGGGCATATAGTGCGTTCTATCAAGCATTTGCGTATGCTAAACGTCAACGAGGTAGAGTTTAAATCATTCACTTCTCACATCCATACAAGCTGATTTTAAAGTAGTGGTTTCGAGAACCATACTTGGTTAAGGGGCGAAGGGGAATGGCGAGACTCCTGCGGGAAAAAGTGCTTGGTGAGACCCCACAGGACGCAGTCCGAGGAGGCTCACCGCGCTCCCGCGGAAAGCGAGTCATTCCCCGCAGCCCCCATCCCCTCAACAAACGTCTCGAAACTGAGTCTTCAAGAAACCTGCCATATACTTTAAGATGAGCCGTATGTAGGCATAAAAAAAGACAGGGGGAACCCCCTGTCTTTTTTATTATTCAACTGTGATGATTTTTACGTCGATCTCTCCGCCTGGTGTCGCGACTTTGACTTTGTCACCTACAACATGTCCAATTAAGCTTTGAGCCATTGGAGAGTCATTTGAGATTTTGCCTTCGAATGGGTCAGCTTCTGCACTTCCGACAATCGTGTATGTTTCTTCGTCTCCATCCGGAAGCTCTTGGAACGTTACAGATTTACCCATTGTAACCGTGTCGGGATTCGCATTATCATTTTCAATAATGACTGCATTTCGAATCATATTTTCCACTTGTGTAATTCGTGCTTCTACAAATGCTTGTTCATCTTTAGCTGCATCGTACTCAGAGTTCTCAGATAGATCTCCGAAACCACGAGCGATTTTAATCCGTTCGACTACTTCTTTACGTCGCTCAGTTTTTAAGTGATGCAATTCTTCTTCTAACTTTTGTTTACCTTCTTCCGTCATATAATAACTTTTTTCTTCTGCCATGGTCCAAATACACTCCTTTAAATACAAGAAAAAATGATGTCCTTAATATAGGAAATGAGCAGTACGATTGTACGCTCATTAAAGATGATTAACTATACTTTACCCGAGGACATTATGATTTAGAACTACTAGTGAAAACTATGCCAGATTTTTGGTAGTATTTCAACTATTTTCTTTCGTCACTGTTTGTCCTTTTTCGTAGAGAACCGTTTGGATCTTCGTTGCCATAAGATCAATGGCCACGTGGTTTTGTCCACCTTCTGGAATAATAATATCTGAGTACCGTTTCGTCGGTTCTACGAATTGCAAGTGCATAGGACGAACGACGTTGATATATTGTTCGATGACAGAGTCAAGTGAACGGCCTCTCTCATTAATATCTCTCATTAATCTACGGATAATTCTTACGTCTGCATCTGTATCTACAAAAACTTTAATATCCATGAGATCTCTGAGACGTTCATCTTCCAGGACAAGAATCCCTTCTACGATAATTACTTCTTTAGGTTCGACATGAATGGTTTCATCTGAACGGGTATGCATCTTATAATCATAGACCGGTTTTTCTACAGGCTTTTGTTCAAGCAATTGTTCCAAATGCTCAATGAGAAGGTCATTATCGAAAGCTAGAGGATGATCATAGTTTGTTTGTAACCGCTCCTCGAACGGTACATCACTTTGATCTTTATAATAATAATCCTGTTCTAGCATTAATAACGTCTTATCTGTAAAGCGCTGGATGATCGAACGAGTGACACTCGTTTTCCCTGATCCTGATCCTCCCGCTACTCCAATCACTACTGGTTTATCACTCATGCTCCTGGGTGCTCCTTTCATCCATTTCATTCTTATCTAATTATTGTGCTTATGTTTCTTTTTCGTAATTGCAACCCCGTCTCCCAGGGGCACAATGGTTGTATAATAATCAGGATGCTGAACAAGCCATTCATTAAATCTCCTGATCTTACCAGCAATCTTCGCCATTCTTGGGCTTGCTTCTGAATCGTCAGCCACTAAACCTTTAAATAGTACATTATCAGAAAGAATGACGCCTTGATCGGATACCATCGGGGAATACAGATGGAAAAATTCTTCATACTTCCCCTTCGCTGCATCGATAAATAATAAATCAAACGGACCATCTTTTTCAATGGTAGATGCTACCTCTAGCGCATCGCCGTGTATGACATGGATCTGTTCCTCTGCGTTCATAGCCTTAATATTCTTCAAGGCTTCTTTATATCGCTGTTCATCACGTTCGACCGTTATTATATGACTACCTGGACAGGCTTCCAGCATTCGAAGCGCTGAATAACCAATAGCTGTGCCAATCTCCAGGATTTTTTTTGGTTGGTGGATCCTGAGAAGCTGCATGAGAAAATCGATTCCTAACGGTTCCATGATTGGTACCCGCTGTTTTTCTGCTTCGGATTCCATTCTCTTTACATCTTTGGAAGGCTCTGAAAGCAATGACTGCAAATATTCTTCTTGATTCACCGAGTTTCACCCTTCCATTCATTTTTACATCCGGTTTACAACCCCACTATTTTAACATAAAAAAAAGAAGGAATGCGAGTATCTTTTTGCATTCCTTCTAAAAACATGTTAATTAATATACTTATCTTTCAGTTGGTTATGTTCTTCCAGGGAACTCGCGTAATGGATCTCTCCACTGCTGTCAGCAAGGAAATAGAGAAACTCATGCTCATCTGGTTTAGCAGCTGCCTGAAGAGAGTTCTCATTAAAGTTTGAAATCGGCCCGACCGGTAGTCCGGTTATATAATAGGTATTGTATGGAGATTCGATTTCAAGGTCTTCATACAGGACGCGATCTTTATGTTCGCCATGAGCATAAAGTACGGTGGGGTCTGTTTGAAGCTTCATATCTTTACCCAGACGATTTTGAAACACGCCGGAAATCATTTTACGGCTTTTCTCTGTGCGCGCTTCGTTTTCGAGAAGAGATGCCATCGTGACGAGGTCATGCACATTCTCAAGTCCTTCAAGGTTCCCCATCTGATTGACGTAAGGAAGGACCACGGCCTGTGTCTTATCCAGCATTTTCTTCACAACCTGGTCGATGGTTGGATCTTCGACATAGACGTCATAGGTCGCAGCAAACAAATACCCTTCTAATGGGTGGCGAACTTCATCGTTCAATATATCCTCTGTCAATAGCTGAGGATATTCAGACATTTTTTCTTTCACATAAGATTCATCATCCACTTTTTCCATGAACTCTTCCTTAGTAAATGGTAAGTCTTCTGCGTAAACCTCAGCGATTTGCTCCAGGTTACGCCCCTCAGGGACAGTCACTTTGTAAACAGATTCTTTTACCAGCTTACCTGTTTTTAAGGTCTCAATAATTTCATTCAGCGTCATGGAAGATGTAAACTGATAATTTCCCGCTTGGAAACCAGATTCGTTCTTAAATTTTGTATAAAAACGGAAAATCAAGTCATTTTTGATGATATCATTCTTTTCAAGGATACTTGCTATCGAAGATGTTGAAGATCCTAAAGGGATATCGACATTGATCTGTTTATCATTCCCTGGCTCTACAGGCTCTAAAGCAGATTTCACGTATAAATATCCAGAAACTCCGCCGATCAAAAGAGCAAGAACCAAGACCGTGAGAATGATTGACACGATTTTCCTCACTTTACTTGCTTCCTCTATTCTATTTTTCAATCTTTTTTTATATTGATTTTTAAAGTCAGAATTAGACAAACGGACTTCCCCCTTTCATCCGGTTCATTATACTATAAAGTGAAAGAATCTTTCTACATATTCCCTTAATTTTCTACAAGGACTAGCGTATTCCGCGGTTTTACTACACAGCGTTCGTGAGTGAAATCGAAGAAATATAGTGTTCCATCTCAAGGTATAATAAAAGCCTGCAGCTGATCGCTGCAGGCTTTTGGCATTACGTCAAATCTTCATCTGTCAACGTGTTCAACATTTCTTCAACCATTTCCCATTCATCATCGGATTCGATTTGGAAGAGAGCAAGGTCATCCTCTTCGTTCCCTTTTTCTTCGTAGCGGAATGCGAAGACTTCTACTTCTTCGCCATCCTTTTGTTCAGCAGGTACCACTGCAATGTAAGAATGTCCGGTTTGTTCTACATCAAAGGTGAACAAAACTTCAAATAAATGCTCTTCCCCATTTTCATCAGGAATGATGATACGTTCTTCTTTTTCTAGTGCCATATTAAACGTCCTCCTTATTGTTTCGAATCCAAATAACTTTGCAAGATCATGACAGCGGCCATTTTATCAATGACTTTTTTCCGTTTTTTCCTGCTGACATCTGCATCCAGCAGCACGCGTTCAGCTGCCATTGTTGTTAAGCGTTCATCCCAAAGATGTGTTTGGAGATGAAATTCTTCTTCCAGCCATGAGGCGAAAGTCTGGCTCGCTTCTCCTCTTGGGCCGACCGTACCATTCATATTCTTTGGAAACCCTACGACTGCTTCCGTCACGTCATGGTCACGTATGACTTCTCTTAGCGGCTCTTTAGCCGTATTGTAGTCCTGCTCGTCCCAACGGAGTGTGGTGAGGCCTTGGGCCGTCCAGCCCAAAGCATCCGAAATGGCGATGCCAATCGTTTTTTCGCCCACATCCAATCCTATTTTTTTCATTCAATGCCCTCTTTATTCTCTTTGATGTAAGATTTAACCAGCTCTTCAATCAACTCATCACGCTCAATCTTGCGGATTAAGTTTCTGGCATCCTGATGACGAGGAATGTATGCAGGGTCGCCCGAAAGCAAATATCCGACAATCTGGTTGATCGGATTGTACCCTTTCTCTTGTAATGCTCCGTAAACAGATAGAAGTACGGATCGGACATCTTGATCAAACGGTTCTTCAGAGAAGTTGAACCTCATCGTTTTATCCATTGAACTCATTACAGTCACCTCGCACTTTGTAGTATTTACTCTATTATATACCTAATTCCTCGATAGGAAAAACTAGGCGTTTTGACTTGCGTATTCCTTGGCATATTCAAGTGCCTCTGGAATTTTAGAAGCGTCTTTACCTCCAGCTTGGGCCATGTCTGGACGACCTCCACCGCCGCCGCCACATCGTGTAGCTGCTTCTTTAATCAATTGACCTGCATGGTATCCTTTTTCTACTAAATCCTTCGATACTCCTGCAATCAATTGAACTTTATCTCCATTAGGAGCAGCTAGAAGAATCATTCCGGAGTCGAGTTTCTGTTTCAGATCATCAACCATGGTTCTGAGAGCATTCATATCTTTTACATCCACTTGCTTAGCAAGAACCTTCACACCGTTAACTTCCTCCACTTCATCCAGGATGTTGGAGGCTTCCATGTTCGAAAGTTTCGCACTTAGCGATTCATTTTCTTTTTGAAGGTCTTTCATTTCTTTATGAAGGACTTCTATTCGTTCTGGAACCTGATCGGGCTTAGTCTTCAGCTGCTCACCGGCTTTTTTCAGCAATGCCTCTTTGCCATTCATATACATATACGCATCCTTAGCTGTGACAGCCTCGATCCTTCTGGTGCCGGCACCAATTCCGGACTCTGAAATAATCTTGAATAAGCCGATCTCGGCGGTGTTCATAACATGACAGCCCCCGCACAGCTCAAGGCTGTAATCGCCAACCTGCACAACTCTGACTGTGTCGCCATATTTCTCACCGAATAAGGCCATCGCTCCCTTGGCTTTGGCTTCTTCAATAGAATTAATCTCAATGGAAACTGGCATTGACTGCCATACTTTTTCATTAACGATGGCCTCAATTTTCTCCATCTCTTCGTTCGTTACAGAACCAAAGTGAGAAAAGTCAAAGCGCAGGCGATCTGGAGCTACGAGAGAACCGGCTTGATTCACATGTTCGCCAAGCACATCTTTTAAAGCTTGATGCAGAAGGTGAGTCGCCGTATGGTTTTTAACAATAAAGGAACGTCCACTTTGATCGACTTCTGCCTTCACTGCGGCTCCTTTTTCTATAGAACCTTGTTTAACCACCGCTTCATGCATATGCTGACCATTGGGCGCTTTTTGGACATTGGTGACTTCAACTACAGCAGATTCCGTTTTCAGGAACCCACGGTCAGCGATTTGACCACCACTCTCCGCATAGAAAGGTGTCTGCGATAGGAAAAGATAAACCGTGTCGCCCTCTTCGGCATATCCACTGAACTCTTTCTCTTTAATCAGTTCCACAATTTCCGTTTCCACTTGAAGGGTGTCATAACCTACGAATTCACTGTCCACATGAACGTCACCCAGCACACCATCCTGAACTTGCATGGAGTCCGCCTTCTGACGGGCACTGCGCGCGCGCTCCCGCTGCTTTTGCATCTCGTTTTGGAAACCTTCTTCATCAATAGTGAAGCCAGCTTCCGCTACATACTCTTCCGTCAACTCTTTCGGGAAGCCATAGGTATCATATAAACGGAAGACTTCCGTTCCCGGGAACACGTTGCTTCCCTTCTCTGTTTCCTGTTTGATGATGCTGGAAAGAATCTGCAACCCATCATTCAATGTTTCGTGGAAACGTGTTTCTTCTGTCTGAATGACGTTTTGAATGAATGCTTCTTTTTCTTTCACTTCCGGATAAAAGTCAACCATGATTTTAGAGACTTCAGGAACCAGTTTATACATGAACGGTTTGTCAATTCCGATCTGCTTGGCAAAGCGTACCGCTCTACGAAGCAGGCGGCGCAGAACGTAACCACGTCCTTCATTCGAAGGCAGGGCTCCATCACTGACTGCGAAAGTCACGGTTCTCATATGGTCTGCGATCACTTTGAAGGAAGCATCTGTATCAAAACTGTCCTCATAATTTTTATCCGCCATTTTTTCCGTTGCTTTGATAATCGGAAGGAATAAATCTGTCTCAAAGTTCGTTTCTGTTTCTTGAATAACACAAACGATACGCTCAAGGCCCATCCCAGTATCAATGTTTTTCTTAGGAAGTGGTGTATAAGTATCATCAGGGTTGTGATTGAATTGAGAGAAGACAAGATTCCAGATTTCTAAATAGCGCTCATTTTCTCCGCCAGGGTATAATTCCGGATCACTTGCATCATTCCCGTATTTCTCTCCACGGTCATAAAAGATCTCTGTATTCGGCCCACTTGGCCCTTCTCCGATATCCCAGAAATTTTCTTCGATACGGATAATGCGCTCTTCATCAAGACCGATTTTATCTTTCCAGATTTGGTAAGCCTCATCATCTTCCGGGTGGACGGTAACAGACAGCCTCTCCGGGTCGAACCCAATCCACTGGTCACTCGTAAGGAACTCCCAGGCCCATTCCATTGCTTCTTCCTTGAAGTAATCTCCAATAGAAAAATTACCGAGCATCTCAAAGAAAGTGTGGTGTCTCGCCGTGAATCCTACGTTTTCGATATCATTCGTACGGATGGATTTCTGAGCGTTTACAATTCGAGGGTTTTCAGGAATGACGCGGCCATCAAAATATTTTTTTAATGTGGCCACTCCACTATTGATCCATAGAAGTGTAGGATCTTCATGAGGGACAAGTGACGCACTTGGTTCTACGCTATGTCCTTTTTCTTTAAAGAAGTCAAGAAACATTTGACGGACTTCCGCTGATGTTAATGATTTCATTTGTTAATAACCTCCTCAATTTCTTCAATAGTATAGAGACCGTTCCAGACGAAGAGGAACAAAAAAACCCCGTCCCTGCCTTTAATTCGGCAGGGACGGGGTTTCGTTTCCGCGGTACCACCCTGGTTATAGACAATCAAGTCTATCAGCTTGAATGCCTGTAACGTGGCATGACCCCGGCGGGAATTAACCGCACTCTGGAATAGCTTTCAACAACCTTCATGCAATGCGTTTTTCAGCCTGGAACGCACCTCTCTGAACATGAAAAAATTGCCTACTTTTTTCCTTCATCGTGTTCTTTCGTCCTTATAGTCTTTGCTAAGCGTAATTATAGATAACTGATCTTCATCTGTCAATGTTTAACCTTCCTGTACGGATTTCAGAGGCTACTACTTTTAAACAGGTCAACACAGGAACGGCCAAAATCAGTCCAGGGATCCCTGCCACTTCTCCGCCAACCAGTAAGGCCAGGATGATGAACAAGGGGTGGATATGGATACTCTTCCCCATGATGTATGGAGAGAGGAGGTTTCCTTCGACCAGTTGAATGACCAGGATGACAGCTAATGTGAAAAGGAGAGTATTCACACTGACAGTAAGAGCAACAATGACCGCAGGACCCGCTCCAAGGAGAGGTCCAAAATAGGGGATGATATTCGTAAGTCCGGCAATTATCCCTAAGACTAAAGGGTAGGGTAAATCAATGAACCAAAACCCCGCGGTAGCTAATACACCAACGAATAAACTAATCAATAGCTGCCCTCGGATATAGCCTCCAAGAGAATCATTCAATTCTCTGACCAACCGCTTGGATTCCTCGTGCCATTTGGAAGGGAGTAGTAATACCAGAGCTTTCCCGATGCTCTTATAGTCTTTAAGAAAATAAAACGTCATCACAGGCACAACAGCGAGAAGAACAATCATATTAAAGATTCCGCTAAGACCAGCGAGCAGCGCCAAGACTCTTGCGCTTCCCCATTCTTCAAAGCTTGCAAAACGCGCATCCACTTCATGATGCAGACCATCCGGCAATTTTTCTGTTTGCGCATAAAGCTGCTTGGTCCAATTCTGATAGGATTCAACCAAGGAAGGC
The DNA here is from genome assembly GCF_017307035.1 of Halobacillus sp. GSS1. Classification (NCBI taxonomy): domain Bacteria; kingdom Bacillati; phylum Bacillota; class Bacilli; order Caryophanales; family Bacillaceae; genus Halobacillus; species Halobacillus sp. GSS1. The sequence goes on from NZ_JAFLHE010000001.1 coordinate 1,097,508, forward strand.
AAGTGCTCATTTAAAAGCTTTAATTGATCCAGCAAACGTGGAATACCTTTATATAAACCAAAAGCCGTCAAAGAAAAGAACAGTACAAAAATGACAAGTATGCTGACTGTGCGGGACAGTCCAATGTCCTCGATCATGTGCACGAGTGGATGCAGCAAAAGGGATAAAACGAGAGCAAGCAAAAACGGCAGCAGCACTTTCCCTATGACGATTAGTACACCGTCATAATAAGGGAACAACCAAGCTAGCAATAAGAGAGAAAGTAAGATGATAAAAAAGATGGTGAATCTCCGTAACCATTTCGAGGAGCGATCACTCATGAATCATCAAGATCCTTGCTGATAAAAAATATCATTCAAAGAGCTTAGACTGCCATCTTCCTCAATTTGGTTGATATTCATTTTCCCATCTTCAATCGTTAACTCCAGGCAGCAATTCCAACAGTAGTATTGTTCGTTCCCAATTTTTCCCAGGTTCTTATTATTGCAGTTCGGACATCTCATCGGGCATACTCCTTTTTTTACCAAATAGTATGTCCACGAAAATGAGATTCATACATTACTTGAGTTGTTCCATCACCCACGCAATCCCTTCATCCACTTGTTCGTCAGAAGGGCTGGCATGGGGCGTGTGCTCGAGGATAAAATATTTGTCCCTGCCCTTTGCCAGCAGTTCTAAGAATGGAGCCATGTCAAAAGCAGTGTCCTGCTTTTCAAAGTCCGGATGAATCGGAGTCCAAATATATCCCTTCTCCGTAAAACGGACATTATGCATATGTACGACTTTCGTAAATGGAAGAAGCGGTTCTATATACTCTCTCCAATCGTTTTCAACTGCAATCCTATAATCCCCCATATCAATACAGATGCTCAGACCATATTTTCCCCAGAGATTCATAGGGAAATCATACAAGTACTGAATACCTGCAGGTGATTGATTTTGACCGAGTTTTGGTTCACAAACAATTGGAACCCCATATGTATCCTGCAAGTGCTGTAAAAACTGCAGTCCTTCCTCTATCTTTTCAATCGCAGCCTCCGTCTCACCTTTGAAATAGGGAAAATGAACAAGAACATAGGAAGCCCCTGATCGCGCTGCTTCCTGGACTTCTTCTACAAACAACTTCCTGGCGGCAGATGGTTCCATTTTTACTTCCTCCAGAAGATCATACTTGCTGTTTTCTCTAAAGTGAGGAACATGAATACCAAAACTAACCTTGTTCTCCCTAGCTAGACGTAAAAAGGAGAGATAGGAATCCCTGTCCCCAAACTCTCCTATTTCCACATGAGACAAACCTTTACCAAACAGCTCTGGAAGACGGTCGTGATTAGACAAGATGGTACTTCCAGACATCCCGATAGAATGAGCCAAAACGTTCCCTCCTACATAAAATCGTATGGTGACAACTGTTCTTCCTCTTCTTCTGTGTTCACTTCAGGAGCTGATTCTTCCTGCAGTTTCTCTTTCAACTGTGTGTATCTCGTATTCGTATCGGTCGTGCGCACACCATCAAGGAAAGCTTCACGATCACCGCAAATAATAAGAGACTGTTTAGATCTTGTGATGGCGGTATAAATCAGATTCTTTCTCAGCATCCGGCGATAACTTCGTACGATTGGCAGAATAACGATAGAAAACTCACTGCCCTGAGATTTATGGATGGATGTGCAATACGCGTGCATGATACTGTTCAAGTCTTTTTTTGGATAGACGACTTCTTTTCCATCAAAATCGATCACTACCTGCTCGACACCATCGACGTTTTCTTCCGCTCGAAAAATGGCTACGATTTCGCCGATATCTCCATTATAAACCCCATCTTCAGGCTGATTAACCAACTGGATGACCTTATCCCCTTTTCGATAAATAACCTCAAAATGTTTCAAATCACGTTTTTGTTTGTTTTTGGGATTAATCGTCTGCTGGATGCTTTCATTCAACTTGTGGATCCCTACATCTGTTCGATACATGGGAGCAAGCACTTGAATATCCTTCAACTCATTCCCCTTGTCCAACGCTTTTTGAACAATGTTTGTCACGAGATCACTTAGTTGATGTTCTCTTGCTGGGATAAAATTGAAATCATGGTCTTTTTCTAGGGTGGCAGAGGTGCATGCATCGTTTTTTATTTCATGAGCGAGCTGGATGATTTTCGAACCTTCCTTTTGACGGTAAACTTCTGTCAACTTCACGGAAGGAAGCGTGTTAGAAGCCAGGAGGTCAGCAAGCACCTGACCAGGCCCTACTGAAGGGAGTTGGTCTTCGTCTCCAACCAGTAACACTTGCATATCATCAGGAATGGCACGGAACAACTGATTGGCAAGCCAAATATCGACCATCGAAAACTCGTCAATGATCAATACACTCCCTTCCAGCGGATTATTCTGATTGCGTTCAAAGGAGTCATGCCCGTCCCACCCTAATAAACGGTGAATGGTGCTTGCAGGCAGCCCCGTGGATTCTGTCATCCTTTTTGCTGCTCTCCCTGTGGGTGCTGCAAGGACGAATGGAAAGGGCTTGTCACTATCATAATCACCCGGATCGATAGAATGGTCATTCAATTCTGCATACGTATGGATGATTCCTTTGATCACTGTAGTTTTCCCCGTCCCCGGGCCACCAGTTAAAATCATTAATTTGGAATGAAGAGCTTTTTCAATGGCGTTGAACTGATCTTCCCCATAACTCATCGCTTCATCTTCTTCCAAGTCCCCGATGATTTTCATCAAATCCGCCTGCGTGTGGGCTGCCTCCACCTCTTTTTCCTGAATACGTTCCAGATGGCTGCAAAAACCATTTTCCGCAAAGTATAGTGTCGGAAGATAGACGCGTTCATCTTCAATATACACAAATCGTTCTTCACCAAGGTGAATCATTTGCTCAGACAGCTGCTCGAAAGTAATGGCAGGCTCAGACCCTTGATTCAACAATTGTTCAACCTGGACGAGACACTCTTCTGTCGGTAGATAGACATGTCCAGAACTCATACTCTTTTGCATCATATACAAGCACGCCGCCCGAATCCTTGTAGGGTGGTCGTGCGAAAGATTCTGCATCTTTGCCATTTCGTCTGCTCGATGAAAACCAAAGCCATCCACATGGAAGACAAGCTGGTAAGGGTCCTCTTCAATGATCGCCATCGTCTGATCCTTAAAGGCTTCATAGATTTTTTGGGCAAGCTTAAGACCAAATCCGTATTGTGACAAATGAATCATGACGTGCTCAAATCCTTGATGCTCTTTCAAAGCCTCATATAGCTGATCCGCTTTTTCTTTAGGCAGCTTCGGGACAGCATCCAACACATCACGATTTTCCAATATTCTGGATATCGCCTGCTCTCCTAACTCATCCACGATCCGTTCGGCCGTTTTTTTTCCGATTCCGTGGAAAAGGTCACTGGATAAGTAGAGGACGATTCCATCTTTTGTTTCCGGCAGGACACGGTTGTACATGTCTACTTCATATTGCAGCCCAAATTTTTTATGGTTTTTGAATTCTCCATAAAACAGATAGGTTTCGCCTTCTTCCAAAGGGGAAAAATGCCCTTTGATCACCAGGGATTTCTCATCGAAAGCTTCATTCGTTTCTTTCACATGAATGGAAGCGATCGAGAAGTGTTCGGATTCATTGTGAAAAATCATCCGACTCAACTCCCCTTTGACATACGGACGTTCCTCATTAGATTCTTGAAAGAGCGATTGTTGAGTCATGATCATCGAACTCCTCTACTCGTTTAACGCTTGTTCCACTTGCCCCTTGGCATGAGCGGCCAGCATATGCTCTGGATTGATTTCCAATGCCTTAGAAAAATGCTCCAGAGCTTTCCCGGCGTTCTCCTGATGAAGAGCTACAACACCAAGGTTATAATGCGCATCACTGTGTTGTTCTTCTAATTGTAGCACATGGTTCATGACTTGTTCAGCCTGATCAATCTGTCCATTTTGGGCCAGACATAAGCCATATTGGAATTGGACATCAACGTCTTTCGGAGCGAGTTCAGATGCTCTTAAAAGATAAGGGAGAGCAAGCTTCACGTATTCTTGATGAATGAACGTCATTCCTAACATAAAGTGCACATCTGCTTCATCCAACCCTTGCTGGATCGCCTGAATGAACTGCTCCTGGGCTTTTGTGTACTTTTCCTGTTCATAGTATACATTCCCTAAACCATAATAGGCAGTGGCTGCCGTATCATCCAATTCAATGGCACGATGAAAGAAGCGCTCGGCTCTTTCATGATCGTTCATATGTGTCAGAAGATTACCGAAATTGATATACCCGACAGGCTCTTTTGGATTCTCATCAATTGCCTCCGTAAATAGCTTGGCCGCCTCCTCATAATTATGGTTCTGCATTTGTTCAATTCCTTGTTTTAGTTTATCCATTCTTCAAAACTCTCCTTTCACTATTCTCTTTTTACACTTCTATTAGAAAGAGTCGTCCTCTCTCTCGGTCATTTGGAACGTAAGAGTATTACTCATAAAAAAGTCATGTCCAAAAGATACGGACATGACTTTTTTCCTTTTATCCTACATAAGTGATCGCTTCATCTTCTTTAAGCACGACATCAATGGTCGCCCCGCCAAGGCAAACCTCTCCATCGTAAAAGACGACCGCCTGTCCAGGCGTGATGGCACGTTCTGGTTCATCAAACATGACTTTCCACTTTCCATCTTCCATCGGGTACACGGTCACTCCGCTATCTTCCTGGCGATAACGGAATTTGGCCGTACACGTGAAAGATTCGGTGGGAACAATCCCTTTTGTCCAGGTCGCTTCAGAAGCAATTAGACCGTCAGAGTAGAGTGCATCATGATGGAATCCTTGACCAACGTAGAGAATATTATCCGTTACATTCTTACCTACGACGAACCATGGGTCTCCAGCGCCTCCAATGCCAAGTCCCTGACGCTGACCTAATGTGTAATACATCAATCCGTCATGCTTACCTTTCACTTCACCATCCAGAGTTTCCATATTGCCTGGTTGCGCAGGTAAATATTCACTTAGGAACTCCTTGAAGTTACGCTCCCCGATAAAGCAGATCCCTGTAGAATCTTTCTTTTTCGCTGTGGCCAGACCATGCTCTTCCGCAATGGCACGCACTTCTTTTTTCTCAAGATGACCTAATGGGAACATCACTTTAGAAAGCACTTCCTGTGATAGTTGGTTCAAGAAGTATGTTTGATCTTTATTGTGATCCACTCCACGGAGCATTTCATACGTGCCCTCATTTTCACGGACTTGTGCATAGTGGCCTGTTGCCAAATAGTCTGCTCCGAGGGACATCGCATGGTCCATGAAGGCTTTGAACTTGATTTCTTTGTTGCACATCACATCCGGATTCGGTGTCCGCCCTTTTTTATACTCATCGAGGAAATAGGTAAACACTTTATCCCAATACTGTTTCTCGAAATTCACTGCGAAATACGGAATATCCAACTGATTACACACGCGGATCACATCTTCATAATCTTCCGTAGCTGTACAGACACCATTTTCATCGGTATCATCCCAGTTCTTCATAAAAATACCGACGACATCATAGCCTTGTTCTTTTAATAGAAGAGCCGCGACAGATGAATCCACCCCGCCACTCATCCCAACGACTACCCTTGTATCTTTAGGATCTTTCATTTCTTACACCTTCCTTTATCAAGACAGCCTTTTGATAATTTGGCTGACTCTCCTTGCTGATTCTGTTATATTCTCTTCATTATTTGCAAGTCCAAAACTGAACCGGATTGAATTGGTGGTCTTCGGATGGTCGGAACCAAACATCGCGGAAAGAACATGTGAAGGTTCTACAGAACCTGCCGTACAGGCACTTCCGCTTGAAGCAGCAATGCCCGATAAATCAAAGTTCGTGAGCAGAGTTTCCACATTCATCCCGGGAAAACTGATGTTCACGATTGATTCGATCGATTCTTCCTGGGATCCGTTCACTTCAAAAGGAACGTTTTCCTCCTTAAGGGTCTGGAGGAAGAGCTGCTTATAATGAAGGTATTTCTCTTTATAAGTCGAACGCTCGGATTCTATAATCTCAACCGCTGTCTTCAGCCCTTGAACGGCCGGAATGTTTTCTGTACCCGCTCGTCTTTTTCGTTCCTGTTCTCCGCCATATTGAAGAGATTCAATTACTGTGCCTTCACGGATATACAAAAAGCCGATCCCTTTCGGTCCATTGATCTTATGACCGGAAACCGCCATCAAATCGACCCCAAGTCGTGAAACATCCAAATCCATCAGACCGTATGCCTGAACGCTATCAGAATGAAAATATGCCTGATGGTCCTTTAACTCAGCGGCTATTTCTTCAATGGGCTGGATCGCTCCCGTTTCATTATTCACCATCATAACGGAAACAAGAATCGTATCGTCACGAAGAGCATTTTTTACATCAGCCACTTTTACAATTCCATGCTCGTCCACAGGCAGATAAGTGACTTCAAAGCCTTGAGACTCCAAGTATTCAACTGCATGTAATGTAGCATGATGTTCAATCGAAGTGGTAATGATATGCTTACCTTTTGAACGATTGGCTCTAGCCGTACCCATGATCGCTAAATTGTCTGCTTCTGTTCCCCCACTTGTGAAAACAATTTCCTTCTCATTCGCACCTAGCCCCTGAGCAATTCTTCTGCGCCCTTCATCCAGAATCCGACGCGCTTTCCTTCCATACTGATGCACACTGGAGGGATTACCGAATACCTCTTGATAAACGGGCATCATTTCTTCGATTACTTTGGGATGGACGGGTGAAGTCGCCGCATGGTCCAAATAAATTGACTTCATCTTGTCACCTCCAACCATTTAAATATAAAACATATAAGCATCCTGGGTCTGGTCGTCTACATGATCCTTCAGGTCTTCAAGGGTCGTAGTATCCAGGACATCCTTCACTGCATCTCTGACCCTTTTCCATAATGCTTGTTTGGCAGGCTCTTCATTTTCAATACCTTCAACAGGTGTGATTGGCCCTTCTAAAACGCGGATCACATCTCCTGCTGTAATCTCATGAGGAGCTTTCGTTAGCATATAGCCTCCATAGGCACCACGCACACTTTTCACGAGGCTTGCGTTTCGCAAAGGAGCAATCAACTGCTCCAAATAGTGTTCGGACAGGTTATTGTCTCTTGCAATCTGTTTCAAAGAAATAGGACCGTCTCCATATTTTCTTGCCAATTCAATCATGATGGTTAGCCCGTATCGGCCTTTGGTAGATATCTTCATACATGTCACCCTTCATTAATAAAAACTGTAGCCATGTTTTCGCCTGTGGTAAGGTGTATCCTACAAATGTACCCAGAAACAGAGCGATGAATACCGTCCCTGCTCCAACCGGACCGCCGAGGGCGAAACCTGCAACGGCTACGATTATTTCAATTCCATTCCTTACTGTCGATACTTTCCATCCGGTAGTCTTTGTAATCAATAACATCAGGCTGTCACGTGGCCCTGCACCAATGTCGGGGGCAACGTAAACACCAATCCCAAGTGCAATGACGAACGTGCCTGATATAAATATGAATAATTGCATAATCAATGTTTCAGGTTCTGGCAAAAGCCAATTAAAGAAATCAATAAATACACCAATGAGGATCATATTTAATATCGTTCCTACTTGCGGCCACATTTTTTGTAAAACCGAACTTATCAGAACGATCAGCAATCCGGCAATAATCGACCAGGTCCCTACAGTAAGACCCAGTTGAAGAAACAGACCATAATGAAAAACATCCCATGGTCCAATTCCAAACTCTTTCACCTGCATTGTCATTGAAATGCCAAGCCCCAGAATGACTAAACCGATAAAGAAAAAGCTCCAGCGAATAAAATTTTCGCGCTTTTCCCCCTTTTCGTGAGTCATGGTCATCTTCCTCTCTCTATTATACCAAACGCTATTATAGCATGAATGGCAAGTCCCTTGCATTTTCCTGAAAATCATTCTACGCTTACATTCATAACTGTCAAAAGGAGAATGTTCTATGAGTCAGCAACCCCTCGCTTTTCGTTTGCGACCAGACAATATAGATGAAATTATCGGACAGTCCCACCTCGTTGCCGAAGGAAAAACCATCAACCGTATGATCAAGGCTGAACGTCTGGCATCGATGATATTATTCGGTCCACCCGGGACAGGGAAAACCTCAATGGCAACCGCACTTGCTAAAAGCTTGAATATCCCTCATAAGACGTTGAATGCGGTAACGGATAAGAAGAAGGATATGGAAATTGCTGTGGAAGAAGCAAAGATGCACGGGCAGCTCGTATTGATCCTTGATGAGGTTCACCGGCTGGATAAAGCAAAGCAGGATTTCCTTCTCCCACACCTGGAGAGCAATCGTTTAACCATGATCGGCTGTACGACAAGCAACCCCTACCATTCCATAAACCCCGCGATTCGCAGCCGTTGTCATTTATTTGAGCTGTACAGGCTGGAGGATGACCACATAAAGCAGGCCATTCGAAGAGCACTGGAAGATCGTGAAAAGGGGCTTGGTCACATGAACATCCAAATGACTGACGAAGCACTTAACCACTTCGCTCAATCTTCTAATGGAGATCTTCGGGCCGCATTAAACGGGTTGGAACTTGCCGCTTTTTCTACACCTGCTGATGACAATGGGTTTGTGGAGATCAACTTAGAGGTTGCCGAAGAGTGTATGCAGAAGAAAAGCTTCTCCCATGATAAAGATGGTGATGCACACTACGATGTCCTCTCAGCCTTTCAAAAATCAATCAGAGGCAGTGATGTAGACGCTTCCCTACATTACTTAGGCCGATTAATCGAGGCAGGAGACCTTGATAGTATCGCTAGAAGATTAGTAGTCATTGCATACGAAGACATTGGACTCGCCAATCCACAAGCAGGTCCCAGGGCTCTTTCTGCCGTGGAAGCCGCTGAGCGAATCGGATTTCCCGAGGCCCGTATTCCATTGTCGGTAGCTGTAACGGAACTTGCCCTCTCTCCAAAATCAAACAGTGCCTATAAAGCACTTGATGCGGCGCTTTCGGATATCAGAAATGGGAAAAGCGGAGAAGTACCTCAACATTTAAAAGACTCTCATTATAAAGGAGCAGAAAAGCTAGGAAGAGGAATCGATTATAAGTATCCTCACAACTATGAGAATGCGTGGGTGGACCAGCAATACCTTCCCGACCTCATCCGAACACGCCAATACTATGAACCAAAACGGACAGGTAAATTTGAACAGGCTCTTGAACAGGTGTATAGCAAAATCAAAAAGCAAAAGTCTACTTGAGTATAATTCCAGTTCTTCTTGGCTACACTACTACTAAATCTGACAAACTATTATCTTTACAGATAAAATTAGGAGTGGTGAATATGCCTAAAGTAAGACAAGATGCCTGGTCTCATGAAGATGACCTTTTATTAGCGGAAACCGTTCTGAGACACATCCGCGAAGGAAGTACACAATTAAAAGCTTTTGATGAAGTCGGAGATATATTAAACCGCACCTCAGCAGCCTGCGGGTTTCGATGGAATGCAGAAGTCCGGCAGAAATATGAACAAGCCGTTGAGCTTGCGAAGAAACAACGAAAAGAGAAAAAACGGAAAGAAGCGAAGCAGCAACCTGTCTACCAGAGGCCGCAGGCTCCCGTTGTGTACCAGGCAGAACCAGAGGATGACGACTACTTACTTCCTGAGCCTGCTGTACCTGAGACCCAGGAAGAGAATTCAACTCAGCCTGATATTCGTTTAGAAGACATCATTTCTTATTTGACGAACCTTAAACAAGAGAGTAAGAGTTCAGGATCTCTTCAGAACCGACTCTCTGAACTAGAGCGTCATAATAAAGAGTTAATTGAACAAAACCAGCAATTAAATGGGCAGCTTGAAGCCATGACAGAAGATTATCAGGCCTTGATTCAAATCATGGACCGTGCTAGAAAAATGGTTATGTTTGATGATTCTGATGCTTACCGTCCTCAATTTCGTATGGAGAAAAACGGAAATCTTGAGAACCTTGCACGCTAAATAGAATAAAGGCACGAGTGTCAGGCCACTTTGGCTGGATGTTGTGCCCAAAAATCATATGTACAAACATGGTTGTTCCACAATATACAGGACCATTTTAAAAAAGCGTTTCCCTATCCGGGAAACGCTTTTTTGTTCAATTCATATGTAATCCATTTGAATTAATGGCAATTAAAAAAACCAATCCCAATTGTGCCGTCGTATCATGAGTTTTGAACCCGCTCTAGGCAGGTGGGTGCCCTGTTCTACATTTCTTGCGTCCTCCCATCAGTGATGGTTATGAGGCGTGCATTCCATATAGAAACACCAGGCTCCCGTATCAAAAATGTTCGGTCAAAACGTACATTCGAACAACGTACACATCAGGATTGGTCTCTTTAATTTTGTAATGTAATCTTAGCATATAACCTAAATAGAATCAACAATTAACCAATACATTTATTCATCTGAGTCAGACTGACTAGATGGTTTCAGCTGAAGGTGAAGTTCATCCAGCTGAGCTTCACTTACAGGTCCCGGAGCGTTCGTCATCGGATCTTGAGCGGAAGCTGTTTTCGGGAATAAAATAGTATCACGCAAATTCGTACGACCGGCTAAAAGCATGACAAGCCTGTCCAGGCCAAAGGCAATTCCCCCGTGAGGCGGTGTACCGTATTCTAATGCATCAAGAAGGAACCCAAACTGTTCATTTGCTTCCTCCTGACTGAAACCGAGCACCTCAAACATTTCCTGCTGCATTTCTTTTTCAAAGATACGCAAGGAACCTCCACCAAGCTCATACCCGTTGAGGACGATGTCATAGGCCTCTGCACGGACGTCTTTTGGATTTTTCTTCAGTTCATCCATACGTCCGCCTGCAGGCATTGTAAACGGATGGTGTGCGGCGTGATAACGTCCTTCATCTTCATCATACTCAAATAAAGGCCAGTCCGTTACCCAAAGGAAGTTGAACTTTGTCTCATCAATCAAGTCTAATCGACGGGCAAGCTTTTGACGTAAAGCTCCAAGACTGTCATGAACAACGGAAGTCTGGTCTGCTACAAAGAGAAGAAGATCGCCATCCTTTGCTGCCATTTTTTCTTTCATTGAAGAAGCCTCATCTTCAGAGAAGAATTTAGCAATCGGTCCATTGAACTCACCGTCTTTCACTTTTAACCATGCCAACCCTTTAGCTCCATAGACTTTGACATCTTCTGTCATCTTATCAATATCTTTGCGGGAAAACTCATCAGCTTTTCCTTCCACATTAATGGCGCTTACTTGGCCGCCTGAAGAAACCGCTCCGCTAAACACTTTAAAACCGGAATCCTTTACATCTTCAGAAAGATTCACTAATTCAAGACCAAAGCGAGTATCGGGCTTGTCGGAACCGTACCGTTCCATCGCCTCATCATAAGGCATACGAAGGAATGGGGTTTCGATTTCCTGGCCTTTCACTTCTTTCATGACACGCTTCATCATGCGTTCTGTTAAGGACATGATATCTTCTGTTGTCATAAATGAAGTCTCAATATCCACTTGTGTAAACTCAGGCTGACGGTCAGCGCGCAAGTCTTCATCACGGAAACAGCGGACGATCTGATAATACTTCTCGAACCCTGACATCATCAACAACTGTTTGAAGAGCTGGGGAGATTGAGGCAATGCATAGAATTCACCTTCATGAACCCGGCTTGGAACAAGATAGTCACGTGCTCCTTCCGGTGTACTCTTCGTCAGCATCGGTGTTTCCATATCCAAGAATTCTTCTTCATTCAAAAAATCACGGATCGACTGGGTCGTTTGGTGACGCATTTTAAACGTCTCCTGCATTTCTTTTCTTCTCAAATCCAAGTAGCGGTATTTAAGTCGAAGGTCTTCGGATACCTCTGATTGATCTTCAATCATGAATGGTGGTGTCTTCGCTTTGTTAAGAATCGTCAATTCCTTGGCAGCTACTTCAATTTCTCCTGTGCCAAGATTGGTATTAATGGTTTGGGCGTCACGGGCCACAACAGTCCCTTTAACTTCAAGGACATACTCACTGCGAACATTTTCCGCCTTCTCCAATGCTTCACCTGAAGTCTCAGGATTGAAAACCACCTGTACTAAGCCGGATCGATCTCTTAAATCGATGAAAATTAAACCACCTAAATCCCGGCGTTTTTGTACCCATCCTTTAAGTGTTACTTCTTGCTCAAGATGATCTCTGCGCAAAGATCCGCATTTTGTTCGTTCCATCTTATTTGCCTCCTGTCAGTTCTTTCTTCATATGGTCGATGATCTCACCAAGAGGAACCTCCTGCTGCTCTCCTGATGTCATGTTTTTCACATTAATGACCCCGTTCTCGAGTTCCTGATCTCCGAGGACAAGTACATATTTACTGCCAAGACGATCAGCTGCTTTAAACTGAGCTTTCATTTTTTTCCCTAAGTAATCTTTGTCCACTTGAATGCCGGCACGACGTAATTCATCTGTTAACTTAACAGCTGCACGATTCGCCTCATCACCCAGGGAAACAAAAAATACATCCAATCCTTCATCCGTAGGGAGTTCAACGCTTTCCGCTTCTAAAGCCATCAACAAACGCTCGATACTCATGGCAAAACCGATTCCTGATGTTTCAGGACCGCCCACTTCCTGAACTAGACCTGTGTAGCGACCACCGCCGCTCAATGTCGTGATGGCACCGAAACCTTCCGCTTCACTCATAATTTCAAAAGCTGTGTGGTTATAATAATCGAGTCCGCGTACAAGGTTTGGATCCACAACATAATCAATGTCCATCACATCCAAATATTGTTTTACTTGTTCAAAGTAATCTTTGGAATAATCATTCAAATATTCAAGAATGGACGGAGCTGTTTCCATTGCCGGGTGTTCACGGTCCTTTTTACAATCCAGAACTCTAAGCGGATTTTGATCAAGCCGGACTTGACAATCTGCACAAAGTTCTTCGCGGTGTGGATCGAAGTGACGGACCAAAGCTGCTCGATGCGCTTCCCTGCTTTCTTTATCACCGAGACTGTTGACCACTAGTTTCAGCGACTTCAGCCCTAGTTCTTTATAAGAGTTTAAAGCAAGAGAAAGCACCTCTGCATCAATAGCTGGATCATCACTGCCTAAAGCCTCAATACCAAACTGCACAAACTGCCTCATTCTTCCCTGTTGAGGTCGTTCATAACGGAACATAGGGCCCATGTAGAAGTATTTGGTCGGCTGATTTGGCAAACCGTAGACTTTATTTTGAACAAAAGAACGAACGACAGAAGCTGTCCCTTCAGGTCGTAAGGTAATGCTTCTTCCTCCACGATCTTCAAACGTGTACATTTCCTTCTGGACGATGTCTGTACTATCTCCGACACCTCGTTGGAAAAGCTCGGTATGTTCAAAAATCGGTGTTCTGATTTCTTTATAATGATAGCGACGGCATAGGTCAGCTAATTGTCCTTCTACATACTGCCATTTTTCAGATGTACCAGGCAGAATATCCTGCGTACCACGAGGGGCATTCATACTCATCTCAAACTCCTCCTAACGAAATAAACCATTTTTTACCACAAAAAATCCCGTCCCTTTTCCGCGCTTGCGAAAAAGGGACGGGATTACCCGCGTTGCCACCCTGATTTGAGGCTTTAAGAGCCTCCACTCAAAACAGTTAACGCCTGTGTACGTCTACACCTACTTTTAGTTCGATGTAGAACCTAAGAAACGTCTTTCATCAGAATATAACGTCCGAATGCTTTCAGCCTAAGGCATTCGTTCTCTGTGCGCATGGAAACTGACTACTTTTTTCCTCAATGGTTTTGTTCGAATCATTTTAGAATTGATTATAATCATATAATCTCCGTTAACCTTATGTCAAGTTTATCTCCACAAAATTTATAAGATCAAACTTTTTCCTATGGAGAAGGATATTTACGTCATTTGTCGAATAATGAATGGAGACTGACAAGGAGGTGGAATATTTTTTGAAAAAAGGCATAATTTTCTTCATTTTAATTTTAGGAGTTCTTACCTTTTATGAGACTCCTCCCGCGTATGCAGACAAGGCGGTTATCCAGGTCGATTACTTGAATGTGAGGACAGGACCTGGAACGAATTACGACCGTATTGGCAAGGTACATACAGGGGAAACCTACAAGATTATCGAAGAGAAAGACAATTGGCTCAAAATTCAGCGAAGCGGGAAGGATGGCTGGGTCGCCAAATGGCTAACAAAAGTAAAGGCAGACCAACACATAACCGACCGTCATTATTCAAAGTATGATTATCTGAGGATTCGTTCCGCTCCGAATCTGGATGGGAAAATCAAAGGGTATCTGATGAAAGACGATGTCGTAGAGCCCGAGAAGTCGGATGGGAAATGGGTCTATATTCAAAAAGGAAACACAAATGGCTGGGTCCATGGAGACTATCTGACAAAAGAAGCGAAGCAAAAGCACGAACCCGAGAAAGATGAGAAAGCAGATGAGAATCCATCATCAACCGTAAAAGGAAAAGTGAAAGTAGGAACAGCCGTTCTAAACGTCAGAAGTGAAAACTCCACAAGAGGGCGGATCCTGACAAGAATACGTAAAGGTGAAACCTATGAATACATAGCGAAGAAAGACCGCTGGTATCAAATAAACTACAGCAGCGGAAAGACAGGTTGGGTCGCCGGTTGGCTTGTAAATGAAACAGACAATGAACAAACGAACACACCTGCTTCGAAAAACACCTATGTATCTTTGAATTATAACGGCACGAATTTGAGGTCCGGACCATCTACGAATTATAAAATCGTCGGTCGTGGCCACAAAGGCGATCAATTTGAAGTCTTAAGCAAAGAAGGGCAATGGTACAAGATCTCCTATGAAAGTAAAACAGCTTACGTGGCTGGATGGATTGTAGAAGAGGTCAATCAAGACAGTGCGGCCACAACACCGGCTACTTCAAATGCCCTTAAAGGGAAAACCATTATGATTGATGCTGGCCATGGCGGACGCGACCCCGGGGCAGTTGGGAGAGGCGGAAGCTACGAAAAGACATTAACGCTGGATACGGCTTACCTTCTAAAAAGCCAACTAGAAAGCAAAGGTGCCAAAGTATTGATGACTCGGACGAGCGATCAGTACATCTCCCTTACTATCAGAACCTTCCATTCGAACCGTTCGAATGCAGATGCCTTCATCAGTCTGCATTACAATGCGGCGCCATTGAATGTGGTTGCTAGAGGAATTAATAGTTATTATTACTCTTCTAAAGACAAAGCACTTGCAGATTCGCTGCAGTCATCTATCGTTTCTTATACAGGACTGCGAGATCGAGGGACGAAAAAAGGCGATTTCCACGTGATCAGGGAGAATAACAAGCCTTCTGTCCTATTGGAGCTTGGCTTCCTATCAGATGCAAGAGAAGAACAAACCATTAAAACGCGCTCTTATCAAATGAAAGCGAGCCAAGGGATCGCAGAAGGCTTAACTCATTACTTCAACTAATGAATTTTGGTCATTCAAAATTCAATCCCACCGCTTAGGAAAACAAAAAAGCTGTACTCAAAATGAGTACAGCTTTTTTTATCGTTCTTTACTATCGATGATTAATGTCACAGGGCCGGAATTGGTCAGTTTCACGTCCATCATGGCACCGAATTCTCCTGTTTCCACTTTAACACCTTCCTGCTCCACCATCTGATTAAAAGATTCATACAACTTTTCAGCCTGGTCAGGCTTTGCTGCTTGCATGAAGTTGGGGCGGCGCCCTTTGCGACAATCTCCGTATAAAGTGAATTGAGAAATCGATAGCATCTGGCCACCTAAATCAACCAATGAATGATTCATTTTTCCATCCTTATCTTCAAAAATGCGCAGGTATGGAATCTTTTTGGCTAAATACCGTGCATCTTCTTCTGTATCCTCATGATTTACACCCAATAAAACGACAAGTCCCCGATCTATGGTACCTACGTCGTTTTCCTCAACGGTGACAGAGGCGTTTACAGCTCTTTGAACCACTGCTTTCATCGTAGATTCCCCTTTATCTTCTATTGCATGACACGACGAACCGTGTACACTTCCTGAATTTGTTTAATCCGTTCGACAATCTTTCTCAAATGGTTCGTATTCTGGATTAAAATAGTAATATGAATAGTCGCCATTTTATTACGGTCGGACTTTCCTGAAACCGCGGTAATATTCGTCTTCGTTTCATTGACTGCTTGGAGCACTTCGTTAAGCAGGCCGCGGCGATCATAGCCCCAGATCTCAAGGTCAACATGATACTGCTTGGAATCCGTGACTGAAGTCTCCCATTTAACAGGTAATAGGCGTGTCTGAGCTTCTTCGGTATGGACATTAGGGCAGTCACTTCTATGGACGGATACCCCTCGTCCTTTAGTAATATAACCGACAATCTCATCACCAGGTACTGGGTTACAGCATTTGGATAGACGGACAAGAAGATTGTCTACCCCTTCCACTCGTACTCCTGAATCCTTTTTACCAGTTTTTGCAGGGGTTTTAATTTCCGTGGTATTTACATCAGCAAGGGTCTGCTCCAGGTCTTGTTCCTGCTGTTTCCGCTTCCTGATTTTCTCTGTTAATCGAGTAGCGATTTGAGCGGCTGTAATCCCCTGGTATCCAACAGCGGCAAACATGTCCTCTTCGTTTGCAAAATTAAACTTTTCAGATACACGATTCAAATTATCTGTCGTATAGACATCTTTTGGTTGAATACCGAAATTACGAATTTCCCGTTCGACAAGCTCTTTCCCTTTAGAAATGTTCTCGTCTTTTTGTTGTTTCTTAAAGAATTGCTTGATCTTATTCTTCGCCTGAGATGTCTGAGCGAGCTTAATCCAATCTTTGGAAGGTCCATACGCATGCTTAGAAGTCATGATATCGACAATGTCCCCGGTCTTCAATTCATAATCCAGGGGTTCCATTTTCCCGTTCACTTTTGCACCAATCGTTTGATTTCCAACTTCCGTATGAATACGATAGGCAAAATCTACAGGCACTGAACCAGATGGAAGCTCGATCACGTCTCCTTTTGGTGTGAACACATAGACCATGTCTGAAAATAAATCCACTTTAAGGGATTCCATAAACTCTTCGGCATCATGAGTTTCACTTTGCCATTCAAGAATTTCACGGAACCAGGTAAGCTTCTCTTCAAACGATTGTTCAGCGGAGGTCTGCTTTCCTTCTTTATATGCCCAGTGTGCTGCAATTCCATATTCCGCAATTTCATGCATTTCGTGGGTACGGATTTGAACCTCAAGAGGATCCCCTTTAGGTCCAATTACTGTCGTATGCAGAGATTGATACAGATTAGGCTTCGGCATGGCTATATAATCTTTAAAGCGACCCGGCATCGGTTTCCAACACGTATGGATGATGCCAAGGACAGCATAACAATCTTTGATACTGTTGACTGTGATTCTAACGGCTAACAAGTCATAAATTTCATTGAATTGTTTATTCTGAAGTACCATCTTCCGGTAGATACTGTAAAGGTGCTTCGGCCGTCCAAATAAATCCGCATCAATGTTTACTTCTTTCAATTGGCCACGAATTTCATCAATGACTTCCTCGATATAATGCTCACGTTCATTCCTCTTCTGCTTCATCAAATGAACAATCCTGTAGTATTGCTGAGGATTCAAATACCGAAGGGCCGTATCTTCAAGCTCCCATTTAATCGTAGAAATACCAAGACGATGAGCCAGAGGTGCAAAGATCTCCAATGTTTCATTGGAAATCCGACGTTGTTTCTCAGCTGGAAGATGCTTCAACGTGCGCATATTGTGTAACCTGTCCGCAAGTTTAATTAAGATGACGCGCATATCTTTCGCCATAGCGACAAACATTTTCCGATGGTTTTCCGCCTGCTGAGCTTCTTTGGATTTATATTTGATTTTACCTAATTTCGTTACGCCATCCACAAGCATCGACACTTCTTCATTGAAGGCCTCTTCAATTTCCTTAAGGGAAACATCTGTATCCTCTACGACATCGTGAAGAAAACCGCCTGCAATCGTTTCAGGATCCATCTCTAAGTTCACAAGAATACCTGCTACTTGAATGGGATGGATGATATAAGGTTCTCCCGACTTTCGGAACTGATTGCTATGGGCCTTTTCGGCAAATTCATAAGCACGACGAATAAACGCCAGATCTGACTCATTCAAATACTGACTCGCTTGTTCTATGACTTCTTCCGCAGTTAGAACTGTATCTTTCGCCATTCAATCACCCTAGTTTCTTTAGAACTTTCAAAATATATTTGATTAACATTATCAAAAAAAGGACTCTTCTTGTAAAGGGAAAAGCCCGATATCGTCAATTGTAAAACAAAGAGCGCCCCTGAAAAGGGCACTCTTTCCATTAATATTGCATTAAAGTAAGGACGTCATGGCCGTCCAATTTGCTGCGGCCATCTAAGTATGTGAGTTCAATCAAGAACGCACACCCAGCTACTTCCCCGCCCAACTGCTCGACAAGATCGATGGTCGCTTCAATTGTACCACCAGTAGCAAGAAGGTCGTCGACAATCAGTACTCGTTGACCTGGCTTAATTGCGTCTTTATGAATCGTCAATACGTCTTTTCCGTATTCCAGACCATAATCCACTTTAATTGTTTCACGTGGAAGCTTTCCTTCTTTACGCACAGGTGCAAAGCCGATTTCCAAAGCATAAGAAACAGGGCATCCGACGATGAAGCCACGTGCTTCAGGTCCTACTACAATATCGATTTCTTTGTCTTTTGCGTATTCTACAATTTCATCAACCGCCGCTTTAAATGCCGGACCATTGTCCATCAATGGAGTGATGTCCTTAAATTGGACACCTTCTTTCGGCCAATCTTCAACGATTGCAATATGCTCTTTATAATCCATTCGTTACTTCCTCCTTGACTTGCTTAAAACGCTGGTTCATATATTGGTCAAACCAACTCTTCAATTCTTTATATGTGGAATAATACAAGGTACGTTCAATTTGCAGCTGTTCTTCCCTTTGAAGATAAAGCGAAGATTCCCGCAAATCTTTTTGAGAAGGTTCGGATTCTGCTGTAATAATCCCGTCTTTTATTTTAACAAAGTCGAGTTCAAAAAACACCTCAGAAATAAATTCCACCATGGACTTGTCCCATCCTTTACGATTGGCAAGTAAGTCTGCTTCTTCATGAAGGTTGAACTGACCACGCTTCAATAGCATACCATAAAACCATTTGAAGTGGTCCCTTGAAGGCCATGTTTTTAGAAAAGTACTCTCCTGTATATGATAACAGGCAAAGACTTTACGAGTTTCAATTTTAGATAAAAGCTCGGTCATATCCGACATGCGTTTAGGCAGATCGATAATGAGAAGTCCATCATAGGCGGCTCCCTGCTCCACCGACTCTGCCTGAAGGACAGGAACATCGCATGGGGCCTGATCTTTTCCTTGAAAGCTGACAGCTGCAAACGTTTGGTTGGGTGGAATGATCAAATTCTTTTCTATATGCTTTGAACCTCTGTGATCAAATAACTGCCATTCTTTCACACGAAGATCCTTGATCATCACTTGTAAGTTTTTCCGTCCGTTCCATTCATTGATTCCAAGTTCTCCTACAACATCCAGTGCTGCTTGCGGGGATATTTGCTGAAAAAGATCTCCCATCCCGAACGCAATACCATCCAGCCGGGACTGTTGACTTTGGAATTGGAATTTTAGGTGATTTTTTTTACTTCCGATCAAACGTACTTCTTTAGGGGTATGCTTGAGATGAAACAATGGTTTCGGGTTCCCCATTCCAAATGGACGAAGCTGGTTGACTTCCTCAATCTGTTTCAAGGATATATCTTCCAACTCGACTGTTGTTTCAATATCCAGGACTTGTTGATAATCGTCATCCGATAGTTTTTCCTCAGCCAGGGAAATCAAATCGCCTCGTAACTCATCGATTTGGTCAAGCGCAAGTGTCATACCCGCTGCTTGGGCATGTCCGCCAAAATGTATAAATCGATGACGGATCTCCATACAGTTGGAGAATAAATCAAAAGCGTCAATACTCCTTGCTGAACCTTTGGCTTCCCCTTTTTCTTCATCAATAGCCAGGACAATAGCCGGTCGGTCAAATTGACGGACGAGTTTGGATGCGACGATTCCAAGCACTCCTGGGTTCCAGCCCTCTTTAGCAACCACAATCACATTCTCAGCTTCCCCATTTTCAACGGAAACCATTTCTTCCGCTTCCTTGGCGATGGAGGCAACGATTTTCTGTCTTTCCTGGTTCAACTGGTTAATGAAGATTGCAATTTGTTCAGCTTCTTCCCGATCTTCCGATAGCAATAAATCGACTGCCGGAGTTGCATCCTGAAGTCTACCTACAGCATTGAGCCTTGGACCGATTGTAAAACCGATCGTTTCCTCATTCATATCCCCCTCTATGCTGCACACTTTTCTCAACGCCTGGATACCAGGGCGTGCAGAGTGGGAAATTGCCTGAAGACCGATCGATGCAAGCACCCTGTTTTCGCCTTTTAAAGGGACAAGATCAGCAATCGTACCAATAACGACAAGGTCAAGAAACTCTTTTGGAAAACGGCCTAGAAGAGCATGAGCAAATTTAAAAGCCACTCCGACACCAGCTAATTCCTGGAATGGATAATCCGCTGAGGTCTTAGGGTGGATAATGGCATAGGCATCAGGAAGAACTTCCTGGACTTCGTGGTGGTCCGTAATAATTAAATCAATCCCCAGTTCTTTCGCAAATGATGCTTCTTCCATAGCGGCAATACCTGTATCTACCGTTATGATTAGAGAATAGCCGGAATCATAGGCAAATTGAAAAGCTTCTTTATTTGGACCATATCCCTCCGTGAAACGATTAGGAATATAGAAGTCACAGTCCGCCCCTGCTTTTCTGAGCGCTTCCACCATGACAGATGTAGAGGTTACTCCGTCTGCATCATAATCACCAAAAACAAGAATGGATTGATCAGATGCTATGGCCTCTTTCACACGAGCCACGGCAATGTCCATCCCCTCCATAAGCATCGGATCGTGAAGCTGATCAATTGAAGGCTTTAAGAACCGATCCGCTGCTTCAGCATTGTGGATTCCTCTTTTTTCTAAAAGCTGCTGAGTAAGTGGAGTAACTCCAGGAAGGACAGAAGAACTTTCTTCCGAATTTCTATATGTAAATTTCCATTTCATCTTGCTTTGTATCATAAGTTCACCCCTGACCCATCTATTATACAAGAGCGGACCAGGGGTAGCAAACGCAATTATGTGACTTTTGATGAAGAACTTTCCTCTTCATTTGTCTTATCATTCTCACCAGACACGGTCTTATTTTCATCCGTGACGCTTGCAGGGGAAGCGGAAGCCTCGGACTTCAACCGGCTGTTTTCTCTTTTCAGCTTATAATATCGGAGAGCCCCGACGGATGCTGTGGCTAACCCACCTAATAAAACAGATATTAGAATGACAAGAATCAGTGGTGCTTCACCTGATCCAAACAAATAATTAACCTGAACAGGGTCCACATTAATGACAGCAAAAATAGCAATGACTAATGCAAAAATGAAAGCCAGGATAAGATAACTTTGACCTTTCATATGTTCAACACTCCTTCATTGATAAAGGTTTCTTTATATACTTGATATACCCGGAAAGAAAAAGTAATAACCAAAGAAGACCATCCTCCATGGAGGATGGTCTTCTTTTAAGGTCCTCCAGTTTACACTTGAGGTCCGTCCGTTTTTTTCTTTTTCACATAATTGATCGGGTTATCTTTAATATTGCGGCCACGCCATATGAGCCAAAGCTGAGAAGCAATGAACAGGGATGAGTACGTACCTGCCAATAATCCGATGACTAGGGCGAACGAGAAGTTCGTGATGGATGATGCTCCGAAGAATAACAGCATCACAGCTGCGAAAATGACAGTAAGGACTGTATTGAAGCTGCGGGCAAGTGTCTGCATTAAACTGTCATTGACGACTTTCGCAAGCTCTTTAAAGGATTTCACTTTCTTCTTCATTCTCAAGTTTTCCCGGATCCGGTCGAACGTTACAATCGTGTCATTCACCGAGTAACCGACAATGGTAAGAATCGCTGCAATGATGGTAATATCGAATTCCAATCTCGTTAAACTGAAGAAAGCAACGATGAAGAAAGCATCATGCAGCAAAGCAATAATCGCTGTTAAAGCGAAGAAGATTTCAAAGCGAATGGTAACATAGATGATGATCCCGATGGACGCGTATAAAACAGCCAGTGCTGCGTTTTTAGCAAGCTCTTGACCAACAATCGGGGATACAGTGCTGACGTTCGGCGTATTGCCAAACTCTTCTTCATAGTAGCTTTGAATTTCACCGATTTTATCTTTACTCAGTTCATCATCGAAACGAGCGACTGCAATCTCACTGTTGTCGCCTGAAATGATGACCTGTTTCGGGCTGACATCAAATTCTTCTTCCAACGTTTGTTCCACTTGTTCTGATGTTATATTGCCATCAGACAAAATCGACACCCTAGAACCACTGGTGAAATCAATTCCCAGATTCAAGCGGAAGAAAGCAAGGGCCAGGATTCCCGCCACCACGAGGACAATCGAAATTGTGAAAAATCGTTTTCTCAGTCCTACAAAATCGAATTTCCGTTTCATGAAGGTTGCTTCGACTTCTTCTCCTTCAGCAATATCATGAATATCCTCAGGTTTCACTCCGAACCATTTCGGGCGCTTATTCAAGAAGCGGCTCTTGACCCATAAACTCATGAATAATCGCGTACCATACACGGCTGTTATGAAACTGACGAGAATACTCACTATCAACATTGTTGCAAAACCTTTGACTGAACTTGTACCGAAAATGAAAAGTACAGTGGCTGCAATTAAGGTTGTAATGTTCGCGTCAAGGATGGTTGCTAAGGAACGCTTATTTCCTGCCTTATAGGCTGATAAAAGAGATTTACCTGATTTCAATTCTTCTTTAATTCTTTCATACGTAATAATGTTGGCGTCTACGGCCATACCGACACCCAGAATCAAGGCGGCAATACCAGGCAGTGTCAAGACACCATTCATCAATTCGAAGACCACGAGAATTAAATAGATGTAAACACTCAGCGTTAGTGTTGCAATGATCCCAGGGAAACGATAATACGCAATCATGAACAAGAAGATGGCTGCAATTCCGATGAAGCCTGCCAAAATGGTTTTGTTCATGGCTTGCTCACCGAATTGAGCACCGACAGATGTCGAATAGGTTTCTTCAAGATTAACAGGTAGTGATCCAGCATTCAGAATATCTGCCAATTGTTTAGCGGATTCCTGAGTGAAATCCCCGCTGATCATGACCGAATTACTACGAACAGGTCCGTCTTGGAACCCTGGTGCAGAAATATAAGCCGGGTTTTCTTTCCCCCACTCTTCAGCGAAGGAAGTTTCTTCATTATAATCCAGCCAAATCACTAACAGATTGTCCGGATATGGTGTATCTGGATTGTTCGGAGTGTTGTAAATTTCTTCTGAAACGTCATAGAACTTAGAAGCACTCTTAACTTTAAGTGTAACAATGGGTTCATTCGTATCTGGATGATAGGACTGCTGAGCACTTCCCTCAACAAGATCTGAACCATCCATGTACAACTTTCCATCCGTACCACGGAAAGATAGTTCAGCGGTTGTTGAAAGCAGTTCTCTTGCTGTCTGCTGGTCTTCTACACCCGCAAGCTGTACTCGAATTCTTCCCCCATCTTCAATAGTAATGTTCGTTTCACTTATACCAAGTGTATCCACACGTTCCGTCAATGAACGTGCTGTAGCCTCGAGAACCTGATCATTCACTTCCTGGTTCTCATCTAACGGCTCGACATCGTATAAGATTTCGAAACCACCCTGTAAGTCCAATCCTAATTTAATATCTTTGGTAACCCCTGTTACTGTCGTTCCAATCATAGCAGCCAGTAATAAAACCACAATAAAAAAGGCTACGATCCGCCCTCGTTTCACCATACTGTCCTGTTCCTCCTTTATGTACGAACACATGCGATGATCCATCGGCTAATATGTATAAATGCTTATAGACAATATTTGATAATCCCCGTACCTATTCTACTACTTTTTCAAACTTTCGCAACAATAGGAAAAACTTTAAGCTGATCACCGTAAAGAGATCAAGCCTCATTCATATTCCGAAGGACCCTTCAATGCCTCAATGGAGGCAAGCAGATCATCATTCTGATATGCCTCTGTTGTCAGATAACTCGTATATGTATGGGTCTGCAAATGCAGGATATCCTGGACTACCTGGTGCAGTCTCATTTCAGGTTCGCCATTCCAAACTTTCTTGATCAAACAATCCCACACTTCTTCTTCGGTCGCACGTTTATAACCTAACAAGTGAAACTCTTCTACTTTGCTTTGCAAAACTGTTCTCAGTTCATTTCTCCAGCTTGTGACCACTTTTTTTTGATCCATCAGGTTACTCCTCACTCTAAGGTTTTCGGAAACGGGTGTCATGCCTTGTCCATCCTTACGCATATACTTCATTGTAGCGGAATTTCATTTCTTTGAGAAGGCGGATCAATCATATGTCAAAACAAACTTTTTTACATGGTGCACTGATTCTGGTTGCTGCTGGACTGATCACCCGTTTACTCGGTTTCATTAACAGGATCGTCGTTGCCCGCGTAATGGGCCCCGAAGGTGTGGGGCTCTACATGATGGCGCTACCCACATTAATTTTAGCCATAACCATCACCCAATTCGGTCTTCCCGTGGCCATTTCAAAAAGAGTATCAGAAGCAGAAGCGACTCGGAACGAAAGTAAAATCAAACGCATTCTACTAGTTTCTCTTGCAATTACGGGGTCATTAAGCATTTTGTTTACGATCGGACTCTTCCTGTTAGCTCCCGTTGTATCTACTTATTTCCTTACTGATTCAAGAGCCCTTTATCCATTGCTCGCTGTAACCCCTATCATCCCTATCATCGCCATATCATCTGTCATTCGGGGTTATTTCCAGGGTAGACAAAATATGAAGCCACAGGCAATCTCTCAAGTGATTGAACAAATTGTCAGAATTGGTTCAGTTGTGATCCTTACAAAAATGCTTTACCCTTACGGCGTTCAATTTGCAGCCGCAGGGGCCATGGTCTCTGCTGTCATCGGTGAATTCGTTTCTTTGATGTACATGCTGAGACAATTCAATCTACACAAAAGCTTTCGGCTTCGAAAATCGTGGAAAAAGCATATCCATGAGGGCAAGAAGACGCTTAACGAATTGATGACGATCGCTCTTCCAACGACAGGAAGCCGCTTCATTGGTTCCTTAACGTACTTCTTTGAACCAATCCTCGTCGCTCAAAGTTTGGCTATTGCAGGAATCACGGCTATTGAATCTACCAAACAATATGGAGAGCTCACAGGATATGTGCTGCCCTTGCTGTTTTTACCGACTTTTTTGACTCACGCGCTTTCTATTGCTCTCGTACCTTCCATCAGTGAAGCTGCAGCTCAAGGTAAAAATGAGACGATTGCTTATCGCATCATGCAATCGATCCGATTATCCATTGCTTCTGGAGGAGTAATCACGATCATTTTCATGATCTTTCCAGCTGTCATCCTAACCACTGTGTATGGGACAAGTCAGGCTTCCTTCATGCTTCAGTTCATGGCGCCATTTTTTCTACTTCATTATATCCAAACACCACTTCAAGCAACCTTACAAGCTTTGGACCTTGCCCGTCCGGCCATG
Organism: Halobacillus sp. GSS1; assembly: GCF_017307035.1. Classification (NCBI taxonomy): domain Bacteria; kingdom Bacillati; phylum Bacillota; class Bacilli; order Caryophanales; family Bacillaceae; genus Halobacillus; species Halobacillus sp. GSS1. Next base: position 1,123,226 of record NZ_JAFLHE010000001.1, read on the forward strand.
TGGAACACATTGATTGGAGCCGTTATCAAGTTTATTGTCCTTGTCGGTTTAAGTTCTCGTCCTGAATTCGGGATTCATGGAGTTGCTCTTGCAATCGTCGTGGGTGTCGTTGTCGTTACACTTTTGCATTTAGGGGTACTTATGAAATATAAGGTCATCTCCTTCCCTTTACAGATGTTCTTTCGATTCGGACTTGTTATCGGAATCATCGGAGTCGTTGGATTTCAATGGAAACATCAGTGGCTTCTTGAGAGTAAACCTCTTTCGCAGTTGTTGACAATGGGTACGGGGCTTTCCATTTTGTACATTGTGCTATTGTTCGTCTTTCGGTTAATCCGGATGGAAGAATTGAAAATGATCCCATGGAACCGCATCTTCAACAAAAAATAACCGCCTGATAGCGGTTATTTTTGTCTTCTTATTTAATTTCATAACCTCACTAAAGCTCCCTTTAGTTGAAGACTCAGTTTCGAGACTTTTGTTGGGTAGATAGGGGCTGCGGGGAATAGCTCGCTTTCCGCGGGAGCTTGGTGAGCCTCCTCGGACTGCGTCCTGTGGGGTCTCACCAAGCACTTTTATCCCGCAGGAGTCTCGCCATTCCCCTCCGCCCCTTTGCTATATCAGTGTCTCGAAACCACTTCATGAATAATCAGCTATTCTATTTGATGAGAGTATAAGGATAATACTCCCAAGCCGAGGTACTTGAACCCTGAAAGCTTGATACAGAGCGTTTTATGCCTACACCAACCGGGATAAGACCATCCAACTTTGGTGAAGGGGTTCGTTTACCCCCTCTTTGAATGGGGTGGTTGGGAAGCTGGGAGACTCCCGTGGGAGAAAGGAGATCGGCGAGATCCCGCAGGGCGTAGCCCGAGGAAGCTCGGCACTCCCCCACAGGAAAGCGAGTAGCTTCCCAACCACCCCTGACGCTCAACTCGGGCAACGAGCCCCGGAAAGTCTCGAAACTGAGTCTTCAACAATCCTGCCATTTAGTTGAATAACCCCATTCTCTTCTTTTGAGAGAATGGGGTTATTTAAATTCGTTGTTTTGGTCGATTTGGACTTCGCCCTGGTCGTTAATGGTACATAAGGATATTTCATTGAAAGAATGGAACCCTTGCTTTCGCACTTCATTTACGAGCCATTGTTTATTTTTTCGGATTGTTTGAAGACCACTATATTGCACTTCACCATCAGCAATTAAAACAACGGCATAATCAGAGCTGCCATCGTCTTTCTTTTCAAATACTGAAAGCTTCCCTGATGGTTCCAGAATTGCATAAGCGACATCCCCTACTTGTTGAATGCCATGTTCGCGCAGTTGTAACAATAGATCATTGAAATTATAACGCTGCCGCTTCATCTCTTTCTCATCGACTTTTCCGTGTTTAATGATGATGGAAGGCTTGCCGTCGAACCAGTTTCTGAACCGTTGGTTTTTCAATGAAATCCATGCACTACCAATTTGGATGGCGAGGAGAACGGCCATCGGCACGATGGCTTTCCAAATAGCCTCACCCGGATTCTCGATAAGGAAGACGGCAATTTCAGCGAGCATGATAAATACGACCAGGTCCATAACACTAAGTTCACCAATTTCTCTTTTCCCCATGAAGCGAAAAACAAGGAGAATGATCAAATAGGTGATCAGTGTGCGAATGATAATGCTGAATACAAGCACTCCGAGCACAACCTTTCCTAAAGGTTTCCCTTTAGTTAACATCACCTATTTTTCCTGTTTTATTAAAGAAATGGAAGCAAATAACGGAACCAAATGTAAATGGATGATACGATTAAGGAAAGGATCAAAACCGGAAAGCCGTACAGTGAAAATTTAATAAAAGGAATAGGTTTATTATGACTGGCTGCAAGGCCCGCCACCACCACATTGGCAGATGCCCCGACAAGGGTACCGTTCCCTCCAAGGCAGGCCCCAAGAGCCAATGACCACCAGACAGGATCGACGTTCATCATTCCATATCCCTGTAACTCTTGAACCACAGGGATCATCGCGGCAACGAATGGGATGTTGTCGACCACACCTGAAAGGATTCCTGCACTCCAAAGCATCACCATCGAAGTGATAGGCATATCTCCACCTGAGATCCACACCATCCCTCTCGCTAATTCATCAATCACACCAACCGTCTCTAACCCCCCTACAAGCATGAACAAGCCCATAAAGAAAAACAATGTCACCCATTCGACTTCCTGAAAAACATGTTCAACTTCAAGCTCTTTCTCAGACATAAAGAGCAGCAATAGTGCTCCACTGACAGCGATCGTCGTTATATCCATATGAATAAATGGATGCATCATGAAACCGCCGATAGTAAGAAGCATGACGGAGATGGATTGAAAGAGCAACGGCGACATTTTCAAATATTCTTTCGCATCTACACTCATTAAGTCCTCCGCTAAGGCATGATCATACGTAAGCCCTTTGCGGAATAGCAGAATGACGCCTAGCGTGACCAGGACAAAAATAATGAATACCACAGGGCCTAGATGATAAAGAAATGATACAAAACTGAAATGGTCTACCGCTTGTCCGATCATAATGTTCGGCGGGTCACCGATGAGTGTAGCCGTACCACCAATATTAGAGCTGAAAATAGTCATGATCAAATAAGGAAATGCGGGAAGTTTCAAACGATCGACAAGAGTCAAAAGCACAGGTACAAATAAGAGAACCGTTGTAACATTATCTAAAAAAGCAGACCCTACCGCTGTAAACAGCGCTGTTACGAGCAAAAGCGGCACAGGTCTTCCTTTGACAAGCTGTGCTAACCAAATAGCTAAAAAAGTGAAAATCCCTGTCTTTTTTGTGATGGACACTAACACCATCATAGAAAAAAGGAGGGCAACGGTTTCCCAGTCTATAAATCCAAAAGCCTGTTCCCATTCATAAATCTTTGTCATTAAAAGAAGTACGCCACCTGCTACAGCTACCAGTGCACGGTTTAACTTCTCCGTCATTATCAGTACATAGCTAGCTACAAAAATGAGTATTGCAAGTACAGTTGACATAGATCTTCCCCTTTTTGGACGGACTTTATTAATACTTATTCAAGTCCGGAGGAAAATATCTGCTTCTATCTATAGAGTTTTCATGCATATAGATAAAAGTGACAAGCATATCAAGGGGGGATGGGATGAAAAAGTTATTGTCAGGGGTCCTGGGGTATGGAGTCGGGTCTATTTTTATCCTAATGATTGTATTTGCAGGCGTGTTAGCACTTTTACTAAGGTTTACTGGAATGGAATATGAGACACTCAATCAATTAGCTCTAGTTGCAGGGATCAGCATACTAGCGATCGGTGGCATGCTGGCAGCTTATAAGGGAGAACAGAAGGGATGGCTCTCTGGAGGGATGACCGGGCTGATCTTCGTCAGTGCGATGATTTTATTTCAAATCATTTTTGAAAACTCATGGGTATCTCTGCCTCAATTAAGCTATTTCGGAGGGTTGGTTCTTGCGGCCTGGCTTGGTGGAATGATAGGAGTCAACCTGCCACGTAAAACGGTGAGGAGATGACGGTACGTAAAATCCCGCTACAAGTGTAGCGGGATTGCATTTGATTAGCTCAATTTTTCACGTACGGATGAACGATCGAATTTCAGTTGAGTACCATCTTGTACAGAAATCACAAGCGAACCTTCATCAATCGCATGAATCGTTCCGTGAAGTCCTCCGATTGTTATAACTCTATCGCCTTTTTGGAGGTCCGACTGCATTTGTTGTACTTGCTTCTGTTTCTTTTGCTGCGGTCGAATCAATAGGAAATAGAAAATGACAAACATTAGAATAATTGGAAGTAAACCTACTAATGTATCCATTTATTTTCCCCCTTTCTAAAAGTTCTTTGCGTTTGGTTTGTTGAAACCATACATTTCAAAGAATTCTTCTCTAAAGTCACCGAGTCGATCTTCTCTAATGGCTTCACGCACTTGCCTCATTAAGTTTAACAGAAAATATAGATTATGATAAGTCGTAAGTCTGAAACCGAATGTTTCGTTAGCTTTGACTAAATGGCGTATATACGCACGGCTGTAATTTCTACATGTGTGGCAATCACAATTCTCGTCAATGGGACGGAAATCACGTGCATATTTCGCATTTCTCACAACTAGTCTTCCCTCAGAAGTCATCAGAGTCCCGTTCCTTGCAATTCGAGTTGGGAGCACACAGTCAAACATATCAATTCCCCGAATGCTGCCATCAATCAAAGAATCTGGCGAGCCAACTCCCATCAGATAACGAGGTTTTTGATCAGGCATCAGGGGCGTGGTGAATTCGAGAACACGATTCATGACATCCTTCGGTTCACCAACAGAAAGCCCCCCGATTGCATAACCTGGGAAGTCCATAGATGTCAGGTCACGAGCACTCTGACGACGTAAATCTTCATACTCTCCACCCTGAATGATACCGAACAATCCCTGATCATGTGGACGCTTGTGTGCTTCCAAGCAACGCTCAGCCCAACGGCTCGTTCGCTCTACCGAGTCTTTCATGTATTTATGCTCGGCTGGATATGGAGGGCATTCATCAAAGGCCATCATAATATCCGGACCAAGGGCGTTTTGGATGTGCATTGCCTTTTCTGGAGATAAGAAAAGCTTCTCCCCACTAATATGGTTCCGGAAATGGACACCCTCTTCTTCAATCTTTCTAAGGTCACTCAAACTGAAGACCTGAAAGCCGCCGGAGTCCGTTAGAATAGATCCGTTCCAGTTCATGAACTTGTGCAGACCACCTGCTTCTTCAATGATGTCTTCTCCTGGACGAAGCCACAAGTGATACGTATTCGAGAGAATGATTTGTGCACCCATCCGCTCCAACTCTTCCGGACTCATTGTCTTAACGGTTGCTAGTGTACCGACAGGCATAAACATCGGTGTTTCAAAAGATCCGTGTGGTGTATGGACCTTTCCCAGACGTGCGCCTGTCTGCTTACATGTTTTAATCAATTCATATGTGATTGCCATGATTTCTACCCTTTCTCACTGTTGATCCCTAAGATCATTTTATGAACATCGCATCTCCAAAACTAAAGAAACGATACCTTTCTTCTACCGCCTGTTTGTAAGCCTCCAAAATAAAATCTCGTCCTGCAAAGGCACTGACAAGCATGATTAATGTGGACTTAGGCAAATGGAAGTTTGTAATTAAACCATCGATGGCTTTCAACTTCTGAGGCGGATAAATGAAGATATCCGTCCAACCGCTTGCCTCTTTAAAAGTTCCGTAATCACGGATGATGGTTTCGAGAGTTCTGGTGGAAGTCGTTCCTACCGATATGATCCTTCCGCCTTTTTCTTTTACTGCATTGAGCTGATTCGCTGTGTCTTCACTCAGTTGGTAGAACTCTGCATGCATATCATGTTCCTCCACTTGATCAACACTGACCGGACGGAAAGTACCAAGCCCTACGTGGAGTGTCAAATACGCAAGTTCAATCCCCTTCGACTGCAAATCCTTTAACAGTTCTTCTGTAAAGTGTAATCCAGCGGTTGGGGCAGCGGCTGAACCTTCTTCCTTTGCATAGACAGTCTGATACCGGTCTCTATCCGACAATTGCTCTTTGATATATGGCGGCAAAGGCATCTCTCCCAGAGATTCCAGTACTTCAAGGAAAATACCTTCGTAACTGAATTTTACTTTGCGTCCTCCGTGCTTTTGCAATTCGGTACATTCGGCTACAAGCTTTCCTTCTCCGAATATGATCTTTGTACCAAGTTTCACCTTTTTCGCAGGTTTGACCAGCACTTCCCATTCATCCTGTGCTGTTTGATGAAGAAGCAGGACCTCTACTTTCCCACCGGTCCCGTCTTTGGATCCGTACAGCCGTGCAGGCAAAACCTTGGTGTCATTCAATACAAGGCAGTCACCTTTTTCTAAGTAATCGGTGATTTGAGAAAAATGCCGATGTTCGATGGTTTGTTCTGAACGATCACAAACCATGAGCCGGGAAGCCGTGCGATCTTCTAATGGAACTTGGGCAATCAGCTCCTCCGGTAAATCAAAATCGTATTGCTTAATATCCATGTGAATCCCCTATTCTATGTGTAATCGGTCAAAATTTTCTTATGAAATAGAAAATTAACGAAAGGACAATGCTCACAATAATGGAAGTCATAATGGGAAAATAAAACGTGACGTTTCCTTTTTTAAAGCTGAGATCGCCTGGCAATTTTCCAAATATACTCCATACTATACCGATCAGTATGAACACAATCCCTATTACAATAAAGATTTTACCAAACCCCGTCAAGAGCCAGGCACCTCCCTGTTGAAGTGAGTGTAGGCTTTAGGTGTGACCACCCGGCCTCTTGGCGTGCGTTGGATATAACCAATTTGCAGCAGGAACGGCTCATAAACATCCTCAATCGTTTGAGGTTCTTCTCCAATCGTTGCCGCTATCGTATCCAATCCCACGGGTCCTCCCTGGAAGCTGTCCATGATCCCTTTCAGCAATTTGTGATCGATAAAATCAAGACCTTCTGCATCTACTTGAAGCATTTCCAATGCTTCCTGTGTTGTTGCCTTGCTGATGACTGTCTCCCCTTTCACCTGAGCAATATCGCGGACACGCTTCAACAGGCGATTGGCAATCCTCGGTGTTCCTCTCGAACGACGCGCGACTTCAACAGCCGCCGCCCCATCGATTTCAACAGAAAAGATTTCTGCTGTTCGCTCTACGATGGAACAAAGCGCTTTCGTATCGTAATATTCCAGACGGCTGTGCACGCCGAAACGATCTCTGAGAGGCGCGGAAAGCAAACCGGCTCTCGTTGTAGCTCCGACCAGCGTGAAAGGTGGAAGATCAAGTCTTACAGAGCGCGCGCTCGGCCCCGTTCCTACGACAATATCAAGACAGAAATCTTCCATAGCTGGATAGAGAACTTCTTCGACCGAACGTGGAAGGCGATGGATTTCATCAATGAAAAGGACATCCCCGGGTTCCAAAGAAGATAAAATTGCCGCTAAATCCCCGGCTCGCTCAATGGCTGGACCAGCCGTCGTTCGAAACTGGACGCCCATCTCATTAGCAATGATCGAAGCCAGTGTTGTTTTACCTAAACCGGGCGGCCCATACAACAGTGCATGGTCAAGGGGCTCATTCCGCATCTTTGCCGCTTCGATGAAGATGCTAAGATTATTTTTCACTTGATCCTGACCAATATACTGTTTCAGAGTTTCCGGCCGTAAACTAAGCTCAATCTCCTGGTCGGCGTTCTGTTGTTCTCCGGATATCATGCGATCTTCCAACATTCATTCCTCCTTCCCTTAAGATTTCATAAGTAACTGCAGCCCTTGTCTGACATAATCATCCACGCTGCCATGCTTGGCTTTTTCAAGTTCTGTACGAACCATCTTCACTTCTTTTTCTGTATAACCCAGGGCTTTTAATGCTTCAACCGCGTCGTCCACGAATGCCCGCTTCTCTTTCGAGGTCAGATCATCCTGATAAAATAGAGTGTCCTCATTGTCTTCATCAGGAAGCCAGACAATCAGCTTCCCTTTTAAATCAAGGATCATCTGACGAGCAGTCTTCTTACCGACTCCCGGAAATTTCGTTAAGTATTTATCGTCTTCCTGCTCAATAGCCGATACGAATTCTGGTACACTTACTGTTCCAAGGATTGCAAGTGCTCCTTTTGGTCCAATGCCAGAAACGTTTAGTAACTGAGCAAAAAGCTGTTTGTCTTCTTTTTTCTTGAAACCGAAAAGCGATTGATTATCTTCTCTTATATAGTGGTACGTATGTACTTTGACTTCCTTGCTCATTGAATCTTGAAAATGATATGGATTCGCGCACAGCACTTCGTATCCTATGCCGCCTGTTTCTATAGTGATCGACCCTTCATCGAGTGTCGTCAACTGACCTTTCACGTAACTAATCATTGTAAAATTCCCTCTCTACCCTTTATTGCTATCCTTCCTATTGTAACATACAAGCACATGTTCGCCCATGCTAAAAAGCCGTGGATCCCCTTTGAAACGGCATAAAACAGCCACAACGATTTGTGGCTGTTTTAAAGTCTTTCATACTTCATCTTGTTTGGAAAATTGACGTACGACTTGCTCAAAGTGTCGATGATCCTTGATTTTTATGCCCTGTTTTAATTCATTCTCTCTTTTAGTTTCTAACGGCTTAATGGGAACTGGTTTAAAGGATTCTATCACCTTCCCTTGATCAGGAAGACCTTGAAAGACGGCTAGCTCGCCATCCTCTGTCAATCCGAAATACCCCGTCTGTTTTGTCAAAGGAGAGATATCATCGACTTCTCTCTGAAAAACCACTTTGTCCAACTGCTGTTCTTCAACCGTCCATCCCTCGTACGAAGCCCAAAAATCCATCATAGACCAAATGGTTTCTTCTTTTTTTGTCGTTTCTGTCACACCATCTATATAATGCTCCTTTAGAATGACCGTCAGTTTCAAAGGTTCCGGCTTCACCAATGTCTCCACGGATTCTATTTGCTCCTGCTTACCCTGGATGACTCTTTGAGGCGTGTTATCTTTAAAGGTTTTCTGTTGAGTTTGATCAATCATCGACCAACTCAATACGGCAACGCCTATGGTTAATCCAACAATCCAGGCCCATCGTTTCATAACAGGATCCCCCCTAAATAAAATAACTTCTGTTTCTAGTGTGTCCAGAAACAGAAGTTATTATCATAGCAAAGGGAGATCACGATAATTTTTCCAGGATCGCTTCATCAGCATCAAGATTGTGATAGACTTCTTGAACATCGTCGTTATCCTCCAACATATCAATCAGCTTCAACATTTTTTCTACGCCTTCTTCGCCAAGTTCCGTATAAGTTTCAGGAATCATGGTCACTTCACTTGTAGTAAAGGCATACCCATTTGCTTCCAGGGCCTGTTTCACATCAGAAAAAGATTCAGGATCCGTATAAATTTCAAATTGTTCTTCTGAAGTTTCCATTTCCTCTCCACCGGCTTCAATGACTTCAAGCATCAGTTCTTCTTCATCCGCCTCTGTTGTTTCCCTGTCGATCACAAGATAACCTGAGCGGTTGAACATGAAGGAGACACACCCATTCTCCCCTAAGTTTCCATCATTTTTATTGAAAGCATGTCTGACATCTGCAGCTGTACGATTCTTATTGTCCGTCAATACTTTCACCATAACTGCTACCCCGCCAGGACCATATCCTTCATACGTATATTCTTCATAATTGACCCCTTCAAGGTCCCCGGTCGCTTTTTTAATGGCTCGATCAATGTTATCTTTCGGCATATTGTTTGATCTTGCTTTATCTACAGCTATACGCAGCGCAGGATTGGTTTCTTGATCCCCGCCTCCTTGTTTCGCCGCCATGAAAATCTCACGAGCAAGCTTCATGAAGAGTTTTCCGCGTTTCGCATCTTGAGCACCTTTTCGATGCTTGATATTACTCCATTTTGAATGGCCAGCCATTGGACATTCTCCTCTCCCAAACAAATCTTTATCGTCCCTTAGCGTAAGTTTAATCAGCATTGGACTCTACATTCTAATATATCACAATCCCCTTTTTTCTTGAAAGCGAACCGTTATCCCCTGTTATTGATTAAAAAAGTTTTTAAACCTTTCTCTGATTTTATCAGGTGCTTCCCTGTCTCTTGAGTTAAAGTTTTTCATTTCATCCCAGCTATTGTTATTCGTATAGACGACCAAATCTTTATCCGACACTTGCTTCACCTTGGCTTCTATCTTTTCCGGAATCGTTTCATCTCTCAGATCATATGGATTGATCATGACCGCCACATACATGCGATCATCAGTCGAATAAGCTTGAGCCATCGTGATTTCCTTCAATTCATTCACTTTTTCCACTACAGCCATAGCATCTTCGTTATTGAAATCATTGTCGTGGGAACGGTTGGTTTCACCATACTTCGCATTTCTAAACTCTTCCTCTGCTGTACGTTTAAAATAACTGTCTTTCCCTGTAGGAATTTGCCCGCGGCGTTCGATCGCTCCATCTTGAGCATAACCAAGAGGTTGGTAAGGGGATGATTCTTCTTCCTTCGGTTCAGCGGTTTCATCCGCCTGACAAGCAAACATAAATAAAGAGGTCAACATAAGCATACTTACGATTTTCCACATAAAAACATTCTCCTTTTACCCTTACTATGGGTCCAAGAAGAATGTTTTAGTCTGTCAATATTCACCAAGATTATTTCGGTGGTGCAGGGGGCAGCTGGCGCTTGTGGGTGGAACGTTTATGCATCGCTTCGATGATATTACGATCTTCATCAGGAATCTCTTCACCCTTCAAGTGGCGATCGATCATATCATAACTTGTGCCCATTTCGTTCTCATCTGTCTGGCCTTCCCACAATCCTGCACTCGGTTGTTTATGGATGACTTCATCCGGTACACCTAAATATTCAGCCATTTCCCGCACTTCACCTTTAGTCAGGTTTGCGATTGGTACCAGATCAACACCTCCATCTCCAAACTTCGTGAAGTAGCCTGTGTACCATTCTGCTGCATTATCTGTTCCGACAACTAAGTATTTATGATTAGTGGCGATGGTATAGAGGGTACTCATTCGTAAACGGGCTCTTAAATTAGCATCGGCCAACTTTTCCTGTTCTTCATTGAAAGATCCAGCATCGTTCAATTGCTGTTTAATGGTAGAGAACATGACCTTATGTGTTTCCGTCAAATCAACTGTCATTACCGGTAAGTCACACGCTTCCACAACACTCTTTGCATGGATTTGGTCATCGGATTGACTTTTGCAAGGCATGATGACTCCCAGGGAGCGATCAGGGAATGCTTTCTTAATAAGATTAGCTACGACAGCGGAATCGATTCCACCACTGACTCCAACGACTAATCCTTCCACTTTTGCTTCTTTCACTTGTTCCTGAAGCCAGGACACGATTTTTTCAACTTTTTGTTCCACCGGATTGTTCATCCTTTCACACATATGATATCTAATCATAGCATATGCTCAGCATATCGGACAAACTTCTTCCGGTTTTCCCATGCTTTTTCTAATTTTCTCATATGTCGGGTCATTGATGCTTCTTCCCTTAAGCTAAGCCGATATCCATAAAGCCACTCCCTTAAAAGATCAGCGGGGACGAGGACTCCTTTCCACCAGATTTCCTTGTCTGAAACGTGAGGAAAATATGGCAGCAAAGTAGATTTCCTAAGCTCCACGTATGGTAAAAACCGCTGAGCTAGTTGAATGTGGTCATATAAACGAGGTCCGGTATGCAAAAGATCAAAATCAATCATTTTTATATTCTTATCCGTGCCCACAATGAAATTATGATGAGCCACATCTCCATGCAGCCATTCGTGGCGGTCCCAGGCTTTCTCCTCCACCTCTCCCCACGGATGATCGGTAAAGTCTTCTAACCGTTTGCTCATGCAAGCATGGAGTTCCTGAAACATTTCCCGGTTCCGTAACTCAGTGAATACATCTTTCGTTTCTTCAAATTGTTCTAAGCGCCTTTCCCATTTGACATATAAAGGGTCCTTAGGAATGGATAATACACCAATCCCTTTCGTCGTTCGATGAAAATGGTGCAGAATACGTACCGCTTGTTTTCGATCCTTATGCCGGTTAAAATCTGCGTGCCTTCCTTCCACTCGTTCGAATAAAGCCCAATCACAACCAAGTTTACTGATCGTATAGACACGATCATAAAAAGGGTACGGTCTTGCAGCTATTTTGTAGGCATAATTCCAGTGTTCAAAAAACTCCACTTGTTTTTCAATCACATGAAATCTCCGGTACCCTTTCAAAATAAATGGCATTCCTTCATACCTTACTTTGTACACCTTCGGCTTGATGGTCTGTTCATATTCAATGGGAAGCTTTTCCTCTGTTTGCATCCATTGAAAAAGGCGATCCGTGTATGAATCGCCCATTCGGTGTTCAGCTTTCATCTAAATCATCTTCCCTCCAAGGCTGTTGATATCCTTGGCCCATCTGTTGGGGATCCCACTGCCCCATTTGCTGTGGGTACGGTTGGCCCCATCCTTGCTGAGGCTGGCCCCATCCCATGTGAGGTGGCTGCTGACCATAACCCATCGGTTGCTGCATCCCACCATATGGTGCCTGCTCCCATGGCTGCTGAGCGCCATATGGAGACGGCCCCCACGGCCCCATCATCGGTCCATATGGTTGCGGCCCTTTTTCTCCTCCGCATCCACAGTCCCCACCGGCTTGCACGCCTTGGACCATATCATCGCTTGATTCATCCCCCATCATGTGCATAGGCTGATTCATCGGCATCGGTTGTTGGTACATCGGCATATGCATCGGCATCATCACTGGATAAGGCGGGCAGCAATAATAGTCGGTGTGCATTAATTGTGGCTGCATCGGTTGTTGCATTGGTTGCTGCATGGGTTGCTGCATGGGTTGATAATACGGCTGCTGAGGCATTGGAGCTTGTTCCGGAGACTGCATCCCTTTCACATCGTCCATTTTTTCTCCTTTTACTTCCTCTTTTAGAGCCTCCTTAGGTGATTCTTCTTTCGGCTGCGGCATCGGCATTTGAGGAAGGTGGAAAGTTGTATAATAATTTTGCATCTGTTGATCAATGCTCGGCATTGTAATCGGCATATTCATGTTAATAGGCTGCATCGGCTTCATCGGTTTTTCCATGACACCTTTAGGTGCCGGTTTCTTCTCATCCTCTTTAATTTTCGGAATCGGCTTTGGTGTTGTATCTTTATATGGTGGTTGTGAAGGCATTTCCTTCTTAGGTGCTGGTGCTTGTTGTTTAGGGGCCTCTTTTTTAGGAGCCTCTTTTTTCACTTGCTTTGTACCTTGAGGGACTTTGATTTTCATACCCGGCATAATCATATCAGGATTGGAAAGCTGGGTATTCATGGATTTCAACTGTTCAAAGTCGACCCCATATTTCTTGGCAATGTTCCAGAGTGTATCTCCTTTTTGTACAATGTGAATTCTCACATCTGCAACTCCCTTCCTGTAATTCTGTAAAAACAATAAGGCAATAATAGCTTCATAACACTCTATGCAACACAAGCCAAAACATTGATGAAAAAGCCTATAATAATTTGAAGAAAAATATAAACAAACCCCTGAATCCCTATTAATAAAGGGATTCAGGGGTTATGAGGGTCAAGCTTATTTCACAGGGGTCGGCACATCGATCTGGTAACTTGGATACGTTCCGAGCACCTTCAGCTGACAACCTAACGCTTCAAGTTCTGCCTGCACACCAGGAAAAAGCACGTGATCGTATGGTTGATCGACATCTATTAAGAAAAAGTAGTTGCCGAGGCCGGTTTTCATCGGCCTTGATTCGATTTTAGATAAGTTCATTTTTCTCCACGCAAAGGCTGCGAGTACTTGATGGAGGGCTCCTACATAATCTTTAGGCAACGTAACCATAACCGTCGTTTTGTGCTTGGTTACAGGATGATCCTTTACTTTCAAAGTGGTAGGGATCTTCTGGACGACCGCAAACCTTGTATGGTTATTGTCATAATCATGGATGTCCGTATCCATAAACCTCAGACCGTTTTGCTCTGCTGCTAAATGGTTGGCAATGGCAGCGACACCCGGGCCTTCACTTGCTACAACTTCAGCCGCCTTTCCTGTCGATGCGGTGTATTCCACTTCAGCGTTCGGGTACTTGGTGTGCAAGTACTGGTGACACTGAGCAATGGCATGGCTGTGAGAATACACCTTTTTTATTTCCCCGTCATGATCCGGATGGACGAGAAGGTGCTGTTTGATGGGGACTGTCAGTTCTGCAATAATTGATTGGTTGACGTGATGAACAAGATAATCCACCGTCAAGTGTACAGAACCTTCAATCGCATTTTCAATGGGGACAACGGCCGTACTGATTTCCCCTGCCTCCACTGCATCCAGACAGGCAGGAATGTTCTCGTAGCCCACGAACTCTCCACTTTCAAACAAAGCATCCACTGCCATTTTTGTAAACGTACCCTTTGGTCCTAAATATCCGATCCGTTGTTCCGTCATGATTTCCCCTCCAATTAAGCTCCCGTACTTAAGATCTCTACACGATCTACAAAATCTAACTTGTGCAGTTGCTGCAATAGTTTTTCTATGCTGTCTTCCATTCCGGAAGTATTCAATGAGAGCGTCACATTGGCTTTGCCTTGAAGAGGAATGGTCTGATGAATCGTCAAAACATTACAACCGGACTTAGCAACCGTCATTAACAAATTCGACAACGTTCCTTTACGATCTTCAAGGTGGAAGAACAATGTAATCATTTGCTCTTTAACCATCGCTTGAAAAGGAAAAACAGCATCTCTGTATTTATAAAAAGCACTACGGGATAAGCCCACTTGCTGGACTGCTTCGAAAATGGACTCTACTTTCCCCCGCTCCAGCAGCTCTTTGGCCTCAATGGTCTTCATCATAGCTTCAGGAAGAATGTCGCTACGGACTAAATAAAATTTCTCATTGTAATCCGCCATGAAAAATCCTCCCCTTTAATCGACAAACTCAAATTCATAATCCATCAATCTTACCGTGTCGCCATCTTTCGCCCCGCGTTTTCTGAGCGCTTCATCCACACCCATACTCCGCATCTGACGAGCGAAACGGTTGATGGACTGGTCATGAGAGAAGTCCGTTCTTTTAAAGAGTGATTCAATCTTCTCTCCATATAAGACGTAGGCACCGTCATCATCACGCGTAATCTTAAATGGCGCTTCCTCTTTTTCGAATTTGTAGATGACTCGTTCATCCACTTCCTCGACTTGTTCTTCCTGCTTCGGAATTTGATCCAGTTTATCTGCTACGGCATACAACAATTCATCCAACCCGTCCCGTGTAACTGTAGAGATCGAATAGATTGGAATGTCATCATTGCCAAGCTGCTCCTTGAACCGTTCCAGGTTCTCTTTGGAATCAGGAATATCCATTTTATTTGCTACAATGATTTGAGGACGATTTTCTAAACGTTGATCATAAGATGATAGTTCATTATTGATCGTTATATAGTCTTCATAAGGGTCGCGGCCTTCCATTCCAGACATATCAATGACATGGAGCAGTAATCGTGTACGCTCTACATGTCGCAGAAATTGATGACCAAGACCTACCCCTTCATGCGCTCCTTCGATAAGGCCTGGAAGATCGGCCATTACGAAACTACGATGGTCCTGACTTTCCACTACCCCAAGGTTTGGAGAAAGAGTGGTGAAGTGATAGTCCGCAATCTTCGGCTTTGCGGCGGTTACCACCGATAAGAATGTTGATTTACCGACACTCGGAAAACCAACTAATCCGACATCTGCTAACAGCTTTAACTCGACGACGACATCGAGTTCTGCACCCGGTTCCCCGTTTTCAGCGATTTCAGGCGCCGGGTTCCTGGCCGTAGCGAAACGAGCATTTCCACGTCCTCCGCGACCACCTTTAGCGATGACCGCTCTTTGTTTATGATCCGTTAAATCAGCGATGACTTTATCTGTCTCTGCATCTTTCACCGTTGTCCCAGGAGGAACACTGACAACCAGTGGATCAGCGTTTTTTCCGTGCTGCTTCTGATTCATCCCGTTTTCACCTTTGGCCGCTTTAAAGTGGTGTTGATACCTGAAATCCATCAGCGTGTTGAGACCTTCATCGACTTCAAAAATGACATCACCACCATTTCCACCATCACCACCAGCAGGTCCACCTCTTGGTACAAATTTTTCACGACGGTAAGCCACAAGACCATTTCCACCGTCTCCACCTTTTACAAATACTTTCACCTGATCGACAAACATGTCTATTCACCTCTTCATTCTATTGTCATTTCAATAGAAAGTTCTTTACTGTCAAAAATCGTGGCAATAAATCCTTCTTTATTCAGCGTCTCTTTCAAACGTTCCGGTTTATGAAATAGCCCTTCCCATTCCCAGCTCAATCCAAGCGTATCCTGGCCACCTACAT
This sequence comes from Halobacillus sp. GSS1, assembly GCF_017307035.1. Taxonomy (NCBI): domain Bacteria; kingdom Bacillati; phylum Bacillota; class Bacilli; order Caryophanales; family Bacillaceae; genus Halobacillus; species Halobacillus sp. GSS1. The sequence continues at coordinate 1,139,163 of NZ_JAFLHE010000001.1, forward strand.
AGATGGTACATGTACCTTCATAAAGTTCTTCATATCCAATATGTCCATCCATGATTTCAATCATCCGTTTTCCATAAGCGAACAATGTATGATCATGACGGGATAAATCAACTTCTCCCCTTATGAAATACCGTAGCCGGTAAGTCTTATGTACCCAATTAAAAGAAAGCAGCCATAAAGAAAAATGTAGAGAATTACTATTCAATAATTTCCGTTCTTCTTCTGCCTCTTCTTTTATTTCTTCCATTTGTGACAGCAAGCGATCCTGCTTTCCAAGGGAAGCGTAACCTTGAAGCAATTGAATTTGATTCATCCAGTCATGACGCTTATGCCTGAGCAGCTCAATGATTTCTTTTTCTTCCATCGTTTCAGCTCCCTCGTTCAACCCATAGTAATAAAAAGTATAGCAAAAATTCAAGGAAACAAAAAATTTATAACATAAGATCAGTTTCGAGAATTTCGCGTGATAGGAATAGTGACTGAATAAATACTGGAAATAATCTTTATAAGTTTTCCGTTCCTATTAGGAATCATTGCTCTCATACCAAAACGGAATCCAGACGGGCTGCTTAGACGCGTTCCTGAGAAAAGCGACTCACTACCCTGAATTATTTGCTAAGCAGCAAATAAAGGATATAAAAAAAGCCGCGCTTATGCGAAAAGCAAAGCGCGGCTTTTTTGCTGATGGACTATTCGCTTACGCTTCCTGTGCTACAGGATAAACGCTGACTTTTTTACGGTTACGTCCGTAACGCTCGAATTTAACAACACCATCCACTTTCGCGAACAATGTGTCGTCTCCACCACGGCCAACGTTCGCACCAGGGTACACCTTTGTACCGCGTTGACGGTAAAGGATGGAACCAGCAGTTGCTTGTTGTCCGTCTGCACGTTTAGCTCCAAGACGTTTGGACTCAGAGTCACGACCGTTTTTTGTACTACCTACACCCTTCTTCTGGGCGAAAAACTGCAAATCAAGACGTAGCATGAGTCTTCACCTCCTTATCGTTGGGATATTTTCATATATTGATCGTATTCTTGTTCAATCGTTTCCAAGGACACCTGCATGCCTTCCAATAAGGTTTGAGCTTTGGCATGAATGGCTTCATCCAAATCTTCAGGAAGAGTGATTTTTAAATAACCACCTTCTCCACCTTGTTCGACATCAGGTTCGAATCCACAAAGACTGATTACAGCATTGACAGCACCGAACGAAACAGCCGATACGGCGGCGCAGACAAGATCATGACCATATGGTCCACTTTCTGCATGTCCGGATATTTCAAAGCCTGTAATTTCTCCTTGCGAGCGAAACATCGATACTTGTATCATCCGATACGAACCTTACGCGTTGATTTCTTCAACGACAAGTTTCGTGTACGGCTGACGATGACCTTGTTTGCGCTTGTAGTTCTTTTTAGGCTTGTATTTGAAGACAGTCAGTTTCTTCTGAAGACCTTGTTTTTCAACTTTAGCTGTTACAGAAGCACCATCAACGTAAGGAGCACCAACTTTTGTGTTGCCTCCACCTACGAAAAGAACTTTGTCAAAAGTGATAGACTCACCAGCTTCTACGTCCATTTTTTCAACATAGATCTCCTGGCCTTTTTCTACTTTTACCTGCTTACCACCAGTTTCAATAATTGCGTACATACTTGCACCTCCTCAATATACTCAGACTCGCCATTCAGGTACCGGAAATCGGTTTTAAAACCTGTTCTGTGCGGTTGTAGCAACGGAGTGCTACTAGAATAACAAAACAATGTTACCACAGATCAAAACAAGTTGTCAACATGATATCCGCGACGCTGAACAGCTTCCCGGATCATGTCTAAAGACCCTTCAAGCTCTATTTGATAGCCAGAGATGTCAGCATCCTGCCTAACAAACAGCTCCTGTGGAATTTTACTAGAAATCGACTCAGAAAGCAATCGTTTTTTACAATCCACAATCGTCGGATGAACAGCAACCATCAGGGCCTCCGCCTCTCTCCTTTGCAGAAGTTCTCTTTCTAAACGATACACAACCGTCTCATCCGTGAATTTCACTTCCTTAGGCTTGGTGAATAAGGAAGACAGGCTGGGACTTTCCCTTTTTCTCGTCATTTCTAAAAGTCCTAATCTTGTCATTCCAAACACGTTTGTTTTCATGGTGTCCTCTTTCACAAGCTTTCTCATTTCTGAGACGAGTTGTTTCTCTTTGTTCTCATCCTTCATGGAAATGAAGTCAATAAGAATGATTCCAGATAAATTTCTTAAACGGATCTGCTTTTGAATTTCCCTGGCAGCCAGGATATTGACATCAAGAGCTTGAGAGTTTGTAAAGGCCCGCTCTTTCACTTTATGGCTATTCACATCAATGACAGTCATCGCTTCCGTTTCTTCGATGACTAAGTTCACACCATTCTTCATCTCCACAGAAGGATTAATGATTTGCTCCTGAAGACGTAAAAAGGACACAGGCAGCTTTCTTTCCACATCACTTACCCAGCGGATGCGGTTAGCCAATGAAGGAAACTTTTCCTTCAAACGCTTAGATGTGTTCGCTTCATCAAGGATCACTTCTTGAATCGTAGTCGCCGGAAATTTACGAATGAATGCATCAGGGATGCTCGGCTCACTCCATAAGGAGGCGGGTTGATTGATTTCTCTCTTTTCAATCGTTTTCCACTCATTTCGAAGTTCTCTTAATTCTTCCATCATCGTCCCGGGGTCCACGGCTCCCGCTGCGGTTCGTATAATACACCCTTCAGAATTGTTCAATTCCAGTTCCAGCAACGCTTCAAGCTCTGATTTTTTTTCATCGTCAAGCTTCCGCGAAATCGAAAGTTTCCCTTGAGCAAAAGGCTGATAGATGGTGTACAAGCCAGGGAATGTCACATTTGCGGTCAGTACAGCACCTTTGTTGCCAACCGGTTCCTTAACGGCTTGTACAATCACTTTCTGCCCAGTTCTCAATGCTGTAGATAATTTACCTTCACACCAGGGAACCATTTCCTTCCTTAGAAAACCTGACTTCTCCTTTCCTATGTCAATAAAAGCGGCACCCAAACCCTGATCCACCTGTTCAACTTTCCCTAAAAAAATAGAGCCCGCGAGCTTTTCAGCACCGGGCCGGTCAATAACATATTCATGGATCTCCCCATTTTCAATGACCACTCCCGATTTTTCGACTGCCTTTGTATGTAGAACTAATTTCCTCATGTCATCCCTCATTATATAGCGATTTTAGCAATGTCCCGTACTTTTAAATGCGGCTTCTTTTGTTCAAAAAAAGCCCGGAGACACTCTTGTTCATCTACTATATAGAATGGATTCGTATGTTTCAATACATACTTATGGCGCCGGTTGGAGTGGATATTCTTCAGCACATCACGGACGAGCGTCTCTTGATGCACGTTTACATACTTAGTTTTTAATGATTCCCTGTTTTGATACGTGCAATATAGAAGATAACGCATCATCGTATACGACTTCCGTTTCCATTCGAGAACGTTTTCAATGAATAAAAAGGCGGTGAGGAGGATGGCGGCTAACGTCCAGCGCCCGCCTGTAAACATCCAAAATCCAGCAAATGTCATGAACAGAAGGGATAGACTAAGGGCGACAGCCAGACTCACCCTGAAGGCAAAGAAACGATTCAAGAGATAAAAAAGCAATTTCCCTCCATCTAAAGGCCAAACCGGCAGCATGTTAAACAGAAAGATAACTCCATTATAGAAGAAGGCTGCATCTAATAAAGGGTGTACGCCTATTATGGATTGAAGAGTCATGAGCAGAACAAAGATCCATAGATGCTGAAAAGGGCCAGCGATGACCACAAGCATCTGCTCTCGAAAAGGCCTTGTGTTGTGCTCTTCACTCACGACAGCCCCCCCGAATAGCCAGATCTCCATTCTTTCCACACGCCATCCAAACCGTTTTGCCATAAGGAAATGGCCCAGTTCATGAGCAATGACTATGGAAAACAGAACGATAAAATCATAAATAGCCCCAGTCAGCAGAGCGGAAAAAGCAAGCAAAAAGAAGAGGGGGTGGATATGGATTTGGTCGTGAAATTTAAGGACCTTCATTCACTTTGATCACCTGTACTGGATCTAAAAAAGTATTGTCTTTTTCAATGGCGAAGAAGAATTCCGCTGCCTGCCCCTCTTCCGCTTTCACGGACCCCAAATCCTTTTGCGATCGGACATGTTCATATAAATGGACATCGATGGATGATAAATATCCGTACGTGGTTTTCGTTCCATCCTCATGCTGTAGAACTACAGTCTTCCCAGACTCAGGATCATTCCCGGCGAATATGACTGTTCCTTCACGAACCGCTTTTACTTGAGAGCCATCTTCTGTTGTTAAAATAATCCCTTTGCCATCATTTTGAAAAGGAGTCGTCACCGTCCCATTCACAGGCATTGCGAGAGGTTCTTGATCAGTTCCACCCTCCGGTTGGATGACCTGTAATGGATCTCCAAAACGATCACTGTACCAGGCTGTCACTTTAGCAAAAGGGAATTCTTCCTGCATTTGGCTCACTGCCCAATCACTTGGAACTTTTGCAATAGCCAGGTCTGTATTTTTCCCCGCAGCTACGAGGGCAAACAATAAAATAGCGAAGAATACTTGCATACCTATACGACTTGTCGCAATTGACTGATTCTCCTTTTTCACTGGTTTATGACCGTAATCATTAACCAGAGGGGGATAGCCATGCATTTCTTCATCTTGAGGTGGAGAGAAAACTCCAGGAGGACTTGTCCCCTGACGATGCATTTTTCTCTTTTTTCGATCGGCTATATTCTTGCGTACATCATGAATGTTCTTCTTCACAACCAAACCCCTCTCTACGCCTTTTTCTATCAGTCTATGGGACAAGGAGGAGGTTTATTAATTGAAAATAAAAAAACCTGCCACAGAATGTGGCAGGTGAAACGATGTTTATGTGCGCATGCCGAAGAATTTCTTCACTTTCGCCAGAACGCCCCGTTCTTCATCGAGCTTCATAAGGGGTACCGTTTCGCCAAGAATTCTTCTAGCAATGTTTCTGTATGCAAGAGAAGCTTTTGAATTCGGCTTCATGGCAACAGGCTCACCACTATTGGATGCTTTAATGACCGCATCATCATCAATCACGATTCCCAATAGATCGATAGATAGGACATTAACGATTTCATCGACATCTAGCATGTCCCCATTTTTCATCATATGATTGCGGATGCGGTTAATGACCAGTTTCGGAGATTCCATTTCTTCCTGCTCCAACAGACCAATAATCCGATCCGCATCCCGTACGCTTGATTTCTCAGGAGTTGTGACGACAATCGCCTTGTCCGCACCTGCGACCGCATTTTTATAGCCTTGCTCGATCCCCGCCGGACAATCGATGACGATATAATCGTACTCTTGCTTCAGCTCCTGCACAATGGCCTTGACCGCTTCCGGGGTCACTTCAGATTTATCAGATGTTTGAGCGGCAGGAAGCAAATGAAGGCAGTCAAAACGCTTATCCGTAATCAAGGCTTGTTTTGTCTTGCAGCGCTCGTTTACGACATCGACAATGTCATAGATGATGCGGTTTTCAAGCCCCATCACGACATCTAAATTTCTGAGACCGATATCAGTATCAACGAGACACACCTTTTTCTTCTGCAAGGCCAAAGCGGTCCCCAGGTTCGCAGTAGTCGTCGTCTTTCCGACCCCTCCCTTTCCAGAGGTAATCACTATCGCTTCACCCATTGATCATTCTCCTTTCAAAACTAACCAGATCCGGTCTCTTTTTTACAACTTCTTGTATTCGATCAATACGGATTTTTTCCATGGACTCATCAATAAATCCACATTCCATATAGACACCCTCTGATTCATAATCAGGCGAGCGGCTCAACTGGTCGGCGATTCTTAGTTGGCTCGGCTGCATATAGGAAGAGGCAATCACTGCATTCGTATCCCCTTCAAATCCTGCATGCGCAATTCCACGCAAACTTCCCATGACAAAAATATTGCCTGTGGCTTTGATTTGCCCTCCAGGGTTCACATCACCGATCAAAAGCAGGTCCCCTTTGACTTCAACTAGCTGTCCCGACCGGACAGTTTTAGCTACAGGGGTGATTTCCGTATTCTCTTTCCACTCAAGAGCTTCCTTTTTCGTCAAAACATCCGACTCGATCTTTTCAACAACGAGCTTCTGCTTTTCCCGCACTACCTCTGTGAGCTTTTCTTTTTGTTCTTCATTCAAATACCTGTTGCCAAGCTTAATCGTCACACGAATCATCGGATGTTCATCTGTCAATCCGTTCATAGACAATTGATTTTGCAATTCTTTTAAAAGGGCTGAGAAGGAACATTGATCATCCAAATGTAATGTCAGACCGTCCCTTGTTCCTTTAATCATCACCTTTTGAACATTAGCAGCCATAGGCTCTTTCACCTCAAACCTCAAACATTTCCATCAGACTAGATATTGCTCGCTTCTTCACCCCAGGCATACACTTTTTCCTTCACGAGTGGATATAAGAGGATGAAGAAGATCATATTCGCTGCCAGGGTCGGCAGTAGCCTCAATAGAGCGTAATCTCCCCAAGTCATGGATGTAATTTGTACGAATGAATAAATGATATACAACATCGTATCAGCTAAAGCCACACCGACGATCGCCAATAAGGATGCTGCAAAAAAATTGGAATGCAGCCATTTGTTTAAACCATGCACCGTGTAAATAATCAGGGTATATGTAATCATATATACCCCAAGCACGCCTGTGTAGACGACATCGATCAATAATCCGAAAGCAAGGCCATACCAGACAGCATTGTACGTATCATCCTTGTCATAGAAAATGGCAATGATTAAAAGGAAGATCAATATCCAATGAGGGGTCATAAGCAAATCAGAGTAAACAAGATTAGCCGGCAGCATACTCATGGCCATCCCCTGCATGATCAAGAAAAACAAACATAGGAGTGCAATGAAGTATCGACTCATGATGCTTCTTCCTCCTGTTCAGCTTCAGGATCCACTGTTTCTGCTGTACGATCGACAACCATCACATGATTGATATCAAACAAATCGGCAAACGGTTCTACATAGGCGGTTTGTGTCAGCCCAAATTGATCATTGACAACTTCTTCAACGGTTCCGATTCTCAAGTTACTCGGGAAAACCCCTCCTAAACCAGATGAAATGACAGTATCTCCCGGCTTGAGCTCTTCGTCCAACTTGATTTCTTCAAGTAATAGACGTCCGGTTTCATCGTCGTAGCCTTCAATCAGACCGAAGGCTTCATCCTGGTCCTCACGAACGACCCAAGCAGAAATTTTGTTCGAACGATCGAACCCACTTAATAGTTGAACCCTTGAATGAAAGGCACCTACAGACTTAATTTTCCCAATCAGACCATCACTGGTCATGACGGCCATATCTTTTTCAACGCCGTGTTCTTCCCCTTTATTGATCGTCATCTGCTCAAACCAACGGTCTGAACTTCTAGCTATAACCGTTGCCTGCACAGGGGAATAGTCACTCAAACTATCGGACTTATCCAACGTTTGCTGGAGCTCGTCAATTTCACTGCGAAGTCTTTGGTTTTCCTGAATGACACCCTTGTATTCAGAAAGCCTCGCTTTCAATACTTCGTTTTGTTCATAAACTCCAAACATGTCTTGAATATTTTCATAGGTATTGTCCACAAGACTGACCGGTTTATGGAAGACAGTTTGCATCCAACCGACCGAATCCTGCAGGAATTTTTCAGGTGTGCTTAACGAATCACGGTCACGGATTGAAAAGCCGATTAATGCTACGAGTACGATAAATCCTACTAATACAATCATCAGTCTTTTTCTACGAAATAGCGAAGGCATAACGAGCTAAACTACTCCATTTTCGCCCGGCTTGCTACATTCGGCTGAGAACGGAAATGATGGATATACTCCAAAGACTTTCCTGTTCCAACCGCCACACAATCCAAAGGATTGTCGGCAATAAATACGGGCATGTTTGTTTCTTCGCTGATGACTGTATCGATGTTCCTTAGCAAGGCTCCTCCCCCGGTAAGGACAATCCCGCGTTCCATGATATCCGCCGCAAGTTCTGGAGGTGTTTTTTCTAAGGTGTTTTTGACCGTTTCAATAATTGAATCAATCGTATCTTTCATAGCACTTACAATTTCGTCACTTTGAATCGTAATGGTTTTCGGCAAACCACTGAGCAAATCTCGTCCCCTGATGTCCATTTCGTCAACTTCAGTGACTTCTCCTGCTCCACCCAATTCCATCTTCACTTCTTCAGCCGTACGCTCACCAATCATCAAATTGTATTTTTTGCGTACATGTTGAATGATGTTGTCATCCATCTCATCTCCAGCAACGCGAATGGACTGACTTGTAACGATTCCACCAAGAGAGATGATGGCGACTTCTGTCGTTCCTCCACCAATGTCAACGACCATGCTTCCCGTTGGTTCCCATACAGGAAGTCCTGCACCGATGGCAGCCGCAAATGGTTCCGCAATCGGATAGGCCTCTTTTGCTCCCGCCTGTTTCGTTGCATCAATGACCGCACGCTCTTCCACCATCGTAATGCCAGAGGGTACACAGACCATGACATTTGGTTTACTTGCAAAAGAGGAACGCGTTTTTAACGCTTTTTTTATATAATATTTCATCATTTGAGCTGTTGTATCGTAATCAGCAATCACGCCATCCTTCATCGGTCGGATAACATTTATGTAACCTGGCGTTCGCCCGATCATGTTCCGCGCATCATTTCCGACAGCTTCAATGTCACCTGTTTGTGTATTTTTGGCAACAACAGAAGGCTCTCGCACAATGACCCCTTTACCTTTCAAAAAGACAAGTGTATTGGCAGTGCCCAAATCAATTCCTAAATCTTGAGAGAATCCAAAAATCCCCAATAATATCTTCCTTTCTAGAACCCGTTTTCCTATCAACGGGGGTTAGGCATCTATATAGAATCATGATTAGAAGAAGCGCCTATTTATAAGGAAATCCTATAAATGGCGCTTTTTCTTTTTCATCTATTCAATTATACGAAAAATCCACAAAAATAGATAGTGTTACAAATAGCCTTTTTCTTTAAGACTAATGAATTTGCGATCACCGATGACAAGATGATCCAGTAATTCGATGCCAATCATCTTCCCGCATTCTTTCAACCTGCGTGTGACTTGAATATCCTCTTGGGATGGAGTAGGATCCCCGGAAGGATGGTTATGGGCGCAAATGATAGAGGCGGCAGACCTTTTTACCGCTTCTTTGAACACCTCTCTCGGGTGGACAATCGAAGCATTCAAGCTGCCGATAAAGATGGTTTGTCTATGGAGAACCTGGTTCTTCGTATTCAAAAACAAACAGATGAAGTGCTCCTGCTTTAAATCTCTCATTTCTTCCATGATAAAGTCCGCCCCATCTTCCGGACTTCTGATCATATACCGTTCCACAGGTTTCATCTTTTGCATCCGTTTCCCTAATTCGATCGCTGCCAGGAGCAGAACGGCTTTAGCCGCTCCGATCCCACGAATGGCTGTAAGCTCTTCAATGGTTGCATCCTTAAGAAGCATGATCCCTTCAAAATGGACAAGGAGCCGGTTGGAAAGCTCCATCACGGACTCGCGTTTCGTTCCGCTTCCTAGCAATATGGCAAACAATTCCTGATTTGATAGATGGGAAGCTCCGAGCTCAATCAAGCGCTCCCTCGGCCGGTCCTCCCTCGGAACATCTTTGATCATTATACTCGTCTGGGTCAATGATTCGCATCCTTTCCTTCTATGTCCCCATGAAAGAAGGAATCAACCAGGGAAGATGCCTAACCTCTTAAGTTCACGTGCGACTCGTGACAGTGGAAGACCGACGACACTGTAATAGTCTCCATGGATTTTTTCAACGAACAAGGATCCTTTCCCCTGGATGCCGTATCCTCCTGCCTTATCCCAAGCCTCTCCCGTCTCGATATAAGCATCAATCTCACCTTCTGACAACTTGTAAAAGGTGACTTCTGTTTTAACATGGAACATATCCATCGTCCGGTTTGCCTTTAGGCAAACCCCTGTATAAACCTCGTGGGTGGTATCACTTAAAGAACTTAAATACTTCCTTGCTTCCTGATCATTTTTCGGTTTCCCAAGGATTTCACCATTGTAAACAACAACAGTATCCGAAGTAAGAAGCACTTCACTTTCCTCGACCTCTACGTTTTCAGCCTTCATCCTTGCTAAGTGGAGGACGGCTTCTTCGGGGGACATCCCTTCCTCAACCACCTCCTCAGCGTTGGATGGACGGATATCAAACTCATACCCGGCAAGCTCAAGCAGTTCCTTTCTTCTTGGAGATTGTGATCCTAAAACTAAACGCTTCATTCCAATATCATCCTTTCTAAACATGGGGCTCTTCCTATAGTACAAGATTTCTATTGAACCGAGGATTATAGAAAACATCATTTTCTATAAGAAAAAGATATAAAAAAAGAGCTTTCAATTAAGAAAACTCTCTTTTTCATAGAATATCACGTGTTTTTTTCCTTATTCTAATGATTGAGCAACTTTTAACCAATTGATGTTCGTATCGTCCTGGGATTCCCATTCTTTTAAAGCTTGTCCAAGTAATGTATTCTCACCGACTTCATCCATAAGCTTTTTTCTTTCATTCTCAGACAACCCTGTCATTTCATGTGTTTCAATGGCTGTGGTCAACTCTGTGGGGATTTCTTTATCAATCGTTACAACAAAAGGCTTCACATAAGTATCTATGCTTTTTCCAGCAAGACGACCAGCAATCTGATCCGCTTCCTGTTTATTCGAAGCACTCCCAACAAACAAGAAATATTGACCATCCCTTTGCCAAACCATGGAGGGCACAAGCAGAGCCGTTAGTTTGCTCTGCCACTCATTAGCCTTCCCCTCCGTTGAAAAGGCACCCGCTTGAACGATATACGCCTCAAACGTTTGTGTAGGACCACTCGGGAGATCCGACACCGCCTCTTCCTGAGAAGTGACCACTTCCGTGTTTGGATTCGCTTCCCCAGACGCAGGTACGGCTTCCGATCCTGTCGTGGATGAATCCGTTAAAGATACAAACATACGAAGAAGGAGGAAACCTAGACCAAGACTGACAAAAAGGGCAGTCAGAGCTGTAGTGATCAACGGCCTGACTGGAGTTTGAGAAAAGCGTTTCTTTTTAAAAGGAATGTGATACACCCGAGTAGCGGGACGTTCATCTTCCTTATCTTCCTCTACGGCAGCGGCTTGCTCCTTTTGTGTCCGAACAACTTCATTTTTCGTTTCCTGCTGATGTTCGTTTCGAAATGAAATGGAGATCTTATTTTTGGAATCCATGGTTTGATCACTCCTGCAAGGTTTGTTCCAACCCTATCACAGCAGTTTTAAAAAGGACGCTGAAATTTGTCAGTAGCCCTTCGACAATTTTGGCTATAACTGACTCTCAGCTTCTGAATCAGATGTTTCTTCCTCTTCTTCATCTACAAAGTTCCGTTGTTCTTCAACCGATGTCTCTTCTTCCTCCGTATTTTCAGAAACAGATGGACTCATGTTTTCCCATTGTTCCATAGCAAAAGGATCTACCTTGTTCGGACTCCCACCATAATGGTATTGGGGGGCTTCATTAGCGAGTTCGGCATATAATGGCTGATAATAGCTATTCATGACGATGGAATAGCCAAGTTCATTCTCCGTTTCAGGAGCGTCAAACTGCACCGACTCAATCTGTACTACTCGTGATAAAGATTGAATCTCTTTCATAAAACCGAGCATTTCATCATAGTTTTCGGACGCCACATCGACTGTGAACTGAAGGGTATGAAGCCCTTCAATCAGTTGATCCGCCTCATCGTCTATGGGCTCATCCACCTCTGTATCTAAACCTTCTGCCTCCTCGTTATTTCCACCTTTATCTACGAACTCATCTTCTGGTTCTTTTATCGTTAGAGATGACTCTGAATCAGCAATACTAATTCTGTTGATCAAGCTTGTTGAAGCATTCTCTGCCCGGTCAAGACCGATCAACAATTGGTCGATGAGAGGAACGACTGGTAATTGCTGCTGAATCGTTCGTGAAGTGAGGATTTGTTCTCTTTTACTTTCTTCCTTGTTACTCTCTATGGCAGAAAGAATTTTTTGTTCCTGCGCTAAACTGTCTTCCTGCTCTGCCACCTGCTCCTTGTAGGGAGTCAGAAAAACTCTTTGACCGAGTATGTAAAACGCAATGATAAGAAAAAAACCTGCCATGATGATCCATAAAATCCGGCGATTCCATTCAATTTTCATTGGATAGACACCCCCTCAGCTGCAAGCGTCCCTTCTTCGAGAACAATATAATAACTGGCAACATACCGTGGTTGATAATCATACAGGTCCTCTGTATCGTCCACCACATCTGTTTCCACACCTGCTAATTCAACATCAGAAATGAACGATTGTTGAAGGAGTGTATGGGTATATTTCGCCACATCCTGAATTGTGTCAAACCTTACATTCACGTTAACTTCTGAGGCACTGGTTAAAGCAAATGATTCAAAAAAACCTCGCTCAGGAAGCAGCGATACAAGTCCTTCCACAACAGGAACCGTAGGTACAACCGTGCTTTTCAGCTCATGAAGAGAACTTTTCAACTGTTCCCTTTCCGTCCCGCCTTCAGATGTGCCGGCAAAGTTTTCCTGTTCCCTCTGCACCTGTAAAATCTGTTCATCCAATCGAGAAGATTCATTAACCAGAGTTGTCTTTTGTGCATGGAACACGATAGCCATAATGAATAAAAGGAGAGCAAAGAAAGCGACAGCTATGTATGGCAGAATATTCCTCTTTTCTTTTTGTTCCAATAAATTAATTTCCACTATCATTCTCTCATCCCCTGTGTCCTTTATGGCTTGATCGCCAAACCAATGGCATCCATATATTCAGCACTGGAAGTTTGGTTTGATTCCAAGAAAACGTCTGCATCCTTCAAAGCAGCGACCTGTATCCCTTTTTCTTCAAGCAAATCCTTTACCCGTTCATTCTCCGGCCAATCTCCTGTTAGAAGGACCTTAGAAACCGAGGCTTCACCATTCATCACAGAGAATCGATAAAAGTCCATAATTCTTTCCACTTCGTTTATCTGGTCGTAAGTAAATTCAGTTGGACCTTCATCATTTCCCTGCCAAAGATAGTGACCGTTTTCCCTTTTCCATAATGTCATGGTAAGCGGACTTCTAGTGTGGTTGATAAATGCTGGTACATGTTCGTTGAAGACCGTCAGCACACACCCATCCAAATTCCAGTCAATCAATAGTAAGTGTTCTCCTTCTGAGGACAATTCCAAATACTCATACAAGCGATAAATAGACAGGGCACTAATATCAGCCGCTTTCGTTTTAAGCTTGGCACCATTGAACACCTGATCCAGCATTCGAATCTGCTCTTCCGGAAAAGAGAAAAGAAGCAGCTTTTTATTCTCCCCATTTTCACCAAGGACACTATAATCAAAGGCAGGGTCATCGAAAGGGAGATGGAGGGTTTCCCCCAATTGCATATATAAATACCCTTTGATTTCATCGTCCTTCAGATGAACCGGTACATCATAAGGACGAATAACAACCGAGTGATCCGGCACCGTAAAATAAAGTGTTTTATTGCTCCAGCCTTTATTATCAATGAAGCTGTCAACGATTCTAGTAAGCTCACTGGCGTCTTTGACTTTCCCGTCCTCCATCACGTGAGGAGGAAGAGCTATTTCACCCATATCATCCATTTCACCCGCATGGCCCGACTTCGAATACACATAGCGAATGCAATGATTTTTGATTACAAAATTCACTCGACCACTGGTATTAAAAAAACGAAACAATGGTCTCCCCTCCTCCTAAGAAAAACGTTTCAAAATAAAATTGCAACAAATCATATCCAAAAAGGTAACTGATGACCGCAGCCAGCACAATCGATGGGCCGAAAGGAAAGGGATCTTTCCTTCCTATCACTTTGAAGCTCAACAATATCAGGCTGACAACCGTACCAATTAACGTGGCGAAAAATAAAGTAAGCAACGTTAACTTTAAACCCAAAAGGATTCCTAACGTTCCCAAAAGTTTCATATCTCCCGCTCCCATGCCACCTTTACTAAGGACTATAATCACAAAGATGATCCCAAAGCCGGCTAGAGCGCCATATATGGAGTCATACCATGGCTGCAACGGCTGGATTGTTCGGAAGATGATAAAGCTTGGCGCAAAGAATAACAAAAGTTTGTTTGGTATAAGCATGTAGTTGAGGTCACTCACTGTTACTATAACCGCTAAAGAGATCAATAGAATTGCGCCTGCAAATTCCGATGATATACCCATGTTTATGTATGCTAATAAAAACAGGAAGCCTGTAACCAACTCAACGAGGGGGTATGTAATTGAGATTGAATGCTGACAATGTCTACATTTACCTTTGGATATGAGGTAAGAAAATAAAGGAATCAGATCTCTTGCTTGTAAAGGAGTGGTACAGTGTGGGCAAGCTGAGCGCGAGGTTGTGAATGGGATGTTTTTTGGTAAGCGTACACCGACTACATTATAAAAGGAGCCAAGGATACTCCCTAATGAAAATATATAAAAAGAAATGATTATGTTCATATTTTACTCCTGCTTATATTGGGGCTGTTTCTGTATTAACTAACAGCCCCTTCATATTACTGACTATTTAATTCTTCTTTTGTCAAACCACTTACATAATTTGTTCCATCTGTTCCACCAGTCCCAAGTGTAACGGTATAACTTACTTGATCATTAACTCCCTCTTCTTCAGAAGTTACTTCTTCCACTGCTACTTGGGCTGTTCCATAAACACCATCAGCTTCAGGGTCTTGAGGAACTGCATCTAAGTACCCGAGGTCAACTAAAGTAACCGCTGTAACTGTTTCTCCAACTTCAACCTCGCCACTTACATGAGCTAGCCTCGCTGACTCAAGTAGGGATAATGCATTTGCATCATGAGCATCTTCTTCTGTATTACCAATAATACTTCCTATCGCAGGAACAGCAATAGCAGCAATTATCCCCAAAATAACGATAACAGCCAAAAGCTCAATCAACGTGAAACCTTTCTCATTTTTCACCATTTCTCTTAACTTCTTCATTTTCCCTCTCCTTTTGTAGTACTTTCGATTTTCTGCTAATGGATATGTAATACTTTTTTCACTAGCAAAAGGTCCTATGTTCATTATAAAGGATACTTAGTGATCAAACTAGTATTTTTGCACATTCTTACAAATTCTTAATTAATGGTATCGAAGATCGAAAACATCGGTACCGCGATTGCCGCTACAATCCCTCCGACCACAAGTGCGAGGACTAAGATCATTAGTGGCTCAATCAGCGTCTTTAATCGGTCCGTAGTATATTCGAGCTCTGATTCATAGAATTCAGCTACTTTTGAAAGCATGTAATCAAGCGATCCGGTTTCCTCACCTACAGCCATCATTTGAATGACTAGAGGCGGGAAAATGGGATATTGCCGCAATGGATCGGAAAGGTTGTTTCCTTTTTCCAGCGATTGATAACTATTCATGATCGCTCGTTCGACCACTTTGTTTTCTACGACGTTTTGTGTCACTTGCAGGGACTTTAAGATAGGGACGGAGCTGTTCATCAACGAACTCAATGTACTTGTCATTCGAACTAGAGCGGCTTTTTGGATCAACGGACCGAAAACAGGAATTTTAAGCTTCATTACATCAACGGTATACTGCAGCTTTGGATTTCTGTCTACGACCAGTTTAAAAGTGATCATGAAAAGCGCAGGTAGAAGGATGGCCACATACCAGAAGCTCTGGAAAAACTGGCTCATACCAAGTGTGAGCTGAGTAATCCAGGGCAGCTCTCCTCCCATCGTATCGAACATGCCTGCAAACCTTGGTACAACGAAAGTTAATAGAAAAATTACAATCCCAATCGCTATCAGACCGACCACAAGCGGATAGGTTAGAGCAGATATGATTTTCTGCCTTGTGTCGTATTGTTTTTCGTAATACACAGCTAAACGTTCCAGGATATCATCAAGATTCCCTCCAACTTCACCCGCCCGTACCATATTGATGAATAAGTTTGAAAAGATTTTCGAATGAGAGCCTGCTGCGTCAGAAAAAGAGCGTCCACTCTCTAATTGCTCACTAATGTCATAGAGCGCTTCACTTAACGCACGGCTATTGGATTGTTTTGCAAGAATTTTAGTCGATTCAAGCAAGGAAATTCCCGCTCTCATGAGCGTAGAAAACTGCCTCAGATAAATGACAAAATCCTTAGGCTTTACCGGACTCCCTATTTGGATGTCCTTCAGAAAGATACTGTCAATTTCTTTAATCTCCGTGATCGTCATCCCCCGGTCTTTTAATGACATGACGGCTTCTTTTCTGGAATTTGCACGCAGTCTTCCCTTTTGAACTTTGCCAAGCAGACTGCGCCCTTGATAGGAATAGTAAGGCATGCTAGAAGCCCCCTTCTCTTAAATATGGAGCCGCATCCCGTTCATCAATGACTTTCTCTTTCAGCAATTCCTGGATTGACATCTCCAACGTTTGCATTTGCTGTGCCCGGGATGTCTGCATGACATTTTCAATTTGATGAATCTTTTCATTACGAATCAAATTTTTAACCGCCGGTGTATTTAACAGAATCTCAACCGCAGCCCTTCTCCCTTTTTTATCCAACCTTCGGAATAAACGCTGAGAGACGATCGCCTGCAGAACGTTAGCGAGCTGTACCCTCACCTGGCCCTGTTGGTTTGGCGGAAAAACATCAATGATTCGATCGATGGTATCCGGAGCATTGGTCGTATGTAAGGTGCCGAATACAAGGTGACCGGTCTCTGCAGCCGTCAGGGCAGTTGAAATCGTCTCAAAATCCCTCAGTTCCCCAACCAGAATGACATCAGGATCCTGACGTAAACAAGAGCGTAAACCATTGGCAAAATTCCTCGTATCAAACCCGACTTCACGCTGATCCACAATGCAGTTTTTATGATTATGGGTGTACTCAATCGGGTCTTCCAGGGTGATGATATGCTTGCGGGCGGATTGATTAATATAATCAACCATAGAAGCGAGTGTTGTAGACTTCCCTGACCCTGTAGGCCCTGTGACAAGTACAAGACCCTGCGCATAGCTGCTTATTTTTTTCAACACTTGCGGCATGTGCAGATCTTCTATCGTAGGAATCTCCCGTGGTACTATCCTGACGGCCATCGAGAGACAGTTTCTTTGATAGTAAATATTGATACGAAACCTCGAAACACCCGCAATCCCGTAGGATACATCCACTTCACGGTTGCTGATCAACTGTTCATGTAAATCCTCAGATAAGATCGCCTCCGCCATCCCGTCTGTATCTGCCGGTTTCAGCGGATTTTTTCCGTACTTCCTTAACTGACCATGTATTCTGAAAATCGGAGGCACCCCGACGGTTAAATGAATATCAGAGGCTTCATACTCGTTGGCAACCGTCAGGAGCTGATCAAATGTTTCTTTCATGTCTTCCCACCTCGCTAGTCGACTTTTGCGACGCGAAGCACTTCTTCTAACGTCGTCAATCCCTGCTTCACTTTCAACAAACCATCATCCAATAAGAAAAGCATCCCCTGCTTCAATGCGTACCTCCGGACTTGGTCCATACTTCCGTTGTTCATCATCATTGTCCGGATTTCATCATCAATGACTAACACTTCCTGAATGGCCATCCGACCTCGATACCCTGTATTTTGACAGCTGTCACAGCCCGCTCCTTTGTATATTGCGTCTGCCGTCATTCCACGTTTTTGAAACTGTTTTTTCTCCATCTCCGTAATGTCGTGGGATTGTCTGCAATCACGGCATATTTTTCTGACTAACCTTTGAGCGACCACACCTGAGAGAGAAGAAACAACGAGATAAGGTTCCACATCCATATCGAACAAACGAGGAATCGTAGCAATAGCACTGTTCGTATGTAACGTACTTAAAACCAAATGCCCGGTCAAAGAAGCTCGAATGGCAATTTCCGCTGTTTCCGAATCCCTGATCTCACCGACCATGACAACGTTAGGGTCCTGACGTAAAATCGAACGGAGTCCTTTCGAGAAAGTCAATCCGATGGATGTATTCACCTGGACTTGGTTCAGCCCTTCGATTTGATACTCTACAGGGTCCTCTACGGTAATAATATTGACATCGTCCGTATTCAAACGATTCAAGGATGCATATAAAGTAGAAGATTTCCCAGAACCCGTCGGCCCTGTAATCAGGATCAGACCAGAAGGTTGTTCAATCAATTGTTTATATTTTTGAGCATTCATTTTGTTGAATCCGAGGTCTTCGATTGAACTCAAGGCATTTGAAAGATCAAGAATTCGGATCACGATTTTCTCCCCGTATACCGTAGGCAGGATTGAAATTCTCAAATCAACGGGAGACCGATCGACATTCGTCTTGATACGACCGTCCTGCGGCAGGCGGTTTTCTGTAATATTGAGGTTAGCCATAATTTTCACACGGGCAATCAAACTGTTTTGGAAGGACTTGGGTAATGTTCGTTCTGTTCTTAAAACCCCATCAATCCTGTATCGGATTAAAACCCGCGATTCCTGGGGATCGATATGGATGTCGCTTGATTTCAATTGGACACCTGCCTGAAGCAACTGGTCCACTAATTTAATGGCAGGCGCTTCTTCCGTATCCCCTGCATTTTCCACAAGACTAGTATCATTCAAATTGTAATGACGGTTAACGGCCTGAAGAATCTCATGCTTCGTCGCAATAACCGGGGAAATTTTGAACCCTGTGGAAATCTTCAAATCATCAATGGAAAAATAGTCCATCGGATCTGCCATAGCTACTGTCAGTTCCTCGCCTTTTCGCTGAATAGGAACCAGGAGGTTACGAATAGCAAAGTCTTTGCTTACGATCGTAATCACATGAGGGTCAATGGGAAAATGAAACAAAGAAACATGCGGAATCCCCAGTTGAAATTCCAAGACTTCAATCAGTTGCTTTTCCGTCACATAGCCCTTTTCTACAAGAACATCCCCCAGCTTTTGGTCCGGCTTTTTACTATCCAACGCTTCTTGGATCTGCTTCTCTTCAATGATCCCCGCATCTTTTAACAAATCACCTAATCTTTTTCTCTTAATCATGGCCGGCTCACCCTTTTTGTTCATCACTTAGATTCATCTTCAGGAACGACCTCCCAAATGCCATCCTCATTCTTGTGCAAGGATTCGGGATTTCTGGCGTCCCGTTCACTATCATCTTTATAGGTACCATTCTTTCCATTAGAGCTGCTTTCTTCTTTTACAGAATATGGATCGTCTCCAAGGCCTTCTTCCATACCAGGCGGGTGTTCCTCCACTCTAGCTACCGGTGGGTAATAGTCTTCAGAAATGAACTCCTTCACGCCTTCGGATAAAGATTTATCCACACGATAGACCGAGACAAGCTCGCCATTTTCACCTTCTTGTAAAAGGTTGAATGTCCCTCTTTGGACAAGAGAAGAATATTGAATGATTGTTTTAGGAGATATTTCTTCACGTTCTAACATTTGGACATGGTAATCTGAGGCTGTCGGATATCCGATCCATTGAACCTCCACATTTCCAGCTTCTACACTTACCGAAAGTTGATAGTCTCCTGAAAAGGGGTTGTACACTTTCAAATCCTGACCTTGGTTAAGATCCACATTCGCTTCCATGCCAGGTTCTGCGTATTCTGGTAACCGGTGGCTGATATGTCTTTCCTGGATGACCATTCCGGCTTTCACACTAGCTCCATAGATGGCAGAGGCCAGCACATCCAGGGAAACTTCATCGTAAACCCCATCATTATTTAACCAATGGTTGAATGAAAAGACTGCCCCGTCTTCAAGCTCTTTTCCTTCAAATAACTTCACAGCTCGGTCCATGCTCGTTTCTTGTGGAACGGCGAGCGTCTGTTCACCTATGCTCGCGTAGAGCGAAGCTGTATCCCCTTTTACAAAATCATAGGCGAGATACTCTACACGGGAATCACCCAATTGTGCTGCATCCTTTTTCACAGTTTCAATGAATTGTTCCTGAGAAAATTCAGAAGCCAGTGAATCATTCATATGAGACTTCATGTCCGACACATAAGACTCATCAATGATGATTAGCAGATCACGATTGGTTGTTTGTATAGCTTGTTCAACCGTTTCAACTACATTAAATTGGATCATTCCCGGATCAACAGTGAGTTCTTTCCCATCCAGTTTCACGACAATCGAATGGTTATCTTTCCAATGCTGCACCTTTTCATTCAACAGTTGTACCGCTTCTTCTTTACTTTTCTTTGAAACATTGACGGAAGCAATGACGGTATTCTCCGGGAGGCGTTCTCCGGTGGTGACATATTGAATAGCCGCTGAACTTCCAAACGTAAACAGAAACATACTCATCCCAACAGCAACTACCAAAGAAATTAACTTAAGGTTCAGTATTTGTTTCAACTAGGAACACCTCCAATGAATCATACGAAATCACTTCACATTCATGCTCAATTCAACCCTCACACTCGGTCCGTACCGCTTCAATTGATCAATTTCATCTTTAGTTAGTATGGCACCTTCTATAACAACAATCTCACCCTGGGAATTCACAATATCCTTTGTCGCTTGTTTTCCTTCCAACAAATCATCCTGCTTACGATCAAGATCATCTTTCTCAATCATCAACTCAAGCAGCTGCTTCCTTAACGCTTCATCGGCTATCAATTCTTCAACTTGATGATCTTCAAGTGAAAGGCTATCCTCATTATCTTCCATATCTGCATCCAAATCTTGCTCTATGGGTGAGGATAGGATAGATTCCTGATGATCTACAGACATTTCTACGTCCTGATGGCTCATTTCCCGGGTAATATCATTGTCATAATTTGTTGATTCGTTGATTTCATTTATGATTTCTTCTTCAGATTCTAAATCATCCTCAACAATGCTTTCTTTTGTATCCTCTTTAACACTTGGAAGTTCTTCAGAATTGGAAACTTTATCTTTTAGATCGTGTTCTTCCATATCCAATTGGAGATTTCTTTCAGCCATTAACTCTTCTTCTGTAACATCCTCGGAATCCTCAAATTTCTCTCCATCTACTACACTTTGTTCTTCCATTCTTAACCGTGAAAGTTCTTCATCTAATAACAGAGATTCATCATCGTCGGCCAACCCGAACTCATCTCCCTGCATTTTTATATCTTCCATATAGAAGCCCTCATGTGATTCCCCATCTTCTTGAATGGGCTCTTCATACTCATCCAAGTTATCTTTAGAGGCGCTTGACTTTGAACGTTCCGCCTCATTTGTTACAGGAATGAGAATTCCTTCTTCTTTCTTCTCAAGGTTTTCATGTGAAAAATTCTCACCCTGAACAGATCCTTTATCAGTCTGTCTTCCTGATAACTCGTCATCTATAAGGTGTTCTTCATCATTGTCGTTACGGTTCCTATTCTCATACTCTTCCATTTGCACAGGAATCTTTTTCTCATCTGATGATTCTTCTGTAGTCTCTTGTCCGACGGCAAATGCCCGAGGTGCTTTTTCCTGCAGAAATACAGCAAACACAACCCCAAGGACAAGCGCGGCTAGAATTCCCATCCAGAACGTATATGTAATCGTAGCTAACAGCGCCAATGAACTAATCAGTGATCCTGTGAGCCACAAAATCATCCGGCCCTTCATAGGCAGTTTCATAGGAATATACCGTAACACTTTCAATGCGAGACCAACCGTTATGAACCATATAAGTAGATCTGTCATTCATTTATTTCCTCCCTTCATGGACTGTAAAAGTGTTGATCGATTTCTTTTACTGTGACTTTATCGACCGTAGGTATACCATCAGGCGGGTTCAGAATAAGCTCCTGAGCATACTCTATGGTCAGTCTGGATGATTGAGGACTTACAGAATCCTGATTATTCTCTACATACAAGGGGTCACTACTACTTGAGAAATTGGCAGAACCAGCAAAATACTCATCACTCGTGGAACCTTTAACGGCATTTAACGTTACATTCCTTCCATATACACCTCCACGAATTTTCAAGTTTGAGCCAACCCCATAGATATCCAAATCACTATTCGTATAAAAGAATGCATTTATAACTTTCGGTTCACTGTTATACAAATTATTGTTGGCAATCGTTAATTCTCCTTCACTTACCACAACAAGTGTACCGCCACTCTCATTAGACAAGTTTTCTATTCGTCCACCTAAACGAGTGTAAAGAGTCCCGTTCATATTCAAATCTTCCCTTATATCAACTTCATGATTTGTGTAGAGGCTTCCCTGAAAGGTGAGATCACTTATGTAAACCCCGCATTTATTGTTGTGAGAGTTGTTTCCATTACAATTCCCGTTTTTCGGATAGCCATTAATATACATGAATCGATCTTCTGGCAATGTAACCGTTCCAGTTAAGTCCGCATTCTCATGGACATAAATGGATCCATCAACGGTGAGAGAGGTTTCCTCGTTTTCTAAGGGTTCAATAGTGAGATTACCGTCCACAATTAAATTTCCATCTACCTTCAAATGAGACCCATGTAATTTTAAATCACCACGTATATAAGTATCGCCATAAAACCGATCAGGAGCTTTTGGAGATTTCCCCTGTCTTTCATAACCTTTTTTGATAACCTGATAACCATCAATCTCACTTATGTTGCCAGGATACGCTCTTGAGATGATATCGCCCATTGGATCGTTTCTTTTTTCCCTGATGTATTCTAATACTTCTAACCGGGCCACATCAGGGTGTTCATCTACTATTCTAGGTTTAATCTCAAAGTAAGAGTCCAAGTCCTTTTCTGATATTCTCCAATTCCAAAACCACCCCGGACTCTCATACCGTCCTTTTACTGACAAGTCCCCCTGGATCGATGGGTAGGAGGTATTCGCCCATCGACCATATCCAGAAATGAAATATGCTTGATTATGTAACCTTAAATCATTTCCAACAAATACATCCCCTTTAATAAAAGGAGCCCCGTTTAAGCGCATGTTTCCTGGAGTTACAGCTCCGTACCTGAATACATCAGCAATCGTAGAAACCGTAAATGTGCGGACCAGCGTTTTATTTGAATCTTCTACAGGAACCTCTATATCAATCCTTTGTAGAAAAACACCGTTCTCCCCATCTTTGAGAATCTTTTTCCTAATAAGCCCTTCCTCACCTAACTCGTTCTCCACCTGATGAATCACACGATTGATGCTGCTGATCACTCCACCTAGACCAGGGGTCGCTTCAGTCATATCATCATTGATTTCATCGATACCTTTCATGATCTGAGCCTGTGCTTCCTGCACGGTCATTTCAGCTTCCGCTTTCGTCTCGATAAAATCGGTATTCGCGGAAGAAAACTGCTGAGAACCAATGGTATAGCTCATCAAACTCAAGCCTAAAATACTGAAGATGACGAACATGATAAGAACAGTAACAAGAACATAACCGTCTTCATTTTTACAAAGGTTTCTCATTAACATCACTCAGTCCCTAAGCGGAAGATTTTAACCAGACTGTACGTTTCATCTGTATTTTCTTTAGAAATTTCTAAAAGGACGGTCAGTTTACTGCCATCCAACTCGAATGTTGTACTGGATAAGTCCGTATCTTCACTATTTTGCTGAATTTCATCTATAAGTAAATGACCATTCTGAATGGAAACATCTGTTGTTTCATCTATGTAAGTAAACGTTGAATCTTCATCCATGTCACCTAAACGAGTGGAAGTGGCGGTGAAAGCTTGAAAAGTTCCCGTCAGATTGTTTGTGGGTTCAACCTCATCCACATTAATCAAGTTTTCTTCTAAACTTAAGAGGAGTATATTCGCTTCTTTTCTAATTTCAGTTTTTGCAGAAGAGGTTTCCACAGCACCTGCGACAAAGTAAAAGGCATGATAAGCGGCCACCATAACGATCATTGAGAGACTGACGGCTGCAAGAAGCTCTACTAAAGTCATCCCTTTTTCACTTTTCATGTTCATCGTTCCACATATCCTTCTAATTGAGTCTCTTTACGATTTACCGAGACCGTAACGACGATTTTCGTTAAATAGTTACTCAAACCAGTCTTATCAGGTTCTGTCACCAGCACTCGGCCTTCATATTGTTCGATATTCGCAGCAG
Organism: Halobacillus sp. GSS1; assembly: GCF_017307035.1. NCBI lineage: Bacteria > Bacillati > Bacillota > Bacilli > Caryophanales > Bacillaceae > Halobacillus > Halobacillus sp. GSS1. The sequence continues at coordinate 1,163,311 of NZ_JAFLHE010000001.1, forward strand.
CTGGCAATTCCAGCAGATCAGGGATGTTCACTACCATTTCCCCCCTGCCTTTTTTATCGTCCAAATCTTCCAGAGATTTAGATTGATAGGCTTTCAGTACCCCATCAGCAATTTCCATCGTCGTAAAGTCCTCATTAATCGTATTCGATTGTGTCAGCGTATTCATGACGATTTGTGTCGATACAATGAATATAACAAGCAGCAAGGTCATAGCTACGACCACTTCTACCAGCGAAAATGCTTCTTCCTTCCTAAAATCAGGCATCCGCCTTCTCCTCCAATTTGCATCTATTATCAAAATTATATCGTAAATATAGGACTTTGTCCTGGTATAATTCGACAAATTACCTACGAATCACACAAACAAACTGTCCAATTTTAATCATTGAACAGTTTGAATCAGTTCTTTATAACTGGCCACGCGATCTCTGCCTTTCTGTTTCGCGCCGATGTACATCGCTCGATCCGCCTGACGAATTAAATCAAAAGCTTCTTCACAATGGTCAGGGCACGTAGCTACTCCAATACTTGCCGTTACGGAAATAGAAACGGGTTCTTGTGAGTCATGCATATGGACAAATGAAACAAAAGGTTTTTCAATAATACCCGCTCGTATGGAATGAGCTACTTCTACTGCTTCATTCTCGGAATAACCCGGCAAAAGCAGGACAAATTCTTCTCCCCCATACCTCGCAAGTGTCCCTCGTCCAGCTGACGCCTCTTGAATTCTCTCCGCCAGCGAAGCAAGGATCTCATTGCCACTTTCATGTCCGTAAGTATCGTTCACACGCTTAAAATGATCAATATCCAATAATACGAGGGAGACGGATTGTCTATTTTTTTGACGCTGATTGATTTCAAAGACGTTCACAATGTAGTCTTCAAAATAACGATAATTGTATAAGCCAGTAAGAGCACATCGCTCACTCTCTGCTTTCGTTTTCTCATAGTGTCTGGCATTATCTATCGCTACACCTAAATAGTTGCCTAGTATATTCAAAATCATGAACTGAAATTGTAAAAAAGCACGCTTTTTAATGGAATAAATGGTAATGATCCCAACAATTTCTCCATTCCTCTCCACGGGTACAGACAAAACTGTTTCAGCACGATCCGGGGTATATTGATTCTCTAAGTGTGCCCATTCCGATTTCTTTTTATAAAAGACACTCTTTCCCTCCAACCATGTGTTGCCACTTATGCTTTGTCCCCTGGATAGTTGGATGTTTGGAAAATCGATTTCTCCCGATCGATCAAAGAAACGAATCAGCTCCATCCGTTTCTTTTTATTCACATCATAAACATAGATGTAGTCCACCGGAAGGAGTTCACTCAATCGATCGACGAAAATATCCAGCACTTCTTTCACTCCGAGTTTTCCTGTCAGCTCATGGCCGATGATACTCGTCTTTTTTAAATAGGTATTCACTTGATTGCTGTTATGGTAAAGCATCAGCATGCCGGAAATAAAAATAAAAGGAATGCCGACAAAGAAAATCCCACTGATTCCAAATTCTGAAAAAACCATATAAAGGATAAAGCCGACAGGCAGGACAAGACTGGATGTTAACACTTCCCAGGCAAAACCTTTATCGAGCCATTTCATCTCTTTACGATAAAGAACTTTGGCTACGAAAGTTATGGAAAACTGGTTGAGAATAATTTGCGAGAGTGCATAACTCACAATAGGAAGTGCATCGCCTATATCATTCACAGCGGATGGGCCATGTGTGCCCCCAAGAGCATAATAGAGGCCAGCAGATACTACGGAAATCACTAGAAACATAAACAAATTTATCGGTAAACGGTGCAGATTGGTTCTTCCAATCCTCATTTTAGCCATCAATGCTAAAATCGCTGTTTGAGAAACGATGATTTCTATGAAAAGTCCGTAATATAAAAAAACAGCAAATGCAATCCCCTGCGTAAAAAATACGGGGTGGTCTCCGATTTGCAGCGGAAATAAAGCAACGATAGAAGCAAGGATTATAAATGCTGCAATCTCAATCCTGCTTCCTTCAAATACAGGGGATAACCACAAGTACAAGTAAACCAAACCAGCAGGCCAAGTGGATGCCCACACGAACCAAATTGCATATTTCTTTTGCTTTGTCATCCTACCTCCCCCACCCTAAAGACCCTCACAAGAATAAGACCATTTTACCATAAGAATATTCAGAATATCATCATATTACCTTGAATTTTCTTTAATTTCAAAATATTCCCTTATTCGAGAAATGAAATACAAAGATCCTGTAATGAGCAGGATGCCGTCTTCTCCAACTTGTTCAGAGGCTATTTGTATGGCTTGTTTATAATCTTCAATAGCGACGGTTTCGGCAATATCCGAGTATTCAGCCAGCTCATGACCTTTCAGAGCCCTCGGAAATTCAAAAGTTGTCATATAAGCTTTGTCGACTACACTTTCCAGTTGGTTCAACATTTTTTTAACAGGCTTGTCTTCTAATGCAGAATAAACGAGCACAACCCTTTTATCCGCGTAATGGCGTTTCACTGTTTCTACAAGAGCGCTCGTCCCCTCTTCATTGTGGGCGCCATCGATAATGGTCAAAGGAGCGTCCATCACTTTCTCAAACCTGGCGGGCCACCGTGTAGACGTAATCCCTTTTCTATAAAGATTTCGATCTATTTGGATTCCAAGAGCTCTTAATACTTCAGCAGCCTGAATGGCCAACGATGCATTTTCTACCTGGTGAGGTCCTTTCATTTGACTGACAAACGTTTCAGGATGGAACGTTTCATTTGCAAAAACAAAACTTTCTCCATCATCACTACTGGATTGATGAGTGATATTAAAGTCACGGCCAAGTCTGAACACCTTCGAATGACAGGACCGTGCTTTTTGAGTGATTACTTCTATAGCTTCCTGCTGCTTCACACCAGTAACTACAGGAATTTCAGGTTTGATGATGCCCGCTTTTTCTTCCGCAATTTCTCTTATTGTAGAACCCAGAACATTCATATGGTCATGTCCTATATTTGTGATGAGGGATAGAACAGGTGTTAGGATGTTGGTAGAGTCAAATCGTCCTCCCAGGCCTGTTTCAATCAACACAAGATCAAGTGAGGTCTCGGAAAAATAAAGCATGGCTACCGCTGTTATGATTTCAAATTCCGTTGGTTCTCCTAAATGCGTCTGCCCTAGTTCTTCAGAAAGAGGTTTAACTCTAAGCACGAATTCAGCTAAAGCTTCATCTTGAATGGATTGACCATCAACACTGATTCGTTCGTTGAACTTCTCAATGTAAGGAGAAGTAAAGGTTCCTACAGACATTCCCTGCTGTTGGAGGATATAACGTAGAAAAGAAAGCGTAGAGCCTTTCCCGTTCGTTCCTGCGATATGGACAGACCTGAATTTTTTCTCTGGATGACCAAGCCTCTCCATCATCCACTCCATTCGTTTCAACCCAGGCTTCACTTTGAATTTCTCTCTAGAGTGAATCCAATCAATTGCTTCTTCATACTCCATTTCCATTCCCTCTTTTCAAAAAAGGAGAGTACTCCGTAGAATACCCTCCCGCTTTCTTTATGCTTTTAACTCTTTGATTCGCGCTTCTACTTTAGCACGTTTATCTAGGTAATCTGTTTCTTTTTTACGTTCTTCTTCAACGACATGTTCCGGGGCTTTGCTTACGAAGCCTTCGTTGGAAAGTTTCTTTTGAACACGTGTGACTTCCTGATCCCATTTCTTCCACTCGTTCTCAAGACGTTTGATTTCATCTTCGATGTTGATCAAGCCTGCTAAAGGAAGGTATAATTCAGCTCCAGTAATAACGGCTGACATCGCTTTTTCAGGGGCCTGCAAGTCTGTGGCAATCGTCAGTTCACTTGGATTACAGAACCTTTCTAAATAATCCCGGTTCTTCTCAAGCTCTTTGACGATGGAATCGTCTTTCGCCTGAATCATCAACTGGATTTCCTTGGACATTGGTGTATCGACTTCTGAACGGATATTACGAACAGAACGGATAATGGATACAAGACGATTCATTTCTTCCACCGCTTCTTCATTATGGAAATCTTCTCTTACCACCGGCCATGAAGCCTGTGTAATAGACTCTCCTTCATGAGGAAGATGCTGCCAAATTTCTTCTGTGATGAATGGCATGAATGGATGAAGCATGCGCATGGTCTGATCTAGTGTATAAGCGAGGATAGAGCGGGTCGTATGGATACGCGCTTCATCTTCTCCATATAATGGTAGTTTCGCCATTTCGATATACCAATCGCAGAAATCATCCCAAATGAAGTTGTAAAGATGACGGCCGGCTTCACCGAATTCATATTTATCAATGTTTGTCGTCACTTGCTCAATCGTCTGGTTAAGACGAGTGAGAATCCATTGATCCGCTACTGATTTTTCACCTGTGATATCAATGTCTTCATATTTCAGGTCGCCCATGTTCATCAACGCAAAGCGGGAAGCGTTCCAGATCTTATTAGCAAAGTTCCACGTTGACTCTACTTTTTCCCAATGGAAACGCAAGTCCTGACCAGGAGATGAACCAGTAGATAAGAAGTAACGAAGAGAATCAGCTCCGTATTTATCGATGACATCCATAGGGTCGACACCATTACCTAGCGATTTACTCATCTTACGACCTTCAGCATCACGAACTAGACCATGAATAAGGACATCATTGAAAGGACGCTCATTAGTGAACTCTAGAGATTGGAAAATCATGCGGCTTACCCAGAATCCGATTATGTCATACCCTGTAACGAGTACGTTCGTCGGGAAGTAGCGTTTATAATCCTCACTATTTTCGTCAGGCCATCCCATTGTCGAGAAAGGCCAAAGGGCGGACGAGAACCAAGTATCCAGGACATCTTCATCCTGCTTCCAGTTTTCCGGATCTTTCGGCTCTTCTTTGCCGACATGAATTTCTCCCGTTTCTTTATGGTACCAGGCTGGAATACGATGCCCCCACCAAAGTTGTCTGGAAATACACCAATCTCTTGTGTTCTCCATCCAGTGAAGATACGGCTTTTCAAATCGATCAGGAACAAACTGTACTTGATCGTCTCCCTTTTGCAAGTCAATTGACGCATCAGCAAGTGGTTTCATATCAACGAACCATTGTGTAGAAAGATAAGGTTCCACAACCGCTCCGCTTCGCTCAGAATGTCCAACTGAGTGCATGTGTTCTTCAATTTCAAAAAGGACACCATTCTCCTGAAGGTCCTTCACGATTTGCTTACGACACTCAAAGCGATCCATACCCTTATACTTGCCTGCATTTTCATTCATCGTCCCGTCTTCATTCATAACAAGAATTCGTTCCAGTTTGTGACGGTTTCCAATTTCAAAGTCGTTAGGGTCGTGAGCTGGAGTGATTTTAACAGCCCCTGAACCAAATTCCATATCAACATAATCGTCAGCAACGATTTCAATTTCACGGCCAACAATCGGTAGAATCGCCTTCTTACCAATCAGATGCTTGTAGCGATCATCTTCCGGATGGACGGCAATGGCTGTATCTCCAAGCATCGTCTCCGGACGCGTAGTCGCAATCTCAATCGTTCCTTCCTCATCTTTCAAAGGGTAGCGCATGTGGTAAAACGCACCTTGCACATCTTTATATTCCACTTCGATATCTGACAAAGCTGTCTGCGTGGCAGGATCCCAGTTGATAATGTATTCTCCACGATAAATCAGGCCTTTTTCATAAAGAGTGACAAACACTTCTTTAACAGCTTCAGACAGACCGTCATCAAGAGTAAAACGTTCACGGGAATAATCAAGTCCAAGTCCAAGCTTTTCCCATTGGGCACGGATGAATTTCGCATACTCATGCTTCCATTCCCATGATTTTTCGAGGAATTTTTCACGGCCTAGATCATGACGCGAAATACCTTCCTCACGAAGTTTTGCATCTACTTTTGCCTGTGTAGCAATCCCCGCATGGTCCATGCCCGGGAGCCAGAGTACATCATATCCCTGCATCCGCTTCACACGTGTCAGGATATCCTGTAGTGTCGTGTCCCACGCATGGCCGAGGTGCAGCTTACCTGTTACGTTCGGTGGTGGAATGACGATTGTATAAGGTTCCTTGTTTTTATCTCCTGTAGCTTCAAAAAATTTACCATCCACCCAGTACTGATAGCGGTCCTTTTCAACAGCTGCCGGATCGTACTTAGTGGGCATTGAAAGATCTTGTTGATTCATTGGATCTTCCTCCTTTTATTCTCTTTGTAAATATAAAAAAACCCTTTCATCCTAAAAAAGGACGAAAGGGTTTCATTTCCGTGGTACCACCTTTAATTTACAGGAAATTTTTCCTGTACACTCAAATAAAAATAACGGCTTCTAACCGGCTTCTCCTACTCTAAGTTCAAAGAAGCTGCATCAAGGGCGACCTTCCATCAACAGGGTTCCTGGAAAACTCTCACCGACTGTTTTCCTCTCTGAAGGAATTGTTCATGTACTCTTCCCTATCTAAGCATTTCACGTATAAAGACTATATTACATATTGTATATAAAAAAGAGGCATTTAGTCAACTACGTCAAAGAAAAAGGCGAAAACCCCTGAGCCGATTGCCCAGGAGCCTATATCCTCCAATGAAAAGAGGTGCCCCTAATGAGTCGTTTGTATCGTTACCGTCTGCCTCCTTGGTGCAGGACATGGTTGTTTGTCATTGAAAAATCTTTGCTTCCCATCGTTATTTTCCAGGCGCTTAGAACCATTATCTTCCCGACTACTTTCGATATCTTCCTCCTCGGCCTGGTCCTCGGTTTGTATCTCGCTTTCAAATATAAATGGATTTAGTTCGGAATATACACAATCTGCCCAGGAGAAACATCATCTTTATAATCGTTGACTCGTTCTAATTGTTTCACAGATACGTCATACTTTTCCGCAATCGAGGATAATGTTTCTTCTTCCTGGGCGATATACATTTTCATTTGTGTATAGGTGTCCTCTCTGTTCGGAAAGAGGTGTTTGAAGATTTGTTTTATCCCGTCCATACCTCCAGGTGCCTGAGCACTCTCTTGATCGGACTCTTCACTGCTGGATTCTTCACTACTGGACTCTTCGATACTGACTTCTCCCCAACTCGCACTATCATAAGAAGGCTCTTCCGGTTTTAACTGACTATTTTCCTGAGCATGACCGAAAAATTCCGGGAAGCTTTGTGATTTTTTATAAAACCAGCGGCCGTCGTCCTCATGCTCACTTTCATCCTCTTTCTCATCAATTCGGAAAATAGGTGCTTCACGTTCCGGAAGAACCGTCGATTCATTTGGACTTTGGTCTTGGAAATTGACAGGGCCGACCGTTGCTGATTCATCGAACTTCGGTTCATTCGATGCTTCCTGCTGTTTTTCTTCCAGGCCGTTAATATTCACATGAGCATGAAGACGAAGTTGACGATTGGCCGGAAGTTCATAATCAAAACTTTCGATGTCGATCAACACGTCTTCTAAATTCGATACTCTTTCCAAAGGTACAGTGATTTCCACTGGGAAAGAATGATGGAACGTATGAACCCCTTCTTCAGATGGTTCGACTGAGTCCATGGTTCGTACAGAAGCGGCAAGAGGACTTTCATCCTGGGCATCCCCGCTTCCAGTCGGAATGTATTCGCCCTCAAGATCGACCGTTCCTTTCAACCGGACCTCATCTCCAAGTTCTTCAATAGTGATTTCAGGTTCTAGTGATATGCCAATTAACTCGCGTACGCCCTGTCCTTCCTTGAACCATATGGATTCATCTAAGTAAAATGAGAATACATTTTGTTTGTTTTGCAAAGTACGGTCCCCTCCCTAAGGTAATAAACACTTTTCTCTATTATCACCTTATGCGGGAGTTAGAGTAATATACATAACGAAAGCGCATGAGGAGACCCCATGCGCTTTTATCACTTCGATTTAATTTCTGAAAAGACTTTCTCCGCTGCTTGAATTGTTTTCTCGATATCGTCATCCGTATGTTTGACGGATAAAAACAATCCTTCAAATTGGGAAGGTGGCAGATACACGCCTTCTTCAATCATTCCCTGGAAATAACGCGTGAACATTTCCAAATCCGATTGGTTGGCTGTCTCAAAGTTCGTAACAGGTTCGTTTGTAAAGAAGAAACCGACCATTGAACCGGCGCGGTTCACAGTCAGTGGAATGTTGTGTTTTTCAGCGGCTTGCTCGTAACCCTCAATTAAACGGTCTACTTTTTTATTAATGGAAGCATACGCTTCTTCCGTCATAGCAGAAATCGTCTCATAACCGGCCGTCATTGCCAGCGGGTTCCCCGAAAGCGTACCCGCCTGGTAGATGTCACCGACTGGAGCGACCCGTTCCATGATTTCACGCTTTCCGCCATAGGCTCCTACAGGAAGACCGCCTCCAATTACTTTTCCAAGGCATGTCATGTCAGGAGTCACACCAAAGTGACCCTGAGCACTGTGGTACCCCACTCGGAAACCAGTCATAACTTCATCAAAGATCAAAACCGTTCCATTCTCTTCCGTCAATGTTCTTAACTCTTGCAGGAATCCTTCGTTTGGCGGAACGACTCCCATGTTTCCTGAGACAGGCTCAATAATGACAGCAGCTAAATCGTCTCCAAATTCTTCAAAGACATAACGGACACTTTCTAAGTCATTATAAGGAACGGTAATCGTATTTTGTGCAATAGATTCCGGAACTCCAGGAGAGTCTGGCAGTCCAAGAGTCGCTACACCCGAGCCTGCTTTGATCAGCAAGGAGTCTCCATGGCCGTGGTAATTCCCTTCAAATTTCAAAATCTTGTCGCGGTCTGTGTATCCACGAGCCACTCGAAGGGCGCTCATCGTGGCTTCTGTTCCTGAATTCACCATACGCAGCATCTCAATAGAAGGCACCCGTTCTCTCACAAGGGAAGCCAATTCGTTTTCCATTTCTGTAGGGGCACCGAAGCTTGTTCCATTGGCCGTGGCTTTGGTTAAAGCTTCTGTCACCCTTTCATCGGCATGACCTAAAATTAAGGGGCCAAAACTTAAGACATAATCGATATATTCATTGCCATCCAGATCATACAGTTTTGAACCTGCACCCTTTTCCATAAAAATCGGGTCCATTTGGACAGATTTAAATGCACGTACTGGAGAGTTCACTCCACCTGGCATTAATTCTACTGCTTTCGTATAGGCTTGTTTTGAACGATCAAATGTTTTCATTCTCCGACACCCTTTCTGTCCGCTTTATTGATTTAACCAACGAGCAGCGTCTTTAGCGAAATAAGTAATAATTAGATCCGCGCCTGCCCGTTTCATAGAGGTCAGTTTTTCAAGAACGATTTCTTCTTCATTGACCCAGCCATTTTGTGCCGCCGCTTTGATCATCGAATATTCACCACTGACATTGTAAGCGACCAGTGGCAAGTTAAAACGATCTTTCACTTCTCGCATAATGTCAAGATAAGCAAGTGCAGGTTTAACAATCAAGAAGTCTGCACCTTCTTCTACATCTGACTCAGCCTCTCTTAATGCTTCCAGACGGTTCGCTGGATCCATCTGGTACGCACGGCGGTCACCAAATTGAGGAGAACTGTGAGCTGCATCACGGAATGGGCCGTAAAAAGATGAAGCATACTTAACCGCGTATGACATCACCGGAATGTGGCTGAATCCTTCTTCATCAAGCCCCTCACGAATAGCTGCAACAAAACCATCCATCATGTTGGATGGGGCAATGACATCGGCACCTGCCTTCGCTTGCGTCACCGCAGTTTTTGTAATGTAAGTCAAAGACTCATCGTTGGCAATATCCCCATCACGGACAATTCCACAATGACCATGATCGGTATATTGACATAGACAAGTATCGGCCACTACGGTTAAAGAAGGGAAGTTTTCTTTAATTTGACGGATCGCACGCTGCACAATCCCCTCCTCGTGATAGGCTTGACTTCCTACGTCATCTTTTTCTGCAGGAACACCAAAGACAATCACAGACTTAATGTCCAGACGTACAAGCTCATCCATTTCCTCATTCAAATGATCAAGGGAGACTTGGTGGACGCCCGGCATCGAAGCCACTGGATTTTTGATGTCTTCTCCTTCTACAACAAAAATCGGATAGATTAAATCTTCTGTACGAAGATGAGTCTCTCTTACAAGCGCTCTCATGGAATCCGTTCGGCGCAAGCGACGGTGGCGTTTAAACTGCAAATCTTTCATATTTATCTTTTCCCTTCGTTAGAAAAATAGTAAGTCATCTGTTTTAACATATGGGTGATGGTGAACTGTTCCGGGACGTGAACGTTCGTAAACCCACATTTTTCTGCTTCCTTGGCTGTCGTCGGACCGATACAAAAACAGGGAATCTCAAGCCCCTTTTTCTCGACCATAGAGACAAAGGCACGTACGGTCGACGGACTTGTAAAGGTTAATGCATCAATCTTTCGTTCCTGAATCCACGCAAGGAGTTGAGCCTTTTTTTCTTCCACTAGTAGCGTATCATATACAGTCATGGAATGGAAAAATACACCCTTGTCATCAAACATGCGGGGAAGAGCGTCTCTTGAACGATTTCCTCTTATGTACAAAATAGGACCAGGTTGAGGATAGCGGGCAAGGAATTCTTTTCCCATCGAAGACGCATGGTATTTGGAAGGGATGAAGTCAGCCTTTATTCCAAAACCTTTTAAACGTTTCTCAGTTTTCGATCCAATGATAGAAAATTTAAGGGTCGGCGGAACCTTCACCTTGTACTTTTTAAGAAGCTCGAAAAAAAACTTCACGCCATTCGCGCTTGTGATAAACACCCAGGAATAGTCGTGAAGTCGTTTCAAAACCTCTTGATGAGATTCAGAATCATTCAATTGGAAGGAGAGAAGGGGAGTATGATACACACCCCCGCCTTCTGCTTCTATTCTGTCAATAAATGAGCGTGCCTGGGACTGTCCTCTCGTCACGAGAATTCGCTTCCCCTGCAATGGCTGCATTATTGGTCATACTCCTCTTTAGCACGATCCACGATCTCCTGAGCTCCTTGAGCTTTCAAACGATCCGCTGCTTCTTTCCCTACTTCAATTGGATCTGTACCAGAAACCGTTTCATGCAAGATGGTCTTTCCATCAGGCGTTCCGACAAGCGCTGTCAAGACAATTTCCTCTCCCTTACGGTAGGCATAACCACCAATCGGAACTTGACAGCCTCCATTCAAATCATGGAGGAATTTGCGTTCAGCAGAAACCGTTGTTTCGGTGTACTCATGATTCAATTTTTTTAGGAAATCGCGTAGTTCTGAATCGTTTTCGCGGCATTGAATGGCAAGCGCCCCCTGCCCAACAGCCGGCACACAGACATCAGGCTCTAAATATTCGGTTACAACATCATCATCCCAGCCCATACGTTTCAGGCCTGCAGCTGCGAGAACAATGGCATCGTAATCCTCTTCCTTACACTTTCGAAGACGTGTGTCTATATTTCCGCGGATCCATTTAATTTCAACATCCGGGCGTACAGCCTTGATTTGGGACCCACGTCTCAAACTGCTTGTTCCAACGATTGCTCCAGCCGGAAGGTCTTTAAGAGCCACATTGCCATTCGATACAAAAGCATCCCGGTGATCTTCACGAATCGGAACAGCCGCCACCATCAAGCCCTCTGCAACAACCGCAGGCATGTCCTTCATACTATGAACAGCCATATCAATTTCACCATCATACATCGCCTGTTCAATCTCTTTGATGAAGAGACCCTTGCCGCCTACTTTAGAAAGGGTCACGTCAAGGATTTGGTCCCCTTTCGTTGAAATACGTTTGATTTCAAAATCATAGGATGGATCGATCTGTTTCAACTGTTCGATCACCCATTCTGTTTGTGTAATCGCTAAATTACTCTTGCGTGATCCGATGACAATTTTTCTCAAAACATTTCCTCCTCGAAACTAAAAATGAAAGTTAGATAATGAACCAAATAAAAAGAAGTTGATCAATAGAAACAGAAAAGCTGCTGCATTGAATATGGCGATCGTCCGTCCCTGATAACCTTTTATGACTCTCAGCGTCAAATAAACGACATAGACGACTAATACAAGTAACGACCCGAGTGTCTTAGAATCATACCAATAAAACACGGCCGTAGAGACATATCCCCAAACCACCCCTAAAATAATGGCGATTAATAACAGTGGGACCCCTAATATAATGGAAACATAAGAGAAGTGATCCAGCTTCGTCAAATCACCAAGACGAAATAGTTTGGCATCCCATTTCTTTTTCTTTAATAAGCGGTACTGCAGTAAATACATGACAGAAAAGATAAACGATAAGGTAAAGAACCCATAAGAAATGATCGCTAAACTGACATGGATGACAAGAAGCTCATTAACAAGAGCCACTCCCCTGTTTTCCAAGACATTTTGTGCTCTCGTAGAAATGTGGATGATCATAATCAAAAAACCGACCACATTGGTGAAGAATACAAGGAAGTCCACTTTAAAAAGACGATTAATGATGAGGGAGAACGTCACTAAAATCCACGAATAAAAATATAATCCATCATAAACCGTCATAATTGGAAAATCATCTTTGACAAAGACCTGCGAGAGTAAAAAGAAGGTTTGCAAAACCCAAACCATACTAAGTAACCAGAAGGCAGTAATATTCGCCTTCCGGTTATTTTGTACAAAGTCGATGAAGTATCCAATGATACTCAATCCATATAGAAAAAGGATAAGTTCGTAAACCCATTTGAATTCAAGCATTTCATTTCCACCTTATGAATGGGCTACAGGGCTGATGATGGAGATGGAATCACTGGCCTCTGTATCGTTCTTCACCTTCACGCTGTTCTTTTTTTCTTGTTCTTCCGCCTCTTTTTTCACCTGCTCTTCAATACCAAAGATTTGAGTGAATAAACGCAGGGTTTCCTCTGAATCCGGCTGAGCTGCCATTTCCTTCGCTTGAGAGATCGGTTCTTTCAACATTTGATTGATGATACTCTTTGTGTGCTTACTTAGCACTTTCCGTTCTCGATCGGTAAGCTCGGGCATCTTTCTTTCAATACTCTTCATCGTTTCTGCCTGTATATTCAAAGCTTTTGAGCGAAGAGCGGAAATCACAGGAACCACACCGATCGTCTGCAGCCACTGCTTAAACTCCACAATTTCTGCTTCAATCATAATCTCAATTTCTTTTGCTGCCTGTTTACGAAGAGCCAGATTCGCATCTACGATTCCCTGCAGATCATCAATGTCATACAAGAATACACTTTCCAGAGCTTCCATTGCCGGATCTAAATCTCTTGGAACAGCAATGTCTACAAAGAAGAGAGGCTTCCCTTTTCGTTTTTTATGAATTGGGTCCATCTTTTCCTTTGTAATGACATAATCTGTGGCACCTGTAGAGCTGATGACAATATCAGCATCTTCCAACACACCTTCAAGCTCGTCCATCGTGTGCGGATGTCCATTGAATTGATCAGCTACGTTTTGAGCTTTAGCCAATGTGCGATTGACGACCGAAACTTTCCGCACACCAGAGCCATGAAGGTTCTTAGCTGCTAATTCTCCCATTTTTCCTGCACCCAGGATAACGATATGCTTGTGTACAAGATCACCAAAAATCTTCTTAGCAAGCTCTACCGCCGCATAGCTGACAGATACAGCGTTTTCACCGATTTCCGTCTCTTTATGGCCTTTTTTCGCCATGGTGACCGCTTGACGGAACAACTGATTGAAAATCGTCCCTGTTGTCCCTGCTTCCTGTGCCTGCAGGAATGCCTGCTTCATTTGACCGAGAATTTGAGTTTCTCCCAGAACCATAGAATCCAGTCCTGCCGTGACGCGCAACAGGTGTTCAATCGCTCCGTCGGTTTCATAAATGGAAAGAAAAGGAGAGAACTCTTCTTTGTCGATCTCAAACCAGTCGGCCAGAAACTGTTTGATATAATAACGGCCTGTGTGGATTTGATCCACAACCGCATAGATTTCCGTTCGGTTGCATGTAGAAATAATCACATTTTCCAAAACACTTTTTTGTATGTTGAGGTGCTGCATAGCTTCTGTGAGCTTATCCTCAGAAAATGTGAGCTTCTCGCGAATTTCCACAGGGGCTGTTCTGTAATTAAGACCGATAGCTAAAATGTGCATTTCATCTACCCCCATTAAACGTTCAAGACTTATCACATATCCATTAGTATATCACAAAATCAGATCGATTTTTCGTTCGAAATATGAACAGATTTTGAATCCCTTATGATAGGATAAAATTAGTTGGTATAGAAAATAATAACGATTTGTTTAGAAAAACTTTAAATTATAATCCGTTTGTAATATACCAAAACCTACGCATTATCGCAAGGATCCGACATTTTTGTAAAATAGGAAAGGATGTGATTACACTGAATAAACAAAATTCCCTTATTGGACTTTTATTCATCTGGTTGGGCGTTTACTATTTCCTTCGTCATCTCAATATTCCCATACTTGCCCCATTTTACTCATGGCCCACTCTAGTAATTTTCATAGGCCTCGCCTTCCTATTACATAGTTATTGGACAAAAGACCATTCTTCCTTGTTCACTGGTGTGATTTTAACTGGTTTCGGTTTGCATTTTACAGCCGTTGATCATGTTCCGTTTTGGCGCGATCATTGGGGTATGTACCTTATTATTCTCGGGGTAGCTTTTCTATTGCATTATAGGAAAACAAAAAATGGACTGATTCCTGCCCTTTTATTTCTAGGCATCGGGCTGTTTGCCATGTTCGCTCCTACAAATCCTACATGGTTTCAATGGATCCAGGGCGTTTTCCAATTAATCGAACGCTTCTGGCCACTTGCCCTGGTCGCTTTTGGCTTTTATCTATTAAAAAAGAAATAACCCATCTTCAACTAAAGCTCCCTTTAGTTGAAGACTCAGTTTCGAGACTTTTGTGCAGTGGGTTGGGGCTACGGGGGATGACTCGCTTTCCGCGGGAGCGCGGTGAGCCTCCTCGGACTGCGTCCTGCGGGGTCTCACCCTGCACTTTTTTCCCGCAGGAGTCTCCCCATTCCCCTCCGCCCCTTTGCCAAGGAAGATTCTCGAAAACACTACTTAGAAAATTAGCTTATATGTTTATAGGAAATGGATAATATGTACTCTATCCAATGGACGTTTAGAATGCGTAATCGCTTGATACAAAGCCCTTTTTGCCTGCCTAGGTGGGAAGGATTAGAACCTTATTTATAAGTGCAGGGATTCTATAATCCGCCTATCAAAATCATAAGAGCTGCCTTTTAGTGTTGGTTTCGAGAATCTATTCCATGGTAAAGGGGCGGTGGGAAACGGTGAGACTCCTATGGGACGCGTGGGACAGGTGAGACCCCGGAAGGCGTAGCCTGAGGAGGCTCACCGCCCGCCCCATGGAAAGCGGACCTTTTCCCGGAGCCCTAAACTCTCACAAAAGTCTCGAAACTGAGTCTTAAACAATCCTGCCATTTTCCTTAATACCTTTTTCAATAAGACCAAAACACAAAACCCCCAGAGGCTGCCTCTGGGGGTTTTGTGTTTTATAAAATGGAGCTTAGGAACGCTTGGGTTCTTTCTTCTTGTGGATTTTCGAACAAATCTTTCGGAGCTCCTGACTCTACGATTTTTCCATCATGCATATAAACGACACGGTCGGCGACTTCTCTTGCAAATCCCATTTCGTGGGTGACCACGACCATTGTCATTCCTTCTTTCGCTAGGTCTTTCATAGTGGCTAGAACTTCTCCGACAAGTTCGGGGTCAAGCGCTGATGTTGGCTCATCAAACAGCATGATTTCAGGTTTCATTGCAAGTGCCCGAGCAATTGCAACTCTTTGTTTCTGACCACCAGAAAGCCTTGATGGATAATCATTGGCTTTATCCCCGAGGCCCACTTTTTCCAGAAGTTCCTGGCCTTCTTTTTTGGCCTGGCTTTTAGGAATTCCTTTGACTTGAGTAGGCGCTTCAATGACGTTTCCTAAAACCGTCATATGAGGGAACAGATTAAAATGCTGAAAGACCATTCCGACTTGTTGTCTTACTTTGTTCAAGTTATCTTTTTTAGGATCAATTTGTTCCCCTTTAATAAAGAGCTCTCCACTATTCTTCATTTCTAAAAAGTTCAAACAGCGTAGCATTGTACTTTTCCCGGACCCACTGGCACCGATGAGTACAACCACTTCACTTTCTTCTACATGAAAATCAATATCTTTCAAGACATGCAGATCCCCAAACGATTTATTCAATTTATTGACTCGAATCATTTGCTCTGACAATTGTGTTTCCTCCTCTGTTAGTCACTCACAGCCATTTTTTTCTCAATCGCACTGACAACTAGCGTCAGTAGGAATACGAGAATCAAATACCATACGGCACTTACGAGCAACCAGGTCATATAGTCGAATGTATTGGCCCCTTGAGTGGTGGCTACAGCAAATATTTCTGATACACCGATGAATGCAGCCAACGATGAATCTTTCAAACCAATAATAAACTGATTCCCAAGCGGAGGCAATGCACGTCTAAAAGCCTGAGGCAGGATGATGCGGCGCATCGTTAACGTACCGCTCATTCCAAGGGACCGACCTGCTTCTGTCTGCCCCTTTCCAATCGATTGGATGGATCCTCGGAAAATCTCTGCAATATAGGCGCCGTTGTGAAAGGCAAGACCTAGAGCTACAGACCAGAATCCACTGATCATCCACACTTCCGTTAAACCATAATAAAACACGAAGATTTGAACAATTAGTGGGGTTCCCCTCACCACATAAATGTACACATTCGCAAGCCATTCCAACGGTTTGATTTTGGATATTTTCATAAAGGCAAACATTAACCCGATGACGATCGCAATTAATATAGAGACTGCAGTAAGGGCCAGGGTCATTTGAGCAGCTTCAAAAAACATGCCACGGCTATCTATCAGTGCAGTCCAAAAGTTCGCAGAATACAAATACAATTGATTTCAACTCCTCTATAATGTCAAAAAGAGTACGCTCATTGCGCACTCTTCTTAACTTCGGTCTTCAAATGAAAAACGAGCATTTACTCTGGCAGAGTCGTAATATCTTCCCCAAAGTATTCTTTACTAATTTCAGCAAGTGTTCCATCTTCACGAAGTGTTTCTAGAGCTGCATTGATTTCTTCAAGTAAGGCTTCGTTTTCTTTTGCTACAGCAACAGCCTGTTCACTACGCTCAATCATTTCTTTCGCTTCAATTTCAAGGCCTTCTCCTGAAGCTTCCTTCCCAGTCAAGAAATCTGTAATTACAGCATCATGACGACCTTTTGCGAGCGATTGTAAGGCTACAACATCACTGTCATATGTTTTGATGTTTTCTGTCACTTCTTCTGCATACGTGCTATAAGTAGAGCCTTTAGATATGGCGATCTCCATTCCCTCTAAGTCTTCAAGTGTTTCTACATCACTGTCTGGACGTGTGAAAATTTGTGCCCCGGAATAATAGTAAGGAGTAGAGAAATCTACTTCCTGCTGTCTTTCTTCCGTAATGGTATGACTTGCAACTGCCGCATCAAAACGACCGGTCTTCACACCTTCTACGATACTCGCGAACTTCTGCTTTTGAGGATTCGGCTCCAAGCCCAACTCCTCAGCAATGGCATTCGCAACATCAATATCAAAACCTGTCATTTCCCCACTTGCATCTGTCATACTAAATGGTCGGAATTCACCAGAAGCAGCAAACGTAAACTGACCATCTTCAACAAGGTCATAAGCTGTTTCTTCTGAGGAATCACCAGTATCCGTTTCATTCGAATCCCCTGAATTTCCTTCTTCATCCTCGCTTCCGCCACAGGCAGCAAGAGCTAAGATCATGAAGATGCTGAGGGTAATCATCAGTAAATATTTTCTCATAACCAAAATTCTCCCCTTCATCAATTTGTCATTTTTCTGTAATAATAGCGACACTTTAAATTATATCTATTTATCAAACAATTCCCAAAATTGTACATCGTCCAAAAAATACGAAATATTGCTGATGATGAGCCTGACCTTCGGAATACAATCCTTTCCTTATAAATGCATGAATTTGCTTTAATATAATAAATATTTGCATGAATATACATAGGACATAAAAAAACGACTTCCCTAATTAGGGAAGTCGTTTTTTTCTTATAAATTTAAGTGCGAAAGCATGGTTTTCCATGCAACATCCTTACCTTCGCCCGTTTCGGATGAGAAAGGAATTAACGCATCTTCCTCTTCCATTTCCAGCACATCATAAATCATTTTAAGCTGTTTCTGTCGCTGGCCTTTTTTGATTTTATCAAGCTTTGTCGCGATGACCATAACAGGGTGCTCGAAGTGTTTCAAATAATTGTACATCAATTGATCATCTTCTGTTGGTTTATGACGGATGTCGATAATTAAAGCTGTCGCTTTCAATTGCTCACGCTCAGCAAAATATTCTTCCATCATTTCTCCCCACTTCGCGCGTTCCTTTTTAGAAACCTTCGCATACCCATATCCAGGTACATCGACGAAGTGAAATTTATCATTGATGATGTAGAAATTCAACGTTTGAGTTTTACCGGGCTTCGATGAAGTTCTCGCTAAATTCTTTCGTTGAATCATACGGTTGATAAATGATGATTTACCAACATTCGACCTTCCTGCCAGTGCAATCTCAGGAATCGGTGCTTTTGGGTACTGCTTTTTGCTCGCCGCACTGATGACGATGTCTGCCGTGTTAACTTTCATGTACTGCCTCCGTTAATGCTTGTTCTAATACTTCATCCAAATGCTTCACAGGGACAAAAGTTAAACCTTCCTTAATGCTGTCAGGGATATCTTCCAAATCTTTTTCGTTCTGATCCGGGATGATAATTTTCGTTAATCCTGCACGGTGGGCACTCAAGGATTTTTCCTTTAATCCGCCAATAGGCAACACGCGTCCTCTTAATGTAATTTCACCTGTCATACCTACTTCTTTACGGACAGGGCGACCTGTCAGTGCCGATACGAGGGCAGTCGCCATCGTTATACCTGCTGAAGGGCCGTCTTTAGGGGTTGCACCTTCAGGTACGTGAATATGGATGTCGTTCTTTTCCACAAACTCAGGGTCGATGTTCAGTTCGTTCGCTCTTGAGCGGATATAGCTGAATGCCGCTTGTGCGGATTCTTTCATCACATCTCCAAGTTTCCCTGTTAATGTAAGGTTACCTTTTCCAGGGTATATGGAAACTTCAATGGATAAAGTATCTCCACCTGCAGTTGTATATGCAAGACCGGTAGCAGCTCCAATTTGATCTTCTAGTTCAGCACGTCCATAACGGAATTTCGGACGGCCAAGTAGCTCCTCCAGCTGCTTTTCGGTTACTACTACCCGTTGTTTATCACCAGAAACGATGATTTTAGCAGCCTTTCTGCATAAACTCGCCAATTCACGCTCCAAACCACGAACACCCGCTTCTCTTGTATACCGACGGATCAATTTCAAAAGCGCATCATCTCGTAATTGAAGCTGACCTTTCTTCAAACCATTTTCCTTAACTTGCTTAGGAAGCAGATGCTCTTTAGCAATATGAACTTTCTCAACTTCCGTATAACCGGCAATGGTTATAATCTCCATTCTGTCACGCAATGGACCGGGGATGTTTGAAATATTATTGGCTGTAGCTACAAACATAACCTTAGATAAATCGTAGTTCTCTTCAATGAAGTGGTCACTGAACGTACCGTTTTGTTCCGGGTCAAGGACTTCCAACATGGCTGAAGAAGGATCCCCTCTGAAATCACTTGCCATTTTATCAATTTCATCAAGTAAAAATACAGGGTTCACGGTTTCTGCACGTTTCATCCCCTGAATAATTCGTCCGGGCATAGCCCCGATATAAGTTCTACGGTGACCGCGGATTTCGGCTTCATCACGGATTCCACCTAAAGAGATCCTAACAAATTTTCGATTGATGGAACGAGCGATGGACTTGGCAAGAGAAGTTTTTCCGACCCCTGGAGGTCCAGCCAGACACAAGATCGGTCCTTTGATTGTTTGAGTCAGCTTTTGAACGGCTAAGTATTCAAGAACGCGCTCCTTAACCTTCTCCAAACCATAATGATCTTCGTCCAAAATCTTCTCTGCACGGTTCACATCCAGGTTATCTTCCGTCTCATTCGACCATGGCAGAGCCACAAGCCATTCAATATAATTACGGATTACAGAACTTTCTGCGGAGCTTTGTGGGACTTTTTCATATCTTCCAAGTTCTTTATAAGCGATTTCTTCTACTCGCTCAGGCATATGGGCCTGCTCTATTTTTTCTTTAAGTTGAGCGACCTCTCCTGATTTTCCATCCTTATCACCAAGTTCATTTTGGATCGCTTTCATTTGTTCACGCAAGTAATATTCCTTTTGCGTTTTTTCCATGGATTTCTTTACTCTTTTACCGATCTTTTGTTCGATTTGAAGGACTTCACGTTCATTGCCAATCATGTCGACAAGCTTTTGAAGCCGTTCTTTCACATTAGCTGTTTCAAGAATAGACTGCTTCTCTTTTTGTTTCACAGGCAAATGGGAAGCGATCATGTCGGCCATGTGACTCGGCTCATCAATATCGGATACGGTATTAAAGGTTTCCTGACTTACTTTTTTAGAAACTTTTACGAATTTCTCAAATTGATCCATCAACATTCGCATGAGGGCTTCTTCTTCATTTTCTCCTACATGCTCATCCTCAATTTTAGTGATATTCGCATAATAAAAGTCCTCATCATCAACCAATTGATCGACATGGGCTCTATATAAACCTTCTACAAGGACTCGATTGGTGCCATTAGGTAATTTAACCATCTGTTTTACCCGGGCAATCGTTCCAATTTCATAGAGGTCATCTTTTGAGGGTTCATCAATATTCACTTCTTTTTGTGACACAAGTAAAATTTCATTATCATCCATCATGGACTGTTCCAACGCTTGTACCGACTTTTCACGCCCCACATCTAGGTGAAGGACCATTGAAGGGTACACAAGCAGCCCTCTGAGAGGAAGTAGAGGTATCTTTTTTCTCTGTTTGTCCGACATATCTTGCACCTCCGATTATTGCAGCTACGTATTTTTATCATATAGAAATGTACTTGGAAAGTAAACGAAACGGCCCCAAATGATTCCAACACCGAAATCCCCTAACCAACTACTGTCAAGGGGCTCACTCCTCTAATACTTTATTATGAACAGAAACCAGCCTTTCATGCTTATGTAGCTCTTTGTCAATTTAATAATACAGAAGCCGTGCTACATCATTTTCGTAGCACGGCTTCTTGGATTTTATTCCTTAAGGTTTACGCACTCTCTTTAGGAGATTGCTTATTCTCATCTTCAACAGTGCCATCTGTCAAGACCAGCTTAGGACGTCCATTTTTAGCAGTGACTGTCTCTTTGGTAATGATGCATTTCTCAATGTCATCACGGGAAGGAAGTTCATACATGACGTCCAGCATGATTCCTTCAATGATCGAGCGCAATCCACGAGCACCTGTCTTACGTTCAATAGCTAGACGTGCGATTTCACGAAGCGCATCTTCTTCCATTTCCAACTCCACATGGTCGATTTGGAAGAGTTTCTGATACTGCTTCACAAGCGCATTTTTCGGTTTTGTAAGAATTTCAACAAGCGCATCTTCATCAAGCTGCTCCAGGCTGCCGATGACCGGAAGACGACCGATGAATTCCGGAATTAGACCATAACTTAACAAATCCTCTGGAAGCACTTTTGTGAGCAATTCTTTCTTCTCCGCTTCATCAGCTGCTTGTTCAGAACCAAAGCCAATCACCTTACGGCCCAGACGACGTTTGATGATCTGATCAATACCGTCAAAAGCTCCTCCAACGATAAACAATACATTGGTTGTATCGATCTGGATGAACTCTTGATGAGGATGTTTACGTCCACCTTGTGGCGGTACACTCGCCTGAGTTCCCTCAAGTATTTTCAGTAGCGCTTGCTGTACACCTTCACCAGAGACATCTCTCGTGATGGAAGGGTTCTCTGATTTACGGGCCACTTTATCGATCTCATCGATATAAATGATTCCTTTTTCCGCTTTCTCAACATCATAATCTGCTGCTTGAATCAACTTCAACAGAATGTTCTCAACATCTTCACCAACGTAACCAGCTTCTGTTAAGGAAGTAGCATCAGCAATGGCAAATGGTACGTTAAGAATACGCGCCAACGTTTGAGCGAGTAAAGTTTTACCGCTACCTGTAGGCCCAAGCATGAGGATGTTACTTTTCGCAAGTTCTACATCATCATTTTTCACACCTGCATTGATACGCTTATAATGGTTATAAACGGCTACGGACAGGTTCTTTTTGGCTTGATCCTGGCCAATTACGTAATCGCTTAGAATTTCACGAATTTCTTGAGGCTTCGGTACCTCTTTGAATTCTACTTCTTCTTCATTACCCAGCTCTTCTTCAACGATTTCTGTACAAAGTTCAATACATTCATCACATATATATACGCCAGGTCCTGCTACGAGCTTACGGACTTGTTCCTGACTTTTACCGCAGAAAGAACATTTCAACTGTCCTTTTTCATCGTTAAATTTAAACATTCGTTTCACCCCTTATTATAATGACGCAATCGTTGCGACTGAAGTTTCATGATACGACGCTTACGTTCCCACTTCACTTCTTTTGCTCATCATATCAGATTAACTTCAAACAAAAAAGCAATACCTTTTCAGAGGTGTGCGCAACTTTTTCTGCACCATCCTCATTATGTAATTCAACTGCAGATAAGTCAAACGATGGAGCACCAGTACTATTGTATGTAAACAGCTGGAGAAGTATCAACTATCTTCCCCATTATTCTCTACCTCTATACTCTTTAATATAGAAATATATGAGAAGACAAGGTGCGATCATGCACCTTGTCTTCTTAGTTTATTATTCAGCTTTAGAATTTGCAACTAGAACGTCAATAGCTTTGCGGACTTTAAGATCTTCTTTAATCATGTCCGTATTACCGCCAAGCATTTGCGTCAATTGAGCAACATCTGTTTGGTACATGGAAGCCATGTTCTCAAGTTCAGCGTTCACATCTTCTTCAGAAGCTTCGACATTTTCCGCTTCTGCGATCGCTTCAAGAGTTAGGTTCGTTTTCACGCGCTTCGCTGCATCTTCTTTCATCTGCTCACGAAGGGCATCTTCGTCTTGACCAGTGAATTGGAAGTACATGTCTTTTGTCATGCCTTGCATTTGCAGACGCTGTTCGAATTCCTGTACCATGCGGTCAAGCTCTGTATCCACCATAGCATCCGGAATTTCAACTTCAGCATTTTCAGAAGCTTGTGTTACAAGCGTGTCACGCTTGCTGTTTTCAGCGTCTGTTTTCTTCTGCTCTTCAAGACGCTCACGAGTTTTCTTCTTCAGTTCATCAAGAGACTCGACCTCTTCGTCGACATCTTTCGCAAACTCATCATCAAGCTCAGGAAGTTCTTTTCCTTTTACTTCATGAAGTTTAACTTTGAATGTCGCAGATTTACCAGCTAGATCTTCTGCGTGGTATTCTTCAGGGAAAGTTACTTCAACGTCTGTTTCTTCTCCTGCTTTCTTACCAACCAGCTGTTCTTCGAATCCTGGGATAAAGGAACCGGATCCAACTTCTAGAGAGTAGTTGTCTGCCTGTCCACCTTCAAACGCTTCGCCATCAACGAAACCTTCGAAATCCATAACGACTGTGTCGCCATTTTCAACCGCAGCATCTTCTTTAACGACTAGCTCTGCTTGACGCTCCTGCATCTGCTTCAGTTCGTTTTCAACATCTTCATCTGATACTTCAGTATCCTGCTCTTCTACGACAAGTCCTTTGTAATCGCCCAGTTTCACTTCAGGCTTCACTGTAACCTCAGCAGTGAATACAAGATCCTGGCCTTTTTCAATTTGTTTAACGTCTACTTCAGGACGATCGACTGGCTCAATTCCAGTTTCTTCAACAGCTTCTGTGTAAGCTTGTGGAAGAACAATATCAAGGGCATCCTGATAAAGCGACTCCACTCCGAAACGCTGTTCGAAAAGTTTACGAGGTACTTTACCTTTACGGAATCCAGGTACTTGAACCTGTTGAACTACTTTTTTGAAGGCTTGGTCAAGTGCTTTGTCGAACTCACTTGCAGGTACTTCTACTGTCAAAGTCCCCTGATTGCCTTCTTGCTTTTCCCATTTTGCTGACATAAAAAATTCCCTCCAACATCTATTCATTCATTTTCGTCCGAAGACGATGATCTGACGATTCTATGACTCTTTTTACATACGAATCTCGTTTGCAACCACTACATTATAACATAATCCTACAGCCTTTCAAGCCGTGAGCTGTTCATTTATTCACCTACGATCAACACGTAATGCTGTTCACATAGTTCGATTTCTGATTTGTATTTCTCCACGTTTTCCAATTCCTCATTCACAGGCAATGGAAGCTGTAGATAATCATGTCCTAATTGTTTAAGGGCTTCGACTAGAATAGGGACTTCCCTTTCATTAGGAAATATTGGATAACGCACATAGCAATAATGATATAAAAGACGATTGATCATTTCATACATGGTCGGGTTGTTTTGTTCAATTTGACCGAGTCTCATTTGTATCTGTTTAATGATGTAATCGGAATGAAGCTGTGTTAATTCCGAAGGTACGACGGTTGATGTCTGCCCAAATTTCTTAATGGTCAATTCCTCCGTCCAACCGGCATCCCGGAACCATTCTAAAATGGATGATTTAATAATCGGGTGAACTTTCTCATTCATTAAAACCCGTTGAAACTCATCCGAAAAAAGGTCAGGAGACTGTTTTTTTAATTGGTCAACCGCTTGCCATTGCTTATGTATATCATCAGAATCCAGGGCATATTTAAATTCATCAAAATACTTGGTACCTTCCTCTTTATGACGATCTTCAAGAAGTTTCCTGCTCACTTCGAACATCTGCCAAAGTTGCGTACGACTCTGATGTGGTATATCTTCTGATTCGAACACTTCTTCCAAAAGATTGATGATTTCTTCATACTGGTTTCTTTGAAATAAGATGGTGATATAGATATGTAAATAATGGTAATACTGTTCATAGTCTTCCTTCATTTGCTTTTGGCACAATTCTTCCGCTTCATCATACAACCCAAGTTCAATCCAACTCATCAGAAGTCCTGTGATCACATCCCCATTTGCAACACCATACTCCACAAGGGGCTCCAAGGCTTCTGAAGCATCTTTATATCTTTTTTCCTTTAACGCGTCCAGCCCTCTACGTTCCAGAGCGGTTTTCCATTTTGGGAACATCACTAAGTTCCCGTTTTTATTTTCCATAAGACACCCTTCCCTAAGAGTTTATACTTCCACATTCTATCCTTATCCTATGTTTTTAAACCTCTATTCATTTAGCTTATTAGGATATACTAAAGTATATTCATAAGAAACACAAAGAATACACATCTCCATCTCAAATCCGTTTCCGATCCGTCACTATTCGTTAAGTAAATACAAAGAAGGACAAACGATTTCACTATGAAAAAACATCATTTTATTAAATTATCTGAAAATGTTTGATATTAGCAGAAAACAGGACTTTATACTCATGAAGATTCCGATTTTTTTGCTAAAATAAGTGAATGTGAATAAAATTTCACCGAATCATAAAATTTAAGGGGATGTATCGTTTTGTCATTGCTAGATGATCAAACATTGCTGGAAACGTACATAGAATCCGTGAAACTTCAATTAGATGATGAATTCGTCCACTTATTGACGAAAGAAATTGATAAGCGATCTATGGAATTGCCTAAAGGAAATCTCCAACTGACATGAATCGACATCGAACGCTCTCCTTAACGAGAACGTTTCTATAGAGGAAATGAGAAAGGGTGTGCTAAGTAGCACACCCTTTCTTTTATTGATTAGAGGTTGGGTTGCTCTGACGTTGCCCTGACATTTTAGCAATGCTCGGGATAGCGTTCTGCAACTGCCCTGCCTGACCAGTCATCATGCTGTAGGTGGCAGCACCGATTCCGATAGAAGCGACAATCGGCAACCACTGAACATTCTTCTTCTCCATCCTGATCACTCCTCAAATCGCTTGGCTTTTATAGCCATTACTATTGTTTCCGGGAGAAGGAGCATGTATGTGAGTTAAAACCATCTTCTGTACCCTTTATTTACCTTTAAGTAATACACGGATTAAGAATAGAGGCCAAAGAATGACCCACCCTAATAACACGAACATGTATATGGACTTCTCTTCTCTACTCTGGTTTACTGGTTCTTGTTGCTGTAAGCAAAAAAACATACCAATCAGCATATAAGTGAAGGCTATCAAACGAATCACTCCTCTACACCATAGCGTATGAAGAATACGTGATATGTGCCCCACCTTATGCAAACCTTTTTAAGAACCACTGATGTAAAACATGGTAAAATGATCGTAGAGGTGATGGAATATGGAACGAATTATCCTTTTTGACGGGGAATGCCATTTTTGCAATCAAAGTGTGCAATTCATTATAAAAAGAGATCCCGAAGCACATTTTAAATTTGCTTCTCAACAAAGCCATGCTGGACAATCATTGATGAGACAACATGATATTCCTAAGGAAGTGGATAGTATTGTTCTTATTGATGGCTCAAAGTCTTACCTTCGTTCTTCAGCTGCGTTAAGAGTATGTAAGCATTTGAAGGGTGTTTGGAAGATTGGTTTTGCCATGATTATTGTTCCTAAACGGATAAGGGATGGAGCGTACAAATTCTTGTCTAAGAATCGTTACAAATGGTTCGGTAGAGAGGAAGCCTGTCAACTCCCTTCACCAGAAGTTAGGAGACGCTTTTTGTAAACTCCTTTACAAAAAAGAAGCGCCTAATGATAGGACGCTTCTTTCGTTGCTTAAAAGACCACCACTCACGGATTTACAAAGTAAATATTTTCCAGGTCAACCCTTACTGCTTTTTTGCCAATGGAAAATAATATCTTTTTTGAGCCTGCTTCCTGAAGTAGCGTTATTAGTATAGTTATCCCCACAAACTCTTACCGCCACCTTCTATTTTTTATTTCCTCACACCCAACAGCACCATGATGGTTATTACTTTCTTGAAAAACTTGTTCATAGATTCAGTAGATACACATTAGTTTCTAAGATTGAATGAATGCTTTCCTACTATGTTCACTTCAAAGGTATAACTAAAGCATTTGTATAAGTAAGTGCAAGAAAAATTTCTGATCGCCTAATTTCCATCTAATCCTTCCAAAGCAAGAAAATAATTGATAATTATGAAATTTTTTCAAAATGGTTTCAAATTTTCACTCTACGTCAATTACATAAGGTAAAGTAATGTAAAAAAGGGGATTTATTATGGATTGCGAAAAATTAAAAAATGAAATTGAAGATAAAAGAAGGGAAATGTACCAAGCCTTTCTGATCGACCAAAATTACAACCACGCTCTTACTAAATCTCAGGAACTTGATGCTATGCTAAATAAATTCAGACGCTTGTGCCAAAAACCATTTATAATCGCTATGTCCATTTTAATGCTTTGAATGTGGAATGGGATGTACCCTATCTCTTGAATGATTGAGCTTGTTAAGCACAAAAAAACTGTTTCTTTTGCTATAAGCAAAAGAAACAGTTTTTCATTTAGCGTCCCAGGAGAGATTCGAACTCCCGAACGCTCAAAACCGGGCATGTAGTACCCGTTAGCCTGTCCGTTGGTTGATACGTTCATCTAGCGAACTCAACCGGTTTACACAATTTTACCATTGAACCGTTCATCCAGGCAAGTGAAAACGTAAGGGTTACGTTGCCAAAAGAATTGAGCGTTAAATAGCGAGGCTACTGTTGTAATCGTGTTAAATTACTCCTTAAGGATTCTAACTCTTTTTTCACCTCACCGAGTATTACCGGAATATTACCTTTAAAAGAAAAAAGATCAGTAGAGTTCATAACACTTTCAGACTGAATACAGGAGTCTACTTTAGCTACCATGTTATTCAGATGAGTTATGATTATATTGTAATTGGAAGGGACTAAGTTGATAATCGAGTTCAGCTTGTCTCGAATATCTTTATATTCTTTCAGTTCTTTATCTTTGATTATTCCACGTGTTTCAGACGAATTTAACTTATACATAATTTCCTGCAAATGCTCTAATTTCGTAAATACATTTTGAAGTTTTTCTTTAGTGTCAGTCGTGTGGTATATATCACTATACTCTTTTGCTTTTCTTGCCTTATATGCGGCAAATATTGCAGAACCTATACTCGCCACACTACCCAATAACCCTATAATTTCTAAAGTATTCACTGTTTGCTTCCCCTTTTAAAAGTTGTTCCTATACTTCGGCATATCACCATAAAGTTTATCAAATACCTCTTCCCATCTACTTTCCTCTTTGAAAGCATTTGTTAAAAACTCAACAAAATGGTAGTTTCCGTTCAATTTCGGTACTATTTGATAAATTGATTGTTCAAAAGAGCTATGATGTACTTTCTCATTCCTACCTATTTTACTTCTGTAAAAATCCATTAAATCCATAATTTTGTTATACTGCGTTTGAGTTATTTCATATTCAAACAACAGTCTATTTACAGGGGTCTGATCGAAGAGTAACCTTTGCCTAAACTGCATATGATTTAAGGTTTCCTTTAGACCTTTTACTTCTTCCTCTAACATTTTTATCTTTTGTTCGCTATTCATTTATGTGTTCTCTCCCATCAATTCCAAATTGCTATACATTATACAAAACAAGTTTACATCACATATGTTACAAATTCATCCTTGAATTTACTTTTAACATTGCATAATAAAATTCGACAACCTTCCGTTAATTCCTCTTTTCTTCGAAAAAAAATCGAGGCTAAATAGCCCCGTGTATCATCGTCCGTATTTTTCGTCGTCTAGGTCGATAGGAAAACTTAACCCGTATTTGTTTCGGAACTCTGCTTCGCTCAGATCATTCGTTAAACGTTTGTATGCGCTCATCAGTAAATCCTTTACCTCTTCTTTATCGTCAGCTATCGAGAGCATGAGGCAACTGTAACATTCGTCTTCGGTTAGATAGTGAAACTCTAACTCTTGTCTAACTCGACTCCACGTATAATCGAAATGTTCACGAAGGCCAGATTCGTCCATTTCAAGTTTCTCCGATAACTGCTTCACGAAACGCCCCATAGGTTGAGGGATCATCGCATATTTCGGATGCTCTAAGTACCTACTGTTTTGTAAGCCGCTAGTATCGAAAATGAATACCCTTATATAATGAAATAACGCGGTTTCGTTCTTCTTCTCCCGTTCCAATTGCATCGCTTTGTTCAGAATAACGTTTCGCATTAAGCCGTATTTCCGTTTTTCTGCGTAATCCATGTACGCTTGCTGAAACAAAGCCCACGAAATATCCCCGTTACCAGGATTATAATCGAGCTTCTTAACGTGACGGATAGCGTTCGGTACGTTATAAACGCCATCTTTCGAATCATTGTGGTGAGCCGGAACGATATAGTAGTATTCTTCGAGCGTCTTACGGCCCTTTTCCGTTATTTTCATCGTTAAGTTATCGCCAACCAACGATTTGATGTCAGAGTCCGAAAAGTTTTCCGCTATTCGCGCAATCAGATCGACCTTTTTACCGCTAACTTTCAGTCGCTTGGCTTTCAACGCCTCTTTTAACTCTGGAACTTTAAGCGATCCTAGCGACTCAACCGGTGAAGCTTCCGTAAGGTAGCCGTCCTTAACCAGCTTTTTCAACGACTTCTTCGGATTAATACCGTATGTCCCTTCGTAATATCCAGGGAACGTAGCGTTTTCGTTTTTCCCGGAAATCCAATCGATTAACAAGACTTCACCCGGTAATAATCCGTCAGAAAGTTTTTTCATGAGAATCGGGTCAATTTCGAAGTGCTTATCGTTGAAGATCTCCCTTGTTACCTCGGCACTAGTTTTTATAGATGGCTTTTTCGGTGGTTTCGAGGATGATTGCTTCTTAACGTCTAGTTTCGGTTGACTCGCTTCTTTGACCACCTTAATGAATGAATCGAAGAACCCCATACTGAATTTCCCCCTCCCTATTATGAAGTGAATTTTGGAGAATCAGCTGAACCCATTTTATTTAGATTTTCGATTTCATTTACATAAAAGGATAATTTCGACAATTATAGAATTAGTATAAGTGAGACATATAATTAAGGAGTTAGTCACTATGCCCAAAACATATTACAATTACATGAGTGAATTAACGGCAGATCAAGTTTATGAAGGACTTTTAGCACACGGCTTGTTTAATGATAAGTTGCCGCCGTTCTTATCTTCAAAACCATTTTATGATTACTGCCAGCAACACACCCCTTCTTTTAATATGACACAAGAAGCCCGGCCCTTTATTTATTATGAAAACATGAGAAACATTAATATACCTCGCCCATTAGGTATACCGAACCCTATTCTTTATCAGAAGTTATGTTTTAATATAAAGGAAAATTGGAATAACATATTAAATCACTTTAGAAATACCACATCGAATCAAGACTATAAAAAAAGTCGCATCCATATTAGAAAGTTAAAGGACAATCGGAATATTTTTGAAATGAATTACAAGAACCACAAGATTGATAAGCCTCCAGAACCTGAACTATTAATAGGAAACAGATACTTAGTAAAAGCTGACATTGCTACATGCTTCCACAGTATATATACGCATTCTTTATCTTGGGCATTAGTCGGTAAAGAAACTGCAAAAGATAATAAAAGCGATGATAGTAAATGGTATAACAAGCTTGACTTCCATACAAGAAACACCACAAATGGAGAAACACATGGCTTACTAATAGGACCAACTACCTCAAATTTGTTATCTGAGATAATTTTAACATCTATTGACTTTGAGTTAAGTAAAAAAGATTGGAAATACGTTAGAAATATAGATGACTATACAGCGTATGTTTCAAGTTATGAGGAAGGGCAAGAGTTTTTAAATGACTTATCAGTTAACCTTAGAAATTATAAATTAATGTTAAACCACCAAAAAACTCAGATCAGCCCTCTACCTCTCGCCTCTACTGAACATTGGGTTAGAAAACTAAATACATATTTGATATTCCATAATGATAAATCAATAAATTACAAAGAAATTAATGCTTTTATGGATCTAACAATACAACTAATGTCTAATAATAATATGAATTCAGCAATTATTAACTACGCTATCAAACTTTTATCAGTTAAAGAATTAACTCCCAATGCGCGTGATTATTTCATAAAGACTTTATTTCACTTAGCTATTATATACCCGTATATATTAACGCTATTACAAGAATACGTATTTGAAAAATTTGAAGTAACAAACCGCAGAATAAAGGAATTTTCCAATTTAATTTATAAAGAAGGTTTTAGATTTAATAATTATGAAGCTGTTTCGTATGCATTGTATTATTCTTTACATTACGATTTTGAAATTGACCACATCCACTTCCAATCAATAAGAGACAGTAACCATTGCATAGCTATGTTACTAGCGAGTTTATATGCAAAAAAATATAACATAAATTCTGAGTTTAACAAATTCAAGAGACATGCCAGAAAAATCGATAACTACCCAGATGAATTTAATCAGTATTGGCTTTTTGTATATGAGGTATTACCTAAGCATCATATAAGTGGTGATTGGAAAAAATTAAAAGAAAAAAATGTAACCTTCATTAAATATGAAGAGTTATCTTTAGACCCGATATATATGTACACATAAGAGTGGGATAATCACCCACTCCTATTGTTGTTAGATTTATCTTTTGTAACTTTTCTGATAATCACTGTAAGCTGTGTGAGTTAAACGTAGGCGACGAAAGGTAGAGTCTACCCCGGACAGCTTCGCCTGCTTCAAATCGTCCAGGTGCTCCGATTCCAGCGTTTGAAGGGCGCTGAATGTTCCGTTAATCTTTCGTAGTTCTTTCATAGAGAAGTCGTCGTCTCCGATCGCTTGCGCTACTTCCGGTAACTTCTGCTTAACTGCGTACAAGCCGCCCTCGTTGTCGAAGTGATCCATTTTGCTTTCGAACTTGCGGAAGGCTTTTCGTTTGTCAGCTTCGTTGTAAGCAAACGTTAGCTCCGCCTTTAAGTCCGTAACGAACTGATCTGCGAGGTCACGGTCTGTCGAGCTAACCCGAAAGGTACTTCGTGCTGCCTCCCGTTCCTGGTTCTCGATTGCAGCGTCAATTTCGTCCTTAAACTTATCGTTAATCTCGGCAACCTTCTTTTCGAGTTCCTTGCGTTTCTCTCCAATTTCGTAATTCAACACGTCTTGATCATGATAGTACGGATTCGCACTCGTTTCCATCTTCTGTACTTCGTTTCTAAACGCTTTGACTTCCTGACTCACCTGATTTTCGTATTGTTGCTTGATATCCATATAAAAACCTCTCCTTTAGTAGTAATTGTTTTTTAGTTTTAGCCGTTTACCTCATTCGTTTGTCTACCGTCTTCACCGTTGGCAGCTTGGCATCGGTGTATTCCGATTCAATTATTAAATCCTCGGCTTCTACGTATTGCTTAACGATGTCTCTCGCTAAGTGATACGTGTACATTTCCGACTGACTCGTTAGAAAGCTTGTTTCGAATACAAATTCCTCACGGCCCCTTTCGAGCACCTTAACGGTTAACTCTCGTTCATTACGGTTGACTCGATTAACGAGGATCTGAACGTGGACAACGCCGTCTCTCGAATCACCGGCGCTATCCTCAACGTGTCCTCGGTCTCTGCTGAATATATTCATCGTTTACCACCTGCCCTCTTCCGGTGATTTCTACGTTTCTTGAACCGTTTGTCCGTCTCAGTCGATGCTCGCGATCGCTTCGAGTACCTTATCTCGCTCTTTCTCGGCTTCTCCCACCGTTTGGAATCGGGTACTAGGTTATGCAGCTCGATGTCTGCGGCAAGGTTTGCGATCCATTTCGGCATAGTGTCGCTAACCTTCGCTTCCTGCTTTTGTCTACCCGGCATCCGGTTTTGTTTTACTCCGTTCTTTCTTCTCATGTTTCATCGCTCCATTTCGTTTAGTTGTTCGTGAATAGTCGAACCTCTTAATATAGCGTCTCTTGCCAGGTCCAACGGCTCCCCGAAGGCCTGCGGTTTAAAACGCTCGACTTTGCCGTAAATGTTTGGGTGATCCTTCCGCCACTGCGGCTTGTTCTGCATGACTGCCGTTCGAAGAATCGCCGTATCGTCCGTCTTAGTTAGCTGCTCGACTCGCTTTAATGCGCTGAGGTACGTGTCTCTATTGCTCAGCCGTTTATCGTAGTACAGCGAGTGAATCGCGATTGTTTCGCCGCCTTCAACGTATTCAACGATGCCTACGCCTGTACTTTCCGCCTGCCTGTCTACTACCGCTTTGAATCTTCTAGTCGTCATTCTCGAGTCACCCTCCGGTACAGATGCGTTAGCCCGTTAGCTTCGATAGCTTCCGGCGTTTGCTCGTGGAGGTTGTAAACGGTGACGTCCGAGGATTTCTCCCACGGCTCCACCGGCTCATGTTTCTTGCGTTCTGGTTTCGCTTCTATGCGTACATTTCGTAGCTTGTGTTTGTCGCTCATGCTATCGCCTCTCCGATTTCTCGTATAATGCTGCTATCATTCGTCCGTCCGGCTTGTAGACTTCGACCAACCTTTCGAGGTCTTCGTCACTCTCGAGCCTTTGAATAGTGCTCCGTCTATCCGTGTATATCCGACTCACCGCAGCACCTCAGTAAGCTCTCGGGCCGTAACGATAGCTCGAAGTTTACTCGTGAATCCGTTGGCGTCGAACTCTCTAGCATCAATTAAAGCGTCCGAGTTTAGAACCTTCGGGATCACTCGAGCATCCATCGTTTGAATGAGCCAACGTCCGTCTGAGAGTTCGTAAGTTACCGTGGGCTCGTCCTTGCGAACCGTTATCTCTCGGTTAAGCCGGTGCAAGAACTCCGCCATACTTAACTCGCCCTGTCGGTGTTGCTCCGTTAGGTTTCTCGCTTTCTTTATCGTGTTCATCGTTTTTAATAGCCCCTTTCGAAAAATGCGTGATTTTAGGGTCAACCCCTCGATTTTCATGACGTATATGACAGCCTGAGCCTAAAATATCGACCTGTGTGCGAATTAGTTGCGTTAAGTCGATAACTTGTTCATCCGTATTTTCTAATTTCGCCTGAGGCCTGTATTTTTCGCTGAGACTGTCATATCTGTCAATCGAGCTTTCTAGCCGTTACCCCGAAGAACCGTTCAGCTTTACGTCTTTCTTTTGCAGGTATCAAGTACAGATACGTCGCGTTGCGGTCGGACTGCTTGACACCCGCATCCCACGATCGCCCTACGTCCTTCCATGTCTTCGCTTTATTTGATCGCTTGATATTCCGAATCAGTGTTCTTTCGTCGGTGCTTCCGATAAGCTGCCGCTTATTCGAGTAGAAGAGATCGTTTGCCATTAAGAGAACCCTCCGGGCAGCATCCTGCGTAGCTGTCGATCACCAGGGCTTTCGTTTTGTTTCGCTTGCTCCGTTTCAATACGTTTAGTTCGCTCGTCCACTTCCGTCAACTTCCGATCCATCTCGTCTAGTCGGTCAATGATATGCTGATACAGTACTCTTTCCATCGATCAATCGCTCCCTCTCGTTTTGTTTGGTTAGTCGTTTACTTTCGTAGTTCTTCTTCGATTGCTTGTAACGTTGAGGTGATTTCTAACGGTGTGTGATGCCCGGCTTGTTTTAAAGCTGCCAACGCCTTCAGATATTCGATCAAGTCCGGCAGCTTGCGTTCTTCGTTCATTCGATCACTCCCTCGTTAAGTATGTGTGTGCCGGTTGCTGCTGCCCTCCGATTTCCTTTACCGTGCGAACGGGGGCTTGCGTTTGGTTTCTTACCGTGGTATGATCAATTTAAAAATGGCGGGAGTCCGCCGTCATGATTATTTTCCATCGAATACAAATAAGCCTCCGTTAAAAGGCTCTGCGAATACGATTTCCTGCTCGATTAATTCCTTCAACTCGCGATCATCGGCGGTTTCCGGGTCACCGCCAACCCATGTGACCCGATAACTCTCTACTAAGACGTTGATTTTCTGTGCTATCGCAAGTTCTAACGTTTCCCTCTGCGTCCTTAACGGCTGCTTCATAGCGATGACCGCCGGTTGAGTAGTTCCATCGTCTTCTTTACGTGCTCGATTTGCTCGAGACCGAACTCCTCGTTCACCTTACGTTCCAGGCTCCGACTTATCGGTAACTTATCCGTCTCAACCATCGCTAACAGCGTCCGCGACACCTTCAATCGTTCCGCCGCCTGGTGCTGCGTTAGTTGGTTCAATTGCCGTAGCATCTTGAATAGCTTCGAGTCCATTTCGACCCCCCTCCTCTTATACAAAATGTCAGTAATAGCCCTAAAAAAAAAGAATCAATCTTATTCCCTCTCATTTATGGATAATTTGTCGCAAGTTTAAAAACCGTAGCCGTTTTCGCTTGTCCTGCGTTTCCCGTTGCCTTCGCCGTAAATCTGATTCTGCGTATCCAGGTAGTCTAGCGTTTCCACTCCGTATGGCTTTTCGTATCGCTCAGCTTCGGCTAACATCGAGTCCTCGTTTGACCAATACGGATACTCGATCCAATAAACGTAGTCATCCTTTTTCGTTCGCTTACGTGGTTTCGGATTGATTAGCTCCTCGCGTTCTCGCTCTTTTCGCTTTTGTAGCTTCCGCCGCGCCTGTCTACAATCTTCGCAGCATGATTTTCGATTATTACGTAAGCTATCGTCACGCCATAAGTAACGGCAATAGTCACATCGTTTGACCCTGCGGTCTTCAATGCCGGGCAATTCTTCGTTTAATAGCTTAATGAGCGTCTCCCTCGCTTCCGGCGTTTTGCCCATGTCGCCTACAAACTGCCGCGCATACTCGACGGCTCCCTCGCCTGGCTGCCCGTAAAATATCACCTCCTGCGGGTTTTCCCCGTCTTCAATTTTCAATCGGTCTGTAATCGATAAACTATACTGATCTACTTTCATTCTTGCATTTCTCCTTTCGTTGAATCATGGTATCGGTTTGCTCGACCACACGGCCTAACGGTCTAACGGTCTAACGCACATTAACGTTCTAACGTTTACACTCGGTTTAACGGTCTAACGATCAATCGTGATGGTTTTCTTTCTCGAGCATGAACTTGTAAACGTATAAGACGTAGATATCGTTAATATGTTACTTACGCGAGTAAGTGACTGGTGCGAGGGACGAGCCCACTAATGTTTTGTTGCTATTTTTAACGTTGCTATTTTACCGTTGCTATTTTTACTGTACCTAAATAGGGATTTTGCATTGTTCCTTTATAGGAACGACGGTAAATTCCCTTTTCGGAACAACGGGGTTTTCACTTGATGATTCCGCTATAATCAGGGACCACTTTTTCCCCGTCTTCATTAACGATGTAGCCGTCTTCCGATATTTGCGGACAAAACGAAGGCTTATACCACAGATACCGGTTAGTCCCTTCGTAGTAATCGCGGACCTCGCTGAGTATCCCGTTTGCTTTCAATAT
Organism: Halobacillus sp. GSS1; assembly: GCF_017307035.1. Classification (NCBI taxonomy): domain Bacteria; kingdom Bacillati; phylum Bacillota; class Bacilli; order Caryophanales; family Bacillaceae; genus Halobacillus; species Halobacillus sp. GSS1. The sequence goes on from NZ_JAFLHE010000001.1 coordinate 1,199,804, forward strand.
TCTCGTAAGCTGTTTATGCCTTTTACGGTCGATCCCTGTCATTTCCGCAATGCGGTCCTGGCTCGGGAACGCATATCCGAACCGTCTGTTAAGGGATTCGTCAGCTCTATACCTATTTCCGTCAACGTACGACAACAAAGCAAAGTAAAACGGTATGATGTCACCCGCCTTAGACTTCGGCTTAATCTTCCTGACATCCGCTATGATTCTTGGAAACACCTTTCGTATTAACTCACGGTTGTACACTTCGTACCCCTCCGCATCCATCAATTGTTGTTTGTCGTGCGGTAAATCTTTTTCGCCTTTAACCATTTGTTTAGTCATATAAAAATGCCCCTTTTCTGTTTTGTATTTTATCTGCCCTCAGATACACTGTTCGCGATTCTTTTTTCAGCGGATTTCCCGAAAAATTCAGCTGACTCGTTTACCGTGTTACCCCTAAAACAACTCAAGCGCCTAACTCCGAAGAGCTAGACGCTTGTTTTGATAAATCGATATACGGTTGTATTTCGTTTGGTTATTACTCTATTCATTTTATGATCAACCCCTTGAATTACTTAGAGACGCACGGCGCACCTACCTCGCCCCACTCGATATATAAATAGTCCTGTGCCAACACACCTATACTCTATCACTCAACCCCCTGACACTTCTTCCGAGTCACCCCAGCAAATCGCTGTTATGACAAGGGTTCATCGGTCTTTATTACAATTTCATTACAATTCTAACCCCTCACCTTTTGGAATTTTGTCGCAATCTTCCGCAGACCCGGCGGGCACTATCATTGCTAATCCCCCCGGGGGCTGATTTTAACTATTTTGCGCTTAACCACTACCACTATCAAAATAACCGTCTATATAACGAAAGATAAATAGACGGTTGAAATACGATAAAATCCCTCGTCTATAAACCCGTACACACGTTTATAAACTCGTATACAATTCATCGTTGACTTCATTATACGTTTTATGTACGATTAAGATAGAGTTAAAAACGGAGGGATTAACGAATGAAAATAGGTTATGCTCGAGTTAGCACGAAGGATCAATCGTTGCAATTGCAGGAAGACGCTCTCAAAGAAGCCGGCGCCGAACGTACATACTCCGAAAAGGATAGTGGAGGGAATTGGGATAGAACGGAATTGAGTCGGTGTCTCGACGCCTTACGTCCTGGTGATACTCTAATCGTTTATAAACTCGATCGACTCGCTAGATCACAAAAACAACTCCAGGACATTGCATATACGTTAGAAGAAAATGATGTAGAACTCGTAAGTCTGCGTGAAAAGCTAGATACCAGAACACCGATGGGAAAGGCTATGTTTGGCATGATTGGCGTTATGGCCGAGTTAGAACGTGATATGATACGTGAAAGAACAACCGCAGGGTTAAAGGCAGCTCGTGCGAGAGGACGTAGAGGCGGGCGACCTAAAGCCGATCCACAAAAGGTCAGCCAGGCGCTCGAACTATACGATGAAGGCACGCTCACAGTACCGGAGATAACAAAAGAAACGGGGATAAGCAAAGCGTTGATCTACAAGGAACTGAATAAACGCAAAGGAAAGGCCGAGGCTTAACCTCGGCTTTTTAACGTGAGTTCGACCGGGTTACCCCTTAATATTTCAGAGGTGCACGCCTGGTGAACGCCGTGTCCGGCATATACGCATGGGGAACGCAGTCTCATATGCCATATCCATATATGTGTAACCTCGTTCCCCTCTCATTTATTTTACCTACTCGGTTAGACATTGATATCACCGAGTTCCTTCCTATATAACGGTTTTCCCGTTCACCCACCGCCAATAATCCACCCTGAAACGATTACACATTTGCACGCTTCGTTACCTCACAAGTAATACTTTTCACAATACCTACTAAAAAACATACACAATTTAACCACTATCTTATTCTGTTGATTCTTCTTCTAGTAATGGAGAAGCTAAATCAACTTCCATTTCACTAATAAAGTCTTCAAACTCTTTCCTGAAATCGACATTACTTTGCCAAAACCTAATGAAGGCATTTTTAAACCTGCCAAACATCATACTTTGTATTAAAGTATTTATTTCTGAAACCACTAGTTTATCTAACTTTTGATTTTCCAAATAGAAAAGTATAGCTTCTGTATTTTTATTAGCAAAATCAAAACCGCCATACGGCTTATTCATTTTTTCGCTTTCAAATAAACTTTTCCTTAACTCTTTGAAATAGCCTGCTTTCTCCAATTCGGTGACTTGTTCAGAAGTGATATCAGCATTGCTGAATGCTAAACTGGCAATAAATGAACCTAACTCATCTTCGGGTATTACATATTTAATTAAGTTTACTACTACTTCCCAATATGTATTTAACATATTATATCCTCTATAACCTTTTTTCCAAAAAGGCCTAATTAAAGCACTATCAGCATATTTATATATATTACTAGGAAATGTAAATGCAAAAACTTCAAAAATATATTCGTCTGATATGACAAATTTGTCGAACCCGCTTCGCAGAACTGGTTTATCTGAAAAAGCTATTTGTTTCCAAAAGACCGGAAAGTTATCTGTCGGTTGATCAATTTCAAATTCAATAACTGTCTTTTCACGAAAAATTTCAAACATATCACCTAGTAAATTCGGTACATCACTTTCATTTACTACATATGGAATCTCATTAACAATATAACTAGGGTTTGTTTGAGGAGGTGTGTATCGACTATCAAAGAACCTATTCAATTTATTTAAAATAGCACTCTTACCACCGTTTATTACAAATTTAGAAAGATGGGATTCTAAGAACAACCAAAATGATTCAACATGAGGGGCACTGATAATAGCATCTTTTGCATGGGCACATTCGTTTCTCTTCTGCCTCCAGTAAGCAACCTCCCTTTGCAAATCCCCGTTCACTAAATATACCGCACTCTTATCCGAATCGCCGACTTTAACTTGAGTCGTATTAAACACTGTTTGATCCCACTCTTTATCACTATCTATCTTCTTCATAAATTTTTTCCACGTATTCTCTTTAACTTCAGCTGGTTTAGACTTACTGGATTTTTCTAACCTTGACTTAAGTGTATGCAAAAATGAAAGATAGGATAATAGAAGTGAGGCTTTATAGGCTCCCACCTTATAACATAGTATTCCTTCTTGAATAAGTTCTTCTGATTTCTTTGGAAGTTCGTATTCATCTAGCCATTTCTCAACTTGCAGTTTCAATTAGAACCTCTCCTTAGGGACTGTGAATAAAACACAAAGAAAAATTAATGGAAGTATTCACTTCACTTTAATTTGGAATATATTAATAGTTTAAATTTATCATAATACTTTCTTTGAGAACAGAAGGATTCTTTATGAAGTCAATCTCCAGCTTTAAATACTGTTGTAGATAAAATAATCAATATTAGATTAGGTATCAAATACAATCATACTTTTAAAGAAAATACGCCTGCTAACCTTGCGCCAAGCCGAATATAAATAGCCGTATAAATCTCGAACTTTCCCGTTCTTATATCGCCTCATCACGGCATAAAACGCATTTATATATTCTTCGTGATCCTCTGAGTTAATGTCGCGATCAATAGTTGCCTTTGCTCTGTACAGCGTTCCAATCGTTTTATATAGATCATCTGCGTTAAAAAACGGAGATAGCGCGTCATATAGCTTCTTGGGAATTGAGTTTTTAAGCGATACAGGGTGATTCAAAGGTTTCGAGTCAGTATCGAATGTATTACTAGATATAGAGCGGTTATGTATTGTTTCTTTTGGCGGTTTTCCGACCTTTCCCTTGTCCTCCCGTGCTTTCTCGGTGACTTCGCGGTCTGACAAACGGGCTGTCACAAACGGCTGAATTACGATAATATTCGCCCCTGATCCCCCAGATTTTATACGGATGGTAGAAATACGTTCGATGATACCGAGTTCCTCGAGTTTGCTTAGAGTCCGTTGGATCGTCCGAACAGATTTTTGTACACCTTCCGCAATTGTATTCGCTTTTAGGTGTGCTGCACCCGAATACTTTACGGAGTACCTAGAAATAAAACGAAGTATTTCCCGGTTGCTCACTGTTAATACGTCATGGTTAGCAAGCTCATGTTGCTTAATGTGGTAGTTTAGTTCTTGCGTCGAATCGAACGTCTTATAGTCGTCTAAATATATCGTCATTCTAATGTGCCTCCCCGAGTGAGACGCAAAAACCGAACGTACGTTTGGTTAGATGGACACACTTATCCAATTTGACAATTTCCCGTTTTTTCGATATACTTTATGTAGGCTAACGGTGCATATCGTCGACGTGTGGCAAGTCCATACTCCCGGCGGTTGCGCCTTTTTTTGTGTACAAAATTGTTTACATACGGTTATAAATAGTTTCGCAGGCTTTCGGCTACCTCTCGCTTGTCTAAATGCAAGTAGCGTGTCGTTACGGCTATGTCACTATGGCCGAGTGCCTTCGAGATCAGGGCAACATTCGCCCCCTTGTCCAACAGCTTCTTCGCAAATCCCCGTCGGAGTGCGTGAGGACTGATGTTGTTCAAATCATAATCCTTCGAATACCGCGCTAGTCGTTTTGTGATATTGTTATTTGTCGGACTAGTAACGACCTTCTGACCGTTCTTCGTGATAAATAAGAGATCATTGTTCGTTTTACTTTCCTTACGGATTAACTTGTTTTGCTCGAGCAGTACCGGCAACAATTTCTTTAACGTACCGTCGAATGGAAGGTAAATCGATTGGTGATTCTTTAATATCCCACCGTCTAACTCCAGGGTCTGCGACTCGAAATCGACGTGTTTTTCTCTTAGCTGCGCAAGAGTTCCGACTCTCACTCCCGTTTGATACATAATAAGGACGGCTACTGCGTCTCTCAGCTGCACAAACTTCGTGAGATCCAATAGCGAGAGAAGTACACCTATCTCTCTGTCAGTTGCGCCCTCTTTGACAGGGCTATCGACTTTTATACGGATATTTCGCCAGTAATTGGACGTAATCCACCCGTGGTCAAAACAACGGCTTAGAAACGCTTTGAGACACTTTAATCTGGTTAATTTCGTTTGGTTGCTTACGTTCATAGAAGAGAGCCACTCGTAAATGTGGTTGGCGGTTACTTCGCTGAGGTTGGATACCTCGATTACTTTAGCGAAGTGCGTAATGTGGCGTTCGTAGTCATCTAGCGTTCTTTGACGGAGACCGGACGCCTCCATTTGCCGCAGAACAGACTTTAACGCTTGTATGATGGTTAACTCGTGGTTACGTGAGGGTTGCGTGGTTGTCCGTTCCACCTCGGGGTAGACGAACTTTAGATCGGATAAATCTTGACGGACATGTAACGAATCCTTTCGTTTGGTCATAGAAAAAGCCTCCTAATACGTTAGGTTGACCGGTTCATCGACCGTATCATCCAACGCATTAGAAGGCGTTTATCAGCGTCCCAGGAGAGATTCGAACTCCCGACCCACAGCTTAGAAGGCTGTTGCTCTATCCAGCTGAGCTACTGGGACATACTCATTAAGTTTTAAGTTAGAAATATGTAATGGAGCGGGTGAAGGGAATCGAACCCTCGTCATCAGCTTGGAAGGCTGAGGTTTTACCATTAAACTACACCCGCATCGTTAAGAATTTACTGCTTTATATTCTAGTTGTCTTATAAATTAGCTTGTTGTGAAAACAATTTTTTGTTGCCGTCTTGTGAAGCGGACAAGAACTATTATATTAAGAATACGGAAAAATGTCAACAGGATGCAGCAAAGAATTTAATTCTTCGCTGCAATTGCTGTTGTCATTTGTAAATCAGGCATTGGTTCCCCGTTCACATGATAAAATTGCAAGTGGGCGTCACTTACATCGTTCCATTCTAAAATTGCATACGTCGGCTCTTCTCGATCTCTCGGGAGCCTTGCACTTCCAGGATTGATGAAAAGTGTGTCGTCAACTTTTTCGGCTCCTGCAATATGGGAATGACCGAAGCACGCGACTTGGGCTCCAACTTCTTCTGCACGGTACGAGAGGGGCATTAAGGTTGACTTAATTTGATGCAAATGTCCGTGAGTGACCAAGAAGGTTACATCTCCTACTTTAAGGGTTTGTTCTTCTCTCATTTCTGGTTCAAAATCACAATTACCTTTCGCATAAGTAAAACCTTCCAGCTCTTTAGAACCATAAGCGAGTTCCGAATCTCCACAATGAATCATGGCATCAACGTCATGGTGTCGATCTTTGATTTCCATCACTTCGTTTTTTAAACCGTGGGTATCACTTAGAATTAAAACTTTCGGCATACGACTCACCTCGATTAGCTTTGAGTTTTCAACCACTCTTCAATTTGTTTGATGGCGTGATGTCGGTGACTGATTGCGTTCTTTTCTTCGGAGGAATGCTCTGCCATTGTACGGGAAGACCCTTCTGGAATAAATACAGGATCATAACCGAAACCATTTGTACCTTGTGGTTCAACTGCAATTGTACCTTCACACGTTCCTCTTCTGACAAAAGTGACTTCTCCAGGCCTCGCAACCGCTACGGCACACACAAACCGAGCTGTCCGTTTTTCTTCGGGTACATCATGGAGCTCTTTTAAAAGTTTTTTTGTATTTTCCGCGTCATCTTTTTCTATTCCTGCATAGCGGGCGGAGTAAACACCCGGTTCCCCATTCAATGCATCGACTTCCAATCCGGAATCGTCAGCCACGACAGGAACTTCAAAATGTTCGGCCATAGCTTCCGCTTTTATGATCGCATTTTCTTCAAATGTTGAACCTGTTTCTTCTATGTCTATGGAACGATCAATATCTAACAAGGATTTTACAGAAATACCGTATTTGGAAAACATTTCTCGAAATTCATCCACTTTACCTGGATTTTTGGTCGCCACGATCATTTCCTTCATTTACTTAGCCGCCTCCGCTTTTGTACGGATGACGTCTGACCATTCACCGATGGCTTCTTCCTGGAGTTTGATGAGATCTGCAACGCCTTCCTCAGCAAGAGACAACATCTTGTTCAGCTGCTGCATAGAGAATGTTGCTTCTTCTCCAGTTCCCTGCAACTCAACAAATTCACCTTTGCCAGTCATGATGACGTTCATATCCACCTGTGCTTTGCTGTCTTCTTCGTAGCAAAGATCTAGAATTTCATTCCCATCAGGCAGCACACCTACAGAAATAGCAGTCAAGAAATCTGTAATCGGCAGCTCTTTAATTGTTTTTTTATTTACTAATTTGCCTAGTGCAATGACGACGGCAACAAATGCCCCCGTAATGGAAGCTGTACGTGTTCCGCCATCAGCCTGGATGACATCACAATCGACCCAAATCGTGCGTTCGCCAATTTTATCTAAATCTACAACCGCACGAAGGGAACGCCCGATTAAACGTTGAATTTCCATCGTCCGCCCGGAAACTTTCCCTTTTGACGACTCACGGATATTCCTTTGTTCTGTTGCCCTAGGCAGCATCGCATATTCAGCTGTAATCCAGCCCTTTCCTTGTCCACGTAAAAAAGGAGGTACACGATCCTCTACGCTGGCATTACAAATGACTTTCGTATCTCCAAAACTAATCAGCACGGACCCTTCTGGATGCTTCACATAATCCGTTTCGATTGTTACTTTTCTTAGTTCGTTGACTTCCCGATGATCATTCCTCATCAGTAACGACCTCCTTTTACCTACACCATTATCCTTGCCCATCTTAACACAAATTACATGCGTGAGGTAGTTAAAGCTCAAATGGAAAAGCGCCTCAAAAGCTTTTCACTTTTGAAGCGCCTGGTTACTAGACGTTGTGACTACATGGCTTCTGCACCATTGATATCCTGCCGTGTCACAGGCTCAGCCAATGGCTCTCCTGCTTCATTGAACACTTGTTCGGTTCCATCTACATGAACTTCCACTGATTCAATATCCGTTTGATCGGTAAGGCTCATGACAAGACTCGCTAACGCAGCATCGGATAAAGAGGGTTGCTCGTCCACACTCGTCAATATATTTTCATTGAATGAAACCGTAAGGACACCATTTTCAAGTTTAGACTTGACCAATTCTGCTCCTTCATTGAAAGGGTTCATCAGTGCACTTCCGAGTTCAGGCCCTTCCAATAACGCCTGTACCATGGCGGTATATTCGTCACTTTCTTTAGCTACACGAGTGGTCACCGGAACTTGATAAACCTGTTCCCCATTTTGGGCTGGGAAATAAACCGTGACCGCTTCACTGTTCATAATGTCTGTGTTGTTCCCAACACTGTGGTTGATCCCGTCAGCACGGGAGACCCCTTTAGAGATCGGGGTCCCGTCGACAGGCATGACTTGCTGCTCGTGACCGTTGATCCAAAGTTTAATTCGTTTCACATTTTCGAACTGAGTCAGAGTATAAGTCATGGCTTGTAAAATTTTCTCTTCATCTTCAGCCGCGTAATTTTTGAAGTCTTCCGATACGTCTACCACAAGCGTTCCATCCTCTTTGGCGTTCACTCCGAGAATTTCTGTTCCAGCAGGAAGGACCGCTTCAAAACCATTTGGCAGTAAGTTGGTTACAGGCCCGTCTTTCACCATATACTCCAGTGCCTGTGTAGCCACCTCTTCTGATGCGGGCAGCTCTAAGGTCTGTGGGGCAACCATGCCGTTCGCGTCCAATAAATATACCTCACGAGCGACTGTGGCTGAAGAAGACTCCTCTTCAGTTCCTTCTCCTTCTTCCCCATCTGTATTTTCACCTTCTCCTTCAGGTTGAGGTTCATCACTACTCGGATCTGGCGTTGTTGTAACCGCCTCTTCTGGTGTATCCATTTTCTCTAATGATTGCTCTCCTTCAAAAAGGCAGCCTGAAAGTAACCCTGCACTCAACAGTAATATAACCGCGAGTATGAAGGGTTTGTAGCCGTAATTCTTCATAGTTTTCCCTCCTGAGATAGATTGTACTACCATATATACGAGCCCCTTGAGGGATTAGACCAGAAGATTTTATGAATGAAAATGAGATATTTATGTAAAAGAAGGAGTACGACGGAACATTCTTCACCTTTTAATCACACTTCAAATACAGCGACAGCCCAACAGTACATTTGGATGGCACCTGACTTACTGATCACGATTTCCTATCGGTTTGTAACAAAAAAGCTCTGCTTTAATAAGCAGAGCTCGGAACATGTTCAATTTGAACAGATTTAAGAATTTGTACAGGTTCGTCAAACCAGCTGTTTGCAACTAGTCGGAACTTTTCCATATCTCCCGTTGTATAAAATTCATGGGCTGGAGAGGCATTGTCTTTCTCTAACAACTTATGATAAGCAAGGATCAAACTAGCCTCCCTTGCTGTTTCTTCACCGGAACTAATGACTTGGATATGACTTCCCATCTCTTTTTGCACGAGATCTTTAATCAAGGGATAGTGAGTACATCCTAAGATAAGTGTGTCGATATGATTCATTTCTTTCAGAGGCTGTAGTGTGTTGGAAACGATCCCTTCAGCTCTCGGACCGGATAGAATCCCGTCTTCCACCATAGGTACAAAAGGCGGGCAAGCAAGACCATTGACACGGATGTTTTGATCGATAGCTACGAGTGCATTCGGATAGGCTTTACTTTCAATTGTTCCTTCGGTACCGATGACACCAATTCGTTTATTACGACTGAACTTAATTGCTGCACGGGCACCAGGTTCAATGACACCGATCACAGGGATATTCAGAGTTTCCTGAAGTTCTGTAAGCGTGTAAGCCGTGGCTGTATTACACGCGATTACTAACATTTTAATGTTTTTCTCTAATAAGAAATTAACCATCTGCCATGTGAATGCACGAACTTCCTCCTCTGAGCGAGGACCATACGGGCACCTCTTTGTATCGCCTAGATAAAGAAAAGTCTCTCTCGGTAATTGGCGCATCAATTCTCTTGCCACCGTCAAACCGCCCACGCCTGAATCTATGACTCCTATCGGTTGTTTCAATTCGCATCCCTCTTTTATATCTTAGTTGTCTGATTCTTTGTCTGTCTCTTTCATGTTTTCATGGAGAACGTGGAGTAAGCGGTTGAGTGTTTCTACATCCTCTTCCGGCACGCCCTTCAGAACTTCTTCGAGGTAATTCTGGCGTTTCTCAATCACCTCATGAATGATTTTTTCCCCCTTTTCCAAAACATGAATACGAACAACACGACGATCTTTAGGGTCGCGTACTCTCTCTACAAGCTCATTCTTTTCCATGCGGTCTACAAGGTCTGTTGTCGTGCTGCAAGCAAGGTGAATATAATTGGAGAGCTCTCCGATCGTCATGTCTCCCTTTTCTAAAAGCCACTGGAGAGCAACGAATTGTGGAGCTGTAATTGGATAATGATTTAAGATAACTCGTCCTCTTTGTTTAATAATTCCGGCTATGTATCTCAACTCTTTTTCTACATCAGCCATCATGGACGTCTGTTGTGATTTTGTCACATTCAGCACTCCTAACGAAAATACTTTATAAATTCCATTCTCATGGTTTGAGCAGAAAAATTCAAGGTCTAACTTCTCTTTATAAGAAAAACCCTTTCAGGTATGGCTGCGTTAAACGCTACCTTACCTGAAAGGACCCCCTCCATCTCAAAAGCAATGGTTTGCCGTTCTATGGAGATCACAATTCCAGTTCCCCCATACGCAGCAGTTCTACCACTGCCTGGGAACGTCCTTTCACCCCTAGCTTTTGCATTGCGTTCGAGATGTGATTCCGCACAGTTTTCTCTGAAATGAAGAGCTCTTTTGCGATCTCACGTGTCGTCTTATCCTGTACTAGAAGCTCGAAAACTTCTCGCTCCCGCTTGGTAAGAATTTGTGTTGGCCGATAGCCGTCCTCCTTCACAAGCGTACCCCTCCTTGTTGTCCCTGAGCTTATATGAGGGGAATTATTTAGTCTCTGTATCGTATGAACAGTGAGGTCGCCCTGTGCTACGCTTTCACGATTTAGACACAAGCCCGAGTTCTTGCGCTTTGAAGAGCGCCTCGGTTCGCGATCTTACATTCAGTTTATTAAAGATACCGGTCAACGTGTACTCCACACTTCTCTGCGACATGTGAAGGGTTTGTGCAATTTCTCTGTTTGTAAAACCAGACGCCACTTCTTGTAAGATGGACTGTTCTTTCTCATTCAATGAAAAGCCATTGCCTTTTTCTGTTTCAGAAGGCGTGCTGACACTCGCCTCTGATCTTCTCAATTGTTTAAATAAATGCAAAGGAATGACGACTTCATCCCTGCATGCACAGCGAATCGCGGTTACCAGTTGCTCACTAGTCGCGGTTTTACTGACAAAACCATTAATGTCCGCTTCCACCAACATATTAAAATGGGTGTTCAAATCAAACCCTGTATAAATAAGCAGTTTGAGATCAGGATAAGATTTCCGTATTTTCTTCGCCAACTCAATCCCGTTTATTCCAGGCATGTATAAATCCAATAGAACGATATCATAATTCTTTTCGCTTAAGAGGGGCTCTACCTGTTCATTTTCATGAGTAACATCCACTTGCATGTCCCCTTCTTGCTCGAGCATCGATTTCGTGCCTGCTCCTACCGCAGGATGATCATCAACAATTAGCACATTCATCATACTTGGACCTCCCTTTTTATTTCGATCGGAAACGTAATCATCGTCTTAAATCCTTCGCCTGGTGAGGTTTCTATTTCAAGATGTCCATTTAAACCATTGACCCGTTGTTCAATTCCTGATAACCCAATATGCGAAAACAAATCACGTTGAACGGAATAGTCCATGCCTTTCCCATTATCGGAATATAAAAGCATGACATGATTCTCCTGGCTGGATAATGATAATTTTACGATTTTGGCATCAGAGTGTTTCATGGCATTTGTCAAAAGTTCCTGAACAACTCGGAAGATCGCTAAGATCCGCTCTTGATCCAATTCTGCATCAAAGCGTTCATCTGTAAAATAAACCGTGAAGTTCGAGCGAAGCTGATATTGATGAATTAAATTCTTTAAGGATTGAACAAGCCCCATCTCCTCAATGAATGCAGGACGCAGCTCATTACACGTCTCCCGAATCAAGTGAATACTGTCTAGGAGAGACTCTTTATAAACCATTAACTCTGCGTGGAGACTTGGAGTTAAATCATTCCTTTGTCTAATCAGATCATCCATCTTTCGATAAAGGTACAGTTGCTCTTGTAAGACGGTGTCATGCAAATCAATGGAAAGTTGTTTTCTTTGATTTTCAGCGATTGTGAACAACAACCTTGAAAGCCAGGTAGGATACTTTTGTGTTTGATCGCTTCTCAACTTGCGGAGTTCTTTTAATAGATCTTCAATCGTGTTCATATTTTGAATGGCGATGTTTGCATTATGGGAGATGGTTTGCAAATAGGTCTTCTCATCACGGTTTAAATTTGTGTAGTCTTTTTTCCCTTCACACCACATCATGGTCAGCTTTTCTAACGAGTAGCCTACAATGACCCCAAACCCTTTCTCCGTTTCAATCACTGATCCGATATCATAATGGTAATTGTTTAGATGCTCATCAAAATGGTCGATGATGTCCTTCGGGATTTGGTCATACACACAATACATATTGCGTTTGTTATGCTTGGAATAAATATAAATATCCCGAACATTCAGTACATTTTTCACTTCATCACGCATGACCTTCATTAAGTCGACTGCGTTGGATTGGTCTTTCATGTCCTGAGCCATTCGGTGCATGCTCTCCTGATAACCATAGCGAGCGGAAAACAAATAACGTTGAAGTTTGAAATCCAACACTTCTTTCACTGATAAGAATATGACAAATGAAGATTGGAACAACAGAAACATTTGAATATAACTGACGGCGAATAGATCTTCTTCAACCAGCCATCCAATGGTGAACATAAGAGCCAGACTGGGGATGACAGACAGGATCATATAGTACCGCACACGCGTCATGACAAAGTCAATATCAATCAATCTTTCCCTTGTTACCAAATACATGAAAGTAATTGGTAAAGCAATAAGGAACATAGCTCCCACTTCAAGTGAAATCACTTTCACTCCAAAAGCAAGGGCAGGAATCAGATAAAGAAAAATATAAGGAAAGAACGCAATCGTCATTCCTACAGCCATATATTTAAAAATAGGTCCCACAGCTGCATCTTTGTGAATAAACAACCCCCGGTATACGATATAAAAAGATACAATATACAAAACTAAAAGCAAGAAACCAGGGATTGGTTCAAAAACAGCTGGATAAGATTCAGTGATAAGGAAGCAGCCTTCAAGTAACGAAACAGCCCCAACAGTAATGTATAACAAGTAAACGATTTTTTTAGAGAACCAATAAATATTCAATTCCTGAAAGTAATTATATAAAAAATGAATTAAAATCACAGGTGCAAACAAAAACAAGCCAGTATTTAAAAACAAGCCATAGAGATTATCTCTTACTGCCCCACTATTACTTAAGTACCCAGTAGCAATTGCTAGGAAGAACAAAATTAACTGTTCCGCTGAATATCTTTTCGGGACCCGTTTATGAACCAAATAGGATATACCAAGGATAACTAAAAAGAAAAGAGCAGGCAGTACAATATATAACAACCAATGAATCGGACTTGAATTTTCAATATCAGTGTAGGCCGTTTCCTGACCATTGTGCTGTATGGAAAAGGAGTAAGCTCCCTCTAATTCATTGAACATAGAAACGGAACGATGCTCTTCTGGAGGGGCATTATTGATCGATTTGATTTCTCCTCCGAGCGGAACACTATGACGATCCCCCCAACTTCCTGTATGAACAGAAGTTACTACCCATTCTCCTTGCCTTTCCTTCACATCAATACCAAGATATGGTTGTGTGATGGATAATACGATCATATAACAAGCGGATAGGACGAAAAAGGATAGGACCAGCCACTGTGACCATTTGAAATTAAGCATATAAATCCACCTTCGTACATTATTCAACCAAGTCTATTATACTACGGAACTTACAGCCTACAACCCATAGTCTTATCACCAAAATGTTATTAAGCTAAATGGCAGGATTGTGTAAGACTCAGTTTCGAGACTTTCCGGGG